>CAVRAN010000015.1:0-21131 GCA_963719075.1 uncultured Verrucomicrobiae bacterium | reverse complement strand
TGAAAAATTGACCGCCGGAATTTTTTCCGGCGCGAAACATCAGACGTTGCTCGGCGTCACGGGTTCGGGAAAAACTTTCACCGTCGCGAACGTCATCAAAAATGTCAACCAGCCCGACGCTCGTCATTTCGCACAACAAAACTCTCGCCGCGCAGCTTTACGCCGAGTTCAAAAGTTTTTTTCCGCACAACGCCGTCGAATATTTCGTCAGCTACTTCGATTATTACCAGCCCGAAGCCTACATTCCGCGCACCGACACGTTCATCGAAAAAGATTCCAGCCGCAACGAGGAGATCGAGCGGCTGCGCCTCTCGACCATGAGTTCGCTTTTTTCGCGGCGCGACGTGATTGTCGTCGCGAGCGTCTCGTGCATTTACGGCATCGGCAGCAAGGAAGATTACGAGGAGATGATCATTCCGATGCGCGTCGGCAGCACGATTTCGCGCGAACAATTTTTATCGCGCCTCATTTCGCTGCAATACGAGCGCAACGACATCACGTTCGAGCGCGGCAATTTTCGCGTGCGCGGCGACACCGTCGAAGTCCGGCCCGCCGGACGCGAAGACGGCTTGCGCGTGGAATTTTTCGGCGATGAAATCGAACGCATCACGCGCTTCGAGCCGTTGACCGGAAACAAAATTGAATTGCTCGATGGCGTCGTCGTTTTTCCGGCGAAACAATTCGTCACGACGGAAAATAAAATGCGCAACGCGATTTTGACCATCCGCGAGGAACTCGGCGACCGCATCAATCTTTTTGAACGCAGCGGAAAATTGCTCGAAGCGCAGCGCATCAAGCAGCGCACGGAATTCGATTTGGAAATGATGGAGGAAATGGGCGTCTGCTCCGGCATCGAAAATTATTCGCGCCACATTTCCGGCCGTCCGCCCGGCTCGCAGCCGAACACGCTCTTCGATTTTTTGCCGGACGATTATCTGCTCGTCATTGACGAATCGCACGCGACCGTTCCGCAGATCGGCGGCATGTATGAAGGCGACAAATCGCGCAAAACCGTTTTGGTCGAGCACGGATTTCGTCTGCCGAGCGCGCTCGACAATCGTCCGCTGAATTTTCTGGAATTTCAGTCCATGCAAAACCAGACGATCTACGTCAGCGCCACGCCCGCGCCGCGCGAACTCGGCTGGTCGCAAGGCCACGTCGCCGAACTCGTCGTGCGCCCGACCGGACTGATTGACCCGACCATCACGCTCAAGCCGCTCAAAGGCCAGATTGACGATCTGCTCGAGGAAGTCCGCAAGCGCGCCGACAAAAAAGAACGCACGCTCGTCACGACCTTGACCAAGCGCACGGCGGAGGAACTCACGGATTATCTGCGCGACATCGGCGTGCGCGTCCAGTATCTGCACAGCGAAATTGACGCGATCGAACGCGTGGAAATTTTGCGCTCGCTCCGCAAAGGCGAATTCGACGTGCTCGTCGGAATCAATCTTTTGCGCGAAGGTCTGGATTTGCCGGAAGTTTCGCTCGTCGCGATTCTCGACGCGGACAAGGAAGGTTTTCTGCGCAGCGAAACGAGTTTGATCCAGACCGCCGGCCGCGCCGCGCGCCATCTGAACGGCGAAGTGATCCTTTACGCCGACGTGATGACGCAAAGCATCCAGAAATTTCTCGCCGTCACCAAATATCGCCGCGAACGGCAGATCGCCTACAACGTCGCGCACAACATCACGCCGCGCAGCGTCGTCCGCGCCGTCGAGGAAAGCCTCGCGACTTACGAATCCGACCGCCGCGAGGCCGACGCCGTCCTGCGCGAAGGCAGCACGGACATTGACATCACCTCGACCATCCAGGAACTCGAGACCGAAATGCTCAAGGCCGCCGAGGATTTGAAATTTGAAAAAGCCGCGCTGCTCCGCGACCAGATCAAGGAACTCAAACACATGCTGGACGGCACGAAATCGGAAGCGAAGCCGGTGAGTTATCGGAAATCAAAACGGGCGAGGAAATAATGCGATTGTTTTCTATCAAAATTCTGGCGGTCCTTGATTAACCTGACCCGGCAAAAATTTCCCCGGCTCAAGGTCTGGAACAATTCGATGATAAATTAACCGATTAGTTTCGTCACCGATCATTGTCATTTCATCGCTCTTTATCTCTATTTTTGCTTTGGGGTCATTCTTGCCAGCTCCTGTCTCAATAACCAAAAGTGCTCCTTCAAAATGATAACCGCCATGCGAAATGCCATTGGTTGTAGAAAATCCGTTTGGTGCTGGCCATGTGGCGGATGTGCCATTGGAATAAAATCTCATGAAAAATGGATTCTTTATTGTTTGCTGGTCAACACGAATCCATTGCCACGTTCCAACGATAGAACTAGATGCATTGTTAACAGCGGTTGTCGAATTCCGTGTGCAGCTTGCAAGCACGACCGCCAAAAAAACAAAGATAATGGATAAAATTTTCATTTGGCTGACTGTATTCTGACCGCAAATTTCCACAATATAATTTTCCGGTCAAATGCTATTTCGCCGGATTCGCGCCTTTGAACAGCGCCGTCGGCGCGACATCTTTGTAGAACCAAACCCAAACCAAATCAAGGTTCTTGCGAACGGCTACCCTTTGCAGATGGGGAGCACACGCGCCCTCGCGTGTGCCGGCGGACGCCTCGTCCGCCGGATTTTGTCCGACGCGAGGCGCGTCGAACCGCACCCGAGGCGGGTGCGCTCCCCAAAAACATTTCCAGCCGGAGCTTTGGAATTTTTTAATCCCGGTTTCTACAAATATGCCAGCCCTGACGGGCTTCTTTGCAATAGTCCGTGTGCCGGAGGTCAATGCGAGTAATGTGGTGTTGGATTTGGTCGCAAAGTAGTAAAATAGAGGAAAAATGCGGTTTTCATGTCACAAAATAAAAATGTGACGTGACAAATGATGTTTGTGATGTCGCAAACAAGGTTTGTTTGATAACAACTATCGTTTGTTAAACAACTCTCGAAGGATGTTGTTAGACGATTTGCGATTGTTGTTAAACAATCATCGTGAGTTGATGAAGATGCGCGCTTTGTTGTTAAACATTTGCCGTCTGCTCACAAACAATCAGCCGATGTTTGCAAACAAAGGACGCATGTTGTTGAAGAATCACCGTGAGTAGTTAAACAATTGTCGCAGGTTGTCAAACAATCGCCCAATGTTTGGAAACAAAGGACGTTGGTCTGATCCCAATTGAACCAGTTTGTTCATTTCGCCGGATTCGCGCCCTTGACGTTCATACGAATCGAATCAAGCAACGTGCTCGCGGTGATGACTTTTGCATTTTTCCTAGTCCAGTTCTTCACCCGTGGCGATTTGTCCGGGTTGCAAAAAAGTTTTGATGAATTCGCCTTCGCCGCAAACGGTCATGCCGGAAAATTTCTTGAACCATCTGCCCTCCGGCACTTCGGGGGTCGTCGCGCAGCCAATTTGACAATAATCCAAGTTGATCGGCGGAAATGTTCCGGCCATCTACACGGTCAAGCAAATGGTCGAGGAGTCGCGGCGGCAGATTCTGGCGGCGAATCCGCGGCATATTATTCGCCGTAAAATCCGCGATGAATTTCTTCCCGCAATCGTTTTTTTTCGGCGGGGTCGTTGGAATCGGCCATGCGTTGGGCGAGTCCGGCCAGTTCTTCGCCGGACAGTTCACGTTCGCGCGCCAGTTCAAAAGCAAACCGAAGCACGCGTGATTGTTCGGTGCGTGGCAGATGCTTGATTTCTTCAATGACTGCGGTTGCCGTCATGCCACAACCATACTGAACAATGAAGCTGCGTTCAAATAAAAATGAGGAGGTTTGAGATTTGAAAAAGCCGCGCCGCTATTTCGCCGGATTCGCGCCCTTGACGTTCATGCGAATCGAATAAAGCGACGTGCTGGCGGTGATGAAGAGCGTTTTGTGATCCTTGCCACCAAAGCTGAGATTTCCGGTCCATTTTTCATTCACATCAATGCGTCCGATTTGTTTTCCCGTTTTGTCGAAAATGGTCACGCCATGGCCGGTCAGATAAAGATTCCCTTCCTCGTCAATCGTCATGCCGTCCGAACCAAGCCCGCAGATCAAAGTTTTATCCGTCAGCGCGCCGTCCGGCTGGATGTCGTAACGCCACGTCTGGCCGGCGCGAATATCGGAGACAAAAAGATTTTTGCCGTCCGGCGTGCCGGTGATGCCGTTGGGCTTGGTCAAATCGTCCGTCACGCGTACGAGATTTTTGTGGTCGGGCGAAAGGTAAAAAACTTCTTCGTTCGGCAGCGCCATGGTGTCGTGATCCCACCAGGTGCGCTTGTAAAACGGATCGGTGATGAACATCGCGCCATCGGGCGCAACCCAGACGTCATTCGGCCCGTTGAGATATTTTCCCTGAAAATCTTTGACGAGCACGGTCACGGTTTTATCCGGCGCGATTGACCAAAGCTGGTTGTGCTCGTCGGCGCAGGCAATTAAATTGCCATTCGCGTCAAAAAACATTCCATTCGCGCGACCGGCGGGTTGCAAAAACGTGGAAAGCTTTCCATCCACACTCCATTCCATGATGCGATTGTTCGGCTGGTCGGTGAAAAAAAGGTTGCCGTCCGCGTCGCAGGTCGGGCCTTCGGTAAAGGCAAATTCACCGGAAAGTTTTTCGAGCTTCGCGCCGGGCGCGACTGGACTTTCAGCAAAAGCTGCCGGCATCGCCGTAAAACCAATTGAAACGACGAGCAGAAGCAAAACAGGTTTCATGGCGGTTAAGTTGCAGTGGCTGTGACGAAGAATCCATGAAAAACGTTTCTTGTTTTTCAGCGTAACGTGACGCATTTTGAGGAACGTGATTTTTGGCTGAATATGCAACCGGGAACAAAACGATTTCTTGGTTTTCTGCAAAACTGGGTCATCAACACTCTCGCGGTGCTGGTGGCGGTGGTGATTCTTCGCGGCCATATTCGCTACGGAACGCCGGCCGACCTGCTCGTCGCGTCCTTGTTGCTGGGCATTCTTAATGCGTTCGCCCGGCCGATTTTGATGCTGCTCGCGCTGCCACTGCTGATTTTCACGCTCGGACTCTTCACGCTCGTCATCAACGCGCTGCTGCTTTATTTCGTCGGCGTGTTAATGGGCCCGGCTTTTGAGGTGGACAGCTTTGGATTTGCTTTTCTGGGCGCAATCATCATCAGCGTCGTTTCAATCGCGTTGAATATTTTCACGGGCGCGGGCAATGCGCGAATTAGAATTCAACGCCGCCGTCCGCCGGAAAAAAAGTCGGATGACGACGACAACGTGATTGACGTGTGAAGGATGAAGGCGGAATGGCGAACGGAGAAATTTATTCTTCGCCTTCGAATTGATACGCTGCGCGCAAGGTTTGAATGCCGCGCGCAAGAAATTCCCGCTCGAAATCCGTGAGCAGTTTTGAAAGTTCAAGCGGCGTTTCAATTTTCCGGAAATTCTTTCCCGCTGCAAAAACCTCTGTCATTTGTTGAAAATACTCCGCGGCGTCCGTCCGCAAATAAACTTTTCCGCCAGGTGCGAGCGCGGCACGGGCGAGTTCAGGAAATCGTTCATTGATGAGCCGGTTTTTGTGATGCCGTTTTTTTGGCCATGGGTCGGGAAAATAAATGTGCAGCGCGGATGCCGAGTGCGGCGGCAGCAGATATTGCAAAAAATAGGACGATTCGATTCGGACGCCGCGCAGATTGGTCAGCCCGGCGCGCCGGCCTTTGCTATCAAGTTTACGAATGCGGCCGAGCAGTCGTTCGACGCCGATGAAATTTCTTTCCGGTTGACGGCGCGCGTATTCGACGAGAAACGAGGCGTCGCCACAACCCAGTTCAACTTCCAGCGGCTGCGGTTTGGGAAACAGTTGCGCCAAGTTCAGCGGCTCGACGATGGAATCCAGTTCGACAACGAGGCTGTTTTGATTTTCCATTCGGCGGTCCGCAATCGGCGATTGAGAATTGAAAAATGGTCGGGGCGGTGAGATTCGAACTCACGACCTCTTGTACCCGAAACAAGCGCGCTACCAGGCTACGCTACGCCCCGACGAGCCTGCAAATCTGCCCGTCATTTTGACTGGATGCAATCTGAAATTGCAAAGAAGTTGCCCGCGCGTCATTCCTGCGGCAGACTTGATTGGCATGTCAGTCGCCGGAACACAACTTGGTTCATTGCGGGCCAGCAGCCTCGAATCCCGAAGGCTTGCGCTGGCCTTCGCCGTGTCCATCGCGGCGCATCTGCTCGTCTGGGGCGGCTATGAACTTGGAAAAGAATTGAACCTCTGGCATTTGCCGGCGTGGCTGCATGTTGCAAAAAAAAAACAAACGCCGCCGCCGCTGCAATTGACACAAAATACCCAGCCGCCGCTCGTGTTCGTTGACGTGAATCCGGACCAGGTTTCAACCGAAACGCCGAAAAATGCGCGCTATTATTCCGACAAAAACTCAACCGCGGCGAATCCAGACGCCAATGACACGGACATGGTAAAATTCAACGGCAAACAAACGGACATGGTCAAAACCGAAGACGCGCCGCGTCCGAGTTTTGCAAAACCACAACCCGCGCAACAGGCGAGCGAGGCGCAGGAAGAAACGCAACCGAAGCCGTCATTGAATCCGGGTGATTTGACGCTGGGCAATCCGGAAGACGAGCAACGGCAAACGCAGGGTGAAGCCGCGCAACCGCGTCCGCGAACCATCAAGGAAGCGTTGGCGCAGGCGCATCTTTTGCCCGGCGTGCAAATGCGGCAGGACGGCGGCGTGCATCGCGAAGCGCTCGTGCCGTCGCTGGATGTGAAGGCGACGCCGTTCGGCGCTTATGATGCCGCGTTTATTGAGGCCGTGACGCAACATTGGTATGATTTGCTGGACAGCCATAATTTTGCGATGGATCGCTCGGGCAAAGTAACGGTGCAATTTCATTTGAATTACGACGGCAGCATCACGGATGTGAAAGTCCTCGACAACAATGTCGGCGATGTGCTCGGATACATTTGTCAGGAAGCGGTGACGGAGCCTGCGCCATACGAAAAATGGCCGAGCGACATGCGGCAGATGGTCGGCGCGGATTACCGCGAAATTTCATTCACGTTTTACTATTATTGATTGATAAAAAATTATGGGCAATTTTATTTACGTTTTATTGGGACTGACTTCGGTCGTCGGACTGACCTTCATTGTGGAGCGCGCGCTGGCCTTGCGCTGGCAAAAAGTCGCGCCGTCGGAAATCACCGCCGCGCTCGCGTCCTGCAAATCGCGCGAGGACGCGGTCATGCTGAGCCGCGTGTGCAGACAAAAACCGTCGCCGCTTGGGCGGTTGTTGCTGCTCGCGATTGAACGGCTCGACTGGCCGAAAGCGGACAACGTGGATGCGCTCCAAACCGCCGCGCGTCATGAAGTCGTCCGGCTCGAACGCGGCCTGGTCGTGCTGGAGATCATCGTCGGCATCGCGCCGCTGCTCGGACTCGTCGGCACGATTGCGGGCATGATGACGTTGTTCGGCAACATCGGCGCGGCCTTGAACGACGCCGGACGATTGGCGCAAGGCATCGCGCTGATCTTGAATGCGACGCTGATGGGTCTGCTCATCGCCATTCCATCGCTCATCGCGTGGAGTTATTTCAGCAAAAAAGTCGAGGTGCTCGCCGTCGAAATGGAGGCGCTGTGCGACGAATTCATCCGGCGGCAATACGCCAACGACAAAAAAAATTGAGCCATGCGATTCCTTGTTCGCAAACGGCGGACCGCGCCCAACGTCATCATCGTCGCGCTGATTGACGTGCTCATCGTGCTGCTGATTTTTTTGATGGTCACGACGACCTTCAAGCAGCAGCCGTCGTTGCAGCTCGCGCTGCCCGAATCCACCCAGGCCAAAAAAGAAGGGGCGAACGAAAATCCGCCGCTCATCGTGAGCATTGACGCGCAGGGAAATCTGCGGCTCGGCGCGGAAGCGTTGCCGGTGACGGCGGATCAACTGAAAAGTCAATTGCTGGCGGACGTTGCGAAAAATCCGAATCTGCAACTTGCCGTCAGCGCGGACAAAAGCGCGCCGTGGGGACAAATCGTGAAAGTCATGGACATCGCCAAGGAAGCAAAAATCAAGACGTTAAACGCATTTACGAAAGAGGCGGCGAGGCCGTGAAAAAGGTAGGGATACGTTGCCGACGTGTCCGCTCGGACGGCTCGGCGAGCCGTCCCTACCATAAAATCAACTTGCCAAAAACGTCGGTGAGGAGTTGATTAGTCCATAGTCGGCAAATGAAATCCACTAAAATTCTATTGCTCATTGCGGCTGTTTGGTGCGGCGCGAATTTCGCATTCGGCCAGACTTGGACGCAGACCAGCGCGCCGAGCAATGATTGGTTTTCCGTCGCTTCTTCGGCTGATGGAAGCAAATTAGTGGCTGCTGCCGGACTGACAAACGGCGGTGATGGCTTGATTTATATTTCAACTAATTCAGGTGTTGACTGGATGCCAACCAGCGCGCCCACGGATTCCTGGACTACAGTTGCTTCGTCAGCGGACGGAACGAAATTGGTGGCCGCCGCGTCAGGCGATTCAATTTACACTTCAACCAATTCAGGATTTGATTGGGCAGCGACCAGCGCTCCATCCAACAACTGGAGCAGCGTTGTTTCGTCTGCGGATGGAGCAACACTTGCCGCAGCAGCTAATGGCGATGGAATTTATTTTTCAACCAATTTCGGTTCAGATTGGACAGAATCCGATGCACAAATTGATGATTGGAGTTCCATTGCTGGTTCGGCAGATGGGGAAAAAATGGTTGCGGTTGGAGGTGACGAAATTTGGATTTCAACCAATTCGGGAACGGCATGGATTCAAGCCACCAATGTGGTGTCTTCTGGACGTTTGGTCGCTGTAGCATCTTCATCAGATGGGACAAAATTAGTTGCGGTATCTGGTGATGGCGTTGTTTTACCCGGCGGCAGACGATTTGGCGGCATTTTTTACAAGTCAACAGATTCGGGAATAACTTGGACAACGAATGCTTTTAATGCGGGAACAATTGCATCATCGGCAGATGGAAATAAATTAATCGCCGGAACCAGCGGCGGAATTTATGCTTCAACTGATTCAGGAACGACATGGATTCAAGAAACCAACATTTCGGCGTTCATATTAGCGTTCTCGGCAGACGGAAATAAATCAGTAGTTACAACGGCAGTGACAGATTCTCTTGAACTTCCTGGGGGACGCACAATAACAACTATCATTCCAGGCCCAATAATTTACACTTCATTTTCTATTCCCACTCCCTCAATCAATATCGCGCCGACTAATGGCAATCTCGCCCTTTCATGGCTCATTCCTTCAACCAATTTCGTCTTGCAGCAAAATTTCGATTTGACCACGACGAATTGGACGGACATGACGAACACGCCCGTTCTTAATCTGACGAATTTGCAGAATCAAGTTTTCCTGCCGCTGCCCGCCAGCAACAGCTTTTACCGGCTCGCAACGCCGTGAAATAAAATGTGCGGCGGAGCGCCACCTCACCCCGGCCCTCTCCCCCAATTCCATTGGCGGAGAGGGAGAATCGTTCGCCGTCTCACTAAAAAAACCTGCGACTGGAGTTGCCGGACAGTCATCCGCAAAATCATGGCCAGCCGGATGACATTTCCTCTCCCGAGGGAGAGGATAAAAGGTGAGGGCGAGCTGATAAGGCGGGCATCCCAAACCCATCTGGTTAAAACGTCCGATGAACCGCTGGCCAAGCCATCCAAGCCATAAATGCGTGTTTTCCTCGATTTAATGCACTTTTGAGTGGTTTGAGCACGGTAAAATCATTTTCTGGTGCCAGAGAATGATTATTTGGTGCGGTAAAATGATTCTACGGTGCGGTTGATGGAAGTTTACATACGGTTGGATGGTTCCAGCGCATGGTTGGATCAAGTTTACATACCATGGAATGAACCAGCCGCATGGTTGGACGAAGTTTAGGTATGGTGAAACGGTTCTAACGTATGGTGGAACGAAGCTACTGTGCGGCTGGCGGAAGTTTCGGTACCGTGGAACGCTCCAGCCATACGGTTGGACGATCCAACCACACCGTAGAATGGTGCCGCCATACGGTAGAATGAGTCTGGCGTGCGGTAGATTGATGTTGCCGCACCGAAGATTCGTTCTGCCGCAAAGGATGCCGGACTGGCGGTGCGGAAGAGAAAAGGCAGGAACCAGTTTTCTGAATTCCCACCTTCGTGATTTTTAGTTCCGGCTGGCGGGGACGTCCGTCCCGCCGGAGTCTGGCAATCGCCGGTGAGTCATACGCCGTTGAAAGCAGTAGAAAATCAAACAACCCGACAAGGTGGTCAGTGAAATAATCGCCCCGCAATAAAACCGCCGGTCTTCGTAGGCAAGTTTGACGTGATGCGGACCGGCGGGAATTTCCAGCGCTTGAAAGGCGAAATTGGCACGCCATAATCGCGCCGGTTTGCCGTCCACGTAAGCGCGCCAGGGATGATAATAGGTTTGCGCTATCGCGAACATCGCAGGCGCGTCCGCTTGAACCTCCGCCTCAATTTGTTCACCGGTGAATCTGGCGGATGAAATTTTTACGGCGGCGCCATTGGTTGCGGAAATTATTTTTTGCGCTTCCGGCGGCAAATAAATTTCACGGCGCGGATTGAAATTCGGGTCGGCGAGCAATCGCAAGGTCATTTCATCGCCCGCGAACACGGGCTTTTGTCCGCCAGTGAGCAGGGGCATGAAATTGGAGCGCGGTTTCCAATATAACGTGTTTGTCTGCACGATGAGCGTTTGCGAGACGCCGAGAAAATCCAGCAGCGGGCCGGGCAGGTCGGCACTGTCAAGCGCGACATGTCCGGCCAGATAAAGCGGAAAGAAGCCGTCGCATTTGGGAATATTGTCAAGGAGATTGCAGTTCATTACGAGCGTAATGCGGCAACGGATGTATTCCTGACTCGCATCGGAAAGCAAGGAGGCGTCCAACTGGTCGCGCGTGCCGGACGGAAGCATCGCCCGTGCGACGCCAAAATACGGCACGGATGAATGCAGCAAATTTGGCTGGTAAATCCCGCGATTGACGGTTTGCGGCAGCGGCTCATGGTGATACAAATCCAGCCAGACCAGCAGAAGGAGTGAAACTTGCAGCCAGCGGCGCGATCCGAGTCCTGAATTTTTTTCCAGCAGAAACAATCCGCCGATGATGGCCGTAAAGAAAATCATCCGGCTCAAACCATTAAGAAAAACGGCCCGCCGGTCGTCGTCCGGTTGCTGCAAAAAATGATTCCAGCCAAGAATGGCCGTCATCAAAATCACGGCGGCAATCCAGACCCAAAACCAGCGCCAGACGGAACTTTTTTTTGTGCCGGCAAGATTGCGCGCCGCCAGCAGCGGCAAAAGAAAAACGGGCAGGATGATGAATTTTATCGGGAAACGCATCAGGCCGACGACGGCGACGCACCGGTTCAGCCAATTGTAGAGCGGCGTCGCGTCCCCCAATGCCAGAACGAGGCAGAACAAAATCAGCGCGGCCATCAGCCGCACGGACGCGTCCCGTAAACGGCAGGTCGCCCAAATGGCCATGACCACGGTGGTGACGCCGACGTAATAGGAAGAAATCCAGAATTGGTTGTCTTGCATGAAAACACCCTGATAGGCGCGGCAGCGAAAAAGCGGCGCGAAAAAATTCAGCCAGCCGGTCGGCGGCATCGGCCATTGCGATATGTCCACGGTTTCCTGCCGGCGCGAATAGTTCAGCAAATCAAAAAACGGAAGCAGTTGCGCGGCGCAAAGACCGCTGACGAGCAGCACGACGAGGCTCAGACGCAAAATGATTTTCCCTCGCGGCGTTTCACCGCGAAACAATTCAGTCAGGCCAAGCACGGCAATGAACGTCCACGTCAGCAGGACAACTTCAACCGCACCAGAGAGCATTTGCAACGCCCCGACCATGGCGGCAATGATGATCTTATTTCCGCCTTTGCACGCGGCGCGTTCCGCAAGCCATACGACCCACGGCATCCAAGCCAGACCGGCGATGGTCGCCGGCCACGCGAGGCTGTTCAGCATCAGTCCGTTGAAGGCAAAGGCGATTCCGGCAAAGGCGGCGGCGAAATGATTTTGCGTCCAGCGTTGCGCGAGAAAAAACATTCCAAGGCCGCCGAGATACAAATGTAAAAGGCAAAAGACGCCCAGCGACCAGGAAAGCGGAAGCAGCAAGTAAAACAACGCGGGCGGGTAAAGCACCTGTGTGTTCCACTGCGCCAGAAACGGCGTGCCGCAATCGCTCAACGGATTCCACAATGGAATTTCGCCGCGCCAAAAACTTTCGCGAAAATGCCAGGCGATCGGATACGAGAAACAGCCAAAGTCCCGATAGACGAAAGCCTGGATTCCGAAAATAATTTGCGGGTATGACGCGAGCACCAGCAACGCCAGCAATGCGGCGAACCGGCTCGGCTTGAGCCAGGAATCGCCACCGATATTTTCGTCTTTCACGTCCTGCGGCGCGGAGAACGGCATTGGCGGCACTGTGCCAGAACGAATCCGCAAACCAAACCAAAAACCAGATTGGTAAAAATCATTTCAACAACTCTTCCGCGATCTGCACCGCATTGAGCGCCGCGCCTTTGAGCAGTTGATCGCCGCTGACCCAGAAGCACAGGCCGTTGTCGAGCGCGCAGTCCATGCGGATACGACCCACTTCGCAATTATCTTTTTCGGAAGTGAACAGCGGCATCGGATATTTTTTATTTTCCGGCTCGTCCAAGAGGTCAAGGCCGGGCGCATTTTTCAAAACGGCGCGCGCGGCTTCGACGGAAACCGGCTTTTCAAATTCCGCGCTGAGGGCAACCGAGTGCGAACGATAGACCGGCACGCGCACACACGTCACGCTCGCGCGGAACGCCGGGTGGTGCATGATTTTGCGGCCTTCATTTTCCATCTTCATTTCCTCCTTCGTGTAGCCGGTCGGCAGAAAAGAATCCACCTGCGGAATGACGTTGAACGCGATCTGGTGCGGATAAACTTCCTTTGTCACCGGTTTACCGGAAACAACCTGACCGACCTGCCGTCTCAATTCTTCAATCGCCTGTGCGCCAGTGCCGCTCACGGCCTGATAACTCGACGCAAAAATCCGTTTCACGCCGAACGCTTGATGCAACGGATACAAAGCCATGAGCGTGATCGCGGTCGTGCAATTCGGATTGGCGATAATGCCTTTGTGCCATTTCACGTCCGAGGCGTTGATTTCGGGAATCACGAGCGGCACGGAGTCGTCCATGCGAAAAGCGCTGGAGTTGTCAACGACCACGCAGCCGGCCTTCGCCGCAACTGGCGCAAATTCCTTGGAAATGCTTCCACCCGCGCTGAAGAGCGCGATGTCAATGCCCGCAAAAGAATCTTTGGCAAGTTCCTTGACCGTGATGTCCTGACCGCGAAATTTCAATTTCTTGCCAGCCGAACGCGCCGACGCGAGCAAAGTCAGTTTGCCCACCGGAAAATTTCTTTTTTCCAGCGTCTTGATCATTTCGATGCCGACGGCACCGGTCGCGCCGACCACGGCCACATGCGGATTTCGGTTCATAAAGGGCGCGGATTTTATCAGAAATTCCGCCCGCGTCAATCATGCTGCAACGATTGTGCATAAATTTATGCGATTTCTGATTGACCAGAGTTGCCGCGTATGACGAAATGATAAACCTAAACTTTTTAAATGCCGAAAATTTCGATCAGAAACGGAACCGGCCCGCGGGCGGGCACAACAAAATACGACGCGCACCACAAAGTGCTGTCGCAAACCTACGGCGCGTTCGCCGATCTGCGACGCGAATTGTCGGACTCCAAAACCACCGTCAACGAACGCGAAGACATTCTGAAAAGTTTCGCGACCTGTCCCGATTCGCAACGCGCGTGGCTGTTGCTGGAAGACTATTTCGAAAAACTCTCGCTCTCGCGGAAGGATTTTCCCGACACGAACTGGTGGCCGAAATTGCTGAACGCTTCCGGCAAAACTCGTTTGGAAGAATTGGCATTTTTATTTCTCCGCGCAAAACGCTCCGTGCCGCCGGAATTGCAATCGCACGCCAGCCTCGATCGCTTCGCCAAAGCCGAGGAAGCCGAGCAGGAAGTAAAACTGGTGCAGGAACTGGAAAACTGGCTTTCGCCACCCGTGTTGCCGCTGCTTGAAACTCCGCGCGCCACGCTCCGCGTCATCTGCAAAGCGAAGCCAGACGACGAAGAGCCGTCTCGCCAGCGTCTGGCTGTGCAATTTCTCTTGTCTCGCCCGCGCACGGGCGAAAAGGCGCGCACGTTGCGCGAGATGATTGATCTCGTGGTTCGCGCCACACACGAGCAGGAACTTTTTCCGCCGAACGACTGGGAATTCATCCAGTGGATTGCGGATACACACCGCAACCGCGAAGACGGCGCGGATACGCTCATTCTTTCCGACGCCGAATTGCTGCAATGGCTCGCGCGCTGGGGGCATACGAATCGCCTCGAATCCGCCGACAACGGCAAACCGCTCCAGTTCCACGGACAGGTCGCCGCGCTGGCACCGCATCTTGAAAACGGCGACAAGGAGCTTTCGTTTACGCACCGTTTTGCATTGCCAAGCGGGGAAAATCATTCCGTCGGGGACGCAAAATTTTTCAATCATCAGCCGCCGCTCGCGCTCGTCGGCAACACCTTTTTCCTTTTGCGCAATGCACCGCCAACGCGCGTGTTGAAATATATCGTAAATAAACCGACCGTGCCCGTCGGCAAATTGAGCCACCGGCTGCTGCTGCATCTGCGAAAAACGCAGTCGAACCATGGCGTGGATTGGGAGCAGCTTTGCATTACGCACAAGGCCGCGCCGCAATTTGTTTTTGAATTGCTCGACGACACGGTGCGTCTGCGCCTGCTCGCCAAAAGCGAGCGCGACCAGAGCGTTTGGTTCTGGAACGGCCACGAGTGGATTGCGAACGACGCGAAGAAACGTCCGCATGACAAACCGGAAATTTTGGACGATCCGCGCCTCGAACCTGCGACGCAGTGGCTTCGCAAATTGGACTGGTTCACGCCCGAAGCCGGTTTATGGATCGGCGACGCGAACGAAAATTTTCTCGGCTCGCTCGCCGAGGCGTGGGCGTCGCGTCCGGGCGATTCGGAATTTCTCGGCAATCCGTCATTTCATCGTTTGTTCCTGACACCGCGCCAGCTCAAGCCGAAACTCATCGTCAAAGGCAGTGGCATTGACTGGCTTTCCGTTTCCGCCGAATGGGAGGCGGAAGGTCTGAAGTTGAGCAAAGGGGATTTGGAACGGCTCGCCGCCGCGACCGGACGGTTTGTGAAATTGCCAAATTCCGGCTGGGTCGAACTTGACACCGTCGCCGTTCAGGGCGCGCATGAAGCAATGGCCGACATGGGTGTGGAAGGTTTGATTGCCGTGCCGCAAAAAGTCGGATTGGAAAACGTCGCGCATCTGGACGAAAATGAATTGTCACGTTTCGTCGATTCGCCGGAAGCGAAGGCGTTGCGTGAACACGTTCGCGAATTCAAAGGCGTTCCCTCCGCCGATTTGCCCAAAGGTTTGAAGGCGGATTTGCGCCCGTATCAAAAAGACGGCTTTGATTTTCTCGCGCATCTCGTCCAAATCAAACTCGGCGGCATCCTCGCCGACGACATGGGTCTCGGCAAAACGCTCCAAACCCTTGCGTGGCTTGCATGGCTCAAAGAACGCAACACGAAAAATCCCAAACCGTCGCTCGTCATTTGTCCGGCGTCCGTGCTGCACAACTGGCGGCGCGAAGCGGAACGGTTCACGCCAAACTTGAAAGTGCTCGTGCTCGAAAGCGGCTCGGCCCGGCACAATTTGAGGAAACAAATTCCGCAGAATGACATCATCGTCACGAATTACGCGTTGCTGCGGCGCGATTTGGAGGAATTGCAAAAATTCGCGTTCCGCGCGGTGATTCTAGACGAGGCGCAATTCATCAAAAATCCCGGCGCGCAGGTCACGCAATCGGTCAAACAATTGAAATGTGAACACAAACTGGCGCTCACCGGCACGCCGCTTGAAAACCGATTGCTCGATTTGTGGAGTATTGTTGATTTCATCCAGCCCGGCTACCTCGGCAATCAGGAACAATTTCTGGAAACTTATGAACCGCGCCTTCACGCTGATGAAACAACTTCCGCAGCCGAAGCGCGCGGCGAAAAAACGGAGTCGGTTCAACGCATCGCCCGCCGCCGGCTTTCGGCGAAATTGCGTCCGCTGTTGCTGCGCCGCTTGAAAAAGCACGTCGCCAAGGATTTGCCCGATCGTATTGAAGAGCGCCGCGATTGTCCGCTCGGCGAGGAGCAGCGAAAATTGTATCTGGCTGAACTCCGGCGCAGCCGCGAACAAGTCATGCGCACGGTCGAACAGCAGGGACTCAACAAAAGTAAGATGCATGTGCTCGCCGCGCTCACACGATTGCGCCAGATTTGCTGTCACCCGTCGCTTGTCGGCAGCGACACCGCATCCGGCAAGACCGAGACGCTGTTCGAGTTGCTCGATCCGCTGGTTTCCGAAGGACAAAAAGTTTTGGTCTTCAGTCAATTTGTGCAGATGTTGCAACTGCTCGAAAAGGAATGTCACCACCGGCAAATCACCACACACATGCTCACCGGCCAGACGAAGGACCGACAGCAGGTCGTCAATGCATTTCAGAGCGACACGGGCGCGGGTGTTTTTCTTTTGAGTTTGCGCGCAGCGGGCACGGGTTTGAATTTGACGAATGCGAGTTACGTTGTGCTTTACGACCCCTGGTGGAATCCAGCGGTTGAAGCGCAGGCGATTGACCGTTCGCATCGCATTGGCCAAACACAAACGGTGAACGCCTACCGGCTCATCGCGCCCGGCACGGTTGAGGAAAAAATCTGGGAATTGCAACAGAGCAAGGCGCAGACGATTGCCGACGTGCTCGGTGAAGAAGGTTTCGCCCGCAGCCTCACGACGACGGATTTGGAGTATTTGTTTTCGGAAGACTAAAATTTGCGCGTAGGTGGCCGCACTGCTTTCATCATTTTGACAACGTGCAAATTCTGGTCGAAGATTTTCTGCAATACCTGCGTCACGAACGCGGGCAGTCGGACAATACGGCGAAAACCTACGCCGCGTTGCTCGGCAAATTCACCACATGGGCTGCGACGCAAAAGCTCACGGATTGGAAATCAGTCGAGTTGAAACATCTCATGGCATTTCTTCAGCACGAGCGGGCGCGGCCGCTGGCCGATGAACCGAAGGAATCCACCAAACGTTTGAGCAGCGAGAGTGTCTATCTGGAAATCGCCGCGCTGCGCGCCCTATATCGGTTTGCGGAAAATGAAAAATTGCTGTCGAAAAATGTCGCGGAAAATCTTTCGTTGCCTCGACGCTGGAAACGGTTGCCGAAAGCGTTGTCCAATGACGAAATTGAAAAATTGCTCGCGCCGGAAAACCCTGAAACGCCGGAGAGTTTGAGCGATCAGGCGATTTTGGAATTGGGTTATGCTTCAGGATTGCGTTTGTCCGAATTGAAAAATTTGCGACTTGAACAACTTCATCTTGAAGCCGGTTTTATCAACGTCATTGGCAAAGGAAATAAAGAACGAGTCGTGCCGGTCGGAAAAAAAGCGGTTCAAGCGTTAAACCATTACATCGAAGTCGCGCGTCCAAAACTCGTAACGCCAAAATCCCCGGCGAATGTTTTTCTGACGAAACGCGGCACACCGTTCGCCTCGGTCACGCTTTGGTTGCGAATCAAAAAGCGTGTTCGTCGCGCCGGAATTTCACGCAACATCACGCCACACATGCTGCGGCACAGTTTTGCGACGCATTTGCTGGAGCACGGCGCGGATTTGCGTGTGATTCAGGAATTGCTCGGCCATGCGAACATCAGCACGACGGAAATTTACACTCACGTCACGGGAAACCGGCTGCGCGAGATTCACCGGAAATTTCATCCGCGCGCTTAATTACTCAAAATCATAAACCACGACCTTCTTGCACGTGCGCTTGAAAACCTTTTCCACAAATTCCACATGTTGCGGATGAACTTGATAATCATCCTGTGCTTTCCTGTCCGGGAAAATGATGTTCAGCGCCACTTGATAGGATTGATCCACCACCGGACGATGACTCGATGCCATTTTGCCCACATGAAACTGCATCACGCCGGGAATATTTTTTAACAGCTTGTTCGCGCCTGCAATCAATTCATCCCCGGCGTTTGGATTGGCCGGATCCGTCCAAAAAACAACGACATGTGAAAACATACCTTTGATTTAACCACGAAGGCGCGAAGGGAAAATTAGCTCGCTAAGATTTGAAGAAAAACTACGGACCATTGTCGCCAATCGCTTCGACCGGGCAACCTTCCTTGGCCTCTTTGCAGCGCGCTTCTTCTTCGGGCGTCGTCGGCTGTTTATAGACAAACGAGTAGCCGCCGTCGTCGTTGCGCTTGAAATTGTCCGGTGCAGTCTCGCGGCACAGGTCGCAGTCAATGCACTGGTTGTCAACGTAATATTTACCCGCCACGCTTTCGGGATATTTGTTTGCTGCGTCAGCCATAAATTTCCTTTTAAGTTACACCAAAATATGGCCGCCGAATGCGGCATTGGCAAGTCTCATTTATGTTTTTGAATTCCTTTGCGCCGATTAAAAACTTTTCATCGCGCCGCGCAATTGTATGTTTTGACCATGCGACAAGGAACCGTTCGCCGGACAAAAATCATTTCAACGCTTGGTCCCGCCACTGATTCAGCCGAAATGATCGGCAAGCTCATTGACGCGGGTGTCAACATTTTCCGCCTTAACATGTCGCACGCGCCGCATGATTGGGTGCGCCGCGTCGTCAAGGACATCCGCGCCGCATCCGCCACGCGCACGCGCTATTCCGGCATCATGATGGACACGCAAGGTCCCGCCATCCGCACCGGCGACCTCGGTGTACCGCTTGATTTGCAGCCCGGCCAGAAATTCACCCTCACGGTCCGCGGTGAACGCGACCTGGAGCAACATTCCGTGGACGTAAACTACGAAAATTTCATCAACGACATCAGCGTCGGCGACGTCGTGCTGATTGACAACGGCACGATCCAGATGAAAGTCCACGCCAAAAACGGCAACAAGGTTGAGTGCGAAGTTTTGACGGAAGGAAAACTTGGCAGTCGTCGTCACATCAACCTGCCCGGCGTCAAAGTCAGTTTGCCCGCGCTTACATCAAAAGACATCAAAGACGTAAAACTCGGACTTGAACTTGGTGTGGATTTCATCGCGCTCTCGTTCGTGCGCGAAGCCCGCGATCTGTTGCAACTGCGCGAAATGTTTGAAGAAGGCAAACCGCATCCGCTCGTCATCGCCAAGATTGAAGATCAGGAAGCAATTAAAAATTTGGATGCGATCGTCCTCGAAGCCGACGGCATCATGGTTGCGCGTGGCGATTTGGGAATTGAAATTCCCTACGAAGAACTGCCCATCGTGCAGCGGCGGATTGTCAAAACCTGCCTGCGCATCGGCCGTCCCGTCATCGTGGCCACGCACATGCTCGAAAGCATGATCGAAGCGCCGATGCCCACGCGCGCCGAAGTGACCGACGTGGCCAACGCCGTTTTCGAGGAGGCCGACGCCATCATGTTGAGCGGCGAAACCACGGTCGGGAAATATCCGCTCAAGTGCATCGAGGTTTTTGACAAGATTGCCACGCGCATCGAACGCAGCGGTAGCGCGCAGTTCCACGATTCGGCGGAACTCACGACCGCGCGGCAAAAGCTCGTGAAAAGCGCCGTCGTCATGGCCAACGAATTGAAGGCGGCGGCGATCCTGGTTTTCACGCGCCACGGCAGCATGGCGCAATACGCGAGCTGGATGCGCCCGCATTATTCGCCGATTTACGCGATGTGCGAAAATGAAAAAGCCGCGAACGAAATGGCCTTGTGCTGGGGCGTCACGCCGTTCGTCATGGAATTTGATTTCATAAATCCGCAGAATACGATTGAGTCCGCGCTAAAAAATCTGGCCGAACAAGGCCGTTTGCAGGCCGGCGCAACGGTCGTGATTATCGGCGCGATTTCTGTCGGCACGGAAATCGTGGACGCGGTTCAGATGCGGACGATATGAATTGAAAATTGCGGAGAATTTTTTCCGCGCGAACGTAAACGCTTTAGAGTCCCAAAACTTTCGCCGCTTCGTTCGTGACGTTCAGCATCGTGTTCGGGAAAATGCCGAGCCAGAACATTCCCGCGATGCAGATGGTGATCAAAAATTTTGCCGCGCCCGAAAGTGGGATCGGCGACAGATCCGGCGCGTCCTTGCTCCAGTAAATCGCGCGCACCACGCCGAAATAATAATAAAGCGAAATCACCACGCCAACCAGCGCCGTGAACGCGAGGCAATAGTAGCCGTGATTGTGCGTGGCCTGCTCGGCTTCAATCACGGATTTGAGCAGCAGAAATTTTCCAAAAAATCCTGCCAGCGGCGGAATGCCCGCGAGCGAAACCATCGCGAGCGTCATCGTCGCGGCGAGCAGCGGCGAACGCTGGCTCAATCCGGCCAGCGCGGAAATGTCTTCGTCGTTCAAATGCCGCATCACGAGTGCAATGACCGTGAACGACGCTATGACAGTGAATAAATATCCGGCGAGATAATACAGCAGCGCCGATTGCCCGCTCGCGCTCAACGCCGCCACGCCGAGCAGCAAATAGCCCGCGTGCGAAATACTGGAATAGCCCATCAGTCGTTTCAAGTTGCGCTGCGGCAGCGCGCAGAGGTTTCCGTAAAGAATCGTGATGCCGGAAATGACAATCAACAAATTTGCCCAATGTTTCGTGACTTCGGGAAACGCCACGAACAAAACGCGCAGTAGCAAAACAAATCCGGCGGCTTTCGATCCGACGGCGAGAAACGCGGTCGTCGGCGTCGGCGCGCCCTGATAAACGTCCGGCGCCCAAATCTGGAATGGAAACGCGGCGATTTTGAATCCGAGTCCAACCAGCACGAACAAAACGCCGAGCAGGAAAATTTTATTGTCCAGAAATTGTCCGGATACCTGCGCAAGATCGCTGAAATTAAATTTTCCGGTCGTTCCCCAAATCAGCGCGATGCCGAACACCAGAAACGCCGACGACAGTGCGCCAAGAATCAGGTATTTCACGCCCGCTTCGAGCGACACGAGCCGTCCGCGTT
>CAVRAN010000014.1:0-46048 GCA_963719075.1 uncultured Verrucomicrobiae bacterium | reverse complement strand
GACGTTAATTAATTTTCCGCGAATCGGAAGAATCGCTTGAAACTTCCGGTCGCGTCCCTGCTTGGCTGAACCACCTGCGGAATCACCTTCGACAATGTAAAGTTCCGTGTTAACCGGATCGCGGTCGGAACAATCTGCCAGTTTTCCCGGCAAACCACCGCCGGTCAGCGCAGATTTGCGAACCGCCTCGCGCGCCTTGCGCGCGGCCTCGCGCGCGCGTGCGGCATTCAAACTTTTATCAATGATGCGCTTTGCGACCGGCGGATTCGCATCGAAATAACTCATCAAACCTTCGTAACTCACCGAGCCGACGATTTTTTCCACTTCGGGCGAAAGCAATTTCACCTTCGTCTGCGATTCAAATTTCGGATCGCTGTGTTTCACCGAAATCACCGCCGTCAAACCTTCGCGCACGTCCTCGCCGGTGATCTGCGGGTCTTTTTCCTTCAGCAACTCGTTCGACTTCGCATATTGATTGATGGCGCGCGTGACCGCGCTGCGAAAGCCGCTCAAATGCGCGCCACCGTCGGGATTGAAAACCGTGTTCGTGTAGCAAAGCACCTGTTCGCTGTAACTGTCATTATATTGCAGCACGACTTCGACGTGGACTTCGATTTCCTTGTCGTCCAATTTTTCCTTCGTCTCCTTGTTGAACGAAATCGGCTTCGGATGCAGCGGCTCCTTGCTCTTGTTCAATTGCCGAACGAATTGCTCCACGCCGTCGCGATAAAAAAAGACTTCCGGCTTCATGTCCGGCTGGCGTTCGTCCAAGAAAGTGATCTCCAGACCCGAATTCAAAAACGCCAGCTCGCGCAACCGTTGCGAAATGATGGCCGCCTTGAACTCCACCGTGTCGCGGAAAATTTCCGGGTCGGGCTTGAACGTGATGAGCGTGCCGGTACTTTTTGTTTTGCCGATGACGTGAAGTTTTTGAACCGTCTTGCCGCGCTCAAATTCCATGTGATGCACCTCGCCATCGCGCGAAACTTCCACCTCAAACCATTCGCTCACCGCGTTCACGCACTTCGCGCCGACGCCGTGCGTGCCGCCGGAAAATTTATATCCGCCCTGACCGTATTTGCCGCCGGAGTGCAGCGTCGTCAAAACCATCTCGACGCCGGGAATTTTATATTGCGGATGGATGTCCACCGGAATCCCGCGTCCGTTGTCGCGCACTGAAAGCGAACCGTCCATGTGAATTGTCACTTCAATCTTGTCAGAGTGCCCAGCGAGATGTTCATCCACGGAATTGTCCAAAACTTCCGACACGCAATGATGCAACGCGCGTTCATCCGTGCCGCCGATATACATGCCAGGCTTTTTCCGGACGGCTTCGAGACCCTCGAGTTTTCCGAGCTGAGCCGAACCATAACTGCCTTTGATCGCGCCTGCGGAAACATTTTTTTCTTCGGATGAATCAGGATTTTTTGCCATAAAATTGAGTCGCTCCAGCCATGAAAATTAGTGCTGAAAAGCGTGCCAAAATAATAAAAAAACCGGCGGCTTTTCACAATGTTTATTTAATGTTTTTTTTGCTTAAAAATACCATTAGTAGTGGCTGATTTTACTTGCCAACCGAACATATTGTGTTTGCTTAAACTTCACTTTCTTTGTGCTTTCGGCCCAAAATCCAACTCGCTTTTTCCACGCGCAAACCATATTTTCTCCCGATGGATTCGACTGAAGTTTTTTTGAAACACCCTGATAAATTTGTTCACCGACACATTGGCCCGAACGCCGCCGAGACAAATGAAATACTCTCGCTTCTCGGCCGCAAAAATCTGGACGAACTCATTGACGCCGCCGTCCCGCAAATAATCCGGCTGGGGGGGAAAATAAATCTTCCCGCCGCGCGCAGTGAATTTGACACGCTCGCCGAACTCAAAAAAATTTCCAGCGAGAACAAAGTTTTCCGCTCGTTCATCGGCATGGGTTATTACGACACCATCACGCCGCCGGTAATCCAGCGCAGCGTGCTGGAAAATCCCGGCTGGTATACGCAATACACGCCGTATCAGGCCGAAATTTCCCAGGGCCGCCTCGAAGCGCTTTTGAATTTTCAAACGATGGCCAGCGAACTGACCGGCCTCGACCTCGCCAACGCCTCCATGCTCGACGAAGCCACCGCCGCCGCCGAAGCGATGACGATGTCGCTGCGTCTCAAAGATGGCCGCAACATTTTCTTCATCTCGGAAAACTGTCATCCGCAAACCATCGAAGTCGTCCGCGCCCGCGCCCACGCGCTTGGCATTGAAGTCGTCATCGGCAGCCACGAAAATTTTTCGTTCAGTGAAAAAGTTTTTGGCGCGCTCGTGCAATATCCCGACACGTTCGGCGCGATCCACGATTTCTCCGGCTTCGCGGAAAAAGCCCACGCCGCCGGCGCGATGCTCACCGTCGCCACCGATTTGCTCGCGCTCACGCTCATCAAGCCGCCGGGCGAATTTGGCGCGGACATCGCCGTCGGCAGCGCGCAACGCTTTGGCGTGCCGCTTGGCTATGGCGGGCCGCACGCGGCATTTTTTGCGACGCGCGATGAATTCAAGCGCCAGATGCCCGGCCGCATCGTCGGCGTGTCCAAAGATTCGCGCGGCAAACCCGCGCTGCGCCTCGCGCTCGGCACGCGCGAGCAGCACATCCGCCGCGAAAAAGCCACGAGCAACATCTGCACGGCGCAGGCGTTGCTCGCGAACATGGCGTCGCTTTACGCGTGCTATCACGGGCCGGAAGGTTTGAAAAAAATCGCCGCCCGCACTTATATTTTGGCGCGTTTGCTCGCGGCCGCCTTGCAAAAGGCAGGTCACAAAATTGTTTCCGATAATTTTTTCGACACGGTTTGTTTTTCTCCGGCCAGCGGCAACGTCGCGCAAATCGTCAAGGATGCGGAAACGAAGCAGATGAATTTCCGCGTTGTCAACGACCGGACGCTCGGCGTGTCGCTCGATGAAACTTCCGGCATCAATGATGTGCGGGCAATTCTCGGTGCCGTCGGCACGAATGAAGTCGTTTCCAAATACATCGGCGAGACGGAAAAAAATCTGGAAAAAGTTTTTGCCGCCGCCGGTTCCTCCAACACTAAATTATTTTTCGACGAAGCAGACGCGTTTTTTGGCAAACGCACGGAAGTGAAAGATTCGCACGACCGATATGCAAACGTGCGCGAAAGCAAGTTTCTCCAGCACTCCGTTTTCAATCGCTACCACTCCGAGACTGAAATGCTCCGCTACATCAAGCGGCTCGAATCGCGCGACCTCTCGCTCACGGCTTCGATGATTCCGCTCGGCTCGTGCACGATGAAGCTCAACGCGGCGGCGGAAATGTTCCCCGTCTCGTGGCCGGAGTTTGCGAAGATTCATCCGTTCGCGCCGGTCAAGCAGACGCGCGGCTACCAGATTTTATTTCAACAGCTCGAAGACTGGCTCGCGGAAATCACCGGCTTCGCGGGAATTTCGTTGCAGCCCAACGCCGGTTCGCAGGGCGAATACGCCGGGTTGCTCGTCATCCGCGCCTATCACGAATCGCGCGGCGACACGCATCGCAACGTCTGTTTGATTCCCACTTCCGCGCACGGCACCAATCCGGCGAGCGCGGTGATGGCCGGAATGAAAGTCGTCGCCGTCGCGTGCGACACGAATGGCAACATTGACGTGGCCGATTTGAAATCCAAAGCCGAGGCGCACAAAAATGATTTGTCGGCGCTGATGATTACTTATCCGTCCACGCATGGCGTGTTCGAGGAAACCATCCGCGAGATTTGCGAAATCATCCACGCGAACGGCGGACAGGTTTACATGGACGGCGCGAACATGAACGCGCAAGTCGGTTTGACTTCGCCGGGTTTCATCGGCGCGGACGTCTGCCATTTGAACCTGCACAAGACCTTTTGTATTCCACACGGCGGCGGCGGACCCGGCGTCGGGCCGATTGGCGTCGCGGAGCATCTCGTGGAATTTCTGCCCGGCCACAACGTCATCAATCTCGGCGGCGAAAATCCCATCGGCGCCGTCAGCGCCGCGCCGTGGGGCAGCGCGAGCATCTGCACGATTTCTTGGATGTATATCGCGATGATGGGCCCGGACGGACTCACCGACGCGACGAAATTCGCCATCCTCAACGCGAATTACATCGCCGCGCGCTTGGAAAAATATTTCCCGACGCTCTACCGCAGCAACGGCCTCGTCGCGCACGAATGTATTTTGGACCTGCGCGCGTTCCACAAAACCACCGCCGAAGATGTTGCGAAACGGCTGATGGATTATGGCTTCCACGCACCGACGCTGTCGTGGCCCGTCGCCGGCACGCTCATGGTCGAGCCGACTGAAAGCGAATCAAAATACGAACTCGACCGTTTCTGCGACGCGATGATTTCCATCCACGCAGAAATGACGGCGATTGAAAATGGTTCTGCCGACGCGAAAAATAATTTGCTGAAAAACGCGCCGCACACGGCGGATCAAATCGCCAGCGACAATTGGAATCGTCCCTACACGCGCGAAGCGGCGGCGTTCCCGGCGAAGAGTCTGCACGACTACAAATTCTGGCCGCACGTCAGCCGCGTGGACAACGTCTTCGGCGACCGCAACCCGGTCTGCTCGTGCGTGGGGATGGAGAATCATTCGGAATGAAATTACCGCACGACAGCGAGATTCCTTTAGAAAAGTTAACGCACTATTTGCTCGTGCCAAAAACGAAAGCCGACAAATCAAAATTTCTCGCGCGAGGCGGTTATTCCATCGAAGATGCGGAGCGTTTGATTGAAGACATTCGTTCACAAATTTTGCCGCTGGATGCAACATTTGCCAGCACCACTGAATTTGGCGATTTCTTTGCCATCCGCGCCGTGTTGCGCGGACCGAATGGCGTTTCCCTCCGCGTGAAAACCATTTGGATTCGTGAGCACTTGCGAAGCGACGTTCGTTTTGTTACCTTGTTGCCAGACAAGTCAAAGACGACATGAAATTTGAACTCTACACTGATGCCGTTCTGACCCGCGACGTGCCCGAGCACAAGCTCAAGCGCGGCGACGTCGTTAAACTTGTTGACCATCACTTTGCGCCTGATGGCAGCGAAGGATATTCCATCGAAGTTTTCAACGCAGTCGGCGACACTATTGCCGTCACAGCCGTTTCCGAAACGTCGCTCGAACCCTTGCGCGAAGATGAAATCCTTTCCGCCCGCGTGCTCGCCGCCTGAAATCTTCTTCGGCGACCGCAATCCGGTTTGTTCGTGCGTGGGGATGGAGAATTATGCTTGAAATTGATCCAGTCAAAAGCAAGAGGCATGGTAAAATCTATTTCCGCAAGACTTGGCTTGACCGAATCTTGAATGTCCCTTTGTTGATGGTTTTTTTTGTTGGAGGAACGATCTTTATCGCTGCTAAAACTGCTTATTCATTACTGGGCGAAGGAGAAATGGCATTTCAAAAATTAGCAGTTATTTTTTCACCTTTAATATTATTAGTGATAGCGCTTTTTATTTGGGCGCACTTTCAAACTGGTCGGCTCTACAAATTTGCGGGGCATGACATTGAATCAAACAAAGAAATAGCGCGAACATTGTGCCAGGAGCTTGGTTGGGCTGTTGTAGCCAAACATTCGAGTTACGACTTAATAAATATGACCCCCGGTTTGTTTCGTTTAATTTTTCGGCGCGCTGTGATTTTTTACGATAGAGAAAATATAATGATTGGTGTTGTTTCTTATAACTGGATGACTCAACCTGGATTGGATTTCTTTTTACGTAATAGTTTGCTTGCTCGCTCATTTGGTAAAAAATTTCTCGCAAAATTGAATTGAATCGGTGTTCATCGGTGTTCATCGGTGTTCATCGGTGTTCATCGGTGTTCATCCGTGGTTAATTCGTCCTGAATCGCAGCCAATTCCGCGCGCGGTTCGTCGGCGACGTGTTTCATCCGGTCGGCGCGGCGATACCAATAGCGGGCGTTGCCTAAGTCGCCTTCGACCTTGTGCAACACGGCGTGAATCCACGCGGCGGTGGCGTCGTCTTCGTATTGCTGGACGATTTGATGCGCGGCGTCCCACTCGCCGGCCAGGGCGAGTTCCACCGCTTGGAGCAAATCCTCGTTCAGATTGTTCATGGCTGATGCTTTGCGCTCGTGTGACAACAGCAAGAAAATTTGTTCGCACTATAGTTTCGCCAATTCTTCCCGCAACATTTTCGCCAGCGGTTGAATGGTCTTTGCGCTGAATTCAAATTTACAGCCCGCCGCCGAAAACAATTCCGGCAGCGGACGCGAGCCGCCCAGCGCGAGGGATTTTTTGTAATCGTTCAACGCCTTCGCCTTGTCGCGCCGTGAATTCGCCCATACCTGCAACGCGCCAAGCTCGGCGATGCCGTATTCGACGTAGTAAAACGGATGGATGAAAATATGAAGCTGCCGGTGCCACGAATACGCGCGCATTTCCTCAAAACCGGACCAATCCACTTCGCCGCCAAAACGATCCATCAATTTCAGATACGCCGCCTTGCGCTCGGCCCGTGTGTGGCTGGCGTGCGTGTAAATCCAGTGCTGAAACGCGTCCACCGTCGCCATCCACGGAAAAAATCCGATGATGTCTTCGAGATGCCGTTTGCGCGCGCGGTTCGCGTCGGCGGTGGAATAAAATTCCTCCAGAAAATCGTTGCCGAGCAGTTCCATCGCCATCGAGGCGACTTCGCAAAATTCAATCGGCGCGCCGCGATACGCATACAAATCCTCGTCGCGCGTCGCCTGCGCGTGGAACGCGTGGCCGGCCTCGTGCAACAGCGTTTCCACGTCGCGCTGCAATCCGACCGCGTTCATGAAGATGAACGGCACGCGCGCCTCGGAAAGATTCTGTTGATAACCGCCCGGCGCCTTGCCCTTGCGATTATCGAGGTCGAGCAGTTTCAAATCCTGCATCTGGCGGAAATTGGCCGCGAGTTCGCCGTCAAGCTGATTGAAAATCTTCTGCGTGCGCGAAACCATTTCGCCGACTTCCGTGAACGGTTTGAACGCCGGGCGATTCTGCGGATCAACGGACAAGTCCCATGAACGCAACTTTTGCACTTTTAACTGGCGCTTGCGTTCGTTTTGCATTTCACGGACGGCGGGGACAATTTCACTTGCGATTGCGTCGTGAAATTGCAGGCAATCTTCCGACGTGTAATCGAACCGGCATTTCTGGCGGAACGCGTAGTCGCGATAATTTTTGAACCCCGCGGTCCGTGCGATCTGCTGGCGCAACTGGATAAGCTGGTCGAAAATTTCCTCGCACTTGTCCGCGTCCTGCAAACGGCGCTTGGCGACAAGCTCCCATGCTTCCTGCCGAAGCGTGCGGTCCGGTTCTTCGAGATAGCGCGCCATCTGCACGAGCGTTTTTTCCTCGCCGCGAAAATTCACCGTCTGCGCGCCAATCAATTTCTGATACTGCTGGCACAGCTTTGCCTCCTCGGTTTCCAGCGCCACGTTTTCAGGACGGAACAATTCGACGTGATTTTTTACATCGCGGTCAAAAACTTGAAAACGCGCCTTGGGCAATTTTTCACGCGACGGATGCGCGACGTAAATTTTCTCCAGCGCGAACTGGCGCGGTTTGAGTTGCGGCTCGACGTGCTCGACGAAATGCAGATACGCCTTCTCTGCGTCCGTGTTGTCCGTGTGGCATGTCATCGCGATGTAACGGCGCGATGCCTCTTCGTCGAGCGCGGCGGTGAGTTCGCTCCAATCAAGGAGCCAGCGTTCCAGCTCGGCGGCGTTATTAACCACGGCGGCACGCCGTTCCAACTGGTCGAACAGCGGCGCGATTTGCGGCCAGTCGCCAAGGTCAATATTTTGCGGAACAAATTTTCGCGGCTTGTATGGCGACAATTTTCCAAACGGCAATAAATTCATGCGTGAGGGATAAATCAACTTTTGCAGGAGTCGAGGTGATGAGACTTAAGTGGAAATAAAATTCAGAATTTTGTTTTAATGCCGCACGCGCGAAGCACGCACCACCTACTGATGGATTCGACAATGGCGAACAGACCCGCCGCCACAAAAATCAGTCCGAGCCACCAGTTGTAATCGCCCGCGACGATGATGCCCGCGATGAGGCACAACGCGCCGATGACACCGCGCGCGATCCGCCCGTGGCGATCAAGATTGGGACGGAAGAATTTGCTCACGGGAAAAATTTACCACGCCGCGAAATCAATGCCAAGTGATTCTCGATATTGCATCATTTCAACACTACCGTCCATTTTAGCGCGCTTCTCGCGCTCCTGGAAATTAAACCTAAACCGCGGTTAAACGGGCTTGAACTGATAAACTTGTAAGCCAACGGGAATACGGCTATCCTGCCAAAAATGAGTCGCCCCCGTAGCTCAAATGGATAGAGCCGCTACCTTCTAAGTAGCTGATCCCGGTTCAATTCCGGGCGGGAGCACCATTCGATATTTTTTAATTTTGGAATAAGGATCAATAACCTTGTTTCAAGAGCCACCAGACGGCAAACATGATTGCGGCGCACGCCAGCGACATCAACAACGCGCCGGTAATAAAAATGGATGCGACAGTCATCACCAGCCCGGCTACAAATGGAATCATCACTCTTTGTTTCCAGCCGTAAATCAGATAACCGCTGGCAATTGTGCCCCAAACCAGCGATGCCCAAAGATAATGTTGATCCAGTAAATTCACGATGCCTAAACCATAACAAAAATTTTTGCGGCTGGCGAGAACCGGGTAACGTTGAATTGACGGAGCGATAACGCTTCTTTAGTCTTCGCACGGTTAAAAAAGGCAGTCTCCGTTTCCGAAGGCTGCCAAGTGGGCGATGAGGGCATTACCACCGTCGCCTGCGGCGTCTCGAAAGGGATGAGGTGCTTACCAATTTCACCGCCGCAACCTCATCCAAACGATGCCCTCTCCGTCGGGTCCATGGGCGGCAAAATTCCATTCTCAAGTTTTCGGCGCTGGTGGCGTGTTCGGCTTTGCCTGCGGCGTGGGACTGGCGTGAGTGGCGGGAGTGTCCACAATCGCGCGCGCGTTCAGATAGTCGCCCACAAATTTCGGATTGCCGGATTGAAACTGGCCGATGAGGTCATCCATCACGATCAGGTCTTGATCGGCGGCATCGAATTCGCCGTTCAAATTAGCGGTGGTCGTTTTGCCGGAAGCGCGGGCGTGGCGCGGCGCGCTGATGAGCAGGTTGAACGCGGCAATGGCGCCGTTAAACGCCGTCAGCTTGGCGGCGGTGATTCCGTAATTGGCGAGGCTGGCAAGGTTCGTGTTGGCGGTGTCGTAAATGTTCTGGCAGCGCGTGAGGGATTCCGGAGCCTGACCGGACATCAGATCGCTGATCGAAAAATTCACCTGCGCGACGAGCTGATAGTTCTTGGTTTTTATGGCGTAAGCGTGAATGGCGCTGGAGATGGGGAAAGCGGCGTTGCACATGGCCGCGCGCGCAGCGTGTTTGTCCACCGCGATGCCGGTGGTGTTTAGCGACTGGCTTTGCGCGAGGGTTTGGATGTTAGTAACGCGGGTTTTCAGGTCGGTGTAAGCATCGGCAAAACCCTGAAGCGGCTGCCAGACGGTGGTATTGCCGTCGCAAATGCCTTCGACGGCCAGATACATGGTCAGTTTGTTGAGTTGTTTTGTATTCATATTCGTTTGATGACATTAGTCCCTATAAGTAATACGGACGAAAAAGGGTGAATCTTTCAAGAAAAGTGAAAAAAGTGCTGAAAGCGGCGTTTTTCAGGCAAAAAACGATAAAATATGAACTTTCAGCCGCTCCAAATGATCCGGCAGACAGCTAAAATGGTCTGGCAGACGAACAAAATGACCTGGCAGACAGCCCAAATGAACCGGCGGACGGGTAAAATGGATTGGCAGAGAGGCCAGATGAGTCGTCAGATTGACCAGATGAACTGGCAGATTCGTTAAATGGAGTTGAGGAACGGGAAGTAGAGTTTACCCACTCGACCGGCAGTTCATTCCGGGAAACGGCGGTGCCGCCGAACTTATGCGGAAGTTCTAAGGCATGGTGATGAATGCGCGGTAGAAGCGCTTGGTCACGGTTGACGTTGCGTTGGTATCGGTGAACGTCCAAGTGTTGGTGGCCGGGTTATTTGTGGCGATCATCGTCCAGCTCGCAAGGGAAAGATTCGGACTGGCTTGCAATGTCACAAGAAAATACGGCGAGGTGTTGAGGACGATAGCCGCGTTGGTACGTGTCCTAAGGATGCCGGTAAAAATGGGGGACTCCGGCGTCGGCAGACTGCCGCCACTGCCGTTGTATGTAACCGCTCCAGTCTGTGCCATGGCCCTGCCGTCCATTGTTGAACTGGCATTCATCGTGATGGATGCATACGCCATTATGGTTCCCTCGAAGACGGAGGATGTGCCAAGAGTCGCGGAACTACCGACCTGCCAAAAAATGTTTCTGGACTGTGCGCCCCCGGTCAAGATGACCTTCCGGCCAACGTCCACGGTGAGTGTGCTCGCCATCTGGAAAACCCAGACATCATTCGGACCACCATGAAGCGTGAGATCCACCGAGGTTATGGCGTATGCGCCCGACGGGGATTGATAGACGCCGGCGACCAGGGTTTTCCCGCCGAGTTCGTCGCCGACATTGCTACCTCCGGGAAGTTGCGCTGGGCTGGCGGCGATAATCGCGGAGTTTAAATCGAGTTGGGCCTGGGCGGCAATCGGGCCGCCGTTGTAAATTGTCCCGTTGATCTGTCCCGGTGGAATTCCCTGAGCACCTGCCGGAGATAATCCGACATCTCCATTAATGATGCCGCCACCTGTTGTGGTGGTCGTGGCTGTGGCCAGGATCGTGAAATGGGCAGCCGATCTTAAGTCAATTGGCGCCGGACCTGCCGCCAATGTCCGATGCGTGGCCATAAAGATGGTCGCGAGGACAAGTCCCATGAATATCTGTTTCGTTTCACTTATTTTAAGTGCCCAAGGGCAATAAGTGGCGAAGGTAATGTTTTTCATGGGGTAATTTTAGTCGCCCAGTTGCACTTCGCTATGGGGTGTAACCCTACTTTGCTTCCACGAGTTCATCCGTTTGCCAAGAACCAATTCATTTACGACCGCCCATTTAGGATTTAAGATTCACTGCGTGCTGAATCTTGAACAAATTTCGGAATTGCTGGAAAAAAATCGCGCCGCCGCGTTTGCACACGTGAAGGAATTTTCCATCGGCGGAAAACAATTCGCTTTCAACTCCCAATCTGCCGTCATGGGCGTCGTCAATCTTTCATCCGATTCATGGTATCGCGAAAGCGTCTGCCTGACGGCGGAGTCGGCGATTCAACGCGGAAAAATTTTAAGCGCGCAAGGTGCGGATATCGTGGACATCGGCGCCGAATCCACGCTGGCGCACGCCGCGCGGGTGGACGCCGCGGCGCAAAACAGCAAACTGATTCCCGTCATCAAGGGACTACGTGCGGAAAAGATTCTTGTTTCAGTCGAGACTTACTCATTGGCGGTGACGCGCGCCTGCCTCGAAGCCGGAGCAAACATTTTGAATTTAACCGGAGTTTCCGATTCAACTGAAATTTTCAAAATGATCGCGGCGAATGACGCGGCCATAATCATTTGTTACGTGCAGGGGAAAAACGTCCACGACGTTGGGGATTTTAATTTCGATACCGATCCAATCGAAACAATGAGTGAATATTTTTCGCGCCAGATTGAAATCGCGCAACACCACGGCGTAGAAAAGATTTTTTTGGATCCCGGCCTCGGCTTCTACTACCGCAATTTGCAAGACAGCGCAGTGCGCGTGCGGCATCAGATGAATGTATTTCTGAACACCTTCCGGCTGCGCGCGCTTGGCTTTCCGATTTGCCATGCCCTGCCCCATGCCTTTGAGTTTTTCCGCGACGAAGTCCGCTGTGCCGAACCGTTTTTTGCCGTGCTGGCCGCGCTCGGCAAAACCGATTTGTTCCGCACGCATGAAGTTCCGCGCATCAAGGCCGTGCTGGATACGATGAAGGCGTTTTAATCCGCAGATTTATTTTCTATGGCAAAGAAACACGCCTTCCTCTTCTGTTTTCGTAATCCATTCGTCGGAAACTTCAAGGCCGTGTTGTCCAATCCATCTACGAACGAGCGCAGACGTGTAGCGATACGAAAAGAAAAGCCGGATGGATTCGCCGCGACGAAATTCAAAACGCTTGTCTTCAATTTCAATTCGTCGTGAACGCAAAAAATTAAAGCCAGCCACAATTCGCTTCAATCCGCCGACCCCATCTTTGATTTCGAAAAGCAATTCGCCATCGTTGCGTTCCACGCCGAGGTCGAGCAAAAAAGTCATCAACCAGTCGCGCGTGAGTGTATTATCATATTGCGGCAGAATTTTTTTTACTCCAGCTGCGTAATTTTTCCCGGGCGCAAGGTTGGCGCTGAGCAGCAGAGAATCCTTCGGACGAACCAGTGCTGCAAGTTTCGGCAAAATCATTTGCGGCTCGAAATTCGGAATCATGCCGAAAAACGTGATCAGTCGCGCCGCATTTCCAATTTCCATTTCATAAAAAACCTTCGGCAAATCCGCAGCTGTTGCCAAGTCACAAACGAGCGGAAAACAATTTTCTTCCGGTAATACTGTGAGCGCGGTTTGACGCGCGACCAGAACCATCGCCGAACTGACATCACACGGAGTATAAGAAATTTCCTTCCTGCGAGATTTCAGCAATTCCAGCAACTTTGTGTCTTTTTGTCCGCCGCCGCAGCCGAGGCCGATGACGTGAACGAATTTCGATTTTATTTTTTTTTCAGCTTCTTCAAAACTATTGTCGTAAATGACTCGGCAATTTTCATCGTTGCGTGATGGCGAATAAGCCTGATGCAGTGCGAGCCATTTTTGCGTTTGCTTGATGCTGTCGTAGTGGAATTTGTGGTTCACGCGGCATGTGCGCAGCGATTCGAGCAAATCGCACCGCACGTTTTTTGGAAATTGGCTCGCGTGGATGACAACATTGGCCGTGGACAACATAAATACTATTGTGTCCGTCCAAACTTCTTTTCCAGCTCGCGGTAATTCATTTCAATCAGCGTCGGACGGCCGTGCGGACATGTGTATGGCATGGCGCAATGGCGCAAATCTTCAACCAGATTTTCCAATTCCGGCCCGGCGAGCGGGTCGTTCGCCTTCACCGCGTGGCGGCAGACGGTTTTGGCCACGGTATGTTCGCCAAGCCGTGCAAGATTCACTTCGCGTCCGGCGGCGCGCAATTCGTCCACGAGGTCGAAGACGAAACGACGCGGGTCGCCGACTTTTACGAATGGTGGCAGCGCGTCGAGCAAAAACGTGCGCTCACCGAATTCGCTCAAACCGACGCCGAGTCGCGTGAGTGCGGGCAATTGATCGCGCAAAAACTGCGCGTCGCGCTGCGGCAATTCGACGGTTTCCGGCAATAACAATTTTTGCGACGGTGTAAAACCATTTTGCTCCAGCCGGTTTAACATTTGCTCGAATAAAATTCGTTCGTGCGCCGCGTGCTGATCGAGCATCACGAGGCCGCGATCTGACTCCAACAATACATACAATTTGCCGATTACGCCGACGAGTCGAAGGGAAACGTTGAGTAACGGAACGGAAGCAGAAGATTGCAGATGTGGGATGGCAGACGAAGAAACAGCCGAAGATTTCGCGGACAGCACTGATTTTAGAGTTTCCGATTTTGGATTTACAATATGCGATTGCGGCGAGGTTATGACCATGGATGTAGAAGAAAAGCTCGTTTTCAAGGGCGCTTTGGCAGTGGGTGAAATTTGGGCTGGAAATGTCGGCGATGGTTTTGACTTTTCAAGAAAATCCGGCAGCGCGAGTGTGGAAATTTCAGGCGTGGACTTTATTTCTTCTCTACGTCTTTGCGTTTCTGTGTGAAGATTTGTTTCAAATTTTTCCGGCGCGGAATGAAACGCCAAGAGCGTGTCACGCACGGCTTGGGCGACGAATTTGCGGATTTCAAATTCGCGATGAAATTTTACTTCGCGCTTGGCCGGATGGATGTTCACGTCCACAGCTGCCGGATCAATTTCCAAAAACAAACAGCAGACGGGATAACGACCTTTCATCAGCGACGTGTGATAACCTTCGATGAGTGCGTAGTTGAGTCCGCGATTTTCGACCGGACGGCGGTTGACAAAAATAAGCTGACTGTCGCGTGTCGCACGCGAAACACTGGGCGAACCAATCAAACCCCAAACCCTAACTATCGAATTTTGATTTTGAATTTTAGATTTTTCCGGCGAAGCGGTTTCAAAAATGTCGGTTTCTTCCGACGTGAAGTTATCTTCGTCGAGCGCGGCGGAAAAATTCACGGACAAAAGTTTTTCATCGCCGAGCAACGCCCGAAAGCGCTCGCGCATGGCTTCGATGCGGCTAGACTTGTCCTCGCCAGATTTGATAGCGGGCAGTTGCCAGACGTTGCGTCCGTCTTTTACGAATGTGAATGCGACTTCGGGAAACGCGAGCGCGGCAAGCGTGAGATAATGCTGGATGTGCGCGGCCTCGGTTTCTTCGGTGCGCAGAAATTTCCGGCGAGCAGGCAGGTTGTAAAAAAGCTGCCGCACTTCGAAACTCGCGCCGGGCGCACTGCCGGCGGCTTTGACTTCAAGAATTTTTCCGCCGTTAACGACAATTTGCGTGCCTTCGGGCGAATTGCCGTCACGTTCGCGCGTGGTGAGCGTGAAACGGCTGACGCTGGCGATGCTGGGCAACGCTTCGCCACGAAATCCCATGGTAGCAATCGCGGCCAAATCTTCCGCACGCTGAATTTTACTCGTGGCGTGCCGCTCAAGGCAGAGCAGCGCGTCGTCGCGGCTCATGCCAATGCCGTCGTCAATCACGCGGATGAGGCTACGTCCACCGGCGGAAATTTCGACAGAGATTTTTTTTGCATCGGCGTCGAGCGCATTTTCGACAAGTTCTTTGACGACGCTAGCCGGGCGTTCGACCACTTCGCCAGCGGCGATTTGATTGGCAACTTGTTCGGAAAGAATGCGAATGCGGTTCACGGTTGTTTCGGCAACGGCAGCGCAAAGGAAAAAATGGCGCCACGTCCCGGTTCATTGCGCGCCCAGATATGTCCGTAATGGTCTTCGATAATTTTTTTGCAAATGGACAATCCAAGTCCGGTGCCGTGCGCCTTGCCGGCCGTGGCAAATGCCTGAAAAAGTCTGTCAGCAATTTCGGGCGAGATGCCAGAGCCAGTGTCCTCAATTTCGGTGACAACTTCGCGCACGTCTTGACGAAAACGCAGGATGATTCGCCCGCCTCGCGGCATTACATCCGTGGCGTTATGAACAAGGTTGAAAAAAACGCGGCGCAGGCGGCGTGGATCAAGTAAAACCTGAACGGCTGGCGGTTCATTTTCAAGTTCGACATTCGTGGATTTAATCGCGGCTTCGGCTTGAAGTTCGATCAATAAATCCCGGACGAAATTACGATAATTCGTTAGCGCGAGCGCGGTTTCATCGCGGCGACTTTGTGTGAATTCAAGAACGTCGCCAATCATGTCACTGACACGCTCGACTTGCCTTCGGATTCGCGCCAGAGCCTGTGCTCGTTTCTCCGGAGGCGTGTTGTCTTTCGCCATGATTTCGGCGGTAAGACCGATAATTGTCAATGGCGTTTTCAAATCGTGAATGATTGAACGGGCGAAATTGCCGACGACGGCGAGGCGTTCGGCCTGAATAATTTCGCGCAAGTGCAGTTGATTGAATTCACGAAGACGCTGGCTGATTTCCTGCAAAACGTTGAAGGCAAAAACCGGCAAACGTTGGAGCAATGCACGCATGTCGTCCTGCGGAATGAAATAAACGCGGGTGTCTTTGGCCGCCACAGCGGTGGCTGAGCGTGGAAGACATTCAATCACGGCCATTTCGCCAAAAATTTCGCCGGGACCGAGCCTTGAAAACACACGGTGAATTTCCGGGGTCACCAGATGCGCAATTTCCACCAGTCCATCAGCAATGATATAAACGCCATCACCCACATCGTCTTCATGGAAAATTTTGTAGCCGGCGGGGAATTGCCGCTTCTGGGCGATGCGGCGCAAACTTTGCATTTCGTCAGCATTCAGCCCGCGAAAGAGTTTCACTGATTCCAATTCGGTCATGACCGCAATTTAAGAGAAAATGGCTTGGCGTAAAGCCAAGAGATGCGATTTGGAGGCAAAATAATCGAAGCATGGACGATAACCTGTTGACAACGAGTTGCAAAAACGTCACATTAAATTCATTCGGGTAGCAGCACGTTTCTTCAGCGGGGTTCCCCACCCCCACCTCCTTGGCGTCTGCTGCCCGAATTTTTGTGAGCCAAACTTGACGCCTCAAAAATGTTCCTTTAGTGTCACCGTCCCCTTGCGGGGGTGTAGCTCAATTGGTTAGAGCGCTGCCCTGTCACGGCAGAGGTTACGGGTTCGAGCCCCGCCACTCCCGCCAAGTATTATTGTGATGTGTATTGCGTCGGTGCACCTGCGCTATACATTTTAAAATGATGTATTTTTAAGAATTAAAGGTTTAATTCCTTGCTTTATCTGTATTAGCCACTGTAAAGATATCTGCTCGTGGGAGTTTTTCCAATGCACATGATTACAATGGCATCCGGGTCTGAAACCTGCATGAAGAAAGCCAGCTTGTGCTCATCGCTGAAGAGTGTTGTCGGACCATGGTTCCAGTTGACAATTTATTTCCTGTTTTTTACCTGTGTTGTTGCAACCTCGGCCCCGGGACAACAACTGGTTCAAAACGGCGGGTTTGAAACCGGTGATTTTTCAGATTGGACATCGTCGGGGAGCTTTCGGTTCACAAGTGTTTCCAGCAGTTCCCCCTATGTTCATTCCGGCATTGACGGTGCACAACTGGGATCGAGCGGCTCGCTCGGTTTCATTTCCCAAATCCTGTCCACGACGCCGGGGAAAACTAATTTTCTTTCACTGTGGCTGGACAGTCCCGACGGCAGCAGTCCGAACGAGTTCCAGGTGGACTGGAACAGAACTGTTATTTTTGACCAGACGAACATCGGTGCAATCGGGTGGACGAACCTCCAATTCGCCGTCATCTCCACGGGAACCAACACAGTGCTTCAATTTGGGTTCCGAGACGATCCAAGTTATCTCGGACTTGATGACATCAGCGTGACTGTCCCCGATTATTTCGCCAGTTACAATTGGACGACGATTGCCGGGTATCCCAGCATCGGCAGCGCCGACGGCGTGGGCAGCACTGCGCAGTTTAATTATCCCGTCCATGTGGCGGTGGACACCCATGGTAACGTCTATGTAGCGGATAATGACAACGACACGATCCGGAAGATCACGCCGGCGGGATTGGTGAGCACCATTGCCGGGTTCGCCGGGTATCCCGGCAGCACCGACGGAAGCGGAAGCGCGGCGCGGTTTAACATGGGAGTTGAGAATGTGCCATCGGGCGTTGCTGTGGATGCCAATGGCAATCTATATGTTGCAGATACCCTTAACGACACGATCCGGGAAATTACGCCGATGGACACCAACTGGATGGTCAGCACCATCGCGGGCTTGGCTGGAAGTTCCGGCAATGCGGATGGCACAAACAACACCGCGCGGTTCGCCGGGCCGGAAGGCATTGCGTTGGACTCCAATGGAAACCTCTACGTCACGGATACCGGCAACGACACCATTCGAAAGCTCACGCCGGCGGGCACCAACTGGGTGGTCAGCACGATTGCCGGAAAGCTGGGAGCTTATGGTTTTGCCGACGGCACGGGCACGAACGCGATGTTCAGTTATGCCGTTGGAATCACTGTGTATGGCGGGACCAACCTCTATGTGGCGGACAAATTCAATTGCAGGATCCGCAAAATCACGCCGGCCGGCAACAACTGGGTGGTCAGCACCATCGCCGGATCGAGCACTTCTGGATATGTGGACGGCATTGGCACGAATGCACAGTTCGGCAGCCCCTTCGATGTTGCAGCCGACAGCGCGGGCAATCTTTATGTGGCGGATGCAAACAACAATGCCGTTCGGAAGCTCACGTTGATGGGAAACAACTGGGTGGTGACGACGATGGCAGGCGGCACTTATGGTAGCATGGACGGCACGGGAACCAACGCGACTTTTAGTCTTCCCCAAGGAGTCGCGGTGGATGGCGCGGGCAATGTTTTTGTGGCGGACACCGGCAACAATGACATCCGAGAAATAACGTCAGCGGGAGCGGTGACCACCATCGCCGGATCGAAGGGAAGTGCCGGCAGCGCAAATGGCACGGGCTACACGGCGCGGTTTAACCTGCCCACCGGTGTTGCGGTGGACAACACGGGCAATGTCTATGTCGCGGACTACGATAATGACCTGATCCGGCAGATCACTTCGCTTGGGGAAGTCAACACCATTGCTGGTTTGGCGACGATCACCGGCGGCACCGACGGCGTCGGCAGCAACGCGCGTTTCAATTTTCCCATCGGCGTGGCGGTGGACGGCGAGGGAAATCTTTATGTGGCGGACCGATACAACGACACGATCCGCAAAATCACGCCGCCGGAAGTCGTCAGCACCATTGCCGGGCTCGCCACGAAATATGGCAAAGCCGACGGCACTAACTCTGCCGCGCGTTTTTCCGATCCGGGAGGGGTGGCGGTGGACGCTTACGGAAATGTTTATGTGGCGGATTCCGGCAATAACGCCATCCGCAAGATCACGCTTGCGAGCACCAACTGGGTCACGACAACCATTGTCGGTGGTTACGGCAAGGCTGACGGTACGAACAGTGCCGCCAAATTTAGTTTTCCCGAGGGTGTGGCGGTGGACGGCGAGGGAAATCTTTATGTCGCAGATGCCAATAACGCAACCATCCGCAAAATCACCCCAGTGGGCACCAACTGGGTGGTGACCACCATCGCCGGAGTGGCCGGAGTCAATGGCAGTTCGGATGGCACGCGAACCAACACACTCTTTTACCAGCCTGACAGCATCGCGGTGGACAATGCAGGCAACGTCTATGTCGCGGATGCTTTAAACAACAACGTTCGGAAGCTGATACCCGTGGGCACCAACTGGGTGGTCAGCACGATTGGCGGGCTGGCTGGAAACCCATTTGGACCTTACAACAGTTCCGATGGTGCGGGGAGTGCGGCGCGGTTTTATGAACCGTCTGGCGTTGCCGTAGATAATGGCGGGAACGTCTATGTGGGTGATTATGGTAACAACACGATCCGCAAGGGAGTATTCACGGCCTACACTCCGGCGAATGTGGTGACCTACACTGCACCGGCGATGAACAGCGCGTTGACAGTGACATTATTGCCTCCGCAAGCCGGCGGCCAGTGGCGCTTTGGCTGGGAACAGGGCTGGCACAACAGTGGAACGACAGTCAGCAATCTCGTGGCCGGCAATTACCCGATCGAATTCAGCAGTGTGCCCGGTTATCTGATGATTCAAACGAACTTCACGGCGGTGATGGCCCCCAATATGACGGCTTATGTCACCAACCAGTATTATCCGACGCTCAATGACGGCAGCACCGGCCTCGTCGGGACACTGACAGTGGACATCACACCCAATGTGTTGAGCGGAACGGGCTGGCGGTTCCTGGGGGAAAACACCTGGCGTGCGCCGGGTTCGACGGCGGCCAACCTGCTGCCAAACGTGTATTACATCCAGTTTGAACCGGTTAACGGATATGCCACGTCGGAAAGCGAGGCAGTGCAGGTCTATGCGGGATTCCCGACCCTCGTCACGGCCGGTTATCTGCTGGCGGCTATGCCGCCGACCAACGGCGTGCTCCTGCCCTTTCCGGTGCCGGGCAATGAGATCGCCGATGTGACGGATTATCCGTTCGGGTTCAATGGACAATTACAGTCGGACGTGGGATATGGGAGCGGCGTGGCGGTGCAGGCCAACGTGGTGCTAACGGCGGCGCATCTGGTGTTCAATGACCAGACGTTGTCGTATGTGAGCCAGGTGTATTGGTATTTTCAACAGGAAGCGGGCGTGTCGGCGCTGCAACCGCAGGCGGCGCGGGGCTGGTATGTGTTGAGCGGTTATGCCGCGCAACGCACCAACGACATTCTGGGGGGACTGTCACCGGATCAATCCAGCCCGCAGTCGCGGGACTTGGACTTGGCGGCGTTGTATTTTCAATCGCCGGTGGCCGGGGGCGGTTACGGCAGTTACCTGCCCTCGGACGCGTCCCTCGATCCGTGGCTGACGGGAAACAATTTGAAAATGCTGGTGGGTTATCCAGTGGACGGTTCGATGTTCGGGGACGCAAGCATTACGCCGGGTGTGATGTATCAGACAGAGCCGCAACCTTATGTTTTGAGCGTGGCCAGCGATCCGATAAGCGGTCAGCAGGAGGTATATGTGGCGAACTGGTTTTTGAGTTATCCGGGCAACAGCGGCGGCCCGTTGTATGTGCAGTTCAACGGTTATTATTATCCGGCGGGGGTTTACCTGGGAACATTGTTCAATGGCGTCACGCCTTATGCCTCGGCGGTGCGGGCGATAGACGACAATGTAGTGAATCTGATCACCGACGCGGCGGCGTTGGGCGACAGCGGAACGAATTTTACGGGCGGCGGCGTGATCACGATCATCCCCAGCCAGGCCGTCAGTGCCAGCAATCCGGGTTATCTCGAATTTGAGTTGGGTCCGCCGGCGGCGATGGCGGCGGGTGCGGGCTGGAGGCTGGCGGGGGATTCGGCTTATTCGAGTGCGACCAATTACATCCGGGCGGTGTTGACGACGAACGCGTTTATGGTGGTCTTCAAGCCGGTCAACGGCTGGAACGTGCCGGTGAGTGCGCCGGTGAGCGTGGCACCGGGACAGGTTGCCAGCTACAGCGCGAATTACACGGTGAGCGCGCCGATGCTGGCGGTTAACGGGACTGGGATTGGAATTATCGGGACAACCGGGACGGTTTACGAACTGGATCGGAACAGTTCATTGAGCGGTGGAACATGGGTACCAGTGAGCACCAACACGATAACAACCACCGGCTTCAATCTCGTGCTGCCCTACCCGCTGACGAATGCCCCAACCATTTTCTACCGCGCCGTCTGGCTGGGACAATAAACAAGCTTTTCATGCAAAGGCAACAAATTTTAGAAGCTTTTAAAATTTAATTTTTGAGTTCATTCTCTGCAAATCATGCCGAAAGAACAATCAAAGACCGCTCCAAATAATAATCTGGCGCGCAATGGGTGGGATTCTTTCGGCGGCGGAATCATCGGCGCGCTGCTTGCCACTACCATCGGCGTTCTTCTTTTGTATCTGAAATTTGGCCTCGGCCTCATCCATCTTAGCTATGATTTGCCTTACGCAATTCGTCCAGCCATCCAACCTCAAGAAGTTGTAATCGTTTATCTCGATGATGATTCTCATCAGAATTTGAATCAACCTTACAACGCGCCGTGGGATCGTTCGCTTCACGCGCGCTTACTCAATCGTCTGACAGCTGAAGGCGCAAAGGCCGTTGTGTTCGACATTGTTTTCAGCGACGCCGGGCCAAATCCGCAGGCGGATGAGGAACTTGCGAAGGCGATTCGCGCCAATGGCAAAGTGGTGCTCGCGGCTGATTCGGTTCCAACTGCTTATGGCCGGGACGGGGTCGTTGGATATGAAATCGTGCCGCCTTATGATCCATTTATGGATGCAGCGGCGGCCATCGGCCAGGCCGGAATAAATACGGACGACGACCAGGTTCCGCGACAACACGAGCGGATTTCACGCGATGATCAGATTCCCAGCATGAGCTGGGCGGCGGCAACAATTGCAGGAGCGGAAATCACCACGAATGAAAACAATCAATACGTCTCGCGTTGGTTGAATTATTACGGACCGGCTACAACCATTCCAAACGTCAGCTTTTACCAAGCCGTCTCGACAAACTCGGATTTGGTACCGGCGGGGTTTTTCAGAAACAAAGTTGTATTCGTCGGGGCGCATTTGCTCACAAAATTTTCCGGCGAACGGAAAGATGAATATCCGACGCCGTATTCGCGCTGGGCCAAAGAATATCCGTTCACACCCGGAACTGTAATTCACGCAACGGCCTTTCTAAATTTATTGCGCGGCGATTGGCTTAATCGTTTACCTGCGAACGCCGAACTCGCCACTCTTTTAGTCTGCGGCCTGCTTTTTGGATTTGGACTTGCCCATTTTCGTCCGTTTGCCGCGATGGGAATTGCCATTTTACTTGCAGTTCTCGTCAGCATTTTCACGTATTTGTCATTTGTACATTTGCGAATCTGGTTTCCGTGGCTGCTGTTGATCATGCAAATTTTCATCGCCCTGGCGTGGTCGGTTGTTTACAACTCCATCCGGCTTTACGTCCAGAACAAACTCTTCGAGCAATCGCTTGAAATGTATCTCTCGCCGAAGCTCGTGAAAAAATTTGCGGCGAACAAGGACTTGCTCAAGCCCGGTGCGAAAAATGAAACACTCACTATCCTGTTCACAGACATCGCCAGTTTCACTTCGATCTCAGAAGGCATGGAACCGGATGATCTGGCGCACCACATGAACCTTTATTTCGAGACCGCCGTCGCGCAGTGCATTCATCACACCGACGGCACGATTGTCAAATACATCGGCGACGCCATTTTTTCCTTTTGGAACGCGCCCGACCCGCAAACCGACCATCAATTGCGCGCCTGCCAGGCCGCGTTGCAATTTCGCAATTTACCGCCGCAATACATGAACGGCCATCAGCTCATCACGCGCATCGGCCTGCATACCGGCGTGGCGAGCGTCGGCAATTTCGGCAGCACCGCGCGCGTGGATTACACCGCGCTGGGCGAAAACATCAACCTCGCCGCGCGCATGGAGGGACTCAACAAATATCTCGGCACAATTGTGCTGCTGACGGAAGAAACTCACGCCGCCATCGAAAGCCGGTTCACAACACGCTATTTGGGAAACTTTCAGCTGAAAGGTTTCGAGAAAAGCATTGGTGTTTATGAACTCTTGGGCGCGCCGGAAAAAGCGGCGGAAGTCCGTCCATTGCTCGAAGCGTTTGCCGTGGCGTTGAAACTATTTCAGCAAAGAAAATTTGCCGACGCCGAAATCGTGTTTAGGAAAGTCTTGGAAATTGAACCGAAAGACGGACCGTCAATATTTTACCTGAAACAAATCGCCGACTTACACGATCAACCTTTTCCTGAAAATTGGAACGGCGAAGTGGAGTTGAAGGAAAAGTAAGGTTGACCTCTCGCCTATAATTATTTCGCCGGAACGCTGGCGGCTGGAATTGAAATTTTCTTTCGTTGCAGGGTGGTAGCAATTTGCTATAAACACCCACGGATTATTCAGAATCGATCACTCCGTGAAACACATAACAACGAATCTAGGCGTCTGGCTTTTCCTTGGCCTTTCGTTTTTGTCCCACACTGTTTCCGCGCAAAATTCCTCGGCCAAGTCCACGACAGACGATTCCATCCTGCTGACCGCCGACGGGAAAGTTGAAGCCGCCGCATCTGGTTCGATGGATTGGCTGACCGCCCATACAAATCAACTTCTGCAAGTCGGCGACCGTTTGCGAACCGGCTTGCACAGCCGCGCCACTGTGCGTTTGTCCAACTTGACAGTTTTGCGTGTTAACGAACTAACTACTTTGCAAATCCAGCCATCGTCCGGACCGGACAAACAATCCACGCTGGATCTGGAAAAGGGCGCGGCCTATTTCTTCAGTCGCGAACGCCCGACGGAAATGGAATTTCGCACGCCGCTGGCTTCCGGCGCAATTCGCGGCACAGAATTCAACCTGGCTGTGGCTGACGACGGCAAAACCGTCGTGACCTTGATTGACGGTGAAGTGGCGCTGAACAATCAAAAAGGTGGAGTCAATCTCGCTTCCGGCGAGCAAGGCATTGTTGAACCGGGACAAGCGCCGAAAAAAACCGCGGTTATAAACGCTGTCAATATCATTCAATGGTGCCTTTATTATCCGGCGGTTTTAGACACAGATGAATTGAAATTCACCGATATGGAAAAACAAACACTCGCTGCTTCACTTGACGATTATCGTTCCGGCGATTTGCTGGCAGCGCTGGCGGATTATCCCACGAATCAAACGTCGATTTCTGATTCTAAAAAAATTTATTTTGCAGAATTGCTTTTGTCCGCCGGACAGGTTGACGAAGCCGAAAGTCAGCTTGGTTCAATCCAATCGGGGCCGGCCAACGCCCTGCGTGAACTGGTCGCCGCTGTGAAATTCCAGACCAACGCCGTTGCGTATTATGCCCTGCCGCCGACCGCTTCAGAGTTGCTGGCCAACTCATATTATTCGCAATCGCAATCGCAACTCGAAACAGCGCTGGCTGTGGTGCGTTCGGCAACACAGAAAGCGCCGGACTTTGGTTTCGGATGGGAACGGCTGGCAGAACTGGAGTTTAGTTTCGGCCACACGTCAGATGCTTTAGATGCGCTCAATAAAAGCCTGCAACTGTCGCCGCGCAACGCGCAGGCACTGGCGTTGAAGGGGTTTTTGCTGGCGGCGCAAAACAAAAGCGATCAGGCGCGGAAATGGTTTGAAAAGGCGATCGCCGTGGACGGTTCGCTGGGCAACGCGTGGCTGGGACGCGGACTGGTGCGCATCCATCAAGGTGACGCGGATGGCGGTTTGAAGGATTTGCAGGTGGCTGCGACGCTGGAACCAAATCGTTCGCTGTTGCGCAGCTATCTGGGCAAGGCGTTCGCCAATCAATACGATGACGTGCGCGCGGTGAAGGAATTGAAGCTGGCACAGAAATTGGATCCGAACGATCCGACCTCATGGCTCTATCTCGCGTTGCTCGAACAACAGCAAAACAAAATCAATGACGCCATCGGCGACTTGCAAAATTCACAAGCGCGTAATGACAACCGCAGTGTCTTCCGTTCCAAGCTGCTACTCGACCAAGACCGCGCTGTGGGCAGTGCCAACCTAGCTTCGATTTATCGCGATGCAGGGATGAGCGATGTCAGTGTGCGAGAAGCGGCGAGCGCGGTGAACGATGATTACGCAAACGCTTCGGCCCATTTGTTTCTGTCCGACGCCTACAATGATCTGCGCGACCCGACGCAGTTCAATCTCCGCTACGATACCGTCTGGCAAAATGAATTACTGTTGGCAAATTTGTTGTCGCCGGTTGGTGGCGGGCGGCTTTCGCAGGAGGTTTCGCAGCAGGAATACTCTAAATTATTCCAACAGGACGGGCTGGATTTGGCCAGTTCGACCGATGTGCGCTCGGATGGAATGTATCATGAGCAAGCCTCGCAGTTTGGCACTTTTGGCAACACCGCCTATGCGCTTGATCTGGACTATCATCACAATGACGGCGTCCACCCGAACAACGGTTTGGATAACACCGAATGGGATGCTACAATCAAGCAGCAGGTCACTCCGCACGACACCGCGCTGCTGTTGGTGCATTATGAAGATTATCATTCCGGCGATAATTTTCAGTATTACAATCCTGCCAATTTTCTACCGACTTACAAATTCGATGAATACCAGCATCCGATTCTGGTCGGCGGCTGGGATCACGAATGGTCGCCAGGAATTCGCACTTTGATGCTGCTAAGCCGGCTGACCGACGAGCAGGATTACAGTGATAAAGCCGCGCCGTTATTCAGTGTTGAATACGCCAGTGCCCAAGTAGGCGCCCAAGCAGTGGAGGCTGATACTGCGTATAGTTTCGACGTAAATTATCATAATAATTTTGATATTTATTCTGCGGAATTGAATCAAATTTGTGAATGGAACCGGGTGACATTATCAGCCGGGGCGAGATATCAGACCGGCACATTCCAAACCCAGGATTTACTGAGCAATCCATCCACTCCCTTTTTGTTTAACACGCCTCCTGCTGTGAATTCTACAGATGAAAACTTTGAGCGTATCACCGGTTACGGTTATCTCACAGTAGAACCGCTGGAGCGGCTCTGGTTGACCGGTGGATTTGCGTATGACCAGGTATCATTTCCAGATAACTTTCGGAGCATACCTATTTCTTCAGGCGAAGCCAAGCGTTCCCAGCTTGGGCCAAAGGCGGCTCTTGTTTGGAGTCCGATTCCACAGGCGACTTTGCGCGGCATTTATACCCGCTCATTGGGTGGCGTCAGTCTCGATGGAAATTACCGGCTTGAGCCGACGCAACTGGCCGGATTTCCGCAAGCGTTCCCCAGTTTGATTTCCGGATCGGTGCCGGGGGTTGGTGCCGTTGACGCGCCAAGTTATGAAACCTTGGGAATCGCGCTTGACCTTAAGCTGGGGCCGCGCACTTTCGCCGGCATTCAAGTGGAACAATTGAAGTCTGGAATTAGCAGGGACATCGGTATTTTCGCATGGGCAGGCGTTCCTCCAATCATACCAGCGTCAACTCCCGAACAACTTGATTATAGGGAACGCACCGTGTCAATCAGCCTGAACCAGCTTGTCGGTGATAAAATTGTTTTAGGAGCAAGCTATAACATCACCCGATCCGACCTGCATGACGTGTTAAGTGATTTGACCGGTCTTCCCGCTGCTAATATTAGTTTTGCCGCAGATCAAATGGAGGAGTCCACACTTCAACAGGCGGAAGGCTATGTTCAGTTCAATCATCCCTCCGGTTTTTTCGCGCGGGCGGAAGCGCATTGGTATGGCCAGTCCAACACCGACCAGACTTCCGCCAATTCCGGCCAGGCTTTCACCGAACCCGGTGATCATTTCTTTCAATACAATCTGTTCGCCGGATATTTTTTTGCGCACCGCCGCGCGGAGTTGGAACTTGGCATCCTTAATCTGACGGGCGAGAACTACAACTTGAACCCGCTCACGACTTATCAGGAGTTGCCGCGCAGCCGGGTGTTTGAAGCAAAACTGAACTTCGTGTTTTGACTTATTGGCCCTGAGTTTCCTGCTGCACGTAACCCGCCAAACGGACCTCCGTTTTTTCAAGACTTGGACGCAGCGACGCAAAGCGCGGGTCGGCGAGCCACTGCTGCACGACGCGCAATGATTCGGCGTCACGGCTCACTAGCGCGGCGCTGTCGGGCGTCTGTGTTTGCGTGAGCAGGTTTTGTGAAATCATATAATTCGCGTTGGGGAAAAGACCGGTGAACGTGTCAATTTCCGCCGGGCTGATTTGCGGATTGAGCAGATAATTTTCAACGACCTGCAATTGCTGCGGATCGCCCACATTGGCGCGCGCAAAATAGTTGGCGCGAGTTAATTCACGACCTTGCATCGAAGCAGGATCCGCCAGCAACGCGGTCAACGTCGCGGTTGGATTGTTGATGACCAGCCGGTCCAAAGCCAGATAGGATGCGTGAGCCACAGCAGGATTGTCCTGTTGCCGTACCAAATCCGTCAACGTCGGCATCAGGCTCGTGCCGCCGAGATAAACCGCCGTGTCGAAGGCCTCCAAAAATCCAGTCGAGGGATTTTGCTGCCACGGTTCGTATTGCAACATTTCGCTCGTTTTCTGTTCCAGCAAAGCGTGTCCCTGATCACTGGTGTCACCCCTCGCGAGATTTCGTAACGCAATCGCCCATTCATCCGGCGAATCCATGCCACCGAGAATCACTTTGGAGTAATCCGCCGCCGCCGCCGTATCCAGGCGCGCGAGTTCATCTAGCAAGAACGTCCGTAATGTGGGCGCATCATCCAACAAACCATTCTTGCCAACCTTGAATCCGAGGCCGGTGTCTGCGTCGGCCTTTGAATCGAGAAATTGTTTTATGGCCGCGACTGCCTCGGTCGTCGGCATGTCGGAAAGCGTAGCGCGCAATTCCGCCAACTCTCGCCGCGCAGTCGCGGCGTCCGGCGCGGTTTTCAAAGAACCGTATATTTTTTGTAAACTACTGGTTGCTATTTTTGGCGGGCTGATAGCCGTAGCTGGAATGGCGGAAGTGATTGGTAATGAATTAACGTTTGTCATAGCGGACTCTGTCGGAACTGACGGCGGCAAGCGTTCCGTTTCGCGATGCCAGAACCACACGGCAAGTGCCACAATGGCGAGAACGCCGGCTGAACCAATCAAGAACCGGTTTGAATTATTTCCGTGAGACAACATGACTTTATCTGTGCTGACTAATAGCAAGCCGCGAACATTCTGCAAGTTTCATTCTACATTCCGAGCGCGAGCCGAGCAGAAATTCGCGGTTAAATCCATTGCCTTCCTTGTCATCTGTTGTAAAGTGTCTATGCGCAGAGGTTTTTCCAATGCGCCTAATCATTATGGCATCCCAGTTTAAGTCCTTCTTGAAAGAGGCGGGTCTGGGCACAAGACTGAAGTCGCCTCGGCTTCTGAGTATTCTCTCGGTCGGAATCATCTTTTTAAGCGCCGGTTTGCTTCAGGCCCAATTGATTGATGTTGATTTTAATAACACTGGTCCAACCATGTCAGGCGCGGCGGTTCTTGGAACAGCGGGTGACTTTTGGAATGGAATCAATGTCAGCAGTGGCAGCGGAATTCCTCTGACCTATGCAAACGGCATCGCCTCGGCGGTTAAAATGACATTCACATCCGGCGGCGACTATTATGTGAGTGGTTCCACTCCTTTTTTCGGCACTCCCTACGACCCTTTGATGGAGTGTTATCTCTACAATGGCGGAGTTTCCCAAACCATTACACTTTCAGGTCTGGCCACAAACTCGACCTACAATCTGGTTCTGTATAACGCGGCAGATGCTGTTGCTGCCGGACGCATCACTTTTTTTAGCGTCAATGGTACTTCCCAATATAGCATATGGGATGGCGCTAGCAGCACGTTAATCGCAGGCGTTGATTATGTGGAGTTCACGTCAGCCACGTCCGACGGTTCGGGAAATCTGGTCATTACTTACACTGGAAACGGCAGCGCGGAAGGCGATATTGATGGGTTTCAAATCCAAGCCGTTCCCGGATCGGCAACGGCTGAAGCGAATAATGCCACCGCCTACACATGGACTACTCTTGCGGGGCGCTCCCCTATCGGCGGTGCCGACGGGGTGGGTAGCGCGGTACAGTTTAATCAGCCTGAAGGTGTCGCGGTGGACGCCAGCGGCAATGTTTACGTGGCGGATGCTTATAACGAAACGATTCGGAAAATTACGGCGGCGGGGGTGTCAAGCACGATTGCTGGTTTTGCCGGAATCTCCGGCACCAACGACGGCGTGGGTAGCAACGCGCGATTTAACTTTCCCGCAGCGGTCGCTTTGGACAGCGCAGGGAACTTATATGTGGCGGATGGTAACAACGACACGATCCGGAAAATTACCCCGGTCGGCACCAACTGGGTGGTAACAACTATCGCCGGGCTGGCTGGAAGTTATGGCAGCACCGATGGAGCAGGCAGCGCGGCACAATTTAATGGTCCTTCTGGCATCGCCGTGGACAGCGCGACCAATATTTATGTGGCGGACACTTTCAACTCCACAATTCGGCGAATCATACTAATGGGGACCAACTGGGTGGTAAGCACCATTGCCGGAACCGCTGGAAACCCGGGAACGAGCGATGGCACGGGCAGCGATGCGCAGTTTGGCTATCCTTATGGCATCACCGTGGACAGCGCGACCAATATTTATGTGGCGGATACCCATAACAGGACGATTCGAAAAATCACATTGATAGAAAACAACTGGGTGGTAAGCACCATTGCCGGATCCGCTGGAAACCCGGGAACGAACGATGGCACCGGAACCGATGCACAATTTGAAGGTCCTGCAGGAATTGCATTGGACAGCTCGGGTAATCTCTATGTGGCGGATGCCGCGATTCGGAAAATCAATTCAGCAGGGGTGGTAAGCACCTTGGCCGGAGGTTCAACATCCGGCAGTGCCGATGGCACGGGCGGCAGTGCGCAGTTCAACGGGCTTCAAGGCATTGCGTTGGACAGCGCAGGTAACATCTATGTGGCGGATTCTTTCAACAATGATATACGCAAGGTCACTTCAGCAGGGTTGGTCAGGACCTTCGCAGGAGAGGCTGTAATCGCAGGTAGCACGGATGGCACAGGCGGCGATGCGCGATTTGATATCCCTGAAGGTGTCGCGGTGGATAGTGCGGACAATATTTATGTGGCGGACTTCGATAATAACACCATCCGGCAAATCTCTTCGGCAGGAGTTGTAAGCACCTTGGCCGGATTGGCGCCATACTCCGGCACCAATGACGGTGTCGGCAGCAACGCGCGGTTTAGCCGTCTTAATGGTGTGACTGTCAACAGTGGAGGCACCCTGTATGTGGCGGATTCTTTCAACGAAACGATTCGCCAAGTCACGTCCTCCGGGGTTGTGAGCACCATTGTCGGACAAGCCGGGGTTTCTGGCACCAATGACGGAACGGGAAACGTCGCGCGATTTAATTATCCCGAAGCCATCACAGTAAATAGTTCAGGCACCTACGTGGCGGATAATCTTAACAACACAATTCGAAAAATCACATCTCGCACGCGTATTATTCCCCCCGGCAACTTTGTCACTACTTGGACCGCGACGACCATTGCCGGGCAGGCGGGAGTTTCCGGCAACGCCGACGGCACTGGAATCAACGCACAGTTTAATTCGCCAGCCGGTATTGCGGTGGACAACTCCGGCAATCTTTATGTGGCGGATGAAGACAACTCTACAATTCGAAAAATCACACCGGTGGGAACCAACTGGGTGGTAACAACCATTGTCGGTTCGAATGCGCAGTTTCAATCTCCTGTCGGAATCGCGGTAGACGGCGCGGGAAATCTCTATGTGGCAGATGAGTGGAATTCCACCATTAGCAAAATCACACCTGTAGGTAACGACTGGGTGGTCAGCACCATTGGCGGATTGGTTGGGAGTTACGGCAGCAAAGATGGGGCCGGCAGCGCGGCACAATTTGACGGTCCTTTTGGCATCGCTGTGGACGGCGTAGGCAACTTGTATGTGGCAGACAGTGGCAACAACACGATCCGGAAGGGAACGTTCACGGCGTATGCGCCGGCGAATGCGGCTTCCACCGTGCCGCCTGCTACCGGTGCATTGACGGTGACGCTGGTGCCTGCGGGTGCGGGCGGGCAGTGGCGGTTTGGGTGGGAAGAGAACTGGCGCGCCAGCGGGACGAGCGCGGGCAATCTGACGGCGGGCAATTATCCGGTGGCGTTCCGCAGTCTGCCCGGCTGGCTGGTCATTCAAACGACGACGAACTTCACGGTGGCGGTGACCAACGGGGGGACGACCTACCTCACCAACGAGTATTATCCGACCCTCGGGACGGTGGACACCAACAGCGGGGGCTTGCTGAGGGTCAACCTGGCGACGAGCCCCGCCCAGCCGCCGCCGGGAGCGGGCTGGCAGTTCTTGGGGGACACAAACTATTATTCCTCCGGTTACAGCACCAACCTGGTGGCCGGGACATATCTGCTTGGCTTTGCGCCGGTGGCCGGCTTTTCCAAGCCGCCCAATCTGGCGGTGACGGTCAATGCGGGAGTGCCGGCGGTGTTGACGGAGAGTTACTCGGTGGCGGCCTCTGCGCCGCAAAACGTGCTGCTGCCCTTCCCGGTGCCGACCAACGAGATCGGTGATCTGGCGGGTTATCCCTTCGGGTTCAACGGCCAGTTGCAGTCGGACGTGGGCTATGGGAGCGGGGTGGCGGTGTCGGCCAAGGTGGTGCTCAGTGCGGCGCACCTTGTCTTCAACGACGAGACGTTGTCCTATGTGAGCCAGACGTATTGGTATTTCCAGGAGGAGACCAACGCATGGGCGACGGCACCGCCGCAGGTGGCGCAGGGGTGGCTGGTGTTGAGCGGTTATGCGTCGCAACGGACGAACGATCTGGAGGGATTGGGCGGCCAGACGTATGGGCCTGATGAGTCGAGTCCGCAGTCGCGGGATCTGGACGTGGCGGCGTTGTATTTCACGTCGCCGGTGGCCGGGGGCGGTTACAGCGGCTACCTGCCCTCGGACGACTCGCCCAATCCGTGGCTGAGTGGCAACAGTTTGAAGATGCTGGCGGGTTATCCGGTGGACGGGTCGCTGTTTGGCGACGCGAGCATCATGCCCGGGGTGATGTATCAAACCCAGCCCCAACCCTATGCGCTGAACCCGGACATCGAGCCGGAGGTTTACACGGCTCCGTGGTTTTTGAGTTATCCGGGCAACAGCGGGGGGCCCTTGTATGTCCAGTTCAACGGTTATTATTATCCGGCGGGCGTGTATTTGGGAACGATCAACAACGGGAGCTACGCGTCGGCGGTGCGGGCGATAGACGGCGAGGTGGTCAACCTGATCACCAACGCACAGGCGCTGGCCGACTACGGGACGAACAACACCGGGGGCGGGGTCATCACGATCATCCCCAGCCAGGCCGTCAGCGCTTCCAATCCGGGTTATCTGGAGTTTATGCTGGGACCGCCCGCAGCAGTGCTGGCGGGTGCGGGCTGGAGATTGCAGGGCGACACCACTTATTCCAGCGCGACCAATTACATCCGGGCGGTGCTCTCGACCAACGCCTTTGGTGTGGAGTTCAAGCCGGTGGCGGGCTGGATTGTGCCCACCAACCAGTCGGTCAGCGTGTCGCCGGGAAGCATTGCCAGTTATGCCGCGTTATACGCCGTCAACAATCCGCTGCTGGTGGCCAACCCTCTGGGCATTGGCATCACGGGGACGACGGGGACGGTTTATCAGATTGAACAGCGCAGTTCATTGACCGGCGGCTCCTGGGTGCCCGTCAGCACCAACACCATCAACGCCACCGGCTTCAACCTCGTGCTGCCCTATCCCCTGACCAATGCCCCAACCCGCTTCTACCGCGCCCGCTGGCTGCCCTGAGCGGGGCTAAGGGCTCCAAAAGGGGTCCGTCAAATGCGCAAGCTCTCCTGCTGGCTCGCCTCATCAGCTTTAAGCCCGCAATGGGGGCGGGTAACCGCTTGGTAAAAAAATATCTGAGGATTCCTTACACCGCAATTCGTCACAAATGCACTGAACATTTTACATAAGTGAAAACTTTACTGCTGGCGAAGGCAAAAACCACACGGCAAATTCAATCTAGTCGGACAATCCCGAGAACCTGAATTAATGCTGTTACGATTTCTTCGGGAGATTTTTCGCAACTAAAAGCCAATGCATCCGCTGGCGACTCAAGAATGGCAAACTGACTTTCCAACAACTCCGGCGGCATAAAATGGCCACGTCTGGCCTTTAGCCGCTCTTCAATGACGTCCCGCGGCCCCGTAAGATGCACAAATTTAACGCGCGAATCACCACCTTGTAAAAACTCACGGTAAACGTGTTTTAGAGCTGAACAGGTGATAACGGTAAACTCGTCTTTCTTGAGAGAGCGCAGGACAATTTCTCTTAAAGTTTGCAGCCATTTGTCTCGATCATCATCCGTCAACGGGATCCCGCCGGATATTTTTTCAATATTTTTGGACGGATGAAACTCGTCTCCCTCATTAAAAACTGCTCCGGTTTTTTTTGCGAACAAAGTTGCAATCGTTGTCTTGCCACTGCCAGCCACCCCCATAAAAATCAACACCCGCGGACTGAGTAATGCGCTTTTCACACAATCTTCAATTTGAAAAATGCTGTTTTTTCCAGCAACCGTTGAATTCTAATTGAATGTCATGCCAAGACGCAAACAAAGCATATTCAATTATTAGCAGGTTCATAGGGGTTTATTTTTGACACTGTAGTGGCAAAAAACTAAGTTTTCGCCTTGAGTAATTGTCGCTTGTTGAAATGAAACCACCTCAAACCGACTTTTCCATCCCGGCCTCAGCCTCGGAATCAAAGGCAACATCTAAAGGACTCGCAAAACAACTTTCTGACTGGAATGCAAAACATCCTGTTTGGACGATTGTGTTCATCTCCCTATTGGCGGTCATTATCAACTGTTATCCGGTTGTATTCTGCGGCGAGAGTTATGTTTCCCCTACCTCTACTGGCTGGCTTGTTTACACCTCAGGGCCGTCGCTGCCGGGAATGAAGAAAGAAACTGCGACCTACATACTTCAACATGGGAGCGATACCGCAGCAATGATGTGGTGGGGGGTTCCGATGGGTTTTGTTGAGTCTCGAAGTGTGATGCAGTATGGCGAAATTCCACTGTGGAACCGTTACAGTCACGCGGGTGACACACTTATAGGGCAGGCTGTGTCAATGCTGGGCGATCCGCTGCAACTGATAGTTATTTTCGGGCATGGAGCGGCAGGGGCATGGGACATTAAGTTTCTCATCGCGAAATTTCTTTTTTGCGTCGGTTTCGGCTTGCTCATCCTCAGGATTTTGGAAAGCCGAGCGCTGTCAATAATCTACGCCGCGCTGGCCGCGTATTGTGGAGCCTACTTTTACATCAATAATCACCCGGTATTTTTTGTTCTTACCTATGCACCATGGATACTGCTCTCTGCGATTGAGTTGCTCGACATAAAATCGAATCGGTATGTTCAATGGGGAATGATTTGGTTATTGGCAAATTTTGCTTGTTTCAATGCCGGACATATTGAAGTAGCTGTGGAATTAATCTGCGGACTGAATTTGGCAGCCGTCGCATACGCCCTGACACTCTACCGCAACGTTGTCAATGTGGTGATAATAACTGGCCGCATGGCTGTTGGCACACTCCTCTTTTTGGGCCTGACCGCGCCGGTGTGGATTTCATTTTTGGTAGCGCTTAATGGTGCCTATACCGCGCACCCAGAAGTCAAGGTAACGCAACTTCCGCTTGTAGGTCTGCCCGGTGCATTTGATGACCTTTTTTATCTTCTCATCCGACCAAATGAAACTATGGATGCAATCGCACCCGGAACCAGCCTGCTGGTCTTAACCGGGTGCATTTTTTCTGCATTGAACTTGCGACAACTTAAAGGAGAACCTTTCTTTTGGGTCAACAGCGCGGCTCTTGTGCTGTGGGGCGGTTGTGTTTTTGGCTGGGTTCCATCTTCCCTCCTCGCCACAATCCCGTTATTGAATCGTGTCGGTCATATCTATACGGACTTCTCTTATCTGCTGGTCATCCATCTCACCATACAGAGTGCTTATGGTTTCAAATGTCTGGCAAAAATGGATACGTTTCGGAGAACGGCGCGGGACTTTGCCTGGGTTGGTGGAATTTTTGCGGGATTGATGTTGGCATATTATTTTGGAACTCCGCACCGCCCCTTCCTGTGGAATTATTTCCTTTGCGCCGGGGCGGGCGCTATTGGGGCTCCGCTGCTTTTCGTTTTTTTAAAAAGTCGCAATCGTCACACCCTCATTCTTGGGTGGGTAGGTATCATTATTTTGGGATTTATCCCTAATTTCCGTTTTGGGCTTTATTATGATAATGATGGGAATGATACACTTCTTATGTTTCCCGGCCCACGGACAGTTTTGAATGCTCCTAGCGAGGCCGTAAACAAGATCAAGATGGATAAGTCAGGGCCATTTCGTGTTAACGGCCTGCAAGGTGTATTCATAGGGGATTATCCTGCCGTTTATGAGATTGAAGATATCCGTTCCTGTGCTCCGCTAAGCAATGAGGAATTTATCAATCTCATTCGGAATTTTCCAGGCATGACGCTCATAAAAAAATGGATGATTTATGTCACTGATCCATTTCAAGCACAACCCCTCTTGAATATGCTCAACGTCAAGTATCTGATGGCTGATCCCGCGACCATGATCAAAGGGAATATCAGCTCTAGTTTTAACATAACTGACCGGAGAGATTTTCTGGTTTTGGAAAATTTGCAAGTCTGGCCAAGGGCTTTTTTTTCAAACCAAATAATCCCCATTTCTTCCACTAAAGAATTCATCGAAAAACTTTTGGAAAATGCAGAAAAGCCCTTCGTGGCCATGTCCAGCGAAGAAATTGAAAAACAGCCCGGCATAAGACAGTTGGAAACCACGAAGACAACAATCATATCACCTGCGACAAATTACCAACTTCTTCCTAATTCAACTGCGTTCGACATTCACGCATCATCCGCCGGAGTTGTCTGTCTCACGGAAGAACAGGCAAAAGATTTTACCGCAAAGGCGAACAACGAACCCAAGGAAGTTCTGACCGTCAACCGCGCGTTCAAAGGCATATACCTCGACAAGCCCGGCGACTATCATATTGAATTTACCTACCGGCCTCGCTACTGGAAGCTGGCTTGCACTTTTTTTTGGATTTCGGCAGTGAGTGCCATTCTACTGGCGACGACGATAGTTTTCCGCGCCAGAGCTCGACGAAAAGCGGTGTAACTGATAAATAGGAGGCAATAAGTCACATGGTCTATCAATCAGGAGAAAGACAAATAGTCAAAACCTGCCACGTTTGTAAAAGCGCCAGATTGCGTTATCTGTTTTCAATTTCTGATTACAGGGTAGTGAGGTGCGACGATTGCGGACTCGTGTTCCTTAACCCGCAATTGAGCGATGATGAGTTGGCTCGAATTTACAGCGCGAACTATTTTCTGGGTAGTGACAGTGAAGAAGGATGCAAAGCTGTCAGCGAAATCAAGCAGGCTACGGCAACGCTTTATCTAACCGAAATTCGCCGCTATCATGGTTTTAACAAAGGCCGCTTGCTTGAAGTCGGGTGTGGCGAAGGCGATTTTCTGGTCTCGGCTGAAGCGGATGGTTGGGATGTTGCCGGAATCGAGTATTCCCCTGCTGCATGTAAAAAAGCCCGGCAGCGGCTGAATAGCGGTGAGGTGCGATGTGGCGAACTGCAGCAAGTCGAATTGACAGCAGCACAATTTGATCTCTGTGTAGTTTCCGACGTCTTAGAGCATGTCCGTTCGCCTTTAGGCCTTCTTAAAGAAATCCACCGCATACTCAAACCCGGCGGTACACTGTTCATTGCCACTCCTTCAATTGATTCATGGTCAGCGCGTTTCATGCGACAAAAATGGATGGAATTCAAATCCGAACATCTGACATATTTTGATCGTCAAAATCTCCAAACTGCGCTTTTCAAATCGAATTTCCGCGACATCATCGTCGAACCCGGCTGGAAGATACTAAGCTTTGATTATGTTAAAAGGCATTTTCAACGCTTTCCAGTTATCGGCGTGACACCGGCCTTAAACTTCATGGCCCGGATTTTGCCTCGAAAAATGCAACTTCAACATCGCCGGGTCGTTGCCAGTGGCGTCATGGTATTCTCACGAAAAGCAGAGGTGCGACCGCAGCCCGTACTTTCTGTAATTGTTCCGGCATATAACGAAGCGAAGACCCTAGGCGCGCTGATGGATGCTCTCCTGCGCAAAAAACTGCCGGATCTTCAGTTGGAAATCATTCTCGTGGAGAGCAATTCAACCGATGGAACTCATGAACTCGCTCTGAAATATAAAGACCAGGCAGAGGTTAAGTTGATTTTCGAAGAGCAACCGCGCGGAAAAGGTCACGCCGTGCGATCCGGATTGAAAGCGGCCACCGGAGATTATGTGCTGATTCAGGATGCTGACCTCGAATACGACTTGGAAGATTATGACGCCCTGTTGGAGCCGCTCATCGCCGGACGGGCAGCGTTCGTGCTTGGCTCGCGGCACGGCGGACGCAACGTATGGAAAATGCGACAATTCACCGGTCAGCAAGGCTTAAGTTTGTTTGTCAATCTTGGTCACTGGTTTTTCACCGTTCTCGTCAACGTGCTATTTTTTCAACGGCTCCGCGATCCGTTTACAATGTTTAAGGTCTTCCGCCGGGATTGTCTTTACGGACTGGAGTTTGAATGTAATCGTTTCGACTTCGATTTTGAACTGCTCATCAAACTGATTCGCAAGGGATATCATCCGATTGAGTTGCCAGTGAACTACCGCTCGCGTTCATTCAAGGACGGAAAAAAGGTGCGAATGTTCTTGGATCCAATTACATGGTTGAAAGCGCTTATGCGGTTGCGATTTGTAAAGATTGAACCGATGAAGATTGTCGAGCAAACACATCGCACCAATCAAACTGAAAAGAAAGTCGTTTCCGTTACATGATCTTCAACTTTGGCAAATCCTGTGAATCCACCAAACCGACGGGTTCTTTCTTTGCATTAACGACAATCAAATCGTCTATGTTCCGTTCGTTGAAAATTTTCAGTGCTTCGACAGCGAGCGCATTTACATAAATGCTAATCGGCTTACGCGTCATCATTTTTTTGAGTGGTTGCGATAAAAGATTTTCGTTCATCGCCATGTGTCGGCGGAAATCACCGTCGGTAAAAACACCCGCAAGTTTTCCACGCGCGTTCACAACCGCCAAGCTGCCAGATTTCGCGCGCGTCATCACCAACAGCGCTTCCTTCACGGATAAATTTTCCCCCGCAACCGCGTTGCGGTTGCCTGTGCGCATGATGTCGCCGACGCGCAGGAGCATTGCACGACCAATCGCACCGCTCGGATGAAATTTTGCAAAATCTTTTTTCTTAAAGCCGCGCGCCTGCAACACGGCCATCGCCAGCGCGTCGCCCATGACGAGCATCGCCGTCGTGCTACTCGTCGGCGCGAGATTGAACGGACAGGCCTCCTCCGGCACTTTGATGTTCAACGCAATGTCGCTGTGTTTCGCGAGCGACGATTTCAAATTGCCGGTGAAGGAAATGATTTTGACGGAAAATCTTTTTAGCGCCGGCAGCAAATTCAACAATTCCTCCGATTCACCGGAATAACTCAAAGCGAGAACAACATCGCCGTCATTGACAATACCAACGTCGCCATGCAACGCGTCCACACTGCTCAAAACGACACTGGTTGAACCAGTGCTGGTAAGCGTGGCGGCGATTTTTTGTCCGACGTTTCCCGATTTGCCGATGCCGACCACGACAATTTTGCCGCGCTGCCGCAGCACCTGAACAATCAATTCAACCGCGCTTTCAAAAGATTCGTCCAACTGAGCGCGCACGGCTTTGAGCGCGGCCAGTTCGGTGTCGAACACTTTGCGGGCATGGGCAAGGTGACTCATGCGACGAGTCTGTCAGGAGGCGGGCGAAGATTCAACCGCGTTTCGCGGGCAAGAATTTTTCTGGCGCGACACCCGAAAGTTTTGTAATCACTTGCTGCCGCCATTGACCAACAAACGGACTTTGCGCGCATTGACCTGATAAAATCGAATCGTAAACATGAAAGTGATTTCCAAGCTCAACCATTACGTTCAACCGTTTTTCATTTCAACGGCTTTGACCGCAGGTTTTAACATCGCGTGCGCCCAAGAGCAGCCGCTGTATCTTGACGCGCAGCAGCCGGTTGAAGCGCGCATCAACGATCTGCTGCCGCGGCTGACGCTCGAGGAAAAAATTTCGCTGGTTCATGCCGATTCCAATTTCACAACCGCCGGCGTTCCGCGGCTCGGCATTCCTAAATTGTGGATGGACGACGGCCCGCTCGGCGTCCGCGAAGAGGTCGGCGAACATTTTAAAATTGTCGGGCGCACGGACGATTTTGCGACGGCCATGCCCGGCGCGCTCGGACTGGCGGCAACGTGGAATCCCGATCTGGCCACCGAATTTGGCGCGGTGATCGGACAGGAGGCCAAACAACGCGGCAAAAACATCATGCTCGGGCCGAGCCTGTGCATCCAACGCACGCCGTTGTGCGGCCGCGATTTTGAATACATGGGTGAAGACCCATTTTTGACTTCACGCATGGCCGTCCATTACATCAGAGGCGAACAGGCACAGGGTGTTTCGTCCTGCGCCAAACACTTTGCCGCGAACAATCAGGAGTTTGACCGCGGCTCTATCAACGAAATCATTGATGAACGCACGTTGCGCGAAATTTATCTGCCGTCATTTCGGGCGTCGGTGCAGGAGGCCGGCGTACTGGCCGTCATGGGCGCTTACAATCAAATCAACGGCCAGCACTGCTGCGAAAACGAGCATTTGCTGAATGAAATTCTCAAGGACGAATGGGGTTTCAAGGGCGTCGTCATTTCCGACTGGGGTGGCGTACACCACACGGACTTGGCCGCGCTCAATGGCATGGACATCGAAATGGGCACCCAACCGCCTTATCAGAGTAATTATCTGGCAAATCCCTTTCTCAAAGGGTTGAAATCCGGGCAATTTCCCATGTCTGTGCTGGATGACAAAGTGCGCCGGCATCTTTACGTAATGTTCAAATTAAATCTGATTAACGATCCGTCGGTAACAAACACCCTCGCCAACGTCACGCCACAAACACCGTTAAGCACCAAGGAACATCAGGAAACTGCGCGCAAGATCGCCGAGGAATCTTTCGTGCTGCTGAAAAATAAAAATCTTCTTCCGCTCAATCCGGCTCAACTCAAAACGATTGCCGTCATCGGTGGAAATGCCGACGCGCGATTTTGCCACGAAGGCGGTTCGGCCATGATCAAGGCGCCTTACGAAATCACCGCGCTCGAAGGCATCAGCAATTATGTCGGTGGTAACGTCAAAATCATTTACGCCGAAGGTTATTATCCGCCGGGAAATTGGGGACGACCCGGACGCAAAGCTGACGGCTCGCTTTCAACGCCCGAAGACAGCTCGAATCTGGTCGCTGCAGCCGTGGCCGCCGCCAAATCCGCTGATGTTGTCATTTACGTCGGAGGACTGAACCGTAAAGTCGGTTTCGACAGCGAAGGAACGGATCGCAAAGACATCAAATTACCCGCTGGCCAGGACGAGCTGCTTAAAAAAATTGTCAGAGCGAATCCAAAAACCGTTGTCGTTCTCATCGGCGGTGGCGCGGTTGAAATGGACCACAACTGGCTTTCGCGCGTCCCTGCCCTGCTCTACGCATGGTATCCCGGCTTGGAAGGCGGCAACGCTTTGGCCAGCGTTCTTTTCGGCGACGTGAATCCGTCCGGCAAACTACCTTGCACCTTTCCAAAAAAATTGGCCGATACACCTCCCGCTGCATTGGACGCCTACCCGGGCACGAATGGCACGGTGGTTTACAAGGAAGGTTTGCTCGTCGGCTATCGCTGGTATGACACGAAAAACATCAAGCCGCTGTTCCCGTTCGGCTACGGACTTTCCTACACTCGCTTCAAATACTCGAAGTTGAATCTCGTCCAAAACGGCGATGTAGAAAATCGCGTCACTGTGGAATTTGAACTGGCCAACACCGGTAACCGGGCAGGCGCGGAAGTTGCTGAGATTTATGTGCAACCGCTCAATCCAAGTGTTTTCCGTCCGCTCAAGGAATTGAAAGGCTTCAAAAAAGTTTTCCTGCAACCCGGAGAAACACAGAAAGTTTCCGTGACGCTTGGACAAAGTGCCTTCGCTTATTACGACGTGGACAAAAAAGGCTGGGTCGCCGAAAAGGGCAATTACAAAATCCTTGTCGCTAGTTCGTCGCGCGACATCCGTCTCAAAGGCAAAATGAATCTCGCGGAAACAACGGTCGCTGCGGATTAAAACGCGGATTTGACCACGCCGCCGTCCACGCGCAATGCCGCACCATTCGTCGCCGATGAAAGCGGGCTGCAAACGTAAGTCACGAGGTTGGCGACTTCTTCCGTTGTCGCAAAACGCTTGAGCAATGACGTCGGACGCACCTTGTCAAAAAATTCCTTCTGAAATTCCGCGAACGGCTTGCCGCCGCTCAATTGTTTCACAAATTCATCCACGCCGTCGGAACGTGTCGGGCCGGGCAAAATGGAATTCACCGTCACGCCCGTGCCGGCGGACAATTCGGCCAGACCGCGCGCCACGGCGATTTGCGCCGTCTTCGTCATGCCGTAATGGATCATCTCCGCCGGAATCTGCAACGCGCTCTCGCTGCTGATGAAAATAATGCGCCCCCAATTGCGCTCTTTCATGCCGGGAAAATATGCGCGGCTCAAGCGCACGCCGCTCAACACGTTCACTTCAAAAAAACGCCGCCAGTCGTCATCAGGAATCTGCTCGAACGGCTTTGGCTCAAAAATACCGAGGTTGTTGACGAGCATGTCCACGTTCGGAAATTTTCTTACGAGTGTTGCCGTTGCTGCCGCATCGGACAAATCGCCGGCAAAGGATTCCAGTTTCGCCGCCGGCACGGCAGCGCGGATTTTCGCCAACGCCTCATTCACGGATTTTTCACCACGGCCATTAACGACGACGCGCGCGCCCTCGCGCGCCAGTGAAGTGGCGATGGCCAGCCCAATGCCTTTCGTTGAACCGGTGACAAGCGCGAGTTTATTTTCCAATTGAAGATTCATAAGTAAATGAACTTGCCCGCGAACCGGCTTTTGTCAAATAGTTGCGCTCAATCCACGTTTGGATACGAGCCGAGGATTTTTACAAAGTTGCAGTGTTCGCCAAGGTGTTCAATCGCCATGGCGACTTTTTTATCTTGCGTGTGACCGTCGCAATCAATGAAGAAAAAATATTCCCACGCCTTGCGCTTGCTCGGGCGCGATTCGATTTTCGTCAGATTGATTTTGAATTTGCGGAACGCGGTGATGGCTTCGTGCAACGCGCCGACTTTGTCGGACACGCTGACCATCAAACTCGTCCGGTCATCGCCGGTGGGCGGACTGCATTGACGTCCAAGGACGAGAAAGCGCGTCGCGTTCGCGGCGTTGTCCTGAATGTCCTGCTCTAAAATTTGCAATTTATATTTTTCCGCCGCGAGAATTCCTCCAATCGCCGCCGTGTTTTTTTCTTTTGCCGCCAGTTCCGCCGAACGCGCATTGGACGATGTTTCAACAATCTCCACGCGCGGCAGATGGTTTTGAATCCAGCCGCGGCATTGCGCGAGCGATTGCGGATGCGCGTAAAGCTTTTGGATTTTCGCGCGCGGTGAATTGCTCATCAAACACTGCTGCACCTTCAAAACAATTTGCGAAACGATTTTCAGATCGCTGTCCACGAACATGTCGAGCGTGTGCGTGACGACGCCTTCCGTGGAATTTTCCACGGGCACGACCCCGTAATCCGCGCGATTTTTGGCGACCTCGGTGAAAACGTCCGCGATGGTTTTTTGCGACGCGTAGCGCAGGCTCGAACCGAACCGCCGGATCGCCGCCTGATGCGTGAACGTCGCCTCCGGGCCGAGATACGCGATGGTCATGGTCTTTTCGAGCGCGAGCGCGCTGGACATGATTTCGCGGTAGATCGCGCGCAACTGCTCGTCCGTCATCGGCCCGGCGTTGGACTCGCAGACGCGTTCGAACACGGCGCGTTCGCGATGCGGCGCGTAAATCTCCTCACCCGCCGCGAGCTTGATGTCGCCGATGGCGAGGACGTGGCGCGTGCGCTCATTGAGCAGCCGGACGATGTGCGCGTCCAGTTTGTCAATCGCCTTGCGATGTTCGGGAATGTTCAAGCAAATGGAGAATGCAGAATTTATAATGAAGAATCAAACCTGTTTCGCGCGGTGAAAAATCTTACTTGGGAACAATTCCGTGCGTGCCGATGGAATATGAAACGGCCACATCGTGATCAATCACGAACAGCACGCGGTATTTGTTCGTGACGTAAAGGTCAAAAGTTTGATGGCCGTGCCAAAGAACGCCTTCAAGTTTATGGACGTTCAGCGAAGGATGCCGCCAATTGTTGGAGAACAGAGCGAATTTTGCGCGAGCGACGCGTTGAATTTCGGCGGGAAGCAACGCAAATTCTTTTTTGAAGCGAACTGTGCGACGGAAAATCACAAATCCTTGACCATGTCATCCATTGATTCGTAATCCTGCGGCTCAATCAAATCGTCTTTGTGTTCTTTCGTGTCCGCGATGTCTTTTGCGGTCGGCTTACGTGAAGGCACGGTGGCGGCGAACAGCACCGGATCAAACGGCACTTCGGCGTGTTGTTTTTTCTCTTTTACTTTCACGGAAATAAATTAGCGCAAACTGGCTAAAAAACAATCCAAATATCAATCGCCTTGCGATGTTCGGGAATGTTCAACCAAACGAAGAATGCAGAATTATGGAGGAAGAATCAAATCTGTTTAATGCGATAAATCACGACTCGAAGAACAAATTAAATTCCTTTGCGCGCCAACCCGGCAGCGCCAGATCCAAGGAGACGGTTTATTACGACTTCACCCGCGCGAACTCCGATCTGCTGCTCGCCATCATCCACGCCTTCGGCATCGCCTCGCAACAGCACAACGAGGACATCCGTCAGATTCTTGGAAAAATTTTGGAAATGGCTGGCAATTGATCGCGCAACAATTTTCCCGCCATTATCATACGGCAAAAAATCAATTTAATTTGCCTCAAAATTTGACGGGCACTTACGCTGTTCGCAGGTGAACGTCCTCAATTTTAGCGTTGGCACATTCATCCGGCAATTCAACTTCCTCGGCGTTGAAGGCGAGCACATTTTTGACTTCACGCCCATCGGCCAGACGCAAGTCCACGCGCTGGAAACCCATCCCGGTCTCCGGCAATTGTAGCAACTGCTTTGTCCAACGTTTTGCGAGTTTGACTCTCATGGCTATTCGTCAGGAATCTTTTCCGGTCCGGTCACTGTTCCGGCGTGCGTGCCGGTTGTAAAAATCACTTCTACACCACCGCCCGGCTGGCCGTTGGCCGGTTCAACGATTCCATACTGCACCAATGTATCCTTGCGCGGCTTGATTGTAAATACGTTCGAGGCAGGCTTGGGATTCGGCAAAGCATAACGTGCCACAGCAGCTTTGCCTGTCGGCGCATTCTGTGCGTCTTCTTCAGTGGTGGCATAAGTGCCGGGTAGCAAGCTTCCATTGGAAGTAATGCGTCGATCATTTTCGTATGCAGAAAATCGTTTGAAGACTTCTCTGTCCTTGGTCATTTCAATCAGAGCATCTTTTGCGGGGCGGTTTTTCTTTTCGCCGCCAACAGAAGTCTCTTTCAAAACGTAGGCGGATGCGGTTGAAGTTGCGCCCGTCACAATATGAAGTGACCTGATTTCATCTTTGGAAACTTTTGCTCCGGCAAGAAGGGTTTTGTAATCGAATTTCAACAAAACACGCGGCTCTTCATCAAACAGGAGCAATTCTGCATTATAAGCGATGCCACGTTTGGTTTTGTAGCCGGAAGTGACAGCCTCGACAATTTGATAGCCCATGCCGGATTCGGGCTGTTTCAATAATTGCACCTGAAAATCCACGTCGAGTTTTATCATGATAAAACGAGCCTATGTAAAAATTTACGAGACGAATCTCACGCCTTCGCCACCAACTGCCGCAGGACGAATGGCAAAATGCCGCCGTGCTGGTAGTAATCAATTTCAATCGGCGTATCTATGCGGCAGCGGACGGAAACATTTTCAATCTTCCCGTCCTTGCGCGTGATCTTCAGCGTGAGGTCTTGCTGCGGCTTGATGTTCTCATCGAGTCCGACGATGTCGTAAGTCTCGCTGCCGTCGAGTTTCAAAGACAACGCGTTGGTGCCTTCCTTGAATTGCAACGGCAACACGCCCATGCCTACGAGGTTGCTGCGGTGGATTCGCTCGAAGCTCTGCGCGACGACGGCTTTGACGCCGAGCAGACTCGTGCCTTTCGCCGCCCAATCGCGCGAACTGCCAGTGCCGTATTCCTGCCCGGCAATGACGACAAGCGGAGTGCCGGTTTTAGCATATTCCATCGCCGCGTCGTAAATCGATGTCTTGACAGGGGCGACCATGGGAGAAGTTTCGGACACTTCAGGCGACGCGACGGCATTTTTCTTCCAGAAAATGGTGTCGCCGCCTTCCTGACCGGTGAGCATGAGATTCTTGATGCGCACGTTCGCAAACGTCCCGCGCGTCATCACGCGGTCGTTGCCGCGACGCGAGCCGTAGCTGTTGAAATCCTCCGCCATCACGCCGTTCTCGATGAGATATTTTCCGGCGGGCGACGTTTTCTTGATCGAGCCGGCGGGCGAAATGTGGTCGGTCGTCACGCTGTCGCCGAAAATCGCGAGCGCGCGGGCGTTCTTGATTTCCGCGATGCTGCCGGGCTGCAACGAAAAGCTCGTGAAGAACGGCGGCTCCTGGATGTAAGTGGATTTGCGATCCCACTCATAAACGTTACCGGTGCTGGACGGAATTTCGTTCCACTTCGGATTTTGCCCGGCGAAATCCTTGTAAAGTTTGCGGAAAACTTCCGGCTGCAACGCGGCCTGCATCAGGTCGCGGACTTCGCGCAACGTCGGCCACAAATCTTTCAGGAAAACGTCCGCGCCGGATTTGTCTTTGCCAATCGGATCGTGGTTCATGTCAATGTCCACGCGCCCCGCGAGCGCGAACGCGACGACGAGCGGCGGCGACATGAGAAAATTCGCCTT
>CAVRAN010000013.1:0-163593 GCA_963719075.1 uncultured Verrucomicrobiae bacterium | reverse complement strand
TTTTCGACCTGCTGGCGCGCGATCGCGAGCGCGGCCTCGTAATCGCCAGCCTTGATGAGTTGCGCGAACTTGGGCGAACCGGCGACGTTAGTGCGCTCGCCGATGTTGAGAAAATTTGTTTGCGGCCGGACGGTCAACGCATCCAATCCGCTCAAACGTAAATACGGTTTGACTGTCGGAACTTTGCGCGGTGGCAAATCTTTCACCGCTTCGGCAATCGCCTTGATGTGCGGCGGCGTCGTGCCGCAGCAACCGCCAACGATATTGAGCCAGCCGTTCTGCGCCCACTCGCGCAATTGCGGCGCGAGCGATTCCGGCGTTTCTGGAAACCCGGTCGGCAACAGCGGATTCGGCAGCCCGGCGTTCGGATACGCGCTGACATAAATCGGCGCGATGCCAGAAAGTTCCTCGATGAGCGGACGCAATTCCTTTGGACCGAGCGCGCAGTTCATGCCGACGCTCAGGAGCGGCACGTTGGCAATGGAATTCCAATCCGCTCAAACGCAAATATGGTTCAACCGTCGGAACTTTGCGCGGCGGCAAACCTTTGACGGCTTCGGCAATCGCCTTGATGTGAGGCGGAGTCGTGCCGCAGCAACCGCCGACGATGTTGAGCCAGCCGTTCTGCGCCCATTCGCGCAATTGCGGCGCGAGCGATTCCGGCGTTTCGGGAAAGCCGGTCGGCAAGAGCGGATTCGGCAGACCGGCGTTCGGATACGCGCTGACATAAACCGGCGCGATACCGGAAAGTTCCTCGATTAGCGGACGCAATTCTTTCGGCCCCAGCGCGCAGTTCATGCCGACGCTCAAGAGGGGCACGTTGGCAACCGAATTCCAAAACGCCTCGACCGTCTGGCCGGTCACGCCGCGATTGCTGCCGGCTTGAATGAAAGTGACGGATGCAAGAATCGGAACGACTTTTTTTCCAGCTTCAACTTTCGCGCCGTAAGGCAGTGGACTGATGCCTCGTTGATCAAAAACATTTTGAATCGCGAAAAATGCCGCGCGCGCGTTGAGCGTATCGAAAATCGTTTCCACCAGTAGCACATCAGCGCCGCCATCGAGCAGACCGTTGATCTGTTCGCTGTAAGCCGTGACCAGCTCGTCGTAATCCGTGCCGCGTGCGCCGGGATTGTTCACGTCCGTTGAAATTGAAGAAGTTTTCGTCGTCGGGCCGATTGCGCCTGCGACAAAACAAATCCGGCTCGGCTGCGATTTTTCCACCGCATCCGCCGCGCGCCGCGCACATTCCGCGCCCGCCTTCGACAATTCATAGGCGAGCGATTCCATCCCGTAATCCGCGAGCGAGATGGATTGCGCATTGAACGTGTTCGTCTCGATGATGTCCGCGCCCGCTTCGAGATACTGGCGATGAATCCCTTCGATGATGTGCGGCTGCGTGACGTTCAGCAAATCGTTGAGACCTTTCAAATCCTTGCCGCGCCAGTTCGCGAAACGCGCGCCGCGAAACGCCGCCTCGTCCAGCTTGTGCTGCTGGATCATCGTGCCCATCGCGCCGTCAATGATGACGATGCGCTCGCGCAACAGTCGTTGAAGATGTTCGATACGGTCAGGCATGGTTTGATGCAAATTAACTGGCGGAAAATTAACGGAAAGCTTTCTGCAAAGCAAATTAAAAATCAACGTATCCTGATATGATGATATGATTTGTTTAACTGCGCACGCGATGACTCATTCATTGACTCTTTATTCGCCTCTGCTAAATTCGCCGCTCTGTTTTCGGAGAAAAATTTCACGAACCAAATTTAATTTATGGCCAAAGCATCCAAATCGAATAAATACGTCTACACTTGGGGCAACAAAAAAGCCGATGGCGACGGCAGCATGAAGCCGCTGCTCGGCGGCAAGGGCGCGAACCTCGCCGAGATGACGCGCATCGGATTGCCCGTGCCGCCCGGTTTCACCATCACCACCGAGGTCTGCACTTATTTTTACGCGCACAAGAAAACTTATCCGAAGGAACTGCAGGCGCAAATGGAAGCGGGCATCGCGAACATGGAAAGCATCATGGGCGTCAAATTCGGCGATGCGAAGGCGATGCCGTTGCTCGTGGCCGTCCGTTCCGGCGCGCGCGATTCGATGCCGGGCATGATGGACACGATTTTGAATCTCGGCCTGAACGATCAAACCGTTCTTTCGCTCGCCGCCGCGACGAAGAACGAGCGGTTCGCGTGGGATTGTTACCGCCGTTTCATCCAGATGTATGGCGACGTGGTCATTGGCGTGCAAAAGCGCGCGAACGAAGATCATGAGCCGTTCGAGACGGTCATCCACGAATTCAAGCACAAGAAATATCACAAGGACATCGTGGACAGCGAACTCACTGCCGAAGACCAGCAGGAATTGGTGAAACGTTTCAAGGCGCTTGTGCTCGAACGCACCGGCAAAGGTTTTCCGAACGATCCGTGGGAACAACTTCGCGGCGCGGCAGGCGCGGTGTTCGGCTCATGGATGAACGATCGCGCGATTGTTTATCGCCGCAAATATAATATCCCCGCCGAATGGGGCACGGCCGTCAATGTGCAGGCGATGGTTTATGGCAACACCGGCGAAACGTCCGGCTCCGGCGTGGCGTTCACGCGCAATCCGGCGAACGGCACGAACGAATTTTACGGCGAATTTCTCATCAACGCGCAGGGCGAAGATGTCGTCGCCGGCGTGCGCACGCCGGAACCGGTTTTGAAGTTGAAAGACCAGATGCCGAAGTCTTACGCGGAACTTTTGGAAGTCCGCAAGACTTTGGAAAAACATTTCAAGGACGTGCAGGATATCGAGTTCACCGTGCAGGAAGGCAAGCTGTTCATGCTCCAGACGCGCAACGGCAAGCGCACCGCGATGGCCGCGCTGAAATTCTCGATGGACATGGTGAAAGAAAAACTCATTGATTGGGAGACGGCGATTTTGCGCAATCCCGCGGACCAACTCGATCAATTGCTCGCGCCCGTTTTCGATTTGAGCGAAGTGAAAAAGGCGAAAGCCATCGCGACCGGTCTGCCCGCCGGTCCGGGCGCGGCGACCGGGAAAATTTATTTCAACGCCGACCGCGCGGTGCAAGCCGCCGAGAAGGGCGAAAAAGTTTTGCTCGTTCGCGTCGAGACTTCGCCGGAAGATTTGCGCGGCATGATCGCGGCGGAAGGCATTTTGACCGCGCGCGGCGGCGTGAGTTCGCACGCGGCGCTCGTTGCGCGGCAGATGGGCAAGGTTTGTGTCTGCGGCGCGAGCGCGTTGCAGGTGGATTACGACAAGAAAACCGTCAGCGTGAGCGGCCAGACTTTCAACGAAGGCGATTTTCTTTCGATTGATGGAACGGCCGGCACGGTTTACGCCGGACAAATCAAAACCGCGCCGTCAGAAATTATTGCCGGATTGATTGGCGGCGACAAAGCGGCGCAGGCCACGGAAAAATTCAAGAGCTTCGCGCAATTGATGAAGTGGTGCGCCAAAGCCACGCGCCTGTCGGTTCGCACGAACGCCGACACGCCGGAGCAGACCGCGAACGCCGTCGCGTTCGGCGCGGTGGGCATCGGCCTCACGCGCACGGAACACATGTTCTTCGAGGGCGACCGCATTGACGCGATGCGCGAAATGATTCTCGCGGACAACCATCGAGACGCGTGAAGATGCGCTGGCGAAATTGCTGCCGTATCAGCGCGACGACTTCTTCGGCATTTTCAAAGCGTTGAAAGGTTTTCCGGCGACGATCCGTTTTCTTGATCCGCCGTTGCACGAATTTTTGCCGAACTCGAAAGAGTCGCAAATGGATCTCGCGCGGAAGCTCAACATTCCCGTCGAGAAAATCATGCATCGCGTCCACGAGTTGCATGAGTTCAATCCGATGCTCGGTTTCCGCGGCTGCCGTTTGGGAATCAAATATCCCGAAATCACGCGGATGCAGGCGCGCGCGGTTTTGGAAGCCGCAGCCGATGCGACGAAGCAAGGTTTCAAGGCGAAACCGGAAATCATGATTCCGCTCGTCGGCTTCAAACGCGAATTGGATTTGCAAGTTGCCATCGTTCACGAAGTCGCCGCGCAAGTGCAGAAAGAGAAAAAAGTAAAAATCAATTACAGCGTCGGCACGATGATCGAAATTCCGCGCGGCGCGTTGACCGCGGACGAAATCGCGCAGACGGCGGAGTTCTTCAGCTTCGGCACGAACGACCTGACGCAAACCGCGCTCGGCATGAGCCGCGACGATTCCGGCAGTTTCCTCGGCGCGTATCAGGAAGCGGAGATCATGAAGAAAAATCCGTTCGCCTCGATTGACCAGACCGGCGTCGGCCAGCTCATGGAAATCGCCATCGCGAAGGGCCGCAAGACGCGACCCGGCATCAAGCTCGGCATCTGCGGCGAACACGGCGGCGATCCTGATTCCGTGAAATTCTGCCATCGCATCGGCTTGAGCTACGTCAGTTGCTCGCCGTTCCGCGTGCCCGTCGCGCGCCTCGCGGCGGCGCAAGTTGCGATTGAAGAAAAGCGGAAAGCAAAAGCCGTAAAGCAGAAATAACTGTAACGTTTGGCCTATGGCCGAATTGTCGAGTCGCAGATTTGACACTACAACAAAAGCCGCCTGGAGAAATCCGCGCGGCTTGCTTGTTTGACGACGCGCTGCCGCCTCAATTTTTTTGTTGTCATTTTGTTTTCACGTAAATAATGTTGGCGCGTAAACGGGTTGCTTCAATGGAATCAACTGGGTTGGGAAAGGTAAAATGTATGGGCAAATTCATACCGGCAAATGAACTGGACAAGGCGATCATGGCCATGCAACGCAGTCAGGCGGCGTTGCCGGAACTATTACGCTGCCTGTGCGAAGGCGACTTATGGCTGCTCATGCCGTTCCATCCGGAAATCGCCAACGAGAAAATAGAGATGAAGAGCGGGATGCCGCTGCCATTTACACGACTCCAGTCGGAAGACGGCGAGGTGGTAGTGGCGTATTCCTCCGAAGAGCGCGCGATGGAAGGGCTGAAAAAAGCCAACGTGCCGCCGCACACTTTCATGTCCGCAGTCATGCCTGCGCTGCAAGTGCTGGAAATCCTCGGCAAAATGAATCTGCCCATGAGCGTCAACCGGGGCTGCATCACTGGCGAAGTCACGCTGCCGCCCGTCTTGCTCCGCGATCTCGCCGACGGCACCGCGCTCCAGCCGTTGGGAATCGGCGGAAAAACCGAGGAAGTGGCGCTCGACCTCATCAACCCTGCCGATTTTCCGACCGATTTGCTCCAGCCAGTCTTCGAGTTGTTTCGCAAGCACAAAAATTTCCGGGCAGCGTGGATTTTTAGCCGCGCCACCGCCGGACAACCCACGTCCGCACAGCGACATTATTGTCTGCTCCTGCTCATGGACCCGCGCGATGCGAAACTCTTCCACGATTTCAACCTCGTGGCGCAGGCCGCCAAGGGAAAACATGAACTCACTCTCAGTCTCATGGACGAGAAAGACCCGGCATATACCACCGCGCTGTTCCGGCAGGCGCGGCCATTTTATGTGGCGGCGGATTTTCAACCGCCGGATTCGACCACGTTAACCGGATGAGATGAAACAAATTTAATGCCGCTTCGGGAAACTGGAGCATTTTTTATTTACCTTCCAGATGTCGTCACAATAATTTCAACATATGGGCGAATTCAACGGGTTGAATTCATGGATTTGGGAAACAGCTGTGTTTTGTTCCAGATGAAACACAAGCCATTCCAATCCATTTACCGTCCGGAGTTTGAGGTCGTCGAGCAGCGATCGGGCAACACACATCTTTATCCACACACGGAGCAACTGCCGCTGCTGCTGCGGGCGCTGAATCTGGAATTCCACGGCGGGCTGCCCGATCGCATCGCGCGGGTGGACCATCGTGCCGACGGTTTCCACAAAATCATCCGCCGCCACGCCGCCCTGATGTATTGCGCCTGCATCAACCGCGCTCGCGCCGACCAGTTGCGACTCTTTCAATTGCCAGACCATGACCTCGTCGCGCGCGTGAGCATCGTGCAGCACATTTCCGAAGACCAGCCTCTCGGACGCCTCCATCGCTTCCGGTTCTATGCCGGCGAAAATTTCTTTCCTGAAATCTACCTCTCCGGCAAGCGTGTCGCCTTTGCCGACCACGTCCTGCAACGCTTTTCCGCCCGCGTGCCGAACAACATCGGTGAAGACCTCACCTACCTGCTGATCGGTTTTTTCGGCACGCCCGTCATCAGCATGCCCGTCGGGAAAAGTTTCGCCTTTGTCATCCAATGGCACGAATCCATGCTCGCCTTCACCTACAAGGAGACGCCCCGCGAATACATCATCACCACCTGCCTGACCATCAATGAGATCAATTCACTCGAAAGGCAGCTTCCGGCCTTTGCCTATAACCTTCATTTCGGAGAAGTCTTCACCAAGCCCCGACTCCGCACTTGGTTTCCCTCGCAATGGATGGAGGACATTTATTCCCGCTGGCAGCGCAAAATCCCTCCGCCACCGCCCGTCCCGCGCCCGGAAGGCCGCGTGGCCAGAAAACTGGAAAACTGGCATTGGCTCGGCCATCAGATCAAAGACGGCGTTGTCAAAAACGGTCACGGCCCCGGCTCGCAAATCTGCTTCACCGACCAGATTCCCGGCCCCTGCGTTCTGGAAATGAAACCCGGCCAGCCCGTTCCCGCCTTCGACGAAATACAATTTATGAAGGAATGGAAACCCGACGTTGACTGGGACGGCATCATGGCGCAGCGCGCCCTCAACGAAGCCGAGGCGCGGAAGGAGTAGTTTGACGAAAGCGGAAATTGACGCTGATAAATTTATGGCGCAAACTTGCAACATGGCAATGCGGAAGAAAACAATGATGCTAATTCGGGATTATGCACTTCACAAAGGCACGGCTAAAAATGGGTCAGATTTGACCGCTTCACCCGTTTTTAATTTTTGCGCTTGGCGGACTTCTTTGGCTTCGACGGTTTGATGGTGGAAATTTTCCGCATCATGTCGTCAAACCGTGACGGCTGTTTTTGTGATTTAGTTTTCACTTTACCTGAAAGCATTTTAGCATTTTCATTCAGAAATCAAAATACAAAAACCAAAACCGATAAATGCGCTAATTTCTCCAAACGAAATGGAGGCACTTGCTAAATGTCGGAAAGAAGTTTCCAAATATTTTCCCTCAATTTCTCAAATCGCACATATTGCAGCAATATTGACAAACGGAAATCCAACAAGTTCCAAGAGTCCCTTTGACATTGCAGTTGAAGCCATTGAATTATGGAACGCTTGCGAAAATATGCGGAGCGCCAAAATTTGCGAGCTTGCTCAATATAAACTTGAATCACAAAAGGAATTTGCGCGGTCGGTTACGCAGAGGTTATTTTCAGTTAATCAAATAGAGATTCCCCTCCCCAAAAAATACCCTGTTGATTTTGACGAATTTTTAAGGCTGACAGTTGGCGGCAGGCACAAAGCGCACAGACTTAAAATTTACCGAGATTATGCAAAAGACATGGTTTGGCTAGGTCATGTTTGGAATCTTAAATATAAAAACAACACAGCAGTAATGACTGATAGCGAAGCAGAAAAACTTGCCGCTCCAGCTTCATTAGATGAAGTCGAAAATTACATAAAAGGCACGAGGGATTTAATAGAACACGAAGGGCTTTATTTTGGACGTGCAAGAGCGTTTCTTGAATGGCGAGCGAAGCAGCCAGCGGAGCGGGCAAGAAAAGCCGCGAACAAAAGATGGAATAAACCAGAGTAATTCAAATTGAGGATTTATTATGACACCAAATAAGTCCGATGATTCCATCAAAGAATTAACTGCGATGGTCAATGAATTGGTTAAAAATTCAAAAAAATTAGAGCCGCCGAAATTCCCTATGAAGTTCAAGGAGTGTTTGCGGCGCGTGATTGGTGGTCGGCTGCATGGTGATCGGCTGCATATTTTCCGAAAGTTTTGGTGTGCGATGCTAAAGCATTATGAAGACATAGCCGCTATACCAGCAGAATATAAAACCGATGAGTGGCGGCAAAATAAGGCGAATGAAATAATCGAAAAATATACACGCGAAGGTGTGGACAAAATTACATTCGATAATTTTATTACCACAATCCCACAATGGAGAAAAGAGGCTCGAATCATTCAACGCAGGAACGCAGCAATTAAAAGTTGGACACCAGCAAATCGCAAAAAACGTAAAAAATCATTTGACCGCCTTAAAAAACAGGAAAAGTGATAATTCGCATCCTGACAGTTACAGTTTCGCATACCCCCGTCGTCCAAAAAGTGAAGTTTCGCATTTTCAAAAGTGACAGTTCGCATCTCTAAAGGTGCAGTTTCGCATCCAATCGCCTGCAATATAGGCCAATTTTCAATGTGATAAGTTCCAATCACGGAACTAGAAATCCGTTTGCAGGCGCATGAAAATTTGAAGCCGTCTTGTGTCCAATGCCCGCGCTGGGTGTTTTCTAGTGGATGCAAGGCGGTTTCGCTTTTTTGAAGAAAAAGTTTAATTCCGAACGCGAATTACTATTATAGATTGTGAGATTTTGCGGAGAAAATTGACTCTCCGCTATTAAAGAAAGAGAAAATTATGACAACGTAAAAATAAAAAAGAGCCGAATTGAAGTTCGGCTCACTAAAACCAGTATCGGGCGCGAAGCCCAACCGTGTTGTTAATAACAAAATAATTCTACGGCCTTTTGCTTCGCGCGTCAACAAAATTCAATTCTTCCCAAAAGGAACAATATGAAAAAGAGAAAGTCCATGCCTAAACATGGCCGACAAACGAGCTTTGTGCCGTTGAAACGACCGTCGCATTTTTGCAACGGATACGTCAGAAAGCCAACGCCGCCGATGCGTCGGTAATGAAAAAGCCCCGCCTGATTTATTCGGGCGGGGCGATTTCTTTTTACGAATCCGTTTTCTTCCCCAACGGATTTTCGGAGATCGTTTTTTAATGAGTCAGTCAACGCGACATTTGAATTTTCTAATTCACTTTGGCCGTTGATATGTCAGGCGTTTTCCGTTGGCCTTTTTTAAGGCAATGTTGGTTCGCTCGCCATCGGTCAAAAAGCGCGTGTTATGGCGATGGTCAAACTCCGCAAGATAAAGAGGTAAGTGCTGTTCGCTGACATGATGGAATGTCCCGACAACGCCGCGCTTCAAGAGTGAGAAAAATCCTTCAACACCGTTTGTCATAACGAGCCTGTCCTTTTCACGGCGCACATATTCTTTTGCGGAATGTTTGACGACATGATGATTGAATTTCGGTTCAAGTCCGCGATAGCCGAAATGGTCGTCTGTGTTCACGTCAGAGCAAATCGCCACATTGTCTTTGACGACTTGCTTCAAATTGTTTCCGGTGACATGGCGCATGACTTGACTACGAACTTTTCCACCACGTTCAAGTAACGCTACAACGGGAACTTTGTTGTCCTTGCATCCACGCCCAACTCCCTGCTGTTTCCCGCCAACGTAAGTTTCGTCAACTTCGACCGTGCCAGAAAGTTTTTCGTTGAATCCTGTCTCTTTCAATGAGTGCCGAATGCGATGCTGCATGAATAATGCCGTGCGATAACTTCCCAAGCCCAAGATGCGTTGCAGTTGCAGCGAGCTAATTCCTTTTTTGGAAGCCGAATTGAGATAAAAGGCAACGAGCCATTTACGGAGTGGAATATGGCTGTCCTCGAATATCGTTCCAATCGTGGAAGTGAATTGTTTCTTGCACTCGCCGCATTGATACAATCCCGCACGGATTTTCTTTTTCTCGTTGGCTTCGATTTTCCAGATGGATTTCTGCTCGCTATTCTTGCAATGAGGACAGACCGCACCATTCGGCCAGTGAATTGATTCCCAATATGCGCGGGCGTCCTCGTCGCTAGCGAACCGTTGCATGATTTGGTCGAGCGTTAAATCGTCTGGCGTTGGCTTCAATGTCTCTTTCATGCCCGCACTATGCCATTTGCCTTAACATTTGTCAAGTGCATAATCCCGTGCTAATTGCAAGTGTGCTTGCACTGGCATCGTTTGATGTCAGCGCTCAAGTAGTTCCAGTGAAGTTCACTGCGACGGTCGGGCACGCTTATCACGTGCAATTCAATTCCTCACTCAACCGATTCTGGCAAGACTCGGTCGTCGTGACAAATCAAGCCGGCCAGGGCAGGGAACGGATACGAGCCGCGCGAGTGCGGCTCCGGTAAATTCTTCGCCGTCATCAAGCCTGAAACATCCTGTGGAGCAGGACGGGAAACGGTTTCAAGCCGTGCCAGTGCGGCTCGTGGAAATTACCGGCGCGGTCGAGGACGGGATGTTTCGGGAAAAGGAATTGCGTTGAGTTGCCCGAAGAAGACCCAAATATCTTGCAACCCGCATCCGGCAGCCTTTGCCGTGCACCCGCCATTTGCGTGGCGATTTATTTTTTACAAACCCGTTGGCAAGAATTTTTTTGGTCTTCGGAATTATTTTCCGGGGGTTGCGGGTCTTGCAAAAAACAGGTCAGGCGGATTTCGCGGGATTGGTCTTTAGAATGTCGGCCTTGAATTTTTCGGCGCAGCTTGGGCACATGCCATGCGAGAAGGTCGCGTCAGTATGTGTGCCGACATACTGTTCGACGGTCTGCCAGTAACCTTTGTCCGAGCGGATGCTTTTGCACCAGCTGCAAATCGGGATCATGCCCGACAAGGTTTTGACCTCGGCCAGCGCACCTTGCAATTCGGCGATCAATTTTTCACGTTCCAATTCATATTTTTTCCGTTCAGTGATGTCGGCGACGATGCCAAGATAACCGGTGACAGCGTCCGTCTCATCAGCCAGGGTGGTGAGTGAAACCAAAACCGGGAAGCGGCTGCCGTCCTTGCGGATGTAGGTGACTTCAAATTCCTCGGCCTTATCACTGGAAGCTCTGGCGAGCAAAGCCTGAACGTCAGGTTTGATGGGACGACCCAGTTCGCGGGATAATTTTTCCGCCTGCGCGGCGACTTCCTGCGGGTCGCGCCAAAGCATCCCGGTGGCTTTGCCGACGACTTCGGCTGCGGAATACCCAAGCATCCGTTCGGCAGCAGGGTTGAAAGTCTTGACGAGGCCATCGACAGCGACGGAGATGATTGCATAATTTGCCGAACTGAAGATGGCGTTTTGCAGACGGGTAATTTCCCGCAACGCTAATTCCGCCTGCCGACGCTGTTTCATTTCGCGGGTGGCCATGTAACTGGCGATAACCAGCAGCATCGCCGCCAGCACGCTGCCGAAAACAAGCAGGCGCTCGGCGTTGCGAGAATCCGCCTGTTCCGAGGCGTCGCGCACTTCCAACAATCTTTGTTCCTCCTGTGAGAGCGCTTTCAAGATGTCGCGCGCGTTGCCGAAAACCATCCGGCTTTCACCATTGGCATCTGTTTTTGACACCGCCGTGAAACCCTGCCGGTTGTAAAGCGCAATCACCTGCTCGTCGTAGGAAAAAACGTCATTCATCGCGGCGGCGAGGTTTTTCAGGCGTTGTTGTTGCACGGGATTGTCGCGGGTCAGTTCGACGAGTTGGTTGAATTGCTGCGGTTCAGACTTGAGGCTGCTCTGATAGGACGTGAGCGCATTCGTGTCGCCAACAGTCACATAGCCACGCACGCCACGCTGGAGGTCAATGAGGTTCTCCTCAAATGACTGCCCGTTGAGGATCACTTGAATCGTGTGCTTGCGCCAGAAAGTGGCGTTTTTCAATTCCGCCATATTCACGGCGGAAACGAATGCAATCATTACCATCAACGTCACCGCGCCCGTGACGGGCAGCCAGCGGAGAAAATTGAAATTTTCGCGCCGCGCCGTTTGACAGGTCCAGATCAGCAACCCGGTGCTCAAAAAGAGAAACGTGACTGACGTGTTGACAGCGATTCGCGAATATGCGCCCCAGCCAGTGGCCGCCTCAATCCCTAAAGCAAAACCAAATAGCGCGACCAACACGATGGCACCAACCATGCACGCCAGCATCCCCGCGGCGGTCAACCGGTGTGTCCATTTTTTTTTCGCGCTTACCAGCAGGATTCCCGTGCCGATGAAAATGAAACAAACCGACGCAAGCGGCGACATCCGGCCCGGATAGGTGGTAGCTGCCTCGAAGTAAGGCTTTAAAAAAATCTGGTCAATGATGAAGTCCCGTCCCGTGAGATATTCCAGCAGTGTCAGCAGCCCAATGAATGCCGTCGCACCGCCCAGCCACGGCACAATCTTGGCGCGCGATGTCGTCAGTAAAAACAATCCCGCGCCCGACAAAATGAAGCAGACTGCGGTGTTGAATTGCATCGGCGCGGTGTTGGGAACCATTTGCAGGATTGGTCGCCAGTGCGCATACCAACTGGCGATGATCAATAGCCCGACCGCCGCGACGACCGCGCCAGCATATCGGGGAAGATTCTGGAACAACGCTGTGCTCGCGCATTTGTCGGCAGATGATTGTTCCAGCATTTTTGACAAAATGATTTAACCGCCCCGACATAAAAATAATCAACCTCGTTAGAAAAGTGCAAGGCAAAGGAAGAAGTAATTCGCCCTAAAAACCAAAAGGACTCTTTGGGCAAAGTCATCAAGTGGCAGGAACTCTTACCAGCAATTGACCTTGTTCATCCGTATAAGCCTGAAGCACCGGCAGGTCGCGTCGCGCCGGCCCTTCTGTCACATGGCCGCCGGGGTCGAAGGCCGAGCCGTGGCATTTGCAGTAGAACGAACGATCCGGCTCGGCGGTGAGTTTGCATCTCCGGTGTGTGCAATAGGCAGACAGCGCGAATAATTTGCCGTCTTTGCGAATCAGGAAAAATCCTTCATCACGAAAATTATGGTAAACTCCGTCAGCGGCATAGTTGCCGACGGGTCCGGCATTTATGATTCGCTCTTCACTGGCAACGGGGCCGCCGTAGTCCACGGCTTTGCAACCGGCGACCACGCCCGCAGTCAGAATTAGAAACTGTCTGCGGTTCAGGTTCATAAATTTTGCGGCATCAATATTCGAACACCAGACTGGTGACGACGCCCCAATGGACTTCATCGTGCGCCCCGCTGTCAATCGGGAAAACAAATCCCAGTCCCAGCCGCGGCTGCACCGAGCCGATGGTTTTAAGGTTCGCGCGGAAACCGATGTTTCCGAGGAGACTGTCATGGCCGGGATCGTCTTTGTTCAACTCCGTTGCTCCGGCCAGTTCAAAAACCGGAATCAATTGTTGCACGCCGGGCAGCGGCAGTTCGCTGTGCGGAATCGTGTAACCGAAAGTGAAGCCGTATTCGAAGGTTTGCAAACCGCCGTCATCGCCACCGCCGAAAAGCGTGGAATAGCCGACGATGGATTGCAGCGTGAAGTGTTCGCCGACGCGCAGGTCATTGAAAACCTTGGGGACGAACTCGGCATTTTTGCTGACCGCCGAGTTGACCGGAATCCCGACTTCCACGGCGGTACCAAAAGTGGTATCAAAAAAATCATTGGCCGCAGCATATTCATAAAGCGGATAACGCGCGCCCAGGTCAATGTTGCCGATGCCCTGCTCGGTGTTTTCACCAGCCGCCGCATCGCGCTCGTAGGGGACTTCTATTTCCAAAGTCAAATTGCCAAAACCTTTTTCGACTTCCGCCGTGACGGTGTCGCTCTGTTGCGCGTGGGCTTCAGTGTGCAGCCAGTCGAGGCGTGCTTCATTGACTTCCAGGTCCGAGTCATCCACCAGAAACGGTTCGGGAAAAACTCCCTGTCCATACGAACTGTGATGATCAAGCCAGTTGAAAAGTCCGTAGCGCGTGTCCGGCGCAACCGGTGAATTGGTGGTGGTTGCGACAGGCATGGCCTGATCATCCGCCAGCGCCAGTGTGTTGATAAAAGCAGCCACGGTCAGCATTCCCAAAACGCGAGTGACAGTCTGTATTTGTAATTTCATGGGAGCAAAATATCCGATGCCAAAAATCCCGCTACCGACGGCTTGCGGTTTTTTAGCGGTGGCTTGCGGCGAACATTTATTTGCCCGCCGCATAAAAACTGGCAGATTGTCGTCGTGGCGAAACCCGCAAAACGGCAAATCGAAGGTGAAGGTACCGGCGTGCCCGCGTTCACGGAACGCTCGGTGTGGCGCGCGATCGGCGACGGCTGGCGGCACCTGCACGGCAGCGTGCGCGGCGCGGGTGTTAGTTTTGAATGGCATGATTTCAAAACCTCGAATGTGCCGTTCGATTGGAGCGAAACGTTTCATCCCGGCAGCGTCGAAGTCTGCCTGAACCTTGAAGGCAACGGGCGTGTCGCTTTTAACAAGGATGAAGCCGCGTTCAAGCCGTTGACGGCGGGGTTTTACCGGCGCGGCGAGCAGCCGTTGCGTGCGACACGCGAAGCGAACCAGCGCCATCAATTTCTCACCGTCGAGATGTCGTTTGAATTTCTGCGACGCCATTTAGGCGAATTTGTCACGTCGCTGCATCCGCTCGTGCGCGACGTGGTGAGCGGCCAGTCCGAAAAATCCGCTGTCGCGTCACCAATGCGTTTGACGAGCCGGCAACAACAACTGCTGGCAAGCCTGCGCGAGACGCCGGTGCTGGCGCTGGCGCAATCGGTCTGGTATCAGGCGAAGGCGCTCGAAGTCGCGGCGGAATTATTTTTCGTCGCGTCGGGCGAGCAGGAATTGTTCTGCCAGCGACAACAACGGCTTACCGCCGAGCGCGGGGAAAAAGTCATCGCGTTGCTCCGCGAAAAACTGGCCAGTCCGCCGAGCCTTGAAGAAATCGGGCGCGCCGTCGGCTGCAGTCCGTTTCATTTGAGCCGGACATTTTCCACAGCCACCGGCAGGACGATTCCGCAATACATCCGTCAGTTGCGGATGGAACGCGCGGCGGAATTATTGCGCTCGGGAAAATTCAACGTGACGGAGGCGGCGTTGGAAGTCGGTTATTCCAGCTTGAGCCATTTCAGCCACGCTTTTCACGAAACGTTCGGCTGCTGCCCCGGGCTTTATCCACTGCGAACACCGACACAGAAAACTTCGCTGAAAGAAAAATAGCCGTTGGCGGCGGGATGGTAAAATTTCCACGCGGCGACGGCCCTGAATTTTGCCAATGATGAAAGGAAAATGTTTGACGATTCCACCTGGAAGACGACAGACTTGCAGAACAACAATTTCCAAAACCTTTATGACTTCTCAGCGAACTACGGTCGCGGCGTTGTGCCTCGGCGCGATGATTTCCCTCAATTTTAACCTGCCGCTGGCGGCGGCCAATCCGCAACTGCCATTGCTGAACGATCCGATAGATGTCAGCGGGGATTTCCGGGATTTCTCCGACCTTTATTATCTGGCGGACAAGCTTGCCGATTTCGATCCAACCACCGGCAAGGGAGAAATTACCTATCAGCGCTCCGAATATTTCACGCGGCAGGCATTTGACAACATGCTCGCAGTCATCAAACCGGTTGATCCCAATGAATTCCCCGCCGATCAATATGCGGCGAATCCGACGCTGCCGTTTTCGATTGAATTTGTTTCGCCGCGAACGGTTCGGATTCGCATGACCAGCGGCCCGCAATTTCATAAAAACCATGAAGAGCTGATGCTCGGCGGCGACGTGCCGCAGGATCATTCGTGGCAATACGAAAAAATTGACGGCGGTCACCGGTATACGAGCGAATTCGGCTCGGTCACGATGTTGGAAAACCCGTGGCACATCGAAATCCGCGACGCGAACGGGAATTTGCTCACCAAAACAGATCACGATTTGGACAACGGCACGAGTTTCACGCCCATCATGCCCTTTGCCTTCGTGAGGCGTGCGGCGGATTACTCGCGCAGTTTCAACGCGGCGTTCACGCTTTCGCCGGGCGAAAAAATCTTCGGTTGCGGCGAATCATTCACCCGCCTTGACAAGCGCGGGCAAAAGCTTGTGCTGTGGACCGACGACGCCAACGGCATTCAAAATCAGGGAATGTATAAGCCGATTCCGTTTTTCATGAGCAGTCGCGGCTACGGCATGTTCATGCACACCACTTCGCCGATCACCTGTGATTTCGGAAATTCCTTCAGCGGCGTGAATTCCCTGATGATCGGCGACGATGAGCTGGATTTGTTTGTTTTTCTCGGTTCGCCCAAGGAAATTTTGGACGAATACACCAAACTTACCGGCAAATCGCCGCTGCCGCCGCTCTGGTCGTTCGGCTTGTGGATGAGCCGCTGCACTTACAACAGCGAACAACAAGTCCGTGACATTGCCGCGAAGTTGCGCCAAAACAAGATTCCGTGCGACGTGCTGCATCTGGATACCGGCTGGTTCGAGACCGACTGGCAATGCGACTACGAATTTTCCACCACGCGCTTCACCGATCCCAAAAAGATGATCTCGGATTTGAAGGATGAAGGCTTTCACATCTCGCTCTGGCAATTGCCATATTTTGTGCCGAAGAACAAATTGTTCCCCGAACTCGTTGAAAAAAATCTGGTCGTCCGCGATGGCAAGGGAAACTTGCCTTACGAAGACGCTGTGCTCGATTTTTCCAATCCAAAAACAGTTGATTGGTATCAGAACAAACTGGCGGGTCTTTTGAAGATGGGCGTCGGCGCGATCAAAGTGGACTTCGGCGAAGCTTCGCCGAACAACGGCATCTGGGCGAATGGCCGCACGGGATTTTACGAACACAATTTGTATCCGCTGCGCTACAACAAAGCCGTCGCCGACATCACAAAAAAAATCACCGGCGACAACATTATCTGGGCGCGCAGCGCGTGGGCGGGAAGCCAGCGTTATCCGATCCATTGGGGCGGTGACGCCGAAAGCACGGACGATGGCATGGCGGCGGAATTACGCGGCGGTTTGTCGTTTGGACTTTCCGGTTTTTCATTTTGGAGCCATGACATCGGCGGTTTCACGGCGACTTCAGTGGCGACGATGGACAAAAATCTTTTCGCGCGCTGGCTCGCTTTCGGAATGTTGAGTTCGCACAGCCGCTGCCATGGCATCGCGCCCAAAGAGCCGTGGAATTACGGCGACGATTTCATGAACGAATTCCGCATCGAGGATGAATTAAAATACAAACTCATGCCTTACGTTTACGCGCAGGCGAAAGATTGCTCCGAGCATGGCCTGCCGATGTTGCGCGCATTGTTCATTGAATTTCCCGACGATCCCGGCTCATGGCTGGTTGATGACGAATACCTTTTCGGTTCGAGCATTTTGGTCGCGCCGCTCTTGCACGAAAACGAAACGGAACGCGATGTTTATCTGCCGCCCGGCGACTGGATTGATTATCAAACCGGAAAAAGTTATTCCGGCGGCTGGCAGCACATCGCCTCCGGGGAAATTCCCGAAATCATCCTTGTGCGCGATGGCACGGTCATTCCGCAAATCAAGCTCGCACAATCGACAATGCAGATGGATTGGTCGCAGCTCGATCTCGTCGTCTATGCCAAAAATTCCACCGTGGCGAAAGGTTTGATCTGTCTGCCATCTGACAATGAGTTGCACGAGCTCGCGCTGACGGAAGAAAACGGCGAGTTTAAACTGGCGAACGATCCACTTGCCGGCAAAGTGGAGTGGAAAATCCGCGCATATTCAAAATGAAACTTCGAATTATGTTTTGTTGCGCCGCTGCCCGTTCGCTCATGGCATTTGATGAGGTAGCTCAAACAAAATCCAGCGGCGACTCAACGGTGATGAAGTCCACACCGGCACTTTTGACCCAACCATCAGTATTCAACATCTAAAACTCTATCGCTATCGTTGAACCGCATGAAATTTTTACAGCGCCTTCACTGGATTTCATTTCTCGTGGCTATCGCCGGCACACCGGCTTTCGCGCAATTTCAATATCCATTTCAAAATCCTGATTTGCCGGTGGAAGATCGAGTCAACAATGTCATTTCCTTGATGACGTTGGATGAAAAAATAAATTTTCTGCATTTCCGCGCGGGTGTTTCGCGACTCGGCATTCCACCGCTGGGTTCCGCCGAAGGACTTCATGGCGAAGCGATGGGCGGTGTGGCCAATTGGACGCCCCATCCGCCGATTCCAACGACGATTTTTCCGCAAGCCATCGGCTTGGGCGAAACCTGGGATCCGGAAATCTTGCAACAAGCCGCGGCGGCTGAGGGTTACGAAGCGCGTTATATCGCGCAGAGCAAAAAATATCACAAGGGCGGACTGGTCATCTTTGCGCCCAACTCGGATTTGGGACGCGACCCGCGCTGGGGCAGGACGGAAGAATGTTACGGCGAAGACCCTTTTTTCAACGGCACGATGGTCGTCGCATTCGTCAGAGGTTTGCAGGGCGACAACCCGCGTTATTGGCAAACGGCTTCCCTACTTAAACACTTTCTGGCCAACAGCAATGAAGATGGCCGCGAAGGATCATCATCAGATTTTGACGAACAGCTTTTCCGGGAATATTATTCCGTTCCTTTTCGCATGGGTATTGAAGACGGCGGCGCGCGCGCGTTCATGACCGCTTACAATTCGTGGAACGGGATTCCGATGATGGTAAATCCCGTGCTCAAAAATGTCGCGGCCAAAGAATGGGGGCAAAATGGAATCTTCTGCACGGATGGCGGAGCGTTCAAACTATTGGTCACGGCTCACAAATATTACACGAATTACAGCGCCGCCGCCGCGGGTGCGGTGAAAGCCGGCATCACGATATTTTTGGACCGCTACCAAACGGCATTGAGCAATGCCGTGAAGGAAAATTTGATTTCCGAGGCGGACATTGACAATTCCGTCAAAGGCAATCTGCGCGTGATGCTGAAATTAGGCTTGCTTGATCCGCCTGGCGACAATCCTTACGCAAACATCGGCCGGGCGTCGGAACCCGAACCGTGGTTGTCCGAAGAACACAAAGCGCTCGCGCGGCGCGTCACGCAGGAATCCATCGTGTTGCTGAAAAATTCTAAAAACCTGTTGCCGCTGGACAAAACCAGTTTGAAATCCATTGCTGTCATCGGCCCACGCGCGAACAAAGTTCTGCTGGATTGGTATAGCGGCCAGCCGCCTTATGCCGTCACGCCGTGGGAGGGGATCAAAAACAAAGCCGGCGCGGGCGTCACGGTCAATCTGGCCACCAACAACGACAACGACGCAGCGGTGAACCTCGCCAAAGCATCCGACGTGGCGATCGTTTGCGTCGGCAATCATCCGACCGGCGATGTCACCAATTGGGCGAAGGTCGCGTTGCCGAGCTATGGCCGCGAGGGAGTGGATCGCCAGTCCATCACGCTGGAGGACGAGGCATTGATCAAACAAATTTACGCCGCCAATCCGAAAACCATCGTCGTGCTCATCTCCAGTTTTCCGTATGCGATCAACTGGACGCAAAAACATGTTCCGGCGATTGTTCACCTGACGCATTGCAGCGAGGAAGAGGGCAACGCGCTGGCCGACGTTTTGTTCGGTGATTACAACCCGGCGGGACGGCTCGTCGAGACGTGGCCAAAATCGCTCGACCAGTTGCCGCCGATGATGGATTACAACATCCGCGATGGCCGGACGTATATGTATTTCAAGCGCAAGCCGCTTTATCCCTTCGGCCACGGTTTGAGCTACACGACGTTTGAATATGCCAATTTGAAAACCAGTTTGCCCGCGTTGAATCGTGCCGGCGCGGTCACCGTCAGCGTGGACGTGAAAAACACCGGCACGCGCGCGGGCGACGAAGTGGTGCAATTGTATGTGAAGCATTTGAACTCGACCGTGCCTCGGCCAACTAAAGAATTGAAAGGATTTAAACGTGTCACGCTGCAACCCGGCGAGCAGAAAACGGTTGAGATTCCGTTGCCAGCGGAATCGTTGGCTTATTGGAACACGGCGAAGCACGCTTTTGAGGTTGAGCCGGACAAAGTCCGAATTATGGTCGGCGGTTCTTCCGCCGACATCCGGTTGAGAAAAACGATTGATGTGAATTGACCGGGTTGTGTTTGAAAATGAGAATCATCCACTTGGCATTTAACACGGTATTGGCCATTGGTGTGGCGGGCGGCTTGATGAAGACCATCGCGGCGGCGCAGGAAAATCCAGCCAATCACTTTGCCTCCGAGCCTTACACTTGGAAAAATGCTGTCATCGGCGGCGGCGGTTTTGTTACGGCCATTATCACGCATCCGGCGCAGAAAGGTCTTATGTATGCTCGCACGGATGTGGGCGGCGCATATCGTTGGAACGATTTCACCAAGTGTTGGATTCCAATTACGGATTGGATTGGCATGGCCGATATTAACCTTACCGGCATCGAAAGCGTGGCTGTTGACCCATCCGATCCGAACCGCGTTTATCTTGCCGCGGGAACTTATTCGAGTCCACGATCGGGCAACGGCGCAATTTTGCGTTCCACCAATCAAGGACGCACTTGGCAGCAAACGGATATGCCTTTTAAAATGGGTGGCAACGAATTGGGACGTTTCAATGGCGAGCGTCTGGCCGTTGACCCGAATGACGGGGCGATTCTTTTTTTCGGTTCGCGATATGACGGTTTGTGGAAAAGTTTTAATTATGGTGCAACTTGGAATCAGGTGAAAAGTTTTCCAACGGCTGGTAAAATATCTGCACCGACAAATAATTTCCCCAACAATTTTTCCACCAATCGCTTCCGATTCAGTTTTCCGCCACAACAAGTCGGTCTGGTTTTTGTGCAATTTGATTCGCGCAGCGGCACGCGAGGAAATCCCACGCTCGTGATTTACGTCGGCGTGTCAATTTTGGATACAAATTTTTTTCGCAGCACCGATGGCGGAGCCACCTGGCAGGCTGTGCCCGGCCAGCCAACGGGTTTGCGCCCCAATCACGCCGTGCTCGCTCCCGACGGCATGATGTATTTGAGTTACGGCAAAGAACCCGGCCCAAACACAATGACCGACGGCGCGGTTTGGAAATTCAACACAAAAAACGGCGAATGGACGGACATCACGCCAATCAAACCTGCAACCGCCGACCAGCCGTTCGGCTATGGCGACGTTGCAGTTGACGTTGCGCATCCGAATGCGATTGTGGCGACGACATTTTGTCATTGGCATCCGCACGATGAAGTTTTTCGCAGCACGAATGGCGGGGCAAGCTGGTTTCCAGTGCTGGAAAAAGCTGAACTTGATCATTCGTTCGCGCCTTACACCAGAGCCATTAATCCTCATTGGATGGGGAGCATTCAAATTGATCCGTTTGATTCAAATCACGTTTTATTCACCACCGGCTATGGAATTTGGAGTTGCGATAATTTGACTGATGCTGATTCGGGAAAACCGACGCATTGGACATTTGCGGATGACGGCCTGGAAGAAACCGTTCCGCTGGATCTCATCAGTCCGCCGGAAGGCGCGCATCTTTTGAGCGGTCTCGGTGACATTGACGGCTTCAAACATGATGACTTGAACGCCGCACCGCGCGAAGGCGCGTTCCAGTCTCCGCCGCGTTTTGTGAACACCGAAAGTATTGCGTTTGCAGCGAAAAAACCGAGCTTTATCGTCCGTTCCGGAACGACGCGCGGACGCAACAGCGGGACACACGGCGCTTACTCGCTTGACGGCGGCGAGACGTGGAATTCATTCGCGTCCGAACCTTCCGAAAGTGGCGGTGCCGGAACGATTGCAGTTTCTGCCGACGGCAAAACAATCGTTTGGACGCCGCGCCGCAGTTTGCCGAATTTTTCACGCGACAACGGCGCGACTTGGACGGTTTGCGGCAACTTGGCCCGAAACATAAGAGTTGTAGCCGATTCCGTGAACCCCAATAAATTTTACTCCTTTGATTCACATTCTGGAAAATTTTATCTTAGCACGAATGGCGCGGCGGATTTCATCGCCACTGAACCGGAACTTCCCGTCGCGGAAAGCTTTGGCAACGGCTTTGGTGCCGGTAGCGATGGCGGTGTTGTCTGTGCCACGCTTGGTAATGAAGGTGATATTTGGATAAATTTTCGCAACGACGGTCTTTATCATTCCACCAATTCCGGCGCGGCGTTCACCAAATTGGGCACCGTGCGGCAGGCATATTCACTTGGCTTCGGCAAAGCGGCGTCCGGCAAAAAATACCCGGCACTTTACCTGATTGGAAAAATAGACGACGTTCAAGCCATTTTCCGGTCCGATGATTCCGGCATGACGTGGATGCGCATCAACGATGACCAGCATCAGTTCGGCTGGATCAGCCATGTCACTGGCGATCCGCGCATTTTTGGCCGCGTCTATTTTGCCACTGGCGGACGAGGTGTCATTTACGGCGACAAGCTGAAATAGTTACAATTTCACGCAGTTGAAAAACCAAGAAGTTTTTGCGATTGAAAAATAAACGCGGTTACGGTTTAATAAAAACAGCCATGAAATCTATTATATCAAAATTCGTCGTGATTCTTCTGCTCGCCACCAGCTCGGCATTTGCACAAACCACTTCGCCGCGCGAACGACTGTTGATGGATTTTGGCTGGAAATTTCATCTCGGCGACGAGTGGGGCAACGGTCTCAATCTGACCAAGGCCGACTCCAGCGATGGTCCGGCCGCCGTGTCGTTCGGCGATGCAAGCTGGCGCACTGTGAATCTCCCGCACGACTGGGTGGTCGAACTGCCTTTCGATTCGAGCGCCGATGGGTCGCACGGCTTTCATCCAGTCGGCCCGGGCTTTCCGCAAAACAGCGTAGGTTGGTATCGCCGCACGTTTGATTTGCCGAAGGAAGATTCCGGCAAACGGCTCTGGCTGGAATTCGACGGCGTGTACCGCAACGCAGAAGTGTTCGTCAACGGCTGGTTCGTCGGCCACCACGAAGGTGGCTACAACAGTTTCCGCTACGACATCACGGACGTGGTGAATGTCGGCGGCAAAAATACCATTGCAGTCAGGGTGGACGCCTCGCAGTTTGAAGGCTGGTTTTATGAGGGCGCGGGTATCTACCGCCACGTCTGGCTCGTGAAAACCGCGCCGCTGGCCATCGCGCCTGATGGAATTTTTGTCTACAGCAAATTCAGCAACAACATCCCTGACGGGCCGGTTGAAGTTAACATCCGGACCTGTCTGAAAAATTCGCAGACCAACTCCGCTGACGCGACGGTGGACAATGAGATTATCAGCCCCGAAGGCGATTCCATCGCAAAAATAGATCAGTCGGCTGAATGCAATCAAGCATTGGAAAATGATATTCGCTCGGCCATTGTTTTCAATTCACCCGAACTTTGGTCGCCCGAATCTCCCAAACTTTACAAACTCGTCACTACGGTTGAGAGCGGCGGGGAAATTGTTGACCGCGAGGAAACTGAATTTGGCATCCGCACGATTGGGTTCGACCCGGACAAAGGTTTTTTGCTGAACGGCCAGCCTTATCAAATCAAGGGTACTTGCAACCATCAGGACATGGCGGGTGTCGGCTCGGCGTTGCCGGATGCGTTGCAGTATTTCCGCATCGCAAAACTGAAAGAGTTTGGTGCCAACGCGCTCCGCACCTCGCACAATTTGCCCACGGCTGAGTTGCTCGAAGCGTGCGACCGTCTTGGAATGTTGGTGCTGGATGAAAACCGGCTGGTCGGCAGCGACGCCGCCAATCTGGATCGTTTGAAAGAACAAATCCTGCGCGACCGGAATCATCCGAGTGTTTTCGCGTGGTCGTTGGGCAATGAAGAATGGAATGCCCAAGGCACAGCCGAAGGTGCGGCGGTGATTCAAACGATGCAAAATCTGGCCCACTCATTGGATCCGACACGCCCATGCACCGCTGCTGTCAACGGTTCCTACGGAGAAAACGGTTTTATTACCGTGCTGGATGTAAAAGGTTTCAATTACAACCTCGATAGTATTGATCCCTATCATTCCGCGCATCCCGGCGCGACCTTCGTCGGCACCGAAACTGCCAGCACGGTGACGACGCGCGGCATTTACGCCAATGACACGACGAAAGGTTACGTCGCCGCCTACGATTACATCACCAAAAACAAAAGCGGTGCCCTCGTCAACCCCGTCACGTGGGGCGAAACGGCGGAGCAATGGTGGACGTTTTACGACGCGCGCCCGTGGCTTTCGGGCGGATTCGCCTGGACGGGGTTTGATTATCGCGGCGAACCGACGCCTTACAACTGGCCGTGCATCAATTCGCATTTCGGCATCATGGATATGTGCGGTTTTCCCAAGGACAATTTTTATTATTACCAGTCCGTCTGGACGGACAAACCCATGGTGCATCTGCTGCCGCACTGGAACTGGCCGGGCAAAGAGGGCCAGGAAATTTCCGTATGGGCTTACAGCAACTGCAAGGAAGTTGAACTGTTTCTCAATGGTCAAAGCCTTGGTAAACAGACGATGACGCAAGATTCGCACCTTGAATGGAAGGTGAAATATGCGCCCGGAACTTTGAGCGCCAGCGGTTACAATGACGGCAACGTCGTCGCCGAAACGAAGGTGGAAACCACCGGTGACCCAGCTGCGGTCCAACTTACGCCCGACCGAGCAACCATCAACGCCGATGGCGAGGACGTGAGCGTAATCACTGTTGCCGCGACGGACGCGCAAGGCCGTGTCGTGCCAGTAGCGAACAATTTGATTTACTTTGATTTGGACGGCCCCGGCAAAATTATCGGCGTGGGCAACGGCGATCCCAGTTGCCATGAACCGGATGTTTATGTCGCAAAATGGCCGATTCAATCCATGCCAGTGGATAATTGGCGTTGGGAAAAAATTCCCGATGCGTATAAGCAGGATTTGCCGGAAGTTGCTGCACAGTTTGATGATTCAGGTTGGGATCAGGCGGATGTGCGATCTGAATCAGGGCCATTGAAAGAAAATGAATCCGCTGTTTTTCGCGCCACATTTGATGTGACCGAACAAAATCTTGCCTCCGAGAGTGTTGGACTCAGCTTCGGCAAGATTGACGATGACGGCTGGGTTTATGTGAATGGAGAGAAAATCGGCGAATCGCATGACTGGCAGGACTCACCTTCGTTCGATGTCAAGCGCCTTTTGCATCCGGGACAAAACACCGTCGCTGTCGTGGTTGCAAACAACTCTGGCGCAGGCGGTGTCAACAAAGGTGTGTCCCTGCAATTTTCGGAGAAGCCGGAAGTTCCTCAATGGAAACGCAGTGTGTTCAACGGTCTGGCGCAAGTCATAGTGCAGTCAACCGGGGACGCTGGCGAAATAAAATTAACGGCGCGTGCGGATGGACTGACGCCAACGACTTTAAGCATCCAGTCACAACTCGGTGTGACACGTCCAGCGTTGCCATAATAGCAGCGATTGATTTTTATTTCCAGTCGTTGTAGATAATGTCGTAAACGTATTAATAATCGCCGCTTGAAGTGGCGGCAGCGCCAATGGTTCAAGATGTGCTCTTATTGCCGCCAGTTCGGAAAACGATATCCCTGATAAACATATTCGTAATCTGGACCTGCTTTGGGAGGATTCGGTGGACTGAAATTGCCACCTGCTGCAACTGATTTGCCGTAAGTAACAAGGGACCCATCAAGCCATTTGTGAGATTCGGCATGTCCGTCCACAAATGCGGATGTGCTTACATTCCCGTGATACATGGGAATGGGATCTTCCCAAGTGAAAGACTGGGAGTGTCCATATAGCGGGGCTTTAAGCTGCCAATTCAACACCCAAGTTCCTTCATTCCAACCGCGATCGTCAACGTCTTCCCGAAAAGCAAAGGTCGCAGTGGGGGCGCTAACTTGGGACAATTTCAGGTACGTTCCAGTTGATGCCGTTGCTCCCTGTCCCCAATAATTACCATAGCTGTCGCCGGCAATGCCGTTGGGTTTGGAATAACTGTCGAAAGCCCACCCTTTCCCCGGAACCTTCATTTGAAATCGCGTGTCACCTGGACAGTGAACAACCCCCGGGTTAGGAGCGTATTGATAAAGCGGGCTGTTTGCTTGTAATGCAGCGTCGAACAACTTCCCTGCTGCAGTCGGAGACAATCCAGCTACATTCCATGGCCCGGTCGTGCCCTTGTAAGTCGGATTCCAATAACCATCCGCGTTTGGCGCATTTTGGGCTACCCCAAAGCCAAGTAATAGATCGCCATTGTCACCAGAATACATAATGGAAGCCAGTGCCAGCTGCTTTTGGTTGCTCAAGCATACTGCCTGGGTCGCTTTTAATTTTGCGCGGGCCAAAGCCGGCAATAGTAACGCTGCCAGTATGGCAATGATCGCTATGACCACCAGCAGTTCAATCAGTGTGAATCCGCCACGGTGGGTGGGTCGATTTTTATATTTTATCATGCTAGGCAAATCAGTGAAATACTGTGGTCTGGCTTAGAAGCCAGGGGAGATCAGGGTTTCCAACAGTTGCCCCGATAAAATTTTCCGTCGTTGTTTGTGCCGCTATGTTCAAAACTTTGGGATCGGTCCATTTTTTAATGATTACGTGACCGTCAGCGAATGACATGCCGCCGGCGTTGCCATGATAAGTCGCCGGTATGTCCACCCATCGGGTTTTATTATTAACCGGATCCTCAACAAACCAGCCATCGTTGATACTGCCCGGACTCTCGTCAATAGTCACCCAAATGTCTGTCGGCTTTGGAATATCGGTCTGTTTCCTGAAGGCGCGGTAGGGTGGAATGGACAGGATGCCTTCTGTGTCGAGCGGATTCATCCAAGCGTTCATGGACATACTGCGGATGGTAAGGGGACCCTTGAAACTGGGGAAATTTATTGTGCGTCTGTCCGCCGGGCATTTGTAAACTCCTACGGCCTTCGTGTATGCCCACAGCGTGCCGTTCTTGATCCAGTCAAGATTTGTTCCCACTGTCCCCGACACAGCACCCAGCACCCAATTTGCTTTCGATTGCCCAGGCTGATAGCCGATTGTGTATGGAGTTGGCGCAATATCCCCAACCCCGTCACCGGCCGTCTGGCAGATCCTGTCGTTGTTGTCTCCTGAATACATAAACCACGCCAACTGAAGTTGCTTCAAATTGTTGACGCAGGAAATCCCCTGCGCTTTTAGTTTAGCCCTAGTCAATACCGGTAACAACATCGCCGCCAGAATTGCAATAATCGCGATGACAACGAGCAATTCAATCAAGGTAAAACCTTTGGTAACAGACCGCCGAAACTTTGCGGACCGACTGCTAAAACAACATGAGAACTTAAATTTCAATCGAGGTATTTGCTATTTCAAACTGAATTTAATCCAAAATAATGTTTTGTCTGAGATTCCGGTAGAATGACGCTCCTGACCAACAAAACACAACGCTAAACTCGTGACCACTGCGAAAATCAAGCTGACCTACGATAAATTACGCAACAATGTGTTTTAGTGGATGGCCAATAATGAAATCGAAGTTATTTGTGTTAAAATTTTCATTCAAATTCCTTCCACCAACTTGGTCATTTGCTCTTCCTGCTGACCAATCGATTCGACCAGTTTGAACTGCGTCCGGCAGCGGTCCAGATTGTGATGCTCGCGATGCACTTTGAAATAGGTGTCACCCGCGAGATAATCCGCTAGAAAGCGGATACCAGCCTCAAATGTTATGAGCTTGCCGGAAAACGCCAGAAGTTGTTTCTCGTCGTTCGTCAAAAATCCAGAAGCCGACTCAAGATAGCCGCGCACGATCGCCTCGAACATCGAAAATCGCATTGTAACCTTCGACAAATCGCGTTCGTCTTCTTTCGCCGTGCTGGTCGTCGCGCGAACCATGTCACCGAAATCGTAAAGCGCGAGGCCAGGCATCACCGTGTCGAGGTCAATCACGCAAATTCCTTCGCCCGTCGCATCATCGAGAATGACGTTGTTGAGTTTGGTGTCATTGTGTGTGACGCGCTCCGGCAATTTTGCATCAATCAGCACGCTAGTCATCACCTTGAGTTGCAAAGCAAATTCAATTTCAAGCTTCGCCAGTTTGGCGCGATTGGCAATATCAGCTTCAATCGTTTTTTCGAGCGCGGCGAACCGTTTTGGTGTGTGGTGAAAATCAGGGATCGTGTCATGCAAGCGCGGCGCGGGCAAATCCGCGAGCATTTTTTGAAATTGGCCAAATGCTTTTGCTGCTTCGAAGGCCTGTCGCGTGGATTGGACAACATCGAAGGTCTTCCCATTTTCGATAAAAAAATAAGCGCGCCAGTAATCGCCGCGTTCGTCGCGATAGAATGGCCGGCCGTCAAGCGCCGGAATTAATGTCAGCACGCGCCGGTTTTGGTCACGTTCGCCGGAAATTTTGCCCCCGAGATGCTTCGTGACACGCTGAATGTTCTCCATGAGTGCAACCGGATTTTTAAAAATACTGTGGTTGATGCGTTGAAAAATATAGCGGACATGCAGCCCGATCTGATCGAAGATAGCACAGTAAGTGTCGTTGATATGGCCGCTGCCACAAGGCTCGGCACTTAAAAACTCGCCGCGAATTTGGAATTGCCGAGCGACGGCGCAGACGTCGTGTTTCAAGTTCATGCCCAAAGTTTTTCCGGATAATCGCCGCGCGCGATGAGGTCGCGGATATTTTTAATGACACGCGGGCGATCTTCACGGTAAGTCACGCCGAACCATGAATCTGTTGTGCGCAAAACTCTGACGCGCGCTAGTCTCGCACATATGAGCGCATTCACGGCGGCGGGAATGTAAAATTCAGATTTATTATCCCGGCCATTTTTTTTCAGAAACTCGGCGAACTGCTCGCGCAAATGCGCAAACAACGCCGGCGTGAAACCCCACATGTTCATCGAGACCGTTCCGTTGTCACTGAGCGGACTAACCACACCCGAGCCATCCGTATATTTTACACCGTTGCCGTCCATTTCAATTTTTGTGAGTTCCGTCACGGTTTGCAAAAAACCATCGCTGTTCACGGAGCATACGCCGCGGGCGACGCTGCCAAATTCGGAAAGTGTTTTGCGCAGAATGAAACCGACCATCGCGTAATCTGAACTCCACGAATACAAATGCTCCGCAAGCACGCAAAATGAATTCGCACCGTAAAAATCGTCCGCGTTGATGGCTGCGAATGGTTCGCGAATCACATCGGCAGCCATAAGAATCGCCTGTCCGGTGCCCCACGGTTTTGTGCGGTTTGACGAAATAGAAAACCCCGGCGGCAATTTGTCAGTCTCCTGAAAAACGTATTCAACCGGAATCCGTTTCTCGAATCGTGCGCCGATGATTTCTTTGAACGGTGCTTCGATGTCGTGGCGGATGACGAAGACAAGTTTGCCAAATCCGGCGCGGAGCGCGTCGTAAATCGAATAATCAATAATCGTCTCGCCGCCCGGCCCGACAGGATCAATCTGTTTAAGTCCGCCATAACGGCTGCCGATACCGGCAGCCAAAACCAATAAGGTGGGTTTGGTCATTTGTTGTTTCGAATAAAAAATTAAAAGCGCATCGTGCCCCATTCAAACTGACAATGAAAGTCAGGTTTTGTGTGCGGGGACGTGGACGAAATCACGGGCTCTTTGTGACCGCGTGTATAATCGTAACGACTAAACGAAAAAAGCCATTCCGAACCGCGCAAAGGCTTTGGGTTTTCACTGACCGCTTTCACAGGAATTTCAGCGAATGCGAACCAGCAGCCAACTTCGGGCAGCACCCACGTTTTGGAGTAAAAAATATCGTTGCGAATAAACGCACTTTCAAGCGAGTCGGTTTTGCGCGCAAGTTCCACAGCGTCGGCGTCGGCAAAGCGCAATTGCAACCGCAGGTTGTTCGGCGCGACGTGAAATTCGACATACGACCGCTGTTCGACCGGACGCAGAAAAATTTCAAACGTGTCGCCCAATTCCCAAAGCCGTTCGTGCGGCTTTGTGGCGCGGGTGATAATATCCACATCAGCTAATTCGGCAAAGACCAGCAACGACCCGGCCCGCCAGCCGGTCCGCACAATCGCTGGCGCAAAGTCAGTTTCCGGTTTTGCCAGCCAAGCCTGTTGCAAAATGCAGGATGCGGCATCTCGAAACGATTCGCGGACGGATTCCAAATCATCCGTTTGAAAGGCTGGCAACTCGGGACAAATAATTTGCGGAGGTGACAACATGACTTTCATTTATTTGCCCATTTTTTTGTCATGTTTTCTGCCCCGTTTTTTCATTTTTTCTTGTTCAATGCAGCCGAACCGCCCTTGCCAAACAGCGATTTGTCCACGGAAAATTTCCCGCCGCCCGCAATCAAAAGTGCAACGTAACCAGCCAAATAAATGAATGCCAATTCGCCGCCGCCGCTCGCTGCTTTGTGAACCATGAGAACCGCGACGCCAAGGTCTATCGCCAGTGTGAGCGCGGCAAAGCGCGTCAAAAGACCGAAGACCAGCAACAGTGCGCCTGCAGTTTCGGCGAACGTGACGAGCATAAGACCCGGCGCAGAACCGATACCCAATGGGTCTGGGAATTTCGCCGCGTGAGCACTGAAGTGGTTGAGTTTGTCAAAGCCGTGATTTACGAACATCGCCAATCCCAGCCAAAGTCGAAGCACAAGCAATCCAAAACTGGTAAGTGTCGAGTCGTTTCCGGGAGCGAATAATTTTTTAATCATAAAATTTGAATTTGGAGTCCGCCAAGATTAGGCGAAAATCAGTTTAAATCAAAAAAAAATTTGCGACGTAGAATTTGCCTTGAACAAAATTCCTTTTCGCTGAACGCAACCGCGTCGCCTGATTTCAATTTCAAATCGTTCAATTTGATTTCTCCTTCGGCCGCATGAAGCCACGCGTGGCGGCTGCGTCTGAAGCCATAACTGATTTTGTCGCCCGCGTTGCGAAGGGTAATTATATTTGCTGGATGAGGTCTTTGGTTTCGTAACGCACTTTGGCAAGGCTTGCGTATTTGTCGCTGGCGGCGCGATAACCGAGCGCGCACGCCACAACTGTCGCATAACCGCTGCCGTTCAAGTTCAAAACCTTGTCGTATTCGGTTGGCACAAGGCCTTCCATCGGGCAGGCGTCCACGCCGAGAACGGCGGCGCACGTCATCAAATTACCAAGCGCGATATAAGTCTGCCGCGTCGCCCACTCGTGCGCGGTTTTTCCGCGCGGACCGTTGACCACGTCGCCAATCATCATGTCACGATAGGGATTAAACGCGCCGTCAGGCAGCTTGCGCACGTCCGTGGTGCGCTTGATGAAACGATCCACGTCCGCCTCCTTCATTTCCGTGCGTGCGGTGAAGACGACAAAATGCGAGGCGTCCACGACTTGTTTCTGTCCCCACGAGTGCGGCAGCAGTTCCGCTCTCTTGGCCGGATTGTTGATGGCCAAAAATTTATAAGGCTGCAAGCCGTAGGAAGTCGGCGTCAGCACCAACGCTTGCTCCAGCGTCTGCCAGGTGTCGGCGGGTATTTTTTTGGTCGCGTCAAAAAACTTGGTGGCGTAGCGCCAGCTTAGCGCGGCGAGAAGTTGTTGATTTGTCATATATTTAGCGGGTCTAAATCAAAAATGGTTAATGCTGAAATTGGCACACCGCAAGGCAAAAGCAAATATTTCTAAATCATCAATGCGGTCAATTCAAATCAGTCACAGCTTTTCTATTTACCACAAGTGCAGTAATCTTGGCGCGATGAATCCGACGCAGTTAAGCGTGCGCCGTGCGACCGTCGATGATTTGGCCGCGCTGAAAATAATTTGGGAAACGATGCGCCTTCCAGCGGACGACCTCGAAAAACGTCTGACTGAATTTCAAATCGCTGAAAACGCCGGCGGCGAAATCATCGGTGCCATCGGCATTCAAGTCAGCCGCCAGCATGCTTTGCTCCACAGCGAAGGCTACGCTGATTTTTCCCTTGCCGATGCCTCGCGAAATTTGTTTTGGCTGCGCATTCAAACGCTCGCTTCCAATCACGGCGTATTTCGACTTTGGACGCAGGAACGCTCGCCGTTCTGGAAAAGTTTCGGCTTTCAACCGCCCAACGCCGAAATTCTCGCGCGGCTGCCGGAGCCGTGGAAGAATGAATTTGAAGGCGGCTGGCTGACGTTTCAGCTCAAGGATGAGGAAAAAATCAACGCCGCGCTAAACAAAGAACTGAAATTGTTTATGGAAACCGAGAAACTGCGCGACGCGCGAATTCTTGACCAGGCGCGCATTCTGAAAAACATCGTCATCATCATTGGCTTTACGATTGGCATTCTGTGCCTCGTCGTTACCATTTATCTTTTCCTGCGGCGCGGCGGAATCTCAATGATGCACTGACGGCAGCGCGAATTCATCCGCATGGTAGGAACTCCGCACCATCGGCCCGCTCGCGACGTGAACAAAACCCATTTCCTCGGCGCACGTTTTGTATTCCGCAAATTTTTCCGGCGAAACAAATTCCTTTACCGGCAGATGTTTTAGTGACGGCTGCAAATACTGGCCGAGCGTGAGGATGTCACAATTCGACGCGCGCAAATCGCGCAGCGCCTGCAATAATTCTTCTTCCCTTTCGCCCAAGCCCAGCATCACGCCGGATTTTGTGTAAATCGTGTCGCCGCGTTTTTCCTTCACTTTTTTCAGCACGCTCAAGCTGCGGTCATAAGTCGCGCGATGCCGCACGCTCGGCGTCAGGCGGCGCACCGTTTCCAAATTGTGATTGTAAATATGCGGATTCGCCGCGAGGACATTTTCAATCGCCACGTCATTGTCCAAAAAATCCGGCACGAGCACTTCGATGACGATGCCCGGATTCAGTTCGCGCACTTTTTCAATCGTCTGACGGAAATGTTCCGCGCCGCCGTCCTTCAAATCGTCGCGCGCCACCGCCGTGATGACGACGTGTTTCAATTTCATCCGCCGCGTCGCCTCGGCCACGCGCGCCGGTTCGTCGGCTTCGAGCGCGAGCGGCTTGGCCGTGCTGACCGCGCAAAAGCCGCACGCGCGCGTGCAGCGGTCACCCGCAATCATGAACGTCGCCGTGCCTTTGCTCCAGCATTCCCAATGATTCGGGCACTTGGCGCTTTCGCAGACCGTGTGCAGCTTCAGCTCGTCGAGCAGCCCGCGCGTGCGCGCGAAACTGTCCGACATGGGCAGCGTGATGCGCAGCCATTCGGGGAGACGCGGGCGTGATTTGTTGAATGGTTGAATGGTTGAATTGTTCAATTGCATTTGCGAATTCAAATTTATCACGATTTAACAATTCAACAATTTAACTTTTTAACGATTCAAAAAATTTTGGCAATTCTTCCGGGCCGAAATCCACCAATATTTTTCCATCCACGTCCAGCACCGGCGCGAGTTTCTGGCCGGAAAGGCGAACCATCTCGGCGAACGCCGCGTCGTCCGCGATCACGTCCAGCTTTTCGTAAGCGATGTCGTGGTCGTCGAGCCAGCGCATCGCCTTGTGACACCAGCCACAATACGGCTTGATGAATAAAAGGATTTTCAATTTCAAAACTCCAGCGGGAGGCGCAGGCAATCAATCAACTTCCGCGTGATGCTGGCGCGGCGCAGCCGATTCACCTCGCCGCGCTTTTCGAGAAATTCATTTTTGGGCAGCGCGTAAATGAAGTCGCAGCGAACGGCGGTTTTCCAATCCAGACCGTCGGCTTCATCCAAAACGGCCTCGTGCCGTTTCAATTCACGGTTCAAACGAACCGAAGTGCAAAGCAGGCCGTTGACGTGCGTGATGGTTTCATTCGCGCAACGCTCGTCGCTGGAAAGAATCACCACCGGATGCGGTTGCTCGTCGCGATACGGGAAAAGATAAATTTCCCACTGCCTCATGGCACGATCGTTTTTGGCCCGCGCGCGGCAAACCAATTGGACTCCGCGATTTCGTCCTGGTCGTAGCAGTCGGCGAAATAACCCGGCGGCTTGGGCGTCGCCCACGCCGGTTTTTGGGAGTGCAGGACAAATTCAAAAATCCGTTCGCGCTCCTGCTCCGGCAGGCTTTGAATTTGTTGCATCAGTTCGGTCGCACTCATGTTTTACTTGTAGCCGATGACGGAACAATTTTCAAGCGCGCATCTGGCCAGCGCAGAAACACGGATTTTGTTCCGAAGGAACGGCGGAAATTAGCCAGCTACGAAGTGGCTGGAACAGCGCGCCAAACGATTGCGTCCTGAAAGGACGCCGGGAAAATTCCGTTTTCCATTGTCCCGTCAGGACAAAATTTTTGGCGGACGCAGACCAGTGACTGTCGTCACTGGCTAATTTCCGGTCGTCGCTCCGCGACTGCATGAATAAATGGATTTTCATCTAAAGCTCAAACGCTTCCAAAATTTCCTCGCCGTCAATTGGTATCGAAAAAACTGGATTCAAAAGATTGCCGCACAACTTACATTTAATTTCGTCTGGAACTTTCAACAATTTTCCTTCTTGTTCCAACGCGGGCGACAAAAGTTCTTTAAGTGGAATTTTTTGATAATTCACTTTTCCAAGATCGAGTCGGTAAAAATTGCCTGTGCGCGTTCCAAGATAAGTTGAATAATCGCCGCCCGGACTGGCTGGCTCAAACATTTTGAATTCCGTTGGCAAACCGCATTTCGGACAGTTTGCATGGCAAAGTGAAATTGGAAGGCGAACTGACTTCATTAAATTTATCCGCCAATCTGCTTCTTGTAATCCTCCGACGAGAGCAGCGCGTTCAGTTCGGCGGGATTGCTTAATTTGATTTTGAAAAACCAGCCACCCACATAAGGCTCGGTGTTCACCAAGGCGGGATTGTCGGTGACGGGCTGGTTCAGCGCCACGATCTCGCCGCTGACGGGCGAATAAATGTCGCTGGCGGTCTTCACGGATTCCACCACGGCGCAGGCTTCGCCGGCCTTGACCTGGCGGCCCACGGCGGGCAGTTCCACGAACACGATGTCGGTCAGCTCGGCCTGTGCGTGGTCGCTGATGCCGACGGTCGCGGTGTCGCCGCTGACGCGGATCCATTCGTGTGATTTGGCGTATTTAAGGTCGGAAGGAATGTTGCTCATGTTCGTAATTGGTTAAATCGTTGAATCGTTACATCGTGAATCAGACAATCGCGCACCGATGCAACGGTGTAACGATGCAACGATTCAACGCACTTTGTAAATCGGTTTTTGCACGATTACGGCGGCGAAGCGCTTGCCGCGAATCTCAATTTCAATCTTTGTGTCCGGCTTGGCAAATTCCGGCGGGACGTAGCCCATGCCGATGCCACTGTTCAGCGATGGACTTTGCGTGCCGCTGACGACTTCGCCGATTTCTTTTTCGCCGGAAAAAATTTTGTAATGCGGGCGCGGCGGCGCGGATTTGTCGGTCATCTTGAACGCGACGCATTTCTTTTTCACGCCGTTCGCTTTTTGTTCGGCGAGCACGGAACGGCCGTTGAATTCGCCTTTGTCGAGCGAGACAAAAAATCCGACGCCAGCTTCAATCGGCGTCGTTTCTTCATCGAGTTCGTGGCCGTAAAGCGGGTAGCAAACTTCCGTGCGCAACGTGTCACGCGCGCCGAGGCCGGCAGGTTTCAAACCGAACGGCGCGCCGACGGACAAAAATTTGCCCCAAAGATGCTGGATGGATTCGTCGCTGCCGACGATTTCAAATCCGTCTTCACCGGTGTAGCCAGTGCGCGAGACGAGGACGCTTTGATGTTCAAATTTGAATCCGCCGATTTCGTTTTTCTTCAAATCGGTCACGCGCGCGACGCGCATGGCGGAAATGGACGCGCCGGAAATCACGTCGTTGATGAACTCTTTCACGCGTGGGCCTTGCACGGCGACGGCGGCGTAATTGTGCGAAGCGTCGGTCAAAGTCAGTTCGCTGCGCCGGGGAAATTTTTCCCACTGCGATTTCATCCACGCGACATCGGCCTCGACGCGACTCGCGTTGATGATGAGAAAATAGACGTCGCCGCAAAGATGGTAGGCGTAGAGATCATCAATCACCGTGCCGCGCTCGTTGCACATGAGCGTGTATTGGCCGAGGCCGGGCGTGAGTTTTTTGATGTCGTTCGTGAGCAGCTGATTCAGAAATTCCGCCGCCGCCGCGCCACTGACGGTGACTTCGCCCATGTGCGAGATGTCGAAAATCCCGGCGGCGTTGCGGACGGCGAGATGCTCGTCGGTGATGCTGGTGTATTGCACGGGCATTTCCCAGCCGCCGAAATCAATCAGCTTCGCGCCGAGTTTCTGGTGCGCGGAAAAAAGTGCGGTGCGTTTTAACATGAAATTATTTTAACCACGGATTAACACGGATGGACACGGAAATTTTACAGATCAAAAGTCACAACCACTGGATTGTGGTCGCTCAAATTGAGTATTTCAGGCTGTTCAATCACTTGAACGGCGGCAACTTTTTTTGCGAGACTCACGCTGGCAAAAATATAGTCGTTCACCCAAGGAAAACGGCTTCTGCCATGACGAAGTGTGCGCGGACGGTCTTTTGTGAATTGCCCTTGGCAATCTTGCAAACCAAAATCCTCAAGTCGTTGAAAGAAAATGCGGTGGGAATTGTTTCCTTGTTTCGCATCGAACTGGAGCGACGCATTGAGGTCTCCGCCAAGAATTATCTTCGGGCGTCCGCCGCGCTGAAGATCGTCTTCAAACAAGTGTGTGAGGTCGCTCAACATCCGGTGAAGTGTCGTGATCGAATAGCCGAATTTATCCATCTGTCCATACGCACTGATCACAACAAGCGTCGAGTTGTCCGGTAGCGTCACGTCCGCTACGGTCAACGCGCCGAGATAATCGTTTCTTTCTAGTTTGACTTCGGTTATTGGCAATGCTTTTGTCAGCACGCTCGAACCCCACTTGCGTTTACCATCTATTTCGCGCCACACGCAGAACTCATTTTGGAGTTCAACTGGCGGCACTGATTCCTGCACGAGCGAAATGTCTGCGGCGATGTCATTTTTAAGATAATTCCATGCCTGTTGCGCCACGGCTCGGTGCATCCAGTGACCCATATTCCATGCGGCAACTTTTAATTTCATGGCGTATTTTTCGGAAACTCGGCTGTTGTGCGTGCGGACTTCATATACATTCAAACGTCAGCTCGAACTTGCTATCGTGCAACCGAGCTCGATCAAGTTTTACATGGGACAAATGTTTATTCTGTAATACCAATTCAACTTGCTTCTCCAATTCTGGCAAAGATTTCGTTCCAAGAGAAACGCTCACAAATGCTTCAGGCGGTATTGGGTAAAAATAGCCATCAATTTCTTTGCCACTTCTTTTATCTATGAATGGCTTTTTGGTTAGACATTCATCATGCGGAGGAAAAAGCTGAAAAATTTGTCTAACCTCGTGTTCATATTCCCATTCTTCATTTTTTGAGAAGATAAGTGCTTCCGCAAATTTACCTTCTTGTTCTCCACCTATTATTTTCCAACTCTTATCATACACGACACGCTCTGGCACATAATTTACCAGTTGTAATCCTGCTCCTTTTCGAAAAATTGCGTGCGAACTGTCAAAACCTATTACAAGCCCATGATGTTTATCCCCATAATGTTCGAACATCACAACTGAATTTCGCTTTTTACACAAACACAGAACACCAAAACGAGATCTTATCAAATCATAGTTCGCTTGGAGATTTGTCGCCATATTTGGAATCGTTGGCATCAAATCCGAAGTAATTAGTTTCTTAAATTCAGAAAAGTTTCCCCCATATTCTCCACTCTCCTTCACTTTCCTATACTCTTCATTTAAGAAGTCATCTTCTGTCTCAATAATATTTATGGCTTCTCCCTCGACATCGGAACAAATCACATATGGCAAGAGTTCGTAAGGGTCATTGAATTGATTTGCCGGTGTGATTTTAATCTCCAAAGTTTTGAGAATATCAACCCCACATTTATCGCAATATTTGTAAACAGTGCTCACACGTTCGCCGTTTATTTTATCCCCACTTCTCCGTCTTCATCTGTTCCTTGGCCACGCCGAGTTCGTGGACGACCAGATGTTCGGCAAATTCCACAAGCGCGTTCGGGCCGCACGCGTAGAAAACCGTGTTCGGCAAATCGGTCGTGATTTCCTTGACCCAATCGGACGTGATGCGCGCGGCGCGGCCAGTCCAGTTGTGTTCCGGCAACGCGCGCGTGCAGGTGACGTGGAATTTGAAATGCGGATTTTCCTTTTCCAGTTCGCGAAATTCCGTGTTGAAGATGATGTCGCTCGGCGTGCGGACGCTGTAAAGCACGGTGATGCGCGTCGCCAATTTCCGCCGCGTCGCCTCGCGCGCGAACCCGCGAAACGGCGTCACGCCCGATCCGCCGGCGATGCAGACGAGATGTTTGTCCGGCTCGTAAACCGGCAGAAATTTTCCGACGGGCGGGATGACGAACAGTTTGTCGCCCGCCTTCGCCCAATCCACGATGCGCGTGCCCATCTTGCCGTCGCGCTTGACGGTGACTTCGTAAAAGCCGCGATCCAGCGCGCAGGACGAGAGCGAGTAGGCGCGCTTGTAAGTCGTCGTGTCCGGCCAATAAACCGTGATGAACTGGCCGGTCTTGAAATCGGGATTGTGGCCGTCGGGCCATTTGAGGCGGATGGTTTTGGTGTCGGGCAATTCCATCGTCGCCGTTTCGATGGGCATTTCGAGAATTTCTTTGGGCATAAAATTTTTAACGCGCGGAGGAAAAGTTATTAGATTTTTAGAGCGCCAGCAAGATTTGTCGGGTAACAAAAGTGCTGCCGTTACTTTTTAGTTTTGGCGTGGCGGCTGCGGATGCGTGTATCTGTCACCAGCCAGACTGTGTCCCGCAAATCTCTTTCGCCGAGCAAGGTCAAAGCGTCTGCCAGTCTGCGAAGCAGATCGGCGCGATTCGGTTTGCGCAAAGTGATGACAATCACCCCGCCATGACGCGCGAAGGCGAGCGGAATCGTGTGAAAGAAATCCTTGTCCGTCGTGATGAAAATCGCGCCGTCCGATTGCGCGCGTGAGAATAATTTTTCGTCAGCCGTGCCGGGTGGAAAATAATCCAGAGCGTGCGTGGCGGAATGACCGGCGGAGACAAGATAAGTTAAGGCAGGATGCGGGAAATTTTCGTCGAGGAAAAATTTCATTCCGCCGCATCAGGCTTCGACGGCTTCCATGGCCGTCAATTCGCCGGCGAATTCTAGACAGGCGCGGATGCCGGCTTCCGTCAGCGTGGGATAATCCTCCAAAATTTCCTGATGCGATTGTCCGGCAGCAATCGCGCCGACGACATTCGCCACCAAAACGCGCGTGCCGCGCACGACGGGCTTGCCGTGACAGATTGCCGGGTCAAGCGCGATTTGATTTGAAAGCCACGTTTGCATATTATTTGCTGAATCCAAGCTAGCCGCGCTGCCAATTTAAATCAAGCGGGCAAATTCAAGCGCTCCAAAACTTCCTGCGCAAGCAATTCATACGCCGCAGAGCCGGAACTGTATTTGTCGTAATGGATGATCGGCTGGCCAAAACTCGGCGCTTCGGCGAGCTTGGTGCTGCGCGGAATCATGGATTCAAAAACTTTCGCGCCGAGCAGGTTGCGGACTTCGCCGACGACTTCGTTGGACAATTTCGTGCGGCCATCGAACATCGTCAGCACGACGCCGAAAATCTCCAGGCGCGGATTGACGCCCGCGTCGCGGAGCTGGCCGAGCACGCGGTTCATCATCGAGATGCCTTCGAGCGCGTAATACTCGCATTGCAGCGGCACGAGAATGCCGTCGCACGCGGCAAAAGCATTGAGCGTGGAGATGCCGAGCGACGGCGGGCAATCAATCAGGACCACGTCAAATCGTCCGCTTTCCAAAACGGGCTTGAGCGATTGCGTGACGCGTTGCAAATGATTTTCCATCCGCGCCATTTCGAGATCGGCGGCGCACAAATCCACTTCACTCGGAATGATTTCGAGGCGCTCGTAAGCCGTGGGTTTTATTTTTTCGAGCAGATTTCCTTCGCCGAGCAAAACGCGATACGCGCTCGCGCCTTCGATTTTTTCCAAACCGACGCCGCTGGTGGCGTTTGCCTGCGGATCAAGATCGAAAAGCAAAACGCGCTGGCCGAGCGCGGCGAGGCAGGCAGCAAGGTTGACGGCGGTGGTGGTTTTTCCCACGCCACCTTTTTGGTTGGCGACGGCGATGACTTTGGCTGGCACTTCCTGATTAAATGAAAAACGCAGCGGCGTTTCAAGCGCGCACCACATTTAAGAATTTGAAAACTGAAACGGTATTAATTTCCCGACGGTGAATAGCTGACCGGTTGCGTGACGCTTGGCTGAATTTGGTCGAAAAGGGAGGCGACGGGCGGAAGTCCAAAAACCGGATTGGTGCTATTGTCGCTGGAAGCTAGCATAGGTTGATTAGCGGTTTGCGGCAAAGACGCTTGTGGAGTTACGGACGCCATGGGCGTGATTGCATTGGCTTCAGAGGAAAGTAATTGTTGCGGTGCGGATTCGGTTTGTCCGGCATAAATGATTCCGGCAATCAAAAGCAAACACAACGCCGCGGCAAAGCCGCCCGCAAATGCCGGCTTGGTTTGCAAAGTCTCCAGAAATTTTGACAACCACGGCAATTCCAACCAACTGGCCGAGGCTTTGGATTTGCCGGCGCGGATTTGCGCGACGACCTGGTTTGAAAAGTTATTGAAATAGCCGGGCGGCGGGGTTTCGTGCCGTTTAAGAGCCAGCAACCGGCGAAGTGATTCAAAATTTTCGTTGTCGTTCATGATGGCTTCAAATAATCGTTCAACCAGCCCTGCAGTTGCTGCCGCGCGTAAAACAACCGCGACCGCACCGTGCCGATGTTGCATTCCATGGTTTTCGCAATTTCTTCATGCGACAAACCCTGAACATCGTGCATCACTACAACCAGTCTATGCGGTTCAGACAGCTTCATTAGCGCCGCGTTCAATTTTTCTTGCAGCTCGTTCAAACCCGCCGCACGACGGGGTGTGTTGTCGGAAATCAATGCCATCAAATCCGGGTCATGCTCGGCGTTAAAATCCAAATCATTCAGGCTCATGTGCGTGCGGTTTTTCCGCTGTTTTAGGAAGTTTATGGTTTTATTGACCGCAATCCGGTAAAGCCAGGTGTAAAAACTGGAGCCTCCTTTGAAAGATTTGAGCGCCTGAAAAGCCTTGATGAACGCTTCCTGTGCGATGTCGTTGGCATCCTCGTGGTTGGACGTCATGTGATAAACTGTTGCGTAAATGCGTTCTTGATAGCGTTTTATCAATTCGTCGTAAGCTTCTAAATCGCCGCGTTGCGCACGACGCACTAAATCCATTTCTTCCGTCGGCGCGGTTGAATTCGATTCCTGACGTATGGCTGGATCAGTCATAATCATACTAAACCACCAAAGTCTCCGTTTGTTGCACTAAAAAATCCGTCAAGCCGAGCAAGCTGGCGCGTCCGCCCGACTCCGGCAAAATGTTCAATGCACCACGCGCCTGCTTTAAATAACGATGAATGACTTCGAGCGACGGCTCGAACGTCTCGTATTTCGCAAGTAATTCGTTCACGGCAGAAAAATTTTCTGGCTGCCAATTTTCAATCAAATTTTCCAGATGTGCGCGGTCATTGTTGTTTGCGCGTTCCCATGCGAGCAAAACCGGCCAGGTCAATTTGCCTTTCGCCAAATCCGTTCCCAACGATTTGCCGGCGTCGGCTTCCGAACCGAACAAATCCACGCAATCGTCATAAACCTGATACGCCGTGCCGAACGCCGCACCAAATTTGCACAATGCTGCGTGCTGCTCCGCTGAAGCATTGCTCAAAAATGCGGCCAAATCGCAAGACAACGTGAATAACTCAGCTGTTTTCATCTCGATGACGCGGAAATAATCGCGTCGTGCCATTTCAAAATTGCGCCGCTGCTGCGTCTGTAAAATTTCACCCGAACAAACCGTGTTCGTAGCCATTGCGACCGCGCGGCAAATGTCCGGTGTCGGAAAACCCGCCGCCAATTTCAAAGCCTGTGCAAAAAGACAATCACCAAAGAGCACGGCAATTTCATTGCCCCAATTTGCCGCCAAAGTCGGTCGGCCCCGCCGGATTTCCGCCTCGTCCATCACATCGTCATGGACGAGCGTGGCCAGATGCACCATTTCAACGATGACGGCCGCTGTTACGTGCGATTCATTCTTTTCTCCAAGCGATTCCGCCGCGAGCGCCACCAAGGTGGGACGCAAATGCTTGCCGTTACCGTTGAGCGCATATTCTGCGTAAGTGACTATTTGCGGGTCGAAGCCGCGCGCTTGTTGAAGCAATTGCCGCGTAACCGTGTGAAGAAAAGGCTCCACCGGCTCAATGAGTTGCTTCCAGTAACAATTCGGGTTGGTTGACGGGTCTGCAACTCCGTTTCCCGCCACTTTTGATTCAGCAGCCAGCATTCGCTCGAATCTACGTTTGCTTTGCCAGCGAGTCAAACTTGTTTGCTTCACACTCCACCAAACCTGCGATGCCGGCGCGCATATTCCTCCAGCGCGGCGAAAAATTGCGGCTTGCGGAAATCCGGCCAGAGCGTCGGCGTGATGACAAGTTCCGCGTAGGAAATCTGCCACAAAAGAAAATTACTCACGCGCATTTCGCCGCTCGTGCGAATCAATAAATCAGGATCGGGAATGCCGCGCGTCCACAGATTTTCGGAAATGACTTTTTCGTTGATGTCCGCCGTTTCCAGCTTTCCTGATTTTACTTTCTCGGCAATCGCGCGCACAGCCTCGACGATTTCAATCCGGCTGCCGTAGCTCAATGCCATGACGAGCGTCAGGCCGTTGTTTTTGGAAAGCGTCGCGATGGATTTGCGCAGGTGTTCCTGCACATTTTCCGGCAGGCGATAAATCTGGCCGATGACTTCGAGCCGCACGTTGCTCTTGTTCAACTCCGGCGTTTCGCTTTTCAGATAGTGGATGAGATATTTCATCAGCGCGTCCACTTCGTCCTTGGGACGGTTCCAATTCTCCGCCGAAAAAGCGTAGAGCGTGAGATACTTGATGCCGAGTTCGCCCGCCGTGCGGATGATCGTGCGCGCCGATTCCGCGCCGACGCGATGGCCCTCGACTCGCGGCAAACCGTGCTGCTTCGCCCAGCGGCCGTTGCCGTCCATGATGACGGCGACGTGCTGCGGCAACGACGCACGCGCCTCGGCGCTCAAATGTGAAGTGGCGGAACTCATTTGAGTAATGCAATAAATCCCGCCTGCTCAAAATGTTTGTCGCCGGTCAAAGCGTCTGTGACATTTCGCTCGCGCATGACGACAAAGGAAACACAATCGGTCAGCGTCCATTTTTTGTCGGCGTGCTGATGGTAAAGTTCAAGCGCGCGGTCAAGCAATTCGCGAGACGCCGGAACAATTTCACAGGCATTCGTAGAGCGCAAGTGCAGGATGAAATCGCGCACGCGCGCACGCGATTCGGATTCAGCCAATGCGTCGGCCACTTCCATCAACACCCAATCTGAAGTCAAAATGCGCGCGCGAAAGTCGCCGGAAAATTTCAAGACGCGCTCGTGATGCTGGTCACGCCGGTTCAGCCGCGCCACAAAATAAAAGGCATCGGCAAAAACCACGCTCATGGCCGGGAATGATCGTGAACGTAATGGTCAAGATTGGCGGCGAGGTCGGCGGGCAGATCGTCCGCCATGCCGTCAAATTCCTTGAGCGCGTCCAAAAGCGCAGGCGACTGCTCGTCCACCGGCTCGATGCGCACGACCGTGCCCGATTTCCACGGAACATCTTTGGGAAGTTTGATCAATCCCTTTTCGATGATGGCAGTAATGCTCATGTCGCCAATTTAAGCGGAAAACACATCAACGTCAATCTGCGTTGGTTCGGGATATTTGCGGCAACGACGCGCGGGCTTCGGCGCTCAAATGTGAAGTGGCGGAACTCATTTTGTCAGACGTTGTTCCTAAACTCATGGTTTGTTTTAGAATCAAAGAACAATTAACCAAAGAAATTCGTGCTCACCAAAAAACGATAGATGAAAAAGGCCTTGAATTTCAGGCTCAAGGTCGCGCTTATTTGAATTCGCAAAAGAAAAATCCTATCGCTCACGATATGGATGTGTTCGTTACAAATCTTCTAACGTTTTTTGAGGAAACTCTTATATTGTGCATGGAAAAATTCCCATCCGGTTTCCCGATTGGAATTTCAGAAATTCCTGAAGCTGAAAGAAATCCAATCTGTCCCGTTCGATTTCGCGTAGCAATAGCTGGAATTCCAAACGTTCAACCGAAATCAAATTCCTGATTCTCGTTAAACAAAAATCGTCTGCTCGCGCGCCGGCCCGATGGACGCGATGAACAATTTCGCATTCGTCAGTTCCGCAATCGCCTTCAGATACGCGCGCGCTTTCGGCGGCAGGTCGGCGAACTTGCGCGCCTTGTCCGTCGGCGTGCGCCAGCCTTCAAATTCCACATAGACCGGTTCGCATTCGGCGAGCACCTGCGCGTCGTTCGGCACGAAGTCGTATTGCTTCCTGCCGTGACGATACGCGACGCAGACTTTGATCGTCTCCACCGTGTCGAGGCCGTCGAGATTCGTGATGGCGAGATCGTCAATGCCGTTGACCATCGTCGCGTGGCGCGTGGCGACGGAATCGAACCAGCCGCAGCGACGCGCGCGCCCCGTCGTCGCGCCAAATTCGCGGCCCATGCCGTGGAGCAGATCGGAAATCTCCTGGTTCTCCGTCGGCAACGGCCCTTCGCCAACGCGCGTCGTGTAGGCCTTCATCACGCCGACGACGCGGTCCATGCGATGTGGCGGCACGCCGGAACCGGTGCAGGCGCCGCCCGCCGTTGTGTTCGACGACGTGACGAACGGATACGTGCCGTGGTCAATGTCAAGAAACGTCCCCTGCGCGCCTTCAAATAAAATGTCCGCCTGTTCCCGCATCGCATTGTGCAAAAGGACAACCGTGTTTTGGACGAACGGCTTGAGAAATTTTCCGGCCTTGTTGTATTCCGCGAAAACTTTTTTGAACGACAGCGTTTTCGCGCCGAGTGATTTGAGGACTATGTTGTTCTCCTGAATGCGACGCGAAAGTTTTTCTTTGAGGCGAACCGGGTCAACTAAATCATTCACGCGCAGACCGACACGCGCCGCCTTGTCGCCGTAAGCCGGGCCGATGCCGCGTTTCGTCGTGCCGATTTTATTTTTCCCCTTAAGCACTTCGCGTTGCGCATCGAGTTCGCGATGATACGGAAAAACAACGTGTGCCGTTTCGCTCAAGACGAAATTTTTCGGCGAGACTTTGACACCGATTTTTTGCAGGCCTACAATTTCTTCGACCAAACCAATCGGATCAACGACCACGCCGTTGCCGATGACGCACAATTTATTTTTCCGCAAAATCCCCGACGGCACGAGATGCAGGACGTATTTTTTCGGGCCGAGAAAAACCGTGTGTCCGGCATTGTTGCCACCAGCATAGCGGACAACGACATCCGCCTGCTCGGTGAGCACGTCAATGATTTTACCTTTGCCTTCATCACCCCACTGGGCACCGACCAGAATTGTATTTGCCATAAATCAAATTATCTCAATGAAAAACTGGCGGAGAGAGGGGGATTCGAACCTCACGACTTTGCCCGTCAATAAAGGGGAATCTCACGGAGACTCCCGAATAGACTCCCGAAATCCAATCCCGTCCTGTCCTGACCTGTCTCAAATAGTCACAGCTTGGACAAAACTTTCCGCTCCAATCAAGGCCGCCATTCTCGCCCTTGTTCGGACGGCAAGCTGATTTTCCAAACGAACCAACCAGCATGACCACGAACATTACAAAGCACTTGGGCGCGGCGCAATCGCATTTTACGCGTCTGCGGGCCGGGGATGTGGGCAGGCCGCATTCGGAGATCACCACTTTGGAAAAACCTGCTGGCAAGGCTGGCAACCGCCACGGCTGCGATTTGGGCGTGAGACTGACAAACTGAAAACGGAGAACAAACCATGAACTTAAATCCTGCCGAAATGCTGAATCCCATTTTCAACGCGCTGGACGCCCTGATTGAAAACGATGGCGTTTATCTTTACCTCGTGTTCGTCTGGTTGGCACTGCTGGCCGTTGGTTGGATATTCAGCGGCGGCTTGCGGAAACGGATGAAAGGAAACTCTACCACGGTCATCCCCGGCATCATCATTACGACGAGACCGCCGAATCAATCACCACCGCCAATTATCGGCATTGAGATTGACCCGGCGCGGAATGACGACAGCGAAACAACGGACTAACCATGACAACGTTTCATTCACGGCAATCAGGCGATGCTAGGCGCACTCGCAAAAACGAGAACGCAGACGCATTCAAAATTACCGCACAAATTCCGCCATCAATTTGCGCGGTCATGTTCATGGAGCATGACAAATCCGATGCAACAATTTTCAAGTCACGGTGCAGTCGCACGGCTGTGTGCTACCGCCTTTACACGAAACAAGCCTTACCCCTTAATTTTGTAAGGTTTTTACGACTCGCCAATAACTCGCCGATGATTCAGCGGAGTCCCGCGAGACGGTCGCGCAACGACCGCGAACCATCCGGCAAGACATCCGGCGAGATGTCTCGTTCACTTCCGCACTATTTCCCGGCAATGGCCGGGCAGTGGCAATCGCAATGCCGCCGAATTTCCGCGCGGGTGACTCGCGAGACAACTCGCAACATGGCGCGCAACGCCCGCACCGCAGTCCGCGCAACAGACAACGCAATAACCAGTGAAACATCTCGCAAGATGGCTCGCCGAAATTTTGTCGTCACGCTTTCAACCATGACTCCCCAGAATTATGAACACATCACCATCAACACCCAACCTTGAATTGCTGCGCAAAGCGATTCAAGAATATCAGCCCGATCCGAATCGCATTCCATTCAGCAATTTGAAACCGTTCCATGATTCCATCATGGAATTGCGCGGCAAAAATGCGTCCTACGCTGCCATCGCTGAATTGCTGATACAAAATGGAATAAAGACCAGCCGAGCGCGCGTGGCCGAATACGGTCGTATCGTCCTGGAGGGCGGCAAGCGGCGCAAGCGACGGAAGCGCGCCCAGACCACGCCAGCCGTCAACATTCCTGCTGCGCCTCAAAGTGCGCCGGACGTGGCCACAAAAACAGTGCCGACCGCTGCGCCGACTGTTACGAGCAATGTTCCGGTTCCACCAAGCGAGAATTCTCCATACAGGTCACGCGGGCCGCACATTGCCAAAGTGGAATTGCTGCCAGCCAGTGAATTGAATTACTAAACTCCGGCCAAAAGCCGTCAAATCCCGGCAAATCAACCTTCCGCTTGACTGACATCACCTGTGATGTCATTTTATACTGCATGGAAATCGTGCAAGACACCAATGTTTTCGTCGCCGCCCTGCGCAGCCAGGAGGGCGCGAGCGCGGAAGTGTTGGATCGCTGCCTGGCGCATGACGACCAGGCCGTCATGGGTGACGCCCTGTTTGCGGAATACGAGCAACTGGTGCAGCGGGAAAGTTTGTGGCGGGACGTGCCGGTGACGACGGCGGAACGCGAAATGTTATTGGACGATTTCTGTGCGGCGGCAATATGGCAGCCGATTTATTTCCGCTGGCGGCCAAACCTGCCGGATGCGGACGACGACCACGTTTTGGAACTGGCGATAGCCGGTGGCGTGGAACATCTGGTCACGCACAACACGCGCGACTTTGGGCGGGGCGAGCTTAAATTTGCCTCGCCGCGCGTGGTGACACCGGCGCAACATCTGAAAATCGTAAAATGAAAACCATCCCTTATCGTTGTGATAACTCACGGCACAAAGCGTTGCTGGGCGCGGCGCGATCCACCGGCACGAGTGTGCAAAGGCTGTTTGACAACTTTGTCACGCACGTCATCACCGAGCGCCAGGCTGAAGCCCGTTTTGTGGTGCGCCAGAAGCGCGGCAATCCGGCACGCGGACGGAAGTTGCTGGCTGAAATCCGCCAGCGCATCGCGTCTCATGCCAAATAATAACGCCGGTTCGCTGACAGAAATTTCCCAACGACCGTGACACTTCCAGCGTGAATCCTTAATCGCTATCGTCTTTGGCGAAGCAAGCGTAGTCACAGGTGGAGGCCGAAGGCACAACCTTGACGACGCGCAGCGAGCCATACCATGAGACGGCGATTCACGCGGAGTCAGTTTGAAAGATGCAAACATTTGCAATATGGTTGGCAACACGCGAGGCAACAGCCAAAGCAACAAAGTTCGCAACGCGGTTAGCAACACAGTGAAATAACAGAGTTAGCAACTGACGCAACAATGTGGGTAGCACAAGCGAAGCATTTCGCGCAACAATCGGCGAGATTTTCGCGAGCCGTAAAAACCGTGTGAAACTACGGGGTAACGCGTGCGTGCGTGTGAAACAATTGTCTTACAAGTTGCGTTTGCGTGCAACTCATCTGCTTGGTTTTAAAAAATCTTCACGGTCTAAAATTCGCGACCGCGTCAGTAAGCTTTGTTCCATCCGTTCAAAAATTGTCCATTGCGGATCAAATAAATTATCCCAGTCTGATTTGGAAGAGCTTCGGATCATTACACAAAGTTGTATTATTCGATTATTGTCCGGCCCAATTTTCAGAGATTTTTCCAAAGAGGAAGACCTTGAAAATTGGTTTGAAGAAATGATTATCTTTGGACCTGAATTGCCAACTGTTCAAAATGGTTAAACAGCAAAAACTAATACCTTCTAACACACCGAAAGCCAAAATGGCTGCTAATGGAGATGGACGGGTTGAGGCTGAAGCGATAAGCGCAACGCGCGTAGCTGGCAATGTAACTCCAACCGCCGCCGCGCAACACACGGCCATCATCGTTTTCGTCATCTGTTGCCGGCCCGCGTGGATCAGTTCCTCCCAAGTATGGACTGCCGGTCGGATATGGTGTCGATGCATACCAGTCCCAACAAAACTCAAAATTATTTCCTGCCATGTCATAAAGTCCATATCCGTTTGCTGGGAACGTTCCCACCGGACTTGTGTAGGGATAATTTCCGTCATCAAAGTTTGTGTTGTAGCCAGCATACGGCCCCAAATCATAAGTACACCCGCCAGAATTAGTATAGGCATAATAATTCGCGTGGCTTTCACATATCGTGTCGCCCCACGGAAACCGTTGCCCGCTCAATCCGCCGCGCGCCGCCTTCTCCCACTCCGCTTCCGTCGGCAACCGATAGCCATTGGCAGACCAATTCGGATAAATCGCATCCGTCTCCCCATTAACATAAACCTGTGTTAATCCCGCATCCGTGTAATATGCCGGAGTCAAGCCCGCCTGCTGCGACCGCGCATTGCACCACTTCACACAGTCATACCAATCCACTGTATCCACCGGATAATTCGTTCCCTTGCCTGAACCGGCATTAACAAAAACATAACCGGCATTCGTGGCCCAATTATAGACCGACTGCCATTGGCCATAACTCACTAGATTCGTGTCCATGTAAAATGCTGACACATAAACATTCGTGGGAATGGCATCGGTCTCGCTATCAAGAGTGTCCCCTATCGTGAACTCACCCGCAGGAATGAGTGCCATGCCGTCGGACGTGGTGACGTTCTGATACAAACGGTAAAACATCTGCGCGCCGGAGATGAGGTTGGTCACGGTGTTCTGACCGTTGACGATGGTTGGTAATGGTAAGACGCTATTCCAGACTGCTGGTGAAACAAGATTGGTCGTAGATTGCAAAATAAAGTTTGGTGCCGACGTCAGCCATGAGAGGACGACCTGATTGTTCGTGGTAGCGATGCCTAATGCGAATACCGTGCCACTACCAGAACTACTGCCAACAGCCGCCGTCCCACAGGCTATCAGACAGATCGCCAGCATAAGAACAGGAATTCTTGTTTTCATGCCATTATAGTTTGCCGTTGTTTCACTTGCATTTTTTAAGCAACAGAAATGCCATTCAGCAAAACTTCATTGCCTTGCGTTTTGTGAAGGTTCGGCGGGCTGGGTTTTGAATGGGAATGCAAACTGCAATCCCAATATACGGTCACATTCAAGACGCCGTTTCGATTTTGAGTTTTTGTCATTTTCTAAAAGCTGTAAAACTCGGCACTGATACCTGCCAAAGCGGTGATCAAGGCTACCGAATTGGAACGCCGAATGTTGGAAGACGATCTAAAATATAATCGGACTTCGTCGAGGAGAAACGCGTCTTCAGTTTTGAATTTTTGCCAGTTTCTCAAAACTGCTGGTGACGGCACCGCGATGACTCCAGCAAACTTGCCCCTGCAGCACGTGGCGCGTTACCATGAAATCGTAGCTAGGCTGATTGAAGCTGGAGAATTGCCGGTTAGTGCAAAGCAGCAATTCGACCTCACCTTCGGCACTGGTTTCTTTAAGACACTGGCTGACGGAATGCCGCCTGTGGCGGCAACGGGTCAAACCCGTATCGGCTGAAAGCCGAAATTCGTCGCCCAAACCCGTCAAAACCCGTATGAGCGGATCGTGAGCCAATTTTGTTGCACGTTCATCGCTTGAACATCTCGCTGGACTCCGCTGAATCATCGGCGAGATTTTGGCGATCCGGAAATACCTCGTTAAATTAAGGGGTAACGCGTGTGTGTGAAATGATGGGGTTACAGTGATTGTTTGATATGACATAAAAAGCATAAACCGAACCTGCGATTCCGTTCGCAGTAGCCTACCGGCACCGGCGAAACTGGTAACGGTTTGGTCGGAAGCTGCCGGGACAAAATCCTGACATCCTTGGGATGCGGAAAACGCCGTGAGGTGGTTGCCGAGACTGCGAGCATCAATGCGGTCTGAAGGACAGGCTGGATGAAATGCCCAATACAAGTGAACTGCCATGAGCATCGTCAAACCCAACGAGCCAAAGATGCTGACAGGCTCCGGCCAAAAGGCACGCAGTCGGGTGTTCTGCTGCACGCATGGAACACACGGACATTCCAGACTGCCGGTGTGGAAGGCAGGGGCTAATTCATTCGTGTCACTGGAACTCAACATTGCAAACCCGACATCCCGCCTTCGAGTGGGGGCAGGCGCGTCCGCAAGGAACGCTGACGGGATGGCGGGCAGAGGATGCTGGAAAAAGCGAAGGCCGTTCCGTAATGGAGCGGATAGGAGTTGTAACATCACTCCACCGTGCAAACGGGCAGACTTCCAGCGGGTCGTTCGTGACGGGAAAACTCGCAGAACCTGTGCGGGAGGAAACAGCAAATGAACGCGGATAAAACTGCGTGTGCATCCTCCGGCCAAGCGGCATCGTGGGACCAGATTGACTGGACTCACTGTGAACGCGGCGTCAGCAGACTGCAAGCGCGTATCGTCAAGGCCATTCAGGAAAAGCGTTGGGGCAAGGTGAAAGCCTTGCAACGGCTGCTGACCTGCTCGTTTTCCGGCAAAGCCTTGGCCGTGAAACGGGTGACGGACAATCAAGGCAAACACACGTCCGGGGTGGACGGAGCAATCTGGCGAACCCCGGCGTCGAAGCACAAAGCCATCGGCACGTTGCGGCGGCGCGGTTATCAACCGCAACCGCTGCGGCGTGTCCACATTCCGAAGGCCAATGGTAAGTTGAGGCCGCTGGGCATTCCGACGATGCGAGACCGCGCCATGCAAGCATTGCACTTGCTGGCGTTGTCGCCGGTCGCGGAAACGACGGCGGACAAAAACTCCTACGGCTTTCGTTCTGGCCGAGGCACGGCTGACGCCATCGGGCAAAGCTTCCTCATGCTGTCCCGCAAGGACAGTGCGACGTGGGTGCTGGAGGGCGACATTCGCGGATGTTTTGACAACATCAGTCACGAATGGCTGCTCGCCCATGTTCCCACGGACAAGGAAGTGCTGCACAAATGGCTCAAGGCGGGCTTCATGGAAAATCGAACCCTGTTTCCCACCGAGGCAGGCACACCACAGGGCGGGATTATCTCGCCCACATTGGCCAACCTGACTTTGGACGGACTGGAACCACTCCTGAAACAATACTTCCCCCGGAAGTATGCGAACGGAAAAACCATCTGCCCAAAGATACATCTCATTCGCTATGCGGACGACTTCATCATCACCGGCACGACCAAGGACGTGCTGGAAAATGAAGTCAGGCCACTGGTCGAGCAGTTCCTGCGCGACCGGGGCTTGCAGCTCTCGCCAGAGAAAACCTGCGTCACGCACATCGAGCAAGGGTTCGACTTCCTCGGACAAAACCTCCGCAAGTTTGACGGCAAGCTGATTATCCAGCCTGCCCAGAAGAACACGCACGTTTTTCTGGACAAGGTGCGGAAGCTGATTCGTCAAAATCGCGGAACCAGCCAGTCCGACTTGATACGTCAACTTAATCCGGTCATTCGTGGCTGGGTGAATTACCACCGCCACATCGTGGCGTGGCAGACGTTCAAGCGGGTGGAATGGGTTTTGTGGCAGGCACTCTGGCAATGGGCCAAACGCAGACACCGTGGCAAGTCGCTCCACTGGATCGCCAGCAGATACTGGCATCGGCAGGGACGGCGTGCCTGGCAGTTTGCGGCGGACACAGGCGAACGGACGCCGGCGGGGAAACCCGTTTGGCTGCGGTTGGTGAACCCGACCGAAACCAAAATCCGGCGGCACGTCAAGGTCAGGGCGGATGCAAATCCGTTCGACCCGCTCTGGCACGACTATTTTGAAGACCGTGCGTTCTTCAGAAAGTTTGGTATTCATCGTCAGGAGGCAGGATTGAAACCGTCAAGTGAACCGGCTCCGCGATAGCGGGGCTTCGCAGCGGCTTGAGCCGGATGAAGGGAAACTTTCATGTCCGGTTCTTAGGGGAGGGAGCGGCGGCAACGCCGCTTCCTTACCCGACCCTGTAAAAATGACGATGACGCTCCCCGCGTGAAATCTTAGGAATTAAGTTTATCTTGAAGCCATTGCCAGGTTTGTTTGAGTGAGTTCTTTACGTCGTTATAGCAATTTTGGAAGGCAGTCTTGGTATCGTTCCAATCCGCTTCCGACGCATTTTTAACGCTATCCAATTTCTTGTCTAAATCGGCGCGTTTGTCACGCAGTTCTTGAAACTTGGTCTGTGCGTCGGCCTTTACGGAATCACTCGCGGTCGCGGCCTTGTCCGACAATTCTTTTATTTTCTGGTCAAGCGCATCCAGATCAGCACTGGCGCTGGCCACAAACGCATCTTTTTTGTCATAAGGATAATCATTTGTTGCCTGCAAGAAATCCCTGAGATCGGCCCAGGCATTGGTAGTTCCCTCCTTCACGTTTGACCAAGCATTGGTCGTTGCATCTTTGGTTTCTTGCCATGCATTTGTGGCAGCATCCTCGGCGTTTTGTAACTCTTGGGTGGCAGAAAGTGAATTGGTATCGCTGGCTGCCGAATTTTGATCCGCAGGATTTGATTGTTTGCAGCCGGTAATCGAAATTCCGATGGCGAGAGCCGCAAGAATTAGTGATTTGCTTTTCATAGTCTGCCTTTCGTTTGCAAGTTTAACTGCGTTCATTGTTGCTGCCGGAAAAAACCACCGTCATTAAAAAAATTTCACGCCATCATCCTTTGTCCCGGCCTGAGCCGCTCTTTTTTCCACCACCGGTCACTTTGTTGACCGTGGCCCATGCGCGCTTTTGCGATTCCTGAGTGCTCAAGCCGCGCTTTTCATAACCCTCTTCAATGTGTTCGGCCATGCGCTTTTGCTTGTTCGTGTAACTTGATTTGTCGCCTCTGGGCATAAAATTCATTGAAATTTAATTTAGCCTGTTACCACGCGATTTGGCGGCAAGGTGGAGAATCAATGATACCAAAAACAAAACCAGAAAAATAAAGAACAGAACCTTCGCGATTCCAATTGCCGCCCCGGCGACACCGGTGAAGCCCAACACGCCTGCGACCAGCGCGACGATCAAAAAAATGAGTGTCCATTGTAACATATAATTACTTTCTCAATTGTGTTTGTTGACTGCACGGAATCAACCTCGCAAAACTCATGCCAACGAAGATTTTCAACAGAATCTCGTTATTTCAAGGTAATTGAAGGGGAAAAATATGTGCAAAATGCGAAGCACTGTTTGTTTTTATTTGCGAATTGCAATTGCACGAGTGGTAAGGGGAAAGAAATTTCGCGGCTGGCAACAATACGGGCACTCGCTCGCAGATCACTTTCAAACTGACCAGCAACGGCACTGCCACCAACGCCCCGATGACGCCCCATTGCCCATGACAATGACAAGGATTTGAGAGGTTTTCGCAAACGGAAATGCATCGAGTTCTGAATGGTTCTGCACTTTTTGAAATTCCGCTGTTTCATGAGGACGGCTTTCGTCTTGATGAGAAAATGGCGCAAATGATTTCATAAATGTGAAATGGAGCTGCATCCATTTGTCTGGCTTCAACTATTTCCCATTACGAGCGTTTTGATTTACGAATGGGAGGCCGCAGGGCATTGCAAGTTTTATTCATAATCCTGTTTTGACTTTCCGACGACTTTTACCAGCTAGTAATATGCAGAAACTTGTTATGGTTCAGAAAATTAAACCAATTTGAATCAATGCAATTTGCAATCAGGTGCAGGCCTTCGATTGCAGTTTGCGTATTATCACTTCCGTGAAAATTGCAATAAACCTTTGGAATTGAAGAAAAGCTGCATGGCATCCCAAAAGCTAAATCGTCAATGGAAGGCAAGCGCGAACATTGAAGGGTAAATAAACAGAAAAAGCTGAAATATAAAGGCAAATCAATAAACGCCAACTCGCCTTCCATGTTCTAAATATAAACCTAAAACCCAAATCATCTATGATCATCGCTTTAATTACACCCATGTTTGCTGCAGCCGGCTACTCCCTGATTTATCTTCTTTTGGGAGGCGGTTTTGGCGGCGCAATTTTAATCTTCATCATCGCCAAAATGTTTGGCAAATAGCGCCAAACAAATGGGGTGAACACCCCATAAATTTTCAAAGTGGAAACACATACAATGACGCCGTTTTCAACCAATGAAATTATCTTTAAAACCGCACCACCTGAAACGCTACAAGGACATCGCCATGCTTTTCTGGAAGTATGGCACTTCTGATCTGGCCAAGGAATTTGCTAATGATGCCACTGGCGATGAAAAAACACTTTCGCCCGTCAAACCCGGCCAGCCCGCGCCGGAAGAATTGGCGGACGATCTGGAAAAAATGGGGCCGACGTTCATCAAGTTCGGCCAGTTGCTTTCCAGCCGGCCTGATCTTTTGCCCGAACCTTATCTGAAGGCGCTTGCGCGGTTGCAGGACAAGGTCAAACCGTTTTCTTACGAGCAGGTGGAAGAAATTGTCGCGAGCGAACTGGGCGTCCGCATCTCAAAAGCCTTTTCGTATTTTGAAGAAAAACATCTGGCTGCCGCGTCGCTCGGACAGGTGCATCGCGCAGCCTTGCGCGACGGGCGGCCGGTTGTCGTGAAAGTGCAGCGCCCGGAAATCCGCAAACAGATCGCGGAAGATTTTGAAGTCCTCGAAGAGATCGCGGGCTTTTTTGACGAACATACGGATATTGGCAAGCGTTATCGGTTCGGAAAAATTCTCGCGGAATTCAAAACTTCCATTTTACAGGAACTGGATTATCAACGCGAAGCGTCCAACTTGACCTCACTGGCAAATAACCTGAAAGAATTTCCGCACATCCTCGTTCCGCTGCCGGTGCTGGATTACAGTTCGCGCAGCGTTTTGACGATGGATTATGTCAGCGGCACCAAAATCACAGCGTTAAGTCCCGTCGTGAAAGTGGACATCAACGGCGATGTTCTGGCCGAGGAACTTTTCAAGGCGTATCTCAAACAGGTTTTGATTGACGGCTTTTTCCACGCTGATCCGCATCCGGGCAATGTTTTTCTCACGGACGATGGACGCGTCGCTTTGTTGGATTTAGGGATGACCGGGCGATTGAGTTCCGCCATGCAGGAAAATCTGTTGCGATTGCTGCTCGCCATCAGCGAAGGCAACGGCGATGAAACAGTGAAAATTATTTTACGCATCAGCGAAACCGCAGACGATTTTAACGAGGCGGAATTTACCAAAAAAGCGTCGCAATTTGTTTCCGAACAACGCGACCAGACTTTGAACCATCAGGACGTTGGCAAAGCCTTGATGGAAGTATCACGAACGGCCGCCCAAACCGGACTTTATGTTCCAACCGAATTGACCCTGCTCGGAAAAACACTGCTGCAACTGGAGGAAGTCGGAAAAATTCTCTGCCCGAAATTCAATCCTAGTGCCTCCGTACGCCGCAACGTCGCAGAAATCATGACGACGCGGATGCGCAAAGCCGCTACGCCGGGACATTTGTTCGGATCGTTTCTGGAGATGAAGGATTTTGTCGGCGGCCTGCCGGGACGCGTGAACAAGATTCTGGATGTCGTCGGCAATTCGGATTTGGAAATAAATGTCAAAACTCCCGACGCGCGGCATCTGCTGAATGGCTTTGAGAAAATCGCCAATCGCGTGACCACCGGCATTCTTCTCGCCGCCTTGATTGTGGGAGCTGCGCTGATGATGCGGGTCAGTTCGTCGTTCCAGATTTTCGGCTATCCCGGCATAGCGATGATTTGTTTTTTAATCGCCCTTGGCGGGAGTGCGTGGCTCGTTCTGGGCATTCTTTGGAAAGATTATAAGGACAAACATAAACCGAAGGAATAATCCGCAGTGGCAATAGTTTGAAATTTGAAATCTCACTGTGGCTTTGAGTTTTTCCGGCTTCCGCTCGCTGCCGAATGATTCCTACAAAATTTATTTGCGCCGCTTATGTGGCATGAATATACGCGCTGCAATATGCCAAATAAAAAACCGGATCACAGGCAGATCCGGTTTGGGGAGAATGGCGCCGTTGCAAGCGCCGGGGAGATTATATTTTAATACTAATACTCGCCAGGTGCGGTCCGTTAAGAATTACTTTCTACCGTTTCGCGTTGTTCAGCTCCGTTTTTCGCCGCCTCATTGCAATCCTCTTCGGCCAACTCGGTCAACTTGGCATCCGCCGCCTTTTCCTCGTCCAGGATTTCATCGAGAAGATTTGCCGCGTCTTCATTACCGAGCAGTTTCGCCCAATCGCGCAAACCGCCATACGATGCGATTTCATAATGCTCGGCCTTTTGCCCCGCAAAAATGAGCGCGGCATTGATCGTCGGTGACTTTTTGTTTTCCGACGCAATTTCTTCCGCTTCGCTGATGATGCCTAAAATTGCGTGGCATTTTTTACTTCTAGGCGTTTTGTCAAAGGCTTCAAAAACCGCCTCCAATTTCTGGACATGACCCTTGGTCTCAGTGAGATGCGTTTCAAAGGCCGTGCGCAAATGCTCATGGGTCGCGGCTTTGGCCATTTTCGGGAGCGCCTTGGTCAGTTGGTTCTCAGCGTAATACATATCCGCCAATGAATCTAAAAACAGGTCTTCAAGAGTTTTCATAATTTATTTTGGCTATTGGTTAATTTGGTTCACTTTGCAAGCCGACCGAGTTTTATTGAATATGAAATCGCACTTGCATAACCATTTTAGCAACGAACGTGCCGCATAAGGAAACGCCTCCAAATGCAAGCAATCTGAATAATTGTAAAGAATTCAAACTGATTCAAAATTGCAACACGCAACCTTCAGAGAACAGAAAGTTGCAGGTTGCAATGTCTCGCAGATGGAAATTGTCGTTCAGAATCCGCGCACACTTATTCAGTCGCGGTTTGCTTTAGTTGAGTCAAAGCAATGACAAGTGCGCTATCTAAAGATTGTATCCGCACCGGCTTCGTGAGGTGCGCCACGAAGCCGGCTTTTTGACTTTGCGTGACATCTTCTTCCATGCCGTAACCACTCAAAGCAATGCCATTGAGTCCGTATAATTTTTGCAGTTCGCTCATCAAAGCGTAGCCGCTGCCATCGGGCAATCCGATGTCGGAAATCAAAAGATCAATTTTATTTTTCGCCGCCAGTTCCCGTCCTTCCGCTACCGACGCGGCGGTCAGCACGTCAAAATTCCGACGCGTCAGCAAATGCGCCAGCGCCGTGCGGGTCGGCTCGTGATCTTCCACCAACAAAATACGGTTACCGCGCGCTGGCACTTCTGAATTTTTCGATGGCGTTGGACTTGCGGTGTCATTCTTTTGATCTGCCTGCGCGCACAACGGCAACTTTATTGTAAAAGTCGCGCCTTGGTCGCGGCCCGCACTGGCGGCTTGAATGACGCCGGAATGAAGTTCCGCGATTTTTTGCGAAATGGCCAGACCAAGGCCCAATCCGCCGAACCGATGCGAACCGCTTTCGGCATGGTCGCCCTGGGCAAAGGCGGTGAAGACCCGTTTGAGTTCGGCGGCATTCATGCCAATTCCGGTGTCGGTGATTTCAATAAAAATTGAATCATTTTCTGCAAAAGTTTGGACGGTGATCTTCCCCGCTTCCGGCGTGAATTTCACCGCATTCTTCAGCACGTTCCAAAAAATTTGCTGCAGCCGGACCGGGTCGCCAAACACATTGCGTTCCCCGGCGCGAAAATCCAGCGTGAGCGTGATTTGTTTTTTTGCGGCATCGGCGCGCACGATGTTGACGGCCTCCTTCAACACTTCATGCACGTCGAGCGTTTGCTGGTTGAGCGACAATTTGCCCCGCGTGATGCGCGTCAAGTCGAGCAGATCGTCAATCAGCCGCGCCTCCAGTTCCACATTGTTGCGGATCGTGGCGAACTGCGCGCGAACTTCGGCTGGCAGTTGGGCGTCTTCCGCCGCTTCACTGGCGAGCAGCAACACCGGGTTCAACGGCGTGCGCAGTTCGTGCGAAAGCGCGGCCAGAAAATCATCCTTGCTGCGGTTGGCGGTTTCCGCCGACTCCTTGGCTTCGCGCAAAACCGTCTCGGCACGTTTGCGCGCGGTGATGTCCACCAAGGTATGAACTGCGCCGCGAGGATGCCCCTGTTCGTCCAGCAGCGGCGTTCCGTAGCCCAACAAGTTGAGAATCGTGCCGTCGTCGAACACCAAATCAAACTCGAAGTCCTTGACCGGCTCACCACGCGCAGCGCGTTGTGCCGGCAATTCTTCCGGCTGCAATTCGCGCCCGTCTTTGAATGACTTGAAATGTTTTGGCTTCACGTCATCCGGCGCGGATTTTGAAATTTCCCCGCCGCCGGGAATTCTCACGAGGTCGCCCGCCGCACGGTTGCCGGTCATGTGGCGGCCGTCCGCATCGTGGACGATGATTACCGGCACCGGCACGGCCTCAATCACGACGGCCAGTTCCCCGGCACGTTCGCTTTCGCGCCGTTCGCTTTCGCGCAACGCGGCGTCGCTGGCCTGAATCCGTTCCAGCATTCCATTGAACGCGTCGGTCAACGAGCCAAGTTCATCGTCGCTCAACTTCGGCGCGCGCAGGGAAAAATTATGTTCTTTGGAAATTTTTTGCGCCGTTGCCGCCAGCGCGACGATGGGATTGGTGATGCGTTTTTGCAGCATGGTCGAAAGCCAGAAGGCCAGCAGCAGCGAACCGGCGGTGATCATCAAAGAAATCGCTCCATAAAGCTGAAACCGCTGCAATAGCGCGGTCAGATCGGACTGCAAATAAAGCGTGCCGAGCGGTTTCCCGGATTGGACGACCGGCTGGAAAATTGTCAGCCGGGATTTTCCAAATTGATGACCCGGCGCTTGCGGTGATGCGGGCAAATCCGCGTCTGAAATGGTCGCGGGATATTTCACGAAGAGCGCGCCTTGCGCGTCATAAATGGCGGCGGCGACGATATGCGGGTTGGCTTGCAATGAAGCGAGGACATTCGCCGCGTCATTGCGGTTTCCGAACGCCACGGCTGCGGTGCTGTTGTCGGCGATGGTTCGTGCCTGCGTTGCCAGGTTTTGCACCATCGTCTGCCGGAACGTCACCAAATCATAAGCCATGAACGCGGCAACCGTCACCAGCAGCACGGCGATGCTCGCGCGCATGATGACGATTGTCACCTTGCGCTTGATCGAAGATTTATGAGGCCGAATCATTTGGTTGGGGTGGAAATAATTTCAGATGCTCGCAACAATTTTGAACTCATCACAAGATTCGCGTCTTTCAACGAATCCATGTTTATCCGCAAACGTATTTTATTATTTTCAGTGAGGAACTGCACGCACACGCCGCGATAGGCCGAATTATCAATATCACTGACGGTCAAAACCGGTTTTCCCTTCAAACCGGCCACGATTTTTTCCAGCCGCTGGGTTTCCGACTGGCTGATAAAAAGGATATGGCAGGTTTTGATGTCTTGAACTCGCTGATAACGCTCCACGATAAATTTTCTGCCGTTCACGGTTTCGCCCCGCACCGCATCATCAAGCACCGCGCCAAATGGATCGTCGCCCAAAACTCCGATGACCACCGGCGAGTCCGGCGCGGCAAAGGCATTCGTCGGCCAGTCGGTGAATTGCGCGAAGTTAAAAAGAAAAACGGCTTTGAGCGGATACTCGTGGGAAATGGTCTGGCCGCGCGTTACGTTCAAGCCGAGACAAAAAAGCATCAGCCACAAACCAAAAATAAAAAAGCAGGCGCGTCCGCGTTCTCGAAATTTCGAGAACGGGCGAAGCGGCGCGCAATTTTGATTCTGTGGAATTAAAAGCTCCATGCAATTTTTCCGTAAATGCTGCGCACGATTTGTTCCTGTGCCGGTCCGGGAAAACCCGCTTCCGCGTGCTGATCGTGCAACAGATTTTGCCCGACGATGGAAATTTCCAGATTTTTCGTGGCGTGCCAGCCGAGGCGCACATCCATCTCGGCGTAACTTGGCACCGTTCCGGCCACGCCGTTGTTGTCGGTGACCACTTTGTCAATCCATCGGCAGTTGACGTCCAGTTCCGTGCGCCAGGGCAAATCCATGGACGAGCGCAAAAAAACCTGATTGCGCGGATCGGCGGTTTCGTCCAGCGCATTGTCCAAATCCACCTGGCCGGATTTCACATAAATGTATTCCTGAAGAAAATCGTAGCCGCCGTGCCATCGCCACCAATTTAACATTTGGTAATCGGCGCTGATTTCAAATCCGTAAGTGTCGCCTTTGAGGTTGTTCGCAAATGTGTATGGCAATAAAAAAGGCGGCGGGCCGGGACTCAAACTCCGCAGATTGTTGTAGTCATTGTAAAACGTGGAAACGGAAGCGGAAATTTTTTCGCCGAGTTGCGCGCGGTAGCCGAGTTCATAAGCAATGAGCGTTTCAGAAATGAAATCGGAACTGCCGGCCTCGAAGGTTTCAAACGGCGGCGCAAGACCGGTGGGAATTTGCAGGTCATGATCGAGGCGCGAGGGCGTGCGGACGGCGCGCGAAATGGCGCCCCAAAACATTTGTTTGGGCGTCGGCATCCATTGCAGCCGAACGTTTGGCTCAAATTCAAATCCGGTGTAGTCGTTGTGTTCGATTTTTGTTCCGAGCGTAAGATAAAGCTGGTCCAGCAACCGGATTTCATCCTGGCCAAAAACATTGACGAGATTTTGATCGAGCGTAGCCGGCACAAAAATCACCTGCGCGCTTCCGGGTGCCGCGTCGTTCTGATCCACCTCGTGCGTGAAACGATAGCCGAGTCCCCACACAAATTTATTGCGTTCGCCGAGACTGAAGTTGTGCTGGAATTCCACGTCCGCCGTGTCCAAATCGTCCGACAAGTTGCCCAGCGTCACGTAGGGATATTCCAGGTGCGTCCGGTCATAATAAGCCTGGAGGCTCATTTCCGAATCGTCGGAAATCGTGTGCGACCAGCGGCCCAATAAATTTGCACCGCCGACAATTTCATTGGTCGCGACCACGCCGCCTACATCCAGATCATCGTGACCGTCGAAAATATCGCCTTGCAAAGTGAACACGTTTGGCAATGACGGTTCCGTATCAATCCGAAATCCACCCTGCCCCTGAATGGTCGCGTCCGCCGCGTCGCTGCCGTCGGCAAGATGTTCGTCGTTCAAATTGTAAAATTTTCCATAAACGCGGTAATAAATGTTTGAAGAAATCATTCCGCCGTAACGGACACCGGTGAAATCCTGCAATTCATTTCCGCCGCCGGCTTCCATATAAAATCCCTGCGTGTCCTTGGCGTTCTTGCTCGTGATGTTGATCACGCCGTTCATTGCGTTCGCGCCCCAAAGCGTTCCGCCCGGCCCACTGATGACTTCGATGCGGTCAATGTCTTCGAGTAGATAATCCTGCATGTTCCAAAGCACGCCGCCATACAACGGCGAATAAACCGCGCGTCCATCCATCAAGACCAGCAGCTTGTCGCCCAGATGAGAATTAAAACCGCGCGCGCTGATCGCCCAGTCATGCGAGTTGATTTGCGCCACGTCCAGATTGTCCGCCAGCCGCAGCGCTTCTGGAATGCTCGACGCACCGGAACGTTGAATCTCATCGCCCGTGACGACTTGAATTGCCGCCGGTGCTTGCCTCAACGGTTCCGGCTCTTTGGCCACGGAAGTGACTTCCTGATCCATCAATTCTTCAAGGCTCATCTTTTTGTAAGTCGCGAGCGCGTCCGAATTGGTTGTGCCGGTGTCCGCTGGCGCGGGCGTCAATTGATCCGCGTTGGTTTTCGGCGCGATGATGATGGCGAGTCCAAGCATCACGCCGGACAACTTTCTGAAACAACGAATTGATGTTTTCATATTATCAATTGGACTCCAATTGAATCGCGCTTTCGGTTGCTGACACGAAAGCGTTTCAACAGTTGCTAACTTTTCCGATTTATGTTTTCCACACTGTCCATTTTGACTGCGCCCATAATTTGCAATCATAATGCGAACACAAACCGCCTGTCTGTCTGCTTACCCGGATTCAAACCGGCTGCACTTTTACTGTTGCCTTAAATGCCAATCTTAATTCTGGCCCGCCAAATTTCATCAGGCCGCCGGCAGCGTGAAAAAAAAGCACGCGCCGCCTTTGGGATTTGGTTCGCCGCCGCAATCGCCGCCCTGCAATTCCACCAGCCTTTGCACAACTGAAAGTCCCAGTCCATGCCCGCTTTCCGGTCTGTGCAAAGAATCGAACGGCTGAAACAGTTTGGCGCGGACTTCCGCCGGAATGTCTCTGCCGCTGTCGCAAACTTGAAAACGAAATCCGTCGTTTTCCTGGCGCCAATTCAATTCAATGCGCGGCTTTTCACCGGCGTGTTGAAGCGCGTTCGCCAGCAAATTCCACCAGATGAATTCCAGCCAGTCAGCCACTCCGTTCACTTCGGGCCATGAACCGGGTTCGGCGACTGTCGCCTGTCTTTTCATTATCCGGCTTTCGAGCCGCTGCAACACTCCCGAGACAATTTCCGCCATGCTGACCCGCGTTTTCGGTTTTGGATCAGCCGTCGCCCGGGTAATGATGCGGATTTGGCTGATGAGTTTGCTCATTTCATCCACCGAAGTGAAAAGTGAATCTGCCAACGCCGCCGCAGCCGGCTCTTTTTCGCGGAGAATTTCCTGGAGCAGTTCGCCCGTATTGACGATGCCGCCCAGCGGCGTGCGCAAATCGTGGCTGACGCGCACGGCGATGGTGAGCAAATCACCGCGCAGTCGAGCGTTTTCCCGCAAGAGTTCTTCTCGCGTGACTTCGCGCGCCGCCGCGTCCATTGGAAGTTGCTCTTTCATTCCAATCCGATTTTTTTGCGTTTGCGGTAAAGCGTAGCCTGGTCAATGCCGAGAACTTCCGCCGCTTCCGACAAGCTGGGCGTTTTCTCCAAAACTTTTCGCAAGTGCGCTTCCTCAAGTTTTTCCAGCGAAATCAGCGAGCCGACTTGCGGCAGGTTTTCTCCGGTGGCGTTTGTCATCGCATTTTGGCCACGCAGTTCGGCGGGGAAATCCTCCGGGAAAAGTTTTTCATGTTTGGCAAGAATCACAGCGCGCTCGATTGAATTTCTCAATTCACGGAGATTGCCCGGCCACGCATACGCGCGGATGCACGCGACGGCTTCGGGCGAAAGGCCGTCGAGTTTTCGCGCACACTGCTCCGCGAAAAATTTTTCGTAATGCTCGGCGAAGCGGATCAAATCTCCGTCGCGCGAACGCAGCGGCGGCATTTCCACGGCGATAACATTCAGCCGGAAATACAAATCTTCGCGGAATAAACCCTCGGCCACGCGTTTTTTCAAATCGCGGTTCGTCGCGGCGATGACGCGCAAGTTCGCCTGTCGCGTGACGTTTTCGCCGAGCCGTTCATATTCGCGCTCTTGCAACAGCCGCAAAAGTTTCGGCTGGATTTCCATCGGCAGATCGCCGATCTCGTCGAGAAAAAGCGTTCCGCCCTCGGCGGCTTTGACTTTGCCCCAATGATCTTTGATCGCGCCGGTAAACGAACCGCGAACGTGGCCGAACAATTCACTTTCCAAAAGTTCCTTCGACAAACTTGGACAACTGACCGTCACAAACGGCTTGTCCGCCAGATGGCTTTTTTCGTGGACGGCGCGCGCGGCGACGCTTTTGCCGGTGCCGCTTTCGCCGAGAATCAAAATGGACGCGGGCGTCTTCGCGGCGCGCAACAGAACGTCCATGACTTCCTGCATTTTTGGCGTGGTGAAATCAAAAATCGGCTCCAGACTTTGCGCCTTCGTTTCGGTGACCACCTGTTCCAGCCGCTCGATGCGCCGGCTCATTTGATTCAGCCGCTGCAGCCGCGCCAGCACGGTCATGAACTGTTCGCGTTGAAACGGTTTTTCCAGAAAATCCACCGCGCCGCGCCGCATGGCTTCGACGGCGACTTTCACGCTGCCTTGCGCGGTGAACATCACGACGGGAACCTGTGGAAATTGTTTTTGAATTTCCACGAGCACATCCAGGCCGTTTTCCCGGCCGAGATTCACGTCCAGCAGCACGGCGTCCCATTTGTCTTCCTTCAGCCAGTTCAATCCGAGCTGGCCGGATTCGACGCCTTCCGCGTAATGCCCCGCCTCCTCGATGAGAAAACAGGTTGCATCGCGAAACGTCTTGTCGTCATCAATGACTAAAAAATCCATAAAAAATTGGTTAATTCAATACCGGGTGCGGCAGGCGGACAATCAGCGCCGCGCCTTTTTCAGGACCGCTTTCGCAAAACAATTCGCCGTTCATTCCCAATACCAGCTTGCGAACAATGCTTAAACCCAGACCCGTGGATGGCTCGCCGTCGGTCGGACGCGCCGAGAGCCGGCCATAACGGCGGAACATTTTTGTTTTGTCCTCGGCGGTGAAACCTGGCCCTTCATCGCGAACCACGCATTCGGCATGATGGTTCAGCGAACGGACAGAAACAAAAACCTGTTTGCCCGGCGGAGAAAATTTTAGCGCGTTGGAAATCAAATTATCCAAAATCTGGTCGAGCGCAAAAACATCGGCCACCACGACAATGGGTTTTGCGGGAAAATCAGTCTGGATTTTTATTTTTTTCCGGCGTGCGGCCTCCTGATATTGCTCGACCGCAGCGCTGGCAATCTCCGCCAGATTGACAACCGTTGGTTTTATGGTGAAACCATGATCGGTTGCCGAGTTGGCGAGAAATTCCTTCACGAAAGCCAGCGCCAGCGCGCTCGAACGAACCATGTTGTCCGTCAATTGCGTCAGGCGTTCGTCGTTCAAATTCTTGATCTGCCCACTCATCAAGTCGGCGCTCATGCTGATGCCGCCGAGGAAATTTTTCAGATCGTGCGCGAGGATGCCGAGCAGTTCGTCCTTGTCCTCGGCGAGTTGCTTGAGCTGGTCGCGCGCGGTTTTGAGCGCGAGTTGCGTGCGCACGCGCGAGATGAGTTCGGCCTGGTTGAACGGCTTGGTGATGTAATCCACGCCGCCGGCGTTCAGCGCGCGGACGATCATGTCCTTGTCGTCGGCGGCGGAAAGAAAAATGACCGGTATTTCTTTCCAGTCGGGATTTAATTTTAATTGCAGGCAGACTTCAAAGCCGTTCATGCCGGGCATCAGCAAATCCAGCAAAATTAAATCCGGCATCCGCAACGCGACGCGCTTCAACGCGGTCGGCCCGTCCGAGGCGGGAATGATTTCGTGGCCGAGCTTGCCCAGAACCGCGCCTACGATCTGCACGTTAGCAGGCTGGTCGTCCACGACGAGAATTCGCGACGGCTGAACGCCATTCAGCGATGCAGGCGTCGGCGCAGCGGGATTTTCTTCCGCTGGCGCGATGGCTGGTTGTGCGTTTGAACTCATTCTTTTGCGCCTTGTTCAAGCTGTTCGACCAGCATGGCAAACTCACCGAGATGTTTTTCCAAATCTGTCACGGCGTAATTCTCCGCGTCAAGGAGCAGTTTTTGCGCGTAGTGGACCAGCGGCTCGCATTGCCAGCGCTGACCCAAACCTTCCAATCCTTGCGCGAAGATTTTACTTTCATTGACGGCCACACTGTCGCGGATGGACGGCCACGGCTCAACAAGCAACTGGCGCAATTGAGAAATCAGTTCCTTGGGCGCGGGCGCAATTTCCTTTTTCGCCGGAACATTTTTTTCTTCTGGAGATTCGGCCTTGGGTTGTCGCGGCAGAAAATCCGCCAGCTCGTCAAACAGTTCGCGTTTGGAAAACGGCTTGCGCACGAAGCCGCTGAACTGTTCTTTCAACTGGTTGTCTTCGCTGATCAAATTCGAAGCGGTGATGGCGATGACCGGCATGAATTCCAGGCCGGGCGTTTTGCGGATTTCCGCCAGCGCACCGTGTCCGCCGATTCCGGGCATCCGCACGTCGAGCAGCAGAATGTCCGGCTTGAGTTCGCGGGATTTGGTAACGGCCTCTTCGCCGCTGGAACCAAAAATCAGATGATGATGCGAGCCGGCAAACATTCCGGCGATCAACTGGCAGTTGGTTTCGTTGTCATCCACCACGAGCAACGTGGACGCGCGCAATTCGTCAAAGCTCGCTTCTTCACTCGAAGATGATTTTTCAGAAGTCGCCAGCCGGGTGGAAATGGGCACATCGGGAAACCGCAAATGAAACGCCGAGCCTTGCTCCATCACGCTCGCCACCGTCACGCTGCCGCCCATGATTTCCGTGAGACGCTTGACGATGGACAGACCCAAGCCGGTGCCTTGTTTTTCTTTTTCGCGATGCGCGCCGGCCTGCACAAACGGTTTGAAAATCGTGTCCAGCTTGTCTTTGGGAATGCCCACGCCGGTGTCCTGAATTTCAATGACCAATGTGACCCGGCTGCTAGTCGCCTGTTTTTCCCAAGTGACGCGCACATCGATGCCGCCCTTGTCCGTGAATTTGACCGCGTTGCCGACGAGATTGACCAAAATCTGCCGCAGCCGGATGCGATCAATCAACACCGCGTGTGGAAAATTTTCGGCGACGTGGCATTGCAGTTTGAGTCCCTTTTTGGCGGCTGGTTCGGAAAACAGCGTGTGCAGAAAATCACAAATCTCGCGCAGGTCGGTCGGTTCAGGCCGCAATTCCATAACGCCCGCTTCGATCTTCGACATATCGAGAATGTCGTTGATGAGCAGGAGCAATGAACCGGCGCTGGCGCGGATGGATTGCAGATATTGCCGGTGTTTCGGCGAGCGCAAATCATTTTGCAGCAGTTCGCTGAAGCCGAGAATGGCGTTCATCGGCGTGCGGATTTCGTGGCTCATGTTTGCGAGAAAGACGGTTTTCTCCTGGTTGCTGTGTTCGGCTTGAAGTTTGGCTTCCGTCAATTCACGTTCGCGTTCCTGATGTCGCACGGCAACATAGGACAGCCATAACGCGAGAAGACCGGAGCCGATCGCAAAAATTCCGGCGACGAGGCTGGTCATATTCGCCCGCGACAAGCGTTTTCCAATATCTTGACGGATGAATGTCATCCGGTCGAAGTAAGTCCGGTCCATCAGTTCAATTTGGACGCGTATCTCATCCATCATTCTTTTAAGATTGCCGGTGGCGACCATTCCCGCCGCCTGATCGAAACTTTGTATACGGGCATTGATGACGGCAAGCTGCCAGCTCAAGCTGGCTTGCGCGGCAGCCTGCAATTTTGTTACGGGTGGCAGCATGGACGGATCATCGTGAACCAGATTCACCAGATCGTTGAACTGCGCCGGCAAATTGGTTTCGGCTTGAATGAACGGCTTAAGGAAATCCTTGTTGCCAGTGATGACATAACCTCGTTCACCCGTCTCCATGTCGAGCAACGACTTTAAGATGCCGTTCAAATCGTCTCGGATCGCCGACATTTGTCTGCCGACGACCCTGACCGCAGAAAGTTGATGCCACGAGACTAGCGCAATCAAAACGCTCCCGAGAGAGAACGTCAACCATGCAACTACAACCAGTTTGTAAAACTGTTTTCCTGTGTGCAACTTCATACGCTTCTACGATTTTCCGACCTAAAAATCCGCCGGGTCGTTTCAAAAATCAGTTAAAAATAATGTCTCCAGCCAAGCCTTGTCTAGTCAGATGGAATTGGTTGAGCATTTAATTTAATTTGTTGATCACCTGATGAATGAATCGCAATTTTTCGACGACTGCCGGCGGAATCACAAATGGATAAAGATCGGACAATCCCATCCCGCGATTGATTGAATTCAAAGCGCACGTCAGCGGAATCCAACCATCCAGCATTTTGTCGAAGTCCATCTGCTCATTGAACATGATGGGAGAAATTTTTTGAGAACCATTGTTTGCAGCATTGTCAGGATTGACGCTCACGCCAAAACTCGCGGCGGTCTCCAGCGTATCCATGATATGCAGGTAATGCGCCCAAGTTTCGGCCCAATCTTCCCACGGATGAGAACTGGCATAAGCAGTCACGGTGCGACCTTGCCAGTCGGCGGAAGGCCCTTGTTGGTAATAAATTTTCAACGCCGCATCGTAGTTCGCAGTTTCATCGCCAAAGAGTTCGCGGAAGCGTTTTAGGTTTTGCGAATTTGCAATAAGACGATCCCAATAAAAATGACCGGATTCATGCCGCAAATGTCCGACCACCGTGCGATAAGGTTCGTGCAATGTCAGGCGTCGGTGTTCGCGTTCATCATCATCGGCCTCGGCAATGTTGACGGTGATGATTCCATTTTCGTGGCCGGTTTTGACTGGTAAGTTTTTTTCGTCCTCAAGAAAACGAAACCGCAATGACGGCTGTTTGCCGCCGGGCGCATTTTCGACCGGCAAATCCAATTTCAAAAAAGTGTAAAGACAATGCCGCTTGGCAAGTTCCAATTTTTCCCAGCGCTCCAGATTTTTATTTTCCGCCAGGTTGGGGATGACTTCATTCAGGCGGCAGGCGGCGCACAATGGATCGGAATCATTTTCCGGCACCATCCAGTTGCATATTTTATATTGTTGTCCATTGGCACAATTCCGATAAACCCGTTTTTGAGCCAGCGACGAAGACGCGCGCCATTGATTATCCGACATGGTTTCTAGCGCGCTTAAATCCAGAACATCCGGTAAAAAACCAAGCGGATGACCGCACTTTATGCAAAGGTCATTCTTAAAAAAAACCATCATGCCGCAATTGTCACAATGGAAACATTTCATAGGCTGCCGATTGGTTCATAATCTTAAAAAGGGTTCATTTCAGATGTGATCGCAGCGTCGCCCATATTACCGCTCCCGTCCGTGCGCCGTTTAACAAGGTGGAAATCCACGAGGTCTTTCCGTTTTCACCGGCGGCGCGATGAGTGAACGCGGTGCCGATGGTGGAAAAGGTCGTCGCCAGTTTCGCCGCCGATGCAGCTAAAGAACCAATGGCTTCCACTTGATTTTTCAAAAGATGGAGTTCATTTTTGAAATCGCTCAATTCATTGAGCAACTGCGCGCGGTTCAATTCGCTTTCTACCAACAACAATTGTTTTCTGGTTTCGAGCGTTGTTAATCGAGATTTTTTTCCAGCCATTCGCGATCCTTTCTCAATTGATCCAGCGTGGTGGGCAGCGTTTGCCAGTCGCGTTGCAACCGGACCAGTCGCGCATAAAGAACCGTGGCGGCGACAGCGTAAAGCGCGGTCAAAATCAACAGGGCGGCCATCGGCGATTGCCGCCAGAACGCAACTGTAATCACGGCGGTCAACGCCACACCTGCTAGTAGACCAAAGGCCGCCGCGCCCAATGCCAGCCAGATGGCGCGCAAAATCCGCTCGCGTTCCTCCTGAAATTCCACCATCAGCAATTCAATCCTATTTTCGCAAATGACGAGCGTCCGCTGCGCCAACCGCTTCGACGCATCCGCCAATTGTGGAATGGTGTCCGATGGCGTTTCCATATGACGATTGATCAATCACGACGACGAAGCAGATAACCGATGATAGCGCCCACGCCCAAGGCAACGCCAAGAGCTTTATAGGGATTATCGCGGATGACTTGATCCGTGGCTTTCGCGCCAGCAATCGCTTTTTCTTGGACGGAATTCCATGTCTCCTTCCCCCTTTCGACAGCTGCTGCGAGACGTTTGCGGGCTTCCACGACTTTTTCTTCCGCCACATGAGCTGTGGCGGAAAGCAATGCCTGCGCGTCTTCCAAGAGGTGTTCACCAACTTCTTCGGTTTGGTGTGCTTTGTGAGGTGTATGTGTCTTCATATTTTTTGGGTTTGAGATTTATGTGAACAGATCAAACTTTGTTTCCTTGAATCAATCGCACCAGAATCATGACAATGGCGATGACCAAAAGGATGTAAATGAAGTTGCCCATCGTGTAACCCGAAACCAATCCGAGCAGCCACAAAATGATCAAAATGAGAGCGAGTGTGTAGAGCATAAAAAATTCAGGTTGCGGATTTTTGCCGGTGGACGTGGAGCTTCAGAAGCCACATGACTTCTCTGTGGACAGCTGGTAGAGGCATTTTGCAGTTTTTATTCACGATCATGATTTGCCTTTCAAAGTGCCGGAATGAGAAGTCCAGTATGAGCGAAGAATCACTTTTTACAAAAACCTCTCATCCGACGCTTTTCTTTTAGCTGGCAACGTGCCGAAGTGATTTATTTGTGAGTTTCATTGTAAAACCTGTATTTGCCGCAATTGAATCGAGATCGAGGCATTATAAAATGTTGCAATTTGCAAACAGATGAATGGGGTTGGTTTGCAAATTGCAACGCTTTTTAAGGTTAATTTTCCGGCAGAAGCTTTGACAGACACTATAAATATTTGGTTTTGCGGTAAAATAATTTCTTCAATCGGTCGGCACGCCACTTGCAAACAGGAATTCGCGTCGCGACGAGTAGCGCGGCAGAAACAACCAACAAACAAAAATATATGAGCACTCTCACCGTCAAAGGAAACTGGAACATTGCCAAGGGCAAGCTGAAACAAAAATTTGCGCAGCTTACAGATGACGACCTCCAATTTATTGAAGGAAAGGAAGATGAATTGATTGGTCGCATCCAGAAACGCACCGGCCAAGCCAAGGAAGAAATTAAACGTGCCGTGAACGAATGCTGCGGGTGCAAACACTAAATGAATGCTGTGGGTGAAATTATGCATGAGTCTCGCGCATTCAATCGGCGGTCTGGCATTTTCCATTCGATGACCAACGTCACCGTCCAGTTTGTCACCACTTCACCAGTTCAACTCCAAATTAAACAAATCAACACCATGAAAACTTCAGCCCCGATCCAAAATAAACCTATTATTCCATCACTGTTTTACATCGCCTCGCACATTGAGGATTTTGCTCCTGCCACCATTTCAAAATCTACGCCGCCACTAAGCGAGACACCTTTTGCCGACTTGATGTTGCACCCGGAAAAATTAGAAGCGGCGTTAAAAACCGCCAAAAGGGAGAATGATGCTTTTGACGCGGCACGCACATTTAGCAAAAACCCCGTTGAACGCGCAACATGAAGTGCAACGTCAAAAAAAACCGCGATGACAGCTGCGCGAGAAAGCTTTCTAAGCATTCATTGGTCGAACTTAAAACAACCGAGTTCCATTTGGAAGCGCCATTTGCTGAATCGGTCAAACTCGCTGCGGATTTTACAGATTGGGAACAATTCCCCCTCGACATGATCAAGTCAGAAGACGGGGTTTGGTTTGCTACTGTTCCGTTGCCGCGTGGCCATTATTCGTATCGCTTCATTGTCGATGGCGAGTGGTGCGACGATCCACACCCCGTCCAACTTGTGCCCAATCCATTCGGCACGACCAATGCTGTGATGAATGTGACCTAAACGCATATCATGAATGTTTTCCAAAATTCTGAGGTATTTCAGAAACTTGTGCGATTAACCATCCACATTCTTGCCGTTGGTGTAACTGGGCTTTTGGTTTTGGCATGGATACTCACCGGACCACTTTTTCAGTTGGGCGAACGGATTGTACACAGAGAGAAATCGAAAATAAAAAACTAAAGAGGAAAATTATGAACAAAGGCATAGGCATAGCGCTGTTGGTCGTCGGCATCGCATTGATCATCTACGGTTCCAATGCGTCAGACTCAGTTAGTTCAGATGTATCACGCACTTTCACCGGCGCTCCGACAAACAAGACAATGTGGTTGCTGCTGGGTGGCAGCGCGGCGGCGATTGTCGGTGCTGTGATTACCTTTCGTCCTTCGGGCAAGGTTTGAATGAACCCCAAATGGAATTCATGCAAAGTGCAAAACCACTATGCATGGTGCAATGAAATAACTTTTCGTGCACGTATTATAATTTCAAAAAAATATTTCAAATACAACCAAAGCAACACTGGCACACACCAAGCTAATTGGTTTTCAGCGGCGCTTTTCAATATTAAGAGTCGCCACAAAAATAAAACCTGAAAGAAAAACTCTTATGAAAAAATGGCAGCGATATATGACGGCGGTTGTCCTCGGAATTTTGGGCGCGGTTTATTGCGCCAATGCCCAGGATTCCACAACCACGACCAATCAACAAAAAACAACCTCGGATTATCCCTTTTACCGGGCGCAGGAACTTTCAATCGACGTATTTGGCAGCGGCTCCGTTGGCCAGCAGACGATTGATCACATTACCGGCGACAGAATCAGACATGATGGTCGGCTCGGTGCTGGTGTCGGGTTGAATTACTTTTTCTGCCGTTATGTCGGCGTTGGCGGCGATGCCTATACTGAAAATACGGCTCACAATTTCATTGATAGCGCATCGGGAAATCTGATCGGACGGCTTCCCATCGGCGACACCGGAATTGCGCCTTACATCTTTGGCGGCGGTGGCTATCAATTTGATGAAGTGTCGCAGAAATTTGGACAGTTCGGTGGAGGCATTGAGTTCCGTTTTTGCAGAAATGTGAGTTTCTTTGTTGATGGCCGATATGTAGTTGCCGACAAGACTGATAATTACGGATTAGGTCGCGCAGGATTGCGCTTTAGTTTTTAACCAGACAGATTGTGCTTCGCCGTATATTTGGGTCTCTCGACTGCGACCACAGCACCGGAGAATACATCGACGACCAATCCCTCACTCGCGCGTCAACTTATGAAAAAAACAGCGTTGCTCAAAATGGCGTTGCTAATCTTTGCCGCTTCACTCTTCGCAATTGGATGTGTTGTCTATCCGGCAACGCCGGTAGCGACGGTGGGAGCGGAAGTTGATGTCGCTGGAGATCCGCCAGCGCCAATAGTGGAAAATGTTACTCCAGCGCCTGGCATTGGCTTTGTTTGGATTGGAGGTGCTTGGGTATGGAACGGTCGCTGGGAGTGGCAACGAGGTCATTGGGATCGTCCACCACATCCAGGTGCTGTTTGGGTATCGCATCGGTATGTTGTTCGTAATGGAAAACATGTGTTCGTTCGAGGTGGATGGAGATGAAAAGCCTGTCTTGAATTTAGTAATGCTTTTATATTCAGTTTTTTTGCTGAAGCGCGCTATGCGTTCGATGGTGTGCCGGTAAAATCGCGCATTGTGAAATTTGCAAATCACCCGCATGCGGAATTTTCTTCATTGCAAATTGCCTTTATGCAAAATAACGAGATTATGGCATTTTCTGTAAAAATTACTCCGCTTCATTTTGGCATAGGCATAGCTGACTGGAATATTGGGAATCTGTGCAGAAAATGCTTATGGATAAAAATACCCTGGCTTTCTGGATGACTTTGATTGGAACCGTATGCTGGGGTGTTTGTTTTTGGTGGATGCATCGGATTTCAGGCAGGCAGAATTTCTTCTTGGAGCAACTTCGTGAACAGGGCAAGCGGATCGAGACATTATCAAAGGTTGAACACGATCTCATCAAAGAAGTGCATCCTAAAGTCGGTGAAATCAAGGAAGACATGGAAGAGATGATCGCGGTTGTAAAAGAAAATTCGGAAACGCTTCCGCCAGCACCCAAAAAGAGGTAATTTCTTAAGAATCCAAATGTCAATGACAGAGGAATTTCAAAATCCAGCAAATTACTCAAAATATTATGCCTGCTCCAAAAACTCCGGCGTTGCAATGGCTCTGCATGGGTCGGAAAATTTTTCCGGGTATGTTGGAAGCGATTGGCGCAGCGCGGAAATCAATCCTACTGGAAACCTACACCTTTTCCGACGGTCAAGTAGGACGGCGCTTTCTGGAAGCATTGCTGGCGGCGACGCGGCGCGGCGTGAATGTGCGCGTGCTGATGGATGCCGCCGGCTCATGGTTTTTGCCGGATAATTTTTTCAAACCGCTCGTTGCCGCGGGTGCCGAGGTGCGCCGCTTCAACCCTCTTCATTTCTGGCGGTTTGGCGTGCGCGACCATCGCAAGCTGTTGATCTGCGACGCGTCCATCATTTTCATCGGCGGATTTAATATGGCCGATGAATACGATGGCGATGGCGTGACGAGCGGTTGGTTCGATCTGGGCATTCGCATGGAAAATGCAATGCTGGCCGTAGAACTGGCGAATTCATTTCAAGGATTGTTCGCATTGTCCGATTTTCACCGCAAACCATTGCTACGGCTGCGCGCCTTCAAACACAAACGTAAACCGCAAAAAATAACGAACGGGGAATTATTGCTTATTCATCCCGGTCGTGGAGCCAGCCCATTTCAAACTGCGCTATACCATGATTTGGCTAAAGCCCACGACGTGCGGATCGTCAGCGCCTACTTTCTCCCGACCCGGCGATTGCGCCGGGATTTGATGCGCGTGGTGGGGCGTGGCGGGAGCGTGCAATTGCTGCTGGCTGGCAAATCGGACGTGCTGGTTTCACAAATGGCGGCCAGAAGTTTGTATCATCGCCTGTTGAAGGCAGGCGTGCAGATTTACGAATATCAGCCGCAGATTCTGCACGCCAAACTGATTATTGCCGACGGCGTTACTTATGTTGGCTCGTCCAATCTCGACATTCGCAGCCTCAATCTGAATTATGAACTGATGCTGCGGTTCACGGACAAAATTACCACCGCCCAAGTGCAGGCAATCTTTGAGAACACGCTCAAATATTCCCGAAAAATCGAATTCCATGAGTGGCGGAAAACCCAAAATTTCTGGCGGCACTGGAAAAATCACTGGGCGCATTTTCTTTTAGCGCGGATTGACCCCTTCGTCGCCCTGCGACAATTCCGCACGATAAAAAAATAAATCTTTATCCATATTGCATCAATTTTTTGGTCGTGTGGGAGCAGCTTGTGAAGCGGTCAGGTCCTCTTTTATCATCGCATGCTTTCAATCATTTTAGGGACTTAAAAGATTGTTTTGTTTGCAAAACGCATAGTTTTTGGCAGGTCCATTGCATTTCGCAGTAAACATTATCCGGCGTTTTATATCTTCACGATTAGAATGGAAAATTTACCGGCGGCACATTTCCAGCTAAATGTTAAACCAGCTATTAACAATTAGAGCTAGAGCTACCATGAAAATTATGAAACTGACTATTTGGAATAAAATTGTTTTTGCACTGGGCGTTTCCAGCATCGCAATCCCGGCATTTGCAGATGACAGTTCGTCTTCCACGAACCAATTGCCGCCAGCACTTACATCCCAACAGTTTGTCTCGGATGCGGCTATAGGTGGAATAAAAGAAATATTTCTGAGCAGAGTGGCTCTTGAAGAAAGCACTAACGCCGAAATAATAAGTTTTGCCAATCACATGGTGAAGGATCACAGCAAGGCTAACAAGAAGCTTATGAAAATTGCGGAAGACGAAGGATTGTTTTTTCCGCCTACCAATACATTTTCGACGGATGATCCGAACTGGAGTTATCCGCTGATTTTAAATTCAGAAAGTCTCAAGGGTGCTCAATTGCTGACGATGACGAATCTGCCATACCTGACTGATTATCAGGACGTCAAACATTTACAGTCGCTCGCCGGCGACCAATTCGATCAAACCTATTTAAGCGACATGGTCAGCGATCACACTAACGCTGTGAATGAATTTGAAACTGCGTCCCAAAGTCTATCCGACCCGGAACTTAAAAAATTTGCCGATAAAACACTGCCAACCTTGCAAAAACATTTCAAGATGGCGCAGGAACTCAATGACAAATACAACACGCCCAACGGAACGAATACGACAAACCAGCCGAGTTCAACTGCGACTTCCTCATCTTCTATGTGAACAAATGAACAAGGCAACCAGTTTCATACTAAAAAGTTGCAGGAATGAAAACGGCGACATCTCTACATAAACCTTTCCCCTTTCAAAATTTTTAAAAGGTTTGTTGGTGAAAATACTGTTCCTATTCTTGATTTTATCTGCCAATGCCTCGGCAATGGATCGTTGGGCTGCCCTTGCCATGTTCGAAAGCGGCGATAACGACCGCATCGTCGGGCGCGCGGGCGAAATCTCTCGCTATCAAATTCGCCGCGAACTGTGGCCGAGTGGCGATCCATTGGATGCTTGCGTCGCTTTGGCAAACGCACAACGAATCATGTCGTCGCGTCTAACCATGTTTGAGCGCACTCATGGTCGGCCACCGGATGATTTTGAATTTTATATTCTCTGGAACGCGCCTGCTCAAATCAATCATCCGCACCCCGCTGTGGCTGACCGCGCCCGGCGATTTATGAATTTGGTTATTAATGCCAATTCAACGGAATCGCCCGAGCGGAGTTAGACTATTCATTTCGTAAATGAAAACAGCGTTATATCACGCAATGGCATCTTCATGTTTATAGATTGGGGCGGTGATGATGCAAATTGCATTTGCCTTTCGCCAGTTACTGTAAATTGCAAAATGCGGTCGGATCGAATCGTTAAATCCCAAGAAAACCCAAAGAAAACTGTTGGCACAATCCAAGCTAAAAGCTCTTCAGAAAGATGAGACGATAATAATGAAAAGCTTATGAGCAACGAACAGAAAAACCTAGAATCGAAGCGAGCCGAACCAAATTCAAAGCATCTTGCCTTCCGTTTAGATTTTCTAACTGAATAAAGTGCTATGGATGCCAATCTTGACAATAAAAAAGTGGCTATTTTGGTGACAGATGGATTCGAACAAAGCGAACTGGAAGAACTTCGTCAAGCACTTAGAGTGGCGAACGCTGCCACTTATGTGGTTTCACCAAGAAATATTTCCGTTATAGCGTGGGATAAAGACCAATTTGGCGACAGGATTAAAGTGGATGTTATGCTGCAAAATGCGGATAGCGACGATTACGACGCGCTTTTGTTGCTCAGCTGCGTGATGAATCCCGACGAGCTCCGCCAGATGCCGGAAGCCGTGAAATTCGTTCGCGCTTTTTTCGAGGCTGGTAAACCAGTTGCCGCCATTTGCCATGGCTCGCAAATTTTGATTGAGGCCGATGTTGTGCGCGGACGGAAGATGACTTCATATCAATCCCTCAAAACGGATTTGATTGATGCCGGCGCAGACTGGGTGGATGAAAAGGTAGTCGTGGATCAGGGACTCATCACCAGCCGCAAGCCGGATGATATTCCCGACTTCAACAAAAAGATAATCGAGGAATTTACAGAAGGAATTCACGCCGGACAAATGGCATAAGTAAATTATTTTATGCCGGAGCAAGCAACCATGAAACAAATCACTATTCTGCTGGCGGAAGACCATACGATTGTGCGCGAAGGATGTCGCAAGATGCTTGAACTGGAAGATGACTTCGAAGTGGTCGGCGAAGCGCGAGATGGCCGGCAAGCGGTCGAAATGGTCAAAAAACTTCATCCCGCCGTGGTATTGATGGATATCGGGATGCCGCTGCTCAATGGTCTGGAAGCAACGCGCCAGATTCTCAAAGCCATGCCTGCCGTCAAAGTGATCGTGCTCTCCGCGCACAGTGACGACGCATATGTCAAAAACGCAACGGAGTCCGGCGCGGTGGGATTTCTGCTCAAACAAACCTCCGCCGATGACGTGCATCGGGCGATTCGGGAAGTCCATCAGGAAAAGACGTTTTTCAGTCCCTCCCTTTCCAAGCGCCTTGATCATCTTAATCAACAATCATTTGGCCGGACAGGAATGGTCAACAAGAAAGCTGCCGAACTGACTCCACGCGAGATGGAAGTGCTTCAATTGGTCGCCGAAGGCAAAGCCAACAAGGAAACTGCAGAAGAACTCGGCATCCGCCTCAAGACCGTCGAGAAACATCGAGAGCATCTCATGCAGAAGCTGGACATCCACAACACCGCCGGTCTCACCCGCTACGCCATCGGTACTGGTGTCATTGAGAGCAGTGTCCAGTTTGCCATCGGTTAACGTGGGAGGCGCTAATTTAGTAAAAGATCAGCCAGTTTTTCATCGAATCCTTCCAACTTTCAACAAGTCGGTCAAGACCAGCAGGCGGAAATGCTGCGACCGGCTTCCGTTGATTCCGCTCTAGCCCGCAACATTTCCTCCTGCCCGTCTTGGCCAAATTCGTGAATCGCAAAACGCGCAGACTTCCGTCGGCGGTTGGCGGCGGCGTTGCGCTCCGACTGCGTTCCAGCCGTCTCTCCGTCTCCGCACCACTTTTCCCGATCACCAACCGCCGACCAAAGCCATTCAAAATAAATTTTCCAAATCATTTAATCACTCATTCCTATTGATGGCTACTTTAGCATGGCTCCTGGTGCATTCACAATGTCATGAAACCGAAGGCAATTACGTGGTGACAATTGAACCGTCAAGAAGTTCTCTAGTCTGCAAATGAATTTTTTTGAAAAAGTTATTTACATAAAAACGCATTCGCAATAGGTAGGTTCCGGCGCGCTTGCCTCGTCCGAGGGTATGACTCGTCTGCGCCTGACAAGGTTGTCCAAATTAAAACGATGCGCTTCACGTCGGGTTTTCTTTTTGTGGCTCCACCTTGACAGTGCTCGCCGAGCCGGGGACGTGGCTGGTTAGGAAGGCGCGTCGGGATTTCCAGCCGGAGATTCCTGCAAGCATATTCAATCGCAAGCTATCCATAAGACGCACCCAAGCCGCTGACGGGAAATCCAAAAATACAATTTCAAGATTTATGGTTGACAACTGTATCTATCGTGTTACGATAGGGAATATGCCGTTTATTCAGTTTCCTTTCATAGAAGTGCCGAAGGAATTGCACAAGCTGGTCGGCGAGCCGACGACCGGCACTCGTGCTTATCGGCGGGAGGGAAGTTTCAAGGAGTGTGGCGAGTGGCTTGAAAAACTCGGTGAGTATTACAAAGGGGACGTGGGGCTTTCAACCAGCAGCGTCGTTCTGTTCGTTCCCGTCTCACGCGCCAGCGTCTATAAACGCATCAAGGAAGGCAAATTGACGGCCTTTTTCTTTTACGTCACCCACGAGGAAACCAGGTTGTTCGGTGCCAAGCGCAGAGCCAAGGAACGTCCTTTCATTGTAGTGTCGGTCAGTGAGTGCAAGGCTTGGGCGGAAGAAATAAAGCGCAGAGTCGGGTTTGTGGACGACCCGGATGAGAGTCTGTTTAAGGAAAGTGAACGTCTGTTGCAAGCGGGCGGCGGGGATGAACCGACGGAGCAAGAAGCCAGGGAAGCCAGGGAATTTACCGAACGCGACCCGAAGGACAAAGGCAACCGGAAGGTGAAATATCAAAAGGAAAAAAGCACCATTTACGAGGATTACAAGCAGCAGGATATGCTTTATCTGCTGACCGAATTGAAGGCGGCAATGGCTTCCCCTGAAAAAGCCGCTGCCTTGCGGAGACGGCTGCGCAAGGGAGTGGAATGGGACAAGGCAAACAAGACGTGGAAATTGAAGGAGGAGAAATGATGTTTTATGCCAGTCGAGTATTCATTTAATGATCGTCTGATACGGTTCCCGGAATTGGAAAAGATTTTCGGTGTCTGCAAGCGAACGGTAAGACGAAGGGCGGAAAACGGCGAGTTGCCACCGCTGCGGCACATTGGCCGGGCCGTGGGGATGCTCGAAAGCCAGGTCAAAGCGTATTTTCAAAAGTTGAGTCAACCAAGTTAATCGAAAGGAGCATGAAATATGGAAGCCAGAATCTATAAACCAAAACGATTACAAAACGGCAAAAGGATAACAGGCCGGTTATACCGTGCGCGTATCAAACTTCCTGGTGACAGCAAGGTGCGGGACATCGCTTTGCAAGCGTCCGACAAGCAGGTCGCCCAACAAAAGCTGAACAAGCTGATTCAGGAATTGGAACATGAATCGGCGGGATTGATTCCGGCGAAACCAGAACGGGATGCGGCGAAAAGTCCGTTGCATGATCTGATTTCAGAATACGTAAATGAGTTGACCGTTTTGGGACGGTCGGTAGATCACCTTCGCCATGTGAACACGCGGTTGCGCCGACTGGTGCGTGAATGTCATTGGACACGGCTGGCGGACGTGACGCCCGCCTCGTTTCAATCATGGCGCAAGGAACAGGTCACCAAAGCGCCCAAGACCCTGAATGAATATCTGGCCACGCTCTCGGCCTTTTGGACGTGGCTGCGCAAGCAAAGCCGCGTCATTGTGAATCCCTTTGAACTGGTCGAGCGGACGGACACACGCGGCAAGGAACGGATTCAGCGGCGGGCGTTGTCAGATGCACAGGCCATCCAGTTGTTGCAAGTTGCGGGTAAAAACCAACTGGCCTATATGCTGCCCCTGTATGCGGGTTTGCGGCGCAATGAAGTCAAAACGCTGCGCTGGTCGAATCTGGTGCTTGGCGAATCCGGCGGATTGTTACGCATTCATGCTGCCGTGAATAAGAACCGGAAAGAACAGGCATTGCCGTTGCATCGTGAACTGGCTGAAGTGTTGCAACAGCAGAAACCGGCAGACGGCAAAATTGACGATCTGGTGCTGGTCAACGGCGTTCCGAAGATGAAAGAGTTTCGGCAAGACTTGGCAAAGGCGGGCATTCCGTTTCTGGACGAACGCGGACATCGTATGGATTATCACGCGCTGCGGACAACCTTCATTACGCGGCTCTCGACGATGAAGGTGCATCCGCGACTGGCGATGGAACTGGCTCGGCACAGCGATATGCGGCTGACGATGAAAACCTACACGGACGCCGGGCAATTGCCGTTGCGCGAAGTCATGGACACGTTGCCGGGTTTTGGTGAACGCACTGACTCCCGAATAGACTCCCGAACTTTAGGCGTGAGCGGTCAAACGATGTCACCGACTGTCACGAAAATCAGGGAGATAAAAACTGAAAACAGTCTTGAAAACACTGGCGAAAGTCATCGTGACTCATCGCTTGTCACCATGAGTCACGAAAAGTCAGAATGGCGGAGAGAGGGGGATTCGAACCCCCGATACCTTTTGGGTATTCACGCTTTCCAGGCGTGCGCGTTAAACCACTCTGCCATCTCTCCACGCGAGCGCACACTTTCGCCGAGCGTAACCGCCTTTTCAATTCAAAACTCCGCGACTTGCTGATGCGCCAATTCAGTGGCAACATTTCCGAAATGAAAAAAAACAAATCCGCCGATCCCTTGCGCCCGCACTCCAGCCTTTTGCTCGATGGCGATGAACGCGCCGCCGCGCGCGCCATGCTTTATCCCGTCGGTTTCACGAAGGAGGATTTTGCCAAGCCCATCATCGGCATCGCCTCGACGTGGAGCAACGTCACGCCCTGCAACATGCACATTGACAAGCTCGCGCTCGAATCCGAAAAGGGCGCGAACGCCGCCGGCGGCAAGGCGATCATCTTCAACACCATCACGATCTCCGACGGCATCTCGATGGGCAGCGAAGGCATGAAATATTCCCTCGTCTCGCGCGAAGTCATCGCCGACTCGATTGAAACCGTCGTCGGCTGCGCGGGCATGGATGGCTTTGTGGCCATCGGCGGTTGCGATAAAAATATGCCCGGCGCGCTCATCGCGATTGCGCGACTGAATCGTCCGTCCGTGTTCGTTTATGGCGGAACGATTCTGCCCGGCTGCATCACCGGCGACACGCGCAAGCTCGATGTGGTTTCCGTCTTTGAAGCCATCGGCGCGCACGCGAATAAAAAAATTTCCGACGAACAATTTCTCGCCGTCGAACAATGCGCGATTCCCGGTCCCGGTTCGTGCGGCGGAATGTATACGGCGAATACGATGGCCTCCGCGATTGAAGCGCTCGGCATGAGCCTGCCGAACAGCTCCGCGCAAAACGCCATTTCACCCGCGAAGATGGACGATTGCCGTCGCGCGGGCGCAGCCGTCGTGGAAATGTTGCGGCGCGGCATCAAGCCGCTCGACATCCTCACGAAGCGCGCGTTTGAGAACGCCATCACCGTCGTCATCGCGCTCGGTGGTTCGACGAATGCCGTGCTGCACCTGCTCGCCATCGCGCACGCGGCGAAAGTGAAGCTGACCATTGACGATTTCACGCGCATCGGCAAACGCGTTCCCGTGCTCGCCGATCTGAAACCGAGCGGCAAACATCTCATGTCCGAACTCGTCGCCATCGGCGGCATCCGCCCGCTGATGAAAACCTTGCTCGACAAAAAATTATTGCACGGCGACGCGTTGACCGTCACCGGCGAGACCATTGCCGAAACGTTGCGCGACGTGAAACCGTATCCGGCGCATCAAACAATTATTCAGCCGTTCGACAAGCCGATCAAAAAGGACAGCCACCTCGTCATTTTTCGCGGCAACCTTGCTCCCGAAGGCGCGGTCGGAAAAATTTCCGGCAAGGAAGGATTGCGATTCACCGGACGCGCGCGCGTTTTTAATTCGGAAGAAGCGGCTATGGAAAAAATTCTCGACGGCACGATCGTGAAGGGCGACGTCATCGTCATCCGCTACGAAGGACCGCGCGGCGGGCCGGGGATGCGCGAGATGCTTTCGCCCACGTCCGCCATCATGGGCAAGGGACTCGGCAAGGACGTGGCGCTCATCACCGACGGACGGTTTTCCGGCGGCAGCCACGGCTTCGTGGTCGGACACATCACGCCAGAAGCTTACGCCGGCGGGCCGCTCGCGCTCGTGAAGAACGGCGACGCCATCACGATTGACGCCGAGAAACGCGAACTGACGCTCGAAATCGCCGGCAAAGAATTGAACGCCCGCCGCAAGTCGTGGAAGAAACCCGCGCCCCGCTACACGCGCGGCGTGCTGGCGAAATATGCCGCGCACGTCACGAGCGCGTCCGAAGGCGCGGTGACGGATAAGGATTTGAAGTTGTGATTTGCAATCGAACAGACCTTTGCTAGGTTGAAACCATGAAGACGACCGTTCTTGAACCTGAAATCATCACGCGCAAAGGCAAGCCCGTCTCCGTGATTCTGCCCATCAAGGAATATCAAGAATTGCTGGAGCGCGCCGAAGATGCCGAAGACGTTGCGTGGTTGAAGCGCGCCCGCCAGAAGCCGCTTCACTACCGTCCGCTCGAAGATTATCTGGCCGGCCGCCGCCGCAACTGACCATGTATCGCGTCTTTCTTGAACGCGCCGCCGAGAAAGACCTCAACCGGCTTTCGTCCGAGATTCACGACCGTGTCATTGCCGCCATTCGCGGACTGGCCAGCGAGCCGCGTCCGCCCGGTTGCCGCAAACTGGCCGGCAGCAAGCACGACTGGCGCATCCGCGTGGGCGATTACCGCGTGGTTTATGAGATTGCCGATGAAATCCGCATTGTGCGTGTGAACCGTGTGCGCCACCGACGCGAAGTTTATCGCTGAATCAAATCCAAGGATAGAGATGAATAACTTTTGCGAAAAAAACAGCCAGCTCACGATTGCGTCGGAAGGCGCGGTGACGGATAAGGATTTGAAGTTGTAATTCTTCATTGTGATAATCCCGAACAAATGAAAATAATCCTTGGAAATCTCCAACCCCTTCGCGATTTTTGCGATTCGTGGGGGAATGTTGCGAGCGTTCTTGGATTGTTTGTTTTTTTAATTGGCTTTTGGTTCGCGATTAGAGGAATTACAACAGCAAAGCGAGCTGCCCAACAGGCCGAGGTGGCGGCAAAGCAAGCAAAGGATAGAGTATTGAGCCAAGGAACTCTGGCTCATTTTTCTTCTGCGATTGCGGTGATGGAAGAAATAATCAGATTGCATCGAAAGAAGGAATGGGAAAACGCTTTAGATCGACATTCTGAACTCCGAAGACTTCTCGTTGAGTTGAAGGATGGTGGCGTCGGCGTAGTCGCTTTGCGCCAACACCGGGCTGATTGATCCAATACCTTCGGGATTGACGGAATGAATCCCAACGGAATTCCATCAATCAGCCCAGGGTTGGTCCGAGCCGGTTGAATTCAAGGCTTCAAAACGATTTTCCCCGCGAGTGCGCCCGACTTTTTAATCGTGCTTTCTTCCTGCAAACGGTGCGCGTCCGCCGTTTGCGCGAGCGGCAGCACACGGTCAATTTGCGCCTTCAGTTTTCCAGCCGCCATCCAGCGATTGATGTCGTCCGCCGCCGCGCGCAGTTCGTCCGCCGATGAATTCATAATCACAAATCCGAACAGCGAACAACTTTTTGAATAAAACGGTCCGACCGGAAACTGCGGCCGCGCGTCGCGCCCAGCCATGACAATCATCCGGCCACGCGGCGCGAGCAGTGCAATCGTTTTGTCGAAATCCGGCTCGCGCAACGATTCCCACCAGACGTTCACGCCGTCCGGCGCAAATTTTTTTACTTCGTCGGCGACGTTTTGAGTTTTGTAATTGATGGCCAAATCCGCGCCCAACTTTTTTGCGGCGGCAACTTTTTCATCCGAACCGGCCGTCGTGATGGTTTTCGCGCCAAGAATTTTTGCCATTTGAACGACGCTGGAGCCAATGCCGCCGGTTCCGCCGTTCACAAACAAAATTTCGCCGGCTTTCAATTTTGCCTTGTCGAAAAGTCCGAGGTGCGCGGTAGTCCCGACCAGTGAAATGGCGACAATATCCTCGTCGCTGACTTTTTCCGGAATCGGATTCAGCCAGCTTTCATCCACAACGGCAAATTCGGAAAACGTTCCGGCCTGCACAATCGCCCAAACACGGTCGCCGACGCGAAATTTTTTTGCATTCACACCCGCCGCGATAATTTTTCCGGAGAGGTCGCTGCCGAGAATGCAGGGAAATTTCATTTTCGCCGGCACCGCGCCGCTGCGGATGTAAAGATCAATGGGATTAACATCCACGGCGTTGACCTTGATGAGATATTGATTTGCGCTTGGCTTCGGTTCCGGCAAATCGCCGTAAATGATTTTTTCCGGGCCGCCGGTTTCGTTGATGTAAGCCGCTTTCATCGCCCGAGTTTCGTTTCAGACAATGGAATGTCAAGTCCGTCCAAAATCATTTCCAACCCCAAAGGGGTTGCCTCCCCGTTCCCTCGCACATAGATTCAACCGATTCACATTCTATATCTTTGCGGTTCAAAATCCGCCGTTTTCAGTGAAATTGACCGGTTTTCTACGTTTCCTGCGCACAACTTGAATCAAGTTACGTATAACTCCGGCAATATTGCCTGCAACTTGAGTCAAGTTGTACATAACTTTGTCATTCTTGCACACAACTCGAATCACATTCTGCGTAACTTTGGTCATGTTGCACGTAACTTGAGTCGTTTTGTGCGTAACTTTAGTGTTCTTGCGCGCACTTGAAGTCATCTTATTCGCAGGAAGGCATCAGTTGTGTGCGTTCGGACTTAAAGCGCTTGATTTCTACACCAGTTGAAGCGGCTGGAACTGGCGGCCAAGAATCGGCGCGCTCGGGGTTTTGAGCCAGTTTTCCAGAACGGCGGCATAGACGCTGCGGAAGTCCACGGTGTATTTGATGTCGCCTTCAAACAAATCCTGCGTCGCAAGGCTCGGATACTGGCCAAGCAAACCGGCTGTGACTTTGTTGCCGACGATGAACAGCGGCGCAGCCGCGCCGTGATCGGTGCCGCCGTTGGCATTTTCCGTCACGCGCCGACCAAATTCGCTGAAGGTCATCACGAGCACGCGCTGCATATTTCCCTGCGCCTTCAAATCTGCCACGAACGATTTGGTGGAATCGCCGAGGTCCTTGAGCAGGCGCTGTTGCGTGGGGACTTGATTGACGTGCGTGTCGTAACCGCCCTGCGACACGTAATAAATGCGCGTGGGCAAACCGCCGCCGATGAGTTTGGCGACGAGCTTGAGGGAATTGCCGAGTTGCGATGTTGGATAAACGGCCTGACTTTGCACGCGCGAGGAAATGTTGCGGATTTCATCGGAACTGACCTGCGCGTCGAGCGCGGTGCGTTGAATGTAATCAATGGCCGAGCCGCCTTGCATCGGCATTCCGGCTGCGAGCATGCCGATGCTGCCGCCGGAATTTTCATCGGTGCCGTTGGCGTCTAATTCATTCATCTTTTTGTAAGATTCCTCGGTCAAATCCATCTGGCCGGGCTTGGGATGTTCGCCGAGTACGAAGCGATAATTTTGCGGATTGTTGAGGCAAACGCCCGTCGGCTTTTTTGCAAAAAACGCCTCGGGCATCTGGTTGCCGATGGTCACGCCCACGGTGGGGTCGCAGCCGGCGCAGGCGTTGTCGAAGTAGCGGCCAATCCAGCCGTATTGTTCAATTTTGTCCGCGTCACTGGCGGTCTGCCAGATTTCCGTCGAGCGGAAGTGCGAGCGATTCGGGTTCGGATAACCGACGCCTTGAACGACGGCGAGATTGCCGGAATCGTAAAGGTCTTTGAACCCGGTCATCGCGCCGTGAAAGCCGATCTCGCCGTTCAAATCCAAAACTTTATCCGCCGAAAGGCCGATGCGCGGGCGCGCGTTGTGATAAAAATCATTCGTGTAAGGGACGACGGTGTTGATGCCGTCGTTGCCGCCAGCCATTTGCAACACGACAAGAATCGTCCCGTCCTTGCCAGTTGAAATTTGCGTGGCGGAATCCGCCGCCTGGCTTTGCAGCGCGGAAAACGTGTTGGCGAGAAACGCCGGCACGGTCCACGACAGCGCACTGCCGAGCACGGTTGTCCGCAAAAACTGGCGGCGGGTTTGGAGTGTAATTTCGTTTTTCATAATAACCTCATGCTACTTGATAATCAGGCGTGGACATGACGAGCCGAATGGCGACACGGATGTCTTCGTCGTTGACTTGACCGCGGGAATTGAGAAAATCGCGCAATGCCTGTTGCTGATCGCCCTTGAGCGGCGCCTGCAATAGCCGGTGTTCCAACGCGGCAACCAGTGTGTCCTTGTTTTTCCGTTCCTCCGGCGACAAAATCTTTTCAACGTCCAGACGGTTCGGCGGCATCGCCTCCAAGTTCCGTTCAATGGCACCGCCGCCCGCGCCGCCGGGTTTACGGGCAAAGTCGCCCGGCGAAAATATCCGGTAATTTCCTTCGACGACGATTGCCGCTTCATTGTAACGCAGCAGCAGAGTATTGGTCGTGATCCAGCTCAAGCCGCCGTCCCAGCCTTTGACGTTCGGCGGCGCGAACAAGTCCTGCCCCAGACTGCGCGTAATGCCCCAGCTCGCGGCCGGCGGCGGCATTTCACATTCCAGCATCCGCACGCTGCCGACGAGCCATTGCACCGGACTTTTGATTTGATTGCGAATGATGGATGCGTCGTAAAATTCCTCCGAACGGAACATCATGCGCAAAAACGGCTTGAAATTGTTTCCGGATTCGTGAAAGACACCGGCGAGCGCGTCATTCAATTCATCCGATGGCGTTTGTCCCGTAAAGAAATTCCAGATTTTGGCCGTGATGAACAGAGCGGCTTGCGGTTGCGCGACAATTTGCCCCATCATTTCCTCGCCGTTAAGATTTCCGGTCAGACCAAGAAATGTTTTGACGCCATTGTCATGAAAGAATGGACGGTAAATGAATTTTTGATTCAGCCGGTCCAGCGACCAGCCGGTCAACGCGCGTGCGCCTTCAGTCACATCTTCTTCGGTGTAATGACCTTCGCCGATTGAAAAAAGCTCCATGCATTCGCGCGCGTAATTTTCGTTCGGATGCTCCTTGCGACTCTGCGCCTGATCGAGCCAAATCAGCATTGCCGGGTCTTTGCCGGCCTCGATGAGCAGCCGCAGCCAGTTATCCGTCGCGAGCCGCCGGAACAATTCATTTTGCCGCCACATGTAATAGGCATCACGTACCTTTTCAAAGCTCGTCGCGAAATGACCGTGCCAAAACAAAGCCATTTTTTCCTGAAAGGGCCGCGGTCCCTTGGCCATGCGCTGAATCCACCAGCCGCGCAGTTCAAGCATTCGCTCCTGTTGCAGCCGGTTTTCATCCTGCTGCGCCTGCTTTTTTTCCTCCGGCGTGCCATGTTGATAAATGTCACGCAAACTTTGCAGCCGCCCCGGATCGGGTTGCGCCCAAACCGGATTGAGCGTGGGATCGGGAATATGCTCGTAATCAAGCAATGAAGAAACGGCTTCCGCGTGGCTAAGGTCAGCCAATTGTTGTATTTCCGCAGGCGTTCCGCCAAATCCAGCACGATTCAACAGATGTGCCGCCATCTCAAAATTCCAGCTATTTTCTGCCAGCGGCTGCAACATACGGTTCATTAGACGTAAATTCTTCGGAAAAGTTTCAAATCAAAAACTTGAAACTAAAAATCCAAAGCTCGAAACTCAGTGCATGTCGCTGCCTGCCGATTATCACATGCATACGCCGCTCTGCCGCCACGCGCGCGGTGAACCGGTTGAATATGTGAAACGCGCGATTGAGCTCGGCTTTGAGGAAATCGGCTTCTCCGACCACTCGCCGATGCCACGCGATGATTTCGACAATTGGCGGATGCGATTCGACCAATTGGATGAATACGTCGAAAAAATCCGCAAGGTGCAGCAGGATTTTCCACAACTCACCATTCGTCTCGCGCTGGAAGTGGATTACCTGCCCGGCGGCGAAGACTGGATTCGCGAACTCGCCGCGCGTCATCCGTGGGATTACTTCATCGGTAGCGTGCATTATGTTTCCGATTCGTGGGCGATTGACGATCCGCAAAAGCTTTCCGAATGGAAAAACCGCAATTCGTTTGAAGTCTGGTCAGCCTATTTCGAGCGGCTGACAAAAGCGGCGGAATCGAAATTATTTGAGATCATCGGCCATGTGGATTTGCCGAAAAAATTCGGCCATCGTCCGCCGCAAAATTATGCGCCGCTTCACAAAAAATTTCTTGAAGCCGCAAAAAAATCCGATTGCGCCATCGAGCTTAACACCGCCGGACTGCGCAAAGACTGCGGGGAAATTTATCCAAGCCGCGAAATTCTCCAGCTTGCGTTTCAAAAGGGCGTGCCAATCACATTCGGCTCGGACGCCCACGCGCCGGAAGAAGTCGGAATGAATTTTGCGGAGGCGATTCAACTCGCGCGCGAAGTCGGCTATAGGGAATGCCGTCGCTTTGCGCAAAGAAAAATTCAATCGGTCAAATTTTGATTGGCTGAAAATGCTAAAATTCGATTTAACAAAAGCCCAACAATCAGCGGTAACTTGCTTCGTCCTCGCCGCCCTGACTCTGATTTTGTATTGGCCGACGTTCCATTACGGATTCATTGATTACGACGATGCGGACTACATCATTGCCAATCCGCACGTCAATTCGGGCTTAAGCTGGTCGAACATCGCCTGGGCTTTTGAAAGCACACACGCCGCCAACTGGCATCCGCTGACTTGGATTTCGCACATGCTGGATTGCCAGTTGTTCGGCCTCAATGCCGGCGCTCATCATTTGATGAATGTGACTTTTCACATCGCCAACACTCTGCTGCTGTTTCTCTGGCTCAATCAATTGACCGGCGCGCTTTGGCGCAGCACCTTCGTGGCGGCGCTGTTCGCGTGGCATCCGTTGCACGTCGAATCAGTGGCGTGGGCATCCGAGCGCAAGGATGTCTTAAGCGCGTTTTTTTGGTTGCTGACTTTGATGGCCTATTCGCGCTACGCAAAAAAGCCGGGTATCGCGCAATATTTTCTGGCACTTTTCTATTTTGCGTGCGGGTTGATGTCCAAGCCGATGGTCGTTACATTACCTTTCGTTTTGCTACTGATTGATTTCTGGCCGCTCAATCGTTTTGCCACAAAATCCATTGCCGCTCTCATTTTGGAAAAATTGCCTTTCTTCGCACTGACGATTGCGGGAATCGTAGTGACCTTCTTTGCGCAAAAAGATGCGCTTTGGTCGTCGGCCAATTTGCCTCTCAGCTTTCGCATGGCAAATGCGCTGATGTCATATTTGCGCTACATTTCAAAAACCTTTTGGCCAACCGATCTCGCGCTGATTTATCCCTATCCACATTATTGGCCTTTAAGCTTTGTCATTTTGGCGGCATTACTTTTGGTTGCCTGGTCGACTTTCTTCATTTGGCGCGCAAAGCTTAATCCATATCTGCCTGTTGGCTGGTTTTGGTTTGTGGGAACGTTAGTTCCAGTCATCGGCATCGTGCAGGCCGGCGTGCAATCCATGGCCGACCGTTACACATACATTCCCAGCATCGGACTTTTCATCCTCGTGGTCTGGAGCGCGAATGATTTATTGATTTTAATTTTATCAAAACAAAAAATCGCGACATTGCTCGCAGCAACCGCGCTCGGCGCGTGTTTGATTTGCTCTTCGCTTCAAATAAAATATTGGGCCAGCAGCGTCAAACTCTTCGTGCACACCATCGCGGTCACGACGGATAATTACGACGCTTACAACTGTTTGGGGCAAACCCTGGAAAAACTTGGCCGCCAGAATGAGGCATATAATCTTTACACTGAATCCGTGCGCATTGAACCGGATTTTCCGCTCGGTCAGTTCAATCTCGGAATGATTTTGCTGGAACAAGGCAAACCCGACGACACGTTTCCGCACTTGAAAATTGCGGCGCAACTCATGCCGAACGATCCCGACGTGCAATTTGATTTCGGCCTGTTTCTTTCGCAACATGGAAAATCCGGTGAAGCCTTGAATTATTTTGACGCCGCGCTCAAAAGACGACCCGATTTTCCCGCCGCACTCAATCAACTTGCCTGGATTCTTTCCACAAATCCGAATTCCAAACTTCGTGACGGCAAAAAGGCTGTCGAACTGGCCGAGCGCGCTTCGGAATTGACTCAAAACAAACAGCCCGAAGTGCTCACAACGCTCGCCGCCGCTTACGCGGAAACCGGCCAGTTTGAAAAAGCCATTATCGTAGTGCAACAAGCACGCAGCTTCGCTTTGGCTGAAGGACAAAAAGAAATCGCCGCCAAAGACGACCTGTTACTAAAAAACTTTCAAGCCAGCCAACGGTTTCACGATTCAATGTGAATCCGCCTTGCGCACGGTGGCGCCAAGATTTTGTTCCAACTGCGTAATTACTTTTTCATGCGCCGCGTTGACTTCTGCATCGGTCAAAGTTTTTTCCGGCGCACGATAAGTGAATGCGTAGGCCAAGCTTTTTTGTCCTTCGGGAACATTTTTGCCGCGAAACACGTCGAACAATTCCACGTTTTCCAGATTCGCCGGTTTGGTTTGCTTCACGGTTTGCAAAACGGATTCGTGCGTCGTCGTTTCCGGCACGAGCATCGCCACGTCGCGGCGGATGGATGGAAATTGCGGCAACGATTTTAATGACTTCGCCGGATTCCGCCGCGCGAGCAGCAAATCTAAATTCAATTCTGCTAACAACACATCGTCTCGCAAATCGTGTCTCTTCGCATGAACAGGATGTAATTGTCCAAGCGAACCAATTTTTGTTTGGCCTTGTAGAATGTCAGCCAAAATAAGAAATGGTAAATTGTGCTGTTTGTCTTCACGGAAAATAATGCCTCGAAGCCCAAAATGTTCAAAGAACTCTTCTAAAATTCCCTTGAGGTCGAAGATGTCCAATTTTGCATCGCGGTCTGCACCGCTCCAAAACACTTGATGGCGTTGTCCGGTCATTGCAATTCCCAAACCGTGACTTTCTTCAATTTTATCTTCGAAACAAGCAAAACGCTTTCCGATTTCAAACAGAGTTACATCATTATTTTTCCGACTAATATTTAGTCGAAGTGCATTTAACAAACCGGGAATGATGCCGGGTCGCAAAGTATCCATTTCACTGTTTAATGGATTTGCAAGTTTGCTGGGAACGTCAGGCCGGAGCAGAGCAGCTTCATGCGAGATGAGTGTTTGTCCCTGTGCTTCATTGAGACCAAGGCCGGTTAAAATTCTCCGCACTTCGCCAATCTGGTCATAGACCGAATCAAACGCGTTCGCGCCGAGCGCGCCGCGCGGCGGCGTGGCCGGAATTTTTTCGATGCCGTAGAGCCGTCCGACTTCCTCGATTAAATCCACTTCGCGTTTCAAGTCCACGCGCCACGACGGGATTTTGAAAGTGCAGATGCCGGGAGTTTGTTCCGCAACGGTCAAGCCGAGTTTCGTGAGAAATGAAACTTGCTCGGAATGCGAGATGCCGATGCCGAGCAAATCTTTCGTCTTCGCAAAATGCAACGTGATCGGCGTGGCCGGAGTTTGGTGCGGAAAATTGTCAATCGCGTGGCCGAGGACTTGGGCGCCCGCCAGATCGCAGATCAATTGCGCCGCGCGACGGCTCGCCCAATCACAAATGCCAACGTCGCCGCCGCGCTCGAAGCGATAGGACGAATCCGTGCGCAGCTCCAGTTTCTTGGACGTGGCGCGGATGTTTTGCGGCTTGAAATAGGCGCTCTCGATCAGCACGTCCACCGTCTTGTAGTTGATCTCGGAATTTTTTCCGCCCATGACCCCGGCCAGTGCCAATGCTTTTGTCTCGTCGGCGATGAGCAGCATTTGATTCGTCATCGCGCGTTCCTTGCCGTCGAGCGTCGTGAACTTTTCGCCTTCGTTCGCACGACGAATGATAATTTTTGGCGGATTCGCGTCGCTCGTTCGGAGCAGATGATAATCAAACGCGTGCAACGGCTGGCCGCTTTCGAGCATGACATAATTCGTGATGTCCACGACGTTATTGATGCTGCGAATTCCAACTTTTTCCAAAGTGCTTTTCAACCAGTCAGGACTTGGGCCGACTTTCACTTTGCGGACGATTCGCGCCGTGTAACGCGGACACAACTCCGGCTCGTCGTTTTGCACGCTCAACAAACCATGAATTGGTTCGGATTCCGTGTTGAGAAATTGGATGGTGGGAATCTTTAATTCGTTGCCAGTCACCGCCGCGATTTCGCGCGCGATGCCGATGACGCTGTTCAAGTCGGGACGGTTCGGCGTGACTTCCAAATCATAAACCACGTCGCTGCCGCTGCGACCAAGATATTCGCCGAACGGCTGGCCGACTTTCGCGTCCACGCGCAAAATTAAAAGTCCGTCTTCTTTTTTCAGCCCGATGGGTTCTGGCTCGATTCCCAATTCCTCGTGCGAGCAAAGCATCCCGTGCGATTCCACGCCGCGAATTTTTCCGACCTTGATGGTGAACGGCTCCTTCTCACCGGGCTTGGGCGGCAACGACGCGCCGGGCAGGATGAGCGGCACTTTGTCGCCGGCCTTGAAATTCTGCGCGCCGCAGACGATCTGGCGTTCGCCCGTGCCGTCGTTGACGCGGCAGAGCGAGAGCTTGTCGGCGTTGGGATGCTTGTCGCGCGCGACGACCTGCGCGACGACGATGCCGTCGAACGCGCCGGAGATTTTCTGCACGCCCTCGACTTCGAGGCCGAGCATGGTGAGCCGCTCGGTGAGTTCTTCGGGCGACCAGTTGAAATCAACGTATTGTTTGAGCCAGTTAAGGGTGACTTTCATTTAAGCAAATCAATTAAAATTAAAATCTGTTTTGTAATTCAAAACTTTTGGTAGCCCGAGCATTTCATCAACTTCCTTGTTTTTTCGCATACTGCAAAGTCCAATGGATGCGCGTTTCAAAGTTGAATGGCCAATGAACGGTTTGAAATGTTCAACGCTTAAATGGCGGGCATCACCAACGCAGAGTTCTTCAAGTGCTGGAGCTTCGACTAAAGGTGACAAATCCGAAATTCCTTTCATTCCACATAAAGCAACTCGACGAAGTTTTCCGAGTTTTTTGAACGAAGGAAGTTTTGATACGTTCTTGAGCGCTTCAAGAAACAAATTCTGCAATGTTTCTATTTCGCCAATGCTTTCGATATTTTCTAAACCTTTAATCATCCAAAGCTCGAGATATTTTAGTTGGCCAATTTGTGGTAAAAGTTGCAGATTTTTTGTTCCGCCAAGTTTAATATCCAGCGACCATAAATTACTTAGTGGCAAGAGCAGCTTCAAGTCGGGCAGCGTTATAGACCGCATCGTTAATTGTCCGAGGCTTGAAAGACTCGATAAGACTTCAATGTCTTTTGTGTGGCTTTCCAAATAAATATCTTTCAATCCATTGAAACGCCGCAAGAAACTTAGGGAAAGTTTTTTAGATTTTGTCTGACCAAATCCAAAAAAATTCAAAGTGTCTGGCAAAAATTCTATTCCATCCGTTGATTCCAGCAGATAAACATCAACCTGAAATCCTTTCAAAAAATTGTAATAACAGAGAAATCCAAGATCTGAAACTGGTTTGCTGTAATGTCCGTAAATATGCAGCGGAATATTTGGGTAATTTTTTAGAAATTCGGCTAACTCGATGTGGTCAGCATCTGTCAGCGGCGATGCAAATTGAACGACTCGGCAACGTTCATCAAGCGGAGATAATTGTTTTGGCGTTACCGGCGATTTTATTTCGCGGATAAAGGGATAATTGGTTGGATCAAATGTTGCCATGAACTGAATTAAAACTGTTTCAAAAACCGCACGTCGTTTTCGTAGAAGAGGCGGATGTCGTTGATGCCGTAGCGGAGCATGGCGCGGTTTGCTTCAAGCTGCGGCGGCGAGTTTCCGGCGGGCAGCCGGCTTGCGCGCGGGTGCGAGCCGGATGAGCCGGTCGGCATAGCGTTCCTGCTGTTTCATGTGGTCGGCAATCATTTTGCGGACATCATGGCCGTAGGACGCGGAAATTTTCCGGCGCACGGCGCGGACTTCATCAATCACAGGATCAGAGTTCATAGAGTTCTCCCAACAGGTTCATGGGTGTTGTCATGACCGGCGTGGGCAAACCCAGCCGGTCGTTTATGCGGTGAATATGCCCCGCTTTCAGCGGATTGGCTAGGTGAATGCAATTCCATGTCACAAGAAATTCGCAATCATAGTAGGAAGCGATGGCCAGATGCAAAGCGTCGCCGGACGGGTCTTTGGGCATGAGCCGATGAGCGATGTAGTGCTGGACGATTTTCTGAATCTCCGGTGTTTCCGCCAGCAGCGGCAGAGACTTCAACATCGCCAGACATTTGGCGCGCTTGTCGGCAGGGTAGCCGGAGTCTTCGAGTTCTTGGATGACGGCATAGCTGCTGACGATGTTTTGCTTGTGGGCGATTTTGTCCCACCATTTTTGCGTCCAGCGTTGGCGGACAAGGTTCGCGCCGTCTTTCCGAGTATTGAAGTAGAAACTCGGAATCGTCGTCTCAATGTAAATTTTATCGGACATTGAATTTGATTTACAGAATTAAAATTGTTTCAAGAACCGCACGTCGTTTTCATAGAAGAGGCGGATGTCGTTGATGCCGTAGCGGAGCATGGCGATGCGTTCGATGCCGAAGCCGAACGCCCAGCCGGTCCACACTTCGGGATCGTAGCCGACGGTCTCGAACACTTGCGGATGCACCATGCCGCAGCCGGCGATCTCCAGCCAGTCCTTGCCCATCTTCTTGACGAGCGCGTTGGTGAAATCAATCTCGTAGCTCGGTTCGGTGTAGCTGAAATAATGCGGCCGGAAACGGATCTTCACGTCGCTGCCCATGAGTTCTTTGAAAACAAATTCAACTGTGCCTTTCAAATCACCAACGGTCACATTTTTATCAACGTAAAGTCCCTCGATCTGGTGGAAGGTGGGATTGTGCGTGGCGTCGGCGTTGTCGCGGCGATACACGCGGCCCGGCACGATGATGCGCACGGGCGGCGGCTGTTTTTCCATGACGCGGATTTGGACGGACGACGTGTGTGTGCGAAGTAAAAATGGTTTTACAGAAGATAACGAAGGCAACGAAGATTCATTGTTCACTTCGTTTGCTTCTGTTTTTGATTTGGGGCTGGAGGTCTGTCCCGCCAAATAAAATGTGTCCTGCGAATCGCGTGCGGGATGGTCGGCGGGCGTGTTGAGCGCGTCGAAGCAATGATACTCGTCCTCAATCTCCGGCCCGTCGGCGACGGCGAAGCCAATCTTGCGGAACGCGCGCACGATGTCGTCGGTGACTTGCGTGAGCGGATGCAATTTACCGAGCGCGCGGCGGCGTCCGGGCAAGGTGAAATCAGTCGGCTCTTTCGGCAGCGCGGCTTTCAGCTCCAACTCCTCGCGGCGAGATGTGAGCGCGGCTTCGAGTTCGACTTTCGCGGCGTTGATAAGTTTGCCGGCGGCGGGTTTTTCTTCTTTGGAGAGCGTGCCGAGTTGTTTCATCAGCGCGGTGAACTTGCCGTTCGGCCCGATCCACACGCCTTTGGTTTGTTCGAGCGCGGCGAGGTCAGGCGCGGCTTTGAGTTCCGCGAGTGAGGTCTGTTTCAGCGGTTCGATGTCGGTCAGCAATGACATAGCTTTCCCAAAGAGTGAGACAGAATTAACAAAATTTACAGAATTCTTTTTTGCACAAAAGCAAAACGGGCGAACCTTTTTAGGCCGCCCGTTCTTTGAATTTCAATTAAGATTTCGTTTAGGCTTTTGCCAGAGTGGCGGCGGGCTTGTTTTTTAGCGCGGCCTTGGCCACGTTCACCAGTTCGGTAAACGCAGCGGCGTCCTGTGCGGCGATGTCGGCGAGGACTTTGCGGTCGAGCCCGACTTTCGCGGCCTTGAGACCTTCCATGAAACGGCTGTAGGTCAGGCCGAGTTCGCGGACGGCGGCGTTGATGCGGATTTGCCACAGGTAACGGAACGTGCGCTTCTTGACGCGGCGGTCGCGATAGGCGTATTGGCGGCCATGGTCAACGGCGTCAGACGCGTAGCGGTAAAGTTTGGAGCGCTTGAGGCGGAAGCCCTTGGCGGCTGTTAGCATTCTTCCGCGACGTTTGCGGGAGGCTGGGGAATTTGTGACTCGCATAAAAAATTAGGAGATAGGAGTTGGGAGATGGCAGATGGAAAAATTCAGTGGCTGAACGGCAAATTTTGCAGAATGCGATAAGTGTCCGTTGAATCAACGACGGCGTTCTTGCCGAGACGTCGGCGGTGCTTGGAGTTTTTGCCTTGCAGCAAATGGCGCTTGCCCGCGTGTGAGCGCATGACTTTGCCTGTGCCGGTGATCTTAAACCGCTTGGCCACGGATTTTTTCGTTTTGATGCCTTTGGGTCGTCGCATAATATTTAATTCAATAGCAAAAGAGTATTGATTCTACGTGGCAGCACGTAATGAAGCAAGAACGATTTTGGCCTGAATGGGGTGTTACGGACTATTTGTGGTACTCAACATTAATGGCACGGACGCCGAAGGTTGTGTTGTCACGTCAACGGGTGCGCCAGCGTTGAGTTGCTTCAAGACGTCGTCTGTCAAATCATTTTCACCGTCGGTATAAAGCACGAAGGGAGTCTGATTAACCGTTTGACCATCAGCATCAATCACCAATGAAAACCCGCCGGTTCTGGCTTTGTCGCTGACAGCTGCGCGGATTTCCCTCAAAATGTTTTCCCGCATTCGCTGGCTCTGTTCCGCAAGTGTGGCCTGTGCCTGATGTTCGAATTGGGCGATGGTATCTTCCGAATCTTTGATTTGCTTTAATTTGTCATCGGCGGCTTGTTTGCGCTTGGCGCGCTCGTCGTCGGAAACAGCCTGATCATTCGCGGAATCCAGTAGATTTTGATATTCATCACGCGCTTTTTTTAAATCATCGATAAAACCGCGATCTTCCTTGGCTAGTTCTGTTTTACGGTCATCCAGCGCGGACTGCGCCAGCTTGGTTTTGTAATAACCGTCAAAAAGCTTTCGCAAATCCACCATGGCAATCCTGCTTTGCGCCTGTGCCGAACTGCTCAAAAAAGCCAACAATAGAATTGTAGCAAAAGTTGTTCGTAAAAAAAATTTCATGAGGAAATATGAAAACAGAATTTACCGATTGCGCCAACTAAAAATTTACTTACTGGGCGGACAAACGAAAGAACGCATTAGTATAGATGGGGTTTATTTGGAAATTATAAATATATAAACCATTGGTCAGCGTCTGCGACAATCCTGTCGGCCCCCAGCCGTTGGTTGAGGTCAAGTCGGGATTGAATTCCAGCGTAAACAATTGGCCAAGTTCCGGTTCAAACGGTAAAACCGCTGGCCAGGAAATTGTGAGATTGTTGGTGTCAGACAAGGTTATGGTAAGCACCGGCGACGGCAGAGCAGGGAGGATTTTGGCTAAAAATGCGTCACTTCCGCCGTTGAGTGAAGTTTGAAAAGCATTCGTCGTCGGAAAATCCGTTGAAAATGTCTGACCGACGATGTAAGCATCCCCTGCCGGGTCAATCGCAATCCCGTAGCCAAAATTATAGCTGGAGCCGCCAATGTAGACCGAGTAAAGCAGCGCCGAACAATCTGCGTTGAATGCGGTGACGAAAGCATCGTCCACACCAGAATTAACACCGCTCCAGAAACCATTGGTGTTGGCTGTCGGGAAATTGATAGAAGCCGTGGTGCCGATAACATAGGCGTCATTTGAGGAATCCAAAGCCACATCCCATCCCACATCGTTTGTCGTGCCGCCAAAAAGTGCGGAATAAACGATCGCCGTCCCGTTGGAATTAAATTTTGTCAGAAATGCGTCTGTGTCCAAAACAGTAGTGTTCGAGGCCACGTTTGAGTAAAGGCCAGCAACATTGGTTGCTGTATTTGGAAAATCCGGTGATTGGGATGGACCGGTCACATAAACATTCCCGGTGGAATCGCAAGCAATGCGAAAACCGGCATCACTGTTTGTGCCGCCAAGTAAAGTCGAATAAACCAGCGAATTGGAACCAGACTTGGTTGTGTCAAATTTGGCGACGAAACCGTCAAATGGTATTGAAGTTACATCATAATATGTCAGCAACGAATTTGTGGAATGATTTAATTGACTGGCCGTTTGAAATGCATTTGTCGTCGTCGGGAAATTGGTCGAGGCCGTATAACCGGTAACATAAACAATTCCAGGAGTGATTTGATCCGCCGCGATACCTTCGCCTTCATCCGTGTTTGTGCCGCCGAAATAGGTCGAGTAAACAAGATTTGTGCCGTTGGGTGCGATTTTGGTGATGAACGCATCGTCATTTCCCTGCAATAGATTTTGATATGCATTTGTGCAGGGGAAATTGGTGGAATAAGTATAGCCTATGACATAAGTACTGCCGGTCGTGTCCACTGCAATGCCGGCGGCGACATCATTGTCACTGCCACCCAAGTAGGTCGAATACACGAGCGCAGAGCCATTGGTATTCAATTCCGCAACAAAGGCGTCCTGGTGATAAACATTTATTTTGACGTCATTCGTGCCGCCGATTTGTGTGGACAAACCGGGGACTCCATTGATTCCGGGAGTGCTGTTGGTCACTGGAAAATTTGGTGAATCCGTGAAACCGGTCAGATATGCGTTCCCCTTACTGTCCAATGCCAAGTCGTATGCCGCATCATCGCCGCTGCCGCCAAGGTAAGTTAGATAAACAAGATTTGTGGCGGTGTTGTTGAACTTGGCGACAAAAGCATCACCATTGATGCTGCCGCCGGCAAAATTTGTTTGAAATCCGTTTGGCATGGCATTCGTCGGAAATTGTGTTGAAAGGGTTTCGCCGGCCATATAAACAAACCCGTTCGAGTCTACTTTTACGGACAATGCCTCATCCCCTGAATTGCCGCCAAAAAAAGTCGAATAACTCAAAACAGGATCAATCACCAGCGGCAAATCGCGATTATATTTGTCAATTGCGAAGGCCACGGTTCGCGCATCCAAAAGCCGGTAGCCGCCGATGACTTCTTTGCGTGAGCCGCCGTCCATTTGATAAATTTCGGGCGCAGGCTGACGGATTTCGTCGTTGCCGAGTTTCAAAATCAATTCACCTTGGGCGTCAATCAAAATTTTATCCACGCCGTCGAAATGAATCGCAATTTTTCTAAAATTCGCTTTTGGCGCGATGGTAAAATCATATTCAAGTCGTCGCTGATTGCCGTAATAAACCAAATTGATGCCGGGATAAAGCTGTTCGACACAGGTTTTAGCAAAAATCGGCACGTCTGTCTGCCATTGTGACGAATCGCCGCCGATGAAGTAATTGATTTTTCCAGTCAGTTCTTCTTCGCCGCTAACTTGCGCCTGTGCATTTGCGCCGACGAATTGCATTCGCAATGCGCGCGTTGAAATTTTTCCGGGCGAAGTCAATTTGGTGCGCGCAAACGGCATTGGCGAAGTCGCAGGGGTCACTTTGCGCAGAACCAGCTGCGCTTCGGTCGGTGAAATCAAAAATTGATAATCGTGTCCGCGCGCCATGAATAGAATCAGGCCATTTGCCTGGCCGCGATTAGCCTCGAAATACAGTGGCGGGCCGGCCAGCGGCATCACGGTTTGACTTGAAGCGGTCAGCGCGATTAAAGCAAATGCCACTATAAAATTTTTCAAGCAACGAGTCATCTTAAAATTCGCGGGTATAGCCGACACCAAACTGGAATTGGCCGGAGCTGCTGTTATATTGATCGTGATGGATGGGCACGCCGTAGTCCAGCCGTAATGGGCCGAGATGCGGAATATCCAAGCGAAAACCGACGCCCCAGTTGTCATCGAAATTTCCTGAAAACGAATACGAACTTGCGCCGACGTTGCCAACATCGTAGAAGAGCGCGAAGCGCAATTCCATGCCGGCCGTTTTTTTGATGATTGGCAGACTGTATTCAACTGAACCAAACCAGTAGCTGTCGCCGCCAATCGGTTCGTTTACACCCGTAAAACCCGGTTCGCGCGGCGCGATATTGCGGTATTTGAAGCCGCGCAACGAGTAAAGGCCGCCAAGATAGTAGCGGTCGTAAAATGGCACGTCGCCGGAACTCAAGCTCGATGCGACGCCCGCCCGCCCGCCGATTTCAATCACATGTCCCGGGAATAGGCCGCGAAAAAACCAGTCCGATTTCAGTTCCAATTTATAAAATGTATCGTCACCGGTCACGAATTCCGGGTCGAATTCCGTTCGCTGGCCACCGTTGGGAAGTTCGGTGCTGTTGCGAGTGTCATAAGCAAGCGTTACACCAAAGCGATGGAATAAATGGTCCCCAACCTGATCCAAAATGGCTTGCGGCACATCTGTAGGAACAGGTCCTCCATTTCCGCTGCCAGTGGGTGAACTTGGGCCACTGCCGGGCGAACTTGGCCCGCCAATACCACCATCCGATACCGGACTTGGCGATGGTATGCCATTGTAATCATTGTAGAATCCGCTGTTCAATGTAATGCCTACGTCTTCAATGGCGTAGCTGATGCCGCCGATGAGAAAATCACTACCGAGTGCGCGGGTGAGGCTAAAGCGTGCGCCGGTTCGGGTCTCGTCAAAAATATTATTCGGACTTTCAAAGTCCAGTTCGTGACGGTAAAGGTCAACGTCGAATGAAAGTTTGCGATTAAACAGCCACGGTTCGGTGAATTCTAACTCGTAATCCTGCCGCTCTGTGCCGATTTGGATAAAGAGCCGCGCTTTTTGGCCGCCACCGGTGAACGTCGGTGGATGAAACAAATCGAAGTTGCCCTGTGTGATTTCCACGAATCCGACCAGCGAGTCAACTGAACTGAAACCTGCACCGAGCGTGATATTGCCGGTATTTTTTTCTTCCACATCTACAGCGAGATTTTTACGCCCGGAGATCGGCGGGTCAGTCGGCTCAGGGTTCATGTCCACTTTATCAAAATACTGCAATCCCTCGAGCCGCTGCTGGCTGATTTTGACGCGCACCATGTCGAACACTTCACCCGGGGAAATGGCCAGTTCGCGCCGGATGACTTTGTCCTTTGTTTTGACGTTGCCGCGAATGTCGATTTTTTCAACATAATATTTCTCGCCTTCGTCAATTTGAAATTCCAAATCCATCGTGCCCGTATCCACATTCGGAATCCGAATTATTTGCAGCAATGAACCTTCCGTCGCGCCGAGGTAACCTTTGCTGCCATAAAAATCTTCTATGGCTTGTCTGTCTTTATTCAAACCCTCCGGCGTGAAAACATCGCCGACGTCCATCGGCAAACCATGAGCGCCAAGTTTGTCCTTCGATCGTTGGTAATCGTGGACAAATTGGAGTCCGCTGTGAACTGCTGCGTCGTTGAATATTTCATTGCCGCTGAATTTGACCGAGCCGACGCGATATTGGCGGCCTTCATAAACGTAAAAGTGAATTAACATCCGATTCGGCGACGGGCGCGTAAACTTTACATCCTTGATTTGAAAATCCAGATAACCATGATTGCGATAAAAGTCCAACAATTGATCGCGGTCATTCTCAAATTGTTCGTCCTTGTACAAGTCACTGCCGGTCAGCCACGAGAACGCCCATTTTTCTTTCGTCTTGATTTGTTTCCGTAATTCCTTCTGGGAGAAAGCCGTCGCGCCTACAAATTCAATTTCTTCAATTTTGACCTTCGGACTTTCTGTAATTTCAAACGTCACGTCGCCGCGTCCGGCGTTTTCGTCAATGTTCAAAACATATTTAACCTGCGTGTCCGGGTAGCCGGATTTTTCATAAAGGTTTTTGATTTCCTGGCTGTCAGTGAAAAGTTTCTGTTCGTCGAGCGGCGCGCCGGTTTTTGAAGTGATTTTTTTGCGGATTTTTGATTCCTTCAATTTTTTGTTGCCTTCAATAGTGATTCCCGCCAGTCGCGGCCGGACTTGCACAATGTAAGTCAGTATCACGCCGCCGTCGTCGGCTTGATCCACCGACACGCGAATATTGTAAAACTGATCCGTTGCGTAAAGCGCGTGAATGTCATCTTGCGTGACGTTTTGGAGATAAGTGTCGCCAGCCTTGAGGCGAATGTTCGCGCGAACAAATGGTTCGCTGACCGACGCCGGACCGACATACTTGATGTCCACACGGTCAATTTTAGGACCGGTTATTTGCGCCCACGCGGCGGACGCATAGCCGAGGAACAGGCAAATTCCGAATAGGCGAAAAAATAATTTCATCGTCTATCGGCTTGCTGGCATATCTTCGTCACTGACTCTGGCTGCATTTTCAAATCGCGTGTATGATTTCAAGAAAGTCAAGCTTACGTCGCCCGTCGGGCCGTTGCGCTGTTTGGCAATCAATAAATTTATCGGCACGGCATCCTGCTCTTCAAATCCGCTGTTTTCGTCGTCGCCCGACTTTCCGGGCTTGTAAAGCAGACCGACAACGTCCGCATCCTGTTCAATCGCGCCCGATTCTCGCAAGTCCGACAGTTTCGGTTCCGCGCCGCGCTCGCGCTTTTCAGGTTCGCGATTCAACTGGCTTAACACGACCACTGGCACTTCCAATTCCTTGGCCAATGCCTTGATGCCGCTGGAAATGTCAGCGATTTCCTGCTGCCGGTTTTCTTGCGAACGCCGCGCAGTAGAATGCAGCAACTGCAAGTAGTCAATCACGAAAAGCTTGATACCGTGCTGCTGCGCCAGCCGACGCGCGCGCGCGCGCAACTGCAAAATCGAAAGCCCCGCAGTATCGTCAATAAATAACGGCGACGACGCCAACCTGCCCGCCGCCGTCGTCAACTTCGGAAAATCCGCCTCGCCCATGAAACCACCACGAATATTTCCAAGATTCAAACGCGCAATAGAACACAACATTCGCAACACCAGAGATTCCGCCGTCATTTCCAGGCTGAACACCGCCACCGGCAATTTTTGCTCCAGCACCGCGTGCTCGACGATGTTCATTGCCAGCGACGTTTTGCCCATCGAAGGCCGCGCCGCGATGACGATCATTTCGCCCTTGTGCAAACCGTCCGTCATCCGGTCCAAATCTGTGAAACCGGTTCCAACGCCGCCCAGTTCGCCTTTGCGATTGAAATAATGTTCAATCTGCCCGACCGCTTCACCGACGATTTGCTTGATCGCTTTTGATTTTCCCTGATCGCGTTCTTCATTGATCCGCAGAATATCTTTTTCGACCTGGTCAACGAGTTCTTCAACTTCGCCCTGGTAATCATAAACGCGCCCGACGACTTCCGTGCAAGTGGCGATCATTTTCCGCAACAGATATTTTTCGCGGACGATGTCGAGATAGTAACTCAGATTCGCCGCGCTCGGCACCGCGTCTTGCAGCGACGACAAATAGGCAATGCCGCCGATTTGTTCGAGCAGATGTTTGTCCTTGAGCTGCTGCTGAACCGTGATGATGTCAATTGCCTCGCGTTTGTCATACATTTCCGCCAGCGCGTCAAAAATCGTTTGATGGCGCAAATCGTAAAAAACTTCCGCGCCCGCTTTGAATTTGCCGAGGCATTCGCCCATGCAGTCGTTCGGTGAAATCATCACGCAGCCCAGTACGCCTTGCTCCGCTTCAATCGAATGTGGCGGCAAACGGTCAATACTTGCGGTGCGCGGCTGTGCGGCTTTTTGCCGTCGCGCTTTTTTCAAATCCGCCGCCGCTCCGGGAACATCAGAAATGGAATCGATCATGTCGCAACAAGACAAAATTTCTCCTAATTACGCAAAGAGGTGTTGTTAAATCTTAATGACACGTTCTTCACATACTGCACGAAGATAGTCAGGTCAGTCTAAATTCAACTGATTTGAGCCTTTGGCGGCGCGGTGCTTTTGCGTTCAACCAGTTCGGCGGGCAGACGTTTGGTTTCAGGCCGCTGACCGCGCAGTAGTTGCATTATCACTTCCACGGCGGCAATGCCAAGACGGAATTTTGGCTGGCGGATGGTCGTCAGCGGCACGCGAAAATGTTCGCTGGTCAAAATATTGCCGAAGCCGACTATCGAAACGTCTTCGGGAATTTTCAGACCCTGCGTGAGCAATGTGTCCGCACAGCCGATGGCCACGAGATCGTTGGTTGCTTGAACAGCGGTGGCGTTGCACGATTCATTCAGCATTTGCAGCGCGGCTTTCGCGCCGTCTTCAATCGTGCTGCCAGCTTGGAAGACGAGCTTTTCGTCCACGTCCAGACCTGCTTCGCGCAGCGCGCGGCGATAACCTTCAAAACGTTCGTGCGCCCACGGCGCAGCCATTGGACCGGTAAGATAGGCGATGCGCTTGTGGCCGAGCTTTAACAAATGTTGCGTGGCGATGTAGCTGGCGATCAGTTCCTCGATTTCAATGCTCGGGAATGTTTTGCAGAACGGTGCGGGCGGGCCAAGTAAAACGGTCGGCGTGCGGCGCGCAATGAGTTCGTTGTAAATCCGCGCTTCCGGTTCCATACGATATACGGGTGAAATGAAAAGTCCGTCCACGCGACGCGATAGCAGGCGGCGGATGCAAATTTCCTCGCGCTCAATCATGTTTAGCGTTTGCGCGAGTAAAACGTCATAGCCGAGTTCGTATGCGCGTTCCTCGATGGCATAAACAATTCTCGCAAAAACCGGATTTGTGATGGAAGGAATGACGAGACCGAAAAGTTTGGTCGTCTTGTTTCGCAGTCCCTGTGCGGTTGAGTCCGGCACGTAACCCATTTGTTGCGCGAGCAGTTTGATGCGCGACTTCGTCACCGCCGAGACGTCCGGCGCGTCGCGTAGGGCCTTCGAGACGGTCATCACTGAAACGCCGATGCGCTGTGCAATGTCTTTGAGTCGAACCATGTTTTACAAAGCTGCGCCGCGCCAGTGCAACTTGCGGCGAAGGGCTTCCAGAAATGAACTGTCCGCGAGGTGCATCAGGCGGACGGCGCGCTTGCTGCGGCGAATAGTCATCTCGTCGCCCGCGTCCAGTTCAGTGATAGTTTGTCCGTCCACACTTAAAATGGTCGCGGGCGCGGGGTTGGTGGCTTTGATGCGAATGGTCGAAGCCAGCGGCAAAATCAGCGGACGGTTGGACAGCGCGTGCGGGCAAATCGGCGTCAGCGCAAAAACCTCAGCAGTCGGAAAAATCACCGGGCCGCCGGCGGCGAGCGAATAAGCGGTCGAGCCGGTCGGCGAACTGACAATCAAACCATCGCAGCGATAATGCGTGACCAGTTCGCCGTCCGCGCTCACGTCCAGGCCGATGAGCCGCGACACCGCGCCGCGGCTGACGACGATGTCGTTGAGTGCGGTTTTGTTGATTGGCTTTCCGTTGCAATTTCCGCTGACTTCGATGAGCGCGCGCGATTCATATTTGAAATTCCCATTCCAGATGTGATTCAGCGCGCGCGCCAGTTCGCTGGAAGGCACGGCAGTGAGAAAACCGAGGCTGCCGATGTTGATGCCAAGCATCGGTGTATTGCAACCGGCGATGTCGCGGGCGACATGGAGCATCGTGCCGTCGCCGCCAAAGACGAGCAGCAAATCTGCTCTGCGCGCGAGCGACGCCGTGTCGGCATTTGTCAAAACCTCGCGACCGGCGCGCTCAATCAGCCGCGTGGCTTTGCGAAGCGTATCGGCGCAGGAAATTTTGTTTGAATTTCCAATCAGTCCGATGCGTTGGATTTTGTCAGCGTTTTTTTTCAATCAGCGCCAAAAATTCTTTGTTGCCGGCGGGGCCGAGCAGGGGAGATTCAATCACATCGCGCCAGTAAACGCCAGCCTGTGCCGAAACAAATTCGTGCAGCTCACTCACAATGCGCTCGTGAATTGAAGCGTCACGAATCACACCGCGGCCTTTATCAGCTTCAATTTTGCCCGCTTCAAATTGCGGCTTGATGAGCGCGATGATTTTTCCGTCCAACTTCAGTAACGGAACAACGGCGGGTAAAATTTTTCGCAGCGAAATGAACGAACAATCAATCACGGCCAAGTCCGCCGGAACAAACGGCTTCGGGAATTGCTCGGTGGTTAAATGCCGCGCGTTGGCTTTTTCCATGACCGCAACGCGCTTATCACGACGAAGTTTCCACGCGAGCTGGCCTTGCCCAACGTCGATCGCAAAAACTTTTTCTGCGCCGTGTTGCAACAAGCAATCGGTAAATCCGCCGGTGGACGCCCCGACATCGAGCGCGACAAGCCCGGCGACATTCAATTGAAAATGTGTCAACGCGTGTTCCAGTTTGTGACCGCCGCGGCTGACGTATTTTTCGCCGGCATCCAGCGTGAGTTTGTCGTCAGGCTTGACCGGGTCGCTGGATTTGCGGGCGAGTTGGGCGTTGACGCGGACTTGCCCGGCAAGAATGGCGCGCTTCGCCTTTTCACGGCTTTCGCAAAGCCCGCGTTCCACCAGCGCTTGATCGAGCCGGAGCATAAAAGCTGCTAAAAAGTTTTGATCAGGCAATATGTGGAGACCGATGCAAGCAACCCGCTGAAAATTGTCACAAGAATGGCATCAATTCCTTTAACTTCCCAAGCCACAATAAAAATAGAACCTTTTTTCAAAAATTGGCCAATAAAAGAAAGTCCTCCCAGAATTCCAACGGTAAATATAATAAGTTGTTGGAAATGCGATGTTCTATTGTCATCAAACAATGCAACAACGGTGAACGTGAACATTATCTCGGCAAAAATTAGGCTGATTGTCCAAATTGATGAGTAACGTGACGATTTCATGTGAATATGATGATTTTACCCAGCTTTTTCTGATGGCTTTGCAGAAATTTCAAGCATTCGTTCGATTGGCAAACGCGCGCGTTTCAAAATTTCTTCCGGCAATTCGACACGGGGCGAAAGTTTTTTCATGCAATCGCGCACTTTTTCGAGCGTGTTCATCTTCATGTATTTGCATTCGCTGCAACGGCAGTTGTCCGTCGGCGCGCGCAGCGCGTCGAAAACCGGTGCACAAATGAATTCCTTGCCCGGACATTCCTTCTGCAGCCGGTGAATGATTCCCGATTCTGTCACGATGATGAATTTTTCCGCCGGATTATTTTTGCAGAACGAAATCATTTTCTCCGTCGAGCAAACCGCGTCCGCCAGATCGCGCACCTCGCGCAAGCTTTCGGGATGAACGACGATTTTTGCTTCGGGAAATTGCCGTTTCAATTTCAACAAAGCGTCGCGCCGAAATTCGACGTGCGCGTAACAATTTCCTTTCCATAAAGTCATCGGCCTGCCCGTTTGTTCCATCACCCACTGCCCAAGATTTTCGTCCGGCACGAACAGAATGTCCTTGTCGCGCGGCGCGGCGTTGACGATGCGCTCCGCGTTGCCGCTGGTCACGATCACGTCGCACAACGCCTTCACCGCCGCGCTGCAATTGATGTAGGCAATCGTCCAGAAATTTGGATTTGTTTTTTGCAGCGCAGCGAGTTTCTCCGCCGGACAACTTTCTTCGAGCGAACAGCCCGCTTCCTTGTCCGGCAGCACGACGATTTTGTTCGGGTTCAAAATCTTCGCCGTCTCCGCCATGAAATGCACGCCGCAGAACACGATCACGTCCGCATCCGTCTTGGCCGCCTGCTGCGCGAGGCCGAGCGAATCGCCGGTGAAATCCGCCACGTCCTGGATTTCCGGCACCTGATAATTATGCGCGAGGATGACGGCGTTGAGCTGTTTCTTGAGAACAAAAATTTCCTTTGCCAGCGGCTCGAACTTGTTTTTCGGCATCGCCGCGCGCGGCTGCATTTCTGCGACATCAATCATGGTAGAAAGTTACTGCTGCCCATTGCCAGCGTCAAACTCGTCACTGCCCTACTTCGACACGGTAAAAGTAAGGACCGCCGTTGGTAGCTGAAGTATCCGTGAAGCTTAATGTTATCAAAGGTATAGGAAAGTTTGTGTAAATCGAAATAAAAGCTGGCTGGGCCAGAAGATTGGTGCTGCGCTGTAAATAATAAACTTTGTTCGCTACGCTTTGCCATTTTACAATGTTGCCGGGAACACTATTGGAAATTGATAACATTTTTAACACCGACGCTGCATTGGTGGGATTGGTGCCGGCAACGGCTTCCTGCCAGTTGTTCATACCGTCTCCGTCAGAATCTATTGAACCGTCCAAAGACAACCCATATTGTTGAGCCCAGTAATACGGCAGTATAAAACCCGGCGTTTGATACTCATAAGCCCCAATGTCCACAAGTCCATCAACGATACGAGGGTTTCCGTCAAGGTCGGTGCTGGTGGTTACATGACTGTTGTTGCCGGAGTTAATGCAAGGCGAATTTGACTGGAGATGAAAGTTTCCGTTGGCGTAATCTACAAATGCAGGATCATTCGTAATGTTGTTAAGAACATTCAATGGTAGTGGTGTTGTGCAGCAATTTGCAAATGAACCTCCGGCAGAATAATTAGCTGAACCATCGCCCATAACTGTATTGTAATAAATGATGTTATTGTATACAAAACTGCTACCCCCGTCAATTCCACCGGCTCCTTGGATCGAAGTGTTACCAACTATTGTGCAATTTACTACCGACCCAACAGCATCATATATTCCGCCACCCATTTGCGATGCTGCATTGCTCACAACTAAACACCCCGAGAGTGAACTGAATTCTGCTCCACCGCCCCAACTTGCTGTGTTTTGAAATAACTTACAGTTTTTCAATATAACCGAATTTACACCTCCTCCATAAGCTGTGGCTGAATTGCTCCATATCAAACAATTTGTCACTACCGAAACAGAACCCTGCGAACCCACTCCGCCACCGTCATAGGCACTATTTTGTATAATCGAACTGTTACAAATAGTCCCATTATATGCGCCACCGCCCATACCTTGGGCAATATTTCCAATCAAAACGCAATTCGTAATAATTGCGCTGCTGTTATTAGTTGCCCAGACACCGCCACCGCTCTCATCCAGAAAAAAATCACCCGAACTCAAGGTCCCTCCGTTCGTCAGTGTAAAACCGCTCAACAAGGAATTATTGGTCATAAAAACACAACGAACGGCGTTGCTACCGAGAACCGAATTTCCCTGAATCAATGTTACAAGCGGTCCGTTGACACTTTGCACCGTGATGGCCGTGTTTATGGTCACACGATTTGTTAGCGACCCATAAACCACGCGTCCGCCAGTTTGATATATGCCATTCGTCACCAAAACCAAATCACCATTTGTTGAAGCATCAATGGCATCTTGAATATTTGTCGCTGCGGTGCTCCAATCGGCATAAGGCGGAACGGGATTGGTATTGTTCAAATTCACATAAAGCATCGCGGCGGGAGTCCGCGAAGTAACAACCAATAAACAAATTACCCCAAGATGAACATAGTGTAATTTCATGTTCGAATTATAAAACCAGGAAACCAGAGTAGTGCTTATCTTTGGTTCTTCAAAGAAAAAGATGACGATCTTACGTTAATAAAATCCGCCATTGTCCCGCCAGTAAATCGCCCCGCCAAAAATTTCCAATCCGCAAGCGCGGCAACCTCAATGTCGGATGACCAATGGTAGCGTCATGCGCCGCACTTGGCGGTTTTTGCCCTCGATCAATTCCAAACCAATCCAGCAATCGGGAATGTTTTTGCGAAAACGAATCGGCTGAACGCGCGGCAGGGCAAGATTTTTCCGCCTTGAATCAAAACTCCATTTTCCAATTGCTTCAAACTTTCCCGCGTTGGGATTTTTTGGTGATATAGGATTAAATTGTGAAAATAAAAAACGGCTCGCACGGGGAAAACAAAAAACACAGTTAGACATGCTAGTCAATCTCTACATCGAGTTCTTTGATTTCCGATTCTATACGGAAGAAGGAGAATCTTCCCCATCTAATGCAAACGCGCGGAAAAAATAAAATTCTAATGAGTGAATTCGGGCACATTTTGAAAACATTTATTGCGCGGCGGCGAGAATCGGGTAAAAAATAAGTGAACGAAGGTTCACTTCGCCGAGCGATGACCTGTAACTCAAAGCAGAAACCTGACCGCACCGAGCAGAGGCAAATCACAGCACCTCTGAAACAAGGCCTTTATGATCCGCAATTCGAACACGATGCCTGCGGATTAGGCTTCGTCGTTGATATGAAAGGCAGGAAGTCGCACCAGTTGGTCAGTGACGCACTGAAGATTTTGGTCAATCTTGATCATCGCGGTGCGGTTGGTTGCGAATCGAACACGGGCGACGGTGCGGGCATTCTCATCCAAGTGCCGCATGAATTTTTTGTCGCGGAAGCGGCGAAGCTCGGTTTCAAACTTCCGGCGTTCGGACAATACGGCGTCGGGCAATTGTTCCTGCCGAAGAATTCCGGCGAGCGCGAGGCGGTCAAAAAAGAACTCGCGAAAATCATTTCCGACGAAGGCCAGACGCTGCTCGGTTGGCGCGATGTGCCGGTGGATAATTCTTCGCTCGGCAAAACCGCCGTCGCCGCCGAGCCGTTCATGGAACAGGTTTTTGTCGGACGCAATTCCGCAATCAAGGATGACGCGGCGTTCGAGCGAAAACTTTACGTCATCCGCAAAGTCGCGGAGCAAAAAATCCGCTACGGCGGAAAAATCGCGGGCGGAAAAACATTTTACGTCTCCAGTCTGTCGGCGCGCACGCTGACTTACAAGGGCATGTTGATGTCCGAGCAGGTGGAAAAATATTACGACGATTTGCGGAATCCCGCCGTCACCACGGCGCTCGCGCTCGTGCATTCACGTTTTTCCACGAACACGTTTCCGAGCTGGGATCGCGCGCATCCGAACCGCTGCATCGCGCACAACGGCGAGATCAACACGCTGCGCGGCAATGTCAACTGGATGAAGGCGCGACAGATGTTGTTCGCGAGCAAACTTTTCGGCGCGGACATCAAAAAAATCATCCCGGTCATCAACACCGACGGCAGCGACTCGGCGCAGTTCGACAATTGCGTGGAGATGCTCGTCATGGCCGGACGCGAACTGCCGCACGCGATGATGATGATGATTCCCGAGCCGTGGGAAAATCACGAGAGCATGGACGCCGAGCGCCGCGCGTTCTATGAATTTCATTCCTGCCTCATCGAGCCGTGGGACGGCCCGGCTTCGATGGCGTTCACGGACGGAAAAATGATCGGCGCGTGCCTTGACCGAAATGGTTTGCGCCCGTCGCGTTATTACGTCACGAAAGACGACCTCGTCATCATGGCGTCGGAAGCGGGAGTTTTGCCGATCGCGCCGGAACGCATCGCCATCAAAGGCCGTTTGCAGCCGGGCAGAATGTTTTTGGTGGACATCGAGCAAGGCCGCATCGTCGCGGACGAGGAGCTGAAGAAAAAATACGCGAGCGCGCAGCCGTATAAAAAATGGCTCGAGGAAAATCACGTCCTGCTGGAAAATCTGCCCGAGCCGTCGGAAGTGACGCAGCCCGATCACCGCAAAGTTTTGCAACGGCAGCAGGCGTTCGGCTACACGTTCGAGGATTTGCGTTTCATCGTCGGCCCGATGGGCGCGGACGGCGTGCAACCGCTCGGCTCGATGGGCACGGACACGCCGCTCGCGGTTTTGTCGAACAAATCGCAGTTGCTTTACAATTATTTCAAGCAGCTTTTCGCGCAGGTCACGAACCCACCGATTGATCCGATCCGCGAGGAGATCGTCACCTCGACCGAAATCATGCTCGGCGGCGAAGGCAACATCCTCGAACCGACGGCGGAAAGTTCGCGCATGATCAAGCTCAAGCATCCGATCCTCGCGAACGAGGAATTGGAAAAATTGCGGCAGGTCAATCGTCCCGGTTTCAAGGCCGTGACGCTGCCGATTTTGTTTGAAACGGGGAGCGCGCCCGTCTCGGGCGCATCGGTTGGCGTCCCGCCGACCGAAAGTTCCCGCGCGTCCGTTGTTGCGCGGGACGCGCAACAAAGCGACCGGGACGGTCGCGGTCCCGCAAAAAATCTGGAAGCCGCGCTCGCAAAATTATTTTCTGAAGCCGACAAAGCCATCGCCGACGGCGTGAACATTTTGGTTTTGTCCGACCGTGGCATTTCGCCGGAACTCGCGCCGATTCCCGCGCTGCTCGCGGTCGCCGGTTTGCATCATCATTTGATTCGCAGCGGCACGCGCACAAAAGTCGGCCTCGTCCTCGAATCCGGCGAACCGCGCGAGGTGCATCATTTCGCGCTGCTGATCGGCTACGGCTGCACCGCCATCAATCCGTATCTCGCGTTTGCGACGCTCGACGATTTGATCCAGCAAGGCTTGCTCACGAAGACCGATCACAAGACCGCGATCAAAAAATATATCAAGGCCGCGATCAAAGGCGTCGTCAAAACGATGGCCAAGATGGGCATCTCGACCGTGCAAAGTTATCACGGCGCGCAGATTTTTGAAGCCATCGGCCTCAACAGCGAAGTCGTGGAAAAATATTTCACCTGGACGCCGTCGCGCATCCAAGGCGTCGGCCTCGATGTGATCGCGGAAGAAGCGCTCGAACGCCATCGCCACGCGTTTCCCGACCGGCAGGTCAACGGCGTGCTCGACGCGGGCGGCCAGTATCAATGGCGCGACAGCGGCGAATTCCATCTGTTCAATCCGCAGTCCATCCACAAATTGCAGAACGCGTGTCGCACGGGAAATTACAAAACTTTTCTGGAATACGCCGCGCTCATCAATAATCAGGCGAAAAATCTTTGCACGCTGCGCGGACTTTTGGATTTCAAGTTTGCCGAAAATCCGATTCCGATCGAAGAAGTCGAATCCGTTGACGAAATCGTGAAGCGCTTCAAAACCGGCGCGATGAGTTACGGCTCGATTTCCAAGGAAGCGCACGAGGCGCTCGCCGTCGCGATGAACCGCATCGGCGGCCGCAGCAACACCGGCGAAGGCGGCGAAGACCCGGCACGTTACGTTCCCGAACCGAACGGCGACTCGAAAAATTCCGCGATCAAGCAGGTCGCCAGCGGACGTTTCGGCGTGACAAGCAACTACCTCGTCCACGCGAAGGAATTGCAAATCAAAATGGCGCAGGGCGCGAAACCCGGCGAAGGCGGCGAATTGCCCGGCAAAAAAGTTTATCCGCCGATTGCGAAAGTGCGCGGCACGACGGCGGGCGTCGGCCTTATTTCTCCGCCGCCGCATCACGACATTTATTCCATCGAAGATTTGGCGGAGCTGATCCACGACTTGAAAAATTCAAATCGCAATGCGCGCGTCAGTGTGAAGCTCGTCGCCGAAGTCGGCGTCGGCACGATCGCCGCCGGCGTCTCGAAGGCGCACGCGGACGTGGTTTTGATTTCCGGCCACGACGGCGGCACGGGCGCGTCGCCGCTCTCGTCCATCAAGCACGCGGGCGGCCCGTGGGAACTCGGCCTCGCCGAGGCGCACCAGACGCTCGTGTTGAACAATCTGCGCAGCCGCATTTACGTCGAAGCCGACGGCCAGTTGAAGACCGGACGTGACGTGGCGATCGCCGCGCTGCTCGGCGCGGAAGAATTTGGTTTTGCGACTGCGCCGCTCGTTTCGCTCGGTTGCATCATGATGCGCGTCTGTCATTTGAACACCTGTCCCGTCGGCGTCGCGACGCAAGACCCGCGCCTGCGCGCGCGGTTCGCTGGCAGCGCGGACAACGTCGTTCACTTCATGAAATTCGTCGCGCAGGAATTGCGCGAGATCATGGCGAAACTCGGCTTCCGAAAACTCGAGGACATGGTCGGTCGCACGGATAAATTATTTCCATGGAAAGCGATTGAACATTGGAAGGCGCGCGGTTTGGATTTGACGCCGATTTTGCACCAGCCCGAAATGGGCGCGGACGTCGGACGTTTTCGTTCGCAAGACCAGGATCACGGCCTCGAAAAATCTTTGGACGTGACGAAACTTTTGGACATTTGCAAACCGGCCATCGAGTGTGGCGAAAAAGTCCGCGCTGAATTGCCAATTATAAATGTCAACCGCGTCGTCGGCACGATCACCGGCAGCGAAGTAACGAAAAAATACGGCCCGAAAGGTTTGCCCGAAGACACGATCCGTATCAAGTTCAACGGCAGCGCGGGCCAGAGCCTCGGCGCATTCATGCCGCCGGGCATGACGATTGAACTCGAAGGCGACGCGAACGATTATCTCGGCAAAGGTTTGAGCGGCGGAAAAATAATTGTTTATCCGCCGAAGAATTCCACCTTCGTCGCCGAGGACAACATCATCATCGGCAACGTGGCGCTTTACGGCGCGACGGCGGGCGAGATTTTTGTGCGCGGCATGGCGGGCGAACGCTTCGGCGTCCGTAACTCCGGCGTCAACGCCGTCGTCGAGGCCGTGGGCGATCATGGTTGCGAATACATGACCGGCGGTCGCGTGGTGATTCTCGGCAAGACCGGACGCAATTTCGCCGCCGGCATGAGCGGCGGCGTCGCCTACGTTTTGGACGAAGCCGGAGATTTTGCGACGCGCTGCAACATGGAACTTGTTGGCCTCGAAAAACCCGACGACGAGGATTTTGCGACGCTCAAGTCGGCGATTGAAGAACACGCGATCAATACCAAAAGCACCCGCGCCGCGAAAATTCTCGCGGAGTGGAATGTGTTCGCGCCGAAATTTGTGAAGGTGATGCCGCAGGATTACAAGCGCGTGCTGCAATCGCTCAAGAAAGTGCAGTCGCAAGGCTTGAGCGGCGAGGACGCGATCATGGCCGCGTTCGAGGAAAACGTGAAGGGCGGACATTAAATTTTGAACCGATGAAATTCAACGCAAAGACGCAAAGACGCAAAGAGTTTTCATTTGTCTGTGCGGAAATTTCTTTGCGCCTTTGCGCCTTTGCGCCTTTGCGTTAAAAAAGTTATTACAAAAATCAATCATGGGACAACCAAACGGATTTTTAGAATTCAAACGCGAACTGCCGGAAGACCGCTCGCCAATTGGGCGCGTCGCCGACTGGAAGGAATTTCATCATCACCTGCCGGAAGCCGACCTCAAGAAGCAGGGCGCGCGCTGCATGGATTGCGGAATTCCGTTCTGCCACACCGGCCAGCTCGTCAGCGGCATGGCCAGCGGCTGCCCGATTCATAATTTGATTCCCGAATGGAATGATTTGGTTTATCGCGGCCTTTGGAAAGAAGCGCTCGAACGCCTGCATAAGACGAATAATTTTCCCGAATTCACCGGCCGCGTCTGTCCCGCGCCCTGCGAAGGCTCGTGCGTCGTCGGCATCAACAGCCCGCCCGTCACGATCAAGAACATCGAGTGCGAAATCATTGATCGCGGCTGGGAAAACGGCTGGATCAAACCCGAACCGCCCAAGAAACGCACTGGAAAAAAAGTCGCCGTCATCGGTTCCGGCCCGGCGGGAATTTCCGCCGCCGCGCAATTGAACAAGGCCGGCCATCTCGTCACCGTGTTCGAGCGCGCCGACCGTCCCGGCGGTTTGCTCATGTATGGCATCCCCAACATGAAGCTCGATAAAACAGAAGTGGTGTTGCGCCGCTTGAAAATTCTCGAAGACGAAGGGATCAAATTTATCTGCAACACGGAAGTTGGAAAAAATTATCCGGCGGAAAAATTGTTGAAAGAATTCGACTCCGTGATTCTCGCCACCGGCGCGACCAAGCCGCGCGATTTGCCGATTGAAGGTCGTCAGTTGAAAGGCATCCACTTCGCGATGGATTTTCTCACGGCGAACACCAAGAGCATTTTGGATTCGCACAAGAACGGAGATTTTATTGACGCGACCGGCAAGGACGTCGTTGTCATCGGCGGCGGCGACACGGGGACGGATTGCGTCGGCACTTCGATCCGGCACGGCTGCAAAAGTTTGGTGCAGGTGGAGATTTTGCCGAAGCCGCCGCTCGAACGCGCCAAGGACAATCCGTGGCCCGAATGGCCGAAGACTTACAAGCTGGATTACGGCCAGGAAGAAGCTGCCGCGAAATTCGGCGCCGACCCGCGCGTTTATCTGACGACCGCGACGAAATTTGAAGGCGACGCGCATGGTCACGTCAAAGCTGTTCACCTTGTGCAAATCGAGTGGACGAAAAATGACAAAGGCCAGTTCATCCCGAAAAATGTCCCCGGCACGGAAAAAGTTTTGCCCGCGCAAGTCGTTTTGCTCGCAATGGGTTTTCTCGGGCCGGAACAGCCGTTGCTCGAATCGCTCGGTATCGAACGCGACGCGCGCACGAACGCGAAAGCTGAATTTGAAAAATACACGACGAACATCCCGAAAGTTTTTGCCGCTGGCGATTGCCGTCGCGGCCAGAGCCTCGTCGTGTGGGCGTTCAACGAAGGCCGCGGCGCGGCGCGCGAATGTGATCGTTACCTGATGGGCGCGACGGATTTACCGTGAATGTGACGTTTCTAAAACTTATCCTTGACGTCAGCTGGATGAATGTTTAGTATAAAGATCGGATTGAGGCATGAAGCCGTTTCCGAAATTGATTTGCGGACGCAACTGATTTTTCAGTTGTGTCCGTTTTTAATTTGGAGTAGAGCGTCGCAACCTGTCAGGAGCGAAATATGGCCAGCGGCAAAGTGAAGTGGTTCGATAACAGAAAAGGGTTTGGGTTTATTGCCCAAAGTTCCGGGCAAGATGTTTTTGTTCATTACTCGTCCATTGCCAGTGCGGGATTCAGAACCCTGATTGAAGGTGAAGAAGTTTCTTTCGACGTTGTGCCCGGAGAAAAAGGGTTGAAGGCGGAAAATGTCCAGCGGCTGAATCCGGTCTTGCCGCCTCCACGAACACAGGACTTTCGTCACCGCAATTGATTTTGTTCGCAAGCTGCGAACAAATGATTATTTTGTGTTCATGCTGGAAGCGTCCGCAACACGAATTGAGAGTCTTTACATTCACGTGCCGTTTTGCGCGCAGAAATGCGCATATTGCGCCTTTTATTCCGAGGCATCGGGCGGCGAACTGATTAATCGTTACGTCGCCGCGCTCATCCTTGAAATGGAAATCGTCGCGGCTGATCTCGAGCTAAGAACAATATTCTTTGGCGGTGGAACACCGTCGCTTCTAAATTTGCGCCAATGGGAAGCCATCCTTCGTGCAATGGGAAAATTAAATCTGCTCGGCGCGGAAGAATTCACCGTCGAATGTAATCCAGCGACGGTTTCTCGGGACAAGGCGAAATTGCTGCGTGACTTTGGCGTTAATCGCATTTCCATGGGTGTTCAATCGCTTGATAAGAAATTGCTCGATCGGCTTGGTCGGATTCATTCACGCGAAATGGTTTTCAAATCGTTCGACATTTTGCGTCGCGCCGGATTTGAAAACATCAATCTCGATTTGATGTTCGCCATCCCCACGCAGACAATGGGAATCTGGCGCACGACGTTAAACGAAGCGATGGCAATGCAGAGCGAGCATTTGTCCAGTTACGAAGTCATTTACGAAGACGACACGCCGCTTTACGAGCAACTCAAGGCTGGCGAATTTTCCGTGGATGAAAACCTCGCCATTGAAATGTATGAAGAGTTGATTTCATCTGCGACACGCGGCGGATTTCAACAATACGAAATTGCAAACTTTGCCCAAGGCGCAGTCAACGGCGAAAAAATTCCTGCTCGCGCCTGCAAACACAATGTAAATTACTGGCGCGGCGGAAATTTTTATGGACTCGGACCAAGCGCGACCGGTTACGTTCGCGGCGTACGGACAAAAAACTGGTCAAATACCCAGCTTTATTGCGACCAGCTTGAAAAAGGGAAACGCGCGATTGAGTCCAGCGAGGAATTGCCGCCGCTCAAACGCGCGGGCGAAACGGCGGCGTTCGGCTTGCGGATGAACGCCGGCTGGCCGTTCGCCGAATTTCAGCGCGCGACCAGTTTTGATTTGCGCAACGAGTGGAATTCCGAAATGGATCAACTGGCCGAACGCGGCTGGGCGGCGCGCGACGGCGAAAAATTTCAACTCACGCCGCAGGGATTGCGCTTCGCCGATTCGGCGGCGGAATTATTTCTGCGTTGAAGCGGCGGCGCCGGGCGAAGGATTTTTTTGGCAGAGACGCTGCCACGCGAACAGTCCCGTCAGCAACGCAATCCCGCCGCAAATGACGTAAGGCAGCGATGGTTGCACAAAAAACAAAGTGCTGGCAAAAATCGGGCCGAGGATGCGCGCGAGTACTGCCGAAACTTTGGGCGACGCCGAGGTTCGCGCCCTGCTCGTGCGGCGAGGAACTCAGCGAAATCATTCCAAAAACCGGCGGGCGGTTCAAACCGGAGCCGATGGCGAGTAGCGCGATGACGATCAGAATTCCCGGCAAATGCGTTTGAAACGGCAGCGCGGCGAGGCCGACGGCAAAAATAATCAGGCTGCTGAAAATCAATTTCGGTTCGCCGAATTTTTTCACGAGCTTGCCGATGACGCCTTGCACGAGCGCGGCGATGACGCCCGCGTAAGTGAAGAGATAGCCGATGCGGTTGTTCAAGGATTTTTCGCCGACGGCGAATTGATGTCTGGCCAGCAGCGGAAACGTGGATTCAAAACAGGTGAAGCAAAACGTCGCGAAGAAAAAAACCAGAATGAGCAGGCCGAGCTTTGGCTGGGCGAGCGTGTGCGACCATTGATTCATTTTCGGGCGCGGCGCGACGGGCGCGGAATTCGGCTGGCGGCTTTCGCCGAGGATGAACCAGCCGAGAATGAAATTCGCGGCGCAAAAACTCGCGGCGACCCAGCCGGGCGCCTGCTTGCTGTGGAAAATTTCGATGCTGAACGCGCCGAGCGCCGGGCCGAAAATAAATCCGAGGCCGAACGCCATGCCGATCAGGCCCATGCGCGCGGTGCGTTTTTCCGGCGGCGAAATATCCGCGATGTAGGCGGACGCGACGGACAGATTCGCGCCGCAGATGCCGGCGAAAATCCGCGAGATGAGAATCCAGATCAAACCGGTCGTCCCGTTCATGCCGCACGCGACGGCGAAGAGCGCGTAGGAACCGGCCGCGCCGAGGTTGCTGATGAGCATGACCGGGCGGCGGCCAATGCGGTCAGATAATTTCCCCCACGCAGGCGCGAAGAAAAATTGCATCGCGGAAAACGACGCGATGATTCCGCCGATGACAAAACCTTTCGCGGAGAAATCGGGGCGGAAATTATCCTCCGCGTAGCCGGGCAGCAGCGGCAGCACGATGCCAAAACCGATGAGGTCAATGAAGACGGAAAGAAAAATGACGAGGAGCGACGGTTTGCGATTCATTGCAACAAGCGCGAAGTCTAGTCGCGTTTCAGGATGAGTCAATCACGTTGGCCACCGGGCGCATCCAAATCTTAAGCCGCTTTCGAAAAGGCATTTCCAAAAACGGGTTGGGAGTTACGAAAGGTAAACCGGAATGTATGTAATCAGCCCGGATATCCACCGGCGATGTATTGTTCCATCTGGTCGATTGCCGCGTTTTGGGCGGAAATGATCCAGTTCACGAGGTCGCCGATGGAAATGATGCCGAGGACGTTTTCGTTTTCCACGACGGGCAGATGCCGCACGCGATGTTCGGTCATGAGCTTCATGCAATCTTCAACAGAATCATCCGGCGCGACAGTGATGACGACGCTGGAAAAAATTTCCCGCACTTTTGTTTCCCTGGACGTTTTTCCAAGGAGTACGATTTTACGGGTATAATCACGCTCAGTGAAAATGCCCACTAACAGGCCGCCCGACATTACGAGGAGCGCGCCGACGTTTTTGGCCGCCATGAGTTTGATGGCCTCGAAGACCGTCGTCTCCGGCGCAACCGACCATACCGCCGGATTTTTGTCGCGGATTAACGCGCTGATTGGAACGCTGATTTTCATAATCTTCTTATCCGCCTCTTTTATGAATAATGCAAATAAATTGTTTGAGCCGTAATAACAAAATGCCGGTCGCAATCGCCACGCACGACCAGCCAAACCAATCGCCGTGACGGTTGTAAAAGGTCGGCTCGAGTTTTTCAGAGGACACGGGAATTTGCACCGTCATAGTGCCGATGCCGTAAACACTTTTGCTTTTGTCCGTGAAAATTTGCTGCCCACGTCCGTTTGAACCTATCCAGCATGTCACGCCGTTGTTGGCACAACGCAACAGTGGAACGCCGTTTTCCACCGCGCGGAAAACCGCGTTGGCCATGTGCTGCCACTGCTCGGCGCTTTGGCCAAACCAGCCGTCGTTGGTCAGGTTCACCAGAAAATCCAGGTCGTCAGTTGCATTTTCCCGCGCGAGTTGTGGAAACGTATCTTCAAAGCAAATGAGCGTTGAAGTTTTTACGTTGAGATTGTTCAATGCAAACGTCACTGATTTATCGCCGGGTGCGTAACCGTCGGTAATCGGCGTGAACCATTTTAAAAACGGCAGCCAGCGCGTGAGCGGAATGTATTCGCCGAAAATGACGAGCTTGCGCTTGTGATAAATGTTTGCCATCTCGCCGTTAGGATTGACGAGAAAACTGCTGTTGAAATAATTTGTCGCGTCGGGATGAAATTCAACGTCATCACCGTTGAAAATAACCCAAATGTGATGCGACTGCGCCAGTTCGCTGATGGCGCGGAAATTTTCCACGCTTAATTCCGGCACGGCGGCTTCCGGCCAGATCAGCAAATCGGTTCCGTCGGTGAGCGCATTTTCCGAAAGTTCCAGCAACTGGCGGAAGCGGTTGGAGTTTTCATTTTCGTCCCAAATGAGTGTTTGCGGAATGCTCGGCTGAATGAGCGTGACGCGCAACGTTTGGGTGGATGGACTTACTTTGCCCGCTTTTGCAAAACCGAAAATGAACAAGGCGACGACTGCAAGCATCGGCAAAACGATTTCAGCCTGCCATGCGAAGCGCGTGACTGGTTTGCGAAAAATCGCGAGCGCGGCAGAAAACAGCGACAGCGAAAACCAGACGATTAAAAATGAAACGCCGTAAACGCCCATGACCGACGCGATTTGGATGAGCGGAATCATTTTGAATTGCGACACACCGAGAAAATTCCACGGGAAACCGCCGAGCAGCCGCGCCCGAATCATTTCCAACGCCACCCAAACTGCCGCGCCTGCGAGCGACCAAAGCGTTCGTCGCGACCAATTGCCTTCGCTGATTTTCTTCGCGAGCAGCCAAACCCAAATCGCCGGATAAAGCGCGAGATAAGCACAAAGCGAAATCCAGCCGAGAATCGGAAGCCAATTCACCGGCATCAGCAAAAGCCAGTAAAGCGACGCGAGCCAGAACGAAATTCCGCCGACGTAACCTACGCGGAAAGCGTCGCCGGAATTTTTCCCCTGCGCGGCAAAAATCAAAAAAGCTGGAGCAATCCACGCGAAACCGGCAACGCCGATTTTGGGAAATGCAGCGGCAAGTAAAAGTCCGGCGATGATGGCAATGAAATAACCGCTGCGAATGAAAAGTTCGTTCAGGAAACTTTTTGCGGTTGAAAACGGCGAGTAATTTTCAATGAATGTCGGACCAAGTTTTACGCATTGAGAGGCCTGTTTCAAAACCTTCTGGCCGGCGTTGACCACAATCGCTTCGTGCGCGCCGCGCCAGACGGCGAAATCGGCGTCGGAATTACCCGCGTAATCGAAGCCGCGTTCGCCGAATTTTTTTATAAGCGTTTTGAGTTTGTTTGTGCTGCGCAAATTGGTTTTGCCATCGCTGGCGAGGACTTCGTCAAAAATTCCAACGTGATTAGCGACGGGCAACGCCATTTGTAAATCGGAGGCAGTCGCCAAAACAATTTTTCGACCGGCGCTTTTTTGTTCGCGCAGAAACGTCAGGAACTTTTTGTGATAGGGCAGGGTGGCCGGATCAATTTTAACGTGCGCCGCCAATTTTCTTTTCAAAAAAGCCCGTCCGCGCGTCCACCAAAATAAAATTGGAAATAGCCAGAACGGATTTCGCCGGAGCAGCCGCGCGAGCGATTCCCAGAGCAAATCGGTTTTGATGAGCGTGCCGTCCAAATCCACGACAAGCGGGATTTGATTTTCGTGCAGTGCGTCGGGCGGTTGCGGCATGAGTTTGATTAGCCGTTGAGAGCGAGTTGCAGCAAGTTTTTTTCGCGTGAACCGTAATTCAGCTTTAACGCCTCGGCGTGGGCGGCGGGTGTCATTTTCTGCCACGATTTTTGCAGCGCGACGATCATCTTGTCGTCGGAAGTTTTTGCGGCGAGACCGGCGAATTGATGCTCCAGAAAAACGAGGCAGAGCGCGTCTTCAAGTACGCGGCACTCGTCATCGTCGGGAAAACTTTTCTTAAGATTCAATTCCTGCACGCGGCGGATGGTGTTTTCATCGTAATCGGTTTCGCGCAGGATTTCACCGGATTTTTGCGCATGGAATTTTTTCAAGTCGGCGCGCCATTTCAAATAGCCGGCGCGCGTCATGGGATAGGAGATGCGAGGAATTTGCCAGCGGCAAATGTGTTGGCAGCGCACGGCTAGGCGAAGTTCCTCGGAAGCATTTGGACAAAGTCGCAGAACCCAATCGTTCAAGCGATGCGCGTAGAGCAATTCGCGCGGCTGCGAATTTTCCAAATTTGGATCGCGGGAATTCTCTTCGTCGAAACGGCGCAGCGCGGCTTCAAATTTTTTTGCGTCACGCGGTTGAAAGTGTGCGGGCACATCTGAAGTTTTGCAAAAGCGCGTTCAAGCGCAAGGCGGTTTGTAAATTTAAGCTGGTTGTTTTTTATCAGAATCATAAGTTTATTCACATGAAAGCCAAATTCACGAGTCGCGTCATTCCTTCTTCTTTGATTTCACTGGCCGTTGCATTTCTGTTGATTGGAAGTGGCGGCGTATTCACATTTGCGCAAAATACAAATGCAGCTGCCATTGCAACTGATGTTTCGCAGTATCCGACAAATGACTCACTTTTGCCGGGCAAAGGTTCGTCCCACGTCTGGTCTGGATTGCCAAAAGTCTGGGCGCAACGCCATGCTCAATGGATGAAAACGGCTGACCAAGACCGGGGTGCGGTAGTTTTTCTCGGTGATTCCATCACCCAAGGCTGGAATTCTCTCGCGCACGATTTTCCGAATATGAAAGTAGCCAATCGCGGTATCGGCGGCGATACGACGCGTGGTGTTTTGTATCGTTTGGACGCGGACGTGCTGGCACTCAAGCCGAAGGCCATTGTGCTTTTAATCGGCACGAACGATCTTGGAAACGGCGCGAATCCCGACGATGTGGCGGACAATATTGAAGCGATTTTGATGGCCATCAAGAATTATGACCCAAATTTGCCTGTGATTGTTTGCAAGGTCATGCCGCGCGGTAATCCCAGCCAGCATTTTGCCGAGAAAATTGAACATCTCAATGCACTGGTGAAAAATTTTGTGCGAACCCAGCCGAATTTCTATGTATGTGATACTTGGAGCATTTACGCAGATGAAAATGGTGACTGCCCGAAGGATGAATTTCCTGACTTATTGCATCCAAATGCGATGGGTTACGTAAAATGGGAGTCAGCTTTGAAACCAATTTTTGCAGAACTTGGTCTTACACAATAATCTGGAAAATATTGTGTTTGTTTGTTCATGGTGCTTAAAAAACATCTTGACAGATGGGCAGAATTATGTTTTTATCAAGCAAATCAGCCCCAAAAATATGAAAAACTTATTTCTAACTCAAAAATTATCCTTTTTATTCCTTGGTTTATTGATAGCTACATCAATGACTGTCACCCATGCGACCGAAATAGTAGTTAACCAATTTGACACTACAGCCGAAGCAAGCTCGTATGGAATTGCTTATGGAAATGCAAACACTTTTACGGATGTTCCTGACTTGTCGTTTTCAACTAATGACGCGAATGGCAATCCATCTTCGGGGTCGTTAGAATTTGTGGAAGAATATGGCACCGGGGGCCATGCACAGGGAGCGTATGCGTCTTATTTTGCCACTCCCATAACCGGTCTCAACCAGATAACAAACCTGTCCTTTGACCTAAAAGTTGACCCGGCTTCGGCACTTGATCAATATGGAAACGCCGCTTACTTTCAACTGGCATTTGACAATCAAAACTACGGCTATACGCAGTTATACGCTGGTAATGTAACCACCAACAGTGCTAATAATGGGTGGCAACATTTTTCAGTTGGCAACGGAGGACTTCCGCTGGCTCAATTTAATACGGCTTCGAGCTTGTTAGCCGTGATTTTGGATCCCTATGATAGCAATTATACCAACACCCCGGGTACCGAGCATACGATAATGTATATTGATAATATAATATTTTTAACGTCAGCTGCACCGCCGCCGCCGCCGACGATGAGCATTCTGAAAACAACGCCGGGCTTGAATTTTGTGGAAGGATCCATTTCAGGCCAGTTCGACCGGCAGAACATCATCACGGCCAATGCTTCAAACTATTCATGGGTAGGTACCGCCACGCCGTCACATCCGGTCACCTATTCCTTTAACCTTAGCCAATACAATGCGCCGGATTTGAACTATCATATCTATTTTTATCAGACTGCGGGAGCTGGTGGTGCGAGTGCGCCCGACTACAACCAGCCTAACGTCTTGATTTTGCAGGTTTCACCACAGACAAATGGCGGTGCAATCGCGACGATTACGTGGAAGACCAATTCGCCAAATTCCGGAACGATTAGCAACGGACTTTTTGGCACCACAACCGCAATTACCAATGCAAACTTAACAGGCAACTGGCAGTTGCAGTTTACAAGCGATACCGGCGGCAATTTGATCGCGCCCGGTCCGGTTAGCTATCCCTTCACCATTGACCCGGGCATTGCGGCTAATCTGTCAAACCCGATCACCGTTAATTTTGGTATCAACCCCAGCATCAATTCACCGGTAGTTCTTGGTGAAGACGTGGTTGTTTCTCAAATTTCAATTTCCGGAGTCGATCCGCTGAGCCCGGATTTTGCCACCACGGATAATTTCCTTCAAGATCCGGCGCTGGACACCAATACCTGGACCGTGAACGCCCTGACTCCCTCCAGCATTTTGTTCATACCTACAAACACTGTTTACTCGGTGGATTGGACTCTTCCCGATAGTGGGTTTGCATTGCAAGAGAATACGAATTTAACAAGTTCGGGGTCATGGGCAGATTCGGGATTGTCAACCATCACATTGTTTCCGGGAAGGCGGGCCTTGATGTCCAAGAATGATCTGCCCGTCGGCAACAGCGCGTTCTTCCGCCTAATTCAACGGGTTGCCACCCAACTACAGGTGTTATTGCCGGGTGAGACCAACGCACCGAATACCGTTTCTGGTAAGGTTGGCACACCCATTCCGCAGAGTGTGAGCGGAACCGGCACTAGTGTTACTGTGAATTCGGTAGATTCTACCTGGCACATAGTTAATACCTCTGGCGATCAAATACAATTAAGCAGTAGTGATGAAGGTGCTTCCATACCATCTGCAGCTCCACTGGAAGGTGGGACGGTACAGTTTACTGGCTTCTTCTTTGGCACGGCAAATACGACACAGACTATTACAGCTACAGACACATCAAACACCAATATTTTGTCCAACACCAGTTCTACTGTATCCGTAACTCCGTGATGAAAGAAATTATTTATATTTAAACACGAATAAAAGCGGGTGTCAGTGTGTAGACTGATGCCCGCTTTGTTCATTTATGTTTGATATAATATTCCAAGCAATGTAGATTTAAAAATGAGGTTTCAAAGTACAATCCCAAGAAGTGATCCTCGATATCAAGGTTTCACGCTGATTGAGTTGCTGGTGGTCATCGCGATTATTGCGATTTTGGCGGCTATGCTTTTGCCGGCACTCTCAAGAGCCAAAGCAAAAGCACAGGGAGTAAGCTGCATGAACAACACCAAACAACTGATGCTTGCTTGGCGCATGTATGCTGATGATAATAACGACCTTCTGGCACCCAATGATTATCCCTACAAAACCGTCTATCGTACCGTTCCTCTTGCCAACAGAATTATGTATAAGAGTTGGGTTTGCGGCACCATGGGAGTAGCCGGGGACAGTTATCTTATAAATGGAGCATGTCCAGAATTAACAGACCCCGTTGGCACTGCGCTTACTCCTTATCAACCTAGTCCCACAATTTATCATTGCCCGGCCGACAACTACATTGATCCATATGAAGGGCATATAGCTCATGTGCGCAGCTATTCAATGAATTCAGCAGTTGGCACGGATTGGAATAGCTCTTCAACCTATACACCTAGCGGACCTCCAATCGGGTCAGCAGTAGGGGGTGGCTGGCTACCGGGGAGCGGCTATAATGGTACACAAAGCACTTGGTTGACGTATGGCAAAACGTCATCGTTCACCAAGCCGGGTCCCGCCAATACTTGGGTCATAATGGACGAAAGCCCAATCACGATAAATGATGGTTCTTTGGCCATATCTGCAGTTGCGATTCCCGGAAGTACCTATCTCATTGATTATCCGGCTGGCAATCATGCCAATGCGGCGGGTATGGCTTTTGCCGATGGCCACTCAATAGTTCACCCATGGCTGGATCCTCGTACATATTCTCCGAACGCAAGTTCGCAGCATGGTGCAGGTGGTACAGGTGCAGTAAATGAATCATCTCTACCGGGTGGTGATGACAAAGATTGCTTCTATCTGGCACCCCTTACTTCTGCTCTGCGATAATTGACATGGTGGCGTAAAGTTTTTTTGCCCATTGGCACACATTCAAGTATCGAGCTTTGCCAAAAGTTGCCAATGGTTGCATTTGACCCGATATGAATTACTTTCAATCATGATTCCATTGAGAGCGTCATCAGCCTCCGGTTATTATGCGATTTGAAAACCAATTAAAAATGATAACTTTTATTGTCAGGTTGGTCCGAAATCTTTTTTTATCGGTTTTTGCCACGGTTTTACTGTCAACGGTTCAAACCGTGATGGCGCAGGCAAATCTTCCGCTTTACACGGACAATCTTGTCAATGGTTTTCAAAATTGGAGCTGGGCGACGGTGAATGTTGCAAATACTTCGCCGGTTCATTCCGGTAGCTATTCCATCAGTGTTACTGACAGCACCAACTATCAGGCACTTTCTATTGCGCATACGGATTTCAATACAGCACCCTATGGCAGTCTAAGTTTTTGGATCAACGGCGGGGCGACCGGCGGACAAAAGTTGCTGGTGTATGGTTTGCTGGATGGAAGCAATCAGGCGGCATATTCACTGGGAACTTTGCCGGCCAATACCTGGCAGCATTTCATAATTCCGCTTTCAACCTTAGGCGTCGCCCGCAAGCCCAATTTCAGCGGGATATGGATTCAAGGAAATGTCGGAACAGCCCAGCCGACATTTTATGTGGACGACATTGAGTTGATCGCCACACCTGCTCCTCCAGTCGTGAATCTGGCTGTTGATGCTGCGCAAACCATCCGGGCGGCGGATGCCCGCTGGTTTGGCCTCAACACCGCTACTTGGGACGGAAATTTGGGCAATTCCTCGACCCTCACTGCGCTCAAAGCGGCAGGGGTGCTGGCGCTGCGCTGGCCGGGCGGCTCAACCTCCGATGCATATGATTGGTCAACGGATCCATCCGGGAATTCTGAATTCATGAACATCGCCACAAACTTGTCTGGTGCTCAGGTTTTCACCACGGTCAATTACGGCACCGGCACACCAAGTGAAGCGGCGGGTTGGGTGCGTTCGGCCAACATCACCAATCATTGCGGCTTTAAATATTGGGAGATCGGCAACGAATGTTATGGCACGTGGGAAACTGATTCAAATGCCGTTGCCCATGATCCCTATACTTACGCCACCAACGCGGCCAGTTACATTCAACAGATGAACGCGGTGGATCCTACCATCAAAATCGGCGTGGTTGCCGTTCCAGGCGAGGACAGCTACATAAACAACTCCAATCATGCTGTCATGAATCCGATTACCGGAAAAACACATTACGGCTGGACACCCGTAATGTTGGCTACCTTGAAAACCCTCGGCGTCACGCCGGATTTTCTCATTTATCATTTTTATCCACAATATACCTTCGAACCTGTCAGCACCAATCCTCCTTCACCCTGCGGCGACAGCGACCCGCTTTTGTTGCAAGTTGCAGACAATGCTTCGCCTCTGGCGTGGACCGACTGGGCCAGCGCCGCTTCTAATTTGCGGCAACAAATCACTGATTATATTGGTCTAGGTTCACCAGTCACAAATATCGAGCTCTGCTGCACCGAAAACAATAGCGATTCCAGCGGCGGCGGGAAGCAGTTGAGTAGCCTCGTCAACGCGCTCTATATGGCCGACAGCATGAGCCGGCTCATGCAAACCGAGTTTAACTCTTATCTATTTTGGGATATTCGCAATGGTGCTGGCAACGATGGCAGTTTTGATCCTACTTTGTATGGCTGGCGCACCGAGGGGGACTTTGGCGTGATCACCGGCAGCGCCGCCTACAACCCGCCCTATTACAGCATGAAGCTCATGCAATATTTTGTTCGACCGGGTGATACCGTGCTCAATGCGACCAGCGACTATCTGTTGCTTTCCGCCTACGCTGCCCGTAAAGCCGATGGCGCGCTGACCATGCTCGTCATCAATAAAGACACCACCACAAATTTTAACGCCCAGATTGCGCTGACTAATTTTATCCCCTGGACAAATGCGACTGTCCAGTCTTACGGTATCCCGCAGGATCAAGCGGCCGAATACAATGAGAGCGCGTCTTTGCAGGACATTGCGACGACGAATTTCCCGGCTGCCGTTACAAATTTCAATTACACTTTCCCGCCGCTGTCTTTGACGCTTTTCACGTTTGCGCCCGCCGCGCCGCAGTTGCAGTCGTCCTTGAATTCAGCCGGTCAGTTTGTATTGCAGTTTCAAGGACAGGCAGGCGTTCCTTACATTATTCAAACATCGCCGGACTTGGTCGATTGGACTTCTGTTTCAACCAACCTTTCCAATGGTGCAATGTTGGGCGTGACCAATGCACTTTCATCCGGTTCTGCCGAGCAATTCTGGCGTGTGGCTTGGCAGCCTTAAAGGGATTTGTTTTTGTCAATCAAACGGCAGCGCTGCTCGACACAAATCTTGGAACGCATCCCGTCTTCAGGCGTGTTCGTGACGTAATCCAAAAGTTTTTCCACCGTGCTCGTGGCCACGTGCGTGCGTGTATCCGATGAGCCATAATAAATAAATACATCGCCATTGGCGCGCGCCACCCAGCCGTTGGCGAATAAAACGTTGGATACGTCGCCGATGCGTTCGTCGCGTTCCGGCGCCATGAAATAACCTCCAGGTGCTTTAATGACTTTGGTTGGATCATTCAAGTCGCATAAAAACAAATAAACAACATAGCGCATTCCAACGGCGGTGTTGCGAACGCCATGCGCGAGGTGCAGCCAGCCTTTTTTGGTTTTAATCGGAGCCGGACCAAGACCATTTTTTCCTTCCTTGATGGTGTGGTAAAAACGCGGATCAACAATTTGTTCCTTGCCAATGACGGCGTTCTCGATGTCGTCGCACAAACCCCAACCGATGCCATCGCCTGTGCCTGTTGCAGCAAAGTCAGACATTGGGCGCGTATAAAAGGCGTATTTACCTTTGACAAATTCAGGGTGCAAAACACAATTACGCTGATGCAAGGAATTGGTTTTGAGATCGGGCAGGCGTTCCCATTTCAAAAGGTCTTTGGTGCGGGCGATGCCGCAGCGCGCGATGGCGGCGGAAAGATCGCCCGGTTTCGAGTCGTCGTGCCGTTCGGCGCAGAATAGCCCGTAAATCCAGCCGTCTTCATGGCGGACAAGACGCATATCGTAAAGATTCGTTTCCTTGTTTTCCCGTTCCAGCATACGCACCGGATAATCCCAGAACTTAAAATTGTCCACTCCGTTACTGCTTTCGGCGATGGCGAAAAACGATTTGCGATCCCAGCCTTCAACGCGCGCCATGAGAATAATGCCTTTGTTCCATGCCATCGCGCCAACGTTGAAAACCGCATTGATGCCAAGTCGTGTCATTAAATGCGGGTTACTGGAATGATCGAAATCGTAGCGCCACGTCAACGGAGTGTGTTCCGCAGTGAGCACCGGATTTTCGTAACGGTCAAAGATGCCGTTTCCGTTTCTTTGCGGGCGATTGGGGCAGCACAGCAGTTTTTCATGTTCCATTTGCAACCGTTTCAAATTTTTATGAAAGGCTTGTTTGTTCATGTGGATGGGTTTGATTAAATTATTTTTGGGCGCGGCGGATTTCATTCAGTCGGCGCAAGGTTTCAAGGCAGGCGCGCGAACTGTGGTAGGGGCCTTTCCATTCGCTGATTTTTGGTTGGCTTGAATCAGGCTTACCGTCTTCGTTTATGCGCCAAAACCAGTCGCCGTGAACGCGATCCACGATATGCTCCATAATGTAATTCCAAGTTTGCCGCGCGGCGTTGAAAAATTTTTCTTCGCGCGAAATTTCAAATGCGTTCAGAAATCCGACGACGGCTTCAGCCTGCGGCCACCATTCCTTGCCGCGATTGAGAATGTGACCGGCGCGGCCTTCGTAAAAAAGTCCGCCGTCAGTATCGTGACCATCGTTCAAAACGGATTCGGCTATTTTCAACGCGATGGAGTCTGTTTGTGCGAGCAGCGCGGCGTCTTCCAGGACGTCGGCGGCTTCGCATAGCAGCCACGTCGCTTCGATGTCGTGGCCGAAAGTGTAGCTGTCCGAACGCACTCGCCATTGCTCGTCAAAAAAATGATGCAGATGATTGGTTTTTGAATCAAGGATTTGTCGTGCAAACAAATCTATGAGTTCCCGCAGACGCTGCCCGACGCGTGGATTTTTCCAGGCCCGATAAAGATTGGTATAAGCCTCGAGAACGTGCAGGTGGTTGTTCATGGACTTTTTTTCGGCCATGTCTTTTTCGCTCAGACGGCTGTTTTCAGCGGATAACCAGTCGCGATGGCAGACCTCAAAATAGCCGCCGTGCCCTGAATCATGGGCGTGACGTTCGATCAATTCAAATAATTGGATGGCAAGGACGAGCGCGCTTTCGTCGCCGAAGGCTTGATGGTATTCGGCCAGCGCATAAATACAGAATGCCTGGCCGTAGATTTTTTTTGCGTCGTCTAAGACGTGCCAGTCATCCGTCAGCCGCCAGAATGCGCCGCCGTGTCGCGAATCCCAAAAACATTTGGTCATCACTTCATAGGCGCGTCCAGCCATTTCGCCATAGATTTTTTTTGGCGACGCACGAAAGACGGCGGAAAATGTCCACAGAATCCGGCTGTTGACGATCAGGCCTTTAGGCTTTGTCCGGTCAATCCGCAAATCGTTGTCCATCCATCCCAGCCAGCCGCCTTGTTCATGGTCAAGCGCAGGACCGTTCCAAAAGGGAAGTATGTGTTCATAAAGCTGGTTGTGAACGCTGCCGGAAAAATCTTCAAGAATCTTTTGATTCATTCACGAGTGGACTGGTTTTTCGAGCTTGTCGTACCAGTTGAATTTGAGAAAGAGGGACGTAGCAATAAACAGCGTAAAAATCGTGCCGATCCAAGCCCATTCGCGGAGCACAATATAAATCGGCAGTGAAACCATGGACAACTGCCAGACAATACCAACCGCGACATTTACGCAATCACGTCTGAAATCATTGTTGGGTTGGAAGGCCGGATCTTCTTGCATGACTTTGGCTTTGATTGGACCCCAAAAGCCCCAAGGCCGCACGTTTTTGTAAAAGCTTTTCAAAATCACATCGTCGTCCGGCTTGCTCATAAACGTTCCCAGCAGGCAGCCAACGATTGACAAACCGAGGATGACCGGGAAAGAGTAGAGTGCATTCACTCCGTGGCCGACAATTTTATCTATTAACCCCGGCACAAACATGGCGCTGACAATGCCAGCCAACATGCCGGCGAAATAGCCGTAACCGTTAAACCGCCACCAAATCCATTTGAGGACATTAGCCATGACATAAGCGCCGCCCAGCGCGCCGACAATCCACATCATCACATCCATGATACGGTTCGTCAAAAGGCCAAAAGCGATGCCGACGACCAGCACCGCCACCGACGCAATGCGGCTTAAAAAAATATCGGTGCGATGAGAAGAATTGGGGTTGATGAATCTTTTGTAGATGTCATTTACAATGTAGGCGGGCGCAGCGTTAATTGTGGCGGCAAAATTGGACATAAATGCGGCGATTAAACCCGCCAGCAAAAGGCCTACGACACCAACGGGGATATATTGGCTCAAAATGTCCGGTAATAATTTTTCCAAATCCGGTTTGGCCATGCCGCGCAACGTCGGCATGTAAAATCCAAGCGCCAGCACCGTGAGTCCCGCGACCATGAAGTAACGCGGAAAACATAACACCACGTTGACCCAGCCGCTCATCATACACGCCTCCCGTGTATTGCGGGTAGCCAGGATTCGCTGCATATCGTAATTCGGCATCGGTCCGGCGAGACTGGCCAGCACGCCCTTGAAAAACATCAGGCCAAAAATAATCCCGAAAAGGCTGTTGTCGTCCTGTTTGATGGCTTCATTCGCCTGGTTCAAAATTCCGGTCCAGTCCAAACCCAGATGCAGGCCAAAAAATGGACTTGTCCAACCGATGGGAATCGCCGCCTTGATCATTTCGGGCGACACCTTATACATGGCGATTACACCAATGATGAATGCAGTTATTGTCAAAATGGTGAATTGCATTACTTCTGTGAGGACGACCGTTATCATGCCGCCTTTGATCACATAAAAAGATGTCAGCAACAGGATGATGATGGCGTAGATGTTTTCGTCGCTGAACATTCCCTGGCTTGTATTGGTAAAGTGCCAAGGCAGCATGACAACCGCAAATTTGCCAATGCCTTTGAAACAATAGGCGAGCATGCCGACGACACTGATCAGCGCGAAAAGCACGACGCTCAAATGTGCGAGATTTGCGCCGGTGTCACGGCCGAAACGGGTCTGAATCCATTCCGCGCCGGTCAGAACGTTGGAACGCCGTAACCAGGCGCTGATAAATACCATCAGAAAAATCTGGTTAAAAGTCGGCCAAACCCACGGCAGCCAGATGCTCTTCACGCCGTAAACAAACAGCCAATACACCAGCAACATTGTGCCGGAGATGTCAAACATGCCTGAGGCATTGGAGATGCCGAGCAAATACCACGGTAGTGATTTGCCGCCCAAAAAGTAAGAATTAAGGTCTTTGACGCCGCGTCGTGAAACCCAGATGCCAATGGACACGGCAGTCAGAAAATAAATCAGGACGATGGCAATATCAACAGGGTGTAATTTCATAGACGCATTGCGGCATTGGGAAAAATGGATTTCCGAAAAGTTAAAATAAAACTTTCCTGACACAAGCAAATTAAAAGTTTTTGCGCTTTAAGTTGGTCAAGACCTGTAAAATGGTTTGACACGGTTCAGGGTGTTGTAATCATTTGCGCAAATCCTATGGCATCCATCCCTGTCGCCCCAACAGCGTCTCCATCCCAAAACGACGGCCAGACTTATCGCGGCCCGTTCGCGATCATGACCATCCTCTTTTTCCTGTGGGGATTCATGACCGTGTTCAACGACATTTTGATCCCGCGATTCAAGGAGGCGTTTACGCTGAATTATTTTGAAGCCATGCTCGTGCAATTCGCCTTTTTCGGCGCTTATTTTGTTGGCTCGCTTTTGTATTTTTTCATCTCGGCGACGACGGGCGATCCCATTGCCAAACTCGGTTACAAAAACGGCGTCATCATCGGGCTTTTGATTTCGGCGACCGGCAGCGCTTTGTTCTGGCCGGCGGCGACCATCCATTCCTACCCGACATTTCTGGCCGGACTGTTCATCGTCGGACTTGGATTTGCCATGCTGCAAATCGCCGCAAATCCTTACGTGACCATTCTTGGACCGGAACGAACGGCGTCGAGCCGCTTGAATCTGGCGCAGGCCTTCAATTCACTGGGCACCACCACCGGCCCGCTCATCGGCGGTTATCTGATTCTCCAATACTTTGCCAAGACCGGCGCGCACGGGGCCGAATCGGTCAAAATTCCCTATCTGATTTTCTGCATCGTTTTTGTGGTTCTTGCGGCGGTCTTTTTCTACATCCGTTTGCCGCACGTTGGTGAAGGCAAGGTCGAGGCGGGCATTGGCGCTTTGAAATATCCGCACGTCGTTCTCGGAGCGCTCGCCATCTTCATGTATGTCGGCGGTGAAGTTTCCGTCGGGAGCGCCATCATCAATTTTCTTGGCCAGCCGACCGTCGCCGGGCTGACCGCATTGGAAGCCAGCAAATACGTCTCGCTCTTCTGGGGCGGCATGTTGATCGGCCGTTTCATGGGTGCGGCGGAACTGAGCGAAATGAAAAAAGGTAGCAAACAACTGTTGCTCGCCGCCATTCCTCTCGCCGCATTTTTAATCCTCCTGTCCTGGCGCGGCTGGGACGTGGTGAAGATGTATCTGCCGATGCTCGTGCTCTGCTGGTTTTTCTTTCAAGTCGGCAAAGGACTCGCCGGACGCACCCTGTTCGTATTTTCGACAACAATTGTCGTGCTCCTTGCCATCGCGATTCTTGTGGGCGGCAAGACGGCGATGTGGTGCATTGTCGGCATCGGCTTGTTCACCTCCATCGGCTGGCCGAACATTTTCTCGCTCGCGCTCGACCGCATGGGCGTCCTCAAAAGCCAGGTTTCATCCCTGCTCGTCATGGCCGTGGTCGGCGGCGCGATTCTGCCGGCGATATTGGGGCGCATCGCGGATGTCTGGAATCTCCAAGTGGCGTTCATCGTGCCGCTCCTCGCCTACGCCTACGTCGCATTTTACGGAATCAAAGGCCACAAGATCGGACGCGGTAAATTGCCGGAAGCGTAGTCCCAATTCAATTGCCCCTCGCACCTGAAATTTAGGCGACGTTCAAATTTGGTTAATGCCGGTGGTTGCGTCCCCGCCAGCCGCGCCGCTTTCCCGACGAACGCTGGCAACTTCCCGGCGGATGCTGGCAGTCGCCCGATGGTCATTGTCTATGCCGTTTTGACCTTTGAAAGTGTCCGACGCACCCGTTTGCTCCGCAATAAGCGTGCTTAAAGATATTTTGACTCCAAACTGTTTTTACGCTTAATTTCCAACCATGTCTGCCAATGATCTCAAGCCTGCGCTTCTCAACTCCCCGGTGTCCCGTCATTTGGCCGCGCTGTTTGTTTTCTGCTTCTTACTGGCCGGAACCCGGTCGGCTCACGCGCAGAGCAACATGGTAATCTATGACGATTCGCTGGAAAATAACTGGCAAAACTGGGGCTGGGCCACGCTCAATTACGCCAATACTTCACCCGTCCATTCCGGCAGCGATTCCATCAGCGTGACGATTGCCAGCGCCTATCAGGGAATTCAAATTTATCATCCGGACATGACGAACACGCCTTACGCCAGCATCAGTTTCTGGCTAAACGGCGGCGCCAGCGGCGGGCAAAATCTCCAGATGTATGGCCTGCTGGACACGAATGGCACGCCGAATGACACACAAAGTGCCCGCTATTATCTCGCCACGCCGGTTGCCAATACTTGGCAGCAATACACGGTTCCGTTGTCGGCTCTGGGCGTGGCGAACACGACGAACTTCACCGGCTTCGTCATTCAGGATTCCGCCGGCACGGCCGAGCCGGTTTTTTATCTGGATGACATCCAATTGAATGCAGCAGTGTCGGCAGTGACGCATCTGATGGTAAACGCCGGCCAGCCCGTTCGCACGGCGGATGCGCGCTGGTTCGGCATCAATGGGACCATTTGGGACGACAATTTAGATGCGCCGCAGACACTGGCCTTGATGACCAACATGGGCACGTGCGCGGTGCGTTTTCCGGGCGGCTCCACTTCCGACGATTACCACTGGCTTTACAACCGGCAGGACGCCAACAATTGGTTATGGGGAATGAGCGTGGCCAATTTCATTCACGTGATTACCAACTTGAACGCGCAGGCGATGACCACGTTGAATTATGGCACGGGCTTCACCAATGAAGCGGCGGCATGGGTGGCATACGTCAATGCTTCGACGACCAACACACAATCTTTGGGCGTGGATGCAACGGGCTTCAATTGGCAGACGGCTGGATATTGGGCCTCGCTGCGCGCCGCGGCTCCGCTGGGAACAGATGACGGCATGAACTTTCTCCGCATCTCCCGGTCAGCACCGCTGGGGTTCAAGTATTGGGAAATCGGCAACGAGGAATATGGTTCTTGGGAAACTGACAGCAATGCGGTGCCCCACGATCCTTACACTTATGCCACGCGGGCCAAGGATTATATCTCTTTGATGAAAGCGGTTGATCCGACGGTCAAAATCGGCGTCATGGTCATTCCCGGCGAGGACAGCTATGTTAATAACTACGACCATGAGGTGACCAACCCGGTCACGGGACAGACGCACTACGGTTGGACGCCGGTTTTACTGGCAACTTTAAAAAGCCTGAACGTCACGCCCGACTTTGTCGTCTTCCATAATTATCCGGAGAATCCGGGCAGCGAAAGTGATGCGGGGTTGCTCGACCTCACGAATACATGGGCATCCGCTGCGTCAGACCTGCGGGGGCAAATTACCGATTATATGGGGTCAAACGGCACGAACATCGAATTGATCAGCACCGAAAACAATTCCGTTTCGTCCCAGCCCGGCAAACAATCCGTGAGCCTCGTCAACGGTCTTTACAAGGCGGACAGCATGGCGCAACTCATGCAAACGGAGTTCAACGGGCTTTTCTGGTGGGCTTTGCGCAATGGCCAGGAAACCGACGGCAACTTCAGTTCGTCGCTTTACGGCTGGCGCACCTATGGCGATTACGGAATTGTGGACAGCGGGTTCACCAACCTTTATCCGACTTATTACACGGCCAAACTCATGCAGGATTTTGTGGGGCCGGGTGACACTGTAATTGCCGCCGGCAGCGACAATTCATTGCTCTCGACTTATGCCGTCCATCGGCTTAACGGCAGTTTGACGATTCTGGCCATCAATAAAGACCCCATGAACACCGTCACGGGACAAGTGGCCGTGGTTGGTTTTTCGCCTGTTTCAAACAGTGTTGCCTATTTTTACGGAATGCCGCAGGACAATGCCGCAGAAACCGGCATTGGCTCGCCGGACATTGCTCAAACCAGTTTTTCCATCGCCGGAACAAACTTCAGCTATGTGTTTCCGCCCTATTCGGCCACCGTGCTGGCACTTTCGCCCATCACGGTGACGCCACAGATACCACGGTTGACCGGCCTGACGATGCAAGGCAATGGAACATTTAAATTTGCGTTCACCAACTTCACCGGATTGTCTTTCACCGTGCTGGAAAGCACAAACGTGGCTTTGCCATTGACCAACTGGACGGTTTTGGGAACGGCGACCGAAACACCGCCCGGCCAATACCAGTTTACCGATTCGCAGGCCACGAACAGCCCGCGCCGTTTCTACCGCGTCAGGTCACCCTGACGGCTTAAAGAAGCTCAAGTGTGATGAAGCTGGTCATTTGGCGCGAGAGGCGCGTTAATTCGCGAGCCGCGAAATCAAGAATCTGTTTTTTCACGGAGCCGCCGGTGCTTGCGAAGCTGGCTGTGAGAGTGGCAGTCGCACCGCCACCACCAGCGACGTCCGCCGGCTGCCTGACTGCGGTTGGATCGCCGATTGCGCCGCGCGGTTCGCCGCCGGGTTGGGCATCGATGTTCAACGCGATGCTCGCGCCGGGGAAAGTTTGATTTTTCACGGTCACGTTCCAGCCGTCGAGCATCACGAGCGGCTGCGCGCCGCCGAGATTTTTGGCATCGGCCTCGACCGTGATCGTGCGCGATTCGCCGGGGAGCAGCGAAACGAAATTCTCGCCGTAATAAACCGGCAGCACGCGCGCGCCGGTGTCCGCGCGGCGCAACTGGATGTGCGCCATGACGGCGATAACCTGCGTGGGATTCGAGAGCGTCACGTCGAGCAGGCATTTGCCGTCGGCGTCGTGGCGCGAGATGCTGGCGTCGAGTTGCGCGGTGGCGATTTTGTCGAGCGAGGTGTAGTCAACCGCGTTGGTCGGCAGCGCGCGCCAGTAAAAATTATCCGAGAGAAGTTTTCCTGCCGCGTCGCGCAATTCCAATTTCACGAAATGCACCTGCGATAAATCTTCTGGGAAATCAACCGCGCCCGCATCAGTCACGGCGCTGGCGGGCGCGGTGATGTTCACGGTGTGGTCGGACTTCATCGCGCCGTCGAGATTGAAGACGCGGACGCGCGCGGTCAGCCCGGCGAGCGGCGCGGGCGTGTTGTTGACGACCATCAAATTGAACGTGGACTGGTTCATCATCACATGAACCGGCTCGCACGCCTTTTGCGTGCCGTAAAGCGACGCGAGCGGTTCGAGGTCGTAGCTGTAATACTGCCAGACAAAACTCGGCTGCGAAGGATTGCTCATCCAGGTCAGCACGCCGGTGCAAGGCGAGAACAGATGCGCGAAACGGCCTTCATACATCGCGCGGTAGGATTCATAGCAGGCGAGCTGCGACTTGCGGACGAATTCAGCGAGGTTTGCCGACACACCGTAGCGTTGCGCGAGCAAATCTTGAAACAGCCGTCCGCGCGCCGATTGCGCGCCGAAGCAGAGGTCGTGCTCGGCCCAGTCGTCGTTGATCGTGTTCCAATCTTTTTCCGGCATCATCGCCTTGACGGCTTCGAGCGTGGGAATTGAAACGCTGCCGACTTCGGTCTTGAACGCCTCCGGCCGCACGCCGGTCATGGGAAAAGTGTAATAATCCTGCGGCACGCGCCACGCATAAGGGCCACCGGAACGGACACCCGCGCCGTCGTTGGAATTGGGATGATAAAGGCGCACGGGTTCGAGTTCGGCCATGATCTGCTTGATGCCTTCGGCGGCGGCGGCGGGGCCGGGATCACCTTCGTTGCGGCCGCACCAGAGCGCGATACTCGGATGATTGCGATAGCGCAAAACTTTTTCGCGCACGTTGGCGAGATACAGCGGCACGTCGCGCACGTCGAGGCTGTCGTCGTTGACGCCGGCGGCCTGTCGCCCGCTGTCGCTGGGATTCGGCTCGAAAAATTCGTCCCAGATCATGATGCCGTAGCGGTCGCACAAATCATAAAAATCCTCGCCGGTGCTCTGGCCGACCCAGTTGCGGATCATGTTGACGTTGGCGAGCTGGTGAAAACGGATTTGCGCCTCGAGGCGTTCGCGCGGGATGCGTTTCATCGCCTCGTCCATGCCCCAGTCGCCGCCCTTGCACATGATGGGAACGCCGTTAACGGAGAGCGCGAGATTATCGGAACCGGGCAACGCGTAGGTGATTTCGCGGATGCCGAAACTCACGTCACGCGAATCAGAAACCGCGCCCGCGAGGTCAAAGCTCAAGTGCATCGAGTAAAGCTCCGGTTTGCCATAACCGTTCGGCCACCAGAGACGCGGGTTGGCGACGTGAAGTTGCGGCGTGCCTGTGGAGGTGAACTTGACGAGCTTCGATTCGCCCGCCGCCAATGTGACGTTTGCGGAAAAATTGCGACCGTCAAACGCGCCCGAAAAAACGCCCGACTGCGGCGCGTCGGTGACATTATGAACTGTGGCTTCAACCGTGAGATCGGCCACGTCCGTGCGCGGCAGCGGCAAGTGCGAAGTGACAAGCGGATTTTCCACGACGACGGGACCGGACGCGGCGAGCGTGACTTTTTGCCAGATGCCCATGTCGCGGTCGCGGATGCCGGGAATCCAGTCCCAGCCGAGCGTGCAAATAAAAGTCGGCCCGTCTTGCGAAAGAATGCCGCCGTTGGCTCCAGTGCCGTTCGCGACAGTTTGTTCCAACGGAGTGCCGGGATGCAGCGGCGGCTGGATGAGCACGGCCACGACCGCCGTTTCGCCCGGCTTCACAAATTGCGTAACGTTGAAAATTCCGCGCACGAACGCGCCGCGAATGTTGCCAAGATTGTGGCCGTTGACCCAAATTTCGGCGGTGTAATTGATGCCGTCAAAGTTCAGCCAGATTTGTTTGCCGTCGAAGTTGCCCGGCACGGTGACTTTTGTGCGATACCAATATGACGTGCGGCAGAGGCTTTCGGGGATGATGTTGGTGCGGTTGTTCTCGCCGTAGAGCGGTTCGGGATAAACGCCATCGTTGACGAGGCTGGTGAGCACGGTGCCGGGCACGGTGGCCTTGAACCAATTCGCGGGCGCGTAGGAGGTGGTGGAAATGACTTCGCCCGGTTCGCTCGCGTTGCCGATGTCCTGCAATTGCCAGCCAGAAGAAAGTGTCACCACGTTCGCCTGCTCGGCTGGCGCTGACTGGCTGATTGGCCTGTCCGTCGGTGTGGAGCAACTGGTGATGAGTCCGAAGCAAACCGCCGCGAGCGCGGCTGGAAAAATAAAACCGGCGGCCGGACAATGGATGGATTTCATGCAAGAATAATGACTTCGCGATTTGCTTTTGTGAAGCTGAAAAAACAAAATTGCCGGAACGCTTTCTCATTCCGGCGATTCTTTCATGAAAAATACTGGTCGCAATTTTACGGAGCAGGGACGGAAGCTTCAACCGTCTTGCAAAGAGAAATGAGCGGTTTCCCACGCGCACACCGCTGCCCCTGCTGCCGTGGTTGTAATCAGAAATTTCCGTTTGCTGATTTTGTGTTGTATAAAAACTGCGCGTTGAGTTGTGAGGAATTTGATGGAGTTTTGTCCATTAAAAATGTGGGGGCAAGTTAGATGTTGGTGAGCGGATAGAACTTGCTGTTCAACCTTGAAGTTCCGTACAATGATTAGCGGGAAACGCCTCGGTAGCTCAATTGGTAGAGCAGTTGACTCTTAATTTGAGAGCGGGATTTTCTGCCAATTTCACCCAATGGTACTAAATGAAATTTGAGTCCGCGAACAAAGGGAAAAATCACTTTCAACAGATTTCGTGAGCACCTTCAATTGCATCCAAAAGACTTCAAAAAATTGTGTGCGGGATACAATACGGGATACAACGCGAAGTTTCGCGGAGCAGTGATTGTTGTCCATTTCCGGCGCGATAAAATTTCAAAACGGAAAATATAATTCTGAAACTCATCGCGCGTCGTGCATTCAATTTCCCTCAAATGGACTCAATGGGACTGGCGGTGAAAAAGATTGCGAACGCGCAAATTATTTTGAAACTTTTCTCCGGTGGCGGTGTCCTATGATGCGAGGATCAATTTCCTCAAGTGCGCGGGTTCTTTGAAAATCGTTCTTGTTGAGAGTCACGACCAAATGACTAAAATAATTATTAAACAAGAGACGCCATTACATATTATCATAGCGGTATATCACTACTACTTTCTAAGCGCTAAATATCAAAAACGGCGAGAGCCAAATAAAAAATCAAAAGCGCGCCCATCTAATAAACTAAAAAAATCCGCACACTAAAAAAATTTATCAAGTCTCACAAATTCTACAAAAATAACTAACGCGGTCTTCTCATGCAGCCAAGCCACTATCTGGCCAGAGCTGCGCATTTCTGCCAAGCCGGTTTCTCTTGAATTCACCACGCTGAACAAACGCGTGCGCGGCTTCGTGCCCTGTTGGTGCGGAGCCGCCATGCCAAAAATGTGGGTGGTGTGTGAAGATTTATACAGCTGATGAAGTGGCCGCCGAATTGAAGGTCGAATATAAAACCGTTTTGCGGCTGATCAAACGTGGTTTGCTCAAGGCGATTCCCGGCATCCGTCATAAACGGATCACCGAACAGGAATTGCATCGCTATCTGGGGATCAAACAGACCCAGGGAGGTGCAGCGTGAGCAAGTCACTCTCTGTGGATGCTGGCGGAAATCTGAATTATCAGATCAAGCCGAATCTTAAATATGTCCCCAACAAACTAGATTCGTCCGGCTATCCCGGCAAGGTTGTTTATCGCCGTTCGACAACCGAAGCCATGGGGCCAGAGGCGGAGCGCGGCGCAGCCGCGCCCGCCTCGGCCCCGGGCTTGTTAAATGGCCATATCTCCTCGCCGGATATTTTCAACCCGTTTGATGAAGGGCAGATTGAAGTATGGGCAGGAGCAGGATTGATAAAAGTCGTCAAACAGGGACGGCACAAAATTATTCCCGAAAATTCAACGAGCCAAAAGAAGCGTGGGCAGATTCATGGTTTCAGCAGGGCTTCGCGTCGGCGCATGATGCAGTTCCTCGCCAAAGTTTGCTTGGATGGATTGCTGCCTCTATTTGGCACCACCACTTACCCGGACATTTTCCCGGAGGATGCCCAAAAGTTTAAGCGTGATTTGCAAACGCTCATTGAACGGCTTAAACGCCGTTTTCCTCTAGTGGGTTTGCTTTGGCGATTGGAATTTAAGAAACGCAAATCCGGCGTGAACGTGGGTAAGATTGCCCCGCATTTTCACTGGCTCCTGTGGAACGTGCCGAGCAGGTTTGATTACAAGGTCGAAACCGGCAAGTGGGCGAAAGTCAGCCAAGCCAAAGATGGGGCGTGGCGGGAGACTGTGAAATTTTATGATGGGGACAAAATTGCAACGGTGGTCAATATGATTGGAGGTCAGGATCGTTTCACGGAATGGTTAAGCCGGAATTGGTATGACGTGGCGGGCACGGGCGATTTAAGGCATTACAACGCCGGAACGAATGTGAAAGTGCTCACGTCGGTGCGAGAACTGTTCTGCTACGTTTCCAAGTACATTGGCAAAGTTGAAAAGGAAGAGGGTTTTGAGTGCCCGGGTCGGTTCTGGGGTGTGGTGAATCCGAAAAACATTACGATGGGTGAACGAAAAGTAATTCCCTGCACGGGCAAACAGGCGTCGCTACTGATGCGCTTCATGCGGCGTTACATTCATGCGGTGACGCAACGGAAATATCATTTCAACCGCTGGTCAATGAGTTGCATGTGCACGGCAGATTATTGGCTGGAACGATTGCCGAAATTACTGGGTGCATTGTCACCACCTGATCCGCGTAGCGGGCGAGTTGGCGAGTCATTGGAGCCCGTCTCCGGTCGGACGAATGGTGGAGTGAAATGAAGCCGTTTGAACGTGCCGGAGTCAGGCTGGCTTCACCCCAAGTCAGGGCCGCAATTTCCTGAAGCTCGCTGGCGCAAGGAAAGTTTCGGCGCTGACGCTTTTGGTTCAAATCAAATCAACCGGACTTTTCACGCCCAAGCCCGGCTTTTGCATGACGTGAACGTAAATTTGTGTGGTCGTGAGGTATCTATGCCCCAGCAAAGTTTGCACCGTGCGAATGTCGTAACCATTCTCCAACAAATGCGTTGCGAACGAGTGCCGCAATGTGTGGCAGGTCGCCGGTTTGGTTAGTTTGCACAGTCGCACCGCTGCCAGCATCACTCTTTGAATGCTGGTATCGTGGAAATGATAGCGTTTGCGCTGACCATCGGCGGGGTCAATTGAAGTTGTTGCGGCTGGCCAGAACCACTGCCAACCCAATTCCCGTTCTGCGTTTTTATACTTTCGTCTCAACGCACCCGGCAGTTCGACCGTTCCCAAACCCTCGGCTAAATCCTGCTGATGCATCAAGGCGACTCTTTGCAACTGCGCCTCAAGCCCGCTTTTCAACGAATCCGGCAGCAACGTCACCCGGTCTTTGTCCCCTTTACCGCCCCGCACGATGATTTGATTACGATCAAAATCAACATCTTTGACCCGCAACCGCAACGCTTCCATCAATCGCAGTCCTGTCCCATATAGAAATTGAAAAAACAGCCGGTATTTGTCCGGCACTGCTGCCAGCAGTCGTGAGACCTCCGCCTTGCTTAACACCACCGGCACGCGTGGCAAACGTCTTGCCCGCTCAACATTTTCCAAAACCCCAATCTCCCTCCCGATCACATGCTTGTAAACAAACACCAGCGCATTCAAGGCTTGGTTTTGCGTGCTGGCCGACACCTTCAAATGCGCCGCCAGATGAGTCAGAAAAGCCCGGACTTCCGGCTCACCCATGTCTTTGGGGTGACGTTTGTCATGGAAGAAAATGTAACGTTTGATCCACTCCAGATAAGCCTGTTCCGAACGTAAGGCCAGCCGTTGGAAGCGCATCACCTCCCGGCATTGATCCATGAAGCGGAGGTTTGGATTGGGGATAAACCGTTTCAACGGGGTATTCGGCCTTTGTGGAGGCAATAAAGCGACGTTCATACCTCGTTAATAGGCTGGACAAAAGACCGTTGCAACTATAAATTGCCTTGACAACATTACCATGATAGGTCGCAAAATTGCGACACATTAACTGTTAGGCCACAAGTGAGCGCATGAACATATTCATGATTATAGTCGGAGCAGTGCTTGAGCTTATCGCTCTGGTTGTCATCGTGCGTCTTTGGTCGCGCCGGCCTTTGAGAGTTGTGCCGTGCTTGCTTTGGTCGGTCGTGTTGCTAGTGCCGTTCTTTGGCATCCTCATTTATGTTTTCTTGCGAGAGACGCCAGAAGCACACTCTGACAGAGTTCCAGATACTTATCACACCGGGTCGAGCAGCGCCGGTGACGGACATGGACATGGACATTGATTATGACATCGTTGTGGCCTAACCAGTCGCCGGAGCCAACCGCCGTTGCCGCTGCGGTTGCAATCCACGCCGCGAGTCGGCGGTGGCTCAGCTTTTTTCGTTAGGCATCGTTCGCTTTTTATGAATCCACAAGCGCATAAACTTGTAGAAGCGTTGGACAAGATGAAAGCCGAGCATGGCTTGGCAGGCGTCATTGCACCATCGCATCAGGCACCGTTGATGGCAGCATTGCTTGTGATGATTGCCGAGGATATGGACAAGCAGACGCGCAGGATTATCCGGCTGACTTGGGGACTTTTGATTTTGACGGCGGCTTTGCTTGTTTTCACGATAGTCCTCTACGAGGATGCTCACAAACAGATACAGCGCGACACACTCAAGCAGGATAGCAGCCCGAAGCAGCCATAGTTGAGATATGACCACGATGCCTAACAAGTCGCCGGAGCCAACGGGCGTTGCCGCTGCCAGTTGTCCGAGAAGGTTATTGGTTTGCATAGATTTTAGTCGCCCGTGGCTCAGCTTTTTTCGTTAGGCGGCTATCACACGTCATTTACATTTATGGCTCACATGACATTTTATGTTTTTCGGATATTCGTTTTTAAGGAAGCGCCGATATTTGCCGTTTGTATTGGTGGACTCGTTGCGGGTTTTATAATTCGGAGACGAGCACCGTCAGCATCGCTTTGGGTATTTTTAGCGTGTGGTTGGCAGATTACAGCCCTTGTAGTATTACCAGTCATCTGGTGGCTTCTATGCGTATGGGACATCCAAAAGCAGAACGCCGTCCAGTGGATATTTGCTCTTGCCGAGAATGTGGCATTTTCGGTTTGCATCCTGTTTTTGATATTGGCAGCGTGTGCTGGACGGACGCCGCCTAACCAGTCGCCGGAGCCAACCGCCGTTACGCCTTCAGTTCCGCTTTCGCGGACGACGGTTTCAGGTCGGCGGTGGCTCAGCTTTTTTCGTTAGGCCACATTCGAGCGCATGAGTGATTCGCCACATCCACTTTACCAGATTCTCGCCAAGCTCGATGCGGCAAAGATTTACTACACGCTGGACAAGACACGCGAGGAGACAGTGATGGTTTTAGCGCAGGTTCCCGGCAGACATTACGAGATTGAGGTTTTTGCAGATGGCAAGATTGAGGTTGAGATTTACAAGAGCCACGATCAGATTGGTGGCCAAGAGTTGGTTGATGAGTTGTTGAGAGATTTTTCAGATTGATTATGACCATGTGGCCTAACCAGTCGCCGGAGCCAACCGCCGTTGGCGCTTGCAGTTCCGCTATCGCGGTTCACGTCGCGAGTCGGCGGTGGCTCAGCTTTTTTCGTTAGGCCACGAGACGGTTTTAGATTTTTATAGAGTTGATCAGGCTGGCGGGTAGTTCGGTTAGTTCGCAGATGACGGTGAGCAAGCATTCGACAGTTAGTTCAGGTTTGGCTCGCGCTCGTTCGCGCGGCGAGCAGGTGCGGCAGCTTTTGGTTGGCGGAGCAGCCGGTTTTATTTAGTCTTTCGACATATGACATTTTCGTGGCCTAACAAGTCGCCGGAGCCAACCGCCGTCGCCCGCTGCTTTTGTTTTTCGGGAGCCGCGAGTCGGCGGTGGCTCAGCTTTTTTCGTTAGGCGTTTCTCGCACACCTTGATATGAACGCGATCCAAATCAACACGCTCCTGTTAAGCGGAACCATTGACATCCATTTGACCACATTGAGTCAGGGCAAGCCGCTCACGTTTCGTTATAGCGGCGGCACATTGGTTGTCATTCCCAGCACCAAGACGCCATCGAGTCCTGTTCCGGCTGCGGCATTTCGCAGGATTTATGACCGTTACATTTCCGCGACGGGAGTGCGTCGCACACAAGCGAGCTACTACAACGCTCCAAAGTGGCCAGACGCGCCAGACCTTAACTATTCACCGTGGGTGATGCGATTGATTCACTACTTCGAGACAGGTAAGTGAGATTTATGTTTTTGCAGACCGAAACGCCTAACAAGTCGCCGGAGCCAACCGCCGTTGGCGCTTGCCGTTCCGCTGTCGCGGTTCACGTCGCGAGTCGGCGGTGGCTCAGCTTTTTTCGTTAGGCATCATTGCGTTATGGAGAGCAAAAAACCAAGATTACCAGACGAGGGACTTGCCAAATTCTGCATCATCGCGGGATGGGCTATGGTGGTTCTCCCTTTATTTTTATCTCACGATACCGGACTGAAATTACGCGCAGCAGGTGCTGGCTTTATGGGCTTGTCGTGGGGACATAGTCAAGTAGCCGCAGCAAAAAAATGGAGACAAAAATATGGAGAGCCAAGCACCGAGGAAATCATCGAGGTAAAAAAGAGCCATTCTGTATCATGGCCTATTCGCATTCTCGTTGCGCTAGTCGTTCTTGGTATTGTTCTCGCGGCATTAACCGGAGCCAAGCATGAGCATTGAGATTTACAACCTGATGCCTAACCAGTCGCCGGAGCCAACCGCCGTTGCCGCTGCGGTTGCAATCCACGCCGCGAGTCGGCGGTGGCTCAGCTTTTTTCGTTAGGCAACCTGACCAAAAGTGACGCGTTGTGCCATGCTTATACTGTGTTCACGCCGCAAGTGACCATAAACTTTCATCGCCAATGCACCCCCGTCTGAATGACCTAGCCAGCGAGACACAGTTGGAATGTCAACGCCAGCCTCAATGCAGCGAGTGGCGAATAAATGTCGCAAATCATGGTGCGTGAGCCGGAATATTCCAACGAGTTTACACGCCCGTGTCAGCGATTTAGCGCATTCACCTAAAATACAAACACGATCCGAGAGCAGGCGTTTGGATTGGTTCAAGCGTTTCAAGAGTTCTAGCATAGGTGGGATGATGGGAACAAAACGCAACTCATTGGCGTGAGACGTGCGCGAACGCTTAGCGTTGTGGATTTTGATCTCTCCACGCGTCCAATCCACGTCCGCCCAAGTGACTTGTCGTGCTTCTGAAATCCGGCATCCGGAAAAGGCCAGAAACCGAGCTAAGTCAGCGCAATGCTGCGCCTGTCCTGCGCCGCTCGTGGCGATGATGTCGAGCAATTGTAAAAAAATGTCCGGTTCCGGCAATTGAAGCTGCTTGGGTTTGACTCCCAGTCGTTTTATTTTGAAGGCGGGATTATCGTCGTGCCGGAGTCCCCCGCGCGCGAGAATCATCCGCAATGTGCCGAGTGTGTTGTTGAAATTCTGTTCTTCAAACTTCTCCGCAAACCGTTTCGCCCATTCTTTGCAAGTTGTTCCAGAAATTTTGTTCAACTTGGATTCATCCAGTTCAGGCCAGGTGCGGAGCAAGGCAGCAATTCGGCCTTTTCGGTAAAGTCTGCTCTTTTCTGCCAACGTGTAATCATTTTCAAGGTCGGCTTCATAAAGCTGTCGCGCTTCGGCAAAGGTGCCGACAATCGGCTGCGGTTTGCGGAAAGCCTTAAGTTTGTCGGGTAGCTTTAACTTAGCCGTTGTAAAAACGTCGGTTTCCAAACTTTGTCGAATCGTCTTGCCTTTGATTTTGACGCGGGCAAAATAAGTGCCAGTGTTAACATATTGCAGCAGGTTGGGAACTTTTGGGAATGAACGCCATTTGCCATCGGGCGAAAACGTTGTGTCACGCTTTGATTTTGCCAGTGCCATATTCGCTGTATTCATCAACAAAAGCATACAGGATACAATATCGGGATACAATCACATTTATTAGAGATTAAAATACTTTGTAAGTGATTGTAAATAAATGATTTTGCCTCGGTAGCTCAATTGGTAGAGCAGTTGACTCTTAATCAATTGGTTCACGGTTCGAGTCCGTGCCGGGGCACCAAAACCAAAAAATCCATGTTCAAGTTTATCATCCGACACTCCCAGTGGATAATAACTGTTTTTGGTTTTCTGGTTTTCGGGCTGACACAGACGGAATGGTTGAGAAATTCAACACTCTGGCAGAAAGCCGACGGTGCTCTTATTGACCGACGTTACTTGCTGCGTAGCCAGAGGCCGCCTGATCCGAACATCAAATTGGTTGGGCTTGAAACCAGTTCATTCCAGTTGGATGCACTTGCGCCGGAAGAAATCGCAGCCTCGCCCATACTGCAATTGATGCAACAGCCGTGGCCGTGGGACCGCCGAATTTACGCGGCAATTCTTGACAAACTCATGGATGCTGGCGCGAAAGTCGTGATGTTCGATTTCGTTTTTGCCAGTAAAACAGACGGCGACGATGATTTTGCAAAAGCGTTGCAAAAATACAAAGACCGCGTTGCTATCGGTGAATTGTTTAATCCCGAAGAAACCGCCAATAGTCAATCGGTCAATGAATTATCAATCAAAGTGACGCCTCCGAATAGCCGGCTGTTGCTGTCTGGAACAAAATCAATTGTTGGATTAGTTAATCAATGGCCCGATCCGGATCAGGTAGTTAGGAGAGTCAAATATCACACTTCCCTTGAGAGGGAAAAACTGGAACAGCACGATCCTAATCTCAATCCAAATATTGCCGAAGTCCTACAAAAAATGGTGAATGACGGCGAAGTTCCAGAAATGCAGCACATTGCCACACTGGTCGGAAAGAAATATACAGGGCAAGATTTAACGCCTCCTGACGACAATTTGCATTACATAGATTTTCAAGGCGCTGCGGGAACTTATGAACCGCTGCGAGTGGAAAATATGTTTGTGGACGAATTGTGGACAAATCCTCCGTTCAATAGCGGGATGACCTTCAGCAATAAAATCGTCATTGTCGGTCCGATTGCAGAAATTTTCCATGATATTCATCCGACACCGTTTGGCGAAATGCCAGGCCCGGAACTTCAAGCACAAATTATTGCCGCACTTCTGCGTGGTTCGTGGCTGACAGGTGTCGCCTATCTGGTAAACATTACACTTACGCTGGTCATGATGTGGCTCGCGCTGGAAATTTGCCTTCGCATCAAAAATGCACTTTTTAAAGTAATCGTTCTTTTCGCTGCCACGGCGGCTTTTTTAATTGGCTGTCAAATCGCATTCGATCACAAGTTGGTTTTGCCCATGACCCAGCCGTTGTTCTGCCTCGTGATCACCGGCGCATTCGGCATCGTCTTTCAATACACCATCGAGCAGTTTGAACGACTGCGCTACCGCAACATCCTCGGGCGCTACGTTTCCGAGAACGTGGCCAAAGCCGTTCTCGAAGACCGCCGTTCGTTTGAGGAATCCTTGCGCGGGCGCAAACAGCCGGTCACCATTTTGTTCAGCGATATTCGCGGGTTTACCTCCATGACCGAAACCACTGACGCCGACAAACTTGTCGCCCAGCTCAATGAATATTTTTCGGAGATGGTTGGAATTGTTTTGAAGGAAGACGGCACGCTTCAGAAATTTATCGGCGACGCCATCATGGCGGCGTGGGGCGACACTCACAGCAATGGCATCCAAAATGACGCGCAGCGCGCCGTGCGCGCCGCATTACAAATGCGTCCGGCGCTGGCGAGGTTGAATGAACTTTGGAAAAATAATCCCGACCGGAAAAAACTTGCGATTGGCATCGGCGTGAACCATGGCCACGTGATTGTCGGCAATATTGGCACCGAAGCCCGGACTGAATTTACCGTGCTGGGTGACGGCGTTAACCTGGCCGCACGTTTGGAAAGTGCCACCAAACAATTTCACACGGATATTCTGATCGGCGAGGAAACAGAGCAATTGACCCGAGAACATTTCGTATTTAGGAAAATTGACGCACTTGCGTTCAAGGGAAAGACGAAACCGGTCGAAGTTTTCGCCCTTTTGAGCGACATTTCACAGCCACCGCCCGTGTGGCTTGCCAAATATCACGAGGCAATTAAACTTTATCGTGGCAGAAAATTTGCGGAAGCCGCCAATTGTTTTGAAGCTGCGCGCAAAGAAATCGGAGCCAAGGATTATTTTTGTGAAATGTATATCGAACGTTGCGAGGCCTATATCGAACAACCGCCGCCGGAAAATTGGGATGGTTCTTACACGCTCACTGAAAAATGAAAAATGTCGTGGTCGAGCGGCTTTTATTTACCGTTAGGAGCACTCAAAAAGCATTGACGCTTTTGGCCGATTCCGCTACCAATGACGCAATTGCCGGTTCAAGTGTGCGGCATTCACAGTCAGATGTTATGAAAAAAACAATTGCTTCACTTTTGTGCGCTTTTGCGTTGCCGTTGGCGGCTCTGGCGGCTTCGGATTTGAAGGAAGCCAAATTCACTCAGGTTTTCAATGACGTGCAAATCATTGCGTCGGACAAGTCCATCAAGCCCGCCGCTGTGAACGACCTTTTTGACATTCCTGACATATTGCGCACCGGTCCGTCATCTCGCGCCGAACTCGTGGCCGCCGACCGCACCATCACCCGCGTCGGAGCAAATACGATTTTTTCATTCGATCCGGCGAACCGGACGATTGACTTGCAGCAGGGCAGTTTGCTGTTTCATTCCGACCACGGAAAGGGCGGGGGAACAATTCGCACCGGCGCGGCGACGGCTTCCGTGCTCGGCACGACGATTATTGTTGTTACCACACGCAATGGCGGATTCAAAGTGCTTGTGCTTGAAGGCAACAGTGAAATGAGTTTTGCGAACGGATTCAGACAACATCTGAAAGCCGGCCAAATGATTTTTGTTCTGCCCGGCGGCAAGCCGTCGCCGGTTCTTTTGTTCCGTTTAGACACGCAAATCAAAAACAGTCTGTTGGTGAAAGGATTTACAATACCGCTGACGTCATTGGCCCTGATCCAACTGGCGATTAACGATCAAAACAAACTGATTTTAAGCGGTCAAGCCGTGCAGACGGGTTTATTGGCTGGAGATCAAGGTCTGTTAAGCATTAGAGATGACGTTCAAACTTCTTCGAGCAGCTCAATGGCAATTCCAGATCAAGCCCAGTTCATGAATGGAGATCTGGTTGGAGCCAGTATTAGTGCCAAAACAATCGTGTTGCAAAACGTGAATCTAATAGGACCGACGGTTCTTGATTGTGCCACTGGTTTGTTGGCACCGAATCCCAATAGTAATCAATCAGTCAAAATCGGTGATGTCAATTTCATCGGCGGCGTGACATATTATGGAAGCCCGGCTCAATATTTTATTGGCCGTGGTATTGCAATTGGCGTTGCACCACAATAAAATTTGCATGTACTCTCTAAAGACTTTCACGGGGCTTCTGTTGATTTGCTTTTCAGCGATTTCCTTGCACGCGCAGCCGACGGCCGTTCAGCAAATGCAAAACACGCAGCAGGCCTTGCAACAGCAGCAACCATTGCTGGGAATTCAAGGAGCTACTAACGCGCCGGAATTGTATCCGGGTGAAAACGTTGATGTCGGCCCGCAATACATTCTCAAAATGATGCCGTCACGGACATGGGTTGAAGTCTGGCTGGACAGTCAGGCATTTTACACCGGCAACGCACTGCTCGTTCCCAGTTCGCCAACCGGTTCGCCGCAGTCCGGCGAAGTATTTGTCAACACGGCGCAATTTTCCATCGCGCCGACGGCGTTTGATCTCGGTTCCGGAAAATTCAGCCCCACCATCGGCGCGCGCAGCCAGTGGTATAATTACAGTCTCAACAGCCCGCCGAATCTCGACTTTGAAGCGCAAACCGCATTCGTTGCCGCCAAATATGTTTACGACGAAAAATGGGTGGTCGCCGGCGAAGTAGATTATACGCGTCTGCTGACGGAAAATTCCTACGGACAATTTTATCGCGAAGTGGTTCCAAACCTGACCGTGCAGCGCCTCGTTCCATTGAACGACGATTTGATTTTTTCCGCCACGTGGCAGACGGCTTATCATTTTACCGGAGTCAACACGTTGCCAATTCCCGGCGCGCCGCCAGCCGGCATCAACGACCGTCTGGATAACATTCTGACTGTTTCATTGAGCTATCGAGCTTCGCCAAAATTTGTCATCCAGCCTTACTACAGTTTTGAATACACGTATTATTCGAACGATCCATTCAATCCAGGCGCGTCGCGCAACGATCTTCTGAACAGCCTGGGTGTGTCATTTTCCTATTATTTCAAGCCTAGCCTGGCGTTGCGTGCTTTCGTCAGCGGTGAGATCCGGTCATCAGACGATTCCGCTGCAAATTACGAAAACTTCAACGCCGGTTTGGATTTGTCGCTCGTGCTGCGGTTTTAAAAATCAATGACCATGGCAACCACAGCCGTGGCCGCACGAACCTTCTTCTTCAAAATCCGTCTCAAGCGGAACGCGGCCAAGTTCGAGTGTTTTGGAAACGTATTTCTGGACGGAATGCTGGATTTCATGAAGTTTTTCCCGCGCGTCAAGAAAACCGCTTGCAACCGGGTTATTTAATAATGAATCCCGGTGCTTTTCAAAGTCGGCGATTTCCGCGCGGGTCGGTTGATTTCCTTGCGCTTGTTTTTCCTGCAGCGTCTGGCCTTTGCTCATCACGGTTTCATAGAGTTCGCGGGCATTTGCATCCGACATGAACGTGTCAATGCGCCGCCGGATGGAAATCATCTCCGGCTGGTCAACAATGGATTGGCAAAGCTCCCTGGTTTTTTCGAGGATCGTATTTTCTTCAATTTGAGTTGGCATAAAATTCGGTTTTAAATCATTTAGTAAGTCAGGCCGAATCCGAATTTGAAAAGTGGTCTGCCTTTCAGGGCGTTTGCGGTGAATTGGTGGTCGTTGCGCGGCCACTCACGCGGCAGTTTGCCCGTTGGCCTTACATCGCCAAACAACACATCGGCCACGCCTTGTCCTTCTGTGCCCGGCAGCCACGCCGCGATGAAGGCATCGCTGGCGTCAAGCGCAGAGCCAAGAATCAACGGACGACCGGCAAGAAGCAGTGTCGTTACCGGCGCGCCGGAGGCTTTGGCTTTTTCCACCAACGCCGCGTCTTCGGGGGCGAGATCCAAATTCGTGCGGTCGCCTTTGAATTCGGCATAAGGCAATTCACCGATGACCACAACAACGGCGTCGGCGCTTTTTAAGTCGCTGCCGTCGGGAGAAAACGTCACTTCTGTTTCCCGCGAAACGGTTTGGCGGATTGCCTGAAGAATGGTCGTGCCGCGGGTCAACTGTCCCGAACCCTGCCATGAAACCGTCCAGCCGCCGCATTGGATGCCAAGATCGTCCGCCGCTTTGCCCACGACGACAAGACGTTTGACATTTTTGGACAAGGGCAGCGTATGTTTTTTGTTTTTGAGCAAGACCAGCGACTGTTGCACACATTCACGGGCGACCTGACGATGTTCAACGGAACCAATTTGTGCTGTCAGTGACGGGTCAGTGTAGGCATTTTCAAAAAGTCCCATCTGGAATTTAATTCGCAAAATACGGGAGACGGCGTCGTCAATCCGCATCTGCGGAACTTTTCCTTCCGCTACCAATTCTTTCAGGTCTTGAATGAACTCAACGTAGTTATTTGTTTTTCCAGGACCAAAGGGAATCATAATCATGTCCAAACCGGCATTGATTGACATCTCAACGTCGGATTTATAATCGGGTGAAAGTTGGTCGATGGCTGCCCAGTCGGACACCACAAACCCTTTGAAGCCAAGTTCGCCTTTCAGCACATCGGTGAGCAAATATTTATTGCCGTGCATTTTTGTGCCGTTCCAACTGCTATAGGAAACCATAACGGAGCCGACGCCAGCCTTGACCGCAGCCTGGTAAGGCGGCAGAAAAAGTTTTCGCAAAGTCGCCTCGTCACAAACCGTGTCGCCCTGATCTTTTCCGTTCTGCGTGCCACCATCGCCAATATAATGTTTGGCGCAGGCGAGAACGGAATCCGGTTTATCTGAAAGTTCATCACCTTGCAGTCCTTTGATCGCTGCCACGCCCAGTTCCGAAACCAGTTCTGTGTCCTGGCCGTAACTTTCGTAACTTCGCCCCCAGCGCTCGTCCTCAACGACTGCGATGCACGGCGCGAACGCCCAGCGAATGCCCGTGCCTGCGACTTCGAGCGCCGTGATGTGCTCAGCCTGCTCGACGAGGGCGGGATTGCGCGTCGCGCCCATGCCGATGTGATGTGGAAAAATCGTCGTGCCAATGACGTCGTTGTGACCGTGCACGGCGTCAATGCCGTAGATCAAAGGAATTTTCAACCGCGTTTTCAGCGCCCACGATTGAAGTTCGTTGACGGTGGCCAGCCACGTTGCGGGATTGTTTTCGCCCGCCGGTTTGGAATCGCCACCGTTCAACATCGAACCAAAGCCGTATTTTTGAATGTCGGAACGATTTGTGACGGCACTTAAGTCAGGCTGAACCATCTGGCCGATTTTTTCTGCGAGCGTCATGCGTGACAGCAAATCAGTCACACGCGACTCAACCGGCGATTGAGGATTAAGGTAAGTCAAAGCTTCGGCTGCACGCATAGAAGTGACATTTATGGCAATTGTCATCGCCGCAAAATAATTGCAGGTAAACAAAAAGCGAGACGTAATTTTTTTTGTCATTTTCCCGTTTGGCTGGATTGGTGGTTTTGCCAAAGGGAAGTCAGTCAAATTTTACTTGCAGCGGTTTGCCGCTGTAATTGACCGTGCGTTGTGGCGTCTGCGTGAAAGAAAAACCAATGGGATTATCTTTCGAGACGATCACGACATTAAACGTCCGCTTTTTCAACATTCCCTTGAACGACCCTTCGCGTTTACCGATGGTGAGTGTGCGTTTGGTGTCATCCCAATGAATCGGAATTTGGGCAAATGCACCCTTTTCATACTTGTAAGTCAGCCCATCATCTTCATAGAGCGCAAAGTCGCCATCCGCGCCCGTGTAAATATAAAACGTGATCGGGTCGGCTGGTTTTTCGCCGGTGTATTGCAGCTCAGGCCCGGTCGGAATGATTGAGCCGGCGCGCACGAAAAGCGGAATCGCGTCATACGGCGCGGGCGCATCAATGGTCTGTCCGGCGTCAAATGCATTGCCTGACCAAAAATCATACCAGCCGCCCGCCGTTTGTGGCAGGTAAACGGGACGGCTCCGCGTTTGGTAAGTCGTCACCGGATTGACAAGGAACGCCGGTCCAAACATGTATTCGTCGCCAATATTGAAGACGTTTGTGTCCGCTGGAAAATCCATGACCAGTGCGCGCATGATGGTGCCACCTTCATGAGTCACTGCGCCGGCGAGCGAATAAATGTAAGGCAACAGCCGGTAGCGCAGCCGGTCAAATTTGAATTGCGCCTGATAAGTCGGACTTGAATCGCCGCCAAATTCCCACATTTCACGGTTTGGAAATTCACCGTGAACCCGGAGCAGGGGAACGAAGGTGCAAAATTCAAACCAGCGTGCATTCAATTCGCACCATTCCTCTTCGTCCTGTCCGCTTGAATAGCGTGCCGGCACGGAAAAACCACCGCTATCCATCGTCCAATACGGCATTCCTGACAGACAGAAACCAAGCCCCGCTGTGATTTGCGCGCGCATTGCCGTCCAGGTTGAGGACGTATCGCCGGACCAGACTGCGGCGGCGTAACGTTGTTGTCCGGCAAAACCGGAGCGCGTCAAAATGAAAACCCGCTGATCGGGTTTGACACGGCGCTGGCCTTCGTAAATCGCCTCGCTGTTGACGAGCGGATAAGCGTTCAACATCCGTGCGCCTGTGCCCATCGCCGTGGGATGCAAATGCGTGCGCTGGCCTTCGAGAGTCGGCGTGGGAAGCATGTCCGGTTCGCTCGCGTCCATCCACCATGCATCCACATTTTTGCTGAATAGATTCGTATTGATTTGCGACCAAAATAGTTTTCGCGCAGCAGGATTGAATGCGTCGTAATAAGCGTCGGGATGGTTGATCCAATCATGGACGTTCTCAGCGAGATTTTCCTCGTAAAGAAAGTGCTGGGCGCGCATGGCTTCAAAATTAGCCGTGCCGGCATAAAATTTCGGCCACACGGAAATCATCAAGTGCGCGTTATATTTTTCGTGAATGTCGCGAATCCAGCCGTCCGGATCTGGAAAACGATCCGGGTCAAATTGGTGCGAACCCCATTGGTCTTCCTTCCAGTAAAACCAGTCCTGAACGATGTTGTCAATCGGGATGCCGCGCGATCGAAAACCGGCGAGCACGTCCAGGCTTTCCTGCTGGGTTTTATAGCGTTGCCGGCACTGCCATAGACCAAAAGCCCACTCGGGCATCATCGGTGCTTGTCCGGTGATTTGACGATAACCGCCGATGACTCGATCCAGTTCCGGCCCATACACAAAATAATAATCAACGCCTTCGCCGACTTCCGACCAAAGCGACGTGCCGGTTTCATGTGAAGGCGTTTTCCAAAATAGTTGCATCGTTTCCATGCCTTGTTCTTTCGTCCATTCCAGCTTCAAATGATAACGATGACCCGCTTCAAAATGGACTTTGGCGACATTCCACCACGGCAACCAACCCTGACGCCAGTGCGAGATGACGAGCTTGCCGTCCACCCAAAGCTTGATGCCATTGTTGGAAAACGTTTTCAGCGTGTAATCGCCCGTCTGATCCGGTTGAACGTCGCCTTCCCAGCGAATGCTTGCGTTGCCCTCCGGCGGCAAATCAGGGTGAATCAACCGGTTCGCCCTCCTGGCACCGTCTGGCACGGCGATATCAATTTTTGCATCCACCCGTTTGGCTACGAAGTTCTCGAAATTTTCGCCCGCAAAATAAGAACCGGTCAGGCCGCCGGGCTTGCCGTCGGCGTCAAACAATTCATCCGATGGAATCGGCTCTGCCTGGCGCAAATCACCGAAGCGCGTGTAAGACGTGTTGTCCCACAAAATGCCGTAACCGCGGCTTGAAACGAGAAAGGGAATGTCAATCGTGCCGTTGTGCTGCCAGAGGTCGAGGTCGTAACCTTTGATGTTCATCAGGCCAAGTTGCTGCTGGCCAAGGCCGAAAAGGGCTTCATCCGCGTTTGCCTCCCATTGCTGGCGCACATGAAAAGTTTCATCGCCCTGCACGATTTCCGGCATCAGCGTGCGGCCATCTTTTTTTTCCGCGAGAATCGGCTGGCCGTTGGCATCAAAAAATGAAACCGCGCCGGAGGCGAGATCAACGTGCGCCTGCAATTTATCGGTCGTCAAAATCACCTCGCCATGTTCAGTATTCAATGTCCACTTTGTTTTGGCATCATGCCGGACTCCCGCCACCAGGCTTTTGCGCGCGAAGAATGCGCGGTCTTTGGCGTAAGCAACGCGAATTATGTCGTCGGCACAAACTTCAAGTTTCAAAAAACTGTCGCCGACGGGGATGAGGACGCCGTCCTTTGATTTTTCGGGTTCATTCAACGAAGCCTGCAAAGACAATTGGCCGGCGGCTGCAATTGCGGCAAAAATAACCGACAATTTGAAACGATTCTGCCTGAGTGAGGGAAACATATTTCAGATTGAATATCATCGGACAAAACGCGTGTCAAGAAACTGGTGGGACAGTTGATGGATCATTTTGGTGGGGCGAGAGCCGCGGCGAGCCGCAGTTTTTGCAACGGCCTGTGCCAAATCAAAATAATTAAAATCCTGCCCTGTCCGCAGAATGGGCAGCGCAGGGTAGGGACGCACCGCCGGTGCGTCCACGTTTCTGGTAGGGATGGCGCGCCGCGCCGTCCACACGGACATCGCAGCGCGATGTCCCTACCATTTTAAGTTGCGATGCAGGGAAGGGGCAGGCTCCACGGGCTGTAACCGGTGCTGCCGCCCACCGCGCGCGCCTGCAACGTGTAGATGACTCCCGGCGTCACGCCCGGAACGACGATGCGGCGCGCCTGCGTCGAGTCCAGTGTGAGGAACAGCGTGCCGTCCGGTTTGAACACCATCAACTGATACGAACGCGCATTGACCAGCGGCGTCAAACGCGCCGTCAATTGCTTCGAAACATTGTTCAGGATTTCCGTGATGGACGGGGCGAGCAGCGGCGACCGCGCGCGGTTGGTGCTGTTGATCAGAAATCCCGACGTAAGCAGCACCGTGTAGTTCTGGCCGGCCTGACTCTGCACATAAGCGGCTATCTTGCGCAAGGCTGTGACCAGCGCCTCCTGCGCGTCGTTCTTGGCGGAAATCAATGGCTTGCCGCCCTGTGACGCCGCCGCCATGGCATTCACCAGCGCCGTCAGCAACGCCGCCAATGCCGCCAGCGTCACCGGCGGTGTTGGAAAACTGGTATTGCCGGTCAGAGACAGGATAATGCCGTTTGTGAATTGAACCAGGACTGCCGCCGAATATCTGGCAAAGCCAAGGTTCACCCGATAATTTTTATTCATACTTTTTTCCCTTTAGAAGCCCCCGGATTGAAGTGTTATTCCCGCCTGACCGCCTCGGTCAGGTGTCCCAATACCATAAGGCTGAAAAGATGTTAGGAAAAACCGTTTTACCTGTCAATAATTTTTTTTAAAAAAATCGAAACACGGCAAATTTTGCCGGGGAATGAAACTTGATTGAAGTCCGGGTTAGTTTGATTGGTCGCTTTGCAAACAAGCAAAGCTTTTCTGCTAACTAACATAAGGACCAATCAAACTAACAAAATGTTCCTGCAACCAAGCAGAGAAACCAATCAAACTAACACAATGTTCCCGCAAACAAGCAAAGTCTTTCTGCTAACTAACACAAAGACCAATCAAACTAACACGGAGTCTCTGCAAACAAGCAAAGCTTCTCTGCTAACTAACACAGAGACCAATCAAACTAACACAGAGTCTCTGCAAACAAGCAAAGCTTCTCTGCTAACTAACACAGAGACCAATCAAACTAACACAGAGTCTCTGCAAACAAGCAAAGATGGCAAAAACCCTTTAAAAACAGCAAAAACTACGATTCTCCAGCCGGACAGGGTTGTGAGCGGTCAAAAAGAGACAGGTTGACACGCAAAGCGGGTAGGGACATCCCGCCGGGATGTCCGTTTACTGATAGTCGCGGACGGCTCGGCGAGCCGTCCCTACCCATCAATACACCAGCACCAGCACCGCCGCATTCTGCGCCAACCCTCACCCGTCCTGCGGACACCCTCTCCCATCCGACGGGAGAGAGACGGGGTGAGGGCGCGTTTAATACACAAGAACGAGGACGGCGGCATTTTGCGCCGACTGCACCACCACCTCAAACTTCTCATCCGCCGTGTTGGGCGCTTTGAGCTTGTCCGAAACTTCCGGCACCGACTCCAGAAAGCTCAAGAGCAAACTGCTCTTCACCGCGTAATTCACTTGGTGGCCGTCTGCAAAGACCTCCGGCAACGCCCCGCTCGCCGCCAGCGCCGCCGACGCATCCAGCTTGGCCGACACGATGCCGATGACGTTGCCCCGCTCATCCACCAGCGCCCCGCCCGAATTGCCCGGCTGCACCGGCACGCTGATTTGAAAATAGCGCGGGTCATCCCCCGCGCCGGACAGCGACGCGATTTCCCCCTTGGCCAGCTTGGGCGAAAATCCCTGCAACGACGGGTCGGGAAAACCAATCGTCGCCACCGTGCTGCCCCAAAAAAGCCTTTGTTGATGGCCCGTTACTTTACCCAGCCCTTGTCTTTTGCCTGACGGTAGAGTGTAGCTAGTTGCGCCGGAGTGACGAAAATCATGTCGGAATCACGTTTTTCGTATATATGATCATAAATTAAAGAAGGACTTGAAAAGCCGCCAACAAATCCATTCACAAACGCTGGACGGTTTGAACCAACTTGCTCGCGCACTTCACGGAGAAATTCATCCGGTCCATGATCCCAAGTTGTGACATTGTAGAAGATTGGCATGCCGCCGGGCAATGAAAAAGTAAACTTATCAATGCCTCGCCGATTATCTCTATCCCACTCATGGCCCATACCAGCGAAGATGGAATGGCAAAATGGCAGTGCCTGTGCATAGCGCGCATTTAATTCATCGTCGCTGTCAGTCGTCCGAACAGTGCGCATTCCCATCGCTTGCATCAAGCGTGCCGTCCAGTCGAGAAAGCCTCCGAGAACATGATCCCGATCAGCGTAGGCAAGACCATAGTTTCTCACTTGAGTATAGGCCACACCAGAAACATCTGCGATAAATTCAGTCTGTGGGGTGGCGTGTTCGTAAAACCACTGTGCCACGGCGGGCATCAGTTCTCGGATTGGCGGTCCCATGCCATATGCTAGTGGATATTTGCCGAATGCTGCATCATTAAAGCATTGCCGATAAACACCCAGCCATGCATTTTCGTTGTCGCCATCAGACATCACCAGCGCAATATAGATGGAATTTCTATTCAAAGGCGGCGAGGGCGGTTGTTGTGGCTGCACCAGCTTGTCTATGTAAATGCCGCTCATCACACTTGCATTGCGTAAATAGTCGCTGCAAACCAATCCCTTGGCATAACGGCTCGCAAGTGCAACTCCTTCCCCTTCACCTATCCCGACACCTACGCCTCCATAAGGAAATCCCATTACTGCGATATTCGGTTCCATCTCGGAAAATATGTCCGCCATGAGCCGGCGCTCCTGATAACTATCCGCACCTGGCTGAACTTCATCTACTGGCCCAACAATCCAAAACATGACGCTGTGCCATTGAAAGTCATAGGCAAATGTGCAATCCGCCAATGTGGGCGGATAGGTAAATCGACACAGGTAATGGCTTAACTGCCTTTTGTAATTTGTCCAGACCCAGCGCATTCCCTCGGCGTAAGTTTGAAACCGGTCGCGTAAATCAATCTTTACAGGTAATCCTAACTTTTGCGCAAGTTCCGGTGACGCAACAATCAAATCTTCACATTCTGCAACATCCACCGCTAAAAGGCAGCCTCGATATAATTTTGGATCTGGAATAATTGCACCTTTATAGGCACCGGAAAATTGTTTAAAAAGATCCGGCCAATTCGTCACTACCTCGTAACTGTCTATGTAGCCCTTTTCCTTATGCCAGTCCAACCATGTTTGGTCCTCTTCGTCTTGTCGCAACCAAATTCTTGGCTGGTCACGGCTCGTCAGGCCTTGCAGGCAGGTAATTGCAATCCGTTCAACACTGGTCAAAGGTTCCACATTCACCACCAATAAATGACGTGCGGGCGGTTTAGATTTAGGCAGATATGTGTCTCCCCAAGGTCTGGGTGTGACAACATACGATAAATTTCCGGGCATTGGTTCCGGTTTCTGGATCTGATTCAATTCTGCGAGCTTGGTGCTAAAGGTGCTACTGTCCAATTCGCCTTTTTCCAACTCGCACCAAAGCACACCGCGTAATAGCATTTGCTCGGCAAAGTAGCGATCTGATTCGTCGGAACCACCCGCAACACCTCCCATCCATACATCTCGCGCGCCATGAAAATTTGCAACATTATGACGGATGAGTGCCGCCGCAGGATGCTGCTCATTGCCAGCACCGAAGTTGACTAACGAGAGAACCTGATCTTCAGGTAAAAAACTTTGCGGGTCAAGCCACTGAACGTTGTCAATGTCAGTTGGTAACATGCTTTCATTGAGACCAAGCGGATGTCCCTGTATGGAAGCGCGAGGGTTTTTCTCTTTCTCCATCGGACCACCAAAGCCACCAGTATCAATGCCAAAGGCGTCGTGACCAAAATAGCCAAAGTGACCAAGGTCTTTCCATTCGCCATTGGTTTGGACACATGGATGACAAAACGGAACACCGTTCATGATGAGGCATCCGCCCGCCGCGTGGAATTTGCGTATGTTCTTATATGCCATTGCTGGGAAGGCGTTCCCATACGGCATGACAAGCACGGTGAAATGTTGCGCGGTGAAATTTGTTGCGTCCGACAGTTCTGCTGATGAAAGTGATTGGGCTTCGATGCCGTGCTGCGCAAGCACTTCAATCATCTTGAACGGTGGCAGTGATGGAGTCCCGCCGATGGTTGGAAATCCTTCTTCCTCAAACACCGCGACGCGCGGAGCAGCAAAAACTTCACCGGCAGCCAGAATTGCCATTATTGCAACCGACGTCAGAAGTTCGGCCAGTTTCATAATTGAATTACTTTGACGATCCTCTTCAATCTATAATGGAATTCAAACGCCAAATGCCCCAAACGTCCATCGCAAAATGATTTTGGCACGGCGTTCGTCCCCAGCGCCGTCGGCGCGGCATATTTGTAGAACCAAAACCAAAAAAACTAAATCCCTCACCTGCCTTCGGCATCTTCTCCCATCCGACTCGCCGCGCTGTCGCGCCGTCGCAGCGGGTGGGCGAGGAACAAAGCCCCGTCGGGGCGGCATAATCGGCGGGGAAATTTTCAACGCAAAGGCGCAAGAAATTTTTGCTTTGCGCCCATTGCGTCTTGGCGTCTTTGCGTTAATTCTTTCACTGATGATTCCGCTCCTGACGGAGCTTGATTCATTTACGCCGCCGTTTCTACAAATATGCCAGTCCTACGGACTTCGCCGCCTACGCGTCCTGCGCGCGACAAAAAATTCAAACGCCCATTGCCCCAAATCGTCCAACGCAAAATGATTTTGGCACGGCGTTCGTCCCAAAGGAACAACCGGAAATCAGACACGAATTGCACGAATTAACACGGATTTGTTTCGTCCCGAAGGGACTCTTGCCAGTGTTAGAAAACGCTGGATTTGCAAGGGTTTTCTGCGGGGCGGGTAGCCGGGTGTCAGTGCAAGTGTCAGTGAATCGGTGGTGGTTTCGACTATCCGCCACCATTCGCCAGAACTTCACCACCATCCGCCCACAACCCGCTAACACACCTGACCTGTAATGGTTCATGATTCAGAACAACAAAACACGAACCATGAAACATC
>CAVRAN010000012.1:0-60065 GCA_963719075.1 uncultured Verrucomicrobiae bacterium | reverse complement strand
ATAATCTTCCGTCGTCTCGACCGGCGGCATGAACAGATGCAAACGTCCGTCGCGCGGTTCGACGCAGAGCGCGGTGCGGATGATCCACGGCGCGCTTTGGCCGGGCGCGGGACGGCGCAACGGATTTTCGTCCGGCGGCAACGGTTCGAGCGGCTTCGGTTTCTCGCCAAGTTTTTGCGCGCGCTGGCCGCGACCTTCGCCGGGCAGCGTCGGCGAATCCGCGCGACCGACGAAATCGCTGGCGATACGGAAATTCTTTCGGCAGTTCCGGCAATTTCGGATTCGACGGGTCCTGCTGCCGCAGCCACGGAAAATCTTTTTCCGCGACCCACGGAACGGAATCGAGCGGCAGGCGCAGACCCATCGGCGAATCGCCGGGGATGAGCCAGAGCGTGTCGTCGTCGCGCAAAAACCACGAGCCGGAAATCCAGCCGCCGCCGACGCGCTTGACCGGCAGCGCGTAGCCGACGACCGAGCCGAGTCCCTGCTGAAAAATCCGCGCGATGCGTTCGCGTTCCAGCTTGTCCTTGAGATTGGATTTTTCCGGCGTGACGTTCGACGGAAAACGGCGTTCCTTCCAGGTGTAATAAAACGCGTCCTCGTAGGCCGGAATCAAATGCTTCGGATCGCCGCCGACCAGCGACGCGATGCGCGACAGAAGTTCCTTCGCGTCCTTCGCGCCGTGGCCGTAATTTTTCGATTCGTCCGCGATGAGCGAATCGTCCTTCCAGATCGGCACGCCGTCCTTGCGCCAGTACGCCGCGAGCGCCTAGCGCGGCAGCGGTTCGCCCGGATACCATTTGCCCTGGCCGTAATGCAGCAGCGAGCCGGGCGCGAATTTTTTGCGCAGCCGCTTGATGAGTTCGCCGGACAAAATCCGTTTCTTGTGCGAGACGGCGGTGAAATTCCATTCCGCGCCGTCGGGATCGTCAATGGAAACAAACGTCGGCTCGCCGCCCATGGTCAGGCGCACGTCGCCTTTTTTCAGATCAACGTCAATCGCGTGGCCGAGCGATTCGATTTTTTTCCATTGCTCCTCGGTGTAAGGCTTGCGTGACGCGCGGCGATTCATAAATGCGCGTGACGGTCATTTCGAAACTGAATTCGCATTCGCACTCGTCCACGCCGCCGGAAATCGGCGCGGCGCTGGACGGATCGGGCGTGCAGGCGAGCGGAATGTGGCCTTCGCCCGCGAGCAAACCGGAAGTCGGGTCAAGCCCGATCCAGCCGCCGCCGGGCAGATAAACTTCGCACCACGCGTGCAGGTCGGTGAAATCTTTTTCCGCGCCGCTCGGACCGTCGAGCGCCTTCACGTCGGCCTTGAGTTGAATCAAATAGCCGCTGACAAAACGCGCCGCGAGTCCGCAATGGCGCAGCAACTGGCACAACAGCCACGCCGAATCGCGGCACGAGCCGCTGCCTTTCTCCAAAGTCTCCTCCGGCGTCTGCACGCCGGGTTCGAGGCGGACGAGATATTTGATGTCCTTCCACAAACGCTGGTTGATCGCGACGAGAAAATCATTCGTGCGCGGTTTTTCGGCTTCGGGAATTTCCAGCCGCTCCTTCTTCGTGCGCCGTTTGACTTCGCCCAGCAAATCTTTGCGGACGGCGGTGAGATATTTTGTGAACGCCGGCGTGAGCCAGCATTTGCGCTGGAACGGCGCGAGTTCGTGGTCAAGCGCCGGATCGTAGGCGAACGGAAATTTTTCCGCCTGCGGTTCGAGAAAAAAATCGAACGGATTGAACACCGCCATCTCCGCGACCAAATCCACTTCGACGCAGAAATTCTCGTGTCGGTTGTTCAAACACCAACCGCGCGGCGTAATTCGACTGCGGGTCCTGCATCCAGTTGATGAAATGTTTTTCCGGAATGACTTTGAGCGAGTAGCTCAAAATCCGCGTGCGCGAATGCGGCGCGGGCCGCAGCCGGACGGTTTGCGGCCCAAGATGGACCAGCCGGTCATACTTGTAATGCGTCTTGTGGTGCAGCGCGACGTGGATGGACATAATTACAGATACGCCTCAATCGGCTCCGCGCCGAGCGTGCCGGAAAGTTTTTTCAGATAATCCGGCGACTCGACTTCTTCCAAAATTTTCCGCGCGCGCGCGAGGCGGTCGCCGATGCCGAGGCTGGCCGCGATGTCTTCATGGCTCGGCTTGCGCAAAAAGCTGTTGAGATATTCGACGTGGCGCTTCCACAATTTGCGGTCAACTTTCTGCTTCGCCGCGAGCCGCGCGGCATACCAGTCGCTCGCCATGAGATATTCGCGCGTGAACAATTTCCGAAATTCAGGATGGTCGAGGCCTTTGCCTTCCCATTCGTCGTTGAGCATGATGTGGAGCAACGCCTTCAACGGCGGGCACGCCTGCGCGATGCTGCCGTCGTCGAAATACATTTTGGCGACGCGCTTTTGCGTGGTGACGATGTTGTCCATGCCGTCCGCGAAAATGTCCTTGTCCTGCAATTCCGGCCGCAGCATTGCGTCGGTGAAGACGGCGTGCGGATGATTGAACACGCGCCCAAAGAAATAATGGATGAAGCGCGCGTTGATGCGATAGCCGAGCCGGCTCGCGAGAACTTTTTTTCCGTTGTGCTCAAAGTCTTCGAGCTTGTCGAGATAATGGTTGGCGATGAGAAATTTCGGATCGCGTTCCTCCGGCACCATGCGGCAAAAAACTTCCGGCACGATCAGGCTCACGTCGTGATCCATGCGCGCTTTCGGGCCGACGTAACCGGCGGCGGTGACGAAGCCGTGATAATCCGTCAGCACCCACGAGACGAGCGCGTTGTTCAAATCAATGATCGGCGGCAGCGCGTTGAACGGGCCTTTCGTCAGCGCGCCTTCCGAACCGGCGCCGGTTGTCGAAGGTGATTTGCCGGTCATGCTGCAAATAAATTCCATGAACAATTCCGGCAATTCCATGAAATGAATCGGATTGTAACACGCGAGCGAGCGGATGCCGGTTTCGGGCGGATTGTTGCGGCGTCCGGGCAAAACGGCGTTCACCGGCGTCGGCACAAATTGCCCGAGCGGCACGCGGCGGCGCAGGCGCGCGCCGACTTCGGCGAGATACGCTTCCAGCGGATTGACGAGGTCGGGACGCTTTTGCAGGTAGCGCGGATTTTTGCTGGGCTTGCCGTCAACCAGTCGCGGATTCGCGGTTGACACAAAAAAATCCGGCTTGCCGGTTTTGGCCACCTCGCGGATGAGCGCCTGCATCGGCGGCGTGTATTCGTGGAACTGGATCGCGTTTTCCAGAAATTCCGCCGCCATTTTCGCGGGCAGCGGCTCGTAGTTGGAAAAGAAATTGTCGAGCCGCGCGAAATCGGATTCCGTCTGCTTGTCGTAGCCGCGATGGATCGCGTCGTCGGGCCGCTGGAACAGGCGCGATTCGCAATTTTTCACGAAACTTGAGCGTCGGCACTTTGTCCATGTCCGACAGATTTTTCACGCGCTCGCGCGGCACGAGCACGGACGCGGTGATATCGTCCTCTTCCTGAACTTTCGCGCCGGGATGAAAATCTTTGCGCAGGCCGAATGTGCGCCACAAGCCGTCGGGTTCAAAACCCACGCGCAGGCGCGTCGTGACGAGCACGCGGTTGTCGCATTTCAATTCGTTGCCGGGCGTGCCGTTGATGATGTCCACGCTGAAATGGCTGCGCCAGTCGTCGCCCCACGCGGGCTTGTAATAACGCTTCACGACGAAGACGAGTTCCTTGATGTATTGCGGGATGGTCTCGACCCACGTGTTGTAGGCGGGATTGAACTCGCGCGTGTCCGGCGTGAGCAATTTGATGACCGAGCCGAGCGAACGTTCCGCCGCCAAAACTTCGCGCGAATCTTTTTTTGTTTTGTCGAGAAAACGATCCGAGTAATCGCGATGGATCAATTCTTCCACGAGATCGAAATCTTTTTTCAGATTCGCGACAAAAACCGGCCCGGTCAAAATCGCGTCCGTGATCGGCTTGGAAATTTCCGATTTGCCGCCGCCGGAAACCGTGCAGGGTTTGTGGCACAGCAAGCCTTCCGCCGCGATGCCGACGAGCCGCCACGAACGGTTCACGCCCGGCGGCTTTTCCATGCGGACTTTGTAGCCGGACGGGCGGACGTAAGTTTTGTCCGGCTGCAATTTGATCGAACTCTCGCCGTCGCCGTGCGGCCAGGAAACCAGTTGCGTAATGCAGATCAAAATGCGCGTCGTGCGGGATGTAAATGATTTCGGGAATTTTTTTATCAATGCCGTAACCTTCCGGCTTCACGTCCATCATTTCGCCGTAAAGCTCCGCGACTTCCGCGAACGTGTGGCCGAGCTGCTTGACGTGGACGTCGCCGCTGAATTCCTCGCCGAGATCGTAGCTCGGAAAAACCAGCGCGCCGCCCGCGTGTTCCTCTTCGCACAGGCCGAAAAGATTCGCCGCGTAACTGATCTGCGTCTTGACCTCTTTTTTGCAATAGCCGAAATAATTGTCGGCGATGAGCGTGACGATGACGCCCGATTCATCGCGGCAGGTGAGCTTGAACGCGCCGCCGTTGTTGTAGATTTCGTCTTCTTTTTTCCAGCACATGCCGTCGCGGCGCTGGCGTTCCGTGGCCTGGTCGAAGTGCGGCAGGCCGACGGATTTTTTCGTGGCCTTGACCAGATGCGGCGCGAGGATGACGCAGCCGGTGTGGCCGGTCCAATGTTCCGCGTCGAGCGCGGAATCATTTTCCGGCAAAAGCGGATCGCCGCCGTTGCCGAAAATGCTTTCGACGAAATCCAGATTGCTGACGAGATTTCCCGGCACGAAGAAGCGGACTTCCATCGTTTTCGCCGGCGTGAAGCCGGGAACTTCGGGACAAACAAGCGGGCGCAACAGCAGCGAGACAAAACATTCCGCCGGCTTCGGCTGCGTGGACGTGAACGGCAGCGTCATCAATTCGCGCGGCGGATTGAGCGCGAGCGCGAGCATTTTGGCGAACGTGACTTTCGGCACGCCGAGCTTGTCGTCGGGAATCGGCAGGCCGCCCTCGGTGACGTGAAAAATTCCCTGCGTCGTGCGGCGGTCGCTTTTGGGATTGTGCAGCACGCCGTTCGCCGACGCGATAGGAATTCAAAATCGTCGAGGAAAATTCGTCGCGATCAATCGGCAGCGACAAAATGCGCGCGAGGCCGGGACGATCCAGGACGAACGTGCGCGTCGGCAGTTTTGTCACCGGCACGTTTTGCAGATAGTCGTAAAGAAAAGTCTGGATGCGCTGGTCAACGGGACAAAGATAATGGCCGAGCAGCCGGTCTTTTTCGCGCGATTGCCCGGCCATCGCGGAAACGATTTCGGCGAACTCGGCGTCGCCCTCGATTGGCACGGGCGGGCTGCCGATGAGCGCGAGTTTGACGTTGATGTGCGCGATGAGCTGCGCCGGCAATTTGTCGTTCATTGCAAAACTTTTTTAACGGTTGAATTTTTCAGTCTGCGACCAAATCCTTTTTGCCTTTACGATGCCTTGACCGCCGCCAAAGGCAACTTTTTTCAAATGCGGCGGATGCAAAATTAAAATTATCAAGCCGTTTGCAAATAGCGGATGCGTTTGTGCACGTCCGTGTTGATGGAATGATACGGCTGCGAAAGATTTCCCGCCGCGAACAATGTCCGCCGCATGTGTTCCATGTCGTCCTCGCCAATCGCGTCGGTGAAAATCGGCATCAGATAATCCATGCCAAGCGTGGACGGTTTCATCATCTTCGCGTCGTAAAGCGACGGGTGCATTTTGCGCGCGTGGATCAAACCCCAGCGGTCGCGGAAACGGTTAGCGTCGTAGCCTTCGACATAAAAACCTTTCGTCGTGTTGTATTGCAAAACGGAAACCGCGTTGTTGCGGCCTTCGACCAACAGTTCAACCGCCTTCGCGCCTTGCAACGCCGCGTAAAATCGGTCGAACAAAATCGGCCGGCCGCCGCGCTGCGTGTGGCCGACTTTGCGCGTGAAGATCGCTTCCTTCGCCGTTTCGCCGCGGCGATAAAGTTGAAAATACCGGTCGCCGATCATTTGAATTAATTTCGACCGCAACGCCTCGGACGCGCCGCTCAAAACGACGTTGCCCGCCGGGTCGGTAGACTTCGTTTCCGCGCCGAGTTCGCGGCCTTGTTCGTCCACGATGCCTTCGCCGCAGACGATGACGACATTTTTTTGCAGATCATAAAGATGCTTCACGCGTTCGACGAGCAGTTCCAAGTCCGGCGCGATTTCTGGAACGAGCACAATGTCCGGCTGCCCGTAAGCTGTGCCGAGCGCGATGTAACCGGAATGCCGCCCCATGACTTCGATGATCGCGATGCGCCGATGACTTTCCGCCGTGGTGCGAATGCGTTCAACGCCTTGCGCGGAAACAAAAACCGCGGTCGCGTAACCGGGCGTGGCGTAATTCACGATGTTGTTCAAATCAAATTGCGCGTGCGATTCTGTGCGCTTGTAGCGAAAGCCGTGCTTCGCCGCCGCGTCGTTGACGCGCACGTATTCGTCCGGCTCGCTCGGATAATTCAGGCCGAGATCGTTGTCAATCGTCTTGGGCGCGAGCACCGTTGGCAATCTTTCGGCAAATGGCTGCAAGCCGTTCAACGTGCCGTCGCCGCCAATGCAGATGAGTCCCTCGATGCCGAGCTTGTCGAGGCGCGATGCGACCAAGTCGAGGTCGTCCTTTTTGTTCGGATCAACGAAATCGCGCGACGAGCCGATGAGCGTGCCGCCTTTGGTCGGGTCGAGTTCGGGAATATTTTGGTAAAGCGGATTCAAATGCACATGCGGCACGCGCGGATTGAACAGGCAGTTAAAACCTTTGATGAGACCAATGATTTCCACTTTGAGTTGGTTCGCGCGTGTCACGGCACCGTGAATGGTTGCGTTGAGTGCGGGCGTGTCACCGCCGGCGGTCAGAATGCCGATGCGTTTCATAAAATTATTCTTCGGGTGTTTGAAACTGTTGTTGTTGTTCTTCCTGCTGCACCATGATTTCGTCCTCCAAATTGTTGAATCGTTGGAAAATATAAGCGTCAAACAACGCGGCCCCGATGTTGTTGAGTTTGGTTTGCAATTGGTCAAGGTAAATATGCAAGCCTTGGTCAAAAATTTCGTCGACGGTGTTGAACTGCAATTCCGCCGCCAGCCGGCCTGCAAGCTTTTCCGCGTCGTTGCAAAATCGTCCCTCCGCCACGCCGGAAATGCGGCGCAACGCGTGATTTAATTCATCTACGCAAAAGCGGACCGAGCGCGGAAAATCTTCATTAAACAAAAGGAATTCCGCAACGCCACGCGGATGCACTTCCGCGCCGTGAAGGGTTTTGTAAGCATCCCACGCGCTGCACGAACGCAGGATGGCTGACCATTCGAGCGCATCAGTCTGGCTGATGTTTGCGGGGGCGCCTTTCTCCGGCAGCGTCATGTAACGCACATCAAGGATGCGCGACGTTTTGTCCGCACGTTCAAGAAATTTGCCGGCTTCGCTGAAATACCAGCCCTCGTTGCGAATGGAAGTGGAACGTGAAAGTCCGTTGAGCAGCAGCGAAGAGCCCTTTATCTGCTGGAAAAATTCCGTCGGACTTTCCTTCCAAACCTGTCGCGCCTGTGGCGTGCGCACAAACCAGTAAAGCCGGTTCAATTCCTCCCAAAACTCAATGGTGATCTGGTCGCGCACCATGCGGGCATTTTCGCGCGCCTGGCAAATCGAAAAGAGAATTGAATTCGGATTTTCCATTTGGAACACAAGAAATTCCGTGACGGCGTGGCCGGTGGCTTTTTTATGGAGTTGAAAAAATTGCTTCTCGTCGCCGGTTGTTTGCACGATGGGTAGCCAGTGTTTGGCGAGACGCTCCTCGTCAAGATTGCGCAAGTCCAGAAGCAACTGAAGATTCACATCCACGATGCGTGCGATATTTTCAGCGCGTTCAATGTAACGCGACATCCAATAAAGCGAATTAGCGACGCGCGAAAGCATGATTATTCGTCTCCGTAAAGCACCCAGGTGTCCTTGCTACCGCCGCCTTGCGATGAATTAACGACAAGCGAACCTTTACGCAAAGCCACACGCGTCAAACCGCCGGGCACAATGGCAATCTTCTCGCCGTAAATGATGTAAGGTCGCAGGTCAACGTGACGGCCCTCAAAATAATTTTCCCCATCCACGCGCGTCGGGTGGCGCGACAGCGAAATCATCGGCTGCGCGATGAAATTGCGCGGTTCAGCTTCAATTTTTTTGCGGAATTCCTCGATTTCGGCCTTGGATGCTTTCGGTCCCATCAACATCCCGTAACCGCCGGATTCATTGGCTGCTTTGACGACGAGTTGGTTGAGGTTTTCGAGAATATATTTTTTGTCTGCTTCTTCACTGGCCAGATACGTTGGTACGTTAGGAATGATTGGCTCCTGATCGAGGTAATACTTGATCATGCGTGGCACGAAATAATACATCGCTTTGTCATCCGCGATGCCTGTGCCAATAGAGTTGGCAAGCGAAACATTACCCGCGCGATAGGCGTGGACAATGCCCGGCACGCCGAGCATCGAATCACGGCGAAAAACCGTCGGATCAAGGAAATCGTCGTCAATGCGCCGGTAAATGACATGCACCGGCTGAAGACCTTTCGTCGTGCGCATGAACACGCGCGCGTCACGCACGACAAGATCGCGCCCTTCGACGATTTCAATGCCCATCTGCCTTGCCAGATACGTGTGCTCGAAGTAAGCCGAGTTGTAAACACCGGGTGTAAGCAGCACGATTGTTGGATCGGCCACGCTGCTAGGGGCAATATATTGCAGCATCTTCAGCAATTCCTGAGGATAATGTTCAACCGATCGCACCCCCACGCGCTCAAACATCGCCGGAAAAGTTCTTTTCATTGCCCGACGATTTTCCAAGACGTAACTGACGCCGCTGGGACAACGGCCATTGTCCTCGAGAACCATGTATTGGCCGTCAGCACCGCGAATCAAATCTATGCCGCAAATGTGAATGTAAATATCCTTCGGCACGTTGAAGTTTACAAACTCGCGCCGGAAATGTTTGCCCGAGAGGACATAAAACGGCGGAATAATGCCGTCGCTCAGAATCTTTTGTTCGTGATAAATATCATGCAGGAATAAATTCAACGCTGTGATGCGTTGCGCGAGACCTTGCTCGAGTTTTTCCCATTCCTTCGATGAAATGATGCGCGGTAGCAAATCGAATGGGAAAATTTTTTCTGCGCCGGCGGAGTCTCCGTAAACGTTGAACGTGATTCCCTGCCGTAGAAACGCCAAATCAATGGACTGGCGCTTGAGCTCGAACTCTTTCGTTGTCAACGTTTGGAAAAACTCGCGGAACTGCCGGTAATGCGGACGAATCCGACCTTGCCCATCCAACATTTCATCGAAAAAACCCTCGTGCTCATAACGTTCGAGCAGCCTTTTGGCTAGTTGTGATTTAGTCTTCGTGGACATTTTGCTACATTGGTTTTATCTGAAAGCAAAAGGGTAAAAAACCCTCGGCCACTCCAAAAAAATCCAAAATCGCATGGTAATCGGGGATTTCTAAGAGTGTCAGGTTAATATTTATTTGTTGGCTGTTGAGTTTTACATAAAGAATAAACACTAATTTTAGCAATCGCCTTGCCACAGACGGAAATCCGCCTTTTAAAAAGTGGCCGCCGACAATTCACGTCGTGCACGGTGTGAGAACCGCTTCACTCATGCCGTGAACAATTTTTTTGTCGGCGGGCACAATCGTCGCCAGCACGCCGCCGAGTTGCGGTCGTGCAATATCGCCTTCGCCGGAAACAAAATAATATGGACACAACCGCACCCGACATTTCATTGGCACCACTTCGTTCTTTATAAAATCAAACCACTGCGCTTCGACAGTTCTCGGTTTTTGAAAACGCTGCAACACGCTCGGCGATTTTTCAAAATTAGCCAGCGCCGCGTCCACCGCCGCGCTCCAGTCCGCCTGTGACAAATCGCTGCCAAGAAAAACACCGCGCGCGCCCCACGCGTTTTCCGAAAAGCCGGAAACTTTCAAAATCAAATCGCGTTCCTTTTGCGACAGCGTTTTGAGCTGCTGCCAATTCGTCAAATTAAGTTCTGGAATCGCCGCGTGCGGTGGCAGCGGCGTTGGGTCAACGAGCCAGGTGTAAGGAATGATTTTTTTCAGCCGTGCAAAAAAACTTTCGCCCAATTCCTGCCGCCAGAAATGTTGCAGATTCCGATTCCATAAAAGCGCGAACAACATTTTTTCCTCGAACATTGGCTTCGGCGGGGGTGTCAGGCGGATTTTCTTTTCCGCCGCCAATTCGAAAATCTGTTTTGCGTTCACCACGTTCGGCAAATCGAACAGCTCGAAGAAACGATAAATCGCACTGCCGTCTTCAAAATTGTTGAATCGTGAATCGTGAACCGTGAATCGCGCACCAAGTTGCCCGCACAACCAGACCATTTCCGGTTTGTAAGTCGCCGCTTCTTCCGACACGACGATATGAACCCGCTTCGCGTCGCTAAAAATGCTTTCAAAACCGCGAATCATTCCGTCGACACCGCCCATAACTTTCGTTTCTGGATTTTGAATTCTGGATTCTGAATATGTCTTGTTCAGCCATGCCGTCAAACCAACGCCGCCGGGCACGGAATCGAGTTCGGTGATTCTAAAGCCGTTTTCCGTCAACAAAATATCGGGCCGAATAACGCGCGGGATTTCGTTTTTGAATGCCAGCGAACGTTGGAGCGCAATAAGTTCTTGCGGCTTGCCCAAGTCCAGCCAGCGCGCCACCCATTCAGACTGCTTGCCCTCGGCGCTTTTGCGGTAAAGCAGATTCGTTGCGCGATAAAATTGCAGCAGCACGCGCCCCAGCGATTCAATTTCCTTCGCCAGATTTTCTCCCAACGGAAACGGCATCGGCGAAATTTTCCATTCCATGCCCGCAAAAAGTCCGCCGGGCGGCAGCGAATCGCGGATGAATTTGGCTTGTTCGGCGGGTGAATTCACAAATATTTAGCCACGGATGAAACGCAAATGGAATCCGGATGATTCCGACTCTGAAATCTGTGTTTCATCTGCGTAAATCTGTGGCTGATTAAGTTCTGATTTGACCATTTCCGATGCCGAGCCATTTGTAGCTGGTCAATTCTTCCAGTCCCATCGGGCCGCGCGCGCCGATTTTGTCGGTGCTGATGCCGATTTCCGCGCCCATGCCAAATTCGCCGCCGTCGGTGAAGCGCGTCGAGGCGTTCCAATAAACCGTCGCCGAATCCACTTCGGAAAGAAATTGTTTCGCGTGCGCCTCGTTCTTCGTGACGATGCTGTCCGAATGCGCCGAGCCGTAAAAATTGATGTGGTCAATCGCGGCCTTCACGCCGTCCACGACGCGGACGTTCAAAATGTAATCGTTGTATTCGGTGAACCAGTCTTGTTCACTGGCAGTTTTCAGTTTCAAGTTTTCCGTTTTCAGTTTTGAATCCAAAACTTGGCGCGTTTTTTCGTCGGTTCGCAGTTCAACTTTTTTTTCTGCGAGTTTCTGCGCAATCTGCGGAAGAAACTTTTCCGCGACCGCTTTGTCCACGAGCAAGGTTTCCATCGCGTTGCAAACAGCGGGACGCTGGACTTTCGCGTTCATCGCAATTTCCCCGGCCATCTTCAAATCGGCGTCGGCATCCACGAAAACATGGCAGACGCCTTTGTAATGCTTGATGACGGGAACTTTACTACAATCTGTAACCGCGCGAATGAGGCTTTCACCGCCGCGGGGCATGCAAAGGTCAATGTATTGCGTGAGCGAAAGCAAAATCGGAATCGCCTCGCGATCGGTCGTTGAAACAATTTGGATTGCATGTTCGGGAAAGTGCGCGAGCGCTTTTTTACCCGCGTCAATCATCGTTTGGGCGATGATTTGATTTGAACGCATCGCTTCCTTGCCGCCGCGCAGGATTGTCGCGTTGCCGGATTTGAAGCACAGGCTCGCGGCGTCCGCTGTCACGTTCGGGCGCGATTCGTAAATGATGACGACGACACCGATGGGCGTGGAAATTTTTTGCAGCTTGAGTCCGTTGGGCCGGACGCGCTCATCCAGAATTTTACCGACCGGATCGGGCAACGCGGCCACTTCGCGCAACCCTTTCGCCATTCCGGCGATTTGCTTGTCATCCAATTTGAGCCGGTCGAGCATGGCGGATGACAAGCCGCGTTTCGCGCCGGCTTCCATGTCGAGCGCATTGGCTTCCTTGAGCGCGCCGGAATTTTTTTCGAGCGCCTCGGCCATCGCGAGCAAACACGAATTTTTGTCCGCCGCGGTCAGCCGGGCGAGTTCGCGCGACGCAGCCTTGGCCTGTTTGGCCAATTGAGTCATTTGCTCGGTCAATGTCATAACTAAACCCTAAAAGGGGAAGACAAGTTAAACGAGTTAAAACGGATGTCAAAACCCGGCGGATGACGGAATCCAAGTTAAACTGACCTGCGCCACACAACCTCCCGGTGACCGTTGCAAGTCTCCCGATGAGCCATAAAACCTCAAAAACGGCCATTTCAGCCTTTTTTTTCAGTTCAAACCCTCAGCCCACCGCGAAATCCCCGGCCGCTGTAATAAGACTCCGCGCCGTTGTGACCGACGAAGACGCGACCGTAACGACGATCCCCATAAATCGCGCCGCCGAGTTCCCGGATCTCCGCCGGCGTCTTCAGCCAGCTCGACGACTTCGTGTCGAACTCGCCCAGCTTCTGCAGCGCGAAATATTCCTCCTCCGTCAACACCTCCACGCCCATCGCCGCCGCCGCATCCAGGACGCAGTTTTTGGGTTTGTGTTCCTTGCGCGCATCCAACGCCGCGCGGTCGTAGCAAAAGCTGACGCGGCCCTTGGGACTTTGCGCGGAACAATCCATGAAGACGAACTCGCCCGACTTTTTATCCTGACCGACCACATCCGGTTCGCCGCCGGTGCGTTCCATTTCATTGAGCGACCACAATTTATCCGCATTGGTTTCCAGCCGGGCCTGCACCTTGGCCCACTCCAGACCTTTATGGCGGTTCAGGTTTTTCTCAAAACGGGCTTTCAATGCTTTGAAAAGTTCTTCGCGTTGTTTTGGGGACAATTGCTTTTTATTGCTCTTGATGTTGCTCATAGTTTTCCCAGTTCAACCACGCAATTTTGAAAATTGTTCCAGCAGTCGCGCATAATTCGTCTCGTAGTTTTTATCTCGATAAATCATGCGGTGACAATTAGCACAAACCATCGCGAGGTCGTTGAGTTTTGTCTCTTCAGCTTTCGTCCGTTCGGAGATTGGTTTCAAATGATGAGCTTCAATGAAATCTTTTCCCCATTCGCCATACACACGATGAAATGAGAACCCACAAATTATGCAACGCAACTCTCCATGTTTTTGAAGGAATGCTGCTTTAGCCGACGCAACGAGATTCCGATCTCTTTCACGAAACCGATGGAGCTTTTCAACAATTGCGCCCTCGACACTTCCGTTTGATTGCTGCACTTCATCTGTCGAATCGCTTCCCCACAATTCGCGAATACGATTTGCCTGCGCTGGTTGCAACAAAAAAACTGCCCCGCTGCGCACGGTCACAATCTGACTCTTCGCAAGAATTGCATCGTTCAAGAAATGTGACTTCATCAACATTCCCTGATTACTAGCTGTTTTGACTTCGTTCAAGTGAATGCCGATTTTTGTTTGAGAAAGCTCGTGATAGCCGGGACGCCAGAGGTCTTCACCAACATTTTCTTTGAACCGGATTGCAGACTTGTCGGTTGCAGGTTCGGTGATGTAGCCGGAAGCAATTACGCCTGACTCAACTTTTTTGCTACCCATCGCGCGCCAAATGAAAACATCATCACCAACCGCGATGCGTTTTTGCCACGCTTCTTTTTTTATGCTCCAATAAATATCATGGAAACGCTCGACGTAAGTTGTTACATCGAATTGGTCAGGATTTGCTTGAAATAACCACGCATTCACAGTTCATGCCTTCGCGTAAACCTCCGCGCCTTTTTCCACAAACTCCTTCGACTTTTCTTCCATGCCCTTTTTCAGCGCCTCTTCCTCGGCGATGCCTTGTTCGGCGGCGTATTTGCGGACGTCTTCGGTGATCTTCATCGAGCAGAAATGCGGACCGCACATGGAGCAGAAGTGCGCGGTCTTGGCGCCGTCCTGCGGCAACGTCTCGTCGTGGAACTCGCGCGCGGTCACGGGGTCGAGCGCGAGGTTGAATTGATCTTCCCAGCGGAATTCAAAGCGCGCCTTGGAGATGGCGTTGTCGCGGTATTGCGCGCCGGGATGGCCTTTCGCCAAATCCGCCGCGTGCGCCGCGATTTTGTAGGCGATGACGCCGTCCTTCACGTCTTTTTTATTCGGCAAACCCAGATGCTCTTTCGGCGTGACGTAGCAGAGCATCGCGCAGCCATACCAACCGATCATCGCCGCGCCGATGCCGCTGGTGATGTGGTCGTAGCCGGGCGCGATGTCGGTGGTGAGCGGTCCGAGCGTGTAGAACGGCGCTTCGTGGCACCATTCGAGCTGCTTGGCCATGTTTTCCTCGATCAAGTGGATGGGCACATGGCCGGGTCCTTCGTTCATCACTTGCACGCCCTTGGCCCACGCGCGTTCGGTGAGTTCGCCCTGCGTTTTTAATTCTCCAAACTGCGCTTCGTCATTCGCGTCGGCGATTGAACCCGGACGCAATCCGTCGCCGATGGAAAATGAAACGTCATACGCGGCCATGATTTCGCAAATCTCGTCCCAATGCGTGTAGGTGAAATTTTCCTGATGATGCGCGAGACACCATTTCGCGAGAATCGAGCCGCCGCGCGAAACAATTCCTGTCATGCGACGCGCCGTCATCGGAATGAAGCGCAACAAAACTCCCGCGTGAACGGTAAAATAATCCACGCCCTGCTCGGCCTGTTCGATGAGCGTGTCGCGGTAAATTTCCCAGGTGAGTTCCTCGGCCTTGCCGCCGACTTTTTCCAGCGCTTGATAAATCGGAACCGTTCCAATTGGAACTGGCGAATTGCGCAAAATCCATTCGCGAGTGGCGTGGATGTTTTTTCCCGTGGACAAATCCATGACGGTGTCCGCGCCCCATTTCGTCGCCCAGCGCATTTTTTCGACTTCTTCCTCAATGCTCGATGCGACGGCGGAATTGCCGATGTTCGCATTTATTTTTACCAAAAAATTTCTGCCGATAATCATCGGCTCAAGTTCGGGGTGATTTATATTTGACGGAATAATCGCGCGCCCAGCGGCGACTTCGCTGCGGACGAATTCCGGCGTGATCTCTTTCGGGATGCGCTGCGGAAATTTTTTGAAAACGGACGGCGTGAAAGAATTTCGAATTCCGAATTCCGAATTTCGAATGGATTCCTGCGCCGAGCCCGTGTGTTGTTTGCGAAGATCATTTCGCGCGTTATCATCCGCCAGATTCGACATTCGACATTCGACATTCGACATTTGCTCCCTGATGGCGATGAATTCCATCTCCGGCGTGATGATGCCCTGCTTCGCATACCAAAGCTGCGTGACGGGATGACTTTGGCTCGCACGCAGCGGCTTGCGGCGCTGGCCGAGCAAGCCGGGAAATTCCACGAGCCGGTTTTTCTCCGCGTTGCTCGCGAACTCCGCGTGCTTGCCGGAAAGATAACCGTTGTCCATCGGTTTCACCTCGCGCCCGGAATATTCCGCGACATCGCCGCGCTTCAAAATCCACTCCGCACGCAGCGCAGGCAGGCCTTCGTCCGACGTGCCGGTGAAATTCGGATCGCCCCACGGCCCGCTGCAATCATAAACGCGCACCGGCTCGTTCACTTCGATCTGGCCGCTGTAGGTTTTTGTCGGCGATAATTCAATTTCGCGCATCGGCACGCGGACATCGGGATGAATTGTACCCTCGACAAAAACTTTTTTGCTGTTGGGCAGTTGCTCGCTGCTGTGCGGCTCGAATGATTCTTTGGATGCGATCATAATTTCAGTGAAGAGCCGGAGAGTTCTTTGCGCCGGCATTATCCGGTTCAAGTTCACGGGTCATTCGCGCTCGCGCGCGAAACTCTCAGCGTCACCCTGCGGTGATTTGGCTCCCCGATGCTTGAAAGCTAGGGTGAATGCCGGGTGGCGTCAAGTCGCACGCCCGCCGGATTTTTGCCTGATGCTTGACATGGTGACTTTTGAATGTGTTATGCTGCGCGTATGAACCCACGATTCATTTCGGTTGTTTTGTTATGGACGTCATTCAATTTCTGTGCCAACGCCGATCCAGATAATTCCGCGTTCATCCGCACGCCGCCTGCGCCGGACACGCCGCGCATCAATGGCCCGACGGTTTTCGGCGTTCGCCCCGGCTCGCCGTTTCTTTACACAATTCCGGCGACCGGCGACCGGCCGATGACGTTCAGCGTCGAAAATCTGCCGAACGGCTTGAGTTTGAATTCAACCAATGGCCAAATCACCGGCTCCCTTCAAACCAAAGGCGAATACGCGGTCGTGTTTCATGCCATGAACGAAAAAGGTGAGACGCAAAAAAAATTCCGCATCGTGGTCGGCAAAAAAATCGCGCTGACGCCACCGATGGGCTGGAACAGTTGGAACTGCTGGGCGTGGACGGTGAGCCAGCAAAAAGTTTTGCGCTCGGCGCGTGCGATGGCCGCTTCCGGCCTGATTAACCACGGCTGGACTTACATCAACATTGACGACACGTGGCAGGGTGCGCGCGCCGGTAAAGACCATGCGATTCAGGGTGATGAAAAATTTCCCGATATGAAAGGATTGTGCGATGAGATTCACGGACTCGGCCTGAAGGCGGGCATTTATTCCACACCCTGGATCACCTCCTACGCCGGCTATCCCGGCGAATCGAGTGACAATGCCGACGGTGCGTGGACCAAAACGCTGCATGACGCAAAACATTTTGGGAAATACAATTTCATTGAGGCCGACGCGAATCAATTCGCCGCGTGGGGTTTCGATTATTTGAAGTATGACTGGGATCCGCTCGACGTTCCACACACAAAAGTCATGAGCAAAGCCCTGCGAAAATCCGGACGCGATATCATTTTCAGCCTGTCGAACAACGCGCCATTCAATCACGCCGACGGCTGGGCGAAATGGGCGAATTGCTGGCGCACCACCGGCGATATTTTCGACAGTTGGTCGGAGCATGGGCAAGGCTATCAATTCACCGTCTCGGAAATCGCATTTTCGCAGGACCGCTGGGTGCCGTTCGCCGGGCCGGGACATTGGAACGATCCCGACATGCTTGTCGTCGGCGATGTCGGCTGGGGAAATCCCCATCCGTCACACCTCACGCCGGATGAACAATACACGCATATCACCATGTGGTGCATGTTGTCCGCACCGTTGCTCATCGGCTGCGACCTGGAACGGCTCGATCCTTTCACGCTCAATCTGCTGAGCAACGACGAAGTCCTGGCGATTGACCAGGACGCGCTCGGCAAGCAAGCCAAGCGCGTCGCAACGGTCGGTTCGATTGATGTTTATTTGAAGGAATTGGAGGACGGCGGGAAGGCCGTTGCGTTCTTCAACCGCGGTTCCATTACCGAAAGCGTCGAATTCAATAAACTTGATTACATCGGCGTGGGCGGGCGCGAACATGTGCGAGATTTGTGGCGGCAACAGGATTTGCCGGATACAACCGGTGCTTACGGCGAGTTATTTAAAGTAACCGTCGCGGCTCACAGTGCCGAAATTTACAAATTCACGGCGGCGGAATAATCATTTCTGCACACGAAGCTTGCGCCAACCGGTAGCCAGCAAGCCGAGCGACCCGACAATAAACAGACCGACCGAGGAAGGTTCGGGCGCAGCCACCAGAGTCGGAGAAAATATGGGCGTGCTGTGGCCGGCTGAATTTTCGCTAAAATCAATACCATTGACATAGGCAACCGATTCGCCGGACGGTGATGTCGTGATAGCAGACGGTGAATCCGCGCTGACAAAAGTAAATGTCGCGGATTGGCCCGGTGCCAGTGCCGTCCCTGAATTGTTTTCCCATTCAATGGAATTGCCATCAAGGTCATTGGCCCATCCCAGCGAATTAGCTGCGTTGCTCGGATCCGAAGGTAAGTCATTTTGAAATTGTATCCATCCATACCAAAAGTCGTTGAGACTAAACGTGTCGGAATTCGGATTTGTCAGCGTTATTGTATAATCAAAGAGGCCGCCGCCTGCCGCGACCCCGGAAATTGTGGCAGTGGCACCCTGTGCATGGCTGGAAACGGTGGACGAGGCCAATCCCGCGACTACGGCAATGGCCAATCGGATTGAGATTAATTTCGGTTTATTATTCATGTCATATCCATTGAGTTTATTCGGTGTTTTACGCAACAACAAAATGTCGTTGATTGGTGTGAGGATCAAGTAAGGAAAATGTTCCCAAACATTTGAAGTTTTTAAGGCAAACAGGGGAAAGTCGGTAGTAACTGTTCTCGCAAAGAGGCCAACAATATGTCAAAATCTCGTATCCTTGGAAAAATAAGCCGGTCATCCGTTCAACGAAATCGAAAGGTAAAAGGCAGAACGGTTTTCTGTCTGCCCTTCTTATTTTCAGATTTGAATTCGTTCAGTAGCGATAGTGCTCCGGCTTGTAAGGGCCTTCGACCGGCACGCCGAGGTAGTCAGCCTGTTTCTTCGTGAGCTTGGTCAATTTCACGCCGATTTTTTCGAGGTGCAGGCGGGCGACTTCTTCGTCCAATTTTTTCGGCAAACGATAGACGCCGATTTTCGCGGTGTCTTTGTTCTTCCACAAATCCAGTTGCGCGAGCACTTGGTTCGTAAATGAATTTGACATGACAAAGCTCGGATGGCCGGTGGCGCAACCGAGATTCACGAGTCGGCCTTCGGCGAGCATATAAATGCTGTTGCCGCCGGCGAAGGTGTATTTGTCCACTTGCGGTTTGATGGTGAGTTTTTTCACGCCCTTCGCGTTGTTCAATTTGTCCACCTGGATTTCATTGTCAAAGTGGCCGATGTTGCAGACGATGGCCTGGTCTTTCATCTTCGCCATGTGCTCGAGCGTGATGATGTCGCAGTTGCCGGTCGTGGTGACGTAAAGGTCGGCGGTGCCGAGCGTGTCCTCGATGGTCGTGACTTCAAAACCTTCCATCGCGGCTTGCAGCGCGTTGATGGGATCAATTTCTGTGATGATGACGCGCGCGCCAAATCCGCGCAACGAATGCGCCGAGCCTTTGCCGACGTCGCCGTAACCGCAAACGCACGCGACTTTGCCGGCGACCATCACGTCGGTCGCGCGCTTGATGCCGTCGGCGAGCGATTCGCGGCAGCCGTAAAGATTGTCGAACTTCGACTTGGTGACGGAATCGTTGACGTTGATTGCGGGCACGAGAAGTTTTCCCTGCTCCAACATCTGATACAAACGATGGACGCCAGTGGTCGTCTCTTCGGAAACACCTTTCCAATCTTTCACGACGGTGTGCCAGAAACCGGGGCGTTCCTTCGCGACTTTTTTAAGCAAATTTTTGATGACGGCCACTTCATGGCTGTCGCTCGGCGAGTTCACCCAATCGCTGCCGTTTTCGAGTTCATAGCCTTTGTGAATGAGCAGCGTAGCGTCGCCGCCGTCGTCCACGATGAGTTGCGGACCTTTGTTGCCCGGATGCGTGAGCGCGCGCAAAGTTAAATCCCAATATTCTTCGAGCGTCTCGCCCTTGAACGCGAACACCGGAATGCCGGCGGCAGCGATGGCGGCGGCGGCGTGATCCTGCGTCGAGAAAATATTGCAGCTCGCCCAGCGCACGGACGCGCCGAGTTCCACGAGCGTCTCGATGAGGATCGCCGTCTCAATGGTCATGTGCAGCGAACCCGTGATGCGAACGCCCTTGAGCGGCTTCGTCGCGCCGTATTTTTTACGGATGGACATCAGGCCGGGCATTTCGTGCTCGGAAACTTGAATCGTCTTGCGTCCCCATTCCGCGAGCGAAAGGTCTTTGACGAAGAAGTCTTGTTTGGATGCGCCGTTGCCGTTTTTGGCGGCGGCTTTTGTAAGCTTGGCGCGTGACGGTGGAAGTTTGATTGCTGGCATAATTTTTATTTTGGTTGGCTGATTAAAGAGCGTTTTTGAGCGCGGCGACTTTGTCCATCTTTTCCCAAGTCAACGCGGGGTCGTTTTTTCCGAAGTGGCCGTAGTTCGTCGTCTTGCTGTAAATCGGGCGGCGCAAGTTGAGTTGGTCAATGATGTCGGACGGCTGGAAGCTGAACACGCGATTGACCGCGCGGATGATTTTGCTGTCAGCCACCGTGTTCGTGCCGAACGTCTCGACGTGAACGCTCACCGGATCAGGATAACCGATGGCGTAGGCGAATTGGATTTCGCACTTCGCGGCGAGACCGGCGGCCACGATATTTTTCGCGACCCAGCGGCCCATGTAAGCCGCGCTGCGATCCACTTTCGTCGGGTCTTTGCCGGAAAACGCGCCACCGCCGTGACGGCCCATGCCGCCGTAGCTGTCCACGATGATCTTGCGCCCGGTCAAACCCGTGTCGCCCTGTGGTCCGCCGACGACGAAACGTCCGGTCGGGTTGATGAGAAATTCCGTTTTGTTCGTGAGCAGACGCTTCGGCAAAACTTTTTTGATGACGTTTTCGATGCAGAATTTTTCGATCTCTGCGTGCGTCACTTCGCGCCCGTTGATTTTATCCGCGTGCTGCGTGGAAATGACGACGTTGGAAATGGAAACCGGCTTGCCGTTTTCATAAACGACGGAAACCTGCGACTTCGCATCGGGCCGCAACCACGGCACTTTGCCGCTCTTGCGAATCTTCGTCAGCTCGCGGCCGAGGCGATGCGCGAACATGATCGGCGCGGGCATCAGCTCCGGCGTTTCATTGCTTGCGTAACCGAACATCAAGCCCTGGTCGCCCGCGCCCTGCTTCGCGGTTTTTTTGCCCTTGGCCTTGCGCGCGTCCACGCCTTGCGCGATGTCCGGCGACTGCTGCGTCACGATGACGTTGATGAAAACCTTATCCGCGTGAAAAACGTCGTCGTCGTTGACGTAACCGATTTCGCGGATCGCGTCGCGCGCGATTTTCACGAAATCCAGTTTCGCCTTCGTCGTGATTTCGCCGCCGATGATGGCGACGTTCGACTTCACATACGTTTCGCAGGCGACGCGGGAAAATTTATCCTGCGCGAGGCACGCGTCCAAAACCGCGTCGGAAATTGTGTCTGCCACTTTGTCGGGATGCCCCTCGCCGACGGATTCAGATGAAAAGATGTAACGGTTGCTCATGAATTATTTTATTTTTTGGTTAACAACATATTGACGTATCAAGATAAGATGATATATCTTTTTCAAAGCGCGTCAAATGCTTTCTTGGAAAAAGTTCGAGCGCGCAACAAATCAATGTCCGCCACGCTGAAATCTCTGCGCGCCCTGTCCGACGCCACGCGCCTGCGCATCGTGGCGCTGCTCGAACGCGACGAGCTTTCCGTGAACGAGCTTCAGGAAATCACGCGGCTCGGCCAGTCGCGCATCTCGACGCATCTCGGTTTGCTGCAAGATTCCGGCCTCGTCCAATCGCGGCGCGAAGGCAAACGGACTTTTTACAAACTGAATCCGCAAACCAGCGGCGCGACCGCCGAATTCATCCAGCTCGCGATTCGCGGCGCGAAGGAATTGCCGGAACATTCGCACGACCAGATCAATTTGAAACGCGTCGTCGCCCGCCGCCGCGAGCAGGCGCAGGTTTATTTCAACCAGATCGCCGGCCGCTTCGACCGCGTTTATGGACCGGGCCGTTCGTGGCAGGCGTTCGGACATTTGCTGTTGCGGATTTTGCCGCCGCTCGTCGTCGCCGATCTGGGCGCGGGCGAAGGTCTGTTGAGCGAACTGCTCGCGCGCCGCGCGAAAAAAGTCATCGCCGTGGACAACTCGGAAAAAATCGTCGCGTTCGGCGCGGCCAAGGCGAAGAAGAACGGCCTGAAAAATCTGGAATTTCGCCTCGGCAATCTGCAAAACCCGCCGATTGACGCGAACAGCGTTGACCTCGTGATCTTGAGCCAGGCGTTGCATCACGCCGAGATTCCGGCGGACGCCATCGCCGCCGCGCACAAAATTCTGAAACCGCGCGGACAGATTTTGTTGCTCGATTTGCTCAAGCACAATTTCGACAAAGCGCGCGAACTTTACGGCGACCGCTGGCTCGGGTTTGCCGAAAGCGATTTGCACCGCTGGCTCGAAGCCGCCGGATTCAAGAAAATCGAAATCAGCATCGTCGCCGCCGAGGAACAGCCGCCGCATTTTCAAACCATTTTGGCAAGTGCAGAAAAATAATTTTTAACGCAAAGACGCAAGGACGCAGAGAAAACGGAAATATTAAGTTTTTTTGCAAAAAAGATAATTCGCGCGGTTTGGTAAATATCTGAAACCAAAAATGCTAACCCTTGGAAGTGTTTGGGATTCTTCTTCAGTAGCGATTCGAACTTTTTCTAATCCTCGGAAAATATATGCCGTTTGATTATCAGGAAATTCAATAAATAGCTTTGGGCTAATGCCATCCATTTCAAGTGGCCGATTTCCCAAAATCGAGCCGCCAGTAGCAAGGATTGTTTTAATATGCGCTCCACCTTGCTCGAGTGTTTGTGCGCCGGCAATCGTTGTCGTAGTTGGTGGAGAATCTGAAACCCAATCTAACAATCCAGCAAAAAATCCTCTAAGACTTCCCTTCCAACCATCTGGCCATTTGCCCAAAACACGTCCGCAGGCAAAACGACCATCATTTAGTGGAATACTCCAAAAATCGCCAATCTCTAAACTTTTTGAAGATTTAGGAATGTGCGGAAATGTTCGTTCTTTCATGTTGAGCAAATTTTCAACCAACAATCAAGTTCACCATTTTCTTCGGCACGACGATGATTTTCTTGATCGTTTTGCCTTCGATGAACAGATTCACTTTCTCGGAATTTTTCGCCGCCGTTTCCAAATCCGCCGGCGTCGCGCTCGCGGAAACTTTGATGACATCGCGCAGCTTGCCGTTCACCTGCACGGGAATTTCAATCTCGCTCTCCACGAGCAACGCCGCGTCAAACTTCGGCCACGGCGCGTAGGCGAGCGACGGCGCGGTTTGCCCGAACGTGGCGTGCAGCCGCGCCCACAATTCTTCCGCGAGGTGCGGCGCGAAGGGCGCGAGCAGTTGCAGAAATGTTTTCATCACGGACAACGGCTTCGTCTGCCACGTCATCGCCTCGTTGATGAAAACCATCATCGCGGAAATCGCCGTGTTGAAACGCATCCCGTCCAAATCTTCCGTGACTTTTTTGATGCACGCGTGCAGCGCCTTGAGTTGCGCGGGCGTGGCGTCCATTTCGGCGATCGCGCCATCGAGCAAAATTAAATCGAGCAGTTCATTTTTGTTTTGCTCGGTCGTCTCGGCCTGTTCAAACGCCGTCTCGGATTTTTCATCCACGAACAAGCGCCAGACGCGACCGAGGAAACGATACACGCCCTCGACGCCTTTGGTGTTCCACGGCTTGACCATTTCGAGCGGGCCCATGAACATCTCGTAAAGGCGGAACGCGTCCGCGCCGTATTCGCCGAGCACGTCGTCGGGATTCACCACGTTGCCGCGCGACTTGGACATCTTCTGTCCGTCCTCGCCGAGAATCAGCCCTTGGTTGACGAGCTTGAAAAAAGGTTCGGGCGTCGAGACGTAGCCGAGGTCGAACAAAACCTTGTGCCAGAACCGCGCGTAAAGCAGATGCAACACGGCGTGTTCCGTGCCGCCGACATACAAATCAACTCCTGGCGTCGTTGATTTGAGTCCAATGTCTAAAGTCTCAAGTCCAATGTCCGACTTTGGGCTTTGGACTTTGGACTTTGGACTATCCGCGCCCATCCAATAATTTTCTACATCCTTGCCGACGAACGCGGAATTATTTTTCGCGTCGAGATAGCGCAGATAATACCAGCACGAGCCGGCCCATTGCGGCATGGTGTTCGTCTCGCGCACCGAGCCGTCGGGCAGATTCACCCAATCTTTGGCGCGGGCGAGCGGCGGTTCGCCGGTGGCGGTGGGTTTGTAATCTTCGAGCGTTGGCGGCAAAACGGGCAACGAACTTTCCGGCAACGCTTCGTGATAGGACTCGCCGTCCGGGCCAATTTTCCAAACAATCGGGAACGGCTCGCCCCAGTAACGCTGACGGCTGAACAGCCAGTCGCGCAATTTGTAGTTGATGGTGCGCTTGCCGAGATTTTTTGCTTCGAGCCACGCGGTGATTTTCTTTTTGGCTTCGGCGGTGGTCAAATAGTCGAGCGAAATTTCCGCGTTTGACGAATTCACCGCAACGCCTTCTTCACTCACGCAACAGTTCGGATAAATGTAAACAAAAGTTTCCTTACCGCTCACGACGGCTCGTCGCTCTTCGCTGGTATAGGCAGGCGAAGCGATTGGAGGCGCACTGAAAACTTTTGGCAGAAGCAATCCGACAATCTGTTTTACTGGCAGTTTAAATTTGGTAGCAAACTCAAAATCTCGTTCGTCACCACTGGGCACGGCCATGATTGCGCCCGTGCCGTAGCTGGCGAGAACGTAATCAGCAATCCAAATCGGAATTTTCTCACCGTTGGCGGGATTGATGGCGTAAGCACCAGTGAACACACCGGTTTTTTCCTTTGCCAATTCCGTTCGTTCAAGGTCAGACTTCTTGGCTACTTCAGCTTTATATTTTGCAACGGCATCATGTTGTTCCGACGTCGTGATTCCATCTATGAAATCATGCTCTGGCGAAAGCACCATATAAGTTGCGCCGAATAAAGTATCTGGCCGCGTTGTAAATACTTCGACTGAAAGACCAATTCGACCACTTGTGACAATTTGAAACTTAACGGTTGAGCCTTCGCTTCGGCCAATCCAGTTTCTTTGCATTTCTTTGAGCGAATCGTTCCAGTCTATCGTGTCGAGGTCATTGAGCAAACGCTCTGAATATTTGGTGATACGTAGCATCCATTGCCGCATCGGTTTGCGTGTTACAGGATGACCGCCAACTTCGCTTTTGCCGTCAACGACTTCTTCGTTGGCAAGCACAGTGCCAAGCGCCTCGCACCACCAGACAAGTGCTGCACTTACATAAGCGAGTCTTTTTTTAGCGATAGACACTCTACGGAATTTTTCCCGTTGATCGGGTGGAGTAAATAAAAGACCATTTCGCAGTGAAATAAGATATTGATTGTGTTCCCATTCAGTTTTCCTCTCTGGTTTTTCAGAAAGCGCATCTTCAAGGAGAGAAATCGGCATCGCCTTTTTCAAATCTTGATCAAAATAGCTGTTGTAGAGCTTGAGGAAAATCCATTGCGTCCACTGGAAATAATCGGGGTCGGTCGTGGCGAGTTCGCGCGACCAGTCGTAGCTGAAGCCGAGGCTTTTGATCTGGCGCGTGAAGTTGGCGATGTTCGCCTCGGTCGTCACGCGCGGATGCTGGCCGGTCTTGACGGCGTATTGCTCGGCGGGCAATCCGAACGCGTCCCAGCCCATCGGATGCAGCACGTTGAAACCTTGCGCACGTTTGTAGCGCGCGAGAATGTCCGTGGCCGTGTAACCCTCGGGATGCCCGACGTGCAAGCCCGCGCCGCTCGGATATGGAAACATGTCGAGGATGTAAAATTTTTCGGGCAGTTGCGCGGCGGAAACTTTGCCGGAAAGTTTGTGGCGTTGCGCAAAGGGATGGTTTGCGGGAATTTCCTCGCCGGGATTGAACGTGCGGAAAGCCTGCTGCTCGTCCCAAACTTTTTGCCATTTGAGTTCGATCAGGTGAAACGGATATTGTCTGCGGCTGCTCGACATAGAAAAGGCAGTCTAAACTCCAAAGCCCAAAGTCTAAAGTCTAAACTCACGCACAAACCGGTGGCCTTCAACTTTGGACATTGGACATTAGACTTTGGACTGCCAAACCAGCCGCAGCCCTTCGAGCGTCAAGTCCGGCGCGACGGCGGAAATCTCCGGCAATTTCGCCGCGATCAACTTCGCGTAGCCGCCGGTCGCGACGACCGGCAATTTTTTCGCGCGCAACTCGTGCTTGAGTTCGCCGATCAATTCACGCACCAGCCCGCGATAACCTTGCACCGCGCCGACGAGCATCGCGTGTTCCGTGCTTTTGCCAATCGCACTTTCGACTTCGCGGATTTTTATTTTCGGCAGCAGCGCGGTTTTCTCGTGCAGATAATCCGTCATCGCCGCCAGCCCCGGCGCGATGATGCCGCCGACATAATTTCCGCGCGAATCAATAACATCAAACGTCACCGCCGTTCCGAAATCAACAACCACAACCGGCGCGCCAAAATGAAATTTCGCCGCAACCGCATTTGCGAGGCGGTCCGCGCCGATTGAATCTGGCTTCGGATAATCAATTCCAACTCCGCGCAACGTTTTCGGCGACAATTCCAAAACCTCCAGTTTCCAAAGCGCGCGGACGGTTTTGCACACGAGCGGCGTCGCATTCGGAACAACGCTGCACAAAACTGCGCCGGAGATTTTTTTTGCGCCGACAAATTTTACCACTCGCGCTTTCGCGCTTCTACCAAACCATTCGCGCGTTGGAATGTCCGTTTGTTTCACCACGCGCCGGTCGTTCGCCAGCCCGACGTGCGTGTGTGTGTTGCCGATGTCGAAAAGTAAAATCATTTTTCCAAAATCACGTCGCCGCCGGTGATGCGTTCCAAGTGGCCGTGTTCGCTGCGCACCAGCAGCGCGCCGTCGTCGTCGAGCGATTCGGCGCGGCCACGAATTTTACGGTCGCCGATGTGCACCGTGACATTTTTGCCGATGGTCGCGCAACCGGATTCCCATTCATCGGCGACGGCGGGAAATTTCCTGCCGCCGATTCTCGCGTAATCAAAATCCAGTTCCCGCAAAATCGCCACGGCCAGTTCCGCGCGCGAAACGGTTTCGCCCGTTTCAATTTTCAGCGATGTCGCGGTTTTTTTTAAGTCCGCCGGAAATTCGCCCGCGTCCAGGTTCACGTCCATGCCGATGCCGAGGATGACGTAACGAACCTTGTCCAATTCCGCGTTCAATTCCGTCAGGATGCCTGCGGCTTTTTTCCCGCCAATCAAAATGTCGTTCGGCCACTTGATTTCCGGTTTCAATCCGGTTTCAGATTCAATCGCGCGACGCAACGCAGTGGCGGACGCGACGGTCAGTTGCGTCGCTTCCTGCGGACGCAAATCGGGACGCAATAAAATTGAAAACCACAAACCTTTGTGCGCGGGCGAAATCCATTTTCTTCCAAGCCGTCCGCGTCCTTTTGTCTGCGATTCAGCGAAAACGACGACGCCTTCCTTCACGCCGTCACGCGCGAGCTTTTCAATCACATCGTTCGTCGAAGTTGTCTGCTCAAAAACGCGGATGTCACGGCCGATAATTTTGGTTTTGCCGAGGCGCGCGAGCAAATCGTCGGCAATCAAGGCATCTGGTTCGCCGATAATTTTGTAGCCGAAATGCGGACTGGCCGAAATGTCAAAACCGACTTGCCGCAATTCCTCGATGCGCGACCAGATCGCCGCGCGGCTGATTTTCAATTGCTCCGCGAGTTGTGCGCCGGAAACGCCATCGGTATTTTCGCGCAACGCGGAAAGAATTTTTGCGTCCGTGGTCATTCAAAATCCAATCCAATGTCCACCGCGCGCGCGGAATGCGTGAGCGCGCCGACGGAAATGAAATCCACGCCGGTCTTGGCAATCGCGCGGACGGTTTTCAGATTCACGCCGCCGCTGGCCTCGGTCTGCGCGCGACCATTGACGATTTTTACGGCTTGGCGCAACTGTTTCAAATCCATGTTATCGAGCAAAATGAAATCTGCGCTCGCGTCCACGGCTTGCTCGACTTGTTTCAAAGTGTCCGCTTCAACTTCTATTTTCAACTTCGGAAATTTTTTGCGCGCACGCGCGACGGCGGCGGCGATTGCGCTCGGCTTTTCATTTCGCAGCGCGGCGAGATGATTGTCCTTGATCAAAATCATGTCGAACAATCCGAGGCGGTGATTTTTTCCGCCGCCGCAGGCGACGGCGTATTTTTCAAATCGCCGCCAGCCGGGCGTTGTCTTGCGCGTGTCGAGAATTTGTGCGCGTGTGCCGCGAATTGCTCCAACAAATTGCGAAGTCAAAGTGGCGACGCCGGAAAGCCGCTGGACAAAATTCAGCGCGACGCGCTCGGCGGTCAAAATGGCGCGCGCCGGGCCGGAAATTTTCAGCAGCGTTTTTCCGGCGGCGATCCGTTGTCCGTCGCGCGCAAGCATTTCGATTTTGATTTTCGGCGAGAGTTCGCGGAACGCGATTTCCGCAAATCCGATTCCCGCGACGACGAGCGGTTCGCGCGCGCGCATGACGGCTTTGGCCGTCGCGTTTGCGGGGACGGTTGCCAGCGTCGTCGCGTCGCCGCTGCCGATGTCCTCGGCGAGCGCGAGCCGGACGGTGGCGCGGATTTCTGCGGCGGACAATTTCACGCCGTCAAAGTGAAGGCAAAATGAAAAAGGGAAAAGGAAAAAGGAAATTGAAATCAGCCACGGATTGAACACGGATGAAACACGGAAATTTAATCCGCTCCCGTGAAATCCCGGACTCTTCCCGCGAAGTCCCGGCTCGTTCCCATGAAATCCCGGATGCCTCCCGCGAAATCCTGCGTCCTTCCCGCAAAGTCTGCGCTCCTCCCGCGAAGTCCTGGACCGTCCCCGCAAAATCCTGACCTCTTCCCTCGAAATCCCAGATCGTTCCCGCGAAATCCTGAAGGCCAAAAACAGGCTAAAATCATCGAAAACTGGCAAAAAGTGAGGTTTTCTGGCAATTCCAGACACTGTTACCGCTGCCCGATGTTCAAAAACAGACAGTTTCAATTTAGCCACGGATTGAACACGGATGAAAATTAAACAACACGGCGCGGAAGAATTTTTCAATGCTTGGGACTGACTCCTTTATGAAATTATTTTTTGCCGCCTATTAGCCAAAAATTCTGAATGCTGCTCGGCGGAATTTCAAACCGTAGCATTCCGCTACCACCAAAATTTTCTGCCGGAAGTTCAAGGTGTAGCCATTTCAGATTTGCGACTGGCAATTCAAACACTAACAAATCTTCAAAGGAGTTGGTTGGATAGATGGAAACGTCATCTTGTGCTTTGGTGTAGTGATTGTTCAATAGCGAATCGAATTTTATTTGTTTGTAGGTATTCCCGTTGTCGTCCGTCAATGTAGCAGAGTCATTTCGCCATGTTGTAAAATCCATTTTCTTTCCGGTGCTTAAATTCGACACGAGCATTGTGATATTCAAATAATTATCTCTGGTGCGCGTAACAGGTGGCCATACACCGCCATTCAGGTTGTCCATGTCCAGAGCGACCGGGAAGATGAATACCTTCTGAACGCTAACTTGCACATCATCTTGCCGAACAGTGAATGATTTTGACCAGCTTACTTCATCGCTAGATGATCCTACTTGTGGCGTTGTTGCGGTTTCTCGTTGTTGCTGATCAAGCTGTTGCTGACGCACTTTCTTCTGTTCGTCGGCAGCTTGCGCGGCCTGCGGGTCAAAACCGAATTTTTCCTGCAAATCTTTTGACAAAGAATCTAATCGCAGCATTCCCATTGCGCCACTCGGAGTTTTGTAAATGAATTTGTTCGGCGTTAATTTTACCAACACGGCATCGGTGATAACATCTCCGACAGAATTGGTCAGTGTGAACGGCGTAAGCAAATTGGCATTGGTCACATACCCGGAACTGTCGGTATTTGTTTGCGCGAACGAAACAACACAACTTGCCAGCAGAAAGGCGACGATTATTTTCATTTCGGAATTCATTTTTACTTCGCCGGAATCGCTGCTGATTTTGCGCCCGCAAAAAATTTTATCAAGAAAAAGTTAGACACGAATTTCACGAATTAACACGAATTCAATTTGTGAAAATTCGTGCAATTCGTGTCAAAAAAATCCGAGTTCAATCCGTGTTTCATCCGTGGCTAAAAAACATTTTACCATCACAAAGCGCAGCTATTTGAACTTCGCAATCACGCGCGCGAAGGCGTTGAGGCCGAGTTCGAGCTTTTCAATCTCCGGGCCGAAGCTGATGCGGCAGTAATTTTTGTAGCGCGCGTGCGTGCGGCGGTTGCCGGGGTTCACGTCGAAAAACACGCCGGGCACGACGATGACTTTTTCCTTCAGGCATTCGCGGAAGAAATTCATGCCGTCGTCGAGCGGCGGCGGCAGCTTGGCCAGGTTCGCCCAGACGTAAAACGCGCCGGCGGGCGCGGCGTCGGCGGTGATGTGCAGTTTTTTCAGCCGCGACAAAAGCAGGGCGCGCTTTTTGCCAAAATGTTTCTGGATGGCGAGCGTTTCGGCGGCGGCATTTTTCGGATCGAGCAGCGGCAGCGCGGCGTTTTGGAACGGATGGTTCGCGCCGCCGTCGAGAAAGGAACCGGCGCTGGCGATGGCTTCGATGACGGCTTTCGGGCCGAGTGTCCAACTGATGCGCCAGCCGGGATAACGCCAGTTTTTCGTCAGACCGTCCACGACGACAATCGGGTCTTGGTCCACGTCATCCACAAACTCGGCGGCGGAAACCATTTTGGGAATTTGCGATTTGCGATTTGCGATTTGCGATTTTTCGTAAATGTAATGCGAATAAAATTCGTCGAAGATCATCGAGCACTGGCATTCGCGCGCGAGGTCGCACCACGCGGACAATTCCTTGCCTTCCATCAACTGGCCGGTCGGATTGCACGGATTGCTGACGAGCAGCGCGCTCAAGCCGCGTCCGAGAATTTCTTCCTTCAGATCGGCAGGAGAAATTTTGTAACCGTGTTCTGCGCGCAGCAAAATCGGAATCGGCGTGAACGCTTTGAAAACGCTCAACAATTCTTCATACGCCGTGTAGTCGGGGATGAAATGGCCCATGTTGATATTGCCAAGCGCGCTGGCGAGGCGCGTGAGCGCGAGTCGTCCGCCGCTGGCGATGCTGACGTTGTCGGCGGTGTATTTGGATTTTTTTCCGCGACGATAAGTGGCGTTGTAAAAATCCGCGACGGCTTCGCGCAGTTTTTGATTGCCGGCAACAGGGCCGTATTGCCGGCTGGCCTCGGAAATTTTTACTTCGGTCACGCGCGGCGGTGCGCCGGGAATGTCGCCGGTTTCGGGCGAGCCTTGGCCGAGGTTCGCCCAATCAGGTTTGCCGTAGGCAAAGCCGTGGCGCGTGGCCTCGTGCGTGACGTAAATCACGCCGGTGCGCGGAACGGAGCGGAAGCCGGGAATTAAATGCGGTTGCGGTTCCATTTAAGGAAACGCTACAAAAATTTCAGGGAATTCCCAATCGAAAAAACTTCACGGCGTCCAGTCACCGGTGCTCAAATACGGTTTTAGTTTTTCTTTGAGTGTTTCGCGTCCGCGATGGATGAGCGATTTGGTCGCGGAAAGCGAACAACCTAAAATCCCGGCGATTTCCTCGTAGCTTAAATCCTCCTGTCGGCAGAGCAAAATCGCGCTGCGCTGGTTTTCCGGCAATTCGTCGAGCGCCTCCAGAATTTTCTGTTCCAGTTCGCCCTGCAATAATTTTTCCGGCGGCGCAATTTGCGATTTGTCCTCGAATTGCCGGCGCGGCTGGTCTTCGTTTTCAACAGGCTTTTCTTCAAGCGATTCGGCGGGATGGCGCGAGCGGCGGCGTAGTTCATTCAGGCAAAGGTTGCGCGCGATGGTGAACAGCCACGTGGAAAACTTCGCCGTTTGTTCGTAGCGGCGGCGGGATTTGTAGACCTGTAGAAAAACATTTTGCGCCAAGTCCTCGGCCTCGGTTTCGTCGCGCAGCGTGCGAAAAATAAAATTCATCACCGGCTGTTTGTATTTCTCAACCAGCTCCGTAAACGCCGCGCGGTTGCCGCGTTTTACGCGGAGCATCAGCGCGGCATCGGGGTCGGTTTGGGCGGCCATCGTTCGAGAAGTCTAACGGACACCGGGCGTGCGACAAGATTTCGCTGGCGGCTGCGCTTGCTTTCGAGCGCTTTTGTCCGCAATTTGTGCGCCCGTGCAGGATTTAATCAGAAAAATCGAGGCGGCTGCCGAGGCGCATTTGACATTTACGCCCAACAGCACCGCCGCCGACAAACTTGCGAGCTACAAAGGTTTTCTCAAGGTCGAGACGCACCGGCTCAAGCTGTTGCATCGTGCGGGCGCGGATGGACGTGAAATTTGCCGGGGGCGCGCCACGATTCTTGATGCATTGTTGCGCCATCTTTGGGAATCGGCGCGCGGCAGTTTGTCGCCGCAGGCGCAAAATGAATTTCCACCGCTCGCCTTGATTGCCATTGGAGGCTATGGCCGCGCGGAATTGAATCCGCACAGCGACATTGATTTCATGTTTTTGCACGACGGACAAATCGCGGCGAACAAGCCGCTGCCATATTTGTCAAAGCTGATTGACAGCGTTTTGTATCCGCTTTGGGATGTCGGGTTGAAAGTCGGCCACGCGGTGCGGAGCATTGACGATTGTGTGAAGGTCGCGAACACAGACATGCAATCCAAAACGTCGCTCATCGAGGCGCGCTTGATCATCGGCGACGCGGCATTGTTCGAAAAATTTCAAAAAGCGGTTGTCGCCAAATGCGTCATCGGTTTCGAGGAAGAATATATTGCGCTCCGGATCGAAGACCAAGCGACCCGGCGCACGAAATACGGCAACTCGGCCTGCATGCAGGAGCCGAACATCAAAAACGGCTGCGGCGGCCTGCGCGATTTCCAAAATTTACTGTGGATGACGTTCTTCAAATACCGCACGCGCTCGCTGGTGGAGTTGGAAAAACAGAAATTCGTCAGCAAAGCGGAGCGCAAGCAGCTTGAGGACGCCTACGGTTTTCTGCTGCGCACGCGTACAGAATTGCATTACGACGTTAACCGCGCCATGGACGTGCTTGGAAAAAATCTGCAGCCCGCCGTCGCGCTTGCGCTCGGCTATGGCGACCGTTCGCCGAGCAAACGCATCGAGAAATTCATGCGCGATTTATACGTCCACATGCGGAATATTTATCTCATTACGCGGACGCTCGAAGAGCGCATGGCTCTATTGCCGCAAACGCTCGGCCGGCTTTCGTTGCGGCGGTTGCTGCCCCGCCGCCGGCGTGAAACGGAAACGGTGGACGGCTTCAAATTCATTGATGGCGAAATTCACGCGGCTTCAAATCGGATTTTTCGTGACGCACCGCACCGGTTGATGCGTGCTTTTCTTCATGCACAGCAGCGACATTTGAAATTACATCCCGACCTCGCGCAGCTCATTCGTAACGAGCTTTCGTTGGTTGACCGCAATTTTTTGAGCGATGAGCACGTGCGCGAAACATTTCTGGCGATTCTCGAACGGCGCGGCGAGGTCGCGCCAATTCTGCGGGCGATGCACGAGGTGAATTTGCTTGGCAAATACGTTCCCGAATTCGGCAAGCTTACCTGCCTCGTGCAGCATGAATTTTATCATCAATACGCCGCCGACGAACATACACTGGTTTGCCTTGAACAACTCGACAAGATTTGGGAAGCCAAAGAGCCGCCCTACAAAAACTACGCGCCGCTGCTACAAAATGTCGAGCGTCCCGGCGTGCTTTATCTCGCACTGCTGTTGCACGACGTTGGCAAGGCGCAGCGTCATGGCCGGGGAATGCATCCGCAAGTCAGCGGGGAAATGGCCATGCGTGCCGCCAAACGATTACGACTCGACAGCGCGGTGACGCACACATTGCGAATCCTTGTCGAGAATCACCTGCTCATGGCCAGCATTTCCCAGCGGCGCGACCTTGATGATGCCGCAGTCATTCGTAATGTTGCGCGCCAGATTGAAACGGTGGAGACGTTGAATTTGCTCACGCTGCTGACGTTTGCGGATTCCGAAGGCACCAGTGACAAATTATGGAACGGTTTCAAAGATTCGTTGCTTTGGGATTTGTATCGGCGTACTTTATCATTGCTTTCCGGCGGCACTGAATTTATTCGCGCTGAAGAAAAACGGCGGGAGATGATCATGCAGGATGTGCGCGAACTTTCGCCGGAATTAAGTGAAGATGAATTACGCGCGCATTTCTCGATGATGCCGCTGCGTTATTTTCAAATTCACACGGCGATGGAAATTCTCAGCGACATCGAACTCGCACATCGTTTCATGCGCCAGCAGGTTCTTGAAGATGGCAATGCTTGGGTGCCGGTGATTGCCTGGCGGGACGAACCCGATCGCGGCTGCAATCTCGTCCGTGTCTGCACCTGGGACCGCGCCGGGCTGTTCGGCAAAATCGCCGGATCACTCAGCGCGTGCGGTTTGAACATTCTCAGTGCGCAGATTTTCACGCGAACTGACAGCATCGTGCTCGACACTTTTTTTGTGAATGAAGCCAAAACAGGAAATCTGGCTACACGTGAACAACACACAAAGTTTGGCAACCTGCTTGATAGAGTTTTGGAAAACGGCGTTGATCTGTCCGCAGTCATAAAAAAGCAAATCGCGCGGCCGATTTATCAGGCTTATGCCGGCGAACGCATTCCGACGCAAATCAGTTTCGACAACGAAACCTCCGAAACACGCACGCTCATTGAAATCGAAACCGAAGATCACATTGGACTGCTCTACATGATTTCGCAAACGCTGGCTGAGTTTGCGCTCGATATTTCCGGCGCACGTATTGTGACCGAACGCGGTGCGGCCATTGATAGTTTTTACGTGCGCGAATTGGACGGCGGCAAAATAGAATCGCCGGCGCGTCAAATTTCGATTGAAAATAAATTGCGTCAAGCCATTCACAATCTTGAAATTGCTTAATAACCCCGCAAACCAATTGCAATACACTGAGTAGTTTGATAGAAGCAAATCAGCAGTTTGCGGGTGTGGTTCAATGGTAGAATGTGGGCTTCCCAAGCCTGAGACGAGGGTTCGATTCCCTTCACCCGCTCCATAATTGATAATCAGCAACTTACCCAATTTTTGGCTCCCAAACATCCGAGCCGTAACAAAGCGCCAAGTGCCGCAAGGCGTACAAGTTAAAGTCCTATTATCCCGCACCGACTTACTTGCGCGCCGTGAGAAATTTTTCGACGTATTTACCCAATAAATCAGCCTCCAGGTTTACCATGTCGCCGACCTTCCTTGCGCGCAATGCCGTTGCTTCAAACGTGTGTGGAATGATCCAAATGTGAAAGCTATTTTCCCGAACACAAGCAACTGTAAGACTGATGCCATCAATCGCAATTGAACCTTTCGAAATTACATAACGCATCACGTCCGGCGGCGCGGCGATTTCGAGGACATGATCTAAACCGGATTTTTCCCAACGCAAAATTTTTCCAACACCGTCAATGTGTCCCGTCACAAAATGACCGCCAAACTCGCCGTCTGCGCGCAATGGACGTTCAAGATTCACCAGCGAGCCAACCTGGGAAAACTGTAAATTGGTTTTTTGCCACGTCTCTTGAAGCAAATCAAATTGAATCAATTTTGATTTCCCGTGCGCAGAAATTTTTACGACTGTGAGACAGCAACCGTTCACCGCCAAACTGTCGCTGATTTTCAAACCCTGCGCGGAAGATTTCGCGCGAATCGTCAGCAAAATGGATTTCGCACCGCGCTGGGTGCTCTCAACCGTTCCTGTTTCCTGAATGATACCAGTGAACATAAGGTCATGTTGCAGGTTTCAGGTCGAAGGTTGCAAGTTCGCAGCATAATAACCTGCAAATTCAACTTCGACCTGTAATTAAATTTGCGCCGTCATCATCAAATCCTCGCCAATTTGTTTCCATTGAATTTTCCGAAGCTGAATGGCCTCGCTTAGTTTTTGCACGCCTTCACCCGCGACTGCTTTGCGCGAATCACTCCCGCCTAAAATTTTCGGCGCGTAAAAAAATACGACACGTTGCGCAAATCCACCTAGTAAAAACGAAGCATTCACCTCCCCACCGCCTTCAACGAGCAAACTTGTCACATTGTCCGTGCCAAGTTTTTTTAGCAGCCAGCGTAAATCAATTTGCGATTTAACCACCGGCGCAACGCGGATTTTAACTCGTTTGGCCAAGGCCGCCACGCGATTCTTTGGTGCATGGCTGCCCACGACAATCGTCGTCAGCGCTGTGTGCTCATCGCTGGCAATTTTCGCTTTCAGCGGCGTGCGTGCCAGAGAATCAAGGACGATGCGGCGAAGCCGCAAATTTTTATTCTGACTTCTGGCGGTTAGGCTCGGATCGTCCGCCAGAATCGTATTGATGCCGACGAGAATCGCGTCCGCGCCTTGGCGCAATTTCATTCCGAATGTCCGCGCTTTTTCGCCCGTGATCCATTTTGATTCGCCACTTGCCATCGCAATTTTTCCATCCAACGTCATCGCGGCTTTGACCGTGACAAACGGTGTGTGATGAACAATCCAATGATTGAACGCCTCGTTCAATTTCGCGCATTCGCCGGCCAAGACGCCGCGAACAACTTTGATGCCCGCGCGCCGCAAAATTTTGAAAGCCTTGCCGGAATGTTTTAGATTCGGATCCGTCGCGCCGATGACAATTTTTTTTATTCCCGCTGCAATAATTGCCTCGGTGCAAGGCGGTGTCCTACCTTGGGTGCAGCAAGGTTCGAGCGTCACATAAAGCGTCGCGCTTTTGGCATTTTGTCTGCGGTTTTGCAGGTCACGAATCGCTTCAATTTCCGCGTGCGGTCCGCCCGCGCGCCGATGCCAGCCGCGTCCGATGATTTTTCCACCTTTCACCAAAACCGCGCCGACCATCGGATTCGGCGAAGTCGTGCCATAGCCGCGCCAGGCAAGCCGGAGGGCAGCACGCATAAAGAAAAAGTCCAGAGTCCGAGTGTATGATCCGCGCACTTTGGCCACAAAATTCAATTGATTGATTTTTCTCTTCAAACATCAATTCGCGGACAGATTATTTTTTAGCCGCCGGAGCAGAAAATATTCGTTATAGGGCTGGTCGTCGGTAACTTGTATTTTGGCATCGGGGTTTAGGGCGGATAGGATTGAAATTTCGTTGTTCACCACGTGTTCCAGATAGGTTGGCACGTCTTTGGAATCACTCCATTCCACCAAATCCTTTTTCGCGGTGGCGGGCATTCGTGTCGCCAATTGTTGCGCGTTGAGTAGTTCGATGGGTTCCATTGAGGCCAGTAAATGCACTCCCCACCCTTCAACCGATGGGAAGCAACGAACATAGGGGAATGATTCATAAATGGAGCGAATGACTGCTTGTCCCGTCTCATCATTTCCCGGATACCACATCTGGAGGATGCCACCGGGGTTCAGGTGTTGTCTGGCCAGCGCATAAAATTCTCTGGAAAAGAGCAGGCTGGAACCGGCGGCCTCGACCGGCGGCGGCGGATCAACCATAATCACATCGAATTTTTTTGAGGTGCGTTTAAGATAACGTCTGCCGTCGTCAATTATGATATGCCCATTGGGATCGTTGATGAATTTTTCCGCATCGGCATGATAAAATCCAAAAGCCTTCGTCACGCCGGGCACCAGTTCCACCGCCGTCGTATCAATATTCCAGCTTAAAGCCGAACGATAAGTCGTGCCCATGCCAAAACAAATGACCAGCGCCGATTCAGGTTTTCCCCGATGAAAGGCCAGCGGCAAATGAGCTATGAATTTTGTGATTGGCGTCAAAACTGTCATACCCATGCCATTGACCAATAGAGATTTGTTGCGGCCTTCACCAAAAGAAATCACCGAGGCGGTATAATCTCGCCGGACTGTCGTGTTCCTGTAGGCTTTCAACAACATGCCTTCAAAATCTTCGGAAAAAAACAATGACCACACCAGGACAACTCCAATTGCCAGTCCCGTTCCCCAACGCCACCATTGAGACTGGGATTTGAAAAAGCAGAACCAAAAAACGAGAAACGGCAGGTTGAGCAAAATCAATGCATGACGTTCACTGAACAGCGGCAATAGAACATAGCACGCAAAGAGCGGGCCCAAAATACATCCCAAAACATTAATCGCATAAGCCCGGCCGGCATTCCTCGGTTGGCCGGCGGCATATTCGTCAATCAGTCCCGGAGTCAGATATCCTAATAAAGCGCAGAACGGGCAAATGCTGCCCAACAGAATAAATACACTCAATACATCAGGCGATGCCGATGAAAAGATGGCTGCCACGAATTTTGGATTATTAGCCAGCACTGGTAGAAAAGCTGCTATCGCCAGCTCGAAAATCAGTTTTTCCATTGAACTCAGTTGATTTCTCCGAAGATCCCTGCGATACATCCATGAACCGATGAAAGTGGCTCCCAAATAGGTGAAAACGATCATGGCAAAAGAATACACCTGAGTTTTCAAAACGGGTGTAAAAGCTCGTGTCCACACGACTTCCATCGCCATGGCCATAAAGCCGGTCGAAAATAAAATCCATTTTATAATCCCATGTTGGACTGTGCCAATACTCGCTGGCGCTCCAGTTGTGGTTGTGGCCATTACGTCCGTCTTTCCGGCAAGTCTGGCGGATTGCTGCTGCGCCCAGCCTAGGGAACCACTGATAAAAGCAATCGTGAAATTGCCTGCCGCCGCCAGCCAGAGCGTGTGATGAAATCCTAATAGCTCGATCCAAACGACCGCCGTTAAAAAAGTTCCGCACATGGCACCCAGCACATTGGCTAGGTAGAGAAAACTGAAACTTGTTGTGCTGTGACGATCCCGTTCGCGGACATAAGCCATCATCAAAGGAAAAGTTGCGCCCATACACACACACCACGGCAGGATGGCTGCCGCCAGAACCAAGGCCGAAAGCGAAAGATAACCAAAGGAATTCGTCTCGCCGCTGGCCAGCAAAATATGTTCTCCCATTGCAAATAATTTCGGAACGGCAAAGGCCCCCAGTCCGATTAACAACTCGGCGACAGCATAAAAAGCGATGGCTGAAAATCCCGTCTTCTTGACAAACGAGGCGATAAAACGCCCACCCGCCAATGAACCGACGGCCAGCCCGAGCATGAAAACCGACAACACCACTGATAACACCGGAGTGATTATCCCGAACGACGCAAAAGCCATGCGCGTCCAAACCACTTGATAAACAAGGCTGCTGAAACCGGACAAAAAGAAAAGGAAAAATAAAACCCGTCGGGTAAATTGGTTCATGCCGGAAAGTTATTTACCCGCTATATCCGGTTTGGACAAGTTTCAAAGTCATTCCGACATTTGGATTATTATTGTTCAAACAACGCCTGTGCGAATTGCTTGGCATCGAACGATTGCAAATCATCCGGCTGCTCGCCGAGGCCGATGAATTTAATCGGTAGACCGAGTTCTTTTTGAATTGCCACAATCATTCCGCCTTTGCTCGTGCCGTCGAGCTTGGTTACCACAAGTCCGGTGAGCGGCACGGCTTTGTTAAACTCGCGCACCTGGTTCAGCGCGTTCATGCCGGTCGTCGCATCGAGCACCAGCAAAACTTCGTGCGGCGCGCCCGGAAGCTGTTTGCCAATGACGCGATGCAGCTTCTGCAATTCCTGCATCAAATTGTGCTTCGTATGCAATCGTCCCGCCGTGTCAATGAATAGAAAATCCATCTTGCGCGCCTGCGCGGCGGTGACGGCGTCGTGTGCCACGGACGCTGCGTCCGCGCCGTAACTGCCCGCGACGACTTCGATTTTTAAGCGCACACCCCAAAGTTTAATTTGTTCAATTGCCGCCGCGCGAAACGTGTCGCATGCCGCGAGCATCGCGGTTTTTTTTTGCGATTGAACGAAGTGCGCGAGCTTCGCTGAAGTCGTGGTTTTTCCAGTTCCATTAACGCCGACGATAGAAACAACGCAAAGTTCGCCAGGCTTTTGGTGAAGTTCGTTTTTATTCGACGACAAACTTTTTTCAACTTCACTTTGCGCAATCGCAAAAACATCCAATCCCGCACCGCCCTGGGTTTCATATTTTTTTTTGACGGCTAAAATAATTTGTTCGCTCATCGCTGCTCCCAAATCGGCAGCGATAAGTGCGGCTTCAAGTTCTTCGATGGATTCGCCTGCAAGTTTGGGCGAACGCGTAACGATGCGCTTGATTTCGTGCGCCAGCTTGCTGTGGGTTTTTTGCAAGCCGGCCTTGAACTTGGCAAAGAGACCCATGAATTATTTCGGAGTTGCGGTTGCCGATTGCCGGTTTTCGCGCGCGGCAAAAAGTTTTTCGACGTATTCGTAGGGCAGTTTGACCGTGCCGATGAGCGGCTTGTTTTTACTGAAACCGTGACAATCGGAACCGCCGGTCACAAGCAGATTGAATTTGTCGGCGATCTCCAGATAATGTTCGGACATTACCGTCGAATGTTTTGTGTGAAAACATTCGATGCCGTCGAGTCCCGCCTCGACCAAATCGGGAATCACATCGTCCGTGCGGTTCAACCCAGGATGCGCCATGACCGCCAATCCGCCGGCCTGATGAATCAATTCAATCGCCTCGAATGCGGAAACTTTTTTCTTGGGCACCCAGGCGGGGCGATTTTTTTTGAGAAACCGCTCGAACGCCTCGTCCAGACTTGCAACCAACCCGGCCTTCACGAGCGCGCGTGCGACGTGCGGTCGCCCGGGCGATTTGCAATTCGCCAGCGCAAAAACCGATTCGACTTCGAGCGGCACGCCTGATTCGTTTATGCGCGCAACCATTTCCTGAATGCGATTTTGCCGGACAATCTGGAATTCGGCGACTTCGTTCAGCAGTTTTTTATTTTGCGTGTCCACGAAAAAACCGAGTATGTGCAATTCCGTGTCTTTGTGCTCGGCGGTGAGTTCCGTGCCGGGAATGAATTCAATACCTGCCGCTTTACACGCCACAGTCGTGCGCGCACAACCTTCGACCGTGTCGTGATCCGTCAACGCGATGTACGACAAACCGTTTTTTTGTGCGTACAAAACCAATTCCTCCGGCGAAAAAGTTCCGTCGGAAAAATTCGTGTGCAGATGCAAATCAGCGAACTTCATTTGACGATTCGCGCCGGTCGCATCAATTCGCTGCGGATTTTGTCCAGAATGCCGTTAACGAACTTTCCACTGTCCTGAGTGGAAAATTTTTTTGCGATGTCCACCGCTTCGTTGATGCTGACGACAGGTGGGATGTCCTCGCGATGAAGCATTTCAAAAATTGCCAGCCGCATGATGTTGCGGTCAACGGCGGCGATGCGATGGAAATCCCAGTTCTTCGCGTGGCTCTTGATTTTTTCGTCAATCGCGTCGCGATGCTCCAGCACGCCGCGGATAAGCGGATCGGCGAACAGGCGCGTCTCGGCTTCTTCGACCGTCGGCGGCGGCAATTCAATTTGTTGACCCCATGTTGCCGGACCTTTTTCCTCGGCGATGGCCGCCGCGCGTTGCGTGTCCCAGAACTCATTCAGCGCGCGATCCAAATCCTCCGGCGGATTCAGATCGTGCTGAAAAAGAAATTGCACGGCGCGTTCACGCGCTTCACGTCGCTTGCCCATAAATTAACTCAAGGATGCCGGAGAATCTCCGGTCGGGAAATGAAAAATTGCGTGCTCCCAAAATCGGGTTATTCTCTGCGCATGAGCAAAGTCACGAAACTGCTGCACACGCGCTACCGCGTAAACGATCTCGAACGCACGGTGAAATTTTACCGTGAAGTCCTCGGCCTAGAAGAAATCAAGCGGCACAAATCGCCACGCGGTTCGGAACTCGTTTTTCTCAAAGCGCCCGAAAGCGAAGAGGAAATTGAAATCTGTTTTTTCCCCGGCAGCGAATCAGTAAAAGTCCAACCGGATTTAACACATTTGGCATTTGAAGTAAATAGCTTGGATGAATTCGCCAAACACCTCGCAAAACTCGGCCTGAAATATTCCGACGGACCGACGACGAGTTCCAGCGGGACGACGTTCGCATTCGTTGACGCGCCGGAAGGTTACGAAATTGAATTGATCCAGAAAAAATGACGGCGGCCACGACTCAAATTTAAAAACTAAAAATTATTCAGCATGAGCGTTTTAATTGTCGGCACAACGGCGCTGGATTCAATCAAAACTCCCAAGGCGGAAAATCCGCGTCTGCTCGGCGGATCGGCCAGCCACGCGGCGGTCGCCGCCAGTTTTTTTTCGCCGGTTAAACTCGTTGGCGGCGTCGGCGAAGATTTTCCAAAGAAATATCTCGGGCTTTATCGCCGTCACAAAATTGATCTCGAAGGTTTGCAGCTTTTGCCCGGCAAAACGTTTCATTGGTCGGGCGAATACGAGGTGAACATGAACAATCGCCGCACGCTCGCAACGGAATTGGGCGTCATTGAAACTTTTTCGCCGACGCTGCCTGCGTCATACCAAAATTCTCAATTCGTCCTGCTCGGCAACATCGCGCCCGCGCTCCAGCATCGCGTGCTCGACCAGATGCGCAAGCCGAAGTTCGTCGTGGCCGACTCCATGGACTTGTGGTTGAACATCGCGCTCGACGATTTGTTGAAATTACTGCCACGCATTGACGGCTTTGTCCTCAACGACAGCGAAGCGCATCAATTGACCAAAGATGACAATGTCTTCGCCGCGTTGGAAAAAATCCACAAGCTTGGCCCGAAATATGTCATTATTAAAAAAGGTTCTCACGGCTCGATTTTGTCCGGGCCGCGCGGATTTTTCATCTGCCCGGCGTATCCGTTGCCCAAGGTCATTGACCCGACCGGGGCGGGCGATTCGTTTGTCGGCGGCATGATGGGTTACCTCGCCACGGCGCGCGGCTCGATTGACGCCAACATCCGTCGCGCGATGATTTACGGCAGTGTCACGGCGTCGTTTTGCTGCGAAGGTTTTGGCCTGACGCGCACCACCAAAACCAAACGTGCCGACATTGACCGCCGCGTTAAGGAATTGGAAAAGCTGACAAAGTTTTAAGCGTTGCACGAAACACACGATGTGACGAGTGGAGCAAATTGAAGTAAATTCTGTTGCCCTCTCAAATTCTGTTTTTTATTCTGACTTAGATTCGCATACGAATGGGCTTATGAAATTATCTTTTTACCTGTCCCTGATTTTTAACCTTTACGCCATTGTTGCCAGCGGTCAGACCAATCTCGCTAATCCCGACACCGATGAATCTACCGCGCAACACGATGCACGCATGACTTGGTGGCGGGACGCGCGGTTCGGGATGTTCATTCACTGGGGCATTTATTCCGTGCCCGCCCAAGGCGAGTGGTACATGAACAATGCGAACGTGCCGCGCGACCAATACGCCGCATACGCAAAACAATTCGACCCAGTAAAATTCAACGCCGATCGCTGGGCCCGCATCGCCGCCGCCGGCGGCGTGAAGTATCTGGTCATCACTTCTAAACATCACGACGGCTTTTGCATGTTCAATACCCAAGCCACAGGATACAACGTCGTGGACGCCACGTCGTGGCACACAGATCCGCTCGCACTGCTCAGCGAAGCGTGCCGCAGACACGGCATCCGGTTCTGCGTCTATTACTCCATTATGGACTGGCACAGTCCTGACCAAAAACCGGCCAATCCCAATCCCGAGCACCCAACGTATAACCCGACCAGTTTCGTGTCCGGCCAGAAGGAAGCTTATGTCCAATACATGAAGACCGAACTCAAGGAATTGGTGACGCAATATCATCCCGCCGTTCTTTGGTTTGACGGTCAATGGATGGAAGGTTGGACGGATCAGGACGGTCAGGATTTATACCGTTACCTGCGTTCTCTTGATCCCGCCCTTGTCATCAACAACCGTATCAAAGGCGCGGGGGATTATGGAACGCCCGAGCAGTTCATCCCTCCCAGCAATAAGCCCGGTCACGACCGGTTCGGAAACGTGTATGTGCCCAGTAGCGATTGGGAAACCTGCATGACCATCAACAACAATTGGGGTTACAACGCCGGCGACCACCATTTCAAATCCGCTGAAACCTTGCTGCGCAACTTGATTGACATCGCCAGCAAAGGCGGCAACTACCTGCTCAACGTCGGACCGGATGCCACCGGCGTGATTCCCGAACCCGAAGTCCAACGACTCAAGGCCATGGGCGCCTGGCTCAAGGTCAATGGCGAAGCGATTTACGGCACGACTGCCAGCCCTTTTGAACAACCGCTGCCTTGGGGACGTTGCACCCAAAAAGTCACCGACGACGGCGTGACACTTTATCTGCACGTCTTTGACTGGCCAACAGATGGCAAACTTCTGGTTCCCGGATTAAAAAACAAAATCGGGAAAGCGTGGCTGCTGCAATCAAACTTGCTTGGCTGGCACAAACATTTGCGGACGACCAATGGCGATGACGGCGTGACCATTTCCATTCCCGCCACCGCGCCGGACAAAATTTCCTCAACGATTGCCCTAAAAATTGAAGGGCCGCTGGATATTCAACAATAATCCATCCTGCGGACGCAAAAAAACTCAAGCCGCATCTGCAAACCGGCGAGTAGAATGAATGAAACACGCCTTCACATTGATCGAACTTCTGGTGGTCATCGCCATCATCGGCATTCTCGCCGCGTTGCTTTTGCCCGCGTTGAGCCGCGCCAAGGCATCCGCCAGACGAATCGCGTGCATCAACAACGTCCGCCAGATCAATCTGGCCGTCCATATGTATGCGGACGATCACGGCGATGCCATTGCTTACTACACCAACAAAGTTTACTTCGACTACAAGACGAACATTTTGCCGTATATTGGTCAGACTGGGAACACATCGTCCAACAACGCCGTCTTTGTCTGTCCTGCCGATGATTTTGATTTGTCCGGCCCGATTGGCACATGGATGTCTGAACCCTCCGTCGGCCACGGCTTTTGCAACCAGACCTGGTCGCAATTTTCCAGCTACTGGTTCAACGGCCTGACGCGCGGTGACAACACCAACGACGCGGGCATGGCGCAAAAGCCGTTCGCCTCCGTGCGCGAGCCATCCAAGACCGAACTCATCGGGGAAATTTCCGGCGGCATGGGTTTGAGCGCGCACGACCGCCTGCAACCGCTGCAATTTCAGGATGCCCGCAACGTGATGAGTTTTGTGGACGGCCACGTCAGTTTCATCAAAATGTTCTGGAACGGCACGCAGGGGCTCGGCGGATTTCCCGCTTTTTATGACCCGCCTGCCGGTTACGATTACAAATGGTCGGGAAATTAATCCGGACGCGAAACACTCAAGGAAAAACTCAAGCCGTATCTGCAAACCGGCGAGTGGACGGAATAAATTTTCAGCTGTGCCAATCATACTTGCCCGAATCGAGGAGAATTGTTATATTCCTCGCATGACGCAAGCTGTCGCGCATATTCTTGACGAAGTTGAACAACTCTCCGAAACCGAACGCCGGGAGTTGCGGCAAGCCTTCGTGCAACGCCTTCCCGTCGCCGACGATTTGACGGAAGATGATTTTGCCTCGCTCGCCGCCGCGTCGTTCCGCGCGCTCGACGAGGAGGAAGCTGCGCGTGCCTAAACGCGGCGAAGTCTGGCTGGTGGATTTCGGCGTCACTCAAAAAGTCCGGCCTGCCCTTGTCATCAGCATTTCATTCGCGGACAGCGACCGCGCGCTCATCGGCGTGATTCCGCACACGACAGCCGTTCGCGGCTCGCAATTCGAGATTTCAACGCCGGTGCGCTTTCTTGCCGAGGGAGCATTTCTCGTTCAAGGCGTTCAGGCCGTTCCGCCAAAATATTTTCTGCGACGGCTCGGCATCCTCACGCCCGAACAGCTTCAACTGGTGGAAAACGGCTTGCTGCATTGGCTGGGAATTCCCGGCAAGTGAATTTGAAAGCGCGGACGCGAAACGCTCAAGGAAAAACTCAAGCCGTATCTGCAAACCGGCGAGTGGAGTGAATAAATTAAAGCAAACGATCCCACGGACATTTCAAAGCTTTTTGAAAGCGAATTACTGTTGTCACCAAAATATTTGTGTGACCGGCTTCTATTTTTTGAACAGTCCGAATGTTTAAGTCCACCAACTCCGCCAATTTTTCTTGAGTCAAATTTTTGGCGACACGTTCACGCCGAATGTTACTGCCAAAATGCTTCAATTGCCCTTTTTTAAGTTTGTCCGTTAGCACGCCCTATTACGGCGTATTTTCCTGTTGACGATAACGGCACGGCAGGGCGTAATATGCTCCGGCATGAAAACAAACGGGCAACCAACATTTCCAGAATTTCTTGAATGGCTGATAAGAAAATTAGCTACGCCACAAAAGTTTCGGCGTAAACTGAAATCATTTTCGGCGGTTTTTTGCTGCAACCGCCTAATTTTTGCGAACAGCAAAGGAAATATCGGAATTTTGAATATAGACAATCTTCGGAAAATTTTTCAGCGGTGGGGAAATTTATCGGGAGTAGAACGATGGATACCAAGCCAATACAATGCTCCCAAATGGCCAAAAAGTCCCGATAAGGTTTATGCACCATTAGTCCCGCCGGTAATCCGCAAATTTCTCGAAGACCTGAAATAAATAGCCGAATTATTTATGAAAAAAGTTAAATTGACTCTAATTGTTTTCGGGCTGGCTTTTTGTAACGCAATCCATGCCCAAACATTTCTCACCAACGGACTCGTTGCCTACTATTCGTTCAGTGGCAATGCAAACGATGCTAGCGGAAGCGGAAATAACGGAACTACCCAAAATGTGAATTTTGTCACGGACAGATACGGTTCGGTCCAAGGTGCGTTGACCTGCTCAAACGCCAGTTCGTGCATTATCGTGGCAGATTCTCCGTCGTTGGAAATTAACAATCATTTAACTATGTCAGCGTGGATAAACGTTGCAACAAATCAAGCCGGTGGAGGTGTGGCGATAAAAGGCGTGGTTGGAGATTTTTCAAATTTTGGTTTAAGCGTTTTTCGTTCCGGGACAAATCTGACTTTTACTTATGACAAAACAAGCGGCATTGCCGGCCCGACAGCGCCGTCGTTATCCAACGGACGCTGGCAACAAATTGTCGTGGCGATTTCCGAACCTGACAACGCAATGAAGTTTTATGTCAACGGTCAGCTTGTCACGACACCCATTGTTACTTATGCCGGTAGTTTTGACACAAATAATGTGTCAGGCGTAATAGACGCTTCGGAATTTGGGAATTTATATCTTGGCAATAACAACTCTGACGGACTTGCGGGCGGTTCTTTTGCCGGAGCAATTGACGACGTTCGCATTTACAATCGAACCCTTTCGGATTCCGAAGTCCAGCAACTCTACCAAGCGGAAAGCACGCCAAACGTAAATCTGGTAAAAGCCGTGACCGTCAGTTTTGGAAATCTTTCAATCGGCACAAATTACCAATTGCAAGTCACCACCGACATAACTTCATGGACAAATTTCGGAACGCCTTTCACCGCGACAAATACTTTTTTGATTTATTCCAATTACTGGAATGTTTCAGACTGGAATCAATTGTTTTTCAGGTTGCACTAATTTGATTTATTTCTCCCGCTTCAAAAGAAATTCCGCCAGCGCTTCGAGCGCAATCGCGTTGCCCTTGAAAATTTTCAGCGCGGCGAACGCCCTGGCCGTCAGTTGCGCCGCGATCTGCCGCGATTTTTCCAGCCCGACAATCGCCGGGTAAGTCGCCTTTTGCACGGCCACGTCCTTGCCCGCCGTCTTGCCGAGCTGCTCGCTGGTCTGCGTCACGTCCAGGATGTCGTCAATCACCTGGAACGCGAGGCCGACGTGATAGCCGAAATCCGTGAGCGCGCGGAGTTGCGCGGGCGGGCAGTTCGCGCTCATGCCGCCGAGCCGCACGGAACAGCACAGCAGCGCGGAGGTCTTGCGCTCGTGGATGAATTTCAATTCGGCAAGGGAAAGTTTTTTGCCTTCGCCTTCCAGATCGGCGACCTGTCCGGCGACGAGCTGCAATGAGCCGGACGCGCGTGCGATTTCCAAAATAATTTTGTCGTGCGGATAACGCGGAAATTTTTTGCACTGCGCGGCGATCTCGAACGCCTGCGTCAACAGCGCGTCGCCCGCGAGCACGGCGATGCCTTCGCCGAAGACTTTGTGGTTCGTCGGCTTGCCGCGGCGGAAATCGTCGTTGTCCATCGCGGGCAAATCGTCGTGGATGAGCGAATAAGTATGAATGCACTCGACGGCGCACGCGAGCGGCAGGGCGTCTTTTTCCGAACCGCCGCACGCCGCCGCCGCCGCGAGCAGCACGGCGGGGCGCATCCTTTTGCCGCCGGCAAACAGCGAGTAGCGCATCGCCTTGTGAATCGTGGCGGGCTTGGTTTTCTCGGACGGCAGAAATTTGTCGAGCGCGGCGTTGACGGTTTCAGTGCGCGTGGCGAGAAATTGATTCAGGTCGAACGATGATTTTTTTGCGGCCATAAAAATTGTCAGAAGAAAATGCCGGAAACGCTCTCAAGTTTGAAGATTTTATTTGTAGCGGCGGTCTGTGACCGCCGAATCAAAAATGCGACGCTACAGTTTAAGTTTAAGGGGAATTTTGTTATTGCCTTCGGGCGCGCGGCAGTTATCCTGTCGCGCTTGATTTGATTCGAAAAACGATGAACGCTGAACTTTGCAAACGCGCCGCTGAAAAAGTCGGCAACCCGAACGTCCTTGTGAACCTCGTGTCGCGCCGCGTGCGCCAGTTGAATTCCGGCGGCGGCGGCTTGAGCCGCCCGCTCATCAGCGACGTGGGAAATCTTGGCGTGGCGGACATCGCGTTGCGCGAAATTTTGGAGGACAAAATCGGCTGGGATATGCCGGAGATTGTCGCCTTGACCCGCCCGCAGGCCAAGAAACGCCGCAAGCATTGATTTTTTCCCGGCGGCGGCAAAAATCGTTTCACATTGATTTTTCTCCGCGCCTTTACATCTTCCTGGCGGTAAAATTCTTTTGTGAAACACTTCAAAGCCATTGCCGCGATGTCGCTGAACCGCGTGATCGGCGCGGGCGGCAAAATTCCATGGCATCTGCCGGAGGATTTCAAATGGTTCAAGAAAACGACCATGGGCAATGTCGTGGTGTTTGGCCGCAAGACTTTTGAAAGCCTCGGCAAGCCGCTGCCAAATCGCAAAAATCTGGTGCTGACACGGCATCCGCAGCGGCTTATCAAAAAACACCCGGAGATTTTCGGTGAATACCATGAATGGCGCGGTGGCGTGCGCGTGGGCAAAACGCTCAAGAAACCGTATCAATTTGAATTTCATTTTATAAAGGCGGACAAGGGCGGACAGACGGAAATCTTGATTTTCAATTCGCTGGAAAAGTTGAACCCGGATGATTTCCGGACTGACACCTTCATCTGCGGCGGCGCGGAGATTTACGCGCAGGCGCTGCCGCGCTGTTCCGACCTTTATCTTACCCTGGTGAAACGCGAAGTCGAAGGTGACGCATTTTTCCCGCCGTTTGAAAATCGTTTTGAATTGGTTGAGGAAAAGCGCGACACGCCGGAGTTCAAAATTTTGCACTACCGGCATCGGTCATTGTCGAAATAATTTGTGCACGTGCATTCCCCATTCAAATGAAAACCGGCGAACTGCTTCCAGTTCGCCGGTTCGCGTAATCTGATTTTGTTCGGAAATTACTCCGTTTTCTGCGCTTCGTCGGCGGCGTCAAAAGCGTTCTGTAACGCCACGAGGTCTTCGCCGGGTTTGAGCGCATCCAGCAACTTCTGTTCTTCTTTGATCTGCTCGTCACTGTAACTGGCAGCCTTGATGGAAAGACCGATGCGGCGTTCGCCCTTGTCAATCTTGACGACGCGTGCGGAAACATCCTGGCCAACCTTGAGGACATTTTTGATTTTGTCCACGCGTTCCTCGCTGATTTGCGAGATATGCACGAGACCATCAATATCGTTCTGCAATCCGATGAACGCGCCGAAGCTCGCAAGCTTGGTGACCTTGCCGGTGACGAGGTCGCCGACTTTGTAGAGTTTCTCGATGTTTGACCAAGGATCCTGTCCGACTTGTTTCGTGCCGAGCGCGATGCGCTGGTTCGGACGGTCCACTTCAAGCACGACGGCTTCAATGTCGTCGCCTTTTTTCATCACTTCGCTCGGATGGTTGATTTTGCGCGTCCACGACATGTCGGAAACGTGAATCATGCCGTCAATGCCTTCTTCCAATTCCACAAACGCGCCATAGCTCGTGAGGTTGCGCACTTTGCCTTTGACGCGCGAGCCAACGGTGTATTTCGCCGCCGCTCCGTCCCACGGATTGGATTCAAGCTGGCGGATGCCGAGGGAAATTTTTTGTTCCTCGCGGTTGATGCCCAGCACGACCGCTTCAATTTCCTGATCCTGCTTGAGCACGTCGCTCGGTTTGGCGATGCGCTTCGTCCAGGAAAGTTCCGTGACGTGAATAAGTCCTTCGACGCCTGGTTCCAATTGCACAAAAGCGCCGTAAGGCACGAGGCTGACGACCTTGCCCTTGACCTTCGCGCCGACCGGAAATTTCGTTTCGATGTTGTCCCACGGATTGGTCAGTTTTTGCTTCAGGCCGAGACTGACACGTTCCTTTTCTTTGTTCACGTCCAGCACAACCACGTCAATTTCCTGGCCGACCTTCAAAATTTCCGACGGATGCCCGATGCGGCCCCAGCTCATGTCCGTGATGTGCAGCAAACCGTCAATGCCGTTCAACTCGATGAACGCGCCGAAATCCGTGATGTTCTTGACCGTGCCTTTGCGGATGTCACCCGGCACCATCTCGGCTAAAAGTTTCGAGCGCTTATCGTTGCGCTCGGCCTCAATCAATTCGCGGCGCGAGAGCACGATGTTCTGCCGCTCCTGATTGATTTTGACGACTTTGAACTCGTAGGAATTGCCGACGAACTGCGCCAAATTCTTCGGCGTCACTACATCAATTTGCGATGCAGGCAAAAACGCCTCGACACCGACGTTGACGACCAGCCCGCCTTTGACGATGGACTTGACCTTGCCGGTGATGATGCCGCCTTCGTTGCAAATCGTGAGAATCTTGTCCCAATTCTTTTTAAACTCCGCCTTCTCGTGCGAGAGGACGACCGTGCCTTCCTTGTTTTCGAGCTTTTCGATCAGCACATCCACTTCGTCGCCGACCTTCAATGAGGCCGCGTCCAAAAATTCGTTCAGCGGGATGATGCCTTCGCTTTTATAGCCGATATCCACCAGGACTTCCTTCGGACGAAGTTCGATGACCGTGCCTTTGACGATTTCGCCCTGTGCAAAACGCGTCGCGCTTTGCTTCATGGCTTCTTCCATTGTGAGCATAATTTAACTGTGTTGAACCGCGGGAGACTTTTGATTCCGCGAATTGCGGAACTTGAAGACTCCATTGCCTAACTACCGACGCTGCGATGGCAACGGAGGTTAAGGGTTAGGTTGTTAGTTGACTGTTTTTTCTCAGCCTAAATGAACATCCGCACACACGGCGTTCAGGCAGGATGGAAAATACGGGAAACGCGGAGAATGGCAAGTAATAAAATGCTCCCGCCGCTGAACAGCGAGGGCATTGTGAGATTTCCGATTTTTATTTGGCTGCCGCTTGTACGCGCAAGAGACCAACTTCAACCGTGTCGTAGAGGCTCTTCCATAAAAACCGAGAGTCACTTGCCCAACAGTGTTTTTAACTTGGCTTTGAAATCAGCGACCGTGTCCTGCCTGATGCTAAGGGTTGGCACGATCTGTTTGCCGCCGGCCAGAGATTCCTTGTCGCCGCGAAGATATTGCGCCATCCGGGTGATGGCCTGCCTGCCGAATTCATAAGGCTGTTGCACTACGGTGCCGTAGATTTCGCCCGCCGCCACTCCCGCAAGCGTCTCGTCCTCTTCGTCGAAGCAGACGATTTTGACACGGCCGGTCATGCCCGCTGCTTTCACGGCGCGAAGTATCGCGGGACCGTTGTAAGTCCACAGCCCGACGAGGCACGCGACATCGGGATGCGCCACCAGCGTATCTTCGACGTTCTTTTGCGCGCGAACGCGGTCGGTTTCATCCGTGCGAACGTCAATGATTTCAACCTTGGAACCCTGCAAGCCCTGCTTGATACCTTGGACTCGCTCCTTGGCGTTTTGCGCGTCCATCGTGCCGACGAACAGCATGATCTTGCCGCCCTCTGGCAACGCTTCCTTGATCAGTTTCGCGGCCTCGACACCGGCGGCCACGTTGTCGGTGCCGATGTAGCAAACGCGTTTGCTGTCCGGCGCGTCGCTGTCGGTGCAGACGAACAACGTCTGGCTGGCAACCTTGTTAAGGAATTCCGTTTCGTTGGCCGAGTCAACGGGGCTGACGGCAATGCCATCAACGCCGCGCACCAACAGGTCATTGAGAATCTGTTGCTGCTCGGCGGCGCCGCCGGAGGACGGAATGCGAAAATCCACTTCGACATCGCCGAGTTCCTTTTGCGCGTCCTCGCAACCGCGCCGGGCAATGGTCCAAAAATCTGACGGGCTGTTCGGAACGAAGGCGAGCTTGAGTTTTTTTACGGGCGCTCCGCCGGCGGACGGCGTTTGGCCATCCTTGTTCCTGCCGCATCCCGATGTGACCAGGGTGAGGCTAATGGCAACCCAGATTGACAGTGACAGACGCTGATTCATTTTCATGGCTTTGATCTTTCTTTGTCAGGCTTGTTTATCGTGCCGGTCGGGAACGTTTCAACCCGGATACCAGATTTTTCGCGGGTCATCCGCACGGCGTTTGTAATCCCACGCGGCGTCAATGAGCCGGTGCAGATTATGGCGCGACCGCCAACCCAGAAGAAATTTCGCCTTGGCGTTGTCGAGCCACGTCGAGTGGAATTGCGTGCGGATATCCACCGACGACAGGCCGCGACTGGCCTTCAAATAATCCGCCGCGGCGCGATAATCCACCGGCTCGTCCAGGCAGATGTTGAAGAGCTGTTGCCGCGCCTTCGGATGATCCACCGCCAACAATATCGCCTCGACGAGATCGTCCACATGGACAAAATTTCTTTTCACCGGCCGGCCATTCGGATCAAGCATGACGGGAACAGTCCCGGTTTTCGCATAACGGCGCGCGTCTTTGGCGGAAACAAATTCGCACCAGCGCGGGCCGCCGAACACGTCATCGCCGAATGTGAGCGTGTATTTAAAATCGTCCTTCTCCATGATCCACGGCGCGCGCAGGCAGCAACCGTTGAAATCATACTGTATGTAATACTGTTCGAGCATCACTTCCTCGAGGACTTTGGAAAGCGCGTAACAGCCCGGATATGCCGAGTGTTTCTGCGTCTCGGTGACGGGCAGCGGATGCGGATAGAAAAAATGTCCCATGCCCGCGTCGCCGCCGATGAGGATGAATTGCCGTAATGTTTTGCTGCGCCGACATTCTTCGAGCAGCCAGAAAAGTCCCTTCACCGTGACATCCATGACGTCGGTTGGAGTTTCCTTGCACGTCGCCAGATGCAGAACATGGGTGACGCCCGCGCCGGCGCGTTGAACGTCGTGCGGATCGGAAATGTTGCCAGTGACAACTTCCAATCTGTCCGACGGCGTGAGTTTCCGGCTGTGGCAAAGCGCTCGGATGGTCGTTTTGGAAAATGCCGGATCAGCCAGCAACCGTTTGATGAACGCCTGCCCGACTTTTCCCGCCGCGCCCGTCACGAGAATTTTTCGGGAAATATTTTTCGCTGCCATGACTTTCTTCATTTGCTGTCGCTTGCGGCCGGGAGCGGACGATAAACGACATTTTTGAACGAGGCGTCCGTCATCTTGCCCGTGCCGTGACAGAGTTGAAAACCGATCGGCCCGGTGAGCAGTCCTTTTTCATCCACGACGTCTATCGTCTTCACGCCATTGAGCCACGCCTCAATGTGATGACCTTGCGCGCGGATGTAATAATGGTTCCAGTCCCCTTGCTTGACAATTTTGTCCGCCTCGGCCTTCGGGTAATTCACGACCTTGCCGCGACCATGTTCTTCCCAGAGGCAACCCCAATAACCATCGCCCATGTCCACTTGATAACCGGGCACGCTGTCAAAGTTGGCCGGCGCGATGCGGATGCAGACGCCGGAATTATATCCGATGAGCCTCACGTCGGCGTGCAATTCAAAGTCAGCAAAATTGTTCGTGGTGTAATCGTAATGATGTTGCGGCGTGCCGGGCGTGTGGCCGTGCATGACGCCGTCCGCGTCCATTTTCCAATATTCCGGCTCGGCCGCCCAGCCGTCGAAGTTCGTGCCGTTGAAAAGCGGCAGCCAGCCGTCGCCGACGGGTTTCAGGACGGAGTCGTCAGGTTTGACTTCATCGGCGCGCAGACACATGGCGAACGCCAGCGCCATCAACGGCAAATAAATCCGGGTTTTGATTTTCATGCAGATTCTTGGTTTAGGTTTTGTTGAAAACAAGCGGACGTGCTGTTGTTGGTCGTGGTATCGTTGCGGATGGTATCGCCACAGCCGGACACGGCAACAAGAATTCAGCCGTGCCGCCATCCGCACCAGCCGCTTCTGTCGAGAATAATTTTCTTCGTGCCTTGGTGACTTGGTGGTGAATCCAAAACGTGCGTCAAAACCACTTTTTCTTTTTGAAATAAAGATACGTCGCCAGCGTGGACAGCGCCATGACGCCGGCGGCGATCGGATACGCGTGCGCGTAATCCAGTTCCGGCATGTCTTTGAAATTCATGCCATACCAGGTGCCGATCATCATCAGCGGCGTGGTGATGACGGTGATGATCGTGAGCAGTTTCACCACTTCGCCGGTCTGGTTGGAGGACATATTCAGATAGACTTGCAAAATTCCCGTGAGCGAATCCGTGTAACCGTGCGCAAGTTCGCCGATGTGCAGCAGCGAGTCATAAACGTCTCGGAAATACGGCACGAGCTTCGGGCGCACCTGCTTGAATTCGCCGCGAGCGAACCGCGACAGCACCTCGCACTGCGGCCCGACAATCTGGCGCAGGTGCAACACCTCTTTTTTGATGCGTAAAATTTTACCCAGCGTCTCCTTGCTTGGTTTTTGCAGCGCCTGATCTTCCAACTCGGCGATTTCCAGGCCGAGATCGTCGAGCGCCGGTTTGTAATTGTCCACGAGCGTGTCGAGCAGCGAATGCGCCACGCGGTCAGGCGCGCGCGCGATGCCCATCGTGCCGTTGCAGGCGCGTTCGCTGACCGTCGAGACGCTGCGCAACGGATTGTCGTGGAAGGTGACGAGAAAATTGTTGCCAAGAAAAAAATCCAGTTCGCTCGTGCCGAAGCAGCCGTCCTTGCGATTATAATCAACCGCGTGGATGACCATGAACAGATACGGCGTGAAATGATCGTCCTCCTTGCTCGGTGAATACTCCTCGACTTTTGGCGACGGGCTGGGCTGGACGCAATCCTCGATGGACAGCGGATGGAAATGGAAAATTTTCTCCAGCACTTCCTTCCATTCCGCCTGGGTCGGATTTTCGAGATCAACCCACAAAAAAAGATTTGTGTCCGCCAGCAGCGTCGGCATCAGGAATGTCTCCACGTCCTTCGAGTGCAGCTTGCCCTGCGTCGTGAATGCGAATGAACGGATCATCTGATTGCTGTGACGCGAACAGCATAATTTTGGCGCAAGCCGAAGCAAGTATGTTCATGGTTTTATTTTTTCCGCGCAGGTTGCGATGCGTAATATGTGAGTGCATATTAAACGTCCATGTTTCAACTCGTCTCCGATTACCAGCCTGCCGGCGACCAGCCGCAAGCGATTGAGAAATTGACCGCCGGAATTATTTCCGGCGCGAAACATCAGACCTTGCTCGGTGTCACGGGTTCGGGAAAAACTTTTACCGTTGCGAACGTCATCAAAAATGTCAATCGCCCGACGCTCGTGATTTCGCACAACAAAACGCTCGCGGCGCAGCTTTACGCGGAGTTCAAAAGTTTTTTTCCGCACAATGCCGTCGAATATTTCGTCAGCTATTTCGATTATTACCAGCCCGAAGCCTACATTCCGCGCACCGACACGTTCATCGAAAAAGATTCCAGCCGCAACGAGGAGATCGAGCGGCTGCGGCTCTCGACCATGAGTTCGCTTTTTTCGCGGCGCGACGTGATTGTCGTCGCGAGCGTCTCGTGCATTTACGGCATCGGCAGCAAGGAAGATTACGAGGAGATGATCATCCCGATGCGCGTCGGCAGCACGATTTCACGCGAACAATTTTTATCGCGGCTCATTTCGCTGCAATACGAGCGCAACGACATCACGTTCGAGCGCGGAAATTTTCGCGTGCGCGGCGACACCGTCGAAGTCCGGCCTGCCGGACGCGAAGACGGATTGCGCGTGGAATTTTTCGGCGACGAAATCGAACGCATCACGCGTTTCGAGCCGTTGACGGGAAATAAAATTGAATTGCTCGACGCCGTCGTCGTTTTTCCGGCGAAACAATTCGTCACGACGGAAAATAAAATGCGCAACGCGATTTTGACCATCCGCGAAGAACTCGGCGACCGCATCAATCTTTTTGAACGCAGCGGAAAATTGCTCGAAGCGCAGCGCATCAAGCAGCGCACGGAATTTGATTTGGAAATGATGGAGGAAATGGGCGTCTGCTCCGGCATCGAAAATTATTCGCGCCACATTTCCGGTCGTCCGCCCGGCTCGCAGCCCAACACGCTCTTCGATTTTTTGCCGGACGATTATCTGCTCGTCATTGACGAATCGCACGCGACCGTTCCGCAGATCGGCGGCATGTATGAAGGCGATAAATCGCGCAAGACCGTTTTGGTCGAGCACGGATTTCGATTGCCGAGCGCGCTCGACAATCGTCCGTTGAATTTTCTGGAATTTCAATCCATGCAAAACCAGACGATCTACGTCAGCGCCACGCCCGCGCCGCGCGAACTCGGCTGGTCGCAAGGCCACGTCGCCGAACTCGTCGTGCGCCCGACCGGACTGATTGACCCGACCATCACGCTCAAGCCGCTCAAAGGCCAGATTGACGATCTGCTCGAGGAAGTCCGCAAGCGCGCCGACAAAAAAGAACGCACGCTCGTCACGACCCTGACCAAGCGCACGGCGGAGGAACTCACGGATTATCTGCGCGACATCGGCGTGCGCGTCCAGTATCTGCACAGCGAAATTGACGCCATCGAGCGCGTGGAAATTTTGCGTTCGCTCCGCAAAGGCGAATTCGACGTGCTCGTCGGCATCAATCTTTTGCGCGAAGGTTTGGATTTGCCGGAAGTTTCGCTCGTCGCGATTCTCGACGCGGACAAGGAAGGTTTTCTGCGCAGCGAAACCAGTTTGATCCAGACCGCCGGCCGCGCCGCGCGCCATCTGAACGGCGAAGTGATCCTTTACGCCGACGTGATGACGCAAAGCATCCAGAAATTTCTCGCCGTCACCAAATACCGCCGCGAACGGCAGATCGCCTACAACGTCGCGCACAACATCACGCCGCGCAGCGTCGTCCGCGCCGTCGAGGAAAGCCTGGCGACTTACGAATCCGACCGCCGCGAGGCCGACGCCGTCCTGCGCGAAGGCAGCACGGACATTGACATCACCTCGACCATCCAGGAACTCGAGACCGAAATGCTCAAGGCCGCCGAGGATTTGAAATTTGAAAAAGCCGCGCTGCTCCGCGACCAGATCAAGGAACTCAAACACATGATGAGCGGCACGAAATCGGAAGCGAAGCCGGTGAGTTATCGGAAATCAAAACGGGCCAGAAAGTAATGCGATTGTTTTCTATCAAAATTCTGGCGGTCCTTGATTAACCTGACCCGGCAAAAATTTCCCCGGCTCAAGGTCTGGAACAATTCGATGATAAATTAACCGATTAGTTTCGTCACCGATCATTGTCATTTCATCGCTCTTTATCTCTATTTTTGCTTTGGGGTCATTCTTGCCAGCTCCTGTCTCAATAACCAAAAGTGCTCCTTCAAAATGATAACCGCCATGCGAAATGCCATTGGTTGTAGAAAATCCGTTTGGTGCTGGCCATGTGGCGGATGTGCCATTGGAATAAAATCTCATGAAAAATGGATTCTTTATTGTTTGCTGGTCAACACGAATCCATTGCCACGTTCCAACGATAGAACTAGATGCATTGTTAACAGCGGTTGTCGAATTCCGTGTGCAGCTTGCAAGCACGACCGCCAAAAAAACAAAGATAATGGATAAAATTTTCATTTGGCTGACTGTATTCTGACCGCAAATTTCCACAATATAATTTTCCGGTCAAATGCTATTTCGCCGGATTCGCGCCTTTGAACAGCGCCGTCGGCGCGACATCTTTGTAGAACCAAACCCAAACCAAATCAAGGTTCTTGCGAACGGCTACCCTTTGCAGATGGGGAGCACACGCGCCCTCGCGTGTGCCGGCGGACGCCTCGTCCGCCGGATTTTGTCCGACGCGAGGCGCGTCGAACCGCACCCGAGGCGGGTGCGCTCCCCAAAAACATTTCCAGCCGGAGCTTTGGAATTTTTTAATCCCGGTTTCTACAAATATGCCAGCCCTGACGGGCTTCTTTGCAATAGTCCGTGTGCCGGAGGTCAATGCGAGTAATGTGGTGTTGGATTTGGTCGCAAAGTAGTAAAATAGAGGAAAAATGCGGTTTTCATGTCACAAAATAAAAATGTGACGTGACAAATGATGTTTGTGATGTCGCAAACAAGGTTTGTTTGATAACAACTATCGTTTGTTAAACAACTCTCGAAGGATGTTGTTAGACGATTTGCGATTGTTGTTAAACAATCATCGTGAGTTGATGAAGATGCGCGCTTTGTTGTTAAACATTTGCCGTCTGCTCACAAACAATCAGCCGATGTTTGCAAACAAAGGACGCATGTTGTTGAAGAATCACCGTGAGTAGTTAAACAATTGTCGCAGGTTGTCAAACAATCGCCCAATGTTTGGAAACAAAGGACGTTGGTCTGATCCCAATTGAACCAGTTTGTTCATTTCGCCGGATTCGCGCCCTTGACGTTCATACGAATCGAATCAAGCAACGTGCTCGCGGTGATGACTTTTGCATTTTTCCTAGTCCAGTTCTTCACCCGTGGCGATTTGTCCGGGTTGCAAAAAAGTTTTGATGAATTCGCCTTCGCCGCAAACGGTCATGCCGGAAAATTTCTTGAACCATCTGCCCTCCGGCACTTCGGGGGTCGTCGCGCAGCCAATTTGACAATAATCCAAGTTGATCGGCGGAAATGTTCCGGCCATCTACACGGTCAAGCAAATGGTCGAGGAGTCGCGGCGGCAGATTCTGGCGGCGAATCCGCGGCATATTATTCGCCGTAAAATCCGCGATGAATTTCTTCCCGCAATCGTTTTTTTTCGGCGGGGTCGTTGGAATCGGCCATGCGTTGGGCGAGTCCGGCCAGTTCTTCGCCGGACAGTTCACGTTCGCGCGCCAGTTCAAAAGCAAACCGAAGCACGCGTGATTGTTCGGTGCGTGGCAGATGCTTGATTTCTTCAATGACTGCGGTTGCCGTCATGCCACAACCATACTGAACAATGAAGCTGCGTTCAAATAAAAATGAGGAGGTTTGAGATTTGAAAAAGCCGCGCCGCTATTTCGCCGGATTCGCGCCCTTGACGTTCATGCGAATCGAATAAAGCGACGTGCTGGCGGTGATGAAGAGCGTTTTGTGATCCTTGCCACCAAAGCTGAGATTTCCGGTCCATTTTTCATTCACATCAATGCGTCCGATTTGTTTTCCCGTTTTGTCGAAAATGGTCACGCCATGGCCGGTCAGATAAAGATTCCCTTCCTCGTCAATCGTCATGCCGTCCGAACCAAGCCCGCAGATCAAAGTTTTATCCGTCAGCGCGCCGTCCGGCTGGATGTCGTAACGCCACGTCTGGCCGGCGCGAATATCGGAGACAAAAAGATTTTTGCCGTCCGGCGTGCCGGTGATGCCGTTGGGCTTGGTCAAATCGTCCGTCACGCGTACGAGATTTTTGTGGTCGGGCGAAAGGTAAAAAACTTCTTCGTTCGGCAGCGCCATGGTGTCGTGATCCCACCAGGTGCGCTTGTAAAACGGATCGGTGATGAACATCGCGCCATCGGGCGCAACCCAGACGTCATTCGGCCCGTTGAGATATTTTCCCTGAAAATCTTTGACGAGCACGGTCACGGTTTTATCCGGCGCGATCGACCAAAGCTGGTTGTGCTCGTCGGCGCAGGCAATTAAATTGCCATTCGCGTCAAAAAACATTCCATTCGCGCGACCGGCGGGTTGCAAAAACGTGGAAAGCTTTCCATCCACACTCCAT
>CAVRAN010000011.1:0-37674 GCA_963719075.1 uncultured Verrucomicrobiae bacterium | reverse complement strand
CGCGCTGCACCACAAGACGCATTACAAGTATGACCGGCTGGTCCATCTTGGGCCGCAAACCGTGCGGCTGCGGCCCGCGCCGCATTCGCGCACGCGGATTTTGAGCTACTCGCTCAAAGTCATTCCTGAAAAACATTTCATTAACTGGATGCAAGACCCGCAGGCGAATTACGCCGCGCGTTTGGTTTTTGAACAATCGACAAGAGAATTCTGCGTCGAAGTGGATTTAGTCGCGGAGATAGCGGTGTTCAATCCATTCGATTTTTTTCTCGAACCGCAGGCGGAAAAATTCCCGTTCGCCTACGATCCGGCGCTTGACCACGAGCTCGCGCCGTTCCAGCGCAAATGCTGGCTCACGCCGGCGTTCACAAAATATCTCACCGCCGTCCGCAAAGATTTGCTGGGCGAAGTCAAACGGCGCACGAAGAAGGAGCGGCTGGAAATTCCCGAAGCCGAAAAACCGCGCACGAATGATTTTCTCGTCGCGATCAACCAGCGTTTGTGGAAGGACATCAAATATCTCGTCCGCCTCGAACCGGGCGTGCAGACGCCGGAAGAGACTTTGGAGAAAGGCAGCGGCTCGTGCCGCGATTCGGCGTGGCTGTTGTGCCAGTTGCTGCGCCATTGCGGACTCGCGGCGCGTTTTGTCAGCGGCTATTTGATTCAATTGAAGGCCGACGTGAAGGCGCTCGATGGTCCGAGCGGTGCGGAAAAAGATTTCACGGACCTGCACGCGTGGTGCGAAGTTTATCTACCCGGCGGCGGCTGGATCGGGCTTGATCCGACGTCCGGTTTGTTCGCGGACGAAGGCCACATTCCACTCGCCTGCACGCCCGATCCGTCGAGCGCCGCGCCGATTTCTGGCGGCGTGGACAAGTGCGAATGCGAATTCAGTTTTGAAATGACCGTCACGCGCATTTTTGAAAGCCCGCGCGTCACGCTGCCTTACACCGACGAGCAATGGAAAAAAATCGAATCGCTCGGCCACGCGATTGACGTTGATTTGAAAAAGGGCGACGTGCGCCTGACCATGGGCGGCGAACCGACGTTTGTTTCCGTTGACGATCCAGACGGCGCGGAATGGAATTTCACCGCTGTCTCACATAAAAAAAGAATTTTGTCCGGCGAACTCATCAAGCGGTTGCGGAAAAAATTCGCGCCCGGCTCGCTGCTGCATTACGGCCAGGGCAAATGGTATCCGGGCGAACCGTTGCCGCGTTACGCGCTCGCGGCGTATTGGCGCAAGGACGGTGTGCCGATCTGGAAGGACGATTCGCTCATCGCGGACGAATCGAAAAATTACGGCCACGGCGCGAAGGACGCGAAGGAACTTCTCTCGCGCATCGCGTCGCTGGTCGGCGGCGATCCGAAGCATTTGATTCCGGCTTACGAAGACGCATTTTATTACACCTGGAAGGAACGCCGATTCCCGACGAACGTCACGCCGGAAAAATCCAATCTCAAAGATAAATTGGAACGCGAACGCATCGCGCGGATTTTTCAGCAGGGACTCGGTTCGGTCGTTGGCTACGCGCTGCCGGTCAAGCGCGTCGGTGGCGGCTGGATTTCCGGCTCGTGGTTTTTGCGCGACGACGACACGCTCTGGCTCATCCCCGGCGATTCGCCGATGGGTCTGCGCCTGCCGCTCGATTCCGTTCCGTGGGTCGCCGAAAAAGATTTTCCGTGGCTGCGACAGCAAGACCCGTCGAATCCAAAATTGCCGGAACTGCCGAAAGAATTTCCGTATCGCCAGCGTTTCGTCGGTCGCGCAGATTCGCCGACGCTGCCCGGCGAAGGTCGCGGCCAGCGCGCGCAAAAATTGGGCGAGAAACCGAAGCCGCTCGAACCGTTGCCGTCCGAAGAAAATCCGTTGCGCCGTCCCGCGCCCGGCCAAAGCGCGCCGTGGATCATCCGCACCGCGCTCTGTGTCGAACCGCGCGACGGACGTTTGCATCTGTTCATGCCGCCGGTCGAGACGACGGAAGATTATCTCGATCTCATCGCGGGCATCGAAACCGTCGTCACCGAAATGGGCACGCCGGTCATCATCGAAGGCGAGACGCCGCCGCGCGATCCGCGCCTGAACAAGCTCGCCGTCACGCCCGATCCCGGCGTCATCGAGGTCAACATGCACCCGAGCAAGACGTGGGACGAACTCGTCGAGCGCACGGAAATTCTTTACGAGGAAGCGCGGCAGACGCGGCTCGGCACGGAAAAATTCATGCTCGACGGACGCCACACCGGCACGGGCGGCGGCAACCACATCATCATCGGCGCGGAAGCGCCGCCGGATTCGCCGGTGCTGCGCCGTCCCGATTTGCTGCGCTCGCTGCTGACCTACTGGCAGAATCATCCGTCGTTGAGCTGGCTGTTCAGCGGATTGTTCGTCGGCCCGACGTCGCAGGCGCCGCGCATTGACGAGGCGCGCAACGATTCGCTTTACGAACTCGAAATCGCGTTCAAGGAAATGGACCGGCAGATCGGCGCGTTCGGCCAGACGCCGCCGTGGATGGTGGACCGGCTGTTCCGAAATTTGCTGATTGATTCCAGCGGCAACACGCATCGCTCGGAATTTTCCATTGATAAATTATTTGCGCCGGAAAGTGCGAGTGGCCGCCTCGGCCTCGTCGAGATGCGCGCGTTTGAAATGCCGCCGCACGCGCGCATGAGCCTCGCGCAACATCTCGTCCTGCGCGGCCTCGTCGCGAAATTTTGGAACGAGCCTTACAAAAACGATCTCGTGCGCTGGGGCACGGACATCCACGACCGCTGGATGCTGCCGCATTTTTGCGAAACGGATTTTCGCGACGTCATCGGCGATTTGAAGGACGCCGGTTATCCGTTCGAGTTCGACTGGTTCGCGCCGCATTTTGAATTTCGTTTCCCGCGCATCGGCGATCTGGAGCAACGCGATCTGCAGATTGAATTGCGCACCGCGCTCGAACCGTGGCACGTCCTCGGCGAAGAACCCGGCGGCGGCGGCACGGTGCGTTACGTGGACAGCTCGCTCGAACGTTTGCAGGTCAAGGCGAGCGGACTCATCGGCGATCGGTTCGCAATCACGGTCAACGGCCATCGCGTGCCGTTGCATCCGACGGGCACGAACGGCGAAGGCGTCGCGGGCGTGCGCTATCGCGCGTGGCAACCGCCGGTTTGTTTGCAACCGACAATCAAATCGCACGCGCCGTTGCGCTTCGATCTTTACGACACTTGGAACAAACGTTCGCTCGGCGGCTGCACTTATCACGTCGCGCATCCGGGCGGACGCGGTTACGACACGTTTCCTGTGAACAGCTACGAAGCCGAGGCGCGGCGGCTTTCAAGATTTTTCCGTCACGGCCATCAGCAGGGAAAATTTACGCCACCGCCGGAAATTCCGAACGGCGACTTTCCTTTTACCCTGGATTTGCGCAATGTCTGACGGCAACGACAAAAAACCAGAACGCGACCGTTCGCAAATGTTTCAATCTCAATCTCAATCCGCAGCGGGCAAAACCAGCGCCGTCGAAAAGTCCACCGGCACGCCGGCTGGTTTGCCCGCAACTTACCAGCGGAGCACGTTCGCGTTCGATGAATTGCTGGCAAAGGACGGCAAGCCGCGTTCGCACTATGCCAATTTATTCCAAACGCTGGAACAACTTGGCGAACCGGAATTGAAACGCCGATGGGATACCTGTCAGCGGCTGGTTCACGAGCAGGGTATTTCCTACAACGTTTATGGCGACCCGCGTGGCACGGAAAGACCGTGGCAGCTTGACCCGATTCCGTTCGTCATCGCGCCGGACGAATGGCGTGCGCTCGAAGCGGGACTGATTCAGCGCGCCACGCTGCTGAATAAAATTCTCGCGGATTGTTACGGCGCGCAGGAATTGATCCGCTCGCGCTGGCTTTCGCCCGCGCTGGTTTTTGCACAGCCAGATTTTCTGCGTCCGTGCCACGGGTTCCGTGTGCCCGGCGACCTGTTTCTGCATTTCTACGCAGCCGACCTCGCGCGCTCGCCGGATGGACGCTGGTGGGTGGTTTCCGATCGCACTCAAATTCCGACCGGCGCGGGCTATGCCCTGGCGAACCGGCTCGTCACGTCGCGCATTCTGCCGGAGTCGTTCCGTGAAAATAATGTTCATCGTCTCGCGGGGTTTTTCCGCGACGCGCAGCGCACGCTCGCGCAACTCGCACCGCGCCAGAGCGACGAGGCACGCGTCGTTCTGCTCACGCCCGGCCCGCACAACGAAACTTATTTCGAGCAGACGTATCTTGCACGTTACCTCGGCTACATGCTCGTCGAAGGCCAAGACCTCACCGTGCGCGACGATTTTGTTTTTCTCAAAACGCTCAACGGACTCGAGCGCGTGGACGTGATTTTGCGTCGCGTGGACGACGATTTCTGCGACCCGCTCGAATTACGCAACGATTCGATGCTCGGCGTGCCCGGCCTTGTGGAAGCGACGCGCGCAGGCAACGTGACGATTGCCAACACCCTTGGCTGCGGCCTGCTGCAAAGCCCGGCGTTCATGTCGTTTTTACCCGGTCTATGCCGACATATTCTTGGCGAAGAATTAAAACTGCCGTCGGTCGCGACGTGGTGGTGCGGTCAGAAATCCGCGCGCAAACACGTGCTGGAACGTCTTGACAAACTGGTGGTGAAACATGCGTTTTGCACGCATTTGATCGATATTGATTCGGAAAAAAAGCTGACCGCCGCCGAACTGGAGCAACTTCGCCGCCGCATCGAATTCGATCCCGATTTGTTCGTCGCACAGGAACGGATTGAACCTTCCACCGCGCCAAGCTGGAGCGACAAGGGCTTCGCACCGCGCCCGGTCACGCTGCGCGCTTATCTCGTGGCGAGCGGCGACAGCTACAGCGTCATGCCCGGCGGACTCACACGCGTATCGCCGGATGCGAGCGGGAAATTTATTTCCATGCAACGCGGCGGCAGCAGCAAGGACACATGGATCATTTCGGAAAATCCCGTCGAAGAAATTACGCTACTGCACACGGCGGGTCAAAATTTTGAACTGCGCCGCACGGGAAATAATCTGCCGTCACGCCTCGCGGATAATTTTTTCTGGCTGGGCCGCTACTCGGAACGCGCCGATGCCACGGCGCGTCTGCTGCGCAGCGCGTTGCTGCGGTTCAATCCCGAACGCACCGGCAGCGCCATCCCATTGCTCGCGCCACTGCTGCAAACGCTTCAAACGCAGGGTCAGTTGCTGGACGTGACAGAACAGCTGGGGTTGCGGCAAAACCCCGAGGCATTCGAGGCGGAATTGCTCGCGGCGATTTTTGATTCGGAGCGCGACGGCAGTTTGCGCAACATCGTTGAAAATCTTTTCCGGCTCGGCGTGCAGGTCCGCGACCGCACGTCCAATGATATGTGGCGCGTCATCAACAAACTCAACGACCGCCTTGCCTTGTCATCCGTCAGCCTCGTCATGCTCGCGGGCGACGCCATCGGCGTGCTGAACGAAACACTGCAAAGCGTCGCCGCGTTTCACGGTCTCGCGCGTGAAAACATGACGCGCGCGCAGGCTTGGCGTTTCATTGACATGGGCTTACGCATCGAACGCGCGATTTATCTTTCCACGTTGCTGGATTCGACACTGCGTTCGCCGGAATCCGACAATCCAAGTTTGCTCGAAGCTGTGCTAGAAGTCGCGGACAGCTCCATCACCTACCGCTCGCGTTACAGTTTGTTGCCGCAACCCGCCGCCGTGTTCGACTTGATTTTGCTCGACGATAAAAATCCGCGCGCCGTGCTTTTTCAAATCGCCCAACTTATCCAGCACTTCGAACGACTGCCGCAGGAACGCAACTCCGCCGCTCGCGATATTTTGAACAATTGCGCCGCGCGCCTCGAACGCGGCGACACGCGCGAACTAACCAGTCTCAAGGAAAATCTACCCGCAAGCAAAGTCGGCAGATTGATTCAACAAACCCTCCGCGATTTGCCCAAACTTTCCGATGCGATTGCCGCAAGTTATTTCGCGCACTCGATGATTTCGCGCACAGGCCGGGAAAATGTCTTATGACTTACAACGTCGTCCATCGAACAATTTATGAATACACCGCCCCGGTGACAGTTTCACATAACGTCACCCGGCTTGAACCGCGCACCACCGCCATGCAAGCGCGGGAAAATTTTTCGCTGAAAATTTTACCGCAACCGGCGTTGCGAAAGGCGCGCACGGATTATTTCGGCAACCAACTTTGCTTTTTCAGCATTCAGGAAATTCACCAGCGGCTGGAAATCGTCTCTACGAGCCGCGTTTTGGTTGAAGCGAAAAAAACGCCGGAGCCGGAAACGTCGCTAATTTGGGAAGAAGTTGCAAAATTGTTCCGCGATCCGGTTGCGCCCGAAATTGTCGAACCGTATCAGTTTGTTTTTGATTCGCCGCAAGTGCGCGCGTCATTCGACTTATCCGACTATACGCTGGAAAGTTTTCCCAAGGAGACGCCGCTGCTTGTTGGCGCGCTGGATTTGACGCGGCGGATTTTTGAAGATTTTACCTTTGATCCCAAAGCCACAACCATCGCAACGCCGCTCGAAGAAGTTTTGCAAAAGCGGCGTGGTGTTTGTCAGGATTTTGCGCATTTGGGCATCGCCTGCCTGCGCTCGCTCGGATTACCCGCGCGTTACGTAAGCGGCTATCTGCGGACGCGACCGGCCGAAGGCAGAGAACGGCTTGCGGGTGCGGATGCTTCACATGCATGGTTTTCAATTTTTTGCCCAAATGTCGGCTGGCTGGATTTTGACCCGACAAATAATCTTCAGCCGGGAGAAGAACACATCACCGTCGCGTATGGCCGCGATTTCAGCGACGTAAGTCCGGTTGCCGGGATTCTCAGCGGCGGTGGCCGGCATGAAGTTAAAGTGGCGGTGGACGTAGCCGAGGTGTAAAATTGTTCATGTCAAGAATTCGATCGCGCCGGCTGGAAATTTTTTTCTCGCAAACTGAATGCAGTTTGGTCTTTCAATGATGCTCACATGAAATGGGAAATTATCCATCGCACCCAATACACTTATGCCGCGCCGGTTCATGATAGTTTCAACGAAGCGCGGCTCAAACCCGTTTCGGACGAATGGCAACAAGTGGATGATTTCCTGCTCAAAGTTTTACCGGCGACCCAGCTGCGGCATCACCACGATTTCTATTCCAACGTGGTCCATTATTTTGAAATTTCCGAACCACATACGTCATTGTTAGTTGAAAGCCGCACGCGGGTCACAACAAAATCGCAGCCGCAACTGCCGGAAACACAAATCATTTGGCCGCTGGCGCGCATCAACGAAGCGGCGCGGGAAGCCCGGATATATGAATTTTTGCAGGAGAGCCGCTACGTCGAGCTGTCGCCTGAAGTGTGGCGCGTGGCACTGGACGCAACCGTCGGGCAAACGGATACATGGCAGGTGGCACTGGCCATCTTACGGTTCGTATATGGGCAAATTAAATATGTGCCGAACTCAACCAGCGTGCATACGCACATGCGCGATGTGCTCCGTGAGAAACGCGGCGTTTGCCAGGATTTAGCACATGTAACGCTGGGATTGTGCCGTTCGCTGAAAATTCCGGCGCTTTATGTCAGCGGATATTTGGCCACGGAAATCGCCAGCGCCACTCACGCGTGGGTTGAGATTTTGATACCGGGCGTGGGCTGGCGAGGACTCGACCCGACGCATAATCGCCAGACGGATGAAACTTACGTGAAAATTGCTGTGGGTCGCGATTATGCCGATGTACCACCACTTGCCGGCACCTATAAAGGCACAACCGACCGCAAAATGGAAGTCGATGTAAAAATCAAATCTAACTTACATTGACATGCGAAATATTAGCCAAGGTTTTTTTTGGAGGGCATTTTATACCGTTACGAAGACCATTCTGTTTCTTTTAGTTTTTTGAAACTATTTAACAGCGGTTTCTTCCGCTTCCCAGCCACCGCCAAGCGCGCGGTAAAGTTGCACGACCGCGAGCAACTGATTGAGTTGCGTTTGCACGAGCGAATTTTCCGCAGGAAAAAGTTGCTGCTGTTCCTGCAACACTTCGTAATAGCCTGCATTGCCAAGACGGTAGCGTTCCATCGCAGTTTTCACGGCTTCCTTGTAAGCATCCACGGCACGGCTTTGTTGCGTGCGCACGTCGGCTAGTTTTTCACGCGAAATCAAGGCGTTGGAGATTTCCTGAAACGCGTTCAGCACGGTGGCTTGATATTGCAATACAGACTGTTCGCGGGCGGCGCTGGCTTGCGCATATTGAGCACGAAGCTGGCCGCCGTGAAAAATCGGTCCGGTTAAACCGGCGGCGATGCTCCACGCGATGTCGCCGCCGCCGGATGTGAACGTCTCCAGATCAGAACTGACTTCGCCGAACAATCCCGTGAGATTCAATTGCGGGAAAAAATCGGCAACAGCCACACCGACTTGGGCATTGGCTGAACGCAAATTTTGCTCGGCTTCGCGAATGTCCGGTCGTCGTTCCAGCAATGCGGACGGCAAACCGGCGGGAACCGCCGGTGGCCCTTGTGTATTGAGCGAAGAATTTCCGCGCAGAATGGCGCCGGGATTTTGCCCGAGCAAAACGCTCAATTGATTTTCCTGTAACGCGACTTGCTGTTCGAATTCAGGAATCGTTGCGGCGGCGGAATCCATCAGCGCTTCGGCGGACGATGTTTCCAGTTTCGATCCGACGCCGCCTTGCAACCGCTCGTTGAAAATTTTCAAACTCTCGCCGAACGAATTGGTGCTTTGTCGCGCGATTTCAAGCTGACGATCCAGCGCAAGCAATTGAAAATAGTTTTGCGCGACTTGCGCGATGAGTGAAATTGTCACGTCGCGCCGCGCTTCCTGGCTCGCGAAAAACTGCGCGCGGGCGGACTCGTTAAGCCGACGAATGCGACCCCACAAATCAATTTCCCACGATGCGTTCGCGTCTGCTGCAAAAAGACTGCCACTCGCGCCGGTCGGCGACGGCATGTTGTTGCCAGAAACATTTTTTCCTGTTCCCGCGATTACGGCGTAATCCAATTGCGGAAAAAATCCCGAACGCGACTGCGCCTCGACTGCGCGCGCCTGTTCGACACGCGTGACGGCAATTCGCAAATCGTAATTATTGGTGAGCGCGGTGCGAATCAGATTTTGCAATGTGCCGTCGTGAAAAACCTGCCACCATGGCAAATCGGCAAACGAATTTGTTCCAACAGAATTTTCCGTTTCGCCGCGAAAAGTTTTCGGCGTATTGAATGGCGGACGTTTGTAATTTGGGCCAACCGCGCAACCGGCGAAAAACAAAATCAACCCACAAGACACCAAGATACAAAGAGATTCATAAATAAAAAACTTTGCGTCTCTGTGTCGTTCTGGTGAAAGGAATTTCATCCGTTTGGCTCTGGTGGTTTTGGTTTGTGCTCTTCGCGGGCTTTTTTACTGATTCGCGCGACGGCCTTTTCGACGACTGAAAAAGTGACTGGCACGATAAAAACATCCACGAACGTTGCGCCGAGCATTCCACCAATGACAACGGTGCCGAGCGTTTCGCGTGAAACGCCGCCAGAACCGGATGCGAGCCAGAGCGGAACGCAGCCGAGAATAAATGCAAACGACGTCATTAAAATCGGACGGAGCCGGATTCGCGCGCCGGTCAGCGCGGCTTCAGTAATCGGTTTGCCTTTTTCGTATTCGGTTTTGGCGAAGGAAATGATGAGAATGGCATTTTTTGCGGCGAGGCCGATCAGCATGATCAAACCGATTTGCACATAGACGTTGTTTTGAAATCCGCGCAACGTCAACGCGAGGAAGGCACCAAGAATGGCCGTTGGCGTGCCAAGAAGAACGCTCATTGGCAGTGACCAGCTTTCAAACTGCGCGGCGAGAATCAGAAAAACGCACAAAACTGAAAGACTGAAAATAAGCGCGGGCGAAACGCCTGCCGCCGCCTGTTGTTCTTGAAACGACATGCCAAAATAATCGTGACCTATTCCCGGCGGCATTGTTTGCGCAAAAACCTCTTCGAGTGCCTTCGTCGCCTGGCCGTCGCTATAGCCGGGGGCCGCCGAGCCGTTGATTTGCGCACATGGATATTCGTTGTAGTGCATGACGAATTCGGGCCCGGTGCGATATTGAATTTCCGTGAAAGCCGAGAGCGGAACGGGTTGTCCCTGATTGTTGCGCACGTAAAACTGAAGGAGGTTCTCGGCACGGGTGCGATATTGATCTTCGGCTTCAAGATAAACCTGCCATTGCCGTCCAAAGCGGTTGAAATAATTTACAAAATATCCGCCCATGAACGTTTGCAGCGTGCTATAAACGTCGTTAAGCGGGACGCCTAGTTTCAAAACCTTGTCGCGGTCCACTTTGACGAACACTTGCGGCACGCTCGGCAAATACGTTGTGAGCAGGCCGGCAAGTTCGGGACGTTTCCGCGCAGCGTCCATGAACTTGTCCAGATTTTGCGTGAGAAATGAAGCCCCCTGTTTGCCGGAACGGTCTTCCAGCATGAAAGTAAAACCGCCGGATGTGCCGACGCCGGGAATGGACGGCGGCGAAAATGCAACTGCCATCGCTTCGGGCAGTTTGGACAGTTCGTTATTTAGATGCGTGCGAATCGCCAGAAATTGTTCGTCGGATTTTTTTCGTTCGCTCCATGGCTTGAGCGTCACAAAAAAGAATGCGTTATAAGTGGCCTGCACCTGGCTCAACAAACTAAAGCCTTCGACGGTCGTGTAATATTTCACGCCCGGCGTCCTTTTCAAAATGTCCTCGATTTTTTTACAGACGGCGTCGGTGCGTTCAAGCGACGCGGCAAACGGAAGCTGTGCAACGACAAATGCGTAGCCTTGATCTTCTTCCGGCAGAAACGCAGTCGGCAATCGCGCGCCGAGCACAAGCGCAAGGGCCAGAATCGTCGCAAGCATGATAATGGTGAAAATGCTTTTGCGAATGAGCGTGCCGGCGATTTTGAGGTAGCCGTTACGAGTTTTGTCGAAAACGCGATTGAACCAGTCGTAAAATTTTCCAAGCGGTCCGCGCAATTTATTTTTCTCTTTTGGCTTCAACAACATTGCCGCAAGCGCAGGGCTCAACGACAACGCGTTAAATGCCGACAGCATGACTGAAATCACAATCGTTAGCGCAAATTGCTGGTAAAGTCGTCCGGTGATTCCCGCGATGAAAATCGTTGGAATAAAAACTGCCGCAAGAATGAGCGCGAGTGAAACGACCGGGCCGGCGACTTCCTGCATCGCCTTAAGTGCCGCGTCTTTGGGTTTCATGCCCTCTTCGATGTGACGTTCGGTGGCTTCGACGACAACGATTGCGTCGTCAACCACCAATCCAATCGCCAAAACCAAACCGAAGAGTGAAAGTGTATTCAGTGAAAATCCGAAAATTGGGAAAAATGCGAACGTGCCAATGAGTGAAACTGGAACGGCGAGCATTGGAATAAGCGATGCGCGCCAGCCTTGCAGAAAAATAAAAACGACGATGGTGACCAGAATTAGCGCGATGACGAGCGTACGCATGATGTCGTGCATTCCCTCAGAAACGGCGAGCGTGGTGTCGAGTGAAATGGCGTAATCCAGATCGGCGGGAAAGCTCTGTTTGAGTTTCGTCATGAGTTTGAGCACTTCTTTTTCGTCGTCGAGCGCGTTTGAGTCGGGCAGTTGGTAAATCGCCAAAATCGCCGATGGTTTGCCGTTCAATCGGCCGACGACATTGTAAAGTTGCGCGCCGAGTTCCACGCGCGCGACGTCTTTTAAGCGCACAACCGAGCCGTCCGGATTTTCGCGAATAACAATTTCACCAAATTCCTTTGCCGTGACGAGCCGGCCTTGCGCGGTAATCGCATAAGTAAATTCTTGTCCGTGCGGCGTTGGGGGACCGCCGACTTGTCCGGCGGGATTAACCGTGTTCTGCGCGTTAATGGCAGTGATGATGTCATTGACGGTAAGGTTCAATTTCGCGAGTTGATCGGGCTTGACCCAAAAACGCATGGCGTATTGCCCGGCGCCGAAAACGTTGATGTTGGAAATTCCCTTTAACTGCGTGATTTGGTCCACAAGATTGATGTAGGCATAATTCGCGAGAAACGTCGCGTCGTGCGTTCCGTTCGGCGACGAAAGGCCGATCAACATCATCGGACTCGTCGGCGATTTCAAAATTGTGACGCCATAATTTTGAACGGACTGCGGTAGTTGCGACACGGCCTGGTTTTCGCGGAGTTGCGCGAGCATTTGATCAATATTCGGATCGGTTTTGACATCGAAGTTCACGCCCATGCGCATGACACCGTTGTTGGCGCTAATGGAATACATGTAATTCATGTTATCTACGCCGCTCATTTGTTCCTCGATGGGCGTCGCGACGGATTGCGCGAGCGTTTGCGCGTCGCCGCCGAGGAACGTGGTCTGTATGCGGATTTCCGGCGGGACGATGTTCGGAAATTGAGCAACCGGCAGGCTCACCATCGAAACCGCGCCGATAATCACCATCAAAATGGCGATGACCATCGCGACAATCGGGCGGTTGATGAAAAATTTATACATGGCTGGACTATAAGCGCGCCGGAGAAATTATTTTCATTTCGGTTGATCCGATTGTGTCGTGGAATTCGTTTGCGGTTCGGTTTGACTCGTTTGATTGGTTTCCGTCACATACGGTTTTGGATTTACGACCGCACCCTCTTTGACCTTTTGTATACCTTCGACCACGACGCGGTCGCCGGATTTGAGACCGCTTTCAATAATCCAGTTCGAGCCGATTTGATCGCCGACTTCGACTGATTGGATATGCACGTTGTTCGTCTCGTCCACGACCGCGACTTGATATGTGCCCTGAAGTTCTGTCACGGCGCGTTGCGGCACGAGCAGTGCGTTTGTTATGGTTTGCGTTTGTGCGCGAACGCGACCGTATTGGCCGGGACGCAACATGAAATTCGCGTTTGGGAAAACTCCGACGATTTGTAGTGTGCCGGTGTTCGGATTAACCTGACGGTCAGCAAATAAGAATTTTCCTTTTTGTGGATAAACCGAGCCGTCGGAAAAAATCAGTTGCAATGGAAAATTTTCATCCACATTTCCCGAACCGACCAAACGTCGCCAAAAACCCAGATACGATTGCTCGCTGACTTGAAAATTAATCTTGATCGGATTAATGGTCGAAACCGTCGTGAGCACGCTGCTTGATTGCCCAACTAAATCGCCGATCTGTGCCAGCGCAATTCCCGCGAGACCGTCAATCGGCGACACAATTTTGGTGAAGCCAAGATTTAATTGCGCATTTTCAACGGCGGCTTCATCGGATTTGACTTGAGCCTTTGCGCCGATGTTCGCTTGTATGGCATCGTCCAATTCCTCCTGGCTAATGGCTTGTTCCTTCGCCAGCGGCGTGTATCGTTGCACGTCCAATTCCGTTTTACCTAATTGCGCCGCGTCCTGTGCAAGTTTGGCATTGGCTTGATCCAGTGAAGCTTGAAACGGACGCGGATCAATTTGAAAAAGCAAATCACCTGTTTTTACCTCGCTGCCTTCGGCGTAATTTTGCGTGAGCAAATAACCGGTTACTTGCGCGTGGATTTGCGCATTCACAAAACCGTCGAGCGTGCCGATCCATTCCTCAAAAATCGGAACATTCGTCGCCGCCACCGTAATGACCTGAACTTCTGGCGGAGGCGACGCAGATTTTTTTTTGCAGCCATCGGCAAACAAAATCACGATCGAAAAAGAAAGAGCGCAAATGAACCAAGAATTTGGCGGTAATAAGCCTCGCATCCAACCTTTGTTAAAAATCATCTCAGTAGTATAATTAACTTTTCTTTTTTGACAACTTGTGCCGACAAATTGCCACCTCAAGATGCGGCTATACAACTTTTGTGTGGAAATAAACTAGCTGCCATAGGCACTGATTCGTGAGGCGATGTTTCGGCCAGAACATGACGCCAGCGATCCCGAGATACAAACATTCATGCCAGGCAAATTGGGGGCGGCACGGCTGCCGATGGTTTAAATACTTCAATCACCGGTGGAATTTATCGTTTGTATCTGTTGCGAAGTTTTTCCTCCTCTTGCATTTTCAATTCCGCGAACATGGAGGTGTTGGTGGTGGTTTTCCGGGGCTTGTGGAGGGAAATGGTATCAATGCGCTGGACCATTTTCATCTTGTTGGTGCAGTAGAGTAGCGCGGTTTCATCGGTAATTAAATCCTGTTCGTAAGCTTTGGCGAGGGATTGTTCAAAACTGTGCCAGCCGGAGACACTGCCAGCCTCGATGATGTCTTCCAGACGGCGGCCTTCGTTTTCGCCCAACAAAATGGCTTCGCGTGTGCGCAGGCTGCTACCCATCATTTCCGTGACCAGCAGCCTGCCACCGGAACATGCTGGAATGAGCCGCTGGCTGACAATGAAACGCATTGAACCCGCCAGCCGTTCTCGCACCTGGGTTTCCTCATCCGTGCCGAACATCCCGATGATACGGTTGATGGTCATTGAGGCGCTGGTGGTGTGCAGCGTGCTGAAAACCAAATGACCGGTTTCGCCGGCATTGAGCACAATCTCCATCGTTTCGCGATCGCGGATTTCGCCGATAAAAATGATTTTTGGCGCCTGCCGCATGGCGGCGCGCATTCCTTTATGAAAACTGTAAAAATCGCTCCCCAGTTCCCGCTGGCTGAACGTGGACTTGATGGGCGTGAACACAAATTCAATCGGATCTTCCAGCGTGAGGATGTGGATATCTCTGACCTTGTTGATTTCGTTCAGCATCGCAGCCATGGTGGTCGTTTTGCCCATGCCCGTGCCACCGGTCACAAAGATGATGCCGTTCTTTTCCTTGATGATATCGCGGAATGACGGGCCCAGATTAAGCGCATCGAAAGTCGGAATCAGCGGCTTGAGGTGGCGCAGCACCATGGCATAATTTCCATTCTGAATGTAAATGTTGACGCGAAACCGACAGGCATTTCCCAGTGTATAAGCGCAATCGCATGAGCCGTGTTCCTTTAAATCCTGCAGCAGCCGCGGGTTGTTGTTGATGATAACCCCAGCCATATTCTCAATGCGTGCACTGGTGAGCACGGGCTCAGACTGTTCGTAAACATACGGTTTGAGTACGCCTTGAGACTCTATCTGCGTCGGCCTGCCGGCAACGAAAAGTAGATCCGAAATTCCATCGGCAGATTGAACCATCGCATCTAATAATCGGTCAAATTCTTCTTTATTCATGATTATTATTACAGGCTTGAGTTTATATTTTCGTAATTTTCTTGTCCATCCTAAACGTCATATTTGCTGTTCTTGTCGGACGCGCAAAGGTACAAGGACGACGAAGCTCACCGAAAATCACAAGGGAATTTCGAAATCGTCACCGGTCAAGTTCGACTGTTCGTAAAGAGAGGTTTCAATGTTGAAGCGGTCGGACGAGAGATCAGCCGCCTTTCATCATGTCTGGCAATTTTTACACGGCTTAACGAAATAACCGACTTGACCATCGCGATGGGTGCGATGCTCGCCCCACCAATTAATTTCACGAATTGCCAATCAAAATTCCCGCCAGAAAAACCAGCGCGCCGCCGAGCGCAACTTGCAACAACGCGGACACTAGTGGCGTGTCCATGAATCTGTGCCGAATCCAGGATATGACACTCAATTCGACAAGCACGACGCACACGGCAACGCCCGTGGCGGTTTTCAAATTCGGAATCAAAAAGGGCAGCGTATGGCCGATGCCGCCGAGCGCGGTCATTCCGCCGCAAACAAATCCGCGCGCCCACGGATGGCCGCGTCCGGTCAAACTACCGTCGTCGGACAACGCCTCGGCGAATCCCATGCTGATGCCGGCACCGACGCTCGCAGCAAGCCCCACGAGAAACGTTTCAAAACTGCTGTGCGTGGCGAACGCGGCGGCGAACAACGGTGCGAGCGTGGAAACCGAGCCGTCCATCAAACCGGCGAGTCCGGGTTGGATGACTTGCAGAAGAAATAATCGTTTCGCGCGTGATTTTTCGTCTTCGCTTAATTTGGTTTGTGCGATTTGTTCGGCGGTGTGTGCGTGGCCGCGTTCTTCCTCGGCCAGATCGCCGAGCAATTGGCGGATGCCCGCATCCTGCGTTCGCCGAGCGGCGACTTCGTAAAATCGCCGCGTTTCCACTTCCATGGTCTCGGCGGTTTTTTGCACGGCCTTCAAACCGAGCGGACGCACGAGCCAGACGGAACGGCGGTTCACAAAACCGCGCACGTCCTGCCGCCGGATGAGCGGAACGTGGTCGCCGAAACGCTGCTTGTAATGTTCGAGCAAACGGTGGCGATGTCCGTCCTCGTCGTGGCGCATCTCACGGAATTTCGCGGCTTGTTCGGGATAACTTTCCTGCAAACCATCGGCAAAATCTTCATAGATGCGGGCGTCTTCCTCTTCGAGCGAAATGGCGAGCGCGAGAACTTCCTGTTCGGTCAGACTGTCGAAGGTTTTCATAAATTAAATTGTTACTTGCGCCGGAAACGGTCGAAGGCAAATTCCAAAATCTCTTTTGCCGCCGGAATTTTGCAAGCGAGCGCGGCGACCCAGTAAATAATTCCCGCAATTCCCGCCGGCACGAACACCGAGCCGATTTTGAGCGCGAGTGTGGCGTGACCAAAATCATTTTCCCAAAGCCGCCAGCTTTCAAACGCAATGAGTCCGGCAAGAATTGTAATTCCGAAAAGCGATAAAAAATCTTTTCGCAGCGATTCCATTTCGAGTTTTCCCAGTTTTTTCCGGAGCGCAAAAAACAGCAGCCAGACGTTGCCAATCGAAGTCGCCGTGTTCGCGATGCCGAGGCCACCCTGTTTGAGCGGCGAGACGAGCAGGGCGGCGAGGATGAAGTTCAGCGCAAGGCACGCGATACTGATTTTCATCGGCGTCTTTGTGTCGCCGAGCGCATAAAACGCGCGCGCCAAAATGTTGACGGTGGAAAACGCGACGAGTCCGGGTGCGAGGCACATCAGCGCCCACGATGCGCGGTCGGTGGCGGCGGCGGTGAATTTGCCATGCTCGTAAATCAGCCGCACAATCGGTTCGGCGAGCACGACAAGCAGGACGGCCGCGATCAAATTCAAAAACAGCAGCGTGCCGACGCCGTGCCGAAGCGTGGCGCGAAATTCGGAATAATTTTTTTCTGCCGCCAGTCCCGAAAGCGTCGGCAACAGATACGTCGCCAGTGAAATGCCGAACATGCCTTGCGGCAGTTCCATCAGGCGCACCGCGTAGTTGAACGACGCGACGATTTGCGGGCTGACCCAGAACGCGATGGCCAGCACGAGCGTGACATTGAGTTGAAACGCGGCGACGCCGATTGTCCCGGGAATCATGCGCGTGACGACAAGTCGCACTGTTTCATTGCGCCACGGCGAAACCCATTCGTAACGAAAACCGTCATGCCAGAGCGTCGGCAATTGAAAAGCCGCCTGCGCGATGCCCGCCGCAAGCACGCCGATGGCCAGTGCGAAAATTTGCTCGTGCAATTGCGTTCCCATGCGCGGCGCGAGCCAGAGCACGGATGCGATCATCACCACGTTGAGCATCGTCGCGCCCATGGCCGGGATGAAAAAATGGCCGCGTGCATTGAGCATGCCCATGAACGCTGCGGCCACGCACACGAGCAGCATATAAGGAAACATCACGCGCAGCAGTTGCAGCATGAGTTCCGTTTTATCCGTAAATTGATGAACGGCCAGCGCGAGGGAAATGCCAAGCATGACGACCGCGATGACCGCGCTGGCGGCGATGATCAAGCCGGAGATGACGGCGTTGGCCGCGCGCCACATTTCAATTTCGCCGTGCGATTTTTCCTTTGCCTTGAAAATGGGAATGAACGCCGCCGTCAGCGCGCCTTCGCCGAGCAGCCGCCGGAAAAGATTCGGAATCGTGAACGCGAATTGAAACGCGCCCGCGACCCAGCCGTCGCCCATGAACCGCGCATAGACGATTTCGCGCACCATGCCGAGCACGCGGCTGGTGAGCGTCGCGGCGGCCATCGCGCCGGACGACTTGAGCATTTGCGACATCGCGCGGAGTTTATGGCGCACGAAAGCAATTGGCAATTTGTCGTTGGCGAATTAGCCTTTGCCGCGTGAGCATCTTGGAAGAATTGAAATGGCGCGGCCTGATTGCCGATTGCACGGACGCGGCGGAATTGGAAAAGAAAATTGCCGCGCCCATCACGCTTTACTGCGGCTTCGACCCGACGGCGGATTCGTTGCACGTCGGCAATCTCGTGCCGCTACTCGCGCTGCGCCGATTTCAATTGCTCGGTCACAACCCAATTGCCGTTGCTGGCGGCGCGACCGGTTCAATTGGCGATCCGAGCGGAAAAACTCAAGAACGGCAATTGCTCACGAAAGAAATTTTGGATCGCAACATCGCGAGTGTAAAAATTCAACTGGCGAAACTTTTGGATTTTGAAACCAAAAAAAATCCGGCGCGGCTGCTGGACAATGCTTCATGGACGCAAAACATTTCGTTCCTCGATTTTCTGCGCGACATCGGAAAACATTTTTCCGTCAACCAGATGGTTGCCAAGGAATCTGTCCGCGCGCGCATGGAAGACCGCGAGACCGGCATCAGCTACACCGAGTTCAGCTATATGCTGTTGCAGGCGTTTGATTTCATGGTTCTGGCGCGCGATCAGAATTGCGAACTGCAAATCGGCGGCAGCGACCAGTGGGGCAACATCACGGCGGGAATTGATTTATGCCGGAAAAAACTGGGCAAAACGGTTTTCGGCCTGACGCTTCCGCTCATCACGAACGCCGACGGGACGAAATTTGGAAAAACCGAGGCGGGCGCAATCTGGCTCGATCCGAAACGCACGACCGCCTACAAGTTTTACCAGTTCTGGATCAATACGGATGACCGCGATGTCATCCGTTACTTGAAATACTTTACATTTTTATCGAAGGAAGAAATTGAGTCGCTGGAAAAAGCACACGCGGAAAACCCCGGCGCGCGCATCGCGCACAAGGCGCTGGCGAAATCCGTGACGGATTTGTTGCACGGCGAAAATGAAACGCATAAAATCCAAGTAGTAAGTGAAGCATTGTTCGGCACAATCCACCAAAAGCTTATTCCTACATTTGAAGAGTCTGAGTTGGAAAATTTTTCTTTGGGAGAATTTCTAAAGAAATCTTTAACACAAGATGAGGCAGCATCTTCATTGGACATGATGGCAGCGGAACTTCCAAACATTGAAATTCCAAGAACCAAATTGGAAAACCTCGGAAAATTACTCGTTGAAATTTTAGTTGAGACGAAGCTCTGCCCATCAAAAGGTCAGGCGCGAAAAGACATCTTAAGTGGCGGTATCTATGTGAACGAACTTCGTGAAATGAATTTTCAGCGCGCGGTGACAACAAATGATTTGATATTCGGCAAAAACATTCTGCTCCGCAAAGGCAAAAAGAATTACATCGTCGTGACGGCGAGGTGATTATTTGAACTTCGCGAAAATCTGGTTTGCCTCTTCCAAAGTTTCCTTCGAGCCGATGTCGAACCACAGGCCGGGCACGCGCCAAGTGAAAACGGGCGTGCGCGGGTAAAGCCATTGCACGAGACGGCCGGGCTGGTCGGGGTTGTTGCCCTCGGCGATGTATTGCTGGATGAGCGCGATGGTGGACTTGGGATAATAATACAGCGCGATGCCGGTGAGCGTGCTGGTCGGATTTTTCGGCTTCTCCTCGAAGAAAGTGATCTTGCCGTCCGCGTCGGTGGAAATGGAATTGTATTTTTTAATTTCCTCAAGATTGCCCACGTCATAGACGGCGAGCGCGGGCGCGTTTTTCGCGAGACAGAATTTTCCGAAGTCGCCCAGTTTGTCGCTGAACAGATTGTCGCCCGCGACGACGATCAAATCGTCGTCCACGTTTTGCGTTTTGAGGACGTAGTTGATGTCGCCAATCGCGCCGAGCTTATTGGAATCGTCTGTGGAATAATCGTTGACGATGGTGAATTCAAACTTGGATTTCGTGGCGCGATAATGTTCCGACCACTTTTGAAAATGCGCGGCGAACTTGGCGTTCGTCACGACATAGACGCGGTCAATCTCGGTAATGGGCGCAAGATTGTCGAGGACGTGCTCGACCATCGGCTTGCCCGCGACGAGCAACAGCGGCTTGGGTTGCGTGAGCGTCAGCGGATAAAGCCGCGTGGCGTAGCCGGCGGCGAGGATGATGACTTTCATGTTTTATTTTTCAAAAAGACTGGGCGCGGCTTCGCGCGCAAGCGTTTGACAGCGCGAGTAAATTTCCGAAGGCGATTCGCATTGCAGCGCAAATTCGGCGAGCGCCCTGGCTTCATCCGATTTGAGCCGGCGAATGATGTATTTAATTTGCGCAAGAATCATCGGCGCGGTGCTCAAGCCATCCACGCCCAAGCCGATCAACAACGGAGCGAGCGCGGGGTCGCCCGCGATTTCACCGCAAACGTGTGCCTTGATACCGCGATGATGCGCGGCGTCAACAGTCATTTTAATCAGCCGGACAATGGCCGGATGCGTCGGTTCGTAAAGGTGCGAAACTTTTTCGTTCGTGCGGTCGGCGGCGAGCGTGTATTGAATGAGGTCGTTGCTGCCGATGCTGAAAAATTTCGCGTGTGCCGCAAGCGTATCGGCGATGAGCACGGCGGACGGAATTTCAATCATCGCGCCGATTTCCAGATTTTCATCGAAGGGAATTTTTTCCGCACGCAACTCGGCCTTATATTTTTCGACAAGCGCGTTGGCTTGATTTAATTCGTCGAGGCCGGAAATCATGGGATACATCATTTTCACGTTGCCCTCGGCGCTGGCGCGCAAAATGGCGCGAAGCTGGGCGCGGAAAAGTTCCGGCTGCGCAAGGCAAAACCGGATCGCGCGCCAACCGAGGAACGGATTCATCTCCTGCGCGAGTTGCAGATGCGACGCGAATTTGTCGCCACCCAAATCCAAAGTGCGAATGATGACCGGTTGAGGTTTCAACGCGGCGGCGACTTGCTGATAGGCTTTATATTGCTCCTCTTCATTCGGCAACGTCTCACGGCTGATGAAAAGAAATTCCGTGCGAAACAAACCAACGCCTTCCGCACCACTCGCAAGAACGGCTTCGACGTCGTTTTGGTCTTCGATATTCGCGGACAAATGAATGGGTTTGCCGTCGAGCGTGACGGCGGGTTGACGGCGGACTTCCCGAAGCTTTTCCTCGAGCGAAGCTTTGAGACGCAGAAGCTGGCCGTATTCGAAAAGCGTTTGGTCGGTCGGATTGACGATGACGACTCCGTTGTAACCGTCGAGCAATGCATAATCGTCGCTGTCCAATTCCTGGCTGACGCTTTGCAATCCAACAACCGCAGGAATGCCGAGCGACCGCGCCATGATGGCTGTATGCGAAGTTTTTCCGCCGATGTCCGTGGCGAAACCAAGCACATGTTTTTTGTCGAGTTGCGCCGTGGTGGACGGATTTAAATCGTGGCTGACCAAAATACACGGCTCGGCGAGATGGGTGAGATCAAACTCGTCTTTGACATCCAGCAAATTATCCAGCACCCGTGACGTCAAGTCGCGCATGTCGCTGACGCGTTCGCGAAGATATTCGTCTTCCGCCGCCAGCAGCACTCCGGCGTAACGTTCCGCCACCGAATGAAAAGCGCGTTCGGCGTTCGCCTTTTGTTCCCGAATCAACCGCACGACTTCCTCCACCAGCATCCGGTCTTCGAGCATCAGCAAATGCGCTTCAAAAACGCTCGCTTCCGCTGCACCCATGTTTTTTGCGACTTTGCGCTGCACTTCGGAAACTTGCTGGCGCGTCTGCAAGAGCGCTTTTTCAAAGCGGCTGATTTCACCGGCAACCTCGTTTTCAGTCAGTTCGCGGCGGACGATGACATGCCGCGCGCGATGAAGGACGAGAATTTTTCCGCGACAAACGCCGGCGGAAACCGCGATGCCACGAAAAATCTTCTCCCCTTTCTGTTGCCGTTGGGCCATGACTCAAATTAGCCAACGTTACACGCTTTGAAAAGACATTCCGGCCATGATTGGAAAACTTTTGGAAATCGCAGGATGATCACGACGTCATCGGCAGACGGACCACAAACGTCGTACCTCTTTCAAACTGGCTGGAAACTTCAATCGTGCCGCCGTGCGCTTCGACGACGGCCTTGGAAATCGCGAGGCCAAGGCCGTTGCCGCCGGTGGAACGCGATTTGTCCGCGCGATAAAACCGTTCGAATATATGCGGCAAATCCTCCGGGGGAATTCCACCGCCGGTATCGGTAACAGTCAGCACGGCCATACCATTTTGAGATTCCAATTTCACGCGCGCTTCGCCGCCATCGCGGTTGTATTGGATCGCGTTCGTCAAAAGATTCGTGACGACTTGCGCGAGCCGCTCGGAATCGCCGGAAATTTCCAGCGGCTCAAGTTCGGTGAAAATTTTCACGCCGCGCCCGTCGGCGAGCGGGCGGATCAATTCGACGCAATCGGAAATTGTTTTTGAAAAATCGAAGCTCATGCGTTTCAAAATTTCCTGACCCGCATCGAGCCGAGCCAGTTCGAGCAATGACTTGATCAATTTTCGCATCCGCTGTGCGGCGCGCTGGCAGGCTTCGACAGTTTCCTTGTAACTCGCGGCATCGCGCTCGCGGTTCAAGGCGGTTTGCGTCTGCGTCAAAATCACGGCGACGGGAGTCCGTAATTCGTGAGCGGCGTCGGAGGCGAATTGTTTTTGCTGCGCGAACGCGGATTCGAGCCGCGCGAAGGTGGAATTCAGGACGGCGGCGAGCTGGCCAAGTTCGCTTTCGGCCTCGGCGACGTTGATGCGCTGCGACAGATCTCCGGCGGAAATTTTCACGGCGGCGGCGCTGATGTCAACGACTGGCCGCAAAGACCGCGACACAATCCACCAGCCGCCGGCAAGACCGAAAAATAAAATGATTCCTCCAAAGCCAGCGAGCTTCAGAGCCGTCAAATGAAGTTGCTGTAATTCAGGTATGATGGAGCAACCGACCGCAATCTGCTCACCTGATGGTAAATCCCGCTTAATTTCTTGAAGACCTTTGGGAGTCCATATTTTTTGGTTCGGCGACACGAAGAGCTTGTTAACATTTCCAAGATTTTCATTAGCCGGTAATTCTGGATGCGGATTAAGCTGAATTCCCGGATTCCGATCGTGAAACTCTTCTCCTTGCGGCACATTTGTTGAACGCGCAAGCTCCTCGCCGAAGCGTGTGATGATAAAATAAAAATTGTTCGGGTCATTTGTGCCAAATAATCCGGCGGCTTCCGGCGGCAAATGGAATACAAGCGGCGGACGCGGATTTTGTCCCGGCGGCCCATCGTCTGAAAATTGGTCGGGCGGTGGGCGATCCATAGGTTGTTCGCCGCCATTTGATCCACGCGATGGTGGACGATGAAGCGCATTGGCGAGAATTCCAAAACGCCGTTGTAACTCGTCGTTAATCCGTCCGAATTGCCGCCCGCGTTCAAGCTGATACGCTGTGAAGCCAAAACCCGCGAGCACGACGACGAGAATCAGGCCATACCAGATTTGCAAACGCCATTTGATGGATTTGAAAATTTTCATTCGATGCAATAGCCGTGGCCGCGGCGTGTGACGATGAATTCCGCGCCGAGTTTTTTGCGGACATTGGAAACGTGAACGTCCAAAAGATTTGAAAGTGAACTTTCGTTTTCATCGAACAAATGTTCGTAAAGCTGCGTGCGTGTGACGACTTCGCCGCGATGCAGCGCAAGAAATTCCACGAGCGCGTATTCGCGCGCGGTGAGTTCAACAGGTTTTTCCTGCAACGAAACATTTCGCAGCGCGGTGTCAATTTTGATTTCGCCGATTTCAATGACGTTCGTCGTCTTGTTCGCGCTGCGGCGGATGAGCGCACGTAGGCGCGCAAACAGTTCCGGCAAATCGAACGGCTTGATGACGTAATCATCCGCGCCGGTGTCGAGGCCTTTGACGCGGTCGCGCGTCTGGTCGCGTGCGGTGAGCATGAGGACGGGAGTTTTTTTTATTTTGCGGAGGCGTTTCAAAATTTCCCAGCCGTCCATTTTCGGCAGCATGACGTCGAGCACCATGGCGTCGTAGTCGTAATTTTCGGCCTTGTAAAAACCATCCTCGCCATCGGCGGCAGTGTCCACGGCGTAGCCTTCCTCGCGCAGCGCCTGGGCGATGCTGCGGAGCAAATCGGGTTCGTCTTCGACAATCAGGATTCTCATTTCGGGCCGGGCGAAATTTTAACAGGAAATAATTTCTGCGCCAGTTCGCGGAAATTGTCGCATTCGCAACCTTTAGAAACGATGAAGAAAATTTTGCGCGCGCTGTGAAAAAATTTCACGGCTTAACGATTGCTTAAGGTTCGTTCGCATAAAATGTCGGCATGAAAACTCAAATTTATTCTCCCGTTAAAATCAGCCGGACAAATATTACCGCGTTGGTGGCGGGATTTTTTCTGGCGTTCGCAACCAGCATTCATGCGAGCGACCCGCGCACGAACTGCTGGTTCACGACGTATTCCGGCCAATACGCGCGCATTTACACCAACGACACGATGCTCGCCAGCGGCACGGTGCTGACGACTTGGAGCAACGGCTCGCAGACGCAGTCGCTGCCGGCCTACGACGGCGTGCAGGAAGTTGATTCCTCAACGAGCTGGGTTTATGTCCGCAGCACCGGCCTCGCCAGTTACAACATGGGGCCGTGGCAGAACGGCGCGTTTCCAAATCTGCCGGTGAATCAAAAAATCCTGTTTCGTTTTCCGCGCACGAACGCGGTGCCGACGACCAAGACGGAAACCGGCGGCGGCCAGATCGGAATTTTCGTGGACGGCGTGGAGATGTTCAACAGTTGGGACGCGTTCACCTGGGATCCGTCCACCAGCGCCGACACCGCCAATTACACCGGCTACTGGAATCGCGACGCGTATGTGAACGAAGGCGCGACGTTCGATCCCGGCAACGCGCACCAGCAAAACACCGGCACTTATCATTATCACGCCAGCCCGATCGCGCTGCGCCATCTGCTCGGCGACCATGTGGATTTCAATCCGGCGACGAAAACGTCTTACGAAGACACAAACGCGCCGACGAAACACTCGCCGATCCTCGCGTGGACGGCGGATGGCTTTCCGGTTTATGGGCCATACGGTTATTCCGTCGCGACGAATGCGAACAGCGGCATTCGCCGGATGATTTCCGGTTACGTTTTGCGCAACGGACAATTCGGCACGGACAATTTGCCGGTGACCGGGCGCAACACGATTCCGCAATGGGCCGTGCGGCTTTACAACGTGAGTTCAAACCAGGTCGGCGCGCCGTTCACGGGAATCCACACGAACGGCTGTTACATGGAAGACAACGATTTTCTCGGCGACCACGGCTACGTTCAAGGAACGGATTTTGACCTCGACGAATACAACGGCCGCTACTGCGTCACGCCGGAATTTCCGAACGGCACTTACGCCTACTTCGTCGCGATTTCGTCCAACGGCACGCCGGTTTTTCCTTACAACATCGGTCGCGGATATTACGGCAGTCCCGTCGGCAGCAGCGTCACGAGCATTACGGAAACCGTCGTGACAAATTTTCTCGGCAACACGAATCTGGCTTCCACGCTCAACGCGCCCGGCGTGAACAACGGAACTGTCACGTTGACCTGGAGCGCGCTCGAAGGCGGCAGTTATCAAATCGAAGCGACGACAAATTTTTCATCGTGGACGATTCTCGCCACAAATGTTTCGCCGAATGAAATTCTCGGCGGCTACACGAACGTCACCGCGTCCGACAAAAATTTCTACCGCGTCGGGCGGACGGCAGTCGCAAGTTTTGATCCCGTCAGCGGCGACGGCGGGAGCCAAGGCATTTCGTCCGTGCTGCCGGCTAGCGGCAATCGCGGCACCAACAGCGTCGACGACAACGTCACACTCACCATCACTTTGAACAGCGGCTATACGATGTCGCCGCCGCCAACCTTCGTGCAACCCACAAGCGTCACCCTCACCTTGTCGGGCGCGACCATGCTGACGGCGTCGTCGTCATTGCGCAACACCACAACCGGCGTCGTGACGGCGACTTTCAAAATCGCCTCGACCGCCACGCCCGGCACTTACACCGTGAACACCGTTTTCGGTCCGAATACCTGGTCGCTCGCGAACGGTTTTACGATCAACTAAAAACCGGTGGGGCGAGCGTCCCCGCGAGCCGAACCTGAAATTAAAAATGAAACGCGCTCGAAAATATTTGATACTGTTTTTCGCCACGGCGCTGGCGCTTCCCGCTTTCGCCGCCAATCTGCGCGTGGATTTTCTTCCGCAATTCAACGGCGCGCCGCTCGCTTTTGACGCGCTCAAATACCAGACCGCCGGAGGTCAAAGCATTTCCGTTTCGCGGCTGGATTTTCTCGCGTCGGAAATCGACTTGCGCCGCGCGGACGGAATTTGGATTGGACAAACAAACTGGTTCGCTTTCATCAGCGTACGCGATGGCAAAACCAGTTTCAGTTTGGAAAACATTCCCGCCGGAGATTACGACCGCGTGCAATTTCACATCGGCCTCGCGCCGGAAATCAATCACACCGACGCCGCGCAATGGCCCGCCGGTCACGTGCTCAATCCCGACGTGAACCATTTGTATTGGGGCTGGTCGCGCGAATACATTTTCCTCGCGCTCGAAGGCGGCTGGCAAAATGGCGGCAGCGAAAGCGGCTTTTCATTTCACCTCGCCACGGACCGCGAGTTGATGACGGTCGAGCTGCCCGTTGCACTGGATTTGAATTCCAGCCACGAAATTCAAGTTGCATTGGACATCGGCAAAATTTTTTCCGCGCCCAATAAAATTGAATTGAGCGAAACCAGCGATGCAACCCATTCACGCGCGAATGATCTGCTGACCGTTCAGTTGCGGCAAAATGTCGAGGCTGCTTTCGCGGTGGAAAATGTGAAAGAATTTTTTCCCATCGTAGAATTATCGCGTGGGGCAAATCACATCGAAATCGCGCCGAACGCCACGCCGTATCGTTTTTCGTTTTCAAAATTCTTCCCGCAGCCCGATTTGCCGCGCGATAATCCGCTGACCGGCGAGGGCGTTGCGCTTGGTGGCAAATTGTTTTTCGACCGGCGGCTTTCGGGGGATGACACGGAATCCTGCGCGCGATGTCATCATCCGAATTCCGCGTTCACCGAGCCGCGTCGTTTCAGCCGGGGCATTGACGGCGACCTCGGCACGCGCAATGCGATGGCTCTGGAAAATCTTGCGTGGAAAGATTATTTTTTCTGGGATGGCCGCGCGAAAACCTTGCGCGAACAGGTTTTGCAGCCAATCCAGAATCCGATCGAGATGCACGAGACGCTAGCGAACGTCGTCGCGAAAATTTCCGCCGACAAAGATTACCCGCGACTTTTCCAAAACGCTTTTGGATCGCCCGAGATTTCTTCGGACAAAATCGCGCGTGCTCTGGAGCAATTTCTTTTGGTGCAGGTTTCGTTTGATTCAAAATACGACCGCGTGATGAACGGGCAGACGAATTTCACGGCGCAGGAACAGCGCGGCTTTGAATTGTTCAACACGGAATACGATCCGTATCACGGGCAGTTCGGCGCGGATTGTTTTCACTGCCACGGCGGGCCGCTATTGCAGAGCCAGGATTTTGCGAACAACGGTTTGGATTCCGCGTTTACCGATTTAGGTCGTTACAAAATTACGAAGCGCGCGGGTGACGCGGGAAAATTTGCCGTGCCGTCGCTGCGCAACGTCGCCGTCACTCCGCCGTATATGCACGACGGGCGTTTTCGGACGCTCGAAGAAGTTGTCGAGCATTATTGCACCGGTATGAAACGCAGCGCGACGCTCGACCCGAATCTCGCGAAGCATCCCGACGGCGGCGTGCCGTTGAGCACGGACGACAAAAAGGCTTTGGTCGCGTTTTTGAAAACGCTGACGGATGAAAAATTTGCCCGTCCGGAACTGCCGGACGGTCTTACAGAAAAATAATTTTCAGAAATTTTTCAACTTCACGTTCGCTTAAGGTTCGTTCGCGTAAAGTGGTATTATGAAAATTCAAACCATAGCAATGGCAGAACTTCATCAGTCACAACCGGAATTTTCGCATCGGACGATGCGGGCGGTTGCGGCTGATTCAAAAGATGAAAACATGAAAGGAAAAATAGTATGAAAACAAAAATGAAAACGATGCTGGCGTTGCTGGCACTCGGGACGTCGGCGTTCGTCGCCAGCGCACAAAATACCAGCGGCCAAAATGGCGATGATTCAAATGGTCCGCCCATGCATCGCCATCGTCCGCCACCGTCACCGGTCATCATGGCGCTTGATGTAAACCATGACGGCGTGATTGACTCGAATGAAATCGCCAACGCGAGTGCTGAGTTGCTGACGCTGGATAAAAGCGGCGACGGCAAATTGACGCGCGATGAATTTGCTCCGCCACCGCCGGACAGGAGTCAGGATGCCAATGGTCCGGACGACGGGCAATCGCCCCCGCCGGACAACAGAGATGCCAGTGGCCAAAATGGCGATGATTCAAACGGCCCGCCCATGCATCGCCATCGTCCGCCACGTTCACCGGTCATCATGGCGCTTGATGTGAATCATGACGGCGTGATTGATGCCCAAGAAATTGCCAATGCCCCGGCGGAATTGCTGACGCTGGATAAAAACGGTGACGGTAAATTGACGCGCGATGAATTTGCTCCGCTACCGCCGGACAGGAATCAGGAGCCAAACGGTCCAGACGACGGACAGTCGCCTCCGCCCGACAATAACTAAACCAGTCCAACAACAAAAAAGCCCGCCGCGAGGCGGGCTTTATTTTTTAAATCAATCATGCGCGCTCCATATATTTGCCCGTGCGCGTGTCCACCTTGATTTTTTCGCCGGTCTTGATGAACAGCGGTGCCTGCACCGTGATGCCGGTTTCGACGGTGATTGCTTTCTGCACATTGTTGGCTGAATCGCCGCGAACCCCTTCGGGCGCATCCGTCACGGTCAATATGACGCTCGACGGCAATTCGATGGATACCGCCTTGTCTTCGACGAACGTCACGGTCACGACCGCGTTTTCGACAAGGAAATTTTTCGTATCGCCGACCAGTTCCGCCGCCAGCGTGACCGTTTCATAATTATCCGGATCGGTGAAGACAAAATCCGCGCGGTCCTTGTAGCTGAACTCCATTTTTTTCGTGATCATCGGCACCGGCTCGATTTTTTCAGTCGAACTAAGGCGGATGTCGGACGACTTGCCCGTGCGGATGCTGCGGAGCGTGGCCTGGACGAACGCGCGCAGATTGCCGGGAGTGCGGTGCTGGAATTCCAGCACCACGCAGATGTCGCCGTTGTAATTGATCGCCATGCCGCGGCGAAGGTCGTTTGCTGTTGCCATAAGCTAATTTTTAAAACCGTTTTTGTTGCCGTTTCGGAAAACAGGAGTTGAAAACGATAGCCGAAAAAGGCGTGAGCGCAAGCGCAGTTTTCAAGCGATGACTGGTGCGCTAAAATATTTTGGAAGGACGAGCAAAGGCGCGTTGCGCGGAATGAAATCCGTCACAGGAACGCGATAAATGACATTCAAAATATCGAGACTTACAGGAATTAAATCTATTCTTAAATGATGATTATTTATTGTTAAAATTTATTTAACTATCATTACAATTTGTTTATTTTATTAAACAATTTATATATTTAGACTAAAAATATATCTATTTATTTATAAAATAAATTTAACTAGTTATAATAGAAATATAACTATTAAAATAATATAATTATTTCATTTAACAATAAATTTTATTCCATTATTCTTCTGTTTTTCAGTTTCAAAAATGTCACTTTTGCATAATGAATACGGCCTCTGACGCACAAAGGACCATGGCAATCCAGCCTTTACCCAACTTGAGTCTGCTGGCGAACGCACTGGGCCATACTGCGCGCTGGAAGATCTCAAGGAATTAAGCGCGGGCGAACCGCGCACGGTGCGGGAACTGGCCAAAGCCGTCGGGTGCAGCCCGGACATGACGTCCAAGCACCTTGCCGTGTTGCGCAAGGCCGGCGCGGTGGTGCAGAGCGCGGACGGCTTTACGAGATTCCAAAACAACATCTATCCGTGCCCAGCCAATCCATTGTGGACTTCGGCCATTGCCTCCTCCGGCTGGATGCGGTGGAGTAAACTCGAAAATATTTTGGACGGAGTCACAAGGAATAAAAGTCTGCCGCAGGAATATAAAAAGTTTATCGATTGCTTCTTCGCTTTGAACAATACCGGACACGCTCATTTTCACGCTTTAATTATTGATACAACCCAAATCGATCACAGTAGATTTAGCGGTGACAAAGAAGTCGGATTCTACAAATTTTATTATCAACTGCTACTTCACAGCTTTGGTGGAGCATACTGTAAAGTAAAACCTGACAATCGAATTTTGGTTTATTTGGATTACAGGAATTCTTCATACAGTTTGAATGATTTGAAATCTTTCTCGAATATGGGAATGAAGAAGAAATTTGAAATCGGCACAAATCCATTTCATGCAGTGGAGCCGCGCGATTCCAAAGCATGTCAGGCGATACAAATAACCGACGTGCTAATCGGAGCAATTGGTTACAAAAAGAACGGGTTTGATTTAATAGCTGGAGCAAATAAGGGGAAAAAAGAACTGTCAAAATACATTGAAAGCAAATCAGGGCTTTCAGATTTTACCCAAAGCACTCCCAAAAGGATTCAAAGATTTACCATTTGGAATTTCCTGCTTAAAAAATGAAATAGCGCCCTAGAAACCTAGGCTGCTTTCGCAGCTACCTTTCGGTTCTCCAAACATAGTTAGGGTTTTCGGCTTTTAGTGGCACCAACTAACTATCGTCAAAAATGACGATCCTTGCAAGCAACAATTTATACCGTCACACTATCATACCAGATTTCACACTGCATACGACCATTGCACGAACGCTGTTGAAGTCCGCCGTTTCATCGGCTATTCTCTTAAGACTATGACTTTGACGGAAAAATTACTCGCCCGCGCGTCCGGCAAGACGAGCGTGCAGGCCGGCGACAACATCTGGGTTAACGCAGACGTGCTCATGACACACGACGTTTGCGGGCCGGGCACGATCGGCGTCTTCAAGCGCGAGTTCGGCAAGACGGCGAAGGTCTGGGACAAAAATAAAATCGTCATCATCCCCGACCATTACATTTTCACCGCCGATTCCAAATCGAATCGCAACGTGGACATCCTCCGCGATTTCGTGAAAGAACAGGACATCCCGTATTTTTACGACGTGATTGATGACCCGAACGGCCACTGGCATTTCGATGCGAGCAAAGGAATGTTGAACAAGCAATACGGCTCGCGTTACGCGGGCGTGTGCCACACGGCGTTGCCGCAGAAAGGACACACGCGTCCGGGCGAAATTTTGTTCGGCACGGATTCGCACACATGCATGGCGGGCGCGTTCAATTTATTTGCCACCGGAATTGGAAATACCGACGCCGGTTTCGTGATGGGCACGGGAAAATTACTTTTGAAAGTTCCCGAGACGATGCATTTCCGGCTCGAAGGAAAATTGCAACCGGGCGTGATGGCGAAGGACGTGATCCTGCATTGCATCGGCGAAATCGGTTTCGACGGCGCGACGTATCGCGCGATGCAATTCGACGGCGAAGGCGTGAAATCGCTTTCCATTGACGACCGCATGACCATCGCGAACATGGCGATTGAGGCGGGCGGAAAAAATGGCGTTTTTGAATTTGATTCGCGCACGCAGGAATACGTGGACGCGCGCACGCAAACGAACGGCACGAAACGCAATTACACTCCGGTCGAACGCGATCGCGACGAAAAATTCGTTTATGAACTCGTCGTTGACTTGAGCAAGCTCGAACCGACCGTCGCGTGCCATCCCGATCCCGGCCAGCGCAAAAAAGCGAAGGACATGGGCGACACGAAATTGGATCGCGCCTACGTCGGTTCCTGCACCGGCGGCAAGACGAGCGATTTCGTGGAGTTCGCGCGCATCTTGCGCGGACGGCGCGTGACGATTGACACGTTCGGCGTGCCCGCGACGCCGGAAATCGTGCGCGATTTGCAGACGACGTATTGGGGCAACGAAACCGTCTGGCAGATCCTCGTCGGCGCGGGCGTGCAGATGACCGAGAACGCCGGCTGCGCCGCGTGCCTCGGCGGGCCGGTGGACACGTTTGGCCGCATCAACAAGGCGGGCATCAATTGCATCAGCGCGACGAACCGGAATTTTCCCGGCCGCATGGGCGACAAGGAATCGAAAGTGTTCCTCGCCTCGCCGATGACCGTGGCCGCGAGCGCGATCGCGGGAAAGATTGTTGATCCGAGGGAGTATTTGGGGAATTAAAAATCATGAGATGAAAGCCCGGAAGGTTCTCGAAAAAATTCTTTCCGGTTCGCGCAACATCCGGTTTGAGGATGCCTGCCGGTTGGCAAAGGGTTTGGGATTTGAATTGGACAGGACGCGCGGCAGCCACCATATTTTTGTGCATCGTGAAGTGCCGGGTTTGCGGTTGAATTTACAGCCAGACAGGAACGGCCAGATGAAAATATATCAACTCCGGCAATTGCTCGATGCGATGGAAACGAACGGCTTGAGACTGGACGACGAATTATGAAAACACGCTATCACATCAACGTCTTTTACAGCGAGGAAGACAAGTGCTACATCGCCGACATTCCCGATTTGAAATACTGCTCGGCGCACGGCGACACGCCGGAAGATGCGTTGCGCGAGGTTTTAATCGCGCAGGAATTGACGCTTGAATCCATGCGCGAAATGCGAGCGCATATTCCCAAGGCAAAATATCGTCCGGCGGTTTATGAACTGGTTTGAACAAATGTCGATGACCGTGGCCGCGAGCGCGGGGAATATCATTGATCCGCGCGAGTATTTGGGGAATTGAAAGTAAAAATTCCTTCGGTTTCTTAATTGGAGTATCTGGCAAGAATGTCGGCCACAACTTGTTCGTTCAATTCATAACCTTCCAAAAATGGGAAACCTTCCCAACGAACGATACCTTGCGGGTCAATGATTAGGACATGCGGGATACCGGTCACTCCGACCGCGTTTTTCGTGCGCGCTTGTGTGTCTATGGCAATGGAGTATTCAATTTGCGGATTGGCGAAGTTCCTCACGGCTTCTTCAGTTTCGTCGGAAATCCCTATGACAACAAGTTTGTTGCCGAATTTCTCATGATAGGCATTCAATTCAGGAATGGCCTTACGGCACGGCGGACACCAAGTGGCCCAAAAATCAATCAAGGTGAATTTGCCACGACGATCTGGTTCAGGCGTCAGCCATTTTTCGACGATCAAATCGGGGGCTTTCTGATTCAAAAAAGACTTGGCCCAAAGTTTCTTTCCCGCCCCCGTAGTCTGAGTGGTATCAACAGATTGTTCCCGGCTCTCGTCTGGTGGTTGTGGGGCGGGTTGGCTGATAATCAAACTGTGATATTCGGCGTTAGCTTGAGCTTGTTTTTGTTCTGCTGCGCCGGCTTTTTTTGCGTTGTAATGAAACCGTTTTTGAAGTTCAGGATCGAGATTCTTTAATTTCACGTTTGCCATGCCACCGGCGTAGGTGAAAAAAATATCCGTGGGCGTCACCGTGGTGACCGTCACGTTGCTGTAAACATCACTGCCCACCTTGAGAACCGGCAGATTCTCATCCGCGCAAACGACCGCAATTGCCGCCAGCAAAACCAAGATTATAGAACCGCTAGGACGCATATTTCATCATACCTGTTTTATCAAATTCGCGCCGGACAGACAAAGCTGAAAGTCTCGTCTTCACTGCGAAGCAGATTTATTATTTGCTGAAGCCCTCCAATTCCGCGATGAAAACGCTTGGCCCGCCTTCGGCATAGCCAACCTGCCTTCCCAATTCTTTTCCAGACGGATTTAACAAAATATAAGTTGGAAATCCATTCACGTTGAATCTTTGAGACAATGCCTCGTTGGCCTGTTTAAGTGCGGCATCCTGTTCGGTGTGGCGCGGAAAATCAAGTTTCACGAGCTCGAGGTTGGCCTTGGCGTAAGAAGTAAATGCATCGGTGGACAGCACATCGTGATCAAACTTGATGCACCACGGACACCAGTCGGAGCCGGTGAAATCGAGAAGCACCAATTTGTTGTCCGACCGCGCTTGATTCAAGGCTTGAGGGAAATCTGTGCCCCAGTACAAATCGGAAGCATGTGCAGCCGCAGGTGGTTGTTCCCTGGTTTCATCGGGTGGCTGCACAACGGTCTGGCCGGCAATTTCAGCATGATATTGAAAGTTCGCCTGACTGTATTGCCGCTCTGCTTCACCGGCTTTTTTTGCGTTGTAATGAAAATGTTTTTGAAGTTCAGGATCAAGATTCTTTAATTTCACATTCACCATGCCACCGGCGTAGGTGAAAAAAATATCCGTGGGCGTCACCGTGGTGACCGTCACGTTGCTGTAAACATCACTGCCCACCTTGAGAACCGGCAGATTCTCATCCGCGCGAACGACCGTAATTGTCGCCAGCAAAACCAAGATAATAAAACCGCTGGCACGCATATTTCATACCTGTTTTATCAAATTCGCTCCCGGCAGATAAACCGTGAAGGTTGTGCCTTTGCCCGGTTGCGTGTGGACGTGCAACGCGCCGTTGCTTTCCTTGATGAGCCGCTGAATGATGTTGAGTCCAAGACCGGTTCCCTGTCGCGGGCCTTTGGTGGTAAAATAAGGCTGGAAAATTTTCGGCAGCACTTCCGCCGGAATGCCCGGGCCGGTGTCGCGCACCCAAAATTTTACCAGCGGCGCACTGTTGTCCAAGCCTTCGACATTTAGAAACCGCTCCTGCGGGCTATCCTTGAATGCCGTTAAATCAAGCGGCTGGCGCAAAATTTCCCCGCTGATTTCCACCTGATGACTGTGCGGCACGCATTGAAAAGCGTTCACGGCGAGATTTAATAAAATTTGAATGAGATCGGTGCCGTTGATTTTGACGGCGATGTCTTCAGCCACTGGCGTGACGCTGAACTCATTGTCCAGCAAACTCGGGTGAACGCGAATGAGCTGGCCGAGATCGTGCAGCAATTGGTTCACGCTGACGCACGGTGTTTCGCTGGGTTGCTGGCGCAAAAAGCCGAGGTAGCGGCGGGAAATTTCAATGCAATTGGTTACCTGCCGTGCAATCACGCGCAGGCGGTCTTTGATGAATTCCAAATCCTCGACTTCCAGCCGTGACAAATGATTGAGCCGGCGATTGAGGATTTGCACAAAGCCGGAAATGACCGTGAGCGGGCCGTTGATGTCATGAATGATGCTTGCGTAAATGTCGCCGCGCGTTTTGGCAATCTGCTCCTCAACGCGCTGGTTTTGCAATTCCGTGAGCAGTTCCTGCACTTTTTCCGCACTGCTGTGAATTTCACTTTCGAGCAGTCGCCGTTGCATCGCCTGGCCGACAGCGGTGCGGATCGTCGCGATGTCGAACGGTTTGTTGATGTAATCGCACGCGCGCAGTCGCAGCGCCTGTCGAATCGTGTCCGTCGTTTCAAACGCCGTCATCATGATCGCCTCGATGTCCGGGTCAACATACCGGAGGCGTTCCAGAACTTCGATGCCTGACATGCCGGCCATGCGAATGTCCAGCACCGCCACATCAATTTGATTTTCCTGCGCCAGTTTGATGGCGCTCGGTCCGTCCCCGGCCATCAGTAAATCGTATTCGTCCTTGAAAATTACGCGCAACGACTGGCGCGGCCCGTCTTCGTCATCCACAACCAATAAAACACCGCGCCGTTTCGGAGGCGTGGATTTCACCAACTCCGCCATCATGCTGTTCGCCTCGGCCACTGTTTCAACGATTGAAGTCATTTTTTGAAAATTATTTAAACTCGACCCAATGAAGGCGTCGAGCCGCGCTACTTTAATGAAAAAAAAAGCGTTCTCAAGAATAAATCATGTCAAACTTGCGACAATTTCAAACGCAGCATTTCAAGCGCTTGACGCCCCGTGACTTCCTTGAATTTTTCACGCTCGAAAAAATTCAGTTTTCGCTCAACCATTGTTTCAAATTCCCCGGCCAGCGCGATAAAAACCGTCCCCACCGGTTTGTCTCTCGTGCCGCCGCTTGGTCCGGCGATTCCCGTGACCGCGATCGTAAAATCCGCGCCGAATTTTTTTCGCGCGCCTTCGGCCATTTCGCGCGCGACCGCTTCGCTCACCGCGCCGTGCTGTTTCAAAGTTTCGGCGCGAACACCGGTAAATTTTTGTTTTGCTTCGTTGCTGTAAGCCACTACTCCGCCCAAAAAGACTTCCGAGCGCCCGGCACATTCGTGATTCGATTTGCAATAAATCCGCCGGTGCAGGATTCCGCCAAAGCCAGCGTTTGTTTCCGTTCAATCAGCAGGCGAATTAACGACGCTTCGAACGTTGCATTTCCAGTGGTGGTTGTGTTCAAGCGTGGAAAGGATAACAAATTTCAACGGCTGATTGCCAGAGCCACGCTCACAACAAACAGCAACATGCCAATTACCGCAACCGTCAACCACAAGGTTTGCGCCTTTGTCGGGCGTGAAACGGCTTTGACTTTCGAGGCGGAATGATAATGTCTGAACTTGGGTTGCCTTGCGCGTAAAATAAGCCGGGTTGTAGCATTGCTGGGTGATTTTGGGACAATGATTGGACGAAAACAGGTTGGACACTCCATGTGTGAGCCGGCCGCACCTGAATCACACGCTATATGCTGGTGGCATACCGGGCAGGCAAATTTCAATTCGCCAATTGTGGTCATGGCTTAACATGTAAAAAAACCCGTGCCAAATTCAGGGCTGGTCGGTGATAATATACTGGATTATGAGATTATGCTGTTTAGTAGTGGGTAGTGGGACAGTTTGGGATCAGCAAAAACTCTTAGATTCCCGGTAAAACCTTGGCAATGGCTTTGCGCAGGTTTTCCAGCAAAAATGGTTTGCTGATTACCAAGTCCACGCACGGAAATGGATCGCCAGAAGCCTTCGCAATTGCACCATTGGCCGAAATCATCAGGACTGGCAAGTCGGGCAGGCGCTCCTTGATGGCGGCGGCCAGCGTATCGCCTTTCATTCCCGACATGGAAAAATCCGTTGTGACCAAGTCAAACTTACTTGCTCAAGTAGGACTAGAGCTTCCCTGCCGCTATTGGCCGTTTGAACATTGTGCCCGTCATGCTCGAGCAACAACTTGATGGTTGTAGAAACAGCGGGTTCGTCATCACCACCAAAATATGCGTTGCCGGTTTCCCCTTGTTAATTTCTTTGGACTGCAAGCTGGTATGTTACGAGCATTTCCCAAGAAGGCCAGTTTATTTATCAAAAAATTCTACAATTTCCTAGATTGGAATACAGTTAAAGCCCATCTTAAAAGCGCAAAAGTGATTGTGAAGGCCAAAGACCGAAAATAAGTTTTTTGGCGAACTCGCTTTTACGAAATTTAGTTCGCCACCGTTATTTATTTCAATATCCATTTGTGTTCAATGTGCAGACAAATTTTTAATCTGTATATGGGGTGAACACCTATAGGATTCAAACTGACCCTACCAAACAGCGCAATCTAACGAAAAATGCCCGGCTGTTCGCCGCTTGGCAGTGACTTTTTTCATGGTTCGGCACAAATTTCCGGTCATTGAACGTATGAAAAATAAA
>CAVRAN010000010.1:0-23619 GCA_963719075.1 uncultured Verrucomicrobiae bacterium | reverse complement strand
CTCCGCCGAGCATTTGAAAAATGAATTGGGGGAAAATCTGGGGAGCGCAGCCGCCCCGGCTGCGGTCGTCAGCGCCCTCGCTGGCGACGCGGAACTGTTTGACGAGGGCGTCAAACAGGACACGCGAGGCGCGTGTGCTCCCCGAAAAGTTTTCTTCGATTTAATCATCGCCGGACCTGCGCCTGCACCGTTGCTGCGCGCGGAAACTTTTTATCGCTACCAGATCATGCTGCGGACGCGGGCGATGAGCGCGTTGAGCCGCGAACTCGCGCGCATCATCCAATCGCTGGCGCTGCCCGAAGACGTCACGCTGGCCGTGGACATTGATCCGGTGAATTTGGGGTGAATTTTTACGCGGAGCAATTATTTCATGGTCGCTCAAACCATCTCAAACCGTTTGGCAATTCGCTCGCGGCATATTCAATGTGCAAAACGCGGCGATGCAATGGATTCTTTGCCGGTGAAGATGAATGTAAAAGCAAAGGTCGCATCAACAACGCGCCGCCCTTGGGAATTTCGCAGGTGATAATTTTATTTTGCGTCAATTGAGCAATTCTCGCTGCGTTAAGTTTTCCTTCCAAATGTGAATTTGAAATCACTTTCAAAGCGCCGTTGTTCAAATTGCAGTCATCCAGATGCAAGCGAACCGTGACCATGTTTTCCAAAATTCGTTGCGGTGGATGCGCATGAGTCACGCCGTCTTTGACTGACCAGCCGGTGAAACCCGGCGTTTCAATTCGTTCGGCAACTGCAATGGCCAAGTCCTGATGCCACGGAACACGCCAATTTGATTCGGGAGTTTTATCAAAAAAAAATCGCACGAACGGGAAAAAGTTTTTCGCTAGTCAATTCGTTCAAAAGCGAGATCAACTTTGATGATGAGGCAAGGGAAACGATTTTTGGATTTTGCAACAGATTTCTAGCCCCGCCGATTTTGCTTTTGGCTAAATTTTGCCGGCTTTCAAACAGAGCCGACAATTCGGCTGCCAATGAATCGCATTCCAAATCTGAAATTACTTTGGTAACAATTTGAAATCCATCTTCAGCAAATTGGCCCTTCGATTTTGAATTCTTGGCTTTGACCAATTTCAAATTCATCTAGTCCAGAATCGTCAGTGGCCTTTTCCGTTTTTGCCATTTTTCGACGGCTTCAAATAGCTGATGCCGGTCATCGTAAGCAGCGGGAGAACGTGCGGCATGTCCAGTTTGTCTAGCACAACAACATGAGTCTTGCCCAAAGCAATCTTATATTGCTCGGCAACTTTGTATTGCCGGCCATCCGCCATTCTGATTTCAAAAGGAATGCCCTCTTGAATTGCAATTTCAATTCGATCCCGTGTCATAACGTCCTAAATTTAAGATATCATTGGATTTAGTCAACCCTTCAAAGTTTTAATTCCCCGCTGCCACAAATCAAAATAATACAGCGCGACGACGACGAGGGAGTGGCCGATTTTTTCGTCGGCGACGAGTTTCGGGATTTCCGCGACGGGCACGAGGCGCGTGATCAAATCTTCGCCGCTGTCGAATTCCACGCCGTGTTGCAGGCGGCAGTTCTCGATCAGCACGGTGTAGGTGACGTTGCTCAAGATCGCGGGGTTGGAATGGATTTTTCCGAGCAGACGCGCGTGTTCGCCGGCGTAGCCGGTCTCCTCGCGCAATTCGCGCACGGCGGTCACCACCGGGTCGGTCTCGCCCGCGTCCATCATGCCGCCGGGAATCTCCAGCTCGACGGTGTTCGAGCCGTGACGATATTGCTCGACCATCACAAACTGTCGGTCGGGCGTGACGGCGATGACGTTGACCCAGTTGACGCTGTCGAGGACGAAGAAGTCGTGTTCCTTGCCGGTGCGCGGGGAAATTTTCACGTCGGAGCGCAGCTTGAAGATGCGGAAGTCGCCGATGAGTTTTGTGCGGATGGTTTTCCAGGGCTTGATCATTTTCGATTTACGATATGCGATTTACGAGCTGCATGAATTAATGCGCGTAAATCGTAAATCGTAAATCGAAAATTCAAAGTTATTTCCCCTGCGCCGCCCAGCCCCGCTTCATCAATGTCAGCAAATGTTTGAGCGCTTCTTCGTAGCTGCGATTTTTTTCAGCGGCCAATTGTTTCGCGCGCTTGTCCAATTGCGCGGCCATTTCCAAAGATTTTTCGGCGGGACAGCCGAGGGCGACAAGAATTTTTGCCAGTTCGGAAATTTGCATGGGAAAACGTGACTCGTTGAATGGTTAAATCGTTGCATCGGAAAAGTCCCGACGATTCAACTATTCAACTTTTTAACGATTCAACGAACAAAATCATTTCACCGAATCGCGCGGCACGATCTTGATGCTGATGACGCCCATGCGTTTGACGGGGCGGTCGCCGGGATGGGTGGGCGCGGTGGCGATTTTTTCCAGCACGTCGTCGCCCTTGATCAACTGGCCGAACGTCGTGTATTGGCCGTCCAGAAATTTCGGGTCGCCATGGCAGATGAAAAATTGCGAGCCGGCGGAATCGGGATGGTTCGAGCGCGCCATCGAGAGGACGCCGCGCACATGGGATTTCTTGTTGAACTCGGCCTTGATCTGGTAGCCCGGCCCACCGGTACCCCACACAGCTTCTTTGCCAGCGTCTTTGGTGAGCGGGTCGCCGCCCTGGATCATAAAACCTTTGATGACGCGATGAAAGGCCGTGCCATCGTAAAATCCCTTTTTGGCGAGCGTCTTGAAATTCTCGACGGTCTTGGGCGCGACGTCCGGCCAGAATTCGGCGACCATTTCGCCTTCGGTGGTGTTGATGATGGCAGCTTCACTCATAAATAATTATCTAATTAGGTCGTTTTTTGCAGGCAATTCCCACGATACGATGGTTACGGATTTAATGTAATCGAGATTCGGAAAATCTTTTTTCAAGTAAACATTGCCTTCCGTCTGAATGCGCCCTTGGTCCGGCCCATTACCATTCGGAGCACCTTCACCATATTCGCTGTTGATCTTGTCCACCACGTCCATTCCCTCAGTCACTTTGCCGAAAGGCGAAAAGCCTTGTGCATCAAGGCTGGTGTTGTCGGTAAAATTTATGAACAACTGCGTGGTGCGCGTGTTTGGTCCGGCGGTGGCGAAGGTGATGGTGCCTCGCGTGTTGCTGCCTTTGACCGGATCGTCGGTGATGTTCGCATCGCGCCATTTTGCGGAAACGGCCGGGTCGCCGTGAATCCCGAACTGGCACATGAAGCCGGGAATCACGCGGAAGAAGGCGATGTCCGTGAAGTAGCCGGACCGAACGAGATTGTAAAACCGATTCGCGCCATTTGGCGAAAGTGAGCGGGTGACTTCGACGGTGAACTTGCCCTTGGTCGTGTCGAACTGCGCCTTGAAAGTTTCAGGCGCCTGCTCGGTAAGTTTGGAGGGATCGGCAAAACCCGGCGCGACGGACGAAGGCGTTTTGTTCTCCAACGGATTGTTTGTTTGCGTTTGATCAGCGTTGCCGGATGAAATCAGGGCAAAGCCAGCGATGACACTGACTGCGCAGATCAAATTTGTCGCTTTCATGATCGGGGAATTTTCCACACGCGAAAGCAAATGTCACGCGCGGAATTTTATTTCAATTTTTGGGCGGAGTGTTTTTGCCGTCGTCAATCGAACGGGTGATTAGACTCGAATGTGAATCGTCGCGCAACCGTTGCCGCATGACGATGACCAAAATTCCGGCGGCCATGAGCAGGCCCAATCCAAAAATCAATGCGCCGTGGTTGCCGCCGGCCGGATTGGCAGAAGAAGTTGCGACATAATTTGTTCGTATGAGGAAAGTTTGTGGTGCGTTTGAAATTACCAACGCGGTATTTGTTGTCAGGCTTGGTTCTGGCGTTGTCTCTTGTGAAATAAAATCGGGAATGTTTGTGGTGTGTTCGTTGCCAATCATGATGAGCGGCGCGGCCTGGGGCATTTGTATTGGTGCCGGTTGAAGCGGTTCTGCTTGCGGTGGTGCTTCCCTTGCAATTTGCGTTGGCGTGTTGGTCGGTTCCGGCAAAGGCGGAAATTCCGGCAAGTTGACCTGCGCGGGCGGAAAACTGACCGTGCAACCGGCATACTCGCCGAGTTGCGAACGGAACACGAGGATGAATGGCTGCTTCGATTTTTTCCGTTCACGCAGGTGCTGTTTGAAAACCTGATTGATTCCGACGTCGAACGGTGTTCCGTGAACTTCCTCTTCGCCATCGCAAAAAATCAGCACCGTCAGCCGTTCGGAATCTTTCACAATGCGATTTAGCAACGGCAGCACAACGTCAAAACGCCCTACTTTTGCATAACGTTGCCGTTCCACGAACGCGGCGATATTGCCAATGACAGTCTCGGCGTTTTCAGACTTCCAATCTTGCAACGGAAATTCACCCGCATGCACGTTGTCGCCGAATGTCCACACACCCACTGTGTCACCATCATGCAATTCCCCGTTTACACTGAATGCAAGAATCTGATTTACCGCTTCTTCCACCGACGGTTCGCGCTTTTTCATGTCCGACGAAGTTTCGAAAATAAGCAAAAAACGACCGCCCGAATCCTGTTCCGGTTGCGCATGCAAAACCCGAACCGGGAAAATTCCAGCGAACAACAATGCGACGATTCGCCAGCGGCAAAAAAAATTATTTATTTTCATTTCAAATCCGAACCGCCCTTCCGATTAAAGCGATTTTGTTCCGCGCGATTGTAATGTTTCAATTCGTCCTGCAATTCCGCCAATGTATTTTCAATCATGCGAACGAAATTTGTGCAACTGGTGACCAAACCGCCAAATCCGCTGACCGTGTCGCGCTCCGCAAAATCGTCCGTCACCACGAGCACTTCGCCGTAACTTTGAAAACGATGCGCCGCGCGCTCAATCATGTCGTCGGCAGTCTGCCCGGCACGCGAAAATAAAATTTCAACGTCGCGGCTCGATTCATTCTTCGTCACATTTGGCGGCGCGCCGCTGCCGTCGAAAAAAATTGTGATCGGCTCGCCTGTCACGTCGTGATACTTTGTTAAGATTTGAATCAATTCATCCCGCGCACGTTCGGAATGTCGCGGCTGACCAGGCGCGATTTCCGGCCAGTTGTGCAACAGGCTGTAACCATCCACTAAAATCCGCACCAGCGGCATGAATGAAGAATAACTGTTCGTGCATGAAATAAAAACTTAATCTTAATCGTCATCGCAATCCGAACTTGAAACTTGAAACTTGAAACTTGAAACTGTTTTTTGTGTCCGCCAATCAATCCATTTTTCAGAAATCGAACCGCCGCATCGCTGGAATCGCGCTTTTCATTCTCGCGCTCGACCAGCTTACCAAATGGCTCATGCTCCGCACGCTTGGCGACAATGACGAAAAAATCATCATCGCCGGCTTCTTCAAATTTGTTCACTGGGGCAACACCGGCGCGGCCTGGAGCCTTTTCAGCGGCAACAACGGCGCGCTCGCGTTTGTCGCTTTGCTCGCGCTCGTCGCGCTCTTTCTCACGCGACATCACTTCGACTCGCACACGCCCACCGGCCAGATTGCGTTCGGTCTGATTTTTGGCGGCGTTGCCGGAAATCTTGCCGATCGCCTGATTCGCCATCAAGTCGTGGATTTTCTCCGCTTTTATCTGCAACAACGCGGCGGCGGCGAAATCGGCTTCCCCGCCTTCAACATCGCCGACAGCGCGATTTGCACCGGCGTCGGCTTAATTTTTCTCATCACCTGGAAAAATGAACACGCGCCGAAATCAGCCGAATCATCGAAATGAAAAAGTTTTTAGTGGTCGTCTTTCTTGTTTTGTTTGCGGTGTTTTTATCCGGTCTTTACGGAATCGTTCATGATCAAATCAGTTACACAGTGTCGTCGGAATATTTTACCAAATTCAAATTCCAGCAATTTGGAATCGCAGACATGAATTTGCCTGACCGTGTCCGCGCTTCAATAGTCGGTTTTCTGGCTTCGTGGTGGATGGGTATTCCAATTGGCCTGTTGGTCGGCGGAAGTGGACTCATCCATCCACGCTATCAGCGGATGCTTAAAGTTTCCTTGATGGCGTTCGGTCTTGTAATTGCAATCACGCTTTTATTCGGATTATGCGGTTTGCTTTACGGTTACTATGAGACGCGGACAGTCAATCTCGCAAATTACCAAGGCTGGTTCATTCCGAAAGACGTGGTGAATTTGCGCCGGTTTCTTTGCGTAGGTTATATGCACAATGCGTCGTATCTTGGCGGAACATTGAGCATTTTTATCGCCTGCATTTTTCAAGTGGTAGTCAGAATCAAGGACGCCTGCCCATGACAAAACGCACGGAAAATTTCATCGTCGAAAAATCGCTGCCGTCCGAGCGGCTTGACACTTTTCTGCGGACAAAATTTCCAGCCGTTTCGCGCGGCACATTGCAACGTTTGATTGAAGAAGGGCACATTCGCGTCAATGGCAAAGAGGTCAAACCCACGCATCATCCGCACGCGGGCGAAAAAATTGAAGTCCATTGGCCGGAAGCCAAACCCGCCGCTGCGCAGCCGGAAAAAATTCCGCTCGATATTTTGTTCGAGGATAAAACCCTGCTCGTCGTCAACAAGCCCGCCGGACTCGTCGTGCATCCCGCCGCCGGCCACGAGGAACACACGCTCGTCAACGCGCTGCTGCATCATTGCAAAGGTTCGTTGAGCGGCATCGGCGGCGTGGCGCGACCGGGCATCGTCCACCGGCTCGACAAGGAAACCAGCGGCTGCCTCGTCGTCGCCAAAAATGACGAGACGCACCTCGCGCTCTCGGAACAATTCGCGTCGCGCGAAGTCAAAAAAATTTATCACGCGCTCGTCTGCGGCGAACCGGCGCGCGCCACCGGCGAAATCCACGCCGCCATCGCGCGGCACCCCACGCACCGCAAACGCATGGCCGTGCGCGACGACAGTTCCGGCCGCGCCGCGCACACGAGCTACCGGATTCTCGAACGGCTTTACGCGGCGACGTTGATGGAGGCGCAGATCCACACCGGGCGCACGCATCAAGTCCGCGTGCATTTTCAATTCATCGGCCATCCGCTCGTGGGCGACGACACCTACGGCGCGCGGCAAAATGCGCGGCTCAAGGAACTGACGAACTACGCCGCGCCGCGCGTGATGCTGCACGCGAAGGAACTTTCGTTTATCCATCCGCGCCGGAAAAAGCTGATGACGTTTGAAGCGCCGCTGCCGAAGGATTTTCTGGCGGCGTTGAAATTACTGCGGGTGAAAAATTAAGCAGGCAATGGGTGTGGGCTATTTCGCTTGCGTTGGCGAAAGGTTTTTCTTTATTTCGCGTATATCTTTCTCCAACTCGCGTATTTTTTGGGCTGCTGCTCCTATGTTTTGGTCAAATTTAGTTTGGCGTGCATCATAGCTCTTTTCTAAATCCGCAACTCTCTCTTCAAGCGATTTGTTTTGATTATACATAAAATCCTTTTGTCGTTTGCCCGTATGGATGGTTAAATTTTTGTTCCCTTTTTACAATTACAACTTCTACATAATGTCTGAAGGTTCGATAAATCGAGAGTTCCACCAAGATGTTCTGGAAAAATATGGTCAATTGAAAGGTCTTCGCTTGAACCACAGTGTTGGCATTTATAACTGTCACGTTCCCATATCTGCCAACGTATTTCAGGCGGAATTGGTTTTTTAGTCCAAAGTGTTACTTCCGGCATTTGGCCAATGTATTTTGCCCAGCCAGGCCAGTCTGATGTTCCTTCGCGGCCATTGTGAATCTTCTCCCATTCGTGCAACTCGTCTTTTTCTGACTGCGGGAGCAAAGCATACACGCCTAGCATCATTGCAGAATAGAAGCCGATATTCATGTTTGGATTTATTTGTGCGTTCATAATTTATTCAGTTGCTGTGATCTTACTACGAAAATTCAACCCTGCAACTGTATGGAATCATACAGTGTCAGCCGTAAGCCAGTTTAATTTGAATTCACTTCACACGCGCGTTTTGAAAATTTATTCGCTTGCGGCGGGGAATTTTCGCACACTGCGCGGGATGAAATCCATGACGGGTTACGGTCGCGGCGAATGCGCGCGGGACGGTTTCAAGATCACCGTCGAGCTGGGCGCGGTCAACCGCCGGCAGTCGGAAATTTCCGTGAACCTGCCGCGCGAGCTGGAGCTGCTCGAGGCGCAGGTGCGCGACGCCATCAACGCACAGGTCGCGCGTGGGCGCGTGACGGCGCGCATCGGCATCCACGCGGCGGACGGCCAGTCGTCGGCGCGCGCACACATCAACCTGCCGCTCGCCAAATCCTACGCCACGGAACTTGGCAAACTGGCGAAGTCGCTGAAAATTTCCGGCGAGGTTTCGCTGGACCAGATTTTGCGCGCGCCGGGCGTTTTCCAGAGCGATGAAGAACTGGTGGACGCGGAAAACATCTGGCCTGCCGTTGAGAAGGCGTTGAAGCCGGCGCTGGCGTCGCTCGTGAAAATGCGCGAACGCGAAGGCGCGCATCTGGCGGAGGATTTGACGGCGCGGATCGGCATCATGCGCGCGGCGGTTGAAAAAATTCAGAAGCAAGCGCCACAGACGGCGGAGAATTATCGGAAACAATTGCTCGAACGCATCAAGAGCGCGGGCATCGAAAACATTGCGCCGGACGACGAAAGACTTTTGAAGGAAATTGTTTTGTTCGCGGATCGCTCGGACATTTCGGAGGAATTGACGCGGCTGCAAAGTCATTTCAAGCAGTTTGAAGATTGCCGGAAGTCGAAAGAGCCGGTCGGCCGCACGCTGGACTTTCTGGCGCAGGAAATGAACCGCGAGATCAACACCATCGGCTCAAAGGCGAACGATGCGATCATCTCGCGCGAGGTCGTGACGCTGAAAACGGAACTGGAACGGTTCCGCGAGCAAGTGCAAAATGTTGAGTAAATCAAAAAGTAAAATTGTGATAGGCTTCTATTTGTTTTTAGTAGCCTTATCCTTGGCTTTTATGATTGCAGATGACCATGACTCTTTTTCTGGATTACCCGCAATTGTAGTGACTTTGCCTTCAAGTCTGATATTTTTTTTTATAACCGAAATTTTTCATTCGAATTCTTATGATTCAATAGTTCCGGGCATCGTCATGGTTTTAATTTCGGCTGCAATCAATAGTTTCTGTCTTTTTTATCTTCTAACGTCAAAAAAACATTTTTAATGTGTTAATGGTCAAAAAATCCGCGCCATTGTTAATTTTGATATCCGCGCCGTCGGGCGGCGGCAAGACGACGTTGTGCCGGCAATTGTTGCGCGCGCGGCCAAACATGACGCGCGCTGTTACCTGCACGACGCGCCCGCCGCGCAAGGGCGAACGCAACGGCGTGGATTATTATTTTTTGCAGGCTGGGGATTTTTTGAAGCGCGTGCAGGCGGGAAACTTTCTGGAACATGCGACGGTCTACGGCAACAGCTACGGTTTGCTGAAATCGGAATTGCTGGGCAAATTGCGTGAGGGAAAGGATGTTTTGCTGAACGTGGACGTGCAAGGCGCGGCTACAATCCGGGAAAAAGCGCAAAACGAACCGGAGTTGAAACGCGCGCTCATAACAATTTTTTTGACGCCGACGACTTTGGCCGAAATTGAAGCGCGGTTGAAAAGACGCGGCGCGGACGCCGAAGCTGTAATCCAAAAACGACTCGCAGTCGCACGGCAGGAAATCGCGCAGTGGAAAAATTTCGATTATCTTCTGGTCAGCGGCACGAAACAGGAAGATTTGAGGCGGACTCTGGCGATTGTTGAAGCTGAAAAAATGCGTGTGGCGCGTTCGCAACCGCCGGAATTTTGAGTTAGAATTCAAAGCATGAGTGTTTTGCGAAAAATTGTTCTTGGCGTAACCGGCTCGATCGCCGCGCACAAGGCGGCGGATTTGGCAAGCTTGCTCACGAAGCAGAAATGCGACGTGCGCGTGGTGATGACCGCCGATGCGCAGCATTTCATCACACCGCTGCCATTCAAAACACTCACGCGCCATCCGGTCGTGACCGGACTTTACGACGAGGAAGAAGGCTGGCAGCCGACGCACATTCGTTTGGCCGACGAAGCGGATTTACTGCTCATCGCACCAGCAACGGCGAATGTGATTGCGAAGCTGGCGAACGGAATTGCAGATGATGCCTTGAGTTGCATCGCGCTGGCGTTAAATCTAAAAGCGAAAATTTTAATCGCGCCCGCGATGAACGGAAAAATGTGGCTGCACGCAGCGACACAGGCGAACGTGGCGACATTGAAAAAACGCGGCGCGGAATTCATCGGGCCTGATGACGGAATGCTTTCCTGCGGCTACGAAGGCATTGGACGTTTGTGGCCGGTGGAAAAAATTGCGGAGCGCGCGTTGAAATTGTTGCGTTAAAAATTTTCCGCTGCGGCGAGTATATGAAACCAAGCCATTTGCAATGGCTGAAACGGCTGTTTGTATCGCTGGAAATCCCGGCGCCCGACGCGCCGCGTCTCCTCCGCCGCATAAAATTCATGGAGCGGAACGTCGTGCTTCCCGTCAAAGCGGTATTCATTGGATTCATTTTGTATTCATTCGATAACACGCCATGGGTTGGTCAAATTTCGAGCACGATGGATGTGGCGGTGGAAACCGTGCAGTACATTTTTGGGTTTTATATTTTGGCAAATGCAATTTTGGCCGCAATTCTATTGGCCGTGGATCGGCTGCCACTGGCGGTCGTGCAATGGACGGTGGTCACGAGCAGCCTGGTGGACGGGCTGTTCATCGCGGGCATGGCGCTGCTCACGGGCGGTCTGGACAGCATTCTTTTTTGGCTGTTCATGGCTTTGATCCTTCGTAATGCCGTGAGTCTGCCGCCGGGCTTTTCACAGTTGTTCCTTAATTTTGCCATCAGCTTTTGCTATGTGCTGGTGGCGGTGCTGGATGTCGCCGTTTTAAACAATCTGGATGATGCAACACTGCACACATTGGATTTGACGCCGCACGAGGATTTGGGACAGCCGTTTGCCTTGCGCCTGACGCTGTTGCTGCTCACGACGGTTTGTTGTTACGGCGCACAGGTGCTGCTCGAACGCCAGCGCCTAGCCGCCGAGGAGGCGGGTGAATTCGCCGCGCGTGAAAGTCAATTGCGCTCCGCCGGTCGGCTTGCTGCCGAATTTGCACATCAAATCAAAAATCCACTGGCCATCATCAATAGCTCTTCTTTCTCACTGCAACGAGCATGGCGTGACGGTAAGGACGGCACGGCACAACAATTAGAAATTATTCGGGAAGAAGTCGCGCGCGCCGACCGCATTCTCACCCAAATCATGAGCTACGCACAATTGAGTGAAGGTCGCGTCGAAAAATTGAATGTGGTTGAGGAAATTGACAGCGCCCTCCTGCAGGTTTTTCCGCCTGCCGTGCCGACAAGGATTCAAATTCATCGAGAATACGCGTCTCATTTTCCGCCACTACTCATGCAACGCGGCCATTTGTCCGAAATACTTGTGAATCTTTTACAAAACGCGCGCGAGGCGCTCGGCGACAAGGGAAACATTTACGTCTCCGCCGAATGCCGTCGCGGTTACGCCATCGAGATTTCCGTGGGTGACGACGGATCCGGCATTCCGCCCGACAAAGGCGGACACATTTTTGAAGCTTACTACACTACCAAGGAATGCGGCACTGGTCTCGGCTTGGCGATTGTGAAACACAACGTCGAACTTTATGGTGGCAATGTGCTTGTCGAATCAGAGCTTGGAAAAGGGGCAAAATTTACGCTACGCTTTCCAGCGAGAACATTAATAAGACTGACTAAATGAGCGCTTCATTGCCACCCGTACTCGTCGTGGATGACGAGAAAAATATGCGACTGTCGCTCCAAACGGTATTGGGCGACGAGGGTTACATTGTTCGCGCGGTCGAATCCGCCGAAGAAGCATTGAACCTGCTCGCGCGCAAAGGATTTTTCATGGTTATCACTGATGCGCGCCTCGGCGGCATGAGCGGCTATGAATTGCTCGGAAAAATCCACAGTCAATGGCCCGAGCTTCCCGTGTTGATGCTCACCGCCTATGCCACGTCGAAACTTGCCGTTGAAGCGATCCAAGCGGGCGCCATGGATTATCTGGCCAAACCCTTTGCACCAGAAGAATTGCTTCATGCCGCCGCCCGTTGCGCGGAGCGTTACCGGCTGCTTCAGGAAAACGCCGCACTCCGTTCGCGAGCCGGTGAAATTTACAGTTTTAACCAGATCATCGGCGAATCGTCCAAAATGCGTGAGGTGCGGCAACTGATTTTGACGGTCGCGCCGACGGATGCGCGCGCGCTGATTCTTGGCGAAAGCGGCGTTGGCAAGGAACTCGTCGCCGGCGCGCTGCACGGTTTGAGCCGGCGGCGAAATGCAAACTACATTCGCATTAATTGCGCCGCCATTCCCGAAACACTGCTGGAAAGTGAATTGTTCGGTCACGAAAAAGGAGCGTTCACCGGGGCGTTGGCACAAAAGCGCGGCCGCGTTGAAGAAGCGGACAATGGCACGATTTTTCTCGATGAAATCGCCGACATGAGCAAACCGCTCCAGGCCAAATTGCTACGATTTTTGGAAGACGGCACATTCACGCGTGTTGGCGGCACTCAGGAATTGTGCGTCAACGTCCGCCTTATTGCCGCAACGAACCAGGACATCAGCCGCGCGATTGCCAAAGACCAGTTCCGCGAAGATTTGTTTCACCGGTTGAATGTTGTGCAATTTCGTCTGCCGCCGCTGCGCGAACGTGGCGAGGATATCCTTTTGCTCGCGGAACATTTTTTAAAAACACTCGGCGCGGTGATGAGCAAGAACATAAGAAGCATTTCAACTGCCGCGCGGGAAGAACTTCTTTCGCACCGCTGGCCGGGGAATGTTCGCGAATTACGCAATGTCATCGAACGCGCCCTGATTTTGGAAACAACGTCTGAAATCCAGACTTCTAGCCTTCCCGGTTTTGAATTCGAAACGCATCTGCAAAAAATGGACTGGTCGAAAATTTCCAGCGACGATTCGCTTGATGCCGCGCTGGCGCGCGCGGAACGCGAATTGATTTTGAAGGTTCTGGAACAAAATGATTTCAACGCCATGCGCACCGCTGAGCGGCTAAAAATTACGCGCCACTCCTTGCGTTATCGAATGCAGCGGTTAAATATAAGCGTTGCCGACAGCGCGGAAAGTGAGGCGAATGTTGCCAACGAACGAGAAATTATCAAAACTTAATTATTCATGAACTCGGATCAATTGCCGCCGATGACCCCGCTTTCACCGGGATTTTTTGATTTTTTAATCGTGCTTGGCGCGATTGCACTAGTCACACTCATCGTGCTCGTCTGGCTTATTCTTTTCCGAAAAAAATCAAAGCGCCGGCACAAACATCACAGTCATACAAGTGATCATGAGCGGTTAGAAACCGATTCCCGTGAAGGCAAAATCCGTGTCCGCAAAAGCTATCGGCACCGGCGCCGTGAACATCGCCCCATGAATCCGACACTCGCCCAGACCGGCGGTCTGCCGCCCGTCCGTTCGCAACAGCCACCAACACCGCCTCAATCTGAAATACCATAACCGCGATGCACCACAGCCGCGCGATTACCCGCAAAAGCGCCTCGAATCTCGCGCTCGCGTTCGTTCTGCTGCCGCGGCAAAAACGCGATGCCATGTCCGCCCTCTACGCCTTTTGCCGCGAAGTGGACGACGTTGCCGATAACGAAAACGTCCCGACCGATAAACGTCGTGCGCAGCTCGCCGAATGGCGCGATGACGTGAAACGCGCCTGCGAAAATCGGCCGCCGCAATTTCCAGTGAACCGGGAATTGCAATCTGTCAATCGACAATTTCATCTGCCGTTTGAGTTGTTCGACGAACTCATCAAAGGCTGCGAGATGGATTTGGACACAAAACGCTACGACAGTTTTGAACAACTCGAATTATATTGCCACCGCGTCGCCTCTGTCGTCGGCCTCTTGAGCATCGAAATTTTTGGCTACAAAAATCCGGCGACGCGTGATTATGCCATTCACCTCGGCAAGGCGCTGCAACTCACCAACATTTTACGCGACGTGAAAACCGACGCCGCGCGCGGACGGATTTACCTGCCGCAATCCGAACTCAAAAAGTTCGACGTCAGCGAAGCCGAAATTCTCGGCTCAAAATTCTCGGACAACTATTTTGCCCTTGCCGGCAGCGTGGCCAGACGGGCAAAATATTTTTACTCGCTGGCGCAAAAAACCTTGCCGCCAGAAGACCGCAAATCCATGGTCGCCGCCGAACTGATGGGTTCCGTCTATTGGCAGCTTTTGCAAAAACTGGAGCGCGGAAAATTTGATGTCTTCGGTTCGCAGCCATTGAAATTAAGCAAGCCGGACAAACTCGCGTTGATTTTTGGCTCATGGCTTCGTTTCGTGGCCGGCTCAACTTCGTCCCGCTATGGCCAGTCCTGAAAAACGGCGGCTGATTGTCAACGCCGACGACTTTGGCCTTGTCACATTCGGTCAACGAAGCCGTCATCCGCGCACACTGCGACGGCATTTTGACCAGCGCGAGTTTGATGGTGAATGAAGCCGGTTTTGATGAAGCCGTAAAACTCGCGAAAGAAAATCCAAAGCTCGGCGTCGGTTTGCACCTGACTTTGCTGCAAGGCCATTCAGCGTTGCCGCCGGAAAAAATTCCCGGCCTCGTGAATGCGCGCAGCGAATTTTCCAACAGCCCGCTCGGCGTCGGCATGAAATATTTTTTAGACGCAGTTTGCGCGAACAGCTGCGCGCCGAAATCCACGCGCAGTTTGAAAAATTCCATTCCACCGGTTTGCCGCTCGACCACGTCAACGGCCATTTGCATCTGCATTTGCATCCGGCCATTTTCAAAATCCTGATGGAAGATTCGGAAAAACTCGGCATCCGCCATTTGCGTCTGACGCGCGACTGTCTTGCGCGCAGCCGCAAAATTTCGCGCGGCCATTTGTTTTACAAAATTTCCCACGCGGCCATTTTTGAATTTTTGTCCAGCCGCGCGCGAAAACGTTTTAGCTGCAAAAAAAATCCGGCACGCGCAAATCACTTTCGGCCTGCTGCAAAACGCACGCGTGGATGAAGATTACGTTTTGAAACTGCTGCCCGAATTGCCGCCGGGCGATTCCGAGCTTTACTCGCATCCGTCGCTGGATGAATTTAAGCATGAGTTTGATGCCCTCGTCAGCCCGCGCGTGAAGGAACAAATAAAAAAGCTCGGCATCGAGCTGATTCGTTACCAGGATTTATGATTAAACTGCTTTTGATTTTGCTCGTCGGACTCGTCTTCGAGTCCGCCGGCGTCATCCTGCTGAAAAAAGGCATGAACGTCATCGGCGACATGAACGGCTACACCGCCGCCGAAATCTTCCGTGTCATGAAAGCCGGCGCGACGAATCCGCAGATCCTGCTTGGCGTTTTTTTTGAGGCGCTGTTTTTTCTTCTGCCTGCTGATTTTGATGTCCAAGAGCGACATCAGCTTTCTCTGGCCGCTCACCGCGTTGAGTTTCGTGTTTGCCACGCTCGCCGCGATGTGGTTTCTCGGCGAACACGTTTCGATCATCCGGTGGATCGGGCGTCCTGCTCATCGTGCTCGGCGCAGCGTTCATCAGCTACAGCGAACACGCGAAAGAAAAACCTGCGCCGCCGGCTGCCGCGCAAACTCCTGTCACGGAAAAATAATTTTGGCGAGAACGTCTGCGAGTTGTTCCGCTGCGAACTTGGTTTTCTTCTGCAACTGCATCAGCGCGGGAATTTTTCCGGGCGACTTGGCGATGGCCAGAAATAATTTTCCGAAATCTAGGTTCTTGTCCGGCTTGGAGAGCGCGTTGAAATCCAGCGGCAAATCTTCGCTGGCCGTGTCGGAAATCACGCGGACGGTGGCGCAGGGAATGCCGCGCTCGCGGCAGATGGCGTGGATCGCCGCTGATTCCATCTCGACGGCGTCCGCGCCGGTTTCGGCGCGCAATTTTTTCTTTTCGGCGACGGTCGTGGCGATGCGGTCGGCGCAGAAAATTTTTGAGGGCTTTGCCCCGGCAGCAATTAATTTTTCGTGGCAGCCGATGTAAATCGGCTCTGATTGATTTTCGATTTCAGTTTGAGCCGACTCACGTCGGCTGCTACTGGGAAAAATTTCAAAAACCACGTCGCCGAGTTTCAATTCTGGATTCAGTCCGCCGGTGAAACCGCAGGTCAGCACCAGTTGGGGAGCACGCGCGCCCTCGCGTGTTGCGAACGACGCCGCGTCGTTCGCTGCGGTTGACGAGGCGTCAACCGCCGCACCCGGGGCGGGTGCGCTCCCCAGAAATTCGCGGAGGGATTTTTCGGCGTTCTGGCGGCCGATGCCGGTGAGCAAAATTGTGATGCCGGATTTGCCCGCCGCGATTTTCCGAAACGGCGCGGCTTCTTCTTTCAGGGCGAAGCAAACTATGATTGATGATTGAGCCATTCAATTCCTTGCAAGCGAACCGCTCATGGTGCTTCAACTCCTTCAAGAAGTTTCAAATTCGTGGACAAATTATGTTTCGGGTCGAATTCTAAGTTTCGGTCGTTAGGCGTTGGGTTCAGGTAATATGTAAAAAGAATCCAAGTTGTCTTCGAGTTAATTGGGTCGAGAGAAAAATTCCCGTAAAATTTCCCATAGAGTGCGCTCCTGACGTTGCCGTTTTCGTCCAGCATGGTGCGAATACGGAAAAAATGGTTTTGGTCTTTGCTGTCATCCTTCCACCCGTTGGCAGGTGTATTGCTTAATCTGTTTTGGATTTCTGGCATGTAACCATCCAAAGGAGCTGTCACAGGCATTCGTGGTCCACTGCTACCTTGAAAGGGTGAAGCTGGCGCGACAATCTGTCCGTCACCTTTGTTTGAAAATGTCAGCTTTATTGTGCAGTCAAAATCGTTGCGACTAACCCAACGTCGCTCTGCTTGAAAAATAAAATCGGCTTGTTTTCCTTTTCCGTATGGTGAGACCCAATCATATTCAACAAGATCAAATCCAATCGGTTTATTGATTTCAGGAATTTCAATCTGGCTATTTCGTGCATACATCGGAATTGGTTTGCCGATTTTTTCCAGAACAATTGTTTCCGTGGGATTCCATTTGGCTTCTTTGTATTGATAATCAAATCCCATTTCATACCGTTGCCAAAATGGATAGTAACCATCTTTCTTTACATCAAACGCCAATGCGAATGTCTTGTCTCGATGCGAGGCAATAAAAATGCCGTTGGTATCAGTCAAACCCGTGAATTGACTGTCCTCAAGATAATCCACCGTTGCGGTTGCGCCCGCCACTGGCTTTCCGGTTTCATCAACAACTTTGAGCGTCGCTTTCCATTTATTTGCATGTGCGGTTAAAAGTTGCGCCTGCGCGCAGCCAAGTGTGATTCCGACGAAAATGAGACAGATAATTTTTTTCATAATTTGATTCGCACGTTGTAATTATTTTATCCCCGCCAGCCGTTCCTGCCAGATTTTGTAAAGCTCCACGGTGGCGCGGACGTCGCGCAGGCAGTATTCGGCGATGTCGCGGAATTTTCCGGCGGCCAGCAGCGCGCCCACGTCCATGCCGGTCACGCCGTGGCTCTTGGGCGATTCGATGCCGAATGCCTTGCAGTAAAAATCCAGGTTGAACCGCCGCGCCGCGCCGTCGCGCCCGCTCACGCTGTAAAAGGTGAACTGCTCCGCAAGGTCGCAGTGCGGGTCGGTGGCGTAACGGTAGCCGAGCCAGTTTTTTTTCGAGATGGGCACGTTGAGCAGCGCCGAGCGCAGGTAGATGAACGGCACGTCGAACCCGCGGCCGTTGAAGGTGACGACGGAATCGTATTTTTTCGCGACGTCCCAGAATTGCGCGAGCAGTTCCGTCTCGTCCGCGCAGGGAATGAATTTTACGGGCGCGTTTTCTTCTTCGACTTCCTCAAAATCTTCGGCGACAAAAAGTGATTGTCCGCGCTGCGTCTCGGCGTTGAGCATGGCGATGCAGACGACTTGCGACGTGAACGGCCACAGGCTCATGAACTTGGCGATCTCCTCGCGCTTGGCGGTTTTGGCGGTGGCGTCGGCGAGTTTGTCGGCCTCGCGGAAAAGATATTCCTGCTGCGCGTCGTCGAAATTTTCGAGTGGCAGCGCGGTGGTTTCGATGTCGAAAACGAGGGTGGCCATAAATGCTTTGGAAATTGAATTTTCTTCGCTCGTTGTAAAATTTTTTATCGTTGCGGACAAACTTATTCGGCGCTTTCAAAGGTCGCGAAGCGACGAACGAAAATAGCCCGCAGTTTCAACTGCGGGTAAGCGCAAGAATAAATCAAGTCCCGGAGGGACGACCGAGCGTTTGCGTTCGTTTTCTGCCGCCCCTTCGGGGCTCGATCTTTTTAACGATTTAACCCGTAGTTGAAACTACGGGCTATTTTCGGCCATGCCTTCGGCATTACACCGATTCGGCAATCAAATCGTAATCCGTGTGGCCGATGATTTTCACTTTTGCAAATTCGCCGACCGGCAGTTGGCCGCGAATGTAAATGCGGCCGTCAATGTCCGGCGCGTCGGCTTCGCCGCGGGCGACGAGGTAGTTTTTAATTTTGAGTTTTGAGTTTTGAATTTCGGCTTCGCGAATCAAACCGTGTTCCCACGAACTCACGTTGGCGGATTGCAATTGTTTTTGATCCGCCTCGCCTTCGACGAGCACTTTGATTCCGCGACCGACAAAACTTTCCGAAACCTGCCGGGCGATTTTGTGTTGCGCGGCCATGACGATTTCGCGGCGTTTTTGTTTCACCTTGTCGGAAATTTGTCCGGCCATCGCGCCCGCGCGCGTGCCGTCTTCCTGCGAATAGGTGAAAACGCCGAGCCGCTCGAATTTTGTTTCGCGGACGAAATCAAGCAGCGTGTTAAAACTTACTTCCGTTTCGCCGGGAAATCCGACGATAAAAGTCGTGCGAAGCGCGATGCCGGGAATTCCCGCGCGAATGCGTTTGATAAGATCAATGATGTATTGTTGCGAGGTTTCGCGGCGCATCCGTTCGAGCATGTTTTCGTGGATGTGCTGCAACGGAATGTCCACGTAACGCGCAACTTTTTTGCAATGGGTGATTGTTTGAATCAATTCGTCCGTCCAATGCGCGGGATGCGTGTAAAGCAGGCGGATCCAAAAATCGCCTTTCAACGAATTGAGTTCGCGCAGCAAAGTGCAAATCGTCGTGGCATCGGCGGAAAGCGATTTGGTCGCCGCGTTGAATTTCTCCGGCGACGAAATCGCGCGCGAATGATTCGGGCGCAAATCCAAGCCGTAATAAGTCGAGTCCTGCGAAATCAGATTGATTTCCTTCACGCCGTCAGTAATCAACGCCTTCGCTTCGGCCACAATGTCTTTTTGCGTGCGGCTGCGGTGCGAACCGCGCATCCGGGGAATGATGCAGAAGCTGCACGGATGGTTGCAGCCTTCGGCGATTTTTAGATAGGCGAAATGTTTTGGCGTGAGGCGAAAGCGCGGCGTCGCGAAATCAGGAATGAAAACCGGGCGCGCGGTGACGTCAAACAAAGGCGATGCGGGATGCGGGATGCGGGATGCGGGATTTTTTGCTTCGACGACAATTTTTGTTTTCCCAAATTTTTCGGAGCCGCGCAGGGATTCTTCTTTTTCGTGTTGGGAAATGTCGCGGGATTTTTCCAGTTCGTTCAGGCGCGCGGAGATTTTCGTTTTTGAATTTTTAATTTTCAATGTTTCATTCCCAATTTTTCCAGCGCGATTTGAGATGGCTTGATTGACGATATTTCCAACCTGCGCCACTTGATCAATGCCCATGAAGGCATCCACTTCGGGCATCAGCTTGGGCAGTTCCTCGCGGAAACGTTGCGAGAGGCAGCCGGAAACGATGACGGCCTGGCCGCGCCGGTTCGCGTCGCGGAGTTCGACGGATTCGAGGATCGTGTCCACGCTTTCTTCCTGCGCAGAATCAATAAAGGAGCAGGTGTTGACGATGAGCGCGTCGGCTTGTCCGGCGTCGTTGGTGATCTCGACGCCGCTTTTGAGCAGCGAGCCGAGCATGATCTCGGCGTCCACGAGATTTTTGGCACAGCCGAGCGAAATCAAACCGACGCGCAACGGACGTTGTTCAGTTTTCTTTTCTGTCACGGAAAGATGAGGTTATGCGATGCATTGAATCGAAGCAATGCCTGCGAGGACTCGACAGGGTCTCGTCACACCGTCATTGACTGACGGCATTGGTGGCTGAAGCGTTGGTTGAAGAAACAGTGGTTGTCGCGTCGGTTGAAATGATTGCAACCGGCGGCGCATTGGTTTCCGCTGGCAAGCCGAGTTGTGTCCGCAGCACGGCGCGCATTTCAAATGGCACTCCTTGCTGTGGATCGAGCAATTGATTCAGGATGGTGCGGTTGATGGCGGCAAATGGCGGCAAACCGATGCGTTGTTGATTATTGTGGCCGGTGATGTTTCGATCGTAATTTTGGTAAACCTTTTCAGCGAGCAGTTTGAAGCCGGCGGCGCGGTCATCCTGACCGACGGCCAGTTCGTAATATGATCGAGAAAGCAATCCATCAATTGCCGAAGTTACACGTTCCGGTGATGTTTCGCCGATGTCTTCCTGCACAAGGGCGATGGCGTATTCATCCAAGGATATTTTTGACGGCAACGAATTGGGATCGCCATTGAGCAAAGGTTTGTCGGGATATTTCTGGCTGAGGTAGCGATACCATTTTGCGGCATCAGCGATGCGATTGTTTTCGTAAAGAAAATAAACGGCATCTTTCAAAAAATTCCGGCGCGCGGTGGCGATATTGGCACGGTTGCTTTCATCCTCTTGCATCATTTGTTCATAGGCATCGTTGAGCCGGGGAATGATATTGAGATTGGGATAAAGCTCATACGACTTGTCGAAGGGATTCATAACAAGCTGGCCGTGATGAAACGCTTGCAGCATGGATTGGTAAATCCCGCGGCGCAGCATGATTAAATCATCTGCCTTCACCTTCGACGGGTTTTCTTTTGCTTCTAGCAAGCCACGGGCATACCAGTAAATCGCCTGCGCCTCCGGTAGCCGCCAATCAAGCGGGCCGTACTCCTTGTCCACTTGAACCGCAAAGGCCGGGTCAATTTTATATTTTTCGTGGAGCAACAATGTGTTCGTTCTGGCTTCGAGGGTTTGCGGATCGATCAGCGCGGAAAAATTCGTTCCGTTTGGAGCAAACAACGGCGTCATTTCCTTGGCCCATTCCTGTTTGTAAAACAAATTTGCGTCGTCGAGATTCTGTCCCATTTTGCTTTGAAAAATCCAGCCCAACTGCTGGTAAAGGAGCGTGGTGTCGGGATTGTAGCGCAGACCGTTATCGCGCAGCAGTTCGATGCCGTGCTCAACCCAGCGCCAGCGATCGGCAAAATCCTTGAATTTGACCGATATATTCCAGGCCATGTTCCACGCCTGAAACGACCAGACCTGCGGGAAATGCGGCTCCAAATCCGTGATCCAATCCGCGAGTTGAGCTGCCTCAAAAAATTTGTCGTCCTGCTCCAAATCGTTGGCGCGAATCCAGAGATAATTGGAAATCAACCCGCGAAAACCGCCAAGCGCGACGGTCGTGAACGCCAGCATCGGCGGCGCGTTTTCCAAAGGTTCTGCAATAGTAAGACCGAGCTGGGCGCGATCACGATTCAATGACTTTTGTACTTGGCCGGAACTGGCAAGCAACGCCGACGCCAGCAACAGCAACAGAATTTTTTTAGCCGGCGCGCTCATTGATTTCCCTGTGCCGTTGCCAGTTCGCGCCGATTAAATAAAAAGATTCCAATTAATCCGATGATTCCGCCGAGCAACAAAACGATCTGCCCGAAAGCCGCGCCGAGTTCGCTCCACGGAATGTTGCGTCCACTGCTCAACGAATCAATCGGCGAAAAATTTTCCACCAGATTGATGACTGTCAACATGCCTTTGAAAGCCGGAATCAAAACTGCGTCCGCTGGAGAATGTCCGGCCGCGCCGCTTTCCTCATTGCCGACGCCGACCGTGCCGTTTTCAACTGCGTCAGCCAGTGTGCCGCTGGAAAGCCCCACCACTAGAAGCGCCAACGAAAAAAATGCCGCGACGGGAAAGGAAAGGAAGCTTGCCGCCATTAAACCCATTGCCGCAAGCAAAGCCATCCAGCAAAAAATAATTCCCAGCCCGCGCACAAAATTCAGCACGAAACTGCCTGCGGGATATAAAACTTCCATGCCGTCTTCCAACGGAAACAAAAGAGCGGTATTGTTAGGATTCAGTACAACAATTGTCAAAACGCCCTTGTCATCAAAAAGATTCGGTGGAATTTGAAATTCGTGAAACGTGTCTGGCGCAAGGCTCATCGGCTCGCTTGGCCACACATGCTGTGTTTGCGGGTCGCCCACCTGCCATAATACGACAAAAGTGCCGGAGGCGTTTTTTTGCGCCGCGTTGAATTTCACCCGTAATTGCAACGGCTTGTCCCGCAAATAATTTTTGGCGAAGCCCAGGTCAATGTCCCACTCCCGCGTGTAACCCGGCGGCACCAGTTGGAAATCCGCCTTCACCTGTTCGCGGATTTCTCTTTTCACCTCCGGCAAATCCGCCACCGTGACCGGGCTGCTTTTCAAGCGCTCCTGCAAAACTTTTTCCGTCGCCGCGTCAATGTCCGCGTCGTAACTTTTTTCCGTCGCCGAGCCGCGCGCGACCAGAACCTGCTCGCGCAAAATTTTCTGCTCCGCCGCCGGCAATTTTGTCGCGCGCCATTGCAACAAACCATAAACGCACGCGCCGGAAATTGCGAGCAACGCCGCATTCAACGTCACGATGCCCAGCCATTTTCCAATCCAGATTTGCCAGCGCGCAATCGGCTTCGTCGCGATGACTTGAATCTGACATTCCTCGATATCGCGCGCCAGCGTGCCGCACGAAAGCCACAACGTCGAAAGTCCCAGCAGGGCCGTGATTGCGCTCAACGTGTAGGTTAAAATGATCTGCGTGAAGCCGCGCGCCGTGCCATCGTCCTTGATGACCAGCGGCAAACCGACGACGGCCAGAATCAACAATACCGCGATGACGAGGAATAATTTGAACCGCAGCACGGCCTTCCACGTCAACCACGAGATGGCGAGAATTCTTTGCATTTTTTTAGATAGAAATTTTGCGATTCCATCTATCATTTTCACTACCACAATTTTTACATGTCCAATCACCCCAAAAGGCTTGTCGACGAGTTTTAGGCATACGAAATAGAGGAAATGTTTTATGACAAACTGGGCAAGTTCTTTTGGCGTGTTCCAAGCGATGAGAACATTTTGGACATCCCTTTATCGTAAAAAACAAATTAATTATTTTGAGAGAATCATTTGGTTGACGCTTCCATCCACAGTTAGGACAAATTCTTGGAATGTTCCAGAACTCTGGATTCTTTACTTCTTTTTTCAACCAATTCATGGTTATTTTGTTTTTCCAAGCAGGGACGATAATTTTTCATCCGCCTTCGACAAATCCACCGGCTTCGTTTCCGGCGCGAGCGTTTTGATTTCAGGAATTTTTGTTTCAGTCGGCTGCGTCAACGCTGCCAGTTTTTTATCATCCAATTTCTTTTCCACAACGGGCGCGGAAACTTTTGTTTCAGAAATAATTTGCGCCGACTGTGG
>CAVRAN010000009.1:0-318480 GCA_963719075.1 uncultured Verrucomicrobiae bacterium | reverse complement strand
CGTCGAGAATTTCAAGACGCTCGCCAAAAAGGGATTTTACGATGGCACGGCCTTTCATCGCGTCATCAAAGGTTTTATGATCCAGGGCGGCGACCCGCTCACCAAAGACGCTGAGCAAAGAAGCTGTGTGGGGCACCGGTGGGCCGGGCTACCAGATCAAGGCCGAGTTCAACGACAAATCCCATGTGCGCGGCGTCCTCTCGATGGCGCGCTCGAACCATCCCGATTCCGCCGGCTCGCAATTTTTCATCTGCCATGGCGACCCGAATTTTCTGGACGGCCAATACACCGACGTTCGGCCAGTTGATCAAGGGCGACGACGTGCTGGAAAAAATCGCCACCGCGCCCACCCATCCCGGCGACCGCCCCGTCAAACGCATGGGCGTCATCAGCATCAAGATCGTGCCGCGCGATTCGGTGAAATGATTTTGTTCGTTGAATCGTTAAAAAGTTGAATAGTTGAATCGTCGGGACTTTTCCGATGCAACGATTTAACCATTCAACGAGTCACGTTTTCCCATGCAAATTTCCGAACTGGCAAAAATTCTTGTCGCCCTCGGCTGTCCCGCCGAAAAATCTTTGGAAATGGCCGCGCAATTGGACAAGCGCGCGAAACAATTGGCCGCTGAAAAAAATCGCAGCTACGAAGAAGCGCTCAAACATTTGCTGACATTGATGAAGCGGGGCTGGGCGGCGCAGGGGAAATAACTTTGAATTTTCGATTTACGATTTACGATTTACGCGCATTAATTCATGCAGCTCGTAAATCGCATATCGTAAATCGAAAATGATCAAGCCCTGGAAAACCATCCGCACAAAACTCATCGGCGATTTCCGCATCTTCAAGCTGCGCTCCGACGTGAAAATTTCCCCGCGCACCGGCAAGGAACACGACTTCTTCGTCCTCGACAGCGTCAACTGGGTCAACGTCATCGCCGTCACGCCCGACCGACAGTTTGTGATGGTCGAGCAATATCGTCACGGCTCGAACACCGTCGAGCTGGAGATTCCCGGCGGCATGATGGACGCGGGCGAGACCGACCCGGTGGTGACCGCCGTGCGCGAATTGCGCGAGGAGACCGGCTACGCCGGCGAACACGCGCGTCTGCTCGGAAAAATCCATTCCAACCCCGCGATCTTGAGCAACGTCACCTACACCGTGCTGATCGAGAACTGCCGCCTGCAACACGGCGTGGAATTCGACAGCGGCGAAGATTTGATCACGCGCCTCGTGCCCGTCGCGGAAATCCCGAAACTCGTCGCCGACGAAAAAATCGGCCACTCCCTCGTCGTCGTCGCGCTGTATTATTTTGATTTGTGGCAGCGGGGAATTAAAACTTTGAAGGGTTGACTAAATCCAATGATATCTTAAATTTAGGACGTTATGACACGGGATCGAATTGAAATTGCAATTCAAGAGGGCATTCCTTTTGAAATCAGAATGGCGGATGGCCGGCAATACAAAGTTGCCGAGCAATATAAGATTGCTTTGGGCAAGACTCATGTTGTTGTGCTAGACAAACTGGACATGCCGCACGTTCTCCCGCTGCTTACGATGACCGGCATCAGCTATTTGAAGCCGTCGAAAAATGGCAAAAACGGAAAAGGCCACTGACGATTCTGGACTAGATGAATTTGAAATTGGTCAAAGCCAAGAATTCAAAATCGAAGGGCCAATTTGCTGAAGATGGATTTCAAATTGTTACCAAAGTAATTTCAGATTTGGAATGCGATTCATTGGCAGCCGAATTGTCGGCTCTGTTTGAAAGCCGGCAAAATTTAGCCAAAAGCAAAATCGGCGGGGCTAGAAATCTGTTGCAAAATCCAAAAATCGTTTCCCTTGCCTCATCATCAAAGTTGATCTCGCTTTTGAACGAATTGACTAGCGAAAAACTTTTTCCCGTTCGTGCGATTTTTTTTTGATAAAACTCCCGAATCAAATTGGCGTGTTCCGTGGCATCAGGACTTGGCCATTGCAGTTGCCGAACGAATTGAAACGCCGGGTTTCACCGGCTGGTCAGTCAAAGACGGCGTGACTCATGCGCATCCACCGCAACGAATTTTGGAAAACATGGTCACGGTTCGCTTGCATCTGGATGACTGCAATTTGAACAACGGCGCTTTGAAAGTGATTTCAAATTCACATTTGGAAGGAAAACTTAACGCAGCGAGAATTGCTCAATTGACGCAAAATAAAATTATCACCTGCGAAATTCCCAAGGGCGGCGCGTTGTTGATGCGACCTTTGCTTTTACATTCATCTTCACCGGCAAAGAATCCATTGCATCGCCGCGTTTTGCACATTGAATATGCCGCGAGCGAATTGCCAAACGGTTTGAGATGGTTTGAGCGACCATGAAATAATTGCTCCGCGTAAAAATTCACCCCAAATTCACCGGATCAATGTCCACGGCCAGCGTGACGTCTTCGGGCAGCGCCAGCGATTGGATGATGCGCGCGAGTTCGCGGCTCAACGCGCTCATCGCCCGCGTCCGCAGCATGATCTGGTAGCGATAAAAAGTTTCCGCGCGCAGCAACGGTGCAGGCGCAGGTCCGGCGATGATTAAATCGAAGAAAACTTTTCGGGGAGCACACGCGCCTCGCGTGTCCTGTTTGACGCCCTCGTCAAACAGTTCCGCGTCGCCAGCGAGGGCGCTGACGACCGCAGCCGGGGCGGCTGCGCTCCCCAGATTTTCCCCCAATTCATTTTTCAAATGCTCGGCGGAGAATTTCACCTTTTCTTCGTTGCGGCCTTTGAGCGTCAGCAACGCGACACGGCTGACGGGCGGATATTTCAGTTGTTCGCGGAATTCGATTTCCTGTTCGTAAAAACCATTGAAGTCGTGGCGGCGCGCGTATTGGATCGCCGGATGAAACGGCGCGAACGCCTGCACAAAAACTTCGCCCTCGACGTCACCGCGTCCAGCGCGACCGGCGACCTGCGTGAGCAACTGGAAGGTGCGTTCGCCCGCGCGAAAATCCGGCTGATGCAGCGCGAGGTCGGCGTAAATGATGCCGACGAGCGTGACGTTCGGAAAATGCAGGCCCTTCGCAATCATCTGCGTGCCGACGAGGATGTCGGTCTTGCCCGCGCGAAAATCGCCGAGGACTTTGCGGTAATCGTCCTTGCGCTTCATCGTGTCGGCGTCCATGCGCTGGATGCGCGCCTTCGGAAAAAGTTTCGCGAGCGTTTCCTCGACGCGTTGCGTGCCCGTGCCGGAAAAACGGATCGCGGGATTTTTGCACTTCTCATTCGGACAAACCAATGGAACTTTTTCAACGTGGCCGCAAATGTGGCAGGCGAGTTTTTGTTCCTGCCGGTGAAACGTGAGCGCGAGGCTGCAATTCGGGCAATTGCAAACGTAACCACACTTCGGGCATTGCAACGAAGTCGAGTAGCCGCGCCGGTTCAAAAATAAAATCGTCTGCTCGCCGCGATCCAGTCGCTGATTGATCGCCTCCTTGAGTTGCGGCGAAAAAAGCGGTGTGCCCTTTTCCTTGTGCGCCGCCTGCCGCATGTCCACGACGCGGACGCGCGGCATTTTTTGATTGTCCACGCGCTCCGGCAATTCGAGCAGCGTGAACTTGCCGCGTTTGCAATTGTAAAAACTTTCGAGCGACGGCGTGGCCGAGCCGAGCACGACGACGGCGTTCTCCATCTGCCCGCGCATGATGGCCACGTCGCGCGCGTGATAACGCGGCGCTTCCTCCTGCTTGTAACTCGTCTCATGCTCTTCGTCTACGATGATGAGGCCAAGCGGCTCAACCGGCGCAAAAATCGCCGAACGCGCGCCGATGACGATGCGCGCGCGGCCCTGCCGAATCTTGTGCCACTCATCGTGACGTTCGCCAGCGGACAAATGCGAATGCAAAACTGCGACGAGCGTTTGCAATTTTCCCGAACTGAACCGCGCCTTGAATCGCTCAACCGTCTGCGGCGTTAAAGAAATTTCCGGCACGAGCACGATCGCGCCTTTGCCTTGTTCGAGTGCGTGCGCCAGCGCTTGCAAATAAATTTCTGTTTTACCGCTGCCGGTGACGCCGTGAAGTAAAAAAGTTGATGGTTGAGAGTTGAAAGTTGAGAGCGGCTTGTCCATCGCTTCTGTGATTTTTTTGAGTGCAACGGATTGCGCCGGATTCAACACAATGTTTTGCGTCGGCAAAATGGTTTCACGCGCGTAAGGATCGCGCTCGGAGATTTCCGAAGTGATTTCAACAAGTCCGCGATCTTCCAGTTTGCGAACGGTTGCAGCGGTGGTTTCTGCAAGCTCAAGAAGTTCCGACAGCAAAATTTCGCGGCGCTCTTCGATGATGTTCCAAACGTCCTGCTGACGTTTCGGCAATTTCGGAAATTCACCGCTCAAAGGTAGCGCGCGGACAACCAATTGTTTTTTCCAGCCATCCTTTTCCTTGCGAATCGCTTCCGGCAAAACACTTTTCAACGCCGTTTCCGGCGCGCAGCAATAATATTCGCCAATCCACCGCGCCAATTTCAAAACTTTCGGCGTCACCAAACTTTGCACGCCGATGACTTTGAGAATCGGTTTTAATTTTGTGTGCGCCGATTCTTCCGCGAGCGCAGTGACCGTTCCAAAAATCTTCCGCGCGCCAGATGAACCAAAGGGCACTTGCACGCGTGTGCCAACTTCGACTTGCCCGACCAGTTCCGCCGGAATCAGATAGTCGAATTCCTTGCGCAACGCGATTTCGAGACTGACGCGGGCAATCATTTTAATCCTGCGAAATCGCGCGCAATTCCGTTTCGAGCTGTTTCCGCAATTCTTCGCGCGCGGCATCAGTCGCTTCGCGCGACACACGCAATACGCGTCCGGCAAAAACTTCGCAGCGTGAAAATGGCAGCGGAATCTGAAAGCGATCCCAACTTTTCAATTGAATTTTCCAATTCAAATGATAGGACACCGGCACAACCGGCAGGCCGGTCACTTGCGCCATCGCCATCGCGCCTTCCTGCACAATGTAACGTGGACCGCGCGGACCATCGGGTGTGATGGCAAGGTCGTAGCCACGCTCCGCCCAAGTCGTCAATTCGAGCAACGCCTGACCGCCTCGCCGGCTGCTCGAACCGCGCACGGGCTGGACGCCGAAGCGTTCAAGAATTGCCGCGAGGAACGCGCCATCGCGGCTTGCGCTGATGAGTCCCGCGAGCCCGGCGGTTTGACAGCGTTTAGTTCCAAAAGCGAAATAAAGTTTCATGCACAATGCGAGGCGGTTGTGCCAGATGCAGTAAATCACCTGGCCAAAATCTTTGCGCGCCATAAATCCGTGCGGGTCATTGACGCGATAACGCAACGTTGCCGAAATCAAGGTAAACACCGCCCAAATAATCCACGCGCCGAGTCGTTGGGAAAACTTTGGCGCGTTCGGCACGACGACACCGGATTTCTTTTTTGGTGCCGCCGCACTTTCCGCCGTTGAATTCACTTCAGCCATCACGCTCCTTTTTTCAAGCACGCGCGCACAAGATTTTCAACTGTTGCTTTTGAGCCGAGGGATATTTGCGCCGACCGCACAGCGTCGTGTGCTTCAATTTGCTTGAAACCGAGCGCCATCAACGCAAGCACGGCATCATTGAGTTTTTGGTCTTCCAGAGAGAGTGAATGTTTCGCGCTCGCAGCTTCCCACGCACCCGCCGCGCCGATTTTGTCGCGCAATTCCACGATAATGCGTTCAGCGGTTTTTTTGCCGACACCGGAAATTTGCGAGAGTGATTTCACATCGCCATTGGCGACCGCGCCGCGAAACGCCGTAACGGAAATGCCGCTTAAAATGTTCAGCGCGGTTTTTGGCCCGATGCCGCTGACGCTGTTGACGAGCAACCGAAATAAATCCCGTTCCGCCGCGCTCGCAAAGCCGTAAAGAATGTGCGCGTCTTCGCGGACGATGAGTTGCGTGAGCAGTTTCACCGGCTGCCCGGGCGGCGGCAATTTATCGAACGACGACAGCGGAATCAAAACTTCGTAGCCGATGCCGTTGACGTCCACGACAACCTGCGTGGGCAGCGCCTCGACGAGTTTGCCATTGAGAAAAGTGATCATTTTATTTCAAAACAAAATCAATGTCCGCTCCCGCCACCATCTCCACTGCCAGCATCGTGACCACCACCCCCATCGGAATGATGGCTTCCGGAATCATCTCCACCTCCAAGAAAACGTCCACCAGAATCCGACGAGGAGCCAGATTTTCTACGTTCATGTTTGAACAGCAAAACGAGTAAGGCTATTGCAACGAAGGCAAGAATAATTTCAAAGATTGGTTTCCACATAGATTTGTTTTTTAAATTTTTTTCAGTGGCGTCAAATTGTAGCGCGAATTTTCCTGCGCATGGGTGAGTGCAAGCGCAAGCGCATCCGCCGCGTCAGGCGCTGGCAGTTTTGGCAAATTCAAAAGTCGTTGGACCATTTTGGCAACGGCGGATTTTTGCGCGGCACCATAACCGACGATAGCTTGTTTCATTTTGCGCGGGGCAATTTCGAAAATTTCCAGACCGGCTTCGGCAACGGCCGCAAGCGCCGCGCCGCGCGCCTCGCCCATGATGAGCGCCGTCCGCAAATTTTGCGCGTAGAAAAGTCCTTCGACGACGCAAACCGTCGGATGATGATGTTCCAAAATGTCGCGCAATATTTCAACAATCTTAGCAAGGCAGCGCGAGCGTTCCCAATTTTTGGGACAGGAAATTGTTCCGTAAACGAGCGCGACCGGATGTGGTTTGGCGAGGCGAATGACACCATAGCCAGTGCCGCGCAACGACGGATCAACGCCAAGAATCACGCGATGAGAATTGACAGCGGCGTGCCTCGTTGGCTCTAAAGTTGGATCGGCCACACGCGGCGTCGCGCCGCCAACGCGTTCTTTCATTTGTTCAAATTGCCGCAGGGTGATGCCCACAAAATGATTTTGCCAGTAGCGGAGAAGTTGCAAAAGCAAAAACGCCGGTGTTGCGATGGAAAATAAGGTCTTGCTACTGCTGATTTTTATCCTTGCCGAATTTTTGCGACGAGGATGAATTTGAAGAAGGTGTGGAGGACTCATGTTGCTGAATCACCGGCACTTGTTCGGAAGGGCTGGAACGCGGTTCGCTGTGTGGCACGTTGGAATTGTTTTGTGCTTGCGGCACAGACGGTGCAAAATGATTTGCTACGGGAGGAATATTTCCCTGTTGGTCGGACGGCGTTGCGTTTTTACGTTCTTCGGGGTTATGTGCGGTTACATACGGAACTTCCTTCTGCGAATTTCGGTTAATTAAAGGCGGTGAGAGATTTTGTGGCGGATTTTGGTCGTGTGATGGAGTATAGTTTCCATTTCCATAAATGATCAACGAACGAGGCGTGTATTGCGGCGACGGTTGGGTCGGAATGTTTTGTGGCTGCGGCACTATTGTCCGAATGGGGCGGGGTGCAACGCCTTGATGCAAGGTTGAAGCTGCTGTTGCGGCAAAATGCGGACGGTTAATAATTAACGTGCCGCTTTCGATTTGTTCGCTGCGACCGCCGTAAGCGGTCGTTTCGCGAATTGCGATTTGGTGGATCGGCACTTGAGTCACAGCCGTGATGCGTTGCGGATTAATGCCGAAGTTGACCGGGGTGTGACTGCGGCTGTTCACGTTGAAATTATTGATGACCGTGGTGTGATTAAAAACTTGCGCGACTTGCGTCCGCCCGACGCGATAACGCGCCGGGTGCGGGTCACAAAAATTTCGCGTCGGCACAAATGTGAAAAAATTTAAGCTGAGGCCAAAATCAAAACCTGTGCTGACAACTGCCCCGTTGTAAACAATTCCCGCGCCTTGGCGATAAATCGTGTGCGGCGGCAACGGGGCCCAGCCGCAGTAATCGTCCGAATATCGCCAGCAAACCCATGACGGTCCCCAAGTTGTGTCCGGCCACCAGCACCAGCCCCGATACGGGTCGTGAAACCAGCGTCCGTAATGAAATGTGCAAGAACCCCACGAATAATCTGAAATCCAATACCAGCCGCTATCGGTGTAAACCCAATGTCCGTGGTCGCAATACGGCTGCCAGGCGCTGTTGTAAACCACGACGGTGGGCCGCCAGCAAAGTCCGTAGCCGTCCACGTTCACCCAAGAGCCATAAGGCGTGAGCGTGTCATAAAAATAATTGTCCGTGACTTCCGTTGGCTCAGTGGTTGGCGGAGTTTCTGTTTCTGAAATTGTTTGTGCCGGTTGGGCGTCCGTACCAACACCGGTTTGCCTTAATAGCTGGTCACGCTGAATCATCGCGGTGATGACATCGTTCGGCAAACCGAGGTTTTTCAGATAAATAATTTGATCCGGGGTGAGATTGAACGGACTGCCAGAGTTGTTGACAAAACTTATGATGACGCTTTCATCCACGCCGGATTGTGCAAGTTCAACAACTTGCGCGAGCGGGCTGTCAGGCGGAATATTCGGTGGCAATGCCGAAGGTGCCGTTGAATCAGCCGGAGTTGCAGAAGTGGAATCCATGTCTGACGAAGGTGGTGGTGATTGTGCTTGTGTGCCGCTGACGAAAAGAAAAACGGCCAAAGTAAAACCGGTAAAAGTAATTTTCATAATTGTCATTTCGGTTATTTCCCGATGGCAACATAACATTGACTCACTTGCCGTGCAGAACGTTCAGTTGAAATTGGTGCCCCCGCCTGGAATTGAACCGGGATACGCGGTTTAGGAAACAGATTAGCCTTCTCCATAACGGTTAGCAGAAAACCGAACAAACATCGGTGTTTTATGAAGTTGTAACGATTTCATTCCACACCATCTGCTACCGCAATGTGATACTGTTTCCATGAAAGCTGAAAATGCTGAATCGTCAAGCCTTTGGACGAAAGCCCCGGTCGCAAATCTTGTCCGTTATGAACCTTCGGGTATTTATTTTGCCCGCGCCAAAGTGCGCGGCAAGCTCGTCCGAAAATCACTCGATACCAACATTCTCTCGGTTGCCAAGCTGCGTTTGGCAGACGTGCTGGATGCTGAACATCGCGCCGTCGCGCCGTCGCAAACCAAGATTGTCGGGAAAATGACTTTTGGCGATGCACTCGCCATCTTCAAAGAACGTCAGAAACACGCAACCGACATCAAAGACACTACCAAAAAATATAACAATCGAGCAATGATTGACCTTCTCAAAACTTGGGCTGGTTTGGAACAGATGGATGTGAAGCGCATCACGAAGTTTGATTGTCTCGAATGGCGGTCGCGATTTGGAAAGATGTATGCCCCTACGGTGATAAACGGAACGCTTTCGGTTCTCCGGCGAATTCTGGACATCGCCGTAGATTCGGGTGCGCGATATGATAATCCCGCCAAAGACAAAGATGTGAAACGTGCGCGGGTGCGTCGGAAGGAATTGAGATTGCCAGAGCCGGATCAATTTCTCGCGCTGGTGAAGGCTGTTCGGTCCACGGGGAATGGTTACAGTCCGTGGTGTGGAGATGCCGTGGAATTCTTTGCTTATGCCGGCCCGCGCTTAAACGAAGCCGCAAAAATTTATGGGCGAGATTGCAGCTTTCTGAAAAATGAAATTACTATTCGCGGCGATTTGATAACAGGAACGAAGAATTGGGAAATTCGCCGTGTGCCGATGATACCTGAAATGCGGAAACTTCTGGAACGTCTCAAAGCCGAGCGCGGCGAGCAGGAGTTTCTCAACAATCCAGTTCTCAAAGTTCGCAAGTTCCAACGATCATTAACAAACTGCTGCAAGCAGTTGGGGCTTTTTCACCTGACACACCACGACTTGCGCCACTTGTTTGCGACTCGTTGCATCGAATCCGGCGTGGACATTCCGACGGTTGCAAAATGGTTGGGGCATAAAGACGGCGGGGTGCTGGCGATGCAAACCTACGGCCATTTGCGGGACAAGCACTCTGCGAACATGGCAGAGAAAGTTATTTTCGGAGAAGCTACAACCCCAAATGTTGTGTCTCCGCCTAAACCAAACCAGCCAGTCATCACGGCCTCGGCAAATTCCAACAAAACGGCGGCACAAGCAAAAGCCGCATATTCTTATCCGTGGTGGGCGTCGAGCAATCCCGTCGAAGTTTTTTGGGGACAGGCCAACGAGCCGGTGCAAATCGTCCCATTGCCAAAATTTCTCCAGAGCGTAAAAACGGCGATGGGACGTGAAGTGTTTGAACAAGAACTGGCCGAGCCGCAGGCTTTGGTGGATGAATTAGCAGAACGGGTCGGTGCTTCAACCATTGAAGCACTGAAGGCTAAATTGTTATCAGGCGCGTCTCAAAATGTCGGCTGACACAATTCCGCTTCCTGCCAATTTGGCAGGATAAATGGCAGGATTCCGAACTGTCGGCTCCCACTCGCCGGGAGTCCTGCCAGTTTGGCAGGAACATTGGCAGGATAAATAACGAAGTTCATGACCGTCGGATTTTATATTCAGTCGCGCGACCCGAACCTGTCTTTTCGAGCAGTCCCAACTCCTGAAATCTCCGAAGATGATTCATCGCCGTCCGATAAGGTAGTCGCAAAGCCTCGGCATACTCGGTGGAAACCATTGTCTCTTTTGTCGCGAGCCATTCCCAGCCAGATCGCTCCGACTTGCTAAGTTTGTCCAGAACCGCCGCACCCAACGCAGTCACCGCCGCCCGCGCGTGCCGATAAATGGTCAGGTTCAAATAAATTCCATCAAACAAATACTTTGGCACTGGCAATCCATGTTTGGCAGCAGCCGCACCGAAAGTTCTCATCCCAAAACCGCGACCTTCCACCAGCTTCGTTCCGCCAAACGCGAACTGTAGTTTTGGATTTCGGTTATACATCGGCGCGGTGAATGCCTGCATCTGCTCAACTGTGACGGGAATTAGCGGAGCGCCCGGACTGCGCACCGTAACCGTGTCCGCCGTCACCACCAAATGACAAGTGGCACCAATCAGGTCGTAGTCGCGATGCACCAGCGCGTTGATTACCGCCTCGCGAACCAGATCGAACGGCAGAGCCGGTCGTTCTTCCCGCGTCATCCGGCTCCGATCAATCACGTTCGGCAGTTTCGGGCGCAACCATTTCTCCACGAGGTCGGGAATCAGGATGGCCGGCCCGTCGAAATTCTGAATCTCGTGCGTGCCATCAGGAAACTCAATGGTCGCATTCAGTCCTGCGTGGTGCAGAATTTCGCGCGGAGACTTGCCGAAAAGCAGGAAGCCAAATCCAGTCGGCACCAGCTTTGAACCTCGGCGGCGGAGCAATCCTTGATGCTCCAAACGCTGAAGGAATCCGGCTGAAATCGTCTTGTCAGGAATCTTCGCTCGCTCGCGATAGCGTGCCAGAGCGTTTGACGCCAAGTCGGCCAGTTGGACACCGGCCAGTGCTTCGTCCCATTGCGAAAGCAGTTTCGGCTTGGGGGTATTTACGTTCTTGGCCTCGGCAGCACGCTGCAATGCCTGGGCAATAAACTTTTTATTCACGTCCCGAATCTGCTCCTGCAAGTCAAGGTCGAACAGATGAACCTTGATGCCGTTCTGCTCAAGATACCGGATGCCCTGCCGGTCCACCATTGGATCGGGGTCTTCGATGCCCACCCAAACCTCGGCAATCCGGGCATTCACGATTCGTTCGGCACAGGCCAGTTTCGGATGCTTCCGCGCTCCCGGCGCGCACGGTTCCAAGGTTGCAAACAGAACCGAACCATCCAGCCGTTCGTCACGATGCTTGCGCTCCAGCAAGGTGAATTCAGCATGGTCGCCGTGGCGGAGTTCCCCGCGAAATGCCGTATCCACCGTCCCGTCCGGCTTCAACAGCACGGCACCGACCAACGGGCTTGCCTTCTTGTCGGCACGCGGCTCATTGATGGATTGTTTCATCACCGCGATGGCTATCTCCATCAACTTTCGCGGCTCGAACTTTAGCTTCTTCGGCATGGTCTTGATTCTTTTGAATTTCTAAACCGCAGTCATACCGGCTTTGGCGTGGCGAAGACAGTGAATTTAACCCGCTTCTTCATGTTTATCCCGTCACAAAAACAGCCTAGTTTTTGTGACAATAATAAGCCCCGTTTTTCACCGTTGTGGCGGAAACGGGCAAGGCCAGTGCTGCGGGTCTTTCTGATAACGCTCCAATTTCCGCAAATAATCGAAGTCGTCCGTTGAGTAAGTCTCGGATATTTCTTTTCTCCAATCGGGGGTTTGTTTTGGCTTTGTTTCAAACGAAATTGACTCGCGGTGAAGTCCGCGCGGTTTCGGCAAGTTCGCCACAATCCAGATGGCGACCAGTGTTCCAATTCCCATGATGACGAGGAATTCCATGCGGCTTAATTCTATCAAAACTGCGGATTGTTTTCACCTAAAATCAAGCATTGGGATTGCGGCTTTTATCAAGTAATCCGGCGACGGTTTTATCACCTGTCGGGTCATTGGGCGGAAAACCATGCGGGCTATTTTGCTTTTCTTTGCCATTGCCCCGTTCGTTTGCCCGATTATTCATTTGCGCGAGAGAACCGAGCAGCGAGCCGCCGCCCTCGCCCATCGAAGATGTCGCCAATGATTCTGCCCCGGCGGCAGTCGCCAACGCCCCGGCAGCAATCGCGCCTTTAATTCCGGCTGCACCACCGCCCGCAAAAGTGGTTGCAGCCGACGTTCCTGCCGCTTTACCCGCAGCAAAAGCTCCACTGAACATATTTGACGCGACGGAATTTCCAGTGGCTATCGCCTTTTGAATAATCACTGGCGCGGCAATCGTGCTGAAAATTATCCAGATGCCGAGAAATGCCAGCCCCATGAGATTTTGCAACGAATAGCCGATAACACCTGTGGCACTTTGAGAACTTAAAAAACTTTGGTCGGTCATAAAATCAATCATGCCCTGGGTGATGAGTCCGGCCACGCCCCAGCCAAGCGGCCAGATCATAATTCCGAGCAGATTGAGCAGATAATTACGCCCGACATTTTGCAGCGATGGAAACGCCAGCATCCCGATGAAAATTGGTGACAGGGCATAGCCGATGAACAAGATCGCGCTTTGCAAAATATACGCCCACCATTCAATCGTGCTGGCGAGCCAGCCCAAAATGATGAAGACAACCGACATCAGGGATTCAATTATCGAGGTGGAAAAATTAAAAAGTTTGTCCCACCAGCTTTGGTTTCCGTCGGTGGATTTTTTTAATTCGAGCGCAGCCTGATACTGGTCGTGGATTTTTGCCGGGTCAACCTTCAGGACATTTTTTACCGTGTCGTCCACGATGGACACAATTTGGTTTCCCCAAGTCGGCAGAAAAACGATCAGCATGATGAGGACGATCATCTTGCCGATGGCCTGAAGCTGCGCGTTACCGCTGCGATGGTGCGCGATGGTCGAGGCCATCAAGCCGCCAGTGATGAGCAAAAAGGCAATCGGTGTAAGGATCGTTTTTAGGGACAAACATTGCGTCAGGAAATTCGGAAACATGGAATTGAAGTCGCCCATAAGGTCGCCTCACATCCGAATTTTGACGCTCTTGGCCGGTTTTTCCTTTTCGCTTTCGACCGTCACTTGGCTTCCGCAGCGCGCCGAAATTGCCCTTACAACCCGGCTGTGATTTTGATTCGGAAACTTTTCGGAAAGATTTTCTTCAACGGTGGCTTCAATGTCCTTGCGGAAAAGTTGAAGAACGCTGCGCTCGCTTTCCACATAATTTTGCAACAAGACAAATGCGTTGTTGCCCGTCATCCGCAAATCCGTGTCGCCGTGAACACGAGCGAAGGGTGATTGGGGATCAAATTTCTCGACCACGCCAAATTGTTGCTCGCCCTCGTTGTCGCGCGAACAAAGCAGCATCTCGCTCCGGGCGGACTTGATCAAAACGTGCCTGATTTTCCACTCGCTCTCCGGCTTTCCCTTAATCGTCAGCGATGGCAAGTCGCGCGCCACTTGTGAAGTGACTTGTTCTGCTGTTCCGGCGCTTTGCTTTTCAATCTCGGATAGCGCGGTTGTTCTTTCGTTGAACAGGCGCACCTCCACCGCCACCAAAGGGACGGCCACATTGTAGGCTTTGAATTCGCTTGCCGTAAGCAGGCCGGGATAATTCGGCACGGGGTGTTCGCAATCTTCTCCATTTCGTTTTAACATAAAATTCTATTCAGTGTTCAAAAGCCGGTCGAGTTCGGCGCGAGTGATGAGGAATTTTCCGCGCAACGCGCGGCACGCTTTCAATTTCCCGCGCTGGACGAGGTTATAGACGGTGAAATAATCCAAGCCCAGCATATCAGCCGCCTCTGGAATGGAATATGCCAGCCGTTCCTCTCTCGCTTTTTTCCGTGATTGTTCCGTGATTTGATTGGGTTCGCTGACATCCATAAATTTTTTGCTTTGATTTACCAGTTTCGCGTTCGGCAGGTTGTAACGATTTCATTACAAGATTCAGCGGAGAAAAGACGTGTTCAGATTCACGCCATTAACAATGGAGATTCAATCGGCGGGAAAAGGCTGCTCAAATCAACTTGAAGCACGCGGGCAAAATGATGAAGGTCTCGGTCTTTGACGCAATGGGTTTGCGCCTCGATCTGCGCGATGAATTCCCGTCCGATGTCCAGTCCTCTCAATTGAAACTGCATGGCGAGCTTTGCCTGTGACCAGCCGCGCTCGACCCGCAACCTCCGAATTTGTGGCCCGACAAGATTGGCAGGAATCTTTGTGCGTTGTGTTTTGCCGTTGATCATTCGTCAAAAATGCGACCCGCAAAAATCGCAAATCACCAATAGCAACACCGCCCAAAAATGTGAAATCGCGTTTGCCTATTTGTCGTATAGGCAAAAACGATAGTTCGACTCGAATCTTCTCATCTACGAAAGAGTTTGCAATTTTTTGGGAAAGTCACTCACGCAGGGCTGTGGATATAACTCAATTAAGGTATTATTTGGCGGTCGCAGAGCTTGGAAGTTTTAGCAAAGCTGCCACGCGCTGCCACGTCTCCCAGCCAGCCTTGAGCGTGCAAATGCAAAAGCTGGAAGCCAGGATGGGGAAACTTCTCCTGAACAGAAATCACCGGCGGATAGTGCCGACGGAAGCGGGCCTGATTCTCGTCAGGCGGGCAAAGGAAATTTTAACACAGGTTGAAAACGCCAAGAGCGAAATCCGAAATTCCGGCGGCATCCATGCCGGCAAAGTTTCCTTCGGGGTTTTGCCGACAATTGCGCCCTATTTTCTGACTCACGTTTTGGATTTATTCATTGCGCGCTGTCCAAGAACACAGATGCTCGTTCACGAAAACACCACGGATCAATCGTTGGAACTCATTGAATCAGGCGAACTGGATTTGGGCATCGTCAGCCTGCCAATCAGGGAAAACGGGTTTGAAACTGAAACATTGTTTTCCGAGGAAATGTTGCTGGCGATTCATCCCCGGCATCCGCTTTCCCAAAAGCGGCAAATTTTTACGGACGATTTGCGCTCTGAAAAATTCATCCTGTTGCAAGAAGACCATTGCCTCGGAAATCAGGTGATTGGCTTTTGCAACCAGCACGATTTTCATCCCCGCATCGTGTTTGAATGCGGCCAGCTTGCGACCGTTCAATCGCTGGTGGAGGCAGGCATCGGCATTTCATTGATTCCACAAATGGCAATCAAGGCGACGCCAACGCTCATCTACCGGCAACTTGAAAACCCGCGCCCGAAACGCTCGATTGCCGTTGTGACCCGGAGCAAGCGTCATCAGAAAGTGGCCGTCCAAGAATTTCTGAAACATCTTCGTCAGGTCGGAAAGACATTTGGGCGAACTGGCTAAACCAAGTTCGGACAAATTCGTCGATTTTATCAGAGGCTTTTCAAACAACGGAGGAACAGACACAATCTGACCGCCGTGAAAATCAACCCACAAAGGTTTTTTAACTTCTGCGCGAACCACGCGCCGTTGTTGCGTGGGTTGTCAGAAACGAGCGGCGAAGTATCGGAGGCTGATGCGCGGCGACTCATTCGCACGACGGGAAATCCAAGCGACGAATTACCAGAAACGACATGGAGGTGTTTGCGCGAATTGCAAATTCTCGTGCCCACCGAAGCTGGCAGTGATTTTTACTTTCTAGCCCCGCCAGTTAGTCGCTTGCTTGCCTATTTGTTTGATGAGGCACAGGCTACCACCCCCGAAATCATTCGCGGCTACATCCAGTCGCTCGAAACCCTCGGCAAGCAACTGTCACGCGCAATTGACGGCGATGACATTACCGTCGTGCGGTTGGCTTTGGAAGAAATTCAGCAGACGCTTCGTCGCATTCAAGCTGACTTGGATGAAACGCACCGCTCCATTCTCACGGAAGTCGCCCGATACAAGACCGAGCGCCAAACAATTTCTGTGAGAGATAAGTTCCGGCGCATTGTTCACTGGATGGATCGTTACGTTGATCCGATGGTGGAAATCGTGAGCGCGGAAGGTCCGTTGCGCGCCACGTTTGATGAAGTTGAGCGATTGCTGAATCGCGCCCGCGAACACGGATTGTTCAACGACCTGCCCGCACTGGAGCGCAACACGCGACATCTGCGGCTAGTCTCGCGTCATGCACTTCGCGTATTCCAGCAATGTCGCCGTGAATTGCAGCCGCTTTACGAAACCTTGCGTCGCTCGTCGTTCATTGCCGAAGGTGCGGCGTTGGCGCTCGAACGATTGCAGCGTGAGGGACTGGATGGCTGGATTGAGAGTCATGTCATCGCATCATGTTCAATTCGCTTGCAAGATGTGCCAGGAGACGGCGCGATTGAACGAGCATTGCGGAATGTTGTTGAACATCCGCCCGAAGCAGCCCCGATGCTGGTCTTGCATACCGAAGAAGCCACGCCTGCGGCATACCTCCGCCATGTCTGGCTGGAATCACTGCCTGACGAAGCTGACGGCAACTTGCCGTTGAACGATTTGCTGGGCTGGATCGTCAGCCGCTATCCGCAAAAAAACACTGCGGACACGCTGGCGGGATTTACCCGGTTGGTGTTTGATGGAAAATATTCTGCGCAGTTCACGGCTTCCGAATCTCGCACTTACGAAACCAACGATGGAGAATTGCGTGCCAGCCCCGTCGAACTCACATCCACATGAACGCATTGCCACACGTCCAAGAAATCTTTGACCGACTCCGGCGCGGCAGCCACCTGTCGCCGGAAGACGAACCGGCTTTTTCCGCAGTGGCAGCGAATTACGAAGCTTACGCCGAGTATTTTCAGCCGCTTGGCCTAAAACTGGAGCGTCATCCGCGCGAGTTTTTCTATTTTGCTCCCGAGTCTGCCGAGAGCGTTCCCGACACGCTCCCGCGCATCGCGGTCTTTTCGTTTATCTTGATTGACCACGCTGACAACACAGGAAAACCCATCGAAGACTTCCTGCTTAATCAGCACTTTTTTATCTCCCGGCTTCCACACCTGTCACTCGACCGCTATGCGGCATTGCTTCGGCAAGTGGAGATCGAGGATGCCGCCGGGCTGCGCCAAGTTCTCAAGAATATGGAGCGTCTCGGCTGGGTGAAGTTTCTTGGCGAAGATGAGTTTCGGTTTCTCCGTCCATTTCATCGCGTGTTCGACAAGTGCCTTGAACTTTCTGCCACGAAAGGCAGCGAGACGCTATCACCCCAAGTCGAACCCTGATAATCGCCATGCCCAACGGCCCACAAAAACTCATCCTCATCAACGCTGGGCGTTACGACTACGCCGAGGTCGAGCTCGGCGGCACACTGCAAATCGTCGGGCCAAACAACACTGGCAAAACTTCACTCATCAACACGCTTCAGTTCCTTTATCTTGATGACCGGCGGCAGATGGACTTTGGTCACTCACCCGAAGCGACACGGGATTATTATTTTCCAAATCAATACAGCTATGTGCTGTTCGAGTGCCTCGGAGCGCGTGGCAAATTTGTTCTCGGTTGGCGCGGCCAGAGTAAGGCAGCGGGTGGTGAGCCGGAGCGGTTTTACTACGAAGGAGAGTTTGCATCTTCCGACTTCGTCGCGGAGCAAGACCAGGTGCGCGAACCAAAGGCAGTCAGCGCCAAGTTGAGCGGCAAGAACTACACCACGCTCAAGAGCGCGCAGGATCATCGCGAACTGCTGCTGCAAGTGACGAAAGGTGAAGGTCAAGGCACTGGCATCGTTGCGTTGCGCGACAACGACAAGTATCCGCATTTCCGCGAGATTTTGAAAAACCTGCTCTGCCTCAGCACCATTACGCAGGATCAAATGCGCGACCGATTGTTGATGCTTGCCGGACTGCCGACGGAAAAACACGCGCTCGATGTTCGTGAACTATTCGGCGAGGAGTATCGAAACATCCTCGATCAAAAGCAGAAGCTAGTCCGTTTCAAAAAACACCAAGACCAAATTGAAACCCTTGTGGACACCTGCGCCCGGCGCGACACGATCCGGGGTGAACTTATCTATCGCTGGAGCGACTTGCGGACGAAGCGGGAAAAGTTCGATGCCGCACACGCGTTGAAGGTCGAAAAGTTCAAGAAAGATGCTCAAGACGGAGCGGAGCGAATCCAGTCCCTCTCGGACGAAATAAAGGATCGGCGCGCTGAAGCGGTTTCATTTTCTGAAACCAAAGGCGGCGTGCAGATGGAACTCAACCAACTCGCCGCGCAAGCCAAAGAGTTCAGGGATTTCGTGGAAGACATCGAACGCGAAGCCTTGAAAAACGCCAGAACAGAGATTGGGCGGCTTGAACGCGAACTGGCCGACTCCGAAAACAAGACGCGCCGGGAAGCTGAAAACAAAATCCAAGTCTATGGCGACTTGGTGAAACAGAAGCAGCAAACCATCGCACATTTCGACCGCGCGCTTGTCACCGTGTTACGTCGCAAACTCAGTGACGATGAGCTTGCGCCGCTGGCGCAGCTTTTTAATTTTGACCTGCTCCATCAGCCAGTCGGTGAGGACGGCGTCCGTTTGCACAAGCATGACGAGTTCGTTCGCCTGCTCAAAGCCTTGGCTCGGCGCATTGAGAAAAACGTGTATCGCGATGAGTTGGTTGAGTTGCCATTGCCCGCAAGCCAACACAGCCTTGCCCAGCTTGCTAATCCCGACGCGTTGCGAGAGCGGTTGACGGAGGATCAAGCAACGCTCACCCACTGGCAGACTATCCTGAATGCCATCGTTCAACGGGAAACACTGGAAACGCAATTGCGCGCCAAGCGCGAAGAAGTCGAAGGGAAGAAGGACGTGAGCGGGAAGGAAATTGTCGAGGGACAGGCCAAGCGTCTTTTGCGTTTCGAGCAGTTCCAAGTTGCCAAGGGAAACGAGCCGCGTTTGAAGGCTGAGTTCAAGCAAGCTGAAGACTCGTTGAAGGCGGCTGGCGTGCAAATCGGGAAGTTGGAAAAGCAAATTGAAACTGCTCGCGGGGTGAAGGATAAAGCGGAGCAAGCCAAGGTTGCAGCGGAGAATGAGTTCAACACCGTGATGGGGCAGTTCAACAATTGCGTATTTCCTGAATTCCCCGGCAAGGCTACCACGCCCGACGAGGCGATACCCGACGACTTCGATGCCGCCGTGGGTTTATTCCTCCGGCAGCAAAAGAAACTGACCGAACTCGACGGGCAGGTTCGTGATAGCTTTCACAACATCGAAACCACTCTTGGCAGCGACTTCGTCGGCGCGGATGAATCAGACACCATCCGCCGACTACGCGAAGAACTGGAAGCACTGCCAGAACACGAAGAGGCGCTGCGAAAGAATTGGGAACACCAATTGACTGAAATGCGCGGTTCTTGCGGCGAAGTCCTGCGAGACTTGGACAAGGTGAAAGGAGCAGTGACCGACCTGAACCGCGCGTTTAAGGGAGTTCAGGTTTCAAACCTCATGGCGATCTGCATGGATGTGATTGAACTAACCGACCTAGTTGGCTCGCTCCGCAAGCTTGCCAACGTCGAGCAGCCCGGACTTTTCGACGACAGCACTCGACTGGAAGCCGTGCTCGGCGGCTTCCGCCAGAAGTTTGAGAACAATCCGCTGCTCCGTTACGCTGATTTGTTCACCCTGCGCTTCACCGTCACCGGCGATGACGGAAAACCGCACCACTACCACGACTTCAAGCAAGGCGTTGAATCACACGGAACGACGATCACCATCAAGGTGCTGTTCAATCTGCTCGTGCTTCGCAGCCTCCTGCGGGAAGACTCCAGCAAGTCTCTGCTCTGCGAAGTGCCATTCTTCCTCGACGAGATTCATTCGCTCGACCCAACCAACCGCCACGCTGTTCTGACTACCGCGCGCAAGCTCGGCTTCATTGCCATCACTGCCGCGCCAGAGTCCGTAAGCGAAGTGGACGCGCTTTACTTTCTGCAACCGCAAAAGGGGCGCATTGTTCTTCGCCACAAACATCGCGTGGCAGTCAAACGCGCGTCCGCTGCCAGCAAGCGATGAAACTCCAAGCCCAAGCTCAAACCAAGCTGCGCGAATTGGTGGACAACGGGGCTTTGCCCGCCAGTCAATGCGGCCAAGCATTCCAGAAACTCCTCGTGCCAATGCTCGACAGCGGAGTGCTGGAATGGAAGCGAAGTGGTGGTGGCCGCAGACTCGTGGTGAACAATGCCGACGCCTTGCGAGATTTTCTCCGCCAGCGTTTTCCAGAAGCAACCTTGCCGACGGATGCCGGAAGTCGCGTTGCAAGTGTGAGCCGATTCCGTGATACAAAGGCGATGGCGAACAGCGAAAATGAAATCATTTCCCTTCGCGCGTGGCGAGACGATGCCTTGTTAAAAAACAGCAAATCTGTTGGTGCGGCAACGACCACCACCGCGCATGGAGTTTTTTCTTTTCTGCTGACGAAGGATTGTCCCTATGAATTGCGAGGCTCGTGTGCGCTGGTGGAAAATCCAGCAGTGTTCGCAGTCGCCGAGCAACTCAACCTCGGCGTCGGCTTGATAATTTACGGACACGGGCGGATTTCAAATCGCGCTATTGATTGGCTGGCTCGCATGACTGACTCCAGTTTTAATTTGCTTCACCTGCCGGACTACGATCCCGTCGGTCTTTCCGAATTTCAGCGACTTCACGCACGACTTGGAAAACGCGTTGTTCTCCATTTGCCAGCCGACTTGGAAGCGCGCTTTGCCAAATTCTCCAACCGAGAATTGCTGGAGAAAGGCAACTGCCAAGCGATGCTCGCCCAACTACGCCGCTCGGACTTGCCTGCTATCCGTCGCGTGGTCGAACTGATTGACCGTTGCAACGCGGGACTGGAGCAGGAAGCTCTCTTGATAAATCTTCATCCGTGATTTTCAGTGTGTCAGGGTTTCTTCTCAAAGCCGAAGGCTTGATGCTCTGCTTCGTGAATTCCTAGAGGCCGCAGACTTGCGAAGTGAGCATTGGCACAGGAGGAACGAAACGGCGAGTTTAAGCCAGTTTCGTAGTGTCCTTGCCAAGCGTAACGAAGCATATAATGCCAGCGGCAATTCCACGAAGCCTTAAACGGGTTTCAGCCGCGACTTTGCGCGGCAGGCAAAATTCAATGCGCCACAGCCACGCGCATTTTGGCGGCACTTTTTGTCGTCGCAGTTTTGGCGTGCGATTGTCGAACGGTTTTTTGGATAGCCTCCGTTTCTTCTTCCGTCGTCTGCCCTACTTCCTCCGTCGAAAGAGAATTTGCAGCCTGATTCTTGGTGATGTCCAAAGCGTCCTCCAACTGCTGCTGCCGCTGGGCGAGCGACTGCAATTTAGATTCATGCTCAAAGGGCTGGCCGAGCTTGGTTTCCAATTCACGGCATTTCTTTTCCGAGTCGGCGAGATCGCGTTGATTATACGTCACTCGTTCCTCCAAGTTTTGCACCAAGTATTCGAGCGAGCGAATCATGCCCAAAGGGGTTTCGGCGACATTCAAGGCGTAATGATTTTTGCCATGCAAGACGAGTTCGACCTTTCCCCACAAGGATGCGCGGGCGAAAAGTGGGAAGCCGCCAAATGCGCCAATCTCGAATTGGTTGTTGGCGTTGGCGACGTGCCGGATGATGCGGCTCAACAATTCACCGGCGATGGCGCGGTCTTTGACGACCGACTTTTCCAGAACAATTTGAAAAGCGTCGCCGCGTGTGTCGGTGCGCTGCGCCATGTCGAGTTTCAGATTTTCAATCCGTTCGTTCAGCATCGGGATTGCCTCCTTGAACCGCCTGATGTCGGAGCGGATGCGATATTCCGTTTCTGCGTGCTGCGAACGCAGCCGGGACAACCGCGTGACTTCCGCGTCCACCGACGCCTTTTCAATCACGAGCGGGTTGCCCGACGCGATGGCCTTCACCTCGGCATACGTCAACGCCCGCGAATCAATATCTTCTAAGTGCCGGATGTGCGTGTCGCCGGTCATCACTTGATGGATGAACTTGGCCTTCGTCTCCAACGTCTGCCACATATACGCATCAAAACTGCCTTCGGTGACATAGCGATAAACCTGCACCGTCTTGTTGAGATTGCCCTGCCGTAAAATTCGGCCTTCGCGCTGCTCCACGTCGGCGGGTCGCCACGGTGCATCGAGATGATGCAAGGCGACAAGACGTTCCTGAACATTTGTCCCGGCGCCCATCTTCATTGTGCTGCCCATCAGGATTCGGATTTTTCCCGAACGCACGTCCTTGAACAAAATGTGTTTTTGCACGTCACTGTCGAAATCCTGCATGAAGGCGATTTGCTCGTCAGGAATACCACGCGCAACTAGCTTTGTTTTCAAGTCATCATAAGCGGAAAACTGTCGGCGCAGTTTTGAGGGCGTGGACAAATCGCAAAACACCATTTGGGCGCATCGGTTTTCGTGCGTGTCCTTCCAGACTTCAAAAATTCTGTCCGCTGCCAGATTGATTTTACTTTCGGGTTGGTCTTTCGCGCGCGGGTTCAACACGCGCAAATCCAAAGCCGCCTTCCGTCCCTCGGAAGTGATTTTGAGCATATTATCTTCTTGGGGCGGAACTCGCCCGCTGCGGATCGCCTCGGCGCGCTGAACCAGTCCCTTCACAATCTCCTTTAGCTCTGGCGTGGACGGTGCGCGGACAATCATCGGCTTGCCAGTCTGCATTTCAGGAATTGGCAATTTCAATGTGTCGGCGGTCTGGATGTCGGCAACCTGACAAAACATCTGCATCAACTCGGGCACATTGATGAAACGCGCAAAGCGTGTGTTGAGCCGATAGCCCGCGCCGTCCGGCGCAAGCTCCATTGCAGTCACCGGCTCGCCAAACGTCGCCGCCCAAGAGTCGAAGTGATGCAACTTTTGCTTGTTGAGTGTTCCCATTTGCAAATACCGCTGCATCGTAAACATTTCGGCCACGCTGTTTGCGATGGGCGTTCCCGTCGCAAAAACAACGCCGCCGCCGCCGTTGAACTTTTGGATGTATTGAACCTTCAAAAACATATCGAAGGCGCGTTCCGATGACGTTTGCGGCAAGCCCGCGATGCGCGTCATTTTCGAGACGTAGAAAAGATTTTTGAAAAAATGCGCCTCGTCCACAAACAGCCGGTCAATTCCAAGTTCCTCGAACGTGAGCGTGTTGTCCTTCTTTTCCTCGGCGCAGAGCAGTTGCAACTTCGTCTCCAATTTTTTCTTGGCGGCTTCCAGTTGTTTTACCGTGCGCCGACTGCCGCTGTCTTCTTTCCGTTCTTTGATCGCGCTTTCCAACTCGTCAAGTTGGGTCTGGAAAAATTCGCGCTTGGTTTCCTCGGACATGGGAATTTTTTCAAAACCAGAATGAGTGACGATGATCGCATCCCAATTTCCTGTTGCGATGCGGCTCATCAACTCGCGGCGTTTGTCCTTTTCAAAATCCTCCTTGGTCGCCGCCAGAATGTTTGCGCTCGGATAAAGCATGAGCAACTCGGACGAAAACTGGCCGAGCATGTGATTGGGAACGGTGAACATCGGCTTTTGCGCCAGTCCCAGCCGTTTCAACTCCATGCCCGCCGCAACCATCGTGAAAGTTTTTCCCGCGCCGACAACGTGGCCGAGCAGCGTGTTATCCGTTTGCAGGATGCGCCAGACGCCCGACTTCTGGTGCAAATGCAATTGGATGGTGTGGCTTGCGCCCGGCAACGTCAGGTGTGCGCCGTTGAAAATCCGCAGCCGGACGGAGTTGAATTCCTCGTTGTATTTTGTGACAAGCCGTTCGCGGCGTTCGTCGTTCTGCCAAATCCATTCCCGGAAACGGTCTTTGATTTTCTGCTGCTTCTCTCTCGCTGCCTCCGTCGAGTTCGGATTGACGACTTGCTTGTCTTTGTTGCCGTCCCGAACCTTGTCGTAAATGGTCGGCGTCCGCAAATTCAGCGCATCCTCCACCAACTCCAAAGCCGAGGCGCGATTCGTCCCCCAATCGGTTGTGTTGGCAACCGAACCTTTCGCCATGTAACCGGCCTGCACCGTCCAAGTGCCGAGTTGCGGCGTGAACCGGATGGTCACGTCCTCTGCACCGAGCAATTCCTGGGCAAACGCTTCAACATCCTTCACCGGAATCCAGCACGCACCCAGCCGCGCATCAATTTGGGTGGCCGACAAATTTTCCGGCTGAACTGATTTCAACGCCTCGACATTTTCGTGAAAGCGGGTTTCGTTGACGCTGGCGATTTCGGCGGTTTGAAGTTTCTCGCGAACATCGCCAGAAAGATAATGATCTTCCGTTTCCCATTCGCGTGTTTGCGGATTGAGAAATAACACGCCCTTCAATTCGGGCAAAAATTCTTCGGCTGGCCGGCGCAACAACGCGGCCATGTGTTGTAAATCCACCCGGCCTTTCTCATTCAGCGAAATGATGACAGCTTCCTTCGGCGATTCGGCGGACGTGATTGATTTCTGCTGCTGGATGGTGCGCTCACGGAAAATGGCCGTTTTGACCGCCTTGTTCGTTTCCGAATCGTAGTTTTCCAATGAGAACAGCAGCGGCAAATCCGGGTCGCCGCGAAACGCCAGCGCGTTCACGCGGTCGGACACCGGCCCATGACGGGCAAAAAATCGGTCGTATGCCTGATTGAGTTGGCTGCGTGCGAGTTTGATTTCATCTTCGTCGGTATCTTCAATTTGCGTTCGCAAACATTGGCGCACGGCGTCGCGCACCTTAATCAATCCACGGATGCGGAGTTTCGTTTGAATTGCCAGATGCGGAAGTGGAATCAACTTATCGCCTTCGCGGATGGCGATTTGATCGTCGTGAACCGTGTAGGCATTTGGTTTGACGTGGCCGGGCGCGGGGATGGCCTGCTCTGGTGCGTTTGAAATCTTGGGACGTTCGGCGGCTTGGTAAATGTTTTGCGGCAGATGCTTGATGGCTTCAGCCAGTGCGGTCTTGATGTCCCTGCCGTCGCTGACGAGCGTTGGTTCGTTGCGCCCATACATCCGCCCTTCGAGCCGCATTTCACCAAGCATCATGTGCGGGTTCTCGACAAAATACTCGTTGATCGAAATAACTTCACCCTTGGTCGTGGTGTAGGGAATGACTTTTTTCCACGCCGCGCCGTGCGGGGTTTCCTTGCTCCCGCGCTTTTTGAGAATGACAACATCGGCGGTGACTTCGGTGTTGGCGTTGCGCTTGAAAGCCGTGTTGGGCAGCCGGATTGCGCCAATCAAATCGGCGCGGTCGGCAATATGTTTTCGCAACGTCGCATCAATTTTGTCCATCGTGCCGCGCGACGTGATGAACATCACAAGTCCACCGGGTCGAACTTTTTCCAACCCTGCCGCAAAGAAATAATCGTGAATCAGAAACCCCTGCTTGTTGAACTTCGGGTCAAACGGTTTGTAATCGCCAAAGGGAATGTTTGAAATCGCCGCATCAAAAAATCCATCCGCCAACTTTGACTTCTCGAACGGCTCGTTGCGGATGTCCGCATCGGGATAAAGCGCCTTGGCGATTTGTGCGGTGAGCGGATCAATCTCGATGCCGGTGATGGCGGACTGCGATTGAATCGCGGCGGGCATGAAGCCGACGAAATGGCCGATGCCGAAAGCCGGTTCTAATATGCGTCCCTCTTTGAATCCCAACCGCTCCAATGCGGCATACATTCCGTGGATGACTTCGCCGGATGTGTAATGGGCGTTGAGCGTCGAGGCGCGGGCGGCGCGGAATTCTTCCTCGGAAAGCAGATTGGAAAGTTCCAGATTTTCGGCCTGCCACTCGGTTGCCGGACTGAAAATCTGCGGCAATCCTCCCCAGCCGACGTAGCGCACGAGCGCGGATTTTTCCTCGTTGGTGGCCGGGCGGTTTTCCGCCTGAAGTTTGCGAACCAGTTTTATTGCGGCAAGATTGACGCGGCACTTTTCCTTGAGCGACCCCGTGCCAACGCCATCGGCGGGGGAAATCCGATAATTGTTCTGGTTGCGGACTACTCGCTCTCCGGCGTCAGGAGAATGTATTTCTCCCGAACCATTTCCCAAGCGCGGTTGTGCGCCTGTTGCGCCGTCAAACCTTGTTTCTGAAACTGCATGGTCAGGTCGTGCATTTCGCCCGCCGTTTTCTCCTCCGCCTCCAACAGCATCTCCTCCAAGATTCCTTTGGCTTCCATTTCTTGAACCAGGTTCGGGAGAAATTCGCGCCAGTGCTTCTCCGCCATTCTGCCGTATTGAGTCAGTGTGATTGCTGTCATAATTCTTTTGGTTGAATGAAAATAAATTTAACTGCTCGTCATTTGTCTTTCCGCTTGGTCGTTTCGACGCCATAAAAAATTAGCTCAACCTAAAATTATTTCCAGAAATAAATAAATGTCGTCCGATGCGGTCGCGGTTCACTTCAAGCGACGGCATCGAAAGCCCTTGGTTGCTTCAAAGCGAACCGCAAAGTCTTACGGCTTTTGTAGGCTGGGCGCGTAGGTCGCCGCTGGAACGGCGAACCGGAGCGACACGCCGTAGCAAAAGCCGTAAGTCTTTGACCCGCGCAAATTATTATGCCGCCATGCGTCTTCCCGCTCCCGCGCCTTGTGTTTGCGCCTTGCCATTTTCCTCGCGTGGATTGGTGAGGCGAAAAACGTGCCGGGCGATGGAAGCCGTCGCCCGCTCGCGCTGGTCTTCCGGCAGGCGTTTCAAAAGCGTCTCAAACGCCTGCTTCGCTTCGGGATCGTTGTCGAGTTTTTGCGTGATGCCCGCGTTCATCTTTTGCATCCGCTCGTATTTTTGCACCTCGTTCAAAACCAGTTTGCGGACGGCACGTTCGTGCGGCATTTCATCGAAGAATTTGAACTGGTCGGGATTGGCTTTAATCCAAGCATCAATTTTTTCATTGGTGCGCGGGTTTTCGCGGTATTGAACCGGCGTTGTGGCTGCGTTTTTTGCTTTTGGTTTTTCCATACGTTTTGTTTTTTGATGGTTTTAAGTTACCAATCATTCGTTCCCTTCGTGGGAACGGGTGATGCGGTGAACGGGGCTTCGGTCTGCGCTTTCCGAAATTCTTCTTCGAGGGCATCCATGCGCTTCTCGGTCGTGGTCACTTCGCTTTTAAGTTGAACATTCTCCTGGGCAACCTGCGCCGTCGCCGAAAGAGTTTTGGAAAGCTGGTTGAGGGCTTGATTCATGCGCTGGCCTTGCGCCATCAACGCCATCGTCGCGGCCTTCTGCCGGTCAACTTCCGCGACGACTTCCGGCGTAAGCGGACTGTCCTTGTGCGCCGGATCAATGATGCCGATTACCGGACCGCCGGGAACATTTACGGGCGTGTTGGGGTGAAGATTCCATTTTGCGGTCGTCTCCACGCGATAAACCGTGTGCGCCTCGTGCATCACCAAGCCGTCGTTCGGGTCAACGTAGCGGCCAAACGAATACGCTTTCAGGTTTTCGCCGTAGCGCACCGATTCCATGTCGGCGGTGGCAAGTGTCGTCCCTGACACGGCGGGCGGCATCTGCACGATGACGGGTTTCTTGCTGGCGCAAGCCGACAGCAACATCAGTGGGAGAAAAATCAGGATTCGTTTCATGGCGTGGCTCGGTTCAAATATGCGGCCGCATTGGGTGGGAAATAATTCCGCGCTGACGCGGCGGGTTGGTTCGTTTCGGCGGCAAAATCATTTTGCATGAAGCGAGTGCCGCCAATTGACGCATCCGAATCGTCAATCGTTTGCGTGACGTAGAGATAAAATTGTTTTCCGGCTGGAACGCGGACATAAAAACCATCGCGCTGAATCGAATCATAAATTTGCTTCGCGTAGGCTTGGATGACGCCTTGCGCGCCGGTGAGTGGAGCGTTCTCCAACGTCGGGGCAATCTGGCTGCCATAAACGGTGTTCTGCTGTGTGGTGAACGCTGCCGCTGCTCCGCTTAAAAAGGTCGCGGCAAACAATTTGATTTCGGCCATGTCGTCACTTTTAAGAACGCGCCCGCGCAGACCGGCGCTGCCGTCCGTGATGGCCCAGCCGTCGCCGCTTGGATCGGCTTCACGGTCGAGCGCGATGCCCGAAAGCCGCAATTCTTCGCCGCTCGACCAAACGAGCGTCCAATTGTCGCCGCTGGCGATACGCTCGCGGGTGCGGTCGGTCTGCGCCTTGCCGTGAACTTCCGTGCCAGCCGGGATGATCAGCCGGCCATTGTGATAAATGTCCTCCGTCACCAAACCGATGATGGGTGTCTGGATACTTGATGAATCCACCGTGACGATCAGTTCACACGGAATCAACCGGCCAAAGGGCGCGTAGTTTTTACTCAACTGCTTTTGTTCAGTTTGCGGCGTTTCGGCAAAAAGGCTGATGGGCAACACTTCTTGTTTTGCCGGTGCATGATTGGGCTGCCTTGCGCTTTCTGGCTGTGAAGTCATATCCAATGTGGTTGTGGGCGGCGGAAGATTCGGCAATGGCGAATAGTTTGTATTTTGAAAAACCTGCATCGTCTGCTTGCTCGCGGCTGCGGCTGCGGCCTTCGTGGAATAAATCAACGGTTGCGGTTTCGTTTCACCGGGCAGAAACCGTTTGCAGGCAAAAAAGATTCCGCCCAGGACAAGGCAGAACAAAATAAACGCCCCAGCCGGAGTTTTGAAAAAATTGATGGCGCTGCGCGGATTTATCATCGGCGGTTTCCTTTGGGTTTTGGTTCAACGGTTGGCGCGGGCGCGAGCGCGGGCACGGAAATGACGGGCGGCGAAGGGTCTATCGTATGCGCGTCGAGAATCACGAAGAAATCATTCTTGATGGACATATCATTGCGCCCGCCATTGGGCGTGCCGGTGACGGCAAAATATGCCGGAGCTTCCGCGTATGGCGGCACAACGCCACTGGCGTCGCTGATGGACTGCGGATAAGTGCGCTCGCCGACGCGGAGCGAAAAACTGTTGGGTGCATACTGAAGCTCCCTGTCAGTTTTGTTGGTGACGCCCACACGAAAAACGAGCGTGTCTTCGGGATTGAATCGAAACACTTCCTCAATCTCCACGGCGTAATTTGTGCAATCCAAAATGCGCGGCTCTTTTTCGTAATTGCGATAATCCACGTCAGCGATGGCTTCAGGATGGTATGCTCTCAAAAGCGGATAGGCTTTGGCCTTGTCCAGCAACGCGAGCAAGCGAGTCGGCGTCACCGGGTCGGCCTGTGCCGCTTGTGAATTGTCCGGGGGAATTTCAAATGTGACGGATAAAAATGGCTCGTCGCTTTCGACCAGTTCAAGGACATACGTTTTGTTGTTCCAGCGGATGTTGACATTGGTGACGGCCTTCCTCGCCTCGGCGCGCACGGAAAAGAAGGATGAACCTTTGGTGTGGGCAATAAGAAAGGCGGCTGGCTTCTGCGGATCAATCGTTACTTGCGCCGCGTCAATCGCCGAAATCGGGCCGGGAAAACTGATGGTGGTAACGCGGAAGCCGGAAACCGGAATGGTATAGACCGTCTGCTCGTCCAGAATAAAATCCTGAATGGCCTTGTACTTCGCACCCGCGATCAGGCATACGCCCATCAAAATGCTAATTGCCAGTCGTTTCATATTTGAAGTCATTTACGGCGGTGGGAAACCTTCCGTTCTGAACCATGTTGGGATTGCGTTGCAACCGGAGCGACAACTTGAAAGGAATCGCCTCCGTGAAAGGTTTGTCCTGAAAAACGCCATCGCGGATAAGCTGGCCGGTCACTTGGGTCAGCACGAAATCCTCGCGCGTGTTCAGAATGTTTATCCCGCTGATTTCCACCTTTTGATGCAACTGCTTGGATTTGAATTCCGGCTGTTCGGCGAATTGATACGCCGTTGCCTTTTGGTAAGCCTGTTTCAAGAACATCTGCTTCAACAAATCGTCGTTATCAAAACCCTTCGGGTTGCGTTCCAAAAAGGCCGTGGCCGCGAGTGTGCTTTGCTCAACATGAAGCGCCTTGGCTTCCTCAAATTTCAGAAGCGGCGAGACGTAAAAAGTGTTGGCGGGGTCAATGACGATTACCCGCTCGCGCTGCTTGAAACTTTGGACGAGAAAATAACGGTCAACCGCCGCGCCGACCAGCACGAGCATCGCGAAGCCAAACCAAAACCAGACGAGCCGGTCGCGCTGGACAAAAATCCGCGTCGGATCAAAGCGCGGTTTTGCCTCGGCAACCTTCGATTTGCCTTTATCCGCGACGACGGTTTCGCGCAGTTCAGTGGGTTGGGTTTCCATTGGTGGTTTGCCCCCAAATCGGGGGTGACGTATTAAGTTTGAAAGTTTTGTTGAAATTACTGATGGCCGTCGGCAACTGACTTTCCTGTGGCGGAAATTTCAACTGGCGCGGATGTGATTGGATCACCAAAACGGTGATGCTGCTGCCGATGACGGCAACGCCCGCGACCAGTAAGAGAATTTTCAGTTTCATCAGTTGCCTGTCGGAAACATCGGCGGCTGGGTGTTGAGTTGAAAATTTGTGCGGTAGTTTGAAAACGCCTCGACAACTTCCGCCTTTTGCTGCTCCTGGGCGGCGACGGCCTGTTTCTGGGCATCGTTCCGGTTCTCGATGTCCTGCTCGACGCTCACGGCGACGGCCTGATCAATTTCCTTGTCGGTTGCGGCCAACGCCGAGTTCTGGCCGACCAAGACGCCAGTGAGTTTTTGAACTTCGGATGCGGTCGTCGCCGATTGCAACGCTTCCGTGGTCGAAGCGATGGCGTCCTTCAATGTCTGTCGGCGTTTCAGCACGTCCGCCGTGACGGTGGAATAATTGGCGGTCGCATTGTTTATCGCCTCGAAAGGTTTGTAGTCGGCTGTCAATCGCTGGATTTGATTTCCTGACGGCGTGGTAAAGGTCGAACCGATTTGATTGTAAAGGCCGTTGGCGTCATAGGTGAGCGCGGCCACGCCATCGGAAGTTTTTTCAACCGCCGAAATGGTCTGGCCGAGCGGCGTCTGTGTCAGGTCGGATGTCAGCGCGGAAATGCCGGTGACATTCAAAATTTGCGACGGGTTGCCGAACGCCTTGTTATATTGCTGCAACTGCTGAAGCTGGTCGGAAAGCTGCGTAATCTGCTGCACCTGGTTGTCCACCATGTCAACGTATTCGGCGATGTTCTCAGCTTGGTCGAGAATCTGTTGCACGTTGCTGATGGGGTCATAAACAATCCACTGTGCTTGACTGGTTGTGCCGAGCAGCGCGGCGGCTACGATGGTGATGAGTAAATTTTTCATGTTTGTTGTCCTTTCATTTTTTGTTTGGTTAGTTTTCGATGCGTAGGAATTTGGTGGTCGGATTCAAAATCACTCCGTCTATGTTTTGTTCGGGAACGGGGATGGCATACAGGCTGATATTTTCTGGCAGCGTTTTTTGCTGCTGTTGCCGGTGAATCTGAATCCAATACTGCTGCTTCACCGCATCGCTTCTGCCTTTTTCGTAGCCGGTGACGTAGGCTTTCGCCGCCTGCTTGTCGCTCAAATAAAATGCTCCTTCACTTAACAAAACGCCGCCTGCTGCTCCGGCGGCAGTAATGCCCACATTGCCGTGGGAAAGGTCGCTGGCCAAAGCGCCGCCGCCCGCTCCCAATGCCATGTCGCTAACGGGTTGAACGGCGGCACACCCGGCCATGAAAATTGGCAGGAGAATAATTGAGATGAGATGATGGGATTTCATACGGCTTCTGCGAGTTGTGGTTTGCGTGAAAAAGTTAAAATGCCTTCAGTGACGTTCTTCGCGCCGCGTAATTCTTTCGCACGTTTCTCAAAATGCTCGCCGCTCGAACTGGAGCAGTAGAGCATTTCGGGCGAAGTGTAGTTGTAGGCCGTCCCGCAAATCGGACGGTTGGAATCAACGTGCAAATAAGTGAACGCAGAGTATTTCGCTCCGGCCTGATGGTCGGGCAGCGTGTAATTCATTATCGTGTGCTTGGTAATTTCGGGAATGGCGATGTCGCGCGCGATGTCGTCCAGATCGGCGCGATCATTCTGACGCATCAAGAAAAACTGGCGGCTGTTGCCGAACACGGCGGAGCGGATGCGACTCTGTTTGAAGCGCGCATACTGCTGGACGATGGAAATGTTCCAGCAATTAAATTTGCGAAGCTGCGCGTAACTTTCTTTGACGATTTCCTCGCCGCCCGGAATGTCGAGGAAACGGGCGACTTCCTCATAGACATTCCGTTTCCGCACGGCGCGCGGGAGCGTGATGATGTGCTTGCGGGCGTGATTGGTGATGAGAAAACCGGCGGCGGCTCGCAGTTCCTTCGCTGAATCGGGGATGTAACCGAGTTCAAAATGAGCAATCTTGCCGGTCAGCGAAAGGTTGCTCACGCCGTCAAACAATGCGCCATAATTGCCATCCCGACACCACGGCAAAAGCAACGTAGAAATTTCAATAATCTGGTCGCGCTCCGCGCCGCTCGCGTCCAGCGCCATTAACTCTTGCAACATCCGGTGAGACGGATACTCGTCGGTTTTGAAATAAGCGAAGGCGACGTTGCGAACTTCTTTGACCGTATTCGGGTCTTTTAAGAATTTCAGCACTTCGCCTTCGGCCAGTTGCTGCTCGAAAGTTTTGGCTTCATCTTCGTTTGACTTCAGCCAGTCGCGGAAATCAGCAAATGCCTCTAGCATGGTCGCGCCCGGCGGCATTTTTTCTTTGCGATAATGAGTCAGCGCACACGCGCGGCGTGCAACCTCCATCATTTGATTTTCGTTTTTGCGCGTCCAATCCTGAAAAACATCCTCGTAAAGCAGGTTGATGTATTTGGCGATTTGCGCCTGACGGAGCATTTGTTTGTCCTCGCTTTGGCTCAAACCAACCATGCGGGCGACAAGCGCGGTGGCCGAAGCGAGATGATCCGGCGTCAACGGCAGTCCCTTCGTGTCGAGATAATTGATGGTGATGTCGCCGTCCGGCTGAATCACAATCGGCTTGGCGTCAGGTTCGACGGTCTGCGTGTAAATGCCATAACTCAATCCCTCCTCAATGATGACGGTGTAGGCGTAATAATTTTCCGTCTGCGAAAGCAGATCACAAATCGTCACTGACTTTCCCGCGCCGCTCATACCAAGCAACACCGCGTGTTGTGGCGATTGGTTGCCCGCCGAACCTGAAAAAGTTTTGATGCCGACAAGGTTCTGGTTCGGGCCTTCGTAAATCGCCTCGGCTGAATCAAGGTGGCCGGTGAACGTCGAGGCAATCGGCAGCATATCGGCGATGTAGCGGTTTTCGCCGTAAAGTTTTCGCGCGTTGTATTTGCTCCACGTCCAGCCCGGCCACGTCTGGTAAAATAAGTTCTTGGAAGTGCTGGGCAACGTGCTTTCCGCATACTGCGCGGAATTCATCGAATTGATGGCGTTCTTGATTGCGGTCGTCTTGGCAATCAGCCCTTCCTTGCTTTTGTCCCAAGTGCGGATGGCAAACAAGACTTTGAACGGAATCGTATGCCCCTGCATGAGCGCGGCGATTTTCTTTTGCTTTTTGTCCATTACGGTCAGGAGCGAAAGCTTTTTCTCGCTGGCGTAATCGCCGGCAATGCGGTCGTGTTCCTTTTCCTCCTTATTGATTTCCTTGCGGACGGAGAGCGGGTCGAGATTCACGGTGATGGTGTAATCGAGCAGACGCAAGCTGGTGAGCCGGTGGATGATTCCTGGATAAGTCATCTTCGGCCAGCGCGACAGAGCGATGATGGAATGGTAACGGCCATCCATGAAGAAACCGAAGTCGGCCTGTCCCGCGCCCTCGCTGTGCCAGCAATTTTCCTGAATGGACAGTTGCGGATCAAAACCCTCAATCGGGTCATAGTCGAACCGTTCGGCCAATGACGGATTCAAAAATGTTTTGTAATGCCGGAAATGGTCGGCGTCCTTCATCGGAATAATCCGCGCGCCCTGTCCGGCGAAAATTTCCGTCAACATTTCGTGCGTATGCTCGAACTCCGAACGGAATTGCCCCAAAAGCTGGTTGTAGTATTCGGAAAGTGCCGCCTCGGATTTGATGCCCTTCGACGAAGTTTCGATTTTCCGTGACAGATAGAAAACGAGCCGTTGCCGCCGCAAGCGGCGTTCGGTCATCAACCGCCAATACCGTTCAAACCGTTCGTTGCGCGAACGGCGCGTCCAGACGTTTTCAGCCTTTTGAGTTTCGGCATGATAGCGCAATAATTCATGCCGATAATCTGAATCGCAGTAGTATTGAATTTGCAGTCTTTGATTTTCGGTGAGTGACTGCATCAAGAGCGAGAGCTGATCTTGAAACCCATTCAGTTCCGACACTTGCGCGTTAATCATGTCAGGCGGCTCGAAGATAAATCCCTTCGAGACGTAGCCGCCCGCGTTCAACGAATTGAAAATAATCAGGTCGTTGATGAAGTGTCCGTTTGGCGATTCTTCAAACATAATGGATGTGCCGGTTGCCTTTGAAAATCGGGACTGAAGCCCGCACCTTTCAACCAGTAGTCGAGACAGTCAACGTCGTAGCCGGCTGGTTTGCCCTGACGAAACACGAAAACGTAAATGAGGCAAAGCGTCAGCGGCACAGCCGCTAAAATCAGCGAAGTGAAAATGCTCATTTTCAACGCGCTGAAGCAAAGCAACAGAATCATCACGAAGGCGAATCCGCCGCCGACAATGAACCAGAACAATTCGCCCTCCAAGCCCCACGTCCGGCCTTTGGAATCGTCGGAACTGTTCGTCTCCGTGAATCTGATTCCGTCTTTCATTGGAAATTGCCCACGTCAACGGTTGAACTGCCGATGCCGAAGGCGACAAACAACGCCTTCACGATGACGGGTGCGCCCGCGATGATGAGTCCGCCGATGATGGAAAGTTTTCCGGTGTCGGCGTCACCGCGCCGGATGGCGAACCCGCCGCCAACAACGCAGATCGTTCCGAATATGAATCCGATGAGCATCACGATGCCCAACGCCGATGAAGCGCCCGATGAAAGGCTGCCCGTGGTTTGCGCAAGAATGGGAGAGAACCCTGCCAACTTGGTTTGAAATATAATTTTCATACGCCTCTTTTACCTTCTTTTGCTTTGGTAGGTTGTAATGAAATCATTACAATTTTTCTCCGGCGTTTTGGCAGGGTTGAGACATGGAAAACGCAATGGCCGCAGAGAAGGAATCCGCTTCGGCACTTCATTTGAAGCTGCAAGGTCTCGAAAAGATTTTAAGCCAGCGCATCCGTGGACAGGCTCACGTTATTCCGCGCGTGGTCTCCGTGCTGCAACGCGGCGAACTCGGATTGACGAAGTCGACTCGTCCACGCGGCAGCTTCATGTTTCTCGGCCCGACAGGTGTTGGCAAAACGGAGATCACACTGGCGTTCACAGAATTTCTTTTCGGGGCGGATAAACTTTTTCGCTTCGACATGAGCGAATACCAAACGCAAGAATCGCTCGGCATTCTGCTCGGCGCGCGGCTGGGCGAACGCGGCACGTTAGGAATGGCTTATGACAAATCGCCCTGCGGCACATTACTCTTTGACGAAGTTGAAAAGGCGCATCCGCGTGTGTTGGATGTGTTCCTGCAAATCTTGGATGCCGCGCGAGTGACAATGGCGAGCGGCGACACGCTAGATTTTTCTAAGCATTACATTGTCCTCACGTCGAACATCGGTGCGGCGGAAATTTTGCACATTCAACATTCCACCCAGGCCACGATGGAGCGTCACGTTCTTACGCGAGCGCAACAATCCCTGCGCCCTGAAATGTTTGCACGCATTACCGAGAAACTGGTGTTCAACCGATTAAGTTATGACAACCAGCTTGAAATCGCTGGCCTGCTGCTGACGAATGAATTGAAATTCCTTCGTGATAAAGGTCACGAACTTGCGCCGCATGAATCCGTTTTGCCATTTTTGGTGCGACGCGGGTTCCATCCAAAACTCGGCGCACGTCCCATGCGTGATGCGATTGAAAAACTTGTTGGTGATGCAGTTTCAACCGACTTGCTTACGGGAGGAAATGCCTGCGGTAAGCTTACGGTGGAAGAAAGTTTTTTAAGCATTCGGAAATAATTTTCCACCCTGGCTGGTTGTCCAATTTCAAATTATTAATCTTGGCTTCGGTCTGTGGTCGGCGAGCGGGAAAAGTGCAGCGCAGGCGGAGTGACGGCTGGAACGGAGCCGGAGCGCAACGCCGCCGCCGAGCCGCAGACGGAAGCCCGCCGATCCTTCGGCATAATACGAATGTTGCTCGTGACGAGCGCGTGATTTGCGTAGTGGAACGGGCGTCGTCGAGAGGCATACGGGGCGACGGGCAGCCGGTGGAGCGAAGCAAATCGCGCGTTGGTCACGACAAAGTCAATGGGTCTGAAGTCTCTCCACAACGGAAATCGGAGGCAAACTCTCTTTTTTGGTGTTGGCGGCGCTGTAGCAAAATTACGCTTGGCGCTTGCGCAAAGGATAACGATGATAGCACATTTGCTACTTAAAAGATGCCCTTGAAGCAATAGAACGAGGGCAAACAAACGTAATTGCGTTAATTCAGAACGATTTACAAATGACAACCTACATTGGCAATCGCATTGCTAAAGAGAGACCCGTAAAAAGGCCAAACTGGCTTTTATGTCCGTTTATTTAGACAACGCTGCGAGCACATGCGTCCGCCCTGAAGTGGTGGAGGCAATGCTACCGTATTTTCGTGAGCATTTTGGCAATCCATCAAGCCATCACGCTGCTGGTGCTTATGCCCGCGAAACTTTAGAAACGGCGCGCAGCCTTATCTCTGCCGCCGTGAATGCCGAACCGGACGAACTGTTTTTCACAAGCGGCGGCACTGAATCAGATCATTTGGCAATTCTGGGAGCGTGCTTGTTGGCTCCTACCAACCGCCGCCACATTATCGTCAGTGCTATCGAACACCAAGCCGTCCTGCGTGCAGCCGAGCAACTTTCCCAAAACGGTTTTACGCTAACGATTTTGAATCCTGATTCAGATGGAATTATTCAGACAGAAGACATCATCGCAGCCATCCGTCCTGATACATTTCTGGTTTCGGTAATGATGGTGAACAATGAAGTTGGCACGATTCAACCGCTCGAAAAAATCAGCGCGGTTTTGAAGCCTCGCGGAATTCTTTTTCATTCCGACGCCGTGCAAGCGTTCGGCAAAATTCAATTGGATGTTCGCAAGCTTGGCGTGGACTTGTTGAGCCTGTCAGCCCACAAAATTCATGGGCCAAAAGGTGTCGGCGCATTGTTCGTTCGTCGTGGGGTTCGTCTAAAAGCAGTATTACCCGGTGGCGGTCAGGAACATGGTCTTCGATCAGGCACAGAAAATGTCCCTGCCATTGTCGGCTTTGCCAAGGCAGTTGAAATTGCCACGGCGAATTTGGATCACGCCTCCGCTAAAGCGGAAAAACTGCGGGACAAACTTGAATCTGTAATTTTGTCTGAACTTCCGGGAACAAAACTCACCACGCGGCCAGAAAAACGGAGTCCTTACATCGCAAACATCCTTTTCCCGATGGTGGACAACAGTTATCTTCTGAACCGTCTTGATGCCGCTGGCGTTTATGTAACCTCCGGTTCCGCCTGCGCATCCCATTCTCTTGAACCGTCTCACGTTTTGCTCGCCATGGGCGTATCCGAAAACTTGGCGCGAAGTGCGATTCGGTTTTCTTTGTCCATTTTCACCACGGAAGAAGAAATCAATTTCGCTTTGAAAAGTCTCATTGAGATTGTGAAACCGTTCGTCATTCAAAAAACTTACGAAGCAATTGCATGAATCTGAATTTTCTCGATTATCTTTTTATTTGCCTCTACTTCCTGAGCTTGCTTGCTTTCGGCATCATTGTGCGCCGGGTTCGGAACTTCGGCGATTACGCCGTGGGTGGTCGCGCAGTGCCAGGGGTGATGATTTTTGCCAGTCTTTGTGCGACATATCATGGACCGGGTTACACAATGGGGTTTACCGGTAAGGGTTCGGCTTCAGGTTGGCTTTTCTTTTTTGTGGCTTTGGCTTTCACTGCTCAAACAGTGTTGACGGGGCTATTCATCGCACCGCGACTGCATGATTTCAAGAATTGTTACACAGTCGGTGATGTGATTGGCAAGGCACATGGAAAAGTAGCTCACGTCATTACAGGATTTATTTCAACAATATTGTGCGTCGGTTTGGTGGCTATTATGGCAAAGGTTGGCGGTTTAGTGCTGCAAGGCGCTACAGGTATGCCGTTACTTGCGGGTGTCTTTTTAGTCACCGGCGTTGGCATAGTTTACTGCTTTACGGGGGGGCTGAAATCCGTCATAGCGACAGAGGCGATGCAATTTTCAATTTCCGGCATTGCAATTCCGATCCTGTTGTGGCTCACCGTTTCCAAGAGTGGCGTCGATTTGAATGAAGCCAATGCAAAAGGATGGTCTGCGATGCACTCAGCAGTAGCGAGTATGACACCGCTCCAAATCGGCGGACTATTTTTGTCCTTCTTCCTCGGCGAGACTTTGATGCCACCTTATGCAAACCGCGCGCTGGCGGCGGGTTCGCCGGCGATTGCGCGAAACGGATTTCTAGCGGGTGCTGGGTATAGCATTATCTGGTTCGCAATGGTCGTGGGGTTGGGTGTTGTGGCTTCCATTGCAATCCCGAATGCAAAACCTGACGATGCCTTCATGATGCTGGCCACGAAATATTTACCGCACGGGTTATTGGGAATTCTAATCGTGGCGATTGCATCCATCATTATGTCGAGTCAGGAATCAGTTTTGAATGCCGGAGCCGTGAGTTTCACTCGGGATATTCGGGACGTTTTGGGTGGGGTCGCGCTCTTGGATGAACAACGATTGCGTTTGAGCCGCCTTTCCACGCTTGTTATGGGTCTAGTGGCGGCAGTGTTGGCATATTTTGCGCCTTCCATCATTGACGGTTTGCTCATCATTTATTCCGTATGGGCACCAAGTGTGTTACCAGTTTTTCTGTTTGCGATATTATTACGGAAACCGGTGCGGGGTGCGGGGTCTGCCGCGATGGTTGCGGGTGCTGCTGCCTCGCTGTTCTGGCAATTTGTGCTAAAAGAACCGGGCCAAGTTCCCGCTCTCATTATCGGACTCACCGCTAATCTGGGGGTTTACGGTGCAATCGTATTGTTTTCAAAAAAAAATAAGACGATACAATGATTTCAAAATTATGATCTACTTTGCCATTTATTTCTGTGCGGGGTTGTCTGTGTTGCTCGCCATTTTGGTAGCATCCGCCACGTTTCGTTTCGTGGCTACGGCGTTTTCTGCACTCACCCTGAACAAGAAAACACCAAAAGATTCATGAACGGTTTCCCCTCCAGCCAACAATTCGCCAACACTGACGAACTGCTCGCCTATTTCAATGGGATTCCGTTTGCACCCCACGAACGTATTGCAATTGTGGCTGGGCATTTCATGTTGATGTATGATGAGGAAGCCGATGCAGTCGTGCCGATGGTTCATCAGGATGCGCGAAACAAGACCGTTGCAGAGTTTTCCAAAGAAATGGCAGGCGGTTTCCCGGTTTTGACATTCAAACTTGGGGTGAGGCTCTATCAGCAACTTTTATCACGACAACTGCGGCCTAAAGTCGTCCTTGCGGTTAACGACCATAAATTCCAAAGCAAGGGTTTTCAGGCACGTTACGAACCAGTGTTTAAGCAGCCAGAGAAAGTTGCAAATTTACGAAAGCAATTTTATCAGGACGCGGATATTCCAAACTCTTTCAAGAATATAATGGCAGAAGAGAAGCTCGTCGTCAGCGAGATTATTCAGCCCAATGAAATACCGCACAGTGACAAAAATCGTCTCGGCCATCGCACAAATTTCTTCTCTGAAAAAGCGATGAGAAATACTTTCGACCGACGTTTGCTTAATCGGCTCAAGAAAGACGAGCGTTTTCGTTACGAACGGAGACCAACGGAAGATGATCCGGCTTCGTATGCACTTTATTACAAAAACGATGTAACATTCAAAGAAGTATGTCTCACAGAAGATGGTTCATGCGGTTGCGCAGGGGAGCTTCTTGAATTTTACATTGAATTAGAGCAACTCGGCTTCACGAAAATAATATTTTTTGTTCCGCAGGAATGTTTGAATCCGGTAAACGTGGGCACATTTATTTCCACAACCCACTCCACACCTGAATTGACAGTTTACACCATTAGTGGACTCGGTGGTATGGGCATAACATTAAAAGAGAGTGGAACAATCGAACTGTCTGTTCACAAGCATGAACGAGGAATCTTACAGACCTAAGCATAAAGCTCTGAATACCCTTATCCAGTCCGCCATTTCTAAAAGCGATGCGGGTGAAGATGGGAGGTGGAAGTCCGTCCGTAAGTTGTTTAACAAGGGTGGAGGAATTGGTCACTATGTTGCGGAGATTGAGGGCAACAAAATCATTTTTAAGATTTGCATTTACCATTTCGACCAAGCGCCGGCTCCCCATGCTCTGTGGGCAGACGCTCAAGTTTGCGCTTTATTGCAAACTCCTCGGCCTTTGCCGCCAGACCGGGTAATGCGCCGGTTCAAAGGCTTTCTTAACACGAATGACACATTTTATCACCGTGAAATCAAACGCCAGAACGGATTTCCGAACACTACCACACTAAAAACAAGCATTAAAAATGCTCCCGCTGGCACGAATGAGTTCTTTGAATTGCTTGATAAAGGCGATTTGTCCCTTCTGCCAGAAAGTGCCAATTGGCTTTTTATCTGTCCTCTGCCGGTTCTCGCATCACCCTCAACGTTTCTTTTTTTTGGAAGCAATAGAACAGAGGAGCATCGAGAAGATCTCGCACACGCCGATTTCCTCGCTGGACATTTTCAGGTAACTTTAGTTAATCATGCGATTAACAGTTTGGTGGGGGCGATGACAGACGATATCGAAAGGGGAACAATAACCAATATTGATGGTCTTCAGGCTAGTTTCATTACGCATTTAGCCGCCATATTTCTTCCAAAGACAATCCTTGAAAATGGAAAAGCGATGGCATCGGCCTCCGACCTGATTGCAGATGAAAGCAAACACAGCTTGGACATTCAGATGCCAGGCCGTCTTATCAAATTGATTCCTCCTGCGATTCCAGATTGCGCAGCAGTTGCTTGCGACAACAACGGCAAGACTTTATGTGATCAGAAGGGAATGAAGCAAAAATACGAGTCCCTCAGCTTACTTCTTGGCACGTTATACCGACAATTAGAAGCTACGTTTGTGTCAGTTGGCCGCACTCAATCACACAATATTCTTAACTTGATTGATACGCCCCTGCACAAGGTCAATGATGCCATTTCAATACTACAGTCCCATGCACAGGAACTGAGGGCAATACTTTACGAGCCGGATGAGGTGTTACTTGGCAGTCCTGCGGTCGTATCCCCTTATTTTCACGGCCGCACAACCCTAACAACTCTGAATAGGACCGCGGGCGAAGTAATCATACAACATTCGCCTTGCGATTATACTACCGAGGATGCCATGTGCGTTTTAGGGAGTTTGTTCTGTGCAATGTTGGGCAAACTCGAAGGACTAAAGAAAGCAGCAAGCAAAAAGGGTTTTTTGAATGTTGCTAAAAAGAACATTTCCAAAGCAATCGCAGAACGAGCACATTCTGACTTACCTAAACGACTACAAACTTTTCTCCAGATAGACAACCTTGCAGAATTTGATCTCCTGAATCGCTCAAGGCTCATTGCCGCGCTAAATGACATTAAAAATACTTTTTTTGCACCATTCAAGAGCGAAGGGCGAGAATGGATGAGTGGAGCACTACTGTTCTTGATGTCCGGCGACGACTTCAAAGATGCACAGCGGCGAGGCTCACTAGCATCTTCAGATACAAATATCAACTTGGATCACATGCCTTTGTCCCCAGTTTCTTACGCTTGCATTCTTTCTTTCATAAGAGACATAGTCGCTGCCGCGAAAGTAAATGTCCACACTGGCAAAAAGGTAAATGCTGTTGGGTGGGTTGGCACAGATAAAATCTCTTTGTCTATTGAATTCTCACAAGCGGTTATCAATTCTGATGAAAGGGAATTCCTGAAAGAACGCGTAATACAGCCCATACTAAATCTCAAACGCGATTTCCGAATTGATATTTCTACTCAAGGAGACTTTAGTCGAGCTTTCGGTATGCTGGCAAACAGAATACAGAGATTTAACGGCGAAGAGCTTGAATGGGTTTCTGTGCAGCCTACGGGCAATATTCTTCTGAAGATAAAGCATTACCGTCATGACCATGTATTTGAAATTGTTTTGGAGGCTAATAAACTCACTATTAACTGGGAGATAAAATGAGTTGCGTATTCTTGTTTGACCATCTTTATCAGCGATTTGAACCGTCAAAGTGGACTAAAGCGATGATGGCCATCGGTGTTCCGAAAGATAATATTAGCCGCGATATTGACCACAAAGCGTCAACCGAAACGACCCACGCGGCCTACGCAGCAGGAAACATTATCTTTTGCCACACACAAAACAGTGAATCTTGGAGATTGCTGGTGCAAAATAATATAATAATGGCCCAAGTGGTATTCGTTCATCGAGACGGCGGAGAGGGGACGGAAAAGGACAGTGACAGGGTTCACGGCTGCTATTGGAAACCAGAGGATTTTGAAAATCCGGCGCGTGCAGAAGTTAAAGAGTTCATTCAATCTCTTAACTCAGGAAAATTCCGATTTGAACTACTGCAACCGCGCGACAAGAGCGAATCGCCAGACTTGCTTCCGGCTCTGGCTGTGCTCTGCCAAGGTTACCTGTTGGCGATGAATCCGGCCAAAGAACTACCGAATGTCGATAAGGACATAGTTCAAAAGGACGTGCAAACGTCGGCATGGTGGAAACAACCGTTTCAAGAGTTCACGGACGCCCAGAAATTCTCCACCGAATTGGAGTCTGAGTGGGGGGAGAAAATTCCAGGTTCGGTTGAGAATCTTGTCACCGAGATTTTTAGTGGCTCCACGATTGCGGGTTCAACGGTCGAGGAGGCCGCCCGCGCGATGGCTGGGAGGCTTGGCTATTGACCCAATCGCAACATGAATTTAGTTCCCGATTGGCAAGTCCGACGCTGCGCCTTCAATCACGATTGGCTGATCAATGTCTATCAAAAGCGCGTGAAAGGGTTTTGGAAATTTATCAGTGGCGGTGCCACGGAAGATTCGCCGAATTACGCGTGGGATTTTCTGCGAGATGTGCTGCCGCAATGGGAAGCACGAAGACCAGATGCCGAGTGGTTGCTGCGCCATTTTTCGCAAGATATGTCTCCATCTCGGTTGTTGGAAATGCCGCGTTTGTCCAAGCTCAATGCGGCCACAAAGACTTGGCTAAAGCCCGCGATTCATTATCATTGGATGCTTACACAACAAGTGACAGCAAAATTGGCTCGCGCAACAAAGGCTCTGAATGAAGTGGATCAGATTTACGCTGAGACGAAGACGGCTTTGGGAAATTTTTGCAGCCCAATTTCGGATGCCGAGCTTCGCTCTCTTGGACCACAAATCCGCAAGCTGGCAGATGCGCTTGGTGAATTGGGCGACGCAATCAGCGCGTTCACACCTCGAATTGTAATTCTTAGCCAATGAATATCCTTCCAAGAATCCTGATAATTGATGATGTCAACGGACGGGTTGATCCCAACGGGAAAAACCGCCAGCGTGATGATCTCTGCAAAGATTTCGATTTGAAGGACATCACCGATGGGGATGGGAAAGTTCAAATTGAAGGACGGCCAACACGACCAATTGCCGAAGCGTATTTTTATCGAGGTCAGACGCCAATCTGTGCGGTCGAAGGAGACACCGTTGTCAACGACCTCGAAGGGTGTCTGGCCAAAGTGCGTGAGGGTTGGAATTCTCCCAGCGAAGGCAAAATTTTAGAAGGGGTCGCAAATCCTAATAAACATCCGTTCGTTTGGTCTTTGATCATGCTCGACTTGGCGTTCTTGACAGGGAAAGTCTTGGAAAAGCCTGCTGGCAAGAAAGAAGAACGCGGTATTCCGAATGGAGAGAAAAAGGATCACGATGAAACGAGCTATTTCGGGCTAGAAATTCTGGAGGCGTTGCGTTGCGAGTTCCCGAAGCTGCCTGTGGTAATTTTTACGAGCATGTCGAAAACGAGTCACCTCACCAAAAAATATGAAGCGGGCGGAGCGAAAGTTTTCATCAATAAAAAACCGGAGCGATTTTGGGAATACCTACAGGAATTTGGCCTCCTGCGAGATAATCGCCAAGATAAATTGCAAATCGTCGGTGGTTCGCGTGCGCTGTTGTTGGCACTGCGTGAAGCTCGCAATTCTCGCGATGATATTGATGCGGTCCTGATTCGAGGCGAGACGGGCACAGGAAAGGAACTATTTGCAAGTTATGTTCACCGTATTCATCAAAGGAGGAATCAAGGTCCTTATGTGCCGTTTGTAACAAGTGGACTCACTGAACAGCTATTTGAGAGCGAACTTTTTGGAATTGAGGGGCGCGTGGCAACAAGTGTAGCGGCAAGAAACGGGGCTGTTGAAAGAGCCGAATATGGGACTCTATTTTTAGACGAAGTGGCTGACACCCCCATGTTTGTTCAGCCAAGTTTATTGCGTCTCATTCAAGAAAAAACTTACCGAAAAGTTGGGGGTGCAAATGACTGCCGTGCGGATGTCCGCTTTGTATCCGCTACCAACCTCGATTTAGAACGACTGGTCGAGGGCGGACGCTTTCGAGAAGAACTGCTGCATCGATTAAAACAAGGTTGGGAAATGTGGCTTCCAGCATTGCGAGATCGGAAGGAAGATATTCCCGAACTTGTTGAACGATTCATGGGTGAAAGCAAGCGCAAGATTGAGCCGGAAGCAATTTCGTGTCTTTTGCATTACTCTTGGCCTGGCAATGTCCGGGAATTGCAGAGTGTAATAAAGCAAGCGTTACGAAGAAATCGTCACGCCGAATACTTACTCCCTGCACATCTTGAACTCCCCGCCCAAAATCGGGCATTGCATTTCGTGAAGCATAGTAAAGAAATGGCCGCTGCTGATTCTCCCGATAACATGGGGTCAGTGAAAACCAGCGCAGTCGTTGCTGGCAATCTGCCAAGCTCCCTAGTCAAAACTTTATCGCTTGATGAGGTTCTCCGCATGTTGGAAGAGTTTGATTTTGAATCACTCGACAAAAAGCAACTGTCAGGTCAACTTCCGAAAACCCGCAGAGCACTTGCGACTCATGTGATGCGAATGATCAAGCGTGCTTTTGAGTTGGAATTGGAACCGCCGCTGGAAAAGCATGAGATTTTGCAATACACAACCGCAATCAAACTTTTGATGGGCGGTAAAGACGCGATTATCGAGTATCATCGCTCATTCGGGGGCAAGAAAACAGCCAAGCCAAATACTTCGACCATCACGGCAAAAATCATGAATGCTTTGTTATCCATTGATGAGGGCACTGCTGAACGGATTGCAGAGCAAGACCCGATCCTCAAGAAAGCCAAGAAGACTCGCTAAACAAGATGGCAAATGAATCCCATTGCACACGCGCGGTCTGTCATGTGCTTGAAACAATCTATCCTGTTCAACCGCTAAAGGGTCAGAAATTAGGTTACCCATATCGTTATTCTACTCAAAAGCAGACGAGGCTCGTCGTTGCCTCTTACTCTCAACATTTCCAGTATCTGTGGGGCATTGGAGCGTATTTAGGCAAGGGGTTCATTGATGAACTGGCGGTGCTTTGTGATGGTGCGAGTGAAGATCAGCCGTTTGACCTGTGCCTAGTCAATGACGCCTCCATAGGAACGGGTGAAGCTGATCGTGATGCACAGAAGCGAACAACGATTTATGATTATTTGGTCGCTTTAACGCTCAACTTACAGAAGCAGCGTAAAGAGGGCTTGCCCTACCTACGAATTCTTGTTTTGGACGCCATAGCAAATCAATCCGTCCAATTTTTCGGAGGACGGATGTTTCTCAAGCTACTTCCACAGGGCAAAAATTCGCAATTTAGCTGGGTGCGTATAGTTCCGCTTAACATTAAGAAAAAGCCGCACGACAATCCTGACCCGGAAAAAACTGTCGGGCGTTTCCTTGAATTATTTGGCGATAAGGGCTTTGACACACTTCCGGGCACAGCTTGGCTTTTTGGTGGGGAAGCCGTCTGCATGGGCGACCTTGCCTCACTTCTTCGCCCGGTGTGGATTGGGGAATTGGGAAAAGCGGAAGAGCATCACGACGTGGCCAATCTTTTGTCACCATTAGTTCTAGTTGACGGCTTGAAGAAGTTGAATTTCCCTGGCGCAGATAAAACCCGCACGAAGATTTGGGGTGAATCAAGCAGGTCTTTGGCTCTTGCGAAACTGCTGGAATCTCTCGACACATTTTCTGCTCCATCTTTTAGTCTTGCGAATGACCGCGATGCTGCTCATAGCCCATCCAAAGGATTTCCGGTCCACAGTCCGCTAACCACGAAACTCGTCCAGCGCGATTTCTTTGGACGGTTCAGCTCTGGCGTCAGGTTTCTCTTGATAGATGATAAAGCTTTAACGGGTTTTGACAGTATTCTTGCGAACCTACTGTTTGGAGATGATGTTCGCCAGATTGTTGCACCTGAAGGGGCGAGCGGCAAATCTCGTTGCGTAGCCCACTCACAGCCACATTTCTCATTAGAAACATGGACGACGCCGGAAGAAATATTGACTCAAATTGATGCCCTCGTTCAAAAAGCGGAGAAGAATGAATATGCGCGAACTTTGCCCACCTCATTTGGACGCGATAGTTTTGACATCCTCCTGCTCGATCTTCGACTGTTCAGCGGCTCCGAAGCTGCGGAACAAACATTCCTGAAATCTGTTCAGGACATTTGTAGCCGCCCCGGTTTCAAAAAGCATCTTCAAGAGTCAAAGACGCCGATTGCAACGCGCTTGAACCAGGCACTAAAAGCTGTCCAATCACGTTTGGAAAAAGCTTCAGCCCTTTCTCCTGTAGAGACCCCGGAATTATTGCATCTGACTTGCTTGTCCCTGCTCATAACATTTCTTGACCCTTCGTGCCCCATTGTAATTTTCAGCAGCACTCAACAACGAAGCATTATCGAAATGTTCGCCCCGTTTCCGAACGTCATTACAACTTTCAGCAAACCTGTTTTTGGCAGATATTCAGGAGACGCCAATTCTTCCGAAAATATCGTCTTGTCGTTGAAGCGAGCGGTTGTTAGAGCACTCGAAATCCACGAGGAGAGAATTGTGTGGGAGCGTCTAGCCTTAGGGGAAGCCGCGCTGCTGCATCCCGACTCAAAATTTGTGGATTGGCTAGAAAGCGAGTCCAGACTTGATGCGGACAAGAAAGTAAAATCGTCCCTTTGCAATTGGTATTCAGAGTATATTACTTCTGAACGCTATTTCGACGGATGTAGCATTCTTTGGGAGATTGCGGAGGGGCTTATGGGAGCAAACCATGGTTCGCGTGAACATCCACAAGGTCATCATCTGACATTTCAACACCAGCTTCGCAGCCGGAAGACTCATGGCGGGGTTTTACGACCACAGACTCAGCACGAGATGGGAATTTGGCGAACGGCGACGATACTGCAATGGTTGCTTTTCCTAGATTTTATTCAAAATAAGAAATTTGCCACGACTGACAACGACACGCGTCCAATGCAAAACGCGGCTCGGCGCTTTTATGAAGTTCATGGACAGGCCGCTGGTTTTCCAAACGATCCTTTTGAGAAATTGCGGGACGGGTGCCTAATCGCAGACGCATGGCTGCCATTTGTGACGTTCGGCGCAGCGTCTCTTGTTATGAATGCGTATAACCCTAATGGTTATCCACGTCAGCGTTTTATATCGGAAGAAGTATTTGAGACCATCAAGCGGCTGTGCGCCCATTGCTTTGCAAAATAGCGAAATGCCAATCAAGCAGGTGGCGGCGTTCCCGGTGACAGCAGATTTGTAACTCCCGCATGAAATTCGTCAGCGGTTCAATTGAATAGCACCGCTAACGCATCCGTCTTTGTTGTAAGGGCACACCCATCATGTTGGGCGGCCTGTATAAATAATAATTGGGGGCGGTTCTGATTTGTGGCGCGAACTGCGAGTTGTAATATGTCCGCTGCTGATACTGCGGCTGATATGTTGTCATTGGGGCAGGCTGGGACTGGTTGTAATAGACTCTGCCAGGATTTATCTGGAAGGATTGCTGTGGTGGATAGACATAAATGTATCTAGTGGACTGCGGCGTTGTCAAAACAACGTCAACGGTTTTCAAGACGTGAACAACAGGCCATGAGAAAACGCGCCCAACAGTTCTGAAGACATGAATAACCGGCCTCGGAGGGCGAGAAGGGATCGCGACATTTATTTGCGGAGCCGGTGTGGATAGAGAGTTATATGGCATTTGGGATTGAATTGGAGTTTGAACGACTTCAACAGGCCTTGAATCTGGTTGGGCGGTGTTCGCGTTTACAATCACAATAGGCTGCACAGGTATGTTTTGGACTGGATTTTCTGGAACGTTATTTTGAGGTGGTTGTGCTTGCACTGGCACGGATTTTTGCGAGATAGATTCAGATGAAGAGCTATCTGAAATTTGGGTTTGAACTGGCGGCTGGTCAATTTCAACAGTCCCTGAATCTTTTGGTGCAGCTTCCGTGTTTACAACAACGACAGGCACAGGAGGGGTGGATACGGGAGTGGCTGATGCCAGCGAGCTAGAATACCGGGATTGTGTTGTGATTTGGCTTGTTTGATTATCTAAAATCGGTTGTTGGGATATATTTGCCGCTACCTGGTTGGTAATCGCGGGCGTTTGCAGGTGCGAATATTGTCCATGAGGAACAGCCGCCAATAATATCAAAGAAGCGACGATTAAAACCGCTGCAAAAACAAAGCCAATGGGCCACGCTGGAGATCCCGGCCTCCGCGCTGGCGGGAGTGGTTGAGAAACAATTTCATGCGCTCGTTGCAACGGTGAAATGGCATTAGTCCTCTGCGTTGCCAGAGGTGTTCCGGTTGTTAAAGGCGCTTCTCGTGCGACTGTCCTCCTGTTGCGTGGCGTTGGCGGCAAAGCCGGTTCGTTCCACCCGTGAACGAATGGATTTGGCGGAATATCGTTGGAATTAAGTTGTCCCATGTTATTGACGTTCGAGTTCTTCGAGCAGTGTCACGCTGTTAGCGAACATTGTGCCGAGCTTTTTATAGCGATCAGCCAAGCCTCGCCGGTCGTCTGTGTTAATACGATAATCCTTGTGAGCCGCTTGCAGATGTTTGGCGGTCATTGCGTTTCCGTCATCGTCAAAAAAGTTTTGCTTCGCGCGAATCACCAATTCTTCAAGGTCTGCACCCGCGTAAAATTCCGTCTCCGCCGCGATTTGCGGAATGAGTGTGCGCACAGCGGCTTCGTCCATCACCGGCTTGCGGCGGCTGCCCGCAAAACCAAAGTGCATTTCCAAAATTTGCTTCCGAGCATCCAAGTTCGGATAAAGGAATGGAATGACGTAACTGAACCGGCCGGGACGCAGGAACGCCGGGTCGAGGTCTTCGGGCACGTTGGTTGTGCCGACAATGATGGACTTGCGATTGGTATCACCGAGCCATTCCAACATTTGCGCGAAAACCCGGCTGGTCTCCTGTGATGCGCTATCGCCATTGCCTGATTTTCTGTTTCCGAAACGATCAATCTCGTCCACAAACACGATGGCGGGCGAAGCCTGTTCAACCATGTGAATGGCATCGCGCACGCGCTGGCCGGATTCACCAAGATACTTCGAGAAAAGATTTTCCGTTTTGAGATTGATGAACGGAAGATTTGTCTCTTTCGCCAGAGCTTTTGCAAACAGGGTTTTTCCGGTGCCGGGCGGCCCGTAAATTAAAATTCCGCGCGGTAACGGAAGCGCAGCCCGTTCCGCTCTCTCGCGTTGCTGAAGTGCGCGCACAAGAGTTCGTTGAACCATTTCCTTCACGCCTGCGTAACCACCCACATCCGTAAAATCAATGGACGGGTCTTCGATCTCCAGTATATCCGAGCGGCGAATGAAGTCGGCCTTGAATTTCTTCACGGTATCCAAATCAACGCCTTCGCGCCTGCTGGCCTTGGCCGTGCGATATGCCTTGTAAATGACAACCTCGGTTTGGTGCAAAGTCAGGCCGGCGGTAGCAAGCGTGAGTGCATTAAGTTCCTGCTCGGACAAACGAACCCCGGATTTCTGAACAAATTTAGAAATGATTTCCTTTCTGTCTGAATCATCCGCCAGTTCAGGGCGGGCCAGAACACTCATTCCTAAAGTAACTTCATCCATCGCCAGCGTGGGCTGTGATGTCAGCCAGCAGACCACAGATTTATTCGCCAGAATATTTCCCTCCTGCGCCCATGAGCGCACCGCGTTGAGGGCGTCAATGTTTTTAACCGAGTTGCCCTCCGGCTGGTCGAGGCCAGACAAAATCAGCGCAGTTTTTTCACGTTTCAATTCTCTGTCCATGAAGCGGAGCGCACCTTGAAGGTCTTTCAATTCATTTTGAAGACCCGCGCCGTAATTTGAATCCACTGGCGCGGTCACGGGAATAAAATTTTGTTTCCTCGCGTCGTATCGTTCGAGTCCTTTCCACGGGTGGAAGCGGAATACTTGCTGCCCGAACAACGCAACCAAGTAAGCCTCTAACTGACGTTCGCGCTGAAAATCTATGCTTTGCACAGTGACGACCGTGGATGCGCTGCACAAAACTTCCATCATGGCGTTCTCAAGCCATTTGATGTCGAAGGTGGGAGCGGTGGATTCGGTTTGTTGTTGGGCCATATATGTTGTGGGACATAGCGAAAGTAATGCCAATCGAAATAACAGATGAAATGTGCGGTCAAGAAGTGGAAAAACATTTCCAAATGCTACGCACAGTAGCAACGGCGTTATCATCGCTACCAACTTTCAATTTGAAATGCGCGTCGGAGATTCATCGCGTTCACTTTTTGCGCGAAAAAGTTGGTTGGCACGACAGTCGCTAAATGGGTTCACAACAACCCAAACAAAAATCGAAAACCTATGACAACAGTTAAAATCGGAAGCCACGAGATTAACATTCCCGATACGCAGCTTGACGGTCTTACCGGCGCGCGATTTAAGGAGATGGCCAACGTGCCAGCGGACAAGGTGCTTATCGGGCGCGGGCCGAATGGAAACCAGGTGGTGAGAAATGACGCGCCGCTTGACCTGACATCAGGCCAACAATTTCTTGAAGTGAACCGATTCCGCACGGCTGGACGCAACATAAGCCGTATCAATGAAGAATTGCGTCTCATGGTCGCCAAGTATGGCGACAATGAAGTGCATTGGTTGGCAACTTTGGAATGGGTTCTCATTCTGAACTGGCCGCTTCCGGCAGGGTGGAGCAGACCGACAACAAATCTGGTTGTTTTCTTGCCTGACAATTACGGCTTCGGTGCGCCGTTACGGGATTGTGTGATTGATCCCGGACTCAAGTTTTGCGAAGACGGCGAGTGGGTAGAACCGCCGCATTACTACGGTGGCGAAAAAAAGTATATGCCGGAGTCATTGAAGAAATTCGCCAACAAGGACTGGCGGTATCTATGTGTTCATGCTGAAAAATGGAATGTGCGCGATTCAATTTTTACCTATCTGGAATTGCTTCAGCTCTACTTGAGTAACCCGAACTACGACTGGAACGCCGACCTTGCTCATGCGTGAACATATTTTAACGATGAATTTTTTTATCCGAAAAATCATGAACTTTCGCAATCAGCCCCAAACGGCAACATTGGTCTGCACGGAAACTTTTTGGAACGAATTGCGCGGGCATCTCCTGAAGCCGGACAGCAAAGAGCGCGTGGCGTTTTCACTGCTTGGAAGAGCGGAGGGAAACGGACGGGTTGTATATTACGGACATCGCTTGTTGACGATTCCTGACGAACGCTGCGTCGAACAGCATCCTTATTTGGTCGAGCCAGACCCGGCGGTCGTCGTGGATTGTTTCGACGCTTACAAGCAAAGTTACACTGCTGCGTTCATGCACGCGCACTCGCATCCATTTTGCAATGTCGCTTCTTTCAGCGGAACGGATGACAACTACCTGCCCGGAACCGTGCAAAGTTTGCAGGAATATCTAAAGGCGATGGAATCTTGTCGTCCTTGCCGATTCTTGCGAATGGTTACAGGGCAACATGAGGGAGGATTTAAGATTGAAGTTTATGATTCGCAAATACGCTTTGTGGAAGACATCAACGAAGTGCGGGTAATCGGCCAAAAAGGTCTGCGGAAAATCCAGCGTGAAGATTTGGCGTCGTGTGCGCCAGCGCGTGTTCCGAGTTTGAACGAGGCTGACAAAGCCCGTTTGGATCGGAACGTGCGCTGGTTGGGAGAAGCAGGACAAACGGCCATTGCCAATACTCATGTCGCAGTCGTCGGCGTTGGTGGCGTTGGCACTGAATTGGTAAAAATCTGCCGGGGCTTGGGAGTTAAGAAATACACGTTGATTGACATGGACACAGTGGAAACGGCCAATCTCAACCGATTGATTTGGAGCACTGCGGACGTGGGCGAATACAAAGTAAAAGTTGCGAAGAAATTCATTCTTGCGGTGATCCCGGATGCGGAAGTTTCTGCGCTTACAGTTCCGGTTGAATCGCCAGAGGCACAGGAAGCCTTGAGTCAGGCGGATGTCATTTTAGCCGCGGTGGATAACGACAGCGCGAGACTGAATTTGCAAGTGCTGGCAGCGCGGACTCTCAAACCGTTGCTTGATCTTGGAAGTGGCATTCAATTGGATTGCACTTCATCAAAGGTCAAAAGCATGGGCGCGCAAGTCACGTTGTATGTGCCGGGCGGTCCTTGCCTCGCTTGTCAGGGCTTGGACTTGAAGTCTGTTGAAGACCCCGACCAGCGCAAAGCTCGCCGGAGAATTGGATACATTGAAGGCACTGACGAAACTCCGGCCTCGGTCGTGACAATCAATTCAGTCATCGCCGGTATCGCTGGCGATATGCTCGTCAAATACCTGACTGGTTTTGCCGAAGCGCCGACGCTTGTGACTTACGACGCCTTGGAACACGCCTCGCTTTCATTTCGATTAGGCGGTGCTCCCGATTGTCCGATTTGCGGCAAGTCAGGCGTTCAGGGAATGGGAATCGAACAGGAATTGCCAATGCCGTCCCCAAAAGGAACGGATTTGTTGTTCGTCAACCAGCCTGCGCCGGTCAAGCCGGAAACCGAAAATGTCGTGTCCGCAAACCCTGCGGCATGATGAAACCTCGCATGAGAAACTCAATGTGAATGAATACACCAAGCCAACCCAACACAGTGATGCGCTGCATGGATTGCGGTCGTCGCAACGACGCCAACGAACACACTTGCGGGTTTTGTGGCACAACATTGCGTTCAAACCACGCATCGTCCGCCAATCCTCCCGACAACAGGAGAACGTCCGAACTACCCCGTTTGCCGCAATTTGCTGACAGCACTGTGCCGTCACCGTTTTCTTTCTCTGGCGCACTTGCTCACCCGGCGCAAGGGCAAATCCCTGCACACGCTCACAACGAAGACAAACGGGTTGCCAGTGCTGAATTGAGCGGAAGAGTGATTGCCGCCGAGCCGGTGATTCACGAGCAACCTGACTTTGATTGGTGCAAATTCGCAACTCGTCTTCTTTGGTTTCTGCTACTGGTCGTGTCACCTTTCATTTTGCTTCACACGGTGCTCGTCCATTTGGGAGCGTTGCCGGTCGTCTTCGCCATTATCGGATTTTTGTTCCTGTTGAGGTTCTTCAGTCCAACAAGCATTTTTTCACTGATTCAGCTTAATATGTTCTTGAATCCACTGCGCCGCCATGAAGCGGAGCAAATTCCCGTCCGTTATTTCCGCGTCCGGGATTCCCACGAACGGGAGTGGATTGTGCGAATGAAGGGGCAGATTGATGGTGGAAACATTGCACCAGACGATTTGATTTCAGCCTGGGGCAAATGGCGGAGCGGTGCGCTTGCGCTATCACGCGCCTACAATCATAGGACTCAAAGCTACGTCTTCGTCAGAACTTCACAGTCGCGGATGATGCTTGCCGCGACTGTGGGGCTGATTCTTTTCGTTGTCATCTACTTTTACAAACCGTTCCACACGATGTGGCAAATGATGCACAACTTTAGAAACTCACAATGACACTACCCGAAAAAATCAGCGCACTCGAAGGCGGCCATTTGAATGGCGCTGGCCTTCCGCAATTATCCACGGCGTATTTTTCCGGGTGGGGATTTGTCCGGCTGCAAAGCATCGCCCGTTTTTGGGATTCAACGGAATCAAGTGGCCAGACCTTGGAGGCGGCGCACGAAGCATTTTGCTCCGGTCTTTACGTCGCGCAGTTGCCGTGGGGATTCCTCGTGCTCGGCGAACCGAATCGCGTTTCAATTTACTTCGTGCTTCCCGGTGCGGGCAATCACTCGGCTTCTTGGAACGCGGCGATTCGTGGAGCGTTTCCCGGATGCGAATTAGTTGAAAAAATTCCTCCGCAAAACATCTGCTCGCAATTGGACAACTTGCCTTTCGCAGTCGCTTTGACAGGAAATCCCTTTGTCGGAAACGCTGAAGGCGATTCGCAGCGTGTCGCTCGTGTCGAAGGCGGGAGATTGGAGCGCATCTTGAATGCGTTGCGTGGACGCGCCTTTGCATATCTGGTGATTGCGCGACCCGTGAATGTTTCGCACGTGGATCAGTCGTTAAACGATTTTGCCTCGGAGGAACGCGAAACACGTTCTGCGTTTATGCGGAAAGGTTCGGTGGAAGACGGGAATAATCCGAGAGCGCAACATTACTTGGAACTGCTTCGAGTTGCCCGGGAGAATCACCTTGCGGGCCGAAACATCGGCATGTGGGATGTGGGAGCGTATTTACACGCGACGAACGGCAATGATCTCGTTGAGGGTAGTCGTGCGCTTCAAAGTGCTTTCGCCGGTTCTCGTAATCATCCGCAACCCATTCGGGTCAATGTTTGCGAGCGTCACGCCGAGAATGGAATCGAGCCGACATTCACCCGGCTGAATTCCAAAGAGGTCACGGTGTTGACTTGCCTCCCGAAAGAGGAGTTGCCGGGATATGAAGTGCGCCAGCGCGTTTCCTTTGGCTTGTCGCCCGTCTCGCATCAGTCAGGCAACGTCGTGGACGTGGGTGTTATCCTTAAAGACGGACAGCGAACCGGCAATTGGTTTTCCGTTCCGGTCAACGATTGGGCGCGGCATACACTGGTGGCCGGCGTTTCAGGTTCGGGTAAAACCAATACCTGCAAATCTGTCCTCTATCAGCTCTGGCACGACCATAAGATTCCTTGGCTCGTGCTTGAACCGGCAATCAAATCCGAATATCGCACGATGATCCAATCGTCCATCGGCGCGGATGTTCGCGTGTTCACTCTGGGAGACGAAACGGGCGTTCCGTTTCGATTAAATCCAATGGAAGTTTTGTCGGGCGTTCATGTCCAGACGCACATTGATACCTTGATCGCGCTGTTCAACTCTACGTTCGCCTGGGTGTCCCCAATGCCGGAAGTTTTGAATCTCGTCGTTCACCGCCTCTATACAAATTTCGGTTGGGACTTGGCAACGGGGATTAACGGACATTCGGAGAATTCGCCCGCACAACCAACGCTGCGCGATTTGCTGGCGATCATTGCGGGACTGGTAAATGAACTCGGCTACAATGATGAGATTTCCTCGACGATTCGTGCCGGTTTGATCACGCGGCTTTCAAGTCTTTCACTCGGAGCGAAAGGGTTGATGTTGAACTCCGGCCATTCAATCCCTTTCGATTACCTGCTCTCCAAACCTACGGTCTTGGAAATGTCCGCCATCGGCAATGAGGAAGAGAAAGCTTTTCTCCTCGGTGCGGTGCTGATGCGGCTCGCCCAATACCGCCAGTGTCAGGGAACAACCGATGGAAAATTGCGTCATGTGCTGCTGATTGAGGAAGCACACCGGCTTTTGACAGCCGTGCCGTCGCACGTTGCTTCGGAAGTTGCCAATCCTCGCGGCAAAGCCGTCGAAACATTTTGCCATCTTCTTGCGGAATTGCGTGCGTTTGGAGAAGGAATTGTCGTCGCAGAACAAATTCCAGCCAAGCTCGCGCCTGATGTTATCAAGAATACAACCGTTAAGATCGTTCACCGGCTGGGCGCAAATGATGACCGTCACTTGCTCGGCGGAACGATGAACCTCGACGCAGCGCAGGAAAAATTCCTCGCCACTGTGCCGAATGGGGAAGCCGTCGCATACAGCGAGGGTCGTGAGACTGCTTTCCATATCCGAGTTCCTTATTTTGACCGCGCTCAAAACCCGATGCCAACGAAGTATGCTGTCGTGGCTCATATGCGCCAGCACTTGGCGGAAATTCCATCAGTCGCGGATGCGTTACCTCGGACAAGCAGAACTGCTACCTCTGATAACATCCCGCCTTGCGTTGGTTGTCTGCCCGGAACCTGCGCCATGCGTGAAGCTGTTTTGAAAAAGCTCGCTCAAAGCGGCTGGGAAAAGGGATTTGAGCAAGCGATGGAGACCGGCTGGCGGGGCTTGTGGGACTTTGGCATGACATCCGCTAAAGGTCTCTCGCCGATGAACAAACCGAATTGCGCCTACTGCTTCTTGATGAATGTCGCCACGCTGAATCGTTGGGACGCGGAAACTGTGGAGCGGATGCGGCGCAATCTCGCGGCACTCCGGGATAATTCGGCAAATTCCTGAACGCAAAATCATCATGCACGCCAATCAACCAGAGAAGATGAAACTTCAAGCTCCGCATGAAACCCCAGCATTGCGGACTTACTTTTCCGATGTGGACAAGGCGGCTATTGGCGCGATTGGTGAGCGATTCGGAAAATTCGTTTCTTCCGAACGACTGAAGGCATTGCCGGACTTGCCAAGCAAGTTTGAGAGCCAGCGTGAGCTTCGTAAATCTTATCGCGAAGAAACAGGTCACAAAGCACCCGATGGTTTAGCAGGTTTCACCAGAGCAGATTCACCGGCGCACATTTCCGTTGCAGAAATGACGAATGTTCCAGAAGTCGTCTTGCATGAAAGGCTGCACCATTTGTCATCGCCGGACGCCAAACGTCTCTTGGGCGAAAAGCTCTACGAAGGTGTGACGCAAGACTTGGCGATTGAAGTTCTTGGGCAAGAACCGCTACCGGAAGATATGACGGGGTATCCGACGGAACGCGCCCAAGCACACAGCCTGCGGAATCAAGTCGGCTCTGAAGCCGTATATCGCGCCTATTTTCAAGGCGACGCGAAGCCGCTGCGCGCAGCCATTGATAAGGCTTTGGCGGAAAAACCGCTTGCAGGTATGCCGGACAAAATTAAAGAACTTCCGCCGCTGGAATAATTAACGAACACAAACAAAAATTATGGGTGAAGGAATTGCAAAACTTGTCGGTGTGCTGTTTTTGATCATCGCTGCCATTTACGCGGTGGTTCTGATTGTTGCCGCTGCGTTGGTGGTTGCTGCCGTTCTTGCGCCGCCAGTCGGGGCTGGCTATTGGCTACGAAATCTTCTTCGTCAAAGATACCAGCTTGGGTCTCGCAAGGTAGCAAAGTGCGCTCTCGTTGGACTCACGGTAGCTGCTCTACCTTGGCTGCCGTTTGCCTTCGCATCTGCGCCTGCCTCGGAATGGGCGCCCGCCGTCGCAGTTTGGATGTCCATCACGGGCTGCCTGCTTGGAATCGGCCTTTACCTCAGCTTGAGTGTTTATCGCGAGGTTTTCTGGCCACACCGGAAAAAAATCATTTCGGCCACGAAGGAAAGTTTGAAGTTACGCTATCAACTCTGGCGGCACGATTTCCGATTGAATCGGGTGAGTGCAAGAGTTCGCAAAGTCGAACAACGAGAAGGCGTTCGCCTCAACGAAATCCACCAGCTTGATCAGAGCGTGTCAGAAGTTGTTCGCACAACTGATCCGGCATTTCTTAGTGCCGAACGTGTCCGCTGGGAGATTGAATATCGCAACCTTGATGAGAACGCCTTGCGTCAGGAATTGGAAGGTGTCCAAACTGAAATGAGCCGCACCGACCAATCCTCGACTTATTTCGCCGGTTTGGTTGTGCGGGCGGGAGTCATCCGGCTCAATATTCAAAAACGTGCGGTCGCGGCTGGCGCAGGTGCAACTTACGAATCAGATGCCAGGGAACATGAAAACCTGCGGTCAATCACTGGCGAGCTTCGCCAGCGAATCAATACGCTTCAACAACAAGTGGGACAGGCATATTCCTCGCTTCGTCAATTGAGGCGGCAACGACTCTTTGTCCAATAACCCAAAAACCTTATGTCACTCACAGCCGATTACGAAACAGAAATTCGCGTTCCACAACCGCAACTTCGCGCGGCACAAGGAAACGTCCGGGGACTGCCCTGCATGGGAATAATGCGACAGGCGTTTGAAACCATCGCGCGCGAACAAGGCGGCTCGATCACGGAGGACTACGAGGATTGCAACGGGAAGCGGACTCCGTGCGTCATCGGTTTGAAGACGCGCCAATTTCCGCGCGGAGTGGGCGTTGACATCACGCCAGAAGGTAAAGTGGTTTTCCGCTATGACGAGGAAGGCGGTGTTGCGCCCATCGCCAAATCGCTTTGCGATGACGTTTGCCGTGTCTATGCAACCATCGCGGTGTTGCACGCCCAAAAAAAACTCGGCTACCGCGTCAGCGCGCGAGACGTTTCGGATTCGGCAGGTCGAAAGCAAGTGGTCATCTCTGCGACACGCGATTAGCGAAACGAAATTTATGCTTCCTGAAAACAATCATGTTCTGCGCGTGCATCGGTTTCTGCCGGAAACGGAAGTCGAAGGTCCGGGTCGCCGGGCTGCCCTGTGGGTGCAGGGCTGCCCGATTCAGTGTCCCGGTTGCGCCAACAGTGCAACGTGGTCGTTCGCCGTTGGCGAACGAGTTACAGTCGAGGATTTGTTCAATCAGATTCGCAAGCAGCAAAACATCGAGGGCGTCACTTTGATCGGTGGAGAACCGTTTTCGCAGGCGCAGTCGTTGGCTGCACTCGGACGATTGTGCCGAGAGCACGGCCTGTCGGTTGTCACCTTCACGGGTTACGAACACAGTCGTCTCGTTGCCGCGCACCGTGAGGATTGGAACGCTTTGTTGGCCGTCACGGACCTCCTTCTGGCCGGGCCATTTCTTGAGAATCAAAAGGATTTCTCCCGCCCGTGGGTCGGCTCGCGCAATCAGAAGTTTGTTTTCCTGACGGATCGTTACCGCCATCTCCAAACGGATAGCTGTCCGGCCAAGAACGGCTTGGAGATCCAAATCGCATCTGATGGCGGAGTTCGGCTGAACGGACTTGTGCCGGTCGAAGACATTTTGTCGTTCCGTCAGGAGCTGGCTCTGCTCGGGCTGCAAACAAACTGAAACGAAACAACAACCATGACAAAGATTATCCAGACAAGGGTTGATGCCAATGGTGACGTTCATTTGGACTTTTCCGGCTTCGTTGGCCGTGACTGTGAAACTGAAGAAGATCGCCTTCGCAACGAACTGGCTTCGTTGGGGCTGAATGTCGGCGTCAAGCTCTCGCCAAAAAGATTGGACGGTCAATCCGCTACAATTCAACAGTCCGGTTCAATGCGGAAGAATGTTCATTAGCCTTGTCGAGCGGTCTTTGTTCAAGAGTTCGCTTGACCGCTCGCCGCAAACATGGCACTGTAAGCTTACACATGCAGCAATCTCTAGGCGAAAAAATCAAAGAAGCACGGAACAAATTGGATTTGTCTTTGCGCGAGCTTGCAAGGCGAACCAAAATTACGGCTCCTTTTCTTTCGGATATTGAGCTTGGACGCCGCTTCCCCTCTGATGATGTCCTTCAGGCACTTTCAAAGGAACTTGGTGTGCCTGCTGAAGAACTTGCCCGGCTGGATGCCAGATCACCACTTTCGGACTTAAAGCGGATGGCGCAAGACAACCCCTCTTGGGCTTTGGCATTTCGCAAAATGGCTGAACAAGGCAAAGACGGGAAACTGACACCGGAAGAAATTGTCAAAAGGCTTACGGGTAAAAAGGCATAGAATAATGAGGACGCGAAAAAATACAGGTTCGCCGTTTGGGATGGTTCTGTATTTGACGAAGGATGAAATTGATAAAATGTGCGAAGACGCACTTCGCGAGGCAAAGTTCCTGCCGGATAAACCAGCCGCAATAAAAATTGACCAATTCATAGAGGCTTATTTCAAATGCAATCTGGATTTTGGGACTGATTTGGGGGCGGATGTGATGGGCTTCACATTTTTTTCCCCAAAAGCAGCGCCGGTAGTAGTGGGTGTATCACCCAGCCTTTGCGATGGAACACAGGTGAATGAACGCCGCGTTCGCACCACCCTCGCCCATGAAGCCGGGCATTGTCTGATTCACCCGATTCTTTTCATGCCCGATATTGATACCAGCAGCCTCTTTGGAACAAATGTGGATGTTAAAAAACGCCAGATTCTTTGTCGCCAACAAGATTTTGAGGGTGGACGTGGTTATGATGGACGCTGGTGGGAATTTCAGGCCAATTGTGCGATTGGCAGTTTTTTGCTTCCCAAACAACTTTTTAGAACTGCGTGTGAGAAATTCCTTGTCCCTGTTGGGAGCCTTGGCATGAAAGAAATTCCTCCCGGCCAGCGGGAAATCGCGGCACGCGAGCTGTCCGATGTTTTTGATGTGAACCCAAAAGTCGTCACGATCCGCCTGAATAATATCTTCCCCACCAGCCGCCAGCCGGAGCTATAATTTTTTTACTTGCAACGTAAGCTGTGACAGCTTACGTTGTCTGAAATGTCGAATACGTCTAAACAACTATCAGAAAATAACGGCAGGCTTTTTCTGCAAAAAGCTTTTGCCAGCGAACAACTGTGCCTAGCTTCCAAGCTGGCATCTTCAAACCGCATCACGCACGATGGCGACAAGGGCGAGGTCAACGAACAACATTTTATTGATGCGCTCACGGCCTATCTGCCGAACCGTTATACAGTTGCCAAGGCAATCATATTGGACAGTTTGGGGCAAACAACTGATTCCATTGACGTTGTTGTTTTCGACCGGCAATACACGCCTACCCTTCTCGATAATGAAAAACATCGGTATGTGCCCGCTGAAGCTGTTTATGCGGTTTTTGAGTGCAAGCCGACGATACACAAGGATTATCTGGAATACGCGGGCGACAAAGCTGCAAGCGTCAGGCGGCTCCATCGCACTTCCGTTGGAGTGCCACATTCAGACGGCATAAAAGATCCAAAACCGCTTTTTCCGATTCTATGTGGAATTTTGGCTACTGAAATCGAATGGGCTGATGGCTTCGGAGAAACATTCCTAAAAAATCACGCTGCCTTGTCAGGGCTTCGGAAAATTGATTGCGGCCTAGCAGTGTCCGGTTCTTCGTTTGACGTTTTTGACGGCGATGGGACTTATACAAATGGCCCAAAAGAAAACGCGCTCGTGTTCTTCCTTTTCAGGTTGCTGCAAAAACTCCAGTCACTTGGAACGGTTCCGGTAATTTGCTGGAACGCTTACGCCAAACAACTCTCAACCCAAAAATAAACTTATGTATAATTACGATTCTCAAATCAAAAAATTTCGGCACGAAAAGGTTACGCTGCCAAGCGATATGCGCGCCATGCTGCTCGCTCATCGGAAGGCAAACGCCGACAGAATCATTGCGCGGCTTCCAGATTTTCACGACAAGGTTCGCGTGGGTGAAACAAATTTCAAGAGCCAGGGTTCGTTTGCAATGGATACGGTTATCCAGACACGGTTCACCGACGAAGAATATGACATTGATTACGGGCTTGTGATTCGCAAATCGCAACTCGTAAAAAAGGACGGTGCGGAAATGACCCCGGATGAGGCCAAAGAATTGATTCGAGACGTTTTGAAGGATGATCGGTTTAGTCGCCAGCCACGGATTATGAACAATTGTGTCCGCGTGTTTTACGCCGATGACGACGATTACAAACACCACGTTGATTTTCCCATTTATCGAGAATTTGAGGATGATGCAGGAAATACAATTCGTGAAATCGCTGGCGAGACAGGCTGGCTCAAATCGAATCCGACGCGGGTAAATGAATGGCTCGAAGATTTGGTTGCGGCAAAAAATGATGAAAAGGATGGGGCGGGGACGCAAATGCGCCGGATGATTAAATTGTTAAAACGGTTCTGCCGTAGCCGGAGCGATTGGGATATGCCGAATGGAATGAAGCTCACCATGCTTGTTGCGGAGTGCTTTCAATTTTGCGAACGCGAAGATGAGGCATTTTATCAGTTGTTGGTAAATCTTAAAAACCGGCTGTTCTGGAATTTGGTTATCGTGAACCTTGCGGACGAAAATGTCCCCAAAGCAAATCTGACAAAAACCAGCCAGGATCAGAACGTGATTGACCTGCGTGAAAAAGTGAACGAGGCGATCAATGAATTGGCAATTTTGTTCAAGTCAAATTGCACCAAAGAAGATGCGCGCCGGGCTTGGGATTGGGTATTCCAATCGGATGGTTTTTTTAAGGAACTTGAAGAAAAGGAAAAGGCCGAGGCCAAGCGCCAAGAGTTGCTGGCGAAAGCGTCTTTAATCAACTCCGGCAGTGCTGCCACGACGACCGCTGGCAGAATCGTCTCCGTTGGTAGTGCGGGAATGGCAAATGCCGCTCATTCATTTTATGGGGAGAATTTTTAACTATCAAAACAAGCGCGCGCAGGAAAGCAGGCATTTTATTACGCAGAAAATGTTTGTGGAACAATATTATGAAAGCTTTCATTGTTCTTTGCGGCGTGGCGTCCTGGAGTGCGTTGGCAGGATTCGTCCAACGGATTTATCACAAAAATACAGAATCCGAATCCGTTACAAACAATATGGCATTCCTTCTGTTCGGATTTTAGAACCGCATATTGAACCCAGCCCAAAAATCCACATGTATTCAAATGGGGATCTGTGCCTCTACCATCCGCCTTCGCAACCGTGGTCGGATGATAATGATCTCCACAAAACAATTATTCCGTGGACGGCCGAATGGCTGGTCTTTTATGAACTGTATTTGTCAGAAGGGCGCTGGCTTGGCCCTGAAGTTCAACATGACGCTGGTTTAACCATAACTAACAACTAGCTGGAAACGATTATCCGTTTTGTCACAAATTTGCTTCGGGCAACTTTAATTGAGCAGGCTGTGGTTTTACCTGAAAAATTTCAGCGAGCTTCTGTTTCAGCAGGGATTTTCGTTCTGTAAAAAAATCTTGGAAGTTTTCCAATGATAGGTCGCATTCGGGAATAAAATGCTTGGCACAAAAATCGGCGCGGGCGGACTTGCTAGCACAGGTTTTCTTCAGCCAATCTTCAAACAATGAATCACTTTTTTCCTGATTCGGAATTCCTTCCAATAATTGCAGGTTGGGCAAGGCATCTACAGAATCCAAATAAAAATCGAGGTCGCCCTCTGGAACGCCTCGCTTTGTCAGCTTGGCGCGGGTGATTAGACTGCGGGCGTGAATATGATCTATATGGAATTTGTTCCGATAATCGAGCGTCGGATACAGCAGTGACAGCGTAGAGAACGTGTAACCCTGGCCATATCTCGACAGCAGCAGATTTTCGATGTCATCCTCGGTTACTTGCAGCGATTTGGTCGTGCCCTTAAATTTATCTTTGATTTCCTCCAGCGGGAACGCTCCACTTTGCTTGCGAAGGATTTCACGGATTGGTCGCAACACCGTGTCAGGGACACCGCCAAACGTTCGTTTCACCAACGAGAGGATAAGCCATAGTCGAACAACCTCCCGTTCTTCCCTAAATTTGCTGGCCTCAACATAGTTGTTCGGGATGCCCTTTTTCAGTAGATAGTATGCTATCGGGATGACAGCGTTGTTTGACGTCAACCGCTCCCGATTGTAACCGAAAGAGGAAATCAAGGTTACTGCGTGCCGGAGGGCGGAAGTGATGTCATCCCATTCCTTCTCAATTTTCAGCATATTCGACTTGTTGAAATTATCCACCTTGAAGGCGATCTCGTTGAAATCACCCAGAACCAAGCAGTTTTTCAGGATGAAATCCTTGTCAAAATTGAAGCCGCTGCCGATGGCGTTCAATTCATCTACAAAATGTGTGATCTCCTCGCGAGCATCTAACAGCTTCCATTGGGCGGTTGCAATAGACAGCAACAAATCCGAGTAGCTTAAAATTGTTCCACCGCTGTTCACCCGGATGAAAATGTTTAAGACCTTGTCCAAACTTTCATCTTTCTCCAAAAAATAATTGATCACCGGGTTCTTGTGAACCACATACCAAAGTTTGAAAAATGTCTTGTTTGCAAACCGGGACTGCTCTTTAGGTTTTTCCAAAAGGCCATTTTGGATCAAATAGTCGTTTATGTCGGCTTCTTCCTTGATGTCCAAGATGTCGCCAACCCGAAACAAAAAAGCATCTTCGTTTGATTCTTTGGCCTCGTCCTCGGTCAAAAAACTAAAGTCAAAAATCATGTCTCCCTTTTCACTCTTGGCTGGCGAGAGCAGATTCAAATAAAGCCGGCGTTTGGGAAATGCTTGCGGATTATCCCACCGTTTCCGGGGTTCTTTGTAAGCGTATGAGCCTTTCAAACCTAAAAACAAAGATGTTAATCTCTGTTGTCCGTCCAAAATTCCGGTCACGTCGTTCTTTCCGCTAACGTCGGCCTTTGGATTGTGACGATTATTAAGCTCGTGGTATTCCCGCATAAACTCGTAAAACTGAAAATTGCCGGCGTTTTTGCGCTCAACATGCCAGAACAAGAATGATCCGATTGGATAGTCGCGCATTAGTGAGTCAAACAACCGCTCAATTTGCTCAGTTCCCCAAACCACTTCACGCTGGATTGCTGGCAGAAGGTATTTTTTTTGGTCAATGTTTTCGACCACTTCTTTGACAGTAATTGGTGTTTGAAACGACATAGATTTTGCGGGTTAATTTGAAAATTTGTCATAAATGTCACTCCACTTGGAAATCTGCGGATCGTGCGCCTGACAAAAATTAAATCCCGCATCGGTCAGCATGACTTGACCGTTATTAGGGGCAAGGCCAGTGAAGCCTTTGCTTACAAGGTGTATAAATCCCCGCGAAAATTCGGCATATTCAGGCGATCCCGGCCCGACCGTAAATGTCCAACGCTGTTCTCTTGAGCCTTGAAAATGACCTTTTTGGTAATGCCACAAAGTAGCCAGCACCTTCATCGCATCGTAAGTAAATTGCTGGGGCAGCAATTCAGGTTTTTGTGCTAAAGCAGCCGGTGCCTGTGGAGCGGCGGCGGGAACTTCAGGTGCGGGTTGTAAAAGTAATGTGGCGAGTTGTGCTGCTTGGGCTGATGTTTTGCCTTGCTGATTCTTGCGATATTTCGCCCCCCATTTTTCACCACCAATGCTTTCAAAGACATAACCAAGCCATGGTGCGAAACATAATACTACGAACGCGAATAAAACCCAATCTGCCTTCCAGCCCGAATTGCAAAAATGAATCAGGCCGATGACAACACACGTCAATGAGAGTAAGCGCGACGGCAATTCTTCCTCAAATTTTTCGCGGTCTTTTTTCCATTGTTCGGTCATAAACAATTAGATTCTAGTTTTGCTTTTCGGAACCAAAACCAAGGCCGAAGCCCCAGCGCCGGATGTTCGTTGCTTTTGGCGGCGTGCCGAAATTCGTGCTTGGTGGGATTTGAATAATGTTTGTAATTGTTGGCATCTGGATGAAATTCGAGATGGCGGGAAATTGAACGATGTTCGTGATGACCGGGATTTGGACAAAATTTGAAATCACAGGCATCTGAACAAAGTTCGTGATGACGAATGGCGGATTGGCAATTGCGATTCCGCCTTCATTTGCGAGTCCGATGGTCAGTCGCGTGGCGTTCAAAACCGCGCCCCTTTTTGCGTCCACGGTCAAGACGAAGGCCGTGGTGCTTTGCGGAATTTTAAGGGTGATGCTGAAAGTTTTTTTATCCTCATTCCATTCCATTTTTTCAAGCGTCCAGTTTGACGACGCCGCGCCGGGAAATGAGTTCAAGTAGGCCAACGAAATTTTGGCACATTTGTCCGCATTCAATGGTTGTGGCCCTTGAATTATTTTTGACAGCACAAGAAAGAGGGCAAATATGCCAGCAAGCATTAGACAAACCGGCCCTGCATTTGCATGGCGAGCAGATGTTTTGCGAGCTTCATTTGCCTCGTCGGCAGCCTTCTTCTTGCCAGCCTCATCTTGGGTTTTTGGCTCCGGCCAGAATAAAAATTTATGCAAGCTGCTCGTTGTCCTGATTCCACAATACAAACCACCTAAAATAAAAAGCCACAAACAAATGAACAAAACAATTTGCGGCGTCTGCGGCGAGTCACCCAGCAACTTGTCAGAAAATGTGACTGCCAGCCCGACAAACGCCGCCGAAATTGTGATTAGAGTTTTGGAATGCTCCATCACCAGTGCGTGGGGATTTGGAGCCGGATCAACTTCAAAGGAGCCGTCTTTTGCCTTGGCCTTTAAGTCTTGGGCTTTATCCATAACAGTGTTCTCTTTTGTTAATTGCAGTCTACGTCACAGAACATGTCCACAAGCGATGTCATCTGGTGTGCCAAATCAAAAGTTGTTATTTGTTTGATCTCAATTCTTTTTCCATCTCTCGTCCACCCCCCGCGCGCTCTTACACGCCGAAAAACGGTGCGCAGATAAACCGGCAAACTTGAAAAATGTCGCTCGCTCATCTTTTGCAAATCTTTACTTTCTCTGCTGATTTGCCAAGTGGGATGAGGGTCTTTTTCAATTCCTTTCAAAACTACAAAAAGAAGCTCCTGGGCGTTTGGCGTCACCTCTATTCCAGATTCTTCGGTGTAATATTTGCATGCTTCGTTTATATCTTTGAGTTCGATCATAATTATTCTCCTTTCGCTATCGTTTTATTCGTCGTTGGTTTTTGTGTCGCGATTCTTCATGGCCAGCGTTGTTTGCAATAGTCCAGCGCCTCCTTCGTCGTCAGTTGGCGCGTGGAATTTCCGGCGCGGATGAAAAGATGCTCGGCAGTTCCATCCTTGACGAAGGCGGGTTTCGGTGACGGCTTGAAAGTCAGGCGGCAGACATCTTTGCCTTCAAGCTGACAAAAACTGGTCTGGATCATCGGCGCGCAGTCCTTGCCAAATTCATTCAGCAGCAGCGTCGTCAGGAAATTCTCGTAGCCGTCGCGGTTTTGTTTTTTGCCGAGGGTCTTGAAGTCGTGTTCCAAGCCGAGCGCCTTGCCGCTGTCGTCCATGCCGATGAGCAATGTTCCGCCGTCCGTGTTGAGGAAGGCGGCGGCGGTTTTTACGATGACCTGTTCCATCGCCTTGTTGACGCGGCCTTCCTTGAAATCCCAGCGGGCGGAGGATTTGAATTCCAGCGTGGCGCTTTCGCCGCGCGCGATGTCGGCGGCCAGTTGCACGTCCGCCGTTTTGGGGGTGAACGCTCTGAATGCCTCCAACGCGGCGTCTTTCACGGGCTGGGCGACGATGGGGAAAGTGGTGAGGATGTAGGCGAATTCACTTTCGGTCAGGCCGTAGAGGTGGGCGATGAGGCCGTCCAGTTCCGCGCGCAACCGGGCACGGGCGGCGGGATCGGTTGCGCCTTGCTTGTGACTGCCCAGACCGACTTCTTTGGCTAGGTCATCAAACTCCGGCGTCGTGCAAATCAATTTGGCCGCGCGCGTGACGATGGGCATGAACGCCGCGTCTTTCTCCGTCAGGCGCGGAACGGGCAGTTGGTAAAGATAGAACGTATTCAAATTCGTCGTCATCTTTGGACGAAGAAAATAATCTACGACAAAGCTGTTAAGCAGAGAGGTGATAACGAGTAATTCTCGTCCTGAATAACGAACTTGGTTGTAAAATTTCTTGTCGTGACGAAACGGAAAGTGGACTGCCAATGAGTTCCCGGCAAAGCAGTTTGCCGGAATGATTGTCGTGGCCAATGTTCGTTCATTTGTATTTGAAGCAATCTTTCGTATGCCAAGCCGCAATGTCTCGTAATCGTTGGTCATGTCTTCGGGCAGGCTATCCATTTCTGGGATGCGCTTTACGCGCTTCTCTAAAAATAACTGCCGAACATCCTTCTCGTTAATCCAGTATTGTGGTTTTTCAAATTGATGCTCGAAATGCCAGATCATTCCGCCTTCAAAAAGAGGAAACTTCGTCGGATGAGTCTTAAATAAATACGCCGAACGATTCATGTGAAGCTCTTCGCCATAAATTTCGAGACCCCACCCGTTTTTTTCGTCATTCAGAAAAGGGAATCTTAAAAACTTTTCTACAATCAAAACCTCCTCCATTGTCTTGAATTCTGTAATCGAAAGCGAATCAGGCGAAAGTCGGCGCACAAGTTCGGTTGGGATCGGAATTGCTCCTTCCTGTGGGAAGCGTGCTAGTTCGGCGACTTCGTGGCGCATGAACGCGGCAGGAAATTTTTTGGTTGCACCGCCTTTCTCGAAAGTAAGCGCTACGAATTTGAAACGGGAATCCACGTTCTCAAAAATTTCTTTCCGATTCTCGAAGCAAAATAAGCCCGTGAGTTTGCTTTGATTGAAGAGCATTTCACGGAGTTGCTTCGTGCCGAGGTCGGTGTAGATGCCGCTTGGAATGACGATGCCGCAATAGCCGCCACCGTGCAGCAGGTTATAACATTGCTCGGTAAAAAGTTTGTAGAGATTGGTGTCCGAGCCGGTTTTCTTGCCGTCAACAATACTGATTTGATTTTTATATTGTGGCGTCGAGCGGTAAAACGCGCTGACATGCGGGTAGCCACTTAAGTATTCCAGCCACGCGGCCTTGATTTCGGAATCCTTCAACAGCTTGGCCTGCGCTTTCTCGAAATCGTGGATCGCCATTTTCTTCTTCGTGACGAGTTCGGAGTATTGCTCAAAAAATTCCTTGGCATTCGGCTTGAAAATTTCCCACGGCGGATTGGTGATGATGGCGTCGAACCCGCCGCGTTGCAGCAACACCTGATCAAATTCATAGCCCCAATGGAACGGGTGCAACGCCTCGATGTCCGCCAGCTTGAGCGGGCGTTTGATGGGTTTGCCCTCGGTATTTTTCTTTTCGTCCCAAGTGGCTTCCTGAAACACGATGCCGAGCGCCTGAAATTCCTTGAGCAGCATGTCGTTCATGCGCGTATAGGCTTCGTGCCGCACGTTCTCGATGTCACTGCGGAGGTGGAGCAGACGTTCTTCCTGTTTCAAGCCAGCCACTTCGCCGAGAGCGAAGGCGTGTTTCTTGTAAAGCTCGATGGACTTATTCTTGCGCTCCAACAAGGCGGTGAACTTTGCAGCATTCACACCGGCGAGAAACGCGGCGGCGGCCTCTTTTTTCGTGGGCGCGGTCTTGGATTCGACGGTAAAGCCGAGATCGCTGCCGTGTTGAAGCGTCATGCGGCCTTGTTCGCCCGCTCCGCCATTCGCATCGCCATCAAACTTGGCGGCGTCCACGCGCAGCAGGCCGATGAGGGAATTTCCGGCAAGGATGTTGAAATCAATGTTCGGCAACGGTTCAAGCTGTTCCACGTTCTGCGCGGAAGCAATCAGCGCAAGAAAGAGGCGCAGCCGGGCGATTTCCGTGGCTTCCTCCATGATGTCCACGCCGTAGAGATTGTCTGTGATGATGCGTTTCTTGATGTAATAGGCGGGCGACGGATGTTCGCGGCGAATTTCGTTGAACCATTTGGTGAGCGCGGGGTCGTTTAGAAATTCAACCTTGCCGATGACGGCGGAATAAAGATTGATTAGCGTCTTCATCGCCGCTACGAGAAACGCGCCCGACCCGCAAGCGGGGTCGAGCAGCGAAAGTTGCGGTAGGATTTCGAGCAACCGGCGGCAGATGGGCGCGTCGAGATTCAGGAGCAATTCGGCGATGGAATAAAATTTTGGCGAATTTGCTGATGTCTGCGCGATGTTAATCCGGTCGAGAACGAGCTTGTAGATGGTCTGTTCGCAAAGGTATTCGGTAATTTCTGGTCGTGTGTAATAAGCCCCGAATTCCTTTTGATTGATATATTTCTCGAAAATGTAACCAAGCACGTCAGGATTGATTTCGTCGGCCTTACCAGCGGGCGTGTCGTTAAGATTCCACGAGTAACGCTCAAAAAGCTTCAGGATATTCTCGAAGGCAATGTCGGGGATACGAATGTTTTTGTTTTCTTCCTCGATAGCGTGCGGAAGAAAAAGACCACCATTCAAATATTTGATCTTGCCGAGTAGTTTTTTGGCGGGTTCGCTGCGCTGTGTTTCCGGCTTGGCAAAGCCTTCAAAGAATAGCGCGTTCAGAAAAACAGCATAATAACGGTCTTTGCCGGACTTTTTGCTTTGGTCGAGTTTGTTCTGGAGATAACGCTCGTCACCGCTGTCGAGAAAGAATTTTCGTTGCAGAAAATAAATGAACATCAGGCGATTCAGAAGCACGGAAGCATACCAGTGGCGCTGGCGGTCGTCCGGGATGCCTTGAATGAGTTCAAGAAAGGCGAGGTGTTGTTCAGAAAACTCGCCGTAAAACTTTTTTGTGACGCGTTCGACATCAAGGGCTTTTTTCAGGCGGCTGGCAACTTCGGTAATGGCGATGTTGCCTTGCGCGTCCAGTTCAGAAATGTCCACAACCATCGCGGCGAGCTTGCTGATGAACAAATCACCGGGCTGGCCTTTGACGTAAAGATGATCGCGGGCGTGGGATTTACCGGCCTCGCGTTTGACCCAATACCAGAGGCTTTGGGTGCGGTCTTTGTCGAGGAAGATAAGAAGATTTTCGACGTGTTCCTCGCTGACTTGTTTCTGGATTGCTGCGCGGGTTTTGGCGTCGGGGATGCCGCCAAAGGTTGTGACTTCAAATGCAACGACGCCGGAAAGCTGTGCGATGGGCGTGCGGGTGTAGGAAATCGGTTGAGTGTTTTTTGCCGTGAATTGCGCGGTTACGGGTTTGCCGGACTTGGGATTTGACCAGCCAAGTTCGTCAATGAACAAACGCGCGAACTCGAATTTTTGAAGACGGTCGCGGGTTGTATTGAGGTTGAGGGACATGGCTCAAGATTTTTTGATGCCGAGCGAGCAAATAATGCGCGGCTCGCGCGTATCGGTATCGTCCTCGTGGACACAAAGCCGGTCTTCTTCATGAAGTGCGAGAACAAGATCGGCCAATTTTTCGTTGGCAATGCCGGTGCGAAGTTCACGGCTCAAAGTTTCGCGGGCAGCTTCCTGCAAAGGACGCGAGAAAATGGATTCGATGGCGCGGTGGAGCGGCTTGATGTCGAACAACGTGCCACGCATGGACTCGGCATAATCTTTAAGGCGCTCATAAACGCGGCGGCGGGCGCTGGATGGCCTGCCAAGCGCGCCGCCTTCGGAGCGTTGTTCGGCGGCAACCAACTCAACGCCAGTGCGGACAAGCTCGTGATGCTTTTCAAGCCGGGGCAACGCGGGCGTTTCCGGTTCGCACGCTGCGGCGCGGAGAATTTCGTGTTGTGATTCCGTGACGGTGCGGCCTTCCTCGTCCACCCAGGCCAAAGCGTCGTTGTCGTCCGCTGTTCGGATATAAACCATGACGCCGGTGGCGGCGGTTTTGCCGGGTGCAACCGGCACAGCGGAAACGGGCTTGGTGGCAAAAATGACGTTGGGCAAATCGGGGATGGTTTTTTTGAGATTCGGGTTGCGGTCAATGGCATTTTTCCAAACCTGATAAGCCTGCGACGCAAGATCAACTTCGTTGTCGTCGGGGTCGTCGAGGATGCCGGATTTCTCCGTGAATAAATCGAGGATGGTGGGGTCGTGTTTTTCGTCCTCGAAAAAGGTTTCATCAGTGCCGACAACCTCGGCGTTTTCATGTAACCGCTGACGCACGCGGGAGCGCAAGCGAATCAGTTTTTCGACGCCATCAGCGGGCAAAAACGAATAGCATAAAATTTCTTCGGATTTCTGGCCGATACGATCCACGCGCCCGGCTCGCTGGATGAGACGGATGATAGCCCACGGCAAATCGTAGTTCACCACAATGGCGGCGTCTTGAAGGTTCTGGCCTTCGCTCAAAACATCGGTGGCAACCAGCACGCGCAATTCTTCCGCTGGCGAAATTTTCTCGCGGCAACGGTTGCTGTTGGGACTGAACCGGCGGGCGTATGCCGACGGGTCGTCATTGTCGCCGGTGACGGCGGCGAGTTCTTTGACGCCACGTTTTTTTAGCTCCGTGTTCAAATAGTCCACCGTGTCAGCGAACTGGCTGAAGATGAGGATTTTTTCTTTCGGGTGTTTTTTGCCGATGAGTTTGAAAAGTTCGGCGAGCTTGGCGTCGGTGTCGGGCTGCCAAGAGCCGGAAAGATTCAAAATGGAAAAGAGCCGATCAATGTCGTGCTGTAAATGTTTGGCGAGGTCTTCGACAAAGAGGCTGGGGCGCAACCAATCGAAGCGATTGCGGTAGTGGTCATGTAGAAATTTATAGCCGCTGACGGCCTGCTTGTGGAAATCGTCGAGCGATTTGCACCCCTCAAGATTAAGCGAGTGGTTCCGGTGTTCCGTGTCCCCGTCAAAGAAATCCTCCGGCGTGTTTGTGCTGTCGTCGTCCGCGTCGTCGCCGCGCGTGTCAAACAATGCGGCATCCTGTGTGCCGATGGGTAACGGCTGGCCGGATTCTATGGCGTGCAAATACAAATAATTGCGGAGAATGTGCCGCTGGACAGATTGCAGAAAAGCCGAGCCGCTGCTTTCAAGCCGCTTGAAAAGATTCGTGCGGCAAAAACCGATGAGCCGCTTGCCAGCGCGAGAAAGGTTTTTCATCAACTCCGCCTCGTCGTTCGTCGGCGGCACATCGAGCGTGGCTTTGAGGTAGTTGGCGAGTCCGTAACGCGGCAAATGCAACACGCGGACTGTGTCCACTACCTGCTCGCAATAAAGTCTGGCATATTGATCGTCCGGGTCTTTGTCGCGGATGCGGAAAGCGAGTGTGCGCGGGCGGCGTTTAGGAAAGTAGAATTTCGTGCCGTCCTCAAGCAGCAGGAACGAACGGCCTAGCGCGGGCTTGGGTTCGTTGCAAACCGGGCAGTTTGTCTGCCTCGCCAGAATGGGACTGCCACACTTGGGGCAATCGGTGGTCGCATAGTTTTTCTGAATGAATGAGCGCGTGCGGCGAACCATGAAAAGGCGCATGAGTTCGCGCCAATCGTCGGCGTGTTCGCTTTTCTCAAATGCAGCGAGGCAATTCACGGCGCATTGGTGGCGCTTCGTGAATTCCTCCACGCGGTTGTCGCATTCTTTGCGGATGTATTCTTCCGGGCGCAAACCGAGTGCTTGATCAGCATTTAGGAAAAGGCGGATTTGATTCGCCAAGTCGAGATACGCCTTGTTGTAAGGCGTGGCTGAAAGCAGGATGCAGCGCGAGTCGTTGCGCTGGATGTAATCGCGGACAACGGAATATGTTTTCCCCTCACGGTTCCGGAGATTATGGCTTTCATCGAGCAACACGATCCGGTAACGCCGTAACTCCGGCAGGTTATTCCGCGCCTGCGAAAGAGGAATGATTTTGGCGAGCAGGCGGAAACGTGCGGCGTAGTCTTCCCACATTCCGACAAGATTTTTCGGGCAAATGATAAGCGTTTCGAGCGAGTGCGGCGGGTCTTGAAAAACGCGGGCTAGGGCAGTCGCCATGAGCGTTTTGCCCAGGCCGACAACATCGCCGATGATGACGCCGCCGCGTTTTTCAAGGTGGCGCGCGGCAATTTTTACAGCGGCAGCCTGAAAATCGAACAGTGTGTTTCGGAAATCCGACGGGATGGAAAATTCGGACAGGCCGGCGCGCGCTTCCTCGGCCAAGTGATAGGCCATTTTGACGTAAATCAAATATGGGGCGATGAGGTCTGGCCGCGCCCAGCTTTCTTCGATGACTTGAATCAGTTCGGCGGTGATGTCGAGACACCAACGGTCTGCCCAGCGGTCTTCAAACCACTTGGCGAGTTTGGCCGTGGCATCGTGATCAAGAACGTCCACATTCAATTCGCCCTGATGGGACAGGCCGGAAAAAGTCAGATTGCTGCTGCCAACATATCCGACGCGCGGATTGTTAAAATCGTTGCGGAAGCAGAGATAAAGTTTGGCGTGAAGCGTGTGACGAAGAAACAACTTCACCGCCAACTTGCCGGATTTAAGCTGCGCGGCAAGGCGGCGCAAACCCGTCTCGTCGGTGTCGGACGGCGTGCCAAAGGCAAGCTGGTTGCGAAATTCCTCGGCGAGCTTGCGTTTTAGGCGAACGGAAGTCTGATTGTCCATCGGTTCGTCTTTGCGGACGAGACTCAAGCATTGGCGCAATTCGTCCTGCGGTAGCCGCTGCATTCCGACGAGCAGGCGGCACTGATGGTCTGCGCCGCCGGACCAGTTTTCGACGTGAGAATCAATCTGTTTCCAACCGCGCAGATTGAAATAACCTACGCAAAAATCGGCACGTTGGGAGACCAGCAAGGTTTGCTCCAATGCCGGTAGCAGGTCAACTTCGATATTGTCGAAAATGCGCGGCATTTATTATTTTAACTTGGTGGCATTTCCCACTTCACGCTCAACAACAATGAGTGTGAATTTGTAGTCATTCTTTGAAGATTGCCGAAAGGGACGGCTCAATTCAAATCATTCCGTCCGTAAAAGCTCACAACTTGCTTGCCGGAAAAATAAAATGGAATCGGGCTTATCAGCATGGTCATCTGGGATCGCTATAAAAACCATCTCCACCAAGGAAACCATTTTGAAACCGTGCCGTCGGGTTCAATTGGCGGTAAGACCGTTTTGTGAAAACCTTTTTCACAGTGAACTAGGACACATTGGTGTTTTCTCAAGTTGCGAAGTTCGTAGGGTTTGATTTTGTGTTCTTCAATATGCGTGAAGCTGCGCGTGGCCATGCCGCCGGAATAGCCATACGTCCTTTGGCGAACTTTTCGTTGTCCGAGAAAGTCCGCGCTTTCAACTGCACCCGCCTCGTCCGCCCCTTTGAAAATCATCCGATTGCGAAGATTCAGCGTCAGCACTTGCGCCTTTTCTTCTCCAAGCGGCGGAATGAATGACGTTGACGACTGCGCGGCGGCAACCAGTGTCGCCTTCGCCTCGCGCATCACGTCAATGCAGTTGTAATCACTCATGCCGTCCTCGCTGGCCGTGACAAACCGCTGCGCCTCGTCCGCCCACAGAATGAGCAAATTGTCGGTGGCGCGTTCTTCCTTTGGCCGGTCGAAGCGGCGCAAGACATGGGCGTAAAAAAGCATTTTGAGAAACGTATTTATGTAGCGGCGTTCCATTTGAAATTTCTGCGGCATCGCCACGCAGATGATTTTGCCGCGATCAATTTCCTTGAAGTCGAAGCTGTTCTTGGCATCACCAAACACCTCGATGACATCGGGCGTCAAAAAGAATTGCAGATAATTGGCGATGGTTTCTTTCACGCCGCCCATCTGCTCGGCTGGCTGTCCCCGATAGCGTTCGGAGAAATGTTTGATGAGGGCTTTATCGCGGTCAGTTGGATAATCCGTCTGCATCTCTCCCAACACCTCGTTCATCGTATTGTCATCGAGAAGAAAATCACGGACATTGAACAAGGTTGCTTCCATGTCCAAGCGCGTCAACACTTCGAGAGCCAAGCCGATGTGCGTTTGCGCCTGACTTTTGAAAAAGGACTGCTCGGCGCGTTGCCCCAAGCTCGTGACCGTGTCCACGACGAATTTTGCGTAGGTGGACGGCGGGATGGTCGGGTCGGAAAGCAGATTGAAAGTGTGCGCCGGTTTCCATTTTTCCGGCGGGTTGTCCGGCCTGACTTGCAACAAAATCAAATCGTCCTGCCGATTAAACTTCGCCGCCATTTCCACCAGTGTTTCCCAATACACGCCTTTGTCGTCAATGCAAAGCCCGCCCCAATTCGGATCGTTTTGGAAAACCTGAAAGAGCAATTGATTGATGCCGGAGCGGGTTTTGCCAGAGCCGGTGTCGCCGGTGATAAGCCAGCCCCGGCAAAAATCTTCGCGTGTCCACGCAAAGCCTTTCAACCGGACGATAAATTCGCTCTTGGTGATTTTGTCTTTCGCAGTAACAGCATAAGCGGCGATGGCGGCGAAGATGCCCGCCACAATGAATGAAGCCGGCCTTGCTGGATAAAAAAGTGCGCCTACTGCCAGCAGGAATGATAGACCAGCCGTGATGTAATTTGCCAAACGCATAATCAGAGCAAAAATTTTCCAATCAAAATTCCGGCCAAGAGCGAAGCAACGGCCACGCACAAGAAAGCCACGGCACGTCCGGCTGAAAGCTGTTGAGTGATTTGGGGGACGCTGCGAATTTCCTGCTTCAACTCCCGCGCCTCTTTGGAAAATTCTTTGGTCAACTGCGTCAGTGTTTGCAGCGAGACGCGAACCGTCACCAATTGGATTGAATCCGTATCGGGCGGGATTTCAATTTTAACGTTCTGGAAAAAGATTTTCAACAATTCCAGCATTTGCAAAACGGAATCATCGTCCCGAATTCCGTTCTTGCGCCGCCATTCGGAAACCGCCTCGTCAAAGCTGTTCTTTTCTTCGTTCACAAAAGCGAGTCGCCGGATTTTGTTTCTTTTTTCGACTTCTGAACCTTGGGCGGTGGCGGCAACAACATCCCGCGCACGGTTTCCAGTTCGTCATAAAACTTGTGCAGCCAATTTTGAAGGCGTCCCCGGTTGAAAAAATCAAAGGCGGGATTTTTGATGGCGGCGGAAATGGTCAGGTCGTGCTTGTTCAAATCGGCGACGATCCAATCGTAAAGTTTCGGCATGGTGATTTCCTTGGCCGCAAGTTCCTCCATCAGCCGCGTTCGCGTGGCGCTCCGCTCGTAGTTGGCGAAGCGTTCCGACAACACCTCGTTTTTGACAACCAGGTATCGGGCATTGTGGTTGAGCCGGTCGGTGATGTTGCGAATCTGCTCCAAGCTGTCGGTTTCGTGGTTCACCGGCATGATGAGATTCAGGGATGCACCAAACTGTTTGAGCAAATCGAAGATTCGCACCTCGTCAAAATAATCGAGGAAGATGTCGGTCGAGGCCGCGCGACAATCCATGACGACCAAATCCGTTTTGTCCAGCATTGCAAAAACCGAATCAATGTCCGTCGGGTCGGCGATGTTAAGAAACCGGGCTTCGGGATGAAATCGCTTCAGCGTCGAATTTTCATTGTCAGTATCAACGGCGATGTGGGCGATGTCGCTGTCTTTTAGATACTGAACGAAATTGACGGCAAAAAAACTTTTGCCGACGCCGCCCTTGCCGTTGATGACGGCGTTGAATTGTTTTTGCATATTTTAGTTAAAGGTTTTTTGAATCGGCTATGCGTGGGCCGGGCTTGCGCCGCGACCACGGGCCGGGGATGAGTTTCCGCTGTTCCCGCAAGCTCCCTTGGATGCTTTCGGATGGTGGCTGTTGAACTGGCGGAATTTTCAGCGGCAAGATTTCCTTCGCGCCCGCTTTGCGTTGACGGACAGGTTTTTGGCCGATCACTTGTCGGCAGAACCGATAGACCGTGTTTTTAGAAACCGCGATTTTTACGTCCTCCAAAAGAATCCGAATGTCGTCGTAAGATGCCCGCCTTGCCAAAAGTCCCTCAATTTGGGTTTTGAACGGCAGTAGCAATGCAAGTTTGCGCGGCAACTTGGTTTTGTAGCCGCTGGCGAGTGCCGTGAAGCGGGTTTGGACGGCCTCGGATGAAGCGTCATCGCCCATAAAATTTCAAACAGGAATCGTCCAGATTTAGAATGAAAATCGAACAAATTTGGGGCGCATTTCGTCCGGCCATCGAACGGGTTTCGACCGCAAAACCTCTAACGAATGTTAGACGTAAGGCGTGCGTGTGAAATGATGGGGTTACAGTGATTGTTTGATATGACATAAAAAGCATAAACCGAACCTGCGATTCCGTTCGCAGTAGCCTACCGGCACCGGCGAAACTGGTAACGGTTTGGTCGGAAGCTGCCGGGACAAAATCCTGACATCCTTGGGATGCGGAAAACGCCGTGAGGTGGTTGCCGAGACTGCGAGCATCAATGCGGTCTGAAGGACAGGCTGGATGAAATGCCCAATACAAGTGAACTGCCATGAGCATCGTCAAACCCAACGAGCCAAAGATGCTGACAGGCTCCGGCCAAAAGGCACGCAGTCGGGTGTTCTGCTGCACGCATGGAACACACGGACATTCCAGACTGCCGGTGTGGAAGGCAGGGGCTAATTCATTCGTGTCACTGGAACTCAACATTGCAAACCCGACATCCCGCCTTCGAGTGGGGGCAGGCGCGTCCGCAAGGAACGCTGACGGGATGGCGGGCAGAGGATGCTGGAAAAAGCGAAGGCCGTTCCGTAATGGAGCGGATAGGAGTTGTAACATCACTCCACCGTGCAAACGGGCAGACTTCCAGCGGGTCGTTCGTGACGGGAAAACTCGCAGAACCTGTGCGGGAGGAAACAGCAAATGAACGCGGATAAAACTGCGTGTGCATCCTCCGGCCAAGCGGCATCGTGGGACCAGATTGACTGGACTCACTGTGAACGCGGCGTCAGCAGACTGCAAGCGCGTATCGTCAAGGCCATTCAGGAAAAGCGTTGGGGCAAGGTGAAAGCCTTGCAACGGCTGCTGACCTGCTCGTTTTCCGGCAAAGCCTTGGCCGTGAAACGGGTGACGGACAATCAAGGCAAACACACGTCCGGGGTGGACGGAGCAATCTGGCGAACCCCGGCGTCGAAGCACAAAGCCATCGGCACGTTGCGGCGGCGCGGTTATCAACCGCAACCGCTGCGGCGTGTCCACATTCCGAAGGCCAATGGTAAGTTGAGGCCGCTGGGCATTCCGACGATGCGAGACCGCGCCATGCAAGCATTGCACTTGCTGGCGTTGTCGCCGGTCGCGGAAACGACGGCGGACAAAAACTCCTACGGCTTTCGTTCTGGCCGAGGCACGGCTGACGCCATCGGGCAAAGCTTCCTCATGCTGTCCCGCAAGGACAGTGCGACGTGGGTGCTGGAGGGCGACATTCGCGGATGTTTTGACAACATCAGTCACGAATGGCTGCTCGCCCATGTTCCCACGGACAAGGAAGTGCTGCACAAATGGCTCAAGGCGGGCTTCATGGAAAATCGAACCCTGTTTCCCACCGAGGCAGGCACACCACAGGGCGGGATTATCTCGCCCACATTGGCCAACCTGACTTTGGACGGACTGGAACCACTCCTGAAACAATACTTCCCCCGGAAGTATGCGAACGGAAAAACCATCTGCCCAAAGATACATCTCATTCGCTATGCGGACGACTTCATCATCACCGGCACGACCAAGGACGTGCTGGAAAATGAAGTCAGGCCACTGGTCGAGCAGTTCCTGCGCGACCGGGGCTTGCAGCTCTCGCCAGAGAAAACCTGCGTCACGCACATCGAGCAAGGGTTCGACTTCCTCGGACAAAACCTCCGCAAGTTTGACGGCAAGCTGATTATCCAGCCTGCCCAGAAGAACACGCACGTTTTTCTGGACAAGGTGCGGAAGCTGATTCGTCAAAATCGCGGAACCAGCCAGTCCGACTTGATACGTCAACTTAATCCGGTCATTCGTGGCTGGGTGAATTACCACCGCCACATCGTGGCGTGGCAGACGTTCAAGCGGGTGGAATGGGTTTTGTGGCAGGCACTCTGGCAATGGGCCAAACGCAGACACCGTGGCAAGTCGCTCCACTGGATCGCCAGCAGATACTGGCATCGGCAGGGACGGCGTGCCTGGCAGTTTGCGGCGGACACAGGCGAACGGACGCCGGCGGGGAAACCCGTTTGGCTGCGGTTGGTGAACCCGACCGAAACCAAAATCCGGCGGCACGTCAAGGTCAGGGCGGATGCAAATCCGTTCGACCCGCTCTGGCACGACTATTTTGAAGACCGTGCGTTCTTCAGAAAGTTTGGTATTCATCGTCAGGAGGCAGGATTGAAACCGTCAAGTGAACCGGCTCCGCGATAGCGGGGCTTCGCAGCGGCTTGAGCCGGATGAAGGGAAACTTTCATGTCCGGTTCTTAGGGGAGGGAGCGGCGGCAACGCCGCTTCCTTACCCGACCATGAAAAATGATGGTTTAGCATTGCTCTCATGCCTCCATCTAAACCGATTACCTACGGTTAGATTGTAATGATTTCATTACAACTTCAGAAAAAGCGTTACCGTTTTAAGCAGTTGGGCTACCCTTTGGCGAAGCTTTGTCTGTCAAAGGATTTAGCGGGACATTTTGCTCCAAATGACAAATCAAAATTCAAGCCACTTGTTTATCAGCTACGCAGTCGAGGATGCGGCGTTAGCTCGATGGCTTGCACGGAAACTCGCAGCCCGCGGGCATCCAGTTTGGTTCGACCAGATGAAGTTGCTTGGTGGTGAGCCGTGGCCACAGACAATTGATGACGCAATCAAAAACCGGACGTTTCGGATGCTGGCTTTGATTTCCGAACACTCGTTGCGGAAACAAAAGCCCACGGGAGAGCGAACGCTTGCACAACGAATCGCCGAGCAACGGACAATTCCTGACTTCCTGATTCCCCTGAAAGTGGATGGCAGCGAACTCGACTGGCTCACCACGACGGTTTCTTACATCTCATTCACGCACGGATGGGCGGACGGCTGGCGGGCACTTCTCAAGAAATTGGATTCGATTTCGACACCGCGTTCGCTCGTAAATGCTGCGCCGCTCGCGGCTTCCAGCTTTCCGCGCGGCGAAGACTTGGTGAACGACACAGGCGAACAACTGTTTACCAACATCATCCGCGTGAAATCCTTTCCGAACATTCTGCGGGTGTTTCGGGTCGCTGGCAGCATGGAGTCGGAAGATTGGAAAATTTTGGAAAAGACTTGGGCTTTTTATGAAATCACCAAGGACGCACTGGTAGCTTTGATTCCCCCGCCTGCGGAATTTGCTGACCGCATCAAGGCGACTCCAGAGCAGTTGTTGTGGGCTGAATGTGAATTGTTCCGCAACGTCCGCGCCCGCGACATTGCCGCAAGTCTCATTATGAAGGCGTTGGCACGGCGGTTGACGAAAGGGGGATGTTTGGAACATCCCAATCCGAGATTGAAAGAAACATTCTTTCTCCCTGCCACGTTTGTTCAAAGTGGAAAACTTTCCTTCACCGGCTTTCGTGGAAAAAAAACTTGGCTACTCATCAGGGGTAAAGTTACGTTTCGACGCGCAGCCGGTGTTCGCGAGGTGAACTTTCATCATTTCGCATTTCGCCTACGGCTTGCTCGCGGTCTCGGCAAAGAATTCCACGTTCAACTGACGCCGACGCTGGTGTTCTTTGATGAAAAGGGTAATCCAATTCTCGACAAGAGCGTTGGGTCACGTCGTCGCCGCATGACCAAGATGTGGTATAACAATAAATGGTTGACCCGTTTGATGGCTGCGGAACAAATCGTCACGGGCTTGCCCTTGGCAGGACAGGACGATTTGGTGCTTGAGCCAGGATTGGTTTCATTGACATCGCCGCGTGGTCTCAACGAGGCGATTCTTGAACCCGCCGAAGAAAAGGAGGAATCAAGCGATGAGACGCCCGATGCGGAATTGACGCTTGATGAACATGAAGGAGGAGAAGCCGATGAATAACGTAACCGTATTTGATGAGCCTCAACTTGAATTCGCGTCTGGTGAGATGTTGGAGCATCCGCGTGATGGCTTGACTCTGTTTGGTCCAGTGGATTCTAAAGGTATCGAGAAACCGACGCACCTTTGCTACGGAGTGGTTGGAACAAACAGTGGTGTCGGTGCGTTTCGAGAGTTCGTAAAGGCTGTCAACCGTCCGATTCCAACCGACAACGATTTGGACGAGGTTCTTTGGCCGCATTTTCCGGGATTCGAGGAGGCATTTCACGCTGTGCTTCCAACCGAGCCAGCTTGGGTGCAAGAACTTGATGAGTTGGTCGTCAAAAACGCGGCCACCAACCTTGACGATCATCAGCGGGTTTTTGGAGTCGTGTCGCTCTTTTTGAGTCAAATCAGGGCAGCAAAAAAATCAGATGAGCCGTTTCGATTCTTCGTAATCGTCGTTCCAGATTTTATCTTTGCGAATTGTCGTCCACTTTCGCGATTTCAAGGTGGCTATGGCTACCATATTGACAAACGGGAGCAGCAAAAGCGCTCACAGATGGAAGATTTGTTCGCTTCTTACGAGACGGAGCAATACTCCTACTCAATTGACTTTCGCCGACAGATTAAAGCGCGCGTGATGGAATTGGAGATTCCGATTCAAATTATCCGCGAATCAACCCTTCGTCTGGTAGCCGCAGAACAACGGTTCGGCGTGCGGCAATTAACTCCGTTGTCTGATCGTGCGTGGAATATGTCCACGGCGCTCTATTACAAAGCGGGCGGAAAACCATGGAAATTAGGTGGTGTTCGTGAAGGGGTTTGCTACGTCGGCGTGTCGTTCAAAAACACTGAAACAACTCATAATGCGTGCAGTGCTGCCCAGATGTTCTTGAACGACGGTGACGGCGTTGTTTTTCTCGGTGATGAAGGACGGTGGTATTCAGAAAGAAAAGGCGAGTATCACTTGAACAAAGAAAGCGCCCGCCGACTGCTTTCCGGCGTTTTGGACACCTACCAATCACAGCATGGAAAAAAGCTCACGGAGATTTTTCTGCATTGCCGCTCATCAGTGAACAGTGAGGAATTCGAGGGCTATCAGGCCGCTTGTCCCGCAGGCGTGAAGCTGGTTGCCATTCGTGTCGCGCCAGAACGTCTTGGTCTGCGGTTGTATCGTGCTGGAACTCGCCCCGTGCTGCGCGGAACATTTTGGCAAGTGACGCCCAAGCGTGGTTTTCTCTGGGGTTCGGGGTTCAAGCCGCGCCTCCGCACTTACGATGGGTCTGAAGTTCCGCAACCGCTCTGCATTGATATTCAACACGGCGAAGCGGACGTGAATCAGGTTGCCAAGGACATCTTTGGTCTCACCAAGCTCAATTACAACAACTGCAAACTTGGCGAAAATCAGCCCGTTACTATTCGCTTTTCGAGTGAAGTTGGAGAAATTCTCGTGAGCAATCGAACCGTGAAGAATCACAGACCGAATTTCAAATACTATATTTAGGTTTAAGCAAACTGCGTGTTTTGAAGTTCGGTCAATCCAACAATTATTCGCAAACAACGGTTTAATTTTAAGTCTTCACACTCACGGTTGTAATGGTTTCATTACAACCCTTATGAGCGCAATGATCTAAAATTGTGTGTGCTGTCCACCAAGACACAATGCAATCTGAACAACGCGGAAAAATACTTCAAAGAGCATCTGCAACTCGGCGATTATTACAGTCAGGAAAACATCGTATCGGGTGAATGGGCTGGAATCGGGGCTGAACAGCTTGGGCTTACGGGCAGGGTTAGACAGGATCAATTTTTGAAACTCTGCCACAACCAGAATCCACAGACCGGCGAATTGCTGACGCAACGGATGAAGACGACGCGATGGGATTCGGACAAAATGGCAGAGGTCGCCAATCGCCGGGTTTTTTATGACTTCACCTTTTCACCGCCCAAATCGGTTTCCATTCAGGCATTGATTGCCGATGACAAGCGGCTTTTAGAATCACACAGTCGAGCGGTGCGAATCGCGGTGAATGAATTACAGCACTTCGCCGGAACACAGGTGCATCAAGGAATGGACAAATCGGAGAGGCTCACTGGCAACGTCGTCTGCGCCACGTTCCGGCATGACACCTCCCGCGCACTTGATCCACACTTGCACACGCATTGCGTCATGTTCAACGCCACATTTGATGCAACCGAAAACCGTTGGAAGGCACTTTCAAATTACGAAATGCTGCAAGCGCGGAAATTTGCGGAGAATGTATATTACCACGAATTCGCCCGCGAATTGCGACTATTTGGATATGAGATTGAAAACAAGCCGCGCGGCGATTTTGAAATCAAAGGCGTGTCCCGCGAACTTCAATCGCGGTTCTCCAAACGTCACAATGAAATTGATGCCAGCATCGAAAAGATGCTGAAGGAAAAGCCGGAACTGGCGAAGGGCAATTTGAAGGAACTGCGCTCGCAAATCGCGCAAGCGGAGCGCAGCCGGAAGATTGAGGGAATCGCGCTGCCTGAACTGCAACGCTTGTGGGACAGCCAGCTTACCGGCAAAGAAAGGCAATCCCTGCGCGCGCTGGCTCGCCAGTCAAAGGCGGCGATTCAATCGCCGTCTGTCACGGCGCAAGCCGCAATCCAGTGGGCGGAAGCACATTTGTTCGACCGCCGTTCCGTTGTCCGCGAAAACGAAGTTTGGAGCGCGGCTTTGGAGCATGGGCGTGGGTCGGAATTGACTACTCAAGACATCAAGGCGGCAGGGCGGGAACGCGATTATATCCGCAACGAACACGCGCCGTCAAAAATCACGACACGCGAGATTTTAAGCTGCGAATGGGAAATCGTCTGCTTCGCCCGCGACGGGCGGGGCAAGTTCGCGGAGTTCAATCCGCTTCACAACATTTCCACCGAACTCATGCCGGATCAGCGCACCGCCGCCGAAATGATTCTTGGGTCGCGTGATTTTGTCACGCTGTTCTGTGGCGGCGCGGGAACGGGGAAAAGTCATACGCTACGGGAAATTGGCAACGGCTTGAAAGCTGCCGGTCACGCCTCTTACGTCATCGCGCCGCAGCGTCAGCAAGCCCTTGATTTGAAAAAAAGTTTTGCCGACACCCAAACCGTTTCGGAATTTCTGGCCAAGCGGCAAATGATGCCTGGCTCGGTGGTGATTGTGGATGAAGCCGGGCAAATAGGCGGAAAGCAGATGCACGAACTTTTGAGTTTCGTGCAATCGAATGGTGGTCGCGTCATTCTTTCCGGTGACACGCGCCAGCATGGAGCGGTCGAAGCCTCGGACGCCCTGCGCGCGATTGAACGGTATGCCGGTCTGGAAGCCGCAAGGCTGACAAAGATTCGGCGGCAAAACCCAAAGGCGGGCGAAACGAAGTCCGAGCGAAAACGCATCAAGCAATACCGCGCAGCGGTTCGCAAGGCGCAGTCTGGCCAATATGCCGAATCCTTCGACCGCTTGGACAAGCTCGGCGCGATTGTCGAATGCCGGACAACTGACGAGCAGCGCGAGCGGCTGGTCGCCGATTATCTGACGCTGGCGGAAAAGAAAAAATCCACCGTGATTGTTTCGCAGACGTGGGATGAAATTCGGGAGATCAATGAGCGGATTCGTATCGGGCTGCGAAGCGCGGGACTGATTGACAAAGCCGACTTAACGGTGACAGCGCATGAGCGGCTGGATTTGACGGACGCCCAAAAGCGCGATGCGCGGTTTTATCCGGCCAACGCGGTGATTGTGTTCAACCGCGAGACAAAGGATTTCGCCAAAGGCGAAGTCGGCACGTTGCTGAAAGCAACGCCGACTCATTTGCTGGTTCAGACAGAAAGCAAGATTCAACGAGTCCCTTTCAAGCTGCTAAACCGGCTTACGGTTTGCCAGCCGGTTGAAATGAAACTCGCCAAAGGCGATCAACTGCAACTCAAGGCCAACGCGCCGTCGCTCAACGGCAAGGAATTGATTAACGGTGAACTGGTGACGGTTACAGGCATCAATCGCAAGGGGCAAATCCAACTGAAGGACGGGCGAGTCCTGCCGGAAAATTATCGCGAGTTTGTGCGCGGTTACGCGATTACGTCCTACGGCTCGCAGGGCAAAACTGTCGAGCACGTTTTGTTTTCGGATTCGTCGGTGAAGGCCGCGACGAATAATCAGCAATGGCTCGTCACAATTTCACGCGGAACGCGGGCGGTCAAAATCTTCACCCAGGACAAAGCGCAGTTGCGCGAGAACGTCGGTCGCTTGGGCGACCGCGAACTGGCGATTGAGTTTGCGAACCAAGGTGCGACACAGGCGCGGCGTGTGCCGCCACCGGTTCGCAAATACATTGCCGGACTGATTCAAAGCCGTCGTCCAGAGACACCACAACAACAAATCGAAAAGATTGATTTATGGAAAAATCCCACAACAAGACTGATTCAACGAACGAGAGCGCAAAGAATCTGACGTGCTGGCGCACGGCCACAAGCCCGCAATGTTTGCGGGTGGAAACCACCAATGAGGTTCACCTGTTTCCCTACGGCTATTATCAGCACGCAAAATTCGTCCGGCAAAGTGGCAAGGACATTCTCCAAATCCAGTTCCAAGACCGAATCGTCTTGGTCGAAGGAAAGGGTTTAGAACCGCTGTGCGATGCGCTGGAACGGCTCGCCGTGGAGCGGATCAAGTTGTGGCCTGAAAAATACGAGGGGCTTGGCAAAAACGAAGGGGCGATTGAACAAATTGAAGTTAAAGAGAGGGGTGAACGAAATTCACAAAATGCAAGCTGACGCGGTTCTCGCGGCAGGGTAAAATTGCGTGTGGAGAAATTTGATATGAAAACCACTTTGCTTGAAATTGAAGCTGTCTTGAGTAACGCAACCGCCGAGTTGTCCATGCCGAAGCCGAATGTGGAAAAGGCAAAATTGGGCATCGAGGTAGCCAGAGAAAAGCTGCTGGATTTGGCGGAGAAGCAGTATGGCCGCGATTCGCTGCTCGAAGCCAAGCGCAAGCTGGTTCTCGTTTATCTCGGAATGGCAGAACACCAATTCACGGACGCTGACACCGAAATTTTCTCCATCCTCGCCAAAGAACGTGCATTGCAAGACGAGATCGAACGGGCACGGAAGAATAATTGAACCCTGCTTCTCCGATGCGACTTGGCAAAAAATCAGGAGCGCGTATGCTGGTCAAGATTTGTGCTCCCGTAGCTCAAATGGATAGAGCCGCAGTTTCCTAAACTGTTTATCCCCGTTCAATTCGGGGCGGGAGCACCACTTTTTTCCTGTCATATTTTCCACCGAATTCCGAGTATGAAATCTGATACCGCATTTGATACCATATTGACTTTTTAGAACAAATTAGACCCAAAAAAACCAAAAGGTCAGACTTTGAAATCTGCCGACGGAAGTGAAAATCAGTCAATAGAATCAATGAGAAAATACGAAAACCCATCAGACCAAAAATTCAAAAAAAGTGCTTGCATAGATTTAGGAAACCGCTGCTCTATCCATTTGAGCTACGGGGGCGATTTGCCTGCTTTATGGTCTACGCAATTCAAAATGTGATGGCCACTTAAATCAATAGTTTTTCATTTCACGCTTTTGTCACTTCACGTTGTCGTTTAAATTCACCAATATGTCTCAATGGCGATGGCTTTTGATTTTTTTTGCGCTTGGATTAAGCGGCGAACAGATTTTCGCCGCCGGCTCGCGCGAAAATCGCGACTACGCTGCCGCAGCGAGCGCGTTTCAAGATGGGATTTGGGACCGTGCGGAAACGGAGTTGGCGGAGTTCATACAAAAATATCCGAAATCCAGCCGCGTCGCTGAAGCGGTGTTGATGCAGGCCGAGGCCGAGTTCGAGCAGGAAAAATTCACCCAAGCCATCGCATTGCTCAAAACACACCAAGCCGGTGCTTACGATTTGGCGGATCAATACGTTTACTGGATCGGACAATCACAATTTTCGATCGCGGACTTTACGATGGCGGCTGAAACCTTCTCGGAACTCGCGCGGGATTTTAAAAGTTCGACACGACGGTTGGATGCCGTGGTGAACGAAGCAGCGGCGCGTGCAAAACTTGGCGAGTGGTCGCAAGTGAGTGAAGCGTTGCAGAATCCGTCCGGCATTTTTCAACAATCCGCCCACGCACTTCCGGCGGACGAACGAATCGTGCGCGGCCAATTGTTGCTGGCTCAGGCGTTGCTCGCGCAAAATCATCCGGACACAGCGGCGGCAGTCTTGCAACCGCTGGCGTCGCAGCCGCTCAAGCCCGCGCTTGACTGGCAGCGAACCCATTTGCTCTATCAAATTCAACTGGCACAAAACGACACCGGTGCCGCGCTGAGTTCAACAACGAATTTGCTCCGACTCGCCAATTTGGAAAGTCGCGCCGATTTAATCGCCGAAAGTATGGCTGAACAAGCCGATGTATTGGAACAAATGGGCCGAATTTCCGAAGCCTTGGTCGCGTATCAGCAAAATCTTTCAACAAACACGCCCGTTTACTGGCAGCGGCAGGCTATTTTGAAAATTGCGGAACTGGCCATCGCACAAAGCCAATTTACAAACGCCGAACAATCTTTGGAAAGTTTTATCGGACAATTCCCCGACGCGCCGGCGGCGGATGTTGCATTGCTGTCATTGGGTGAATTGCATTTGAAAGATTATGTCGCGCAGCCGAATGCGCCGGACCATTTGCAGGAAGCTCAAGTATGGTTTGACCAATTCGTCAACTCGTTTACGAACAGCGAGTTCTTGGGCAAAGCATATTTGGATCGTGGCTGGTGTTTTTGGATCGCAGGAAAAATTCCCGAAAGCCGCGATTCGTTTGAAGCAGCGGTGGAACATTTGCCTCAATCGGAAGATTTAGCCGTGGCACGATTTAAATTGGGAGACGCACTTTACGCGCGAAGTGATTATACAGGAGCGCTGGAAAATTATCGCGCGGTATCCGACGATTTTACAAATTTTCCAATGGTTGAACAATCGCTGGGCGCGCAGGCGCTTTATCAGTCGCTTCGTGCGAGTTTGGAATTGACGAATATTTCGAGTGCGAGCAATGCGCTGGCACGGATTTTGAAAATTTATCCGACGAGCAATCTGGCGGACAAAAGTGTTTTGCTGGTCGGCGAAAGTTTGGCGGATTTGCAACAGCCGCTGGCGGCGCGCGCGTTGTTTAAAAAATTTGAAGAAAAATTTCCGAACTCAGATCAACTGCCCGAAGTCGAACTGGCCATTGCTCGCACTTACGAGCAGGAACTCGATTGGCCATCAGCGATTCACGTCTATGATCAATGGGTCGCGAGTTCTTTTGCAACCAACGCCATTTTATTGCCGCAGGTAGAATATACGCGCGCGTGGGCGAATTTTCAGGCCGGGCGCGACACGAACGCGTTTTCCCTCTTCACAAATTTCATCACGCAATTTCCAACCAATGCTCTTGCGCCTGTCGCGCAATGGTGGGTGGGCGATTATTTCTTCAATTTGGGCGGGACAAATTATGTAGACGCGGAAAAAAATTACGAGTTGGTTTTTCAAAACTGGCCTGCGTCCAGTCTTGCTTATCCCGCAAGAATAAATGCCGGACGCGCAGCCATGGCGCGGCTGGGTTATTCCGACGCCATCCGTTATTTCACAAGCTTGACGAGCGATACAAACTGTCCGCCGGATTTGTATGCGCAGGCGTTGTTTGCCTACGGCGGTGCGTTGATGCTCAAACCGTCGGACGACACGAACAACCCATTGGCGAATTTCAAGCTGGCCGCAAACGTGTTTAATCAGATTTGCCAGACTTATCCAGCGAGTGAACAGGCCGCGCTCGCACAAGGAGAAATCGGCGATTGCTACCTGCAATTGGCGGCACAAGACCCAAACGCGTATGACTTGGCGACCAATGCTTATGCACAAGTCATTGGCTCGACCAATGCAAACGCGACTGCGCGCAGCCAAGCACAGGTCGGCATCGGACTCGTCTTTGAAAAACGTGCGGCGCTGGCGACCGGCGACGATCAAAAAGTCTTGCTTCAGTCGGCTTTTCAAAATTACTTGGACGTGCTTTACGGAAAAAATTTGCGCACCAACGAACAACCTGACCCGTTCTGGACGGAAAAAGCCGGTCTGCAAGCAGGTAACATAGCTGAAATGTTGGGTGAATGGTCGCAAGCAGTTAATCTGTATCGGCGATTGGAAGAATTGTTACCGCCGTTGCACGATATGCTCGAAAAGAAAATCGCCAATGCACAGCAACAATTGGCGGCAGAAAAAAAATGAATTGATACTCCCGTTTGACGTGGCGTTGAATCGCGTTTAATTTGGAATTGCCAATGAATGAAACACTCACAGCTGAAACGGTCGTCAGTCTTACAACGAGCGCAACTAACGAAGTGAAATCACTACTCGCAAAGCCGGAAAACACTGGCAAGATGCTGCGCCTTTTTGTCGAAGAAGGTGGCTGCTCCGGCATGCAATACAACATGGTCTTCGACGAAAAACGCGCTGGCGATTCGGTTTCCGAGCAGGGCGGCGTTTCAATTTTAGTGGATGAATTCAGCGTGAATTATCTGCGCGGCACGGTTGTGGATTTCAGCGACGCGCTGGTTGGTGGCGGTTTCAAGATTTCAAATCCGAACGCGAAGCAAAGCTGCGGCTGCGGAAAATCCTTCGAGGCTTGAGCGAATTTGATCAACTCGCGCAGGCTTAACAACGCCGTTCAGTGTGATGCTGAACGGCTTTTTATTTCTCCGAATCAAATCCAGTTTTTTCGGATGAGCCACATCTTGATGAGTTGCGTCAGGCCGACGTAGCAAATCAATGTTCCCGCCAGAATCGGCCAGAACTGCCAGGGCAGCGGCACGAAGCGCAACCCGCTCGCGATCGGCGAATAGGGCAGATATGCGCCGATGGCCATGATGAGAATCGTGGTCATCGTGAGCTGCCAGCTTGCGCGCGATTGCACGAACGGGATCAGATTCGTGCGGATGACGTGGATGATGAGCGTCTGCGTCATCAGCGATTCGACGAACCAGCCGGTGTTGAACAGCGCGGCGGCGTAGGTGTGGTCGGGATCGGCGGCGTGGGCGAAGCGCGCCGCGAGTTCCGGCGGCGGCACGAGGCCGGCGTGGTTGCATTTGAAATAAAACCACATGACGCAAAAAGTCGTGTAATCGAAAATCGAACTGATCGGCCCGATGAAAATGATGAACTTGGCGATTTCACCCATCTGCCACGGGCGCGGCTTGGCGATGTATTGCGCGGCGACGTTGTCTGTCGGGATCGGCACCTGCGAAAAATCGTAGAGCAAATTATTTGTGAGCAACTGAATCGTCTGGATCGGCAGAAACGGAAACCACGCGCTCGCGCCGAGCATGCTGAACATGTTTCCGAAATTGGAACTCGCGCCCATGCGGATATATTTCATGATGTTCGCGAAAACTTTCCGGCCTTCGAGCACGCCTTCTTCGAGCACCATCAGGTTTTTTTCGAGCAGAATCATGTCGGCGGATTCCTTGGCGATGTCCACCGCCGTGTCCACGGAAATGCCCACGTCCGCCGCGCGCAACGCGGGCGCGTCGTTGATGCCGTCGCCCATGAAGCCGACGACGTGGCCTTTTTTCTGGAGCGCCTGCACGACGCGCTTTTTGTGCGCGGGCGAAAGCCGGGCATAAACGTCCATGGAATCAATCACGGCGGCCAGTTCCGCGTCCGACATTTTTTCCACGTCGTTGCCGAGAAGGATTTTTTCCGCGTTGATGCCGACTTCGGTGCAGACCTTTCTCGTGACGAGATCGTTGTCGCCGGTCAAAACTTTCACCGTCACGCCGTGCTGCCGGAGCGCGGCGATGGCGGTTTTGGCGGAATCCTTCGGCGGGTCAAGAAATGCCAGATAGCCCGTCAATACAAGGTTTTCTTCATCGGCCCTGGAACATACGCCGCGATTTTCCATTTTTTTGCTGGCAATCGCCAGCACGCGAAAACCGTCCTCGCTCAACGAATTGACCTGCTCGATCAGGTTGCCGACGAGAATCGGCTCCATTGGAAAAATTTCGCCGTCGCTCGTGAAGTGCGTGCATTTTTTGAAAACGGATTCCGGCGCGCCTTTGGTCAGCAATTGCTGTTCGCCGTCGGCAGTTTCGACGACGACGGACATCATGCGGCGCGAAAAATCGAATGGGATTTCGTCCACCTTGGAAATTTTTTCGACGCCGAGTTCGCGGTGCAGTTCCGTGTATTTCAAAACCGCGCGGTCCAAGACATTTTTCAATCCGGTTTGAAAATGGCTGATCAGATAGGCGTCGCGCAAAACTTCTTCGCTTTCATTTTTGAAAACGTCGCAATGGATTTCCAAGATGACGTGGTCAATCGTGAGCGTTCCCGTTTTGTCCGTGCACAGCACGTTCATCGCGCCGAAGTTCTGGATGGAATTGAGTTTCTTGACGATGACTTTTTTCTTGGACATCGCCAGCGCGCCTTTCGACAAACAGACCGAAACGATCATCGGCAGCATTTCCGGCGTGAGGCCGACGGCGATGGCCAGCGCAAAGAGAAAAGTTTCCTTGCCCCAACTGTGCTTGGTGAACCCATTGATGAAAAAAACCATCGGCGACATCACCGCCATGAAACCAATCATCAGCCACACGAACCGTTTGACGCCCCTGTCGAAGGCCGTGTCCGGCTGCTGCGCGGCAAGGCTGCTGGCCATTTTGCCGAAATACGTCTGCGCGCCGGTGGCCACGATGACCGCCGTCGCCGCGCCGCTTTCGACGCTCGTGCCGAGAAAACAAAGGTTCGTGTGTTCGATGATGGAAATGTTTGTCCGCGCATCGCGCGCGGCATTTTTTTCCACCGGCAGCGATTCGCCGGTGAGCGTGCCCTGGATGACGAACAAATCTTTCGCGGCGATCAAACGCACGTCGCCGGGAATCATGTCGCCGGCGGAAAGTTTCACCACATCGCCGGGCACGAGGTCTTTGAGCGGGATTTCCTTCGGCTGGCCGTCGCGCAACGCCGTCGCGGTGACTTTGATCATCGCCTTGAGTTTGGCCGCCGCATTGTCGGCTTTCGTTTCCTGGATCAAGCGCAGCAGCACCGCCAGCACAATCATGCCGACCATCACCGAGCCGCCGATGTAATCGCTCGTTTCGCTGGCCGTGGCGAACGTGATGGTGGCGATGACGGCAAGCAAAATGACCAGCGGATTGCGCACGGCGACCCAGAGCCGCAGCAGCCAGCCGTGACTTTTTTCCTGTGCGACTTCGTTCGGGCCGTATTGCGCCAGCCGCGCGGCGACTTCCGTTTCGCTCAAGCCGGACGGCGATGTGTTCAATTGCTGGAGCACGGCGGACGTTTCCTGCATCGCGGCGTCGTGGACGGCGTTGGAATTTTTTTGAACCGAGAAGTTTTTCGGATTGAGCATAAATTATTGCGACAATTTCGACGGCAAAATACTACGGATGGAATTTGTTTGCCAGCCTTGGCTCGTTACTTTTTGAAAACGAAAAAGGACAATGTCACTGGCATTTGCTATTATGCCCCGCGTGACAATACTGTTTCTGGCCACGCGCAACGCGCATAAAGCCGGGGAAATTTGCGCCATTCTCGGCGGTCAATTTCAACTTTTAACGCTCAACGATTTTCCCGGCGCGCCAAAAGTCGTCGAAGACGCGGACACATTTGCCGGAAACGCGACAAAGAAATCCGTTGAACTGGCACGTTGGGTTCAAAGTTCCGGGTTTAAAGTTCCAGGTTCGGGGTTTTTTGTTTTGGCCGACGATTCCGGCCTTGAAATGGACGCGCTTGACGGCGCACCCGGAGTTCATTCCGCGCGATTCGCGGCGGTTAATTCTGAAAAAAACGAAAATTCTTCCGATGCGGAAAACAACGCCAAATTGTTGCGCTTGCTCGAAAACATTCCGGCTGAAAAGCGAACGGCGCGCTTTCATTGCATTCTCGCGCTTACCCCCGTTCCGTTAATAGAATCACAAACGCAACTATTCGATGGCGTCTGCGAAGGGAAAATTATTTTTGAACCACACGGTAAAAACGGGTTTGGCTACGATCCGCTGTTTGTTCCAAACGGGTTTGTGCAGACGTTTGCGGAATTGGACGAAAACGTGAAAAATAAATTAAGCCATCGCGCGAAAGCGTTGGAGACGTTGAAAAATTATTTTAACAAATCGCCGAGTTGAAGTTTGCGCCGCAACAAGCCGTTGGCGGCGCACAAGCGAAAGCGTCCATCCGGCATTGTTTTCAGGAACATTTCACCGCCGGAACATTCGACCATCAGCGCGCCCGCCGCGATGTCCCACAAATTGATCGTGCGCTCGACATAGGCATCCAGCCGTCCGCACGCTACGTAGGCGAGTTCCAGCGCCGCCGAACCCATGATGCGGATTTTTTTTGCGCGGCGCGACAGGCGGACCAGATGCGGCAGGCTTTTCTCCAGATTTTCTTTGCTCTTGGAAAATCCCATCGCCACGAGCGAATCGCCCACGCGCGAACGCTTGCTGCAACGAACGACGCGGCCGTTCAATTTAGTTTTTCCGCCAAGCGTTGCTGTCCAAAGTTCATCCGTAAATGGATCGTAAATCACACCGAGAACAGTTTCATAATTTTTTTCTTTGTGCCATTGCAGCGCGATGGACACGGCCGCGTGCGGCATCCCGTAAAAATAATTCACCGTGCCGTCAATCGGGTCAACGACCCAGCGAAATTCGCTTTTCGCATCCCCGGAATCGCCTTCCTCGCCGAGCAGTGAAATTTCTGGAAATGCAGAGAACAGAATTTTTGTGATGAGTTTCTGGCAGCGCACGTCGAGTTCCAGTTTGATGTCGTGCGCCTCGGCGGAATTGACGCGCTTGGGCAGATGCCAGTTGTCGCGCATGATTTTTCCGGCGGCGCGCGCGGCTTTCACGGCGGCGGCGAGGGCTTTCTTCTGCGAAAAGTTTTTCATCGCCGCCAGTTTAACCCTTCAACGCGTCCAGCGCAGCTTTTGTATGCGCCAGCTTATTCTGCCATTCAACGAGGCGTTTTTTGTGTTCTTCCAAAACTGTCGCCGGAACTTTCTGCGTGAAGGCGGGGTTGTTGAGTTTTTGTTCAACCTTGGAAATTTCGGATTCGATTTTCTCCAATTCTTTTTTCAACCGCGCTTTTTCGGCTTCAATATCAATCAAGCCTTCTGTTGGCATAAACAGCTTACCGCCAAAGCTCACATAGGAAACTGGAGTTCTATCCTTAAAAGCATTCTGTTCAGTGAATTCGAACGAAGAAGCATTTGTAAATCTTCTCATGATTTCCATATCGAAATCGGTAAATGGATTGACCAAATGCCACAAAACAAATCGCACCTTTTGATTTTGAGGAATTTTATGTTCATTGCGAAGATGGCGCGCTTGAGCAATTAATGCATTGCGTTCATTTATTCGGGCCATTTCATTCGCCAGCTTTTTAATGTCAGAACCGAAATAAAACTGATTAAAATCTTCTTCAAATGGCTTTGGCCATGTGGCGAACATGATCGTCTTGCCGCCCTGATTTTCCGGCATATCCGTCGCGTAACCCATGCCGTGCCAAAATTCCTCGGTGATGAACGGCAGAAATGGATGAAACAGCCGCAGCGTGTGCGACAACACAAAATCAATCACCGCGAGCGTGTTTGTTTTGCGCGCGGCGTCCGTTCCTTGAAGAACAGCTTTGCTCGCTTCGACATACCAGTCGCAATACTCGCTCCAGAAAAATCTGTAAAGCGTCGCGGTGGCATCGCTGAATTTATATTCCGCGAAAGCAGAATTCATTTCGCGGATCGCCGCGTCCAATTTCAGCAAAATCCATTTGTCATCGGACGTGAGAAGTTGCGGATTGATTTCGCCTTGCACTTCGCCGCCTTGCATCTGGCGAAAGCGGCAGGCGTTCCAGAGCTTGTTGCAGAAGTTGCGGCCCAGCTCGACGTTCTGTTCGTCGAACAAAATATCCTGGCCGAGCGGCGCGGCGCGCATCACGCCGAAGCGCAGCGCATCCGCGCCGAACTTCGCGATGAGGTCGAGCGGATCGGGCGAATTGCCGAGGCTCTTGGACATCTTGCGCCCCTGCTTGTCACGGATGATGCCGGTGAAATAAACATTCTGGAACGGCTTTGCATCTGGGAGCCCGAACTTCGGGTCGCCCATGTATTCGTAGCCGGCCATGATCATGCGCGCGACCCAGAAGAAAATGATGTCCGGCCCGGTGACGAGGTCGGTGGTCGGATAAAATTTCTTCAACGTGTCGGTCTGCTCCGGCCAGCCCATCGTCGCAAACGGCCACAGCCACGAGCTGAACCAGGTGTCGAGCACGTCGGGGTCTTGCACATAGCCGTGTTTCTCAATCAATGCGCCAACTTCGGAAACATGTGTAACTGCTTGAATCTGCCATTTGTTGTCTTCGCGCATTTTGGGTCTCAAACCTAACAAGCTTCCGCTTTTTTCACCGGAAACTTGTCGGCAAGATTTCTCAACTTCATCGAGTAACGGCCAAATTTCTGTCTCGTCGAGCTTTTTGCCCTCAATGCTGCCATCAACAATTTTTGTCCACACCGGAATCCGATGTCCCCACCAAAGCTGGCGGCTGACGCACCAATCCTGCAAGCCGCCCATCCAGTGGTCATAAACTTTTGCCCAGCGTTCGGGATGAAACTTCATTTCTCCCTTGGCCACCACTGCACGAGATTTTTCCACGCTCGGATATTTCAAAAACCATTGCTCGCTCAAGCGCGGCTCAATCGGCACGTCGGCGCGTTCGCTGTAGCCGACGTTGTTCGTGTAAGGCTCTTCTTTTTCCAGCGCGCCAAGTTCAGTGAGTTTTTCAATGGCAACTTTGCGCGCTTTGAAACGATCAAGGCCGCGTAAATCTACGCCAGCTTTTTCATTCATCGTTCCATTGGCACTAATAACTTCGATCGGCTCCATAAAAGCCAAATAACTCGGTCCTTCGAGTAGTCCTTTCGCAATTATTCGGCCAAGAATTTCAAAATCCGCCTTGTCGTGCGCAGGCGTCACTTTCAAAACGCCGGTGCCGAATTCAAAATCCACATGCTCGTCGCCGATGATGGGAATGAGCTTCTGTTCGCGCGGCAATTCCGCCGGCAGCGGACGCACAACGTGTTTGCCGATGAGATGCGCGTAACGCGGATCTTTTGGATTCACCGCCACGGCGGAGTCGCCGGGAATCGTTTCCGGCCGCGTCGTCGCAATCGTCAGAAAAATCTTTTCTTCGGGGAGCGCGCCCGCCTCGGGCGCAGTCGAACGCGCCTCGCGTTCGACATTCGGGATTTCGGTGGACGAGGCGTCCACCGATGCAGCCGAGGCGGCTGCGCTCCCCACTACTTCAACTTTGAAATAATAAAGAAAACCTTTTTGTTCCTTCATCACGACTTCTTCGTCGGACAACGCCGTGAGCGACGCGGGACACCAGTTCACCATGCGCTTGCCGCGATAGATGAGACCCTTTTTGTAGAGGTCACCGAACACGCGTTGCACGCAGCGCGAATATTCCGGGTCCATCGTGAAGCGTTCGCGCGTCCAGTCGCACGACGCGCCGAGCTTTTTCAACTGCTGGATGATGATGCCGCCTTTTTCATTTTTCCATTTCCAGACTTCCTCCAGAAATTTTTCACGGCCCAAGTCATCGCGATGTTTTATTTTTCCTTCCTTCTTGAGCGCGCGTTCGACGACGGTCTGCGTCGCGATGCCCGCGTGATCCGTGCCGGGCAGCCAGAGGACTTCCTTGCCATCCATGCGCGCCTTGCGGGCGAGGATGTCCTGAATCGTGTTGTTGAGCACGTGACCGAGCGTGAGCACGCCCGTGACATTTGGCGGCGGGATGACGATGGAATACGCCGGCTTCGGCGATTTCGCGTCCGCGACGAAAAATTTTCCGTCGAGCCAGAATTGATACCATTTGTCCTCGACGGACTGCGGTTCGTAAGCTTTGGAAATTTCAGACATACTTGAAAGCCACAGAGGCGCAGAGGCACAGAGAAATGTTTTCCAAAATTGTTTTCACTCTGCGTCTCGGTGTCTCTGTGGCAAAAATCATTTCTTTAGCAACGCAAATTCCATCGAGTCCACCAGCGCCTGCAAGCTGGCTTCGATGATGTTCTCGCTCACGCCGACCGTGCCCCACTCGCGTTTGCCGTCGGTGGATTGGATGAGCACGCGCGTCTTTGCACCAGTGCCGGTCGCAGTATCAAGAATGCGCACTTTGTAATCTGTCAGCGTCACTTTTTTCAGTTGCGGAAAAAATTTCGCCAGCGCCAGCCGCAGCGCGCCGTCGAGCGCGTTCACCGGGCCGTCGCCTTCCGCCACGGTCTGCGCGCGCTTGCTGCCGACGCTGACTTTGATCGTCGCTTCGCAAACGGATTCCTTCACGTCGCGGCGCATTGAGACGTGATACGCGTCCACGCGAAAAGGCGGTTCGCGATGTTTCAGCGCCTTGCCGATGAGCAACGCGAGCGAACCCTCGGCGGCCTCGTATTCGTAGCCCTGATTTTCCAATTCCTTGACGCGATTCAAGATCGCCTTCAACTCCGGCGTGTCGTTCGTGAGCTTGAAGCCGAGTTCCTGCGCCTTAATGACAATGTTGCTGCGGCCCGCGAGGTCGCTGATGAGGACGTTGCGCGCGTTGCCGACGAGCGACGGGTCAATGTGCTCGTAACTCGACGCGAGTTTCTGCACGGCGTTGACGTGCGCGCCGCCCTTGTGCGCGAACGCCGCCGCGCCCACCCACGGCAGGCGCGGATTATGCCGCATGTTCGCGACTTCATCCACGAACCCGGAAAGTTCCTTGAGCTTCGCCAGCGATTTCACCGGCACGGAAGTTTTTTTCAGCTTCAACGCGACGCACGGAATCACGCTCGTCAGATTGCAATTCCCCGTGCGTTCGCCGTAACCGTTGATCGTGCCTTGCACATGAACCGCGCCGGTTTCGAGCGCGGCCAAAGCGTTCGCGACGCCGAGGCCGATGTCGTCGTGCGTGTGGATGCCGACTTTGCAATTCAATTTGCCCAGCGCAGTTTTCGTGATGGCGGCGATTTCGTTCGGCAGGCAACCGCCGTTCGTGTCGCACAGCACGACAAAATCCGCGCCCGCTTTTTCGGCGGCCTGCCACGTCGCGAGCGCGTAATCGGAATCCAGTTTGAAACCGTCGAACGCGTGCTCGGCGTCGTAGATGACGAATTTGCCGTGGTCCTTCAAAAATTTCACCGTGTCGCCGATCATCGCGAGATTTTCTTCCGGCGTGCAGCGCAAAACTTCCTTCACGTGCAGCATACTCGTCTTGCCGTAGATCGTGACGACGGGCGTGCCGGCTTCGATGAGCAAACGCACCTGGTCGTCCTGTTCGACGGGCGTATTTTTTTTGCGCGTCGAGCCGAACGCCGCGAGCTTCGCATTTTTGAATTTGCGTTTTTTGGCCTGCGCGAAAAATTCGATGTCCTTGGGATTGCTGCCCGGCCAGCCGCCTTCAATGTAATGCACCCCGAAAGAATCGAGCTTCTCGGCGATGCGGAGTTTGTCCGCGACCGAGAAATTGATGCCTTCGCCCTGCGAACCGTCGCGCAAGGTCGTGTCATAGATTTCGACTTGGGGTTTCATAAATGCCGTAAAAACGGATGGACACTATCTCTGAATTTTGCGAGAAGGGCAAATCGGAAAACTTAAAGGCGAAATCGAGGAACGCGGGCGAGAATTAAAATCGGGCAAAGAAAATTTTTTACTTTAATTCTTCATCCAAAAATCTTTTGTAAAAAACATCACAGTTGGTTCCGTATTCTTTTTGTAATGTTTCTTCGATTTCGATGCGTCCAAAAAGCAAACTCGTCGAAACAAATCTGACTTTGCAACGATTGCAAAAATCTTCGCATTGTATTTCTGTTATTTTCTTCCGAGTTATCGTTGCAAAGTTAATTTGACACGGGTGAGGATTTTTTGGGGAATTGCATCTAAAAAGCATTGTCAATCGTTGCAGCAAGTTTCGTGTTTCGCCCACATAAAACGGCGCGCCCGATTTTTTGCCGCTTTTCCCACAATCATAAACAACGTAAACGCCTGCCCCATCTGGTGGCAAAATTGAAAACTTAAGTGATATGCCCTTGCCACTTTCTTGTGGCTTCACAGAAACAAGTTCGGATTTTTGGAAATACTGAAGAGCGGCGTTGCCCATTTATTTTTCGGGAATTGTTCAAATAGAGCGCGTGCGTGCGCCGTTTTTTACGTTATAAATTTCAACTCTGCCGTCGGTAGTGGTGACTTGAACTGAATCAGTGCCAATAATTTGAGCTGAAACCACCTTGCTGCCGACCGATCTCACACGAGATCCATTTTGCACGTTGTATATTGCAGCCGTCCCGTTTGCGACTTTTACAGCATAAGTTATTTCGCTCATATTTTTATTTTAGCTCCTTTCAATCGATTTTTTTATTTTTCTTGTTGTTCTTCTGGATTTGAAATTTTCTGATCAGTTTTTTTGAAAATTTTCCCCAACAGATTGCTTATTGAATCGACGATGAAATGGAATCCTTTCCCGAACAATTCAGTCGATCGGCGTTCCAACTCTGAAGGTTCGTGATTGGGTTCGAACATTTGCAGCATAGACTACCTTTAGAGAGTGTTTTGGTCAAGCCTTAAACTTCATCGTTTGAGGCGTGCAAAGTCCGGCAGCCAAATTTTTCGCAAAGCGTCTCCGTGAATTGCGGAAACAGCGTTCATGGACGCAAGAACAGGCGGCGGAAAATTGCGGAGTTGGCTACAAAATTTATCAACTTTACGAATTGGGAATTAAAAATAATCCCGGATTGCTCACTCTTGAAAAAATTGCAAACGGTTATGGGATTGAATTGCGTCAACTGTTTCGGTCAATTCCTCCAAAAGTTCGTCGTTTGAAATAGTTGGATTCATTGCGGAAAATCACTTTCGACAATTTTATTCGTCCGCGTCATTGCACTTTGCCCCAGCGCGGTTAGATTTTGCGCGTGGAAGTTTGCGAATCCATTGTGTGTCCGTTTTGCGGGCAGGCGTCCGAGGTGGCCATTGACACGAGCGTGCCGAGCCAGCGGTTCACGACGGATTGCGAGGTGTGCTGCCGCCCGTTCGAGGTGACGGTGACGTGCGAGCCGGGCGAAATTCTGAGCTTGGATGTAGCTGGAAATTAAGGCAATTTGCGTGCGTGCATGATTTTGCAAACAAAGTTCTGTGGGTTTACATTATTTTACTGCTGGTCGGCGGGCTGATTGGCTTTTTCAAAGCGAAAAGCAAGGTCTCGCTCATCACGTCGGCGGTGTTCGCGGCGATTTTGGTTTTGACGGTTGTGCCGGGAGTTTTTCAACCGGCCTTCGCGCGCGGTCTGGCAAATGTCATTATGGCTTTGTTGCTCGTCGTATTTGCCATCCGTCTTGCCAAAACAAAAAAATTCATGCCAAGCGGATTGATGCTGGTGGTGACGATTGCGGCGCTGGTGTTGCAAAATTTTTTTGGGCATTAAACTCTTCAAACTTCGAAAAGATATTGCGCGGGCGGCATCCGGCTCGTAAGATAATTTTCCTTTTGGTCGCACGCATAGCTCAATTGGATAGAGCATCTGACTACGGATCAGAAGGTTCCAGGTTCAACTCCTGGTGCGTGCACCAGTCGTTTGTGAAATTTTTACTGACGCATTGACATCGCGTTTTTCGGCAGTAGTGTTTTTCACTTTCCACACGAATAACGCGTGTATATTTGAGCCGTGGCTGAAAAAGACGATTATCTGGTAGACGTGCTGGTGGACCTGGGCTCCGTGAATGCCGAACAGGTCGCCAAGGCGCGCCACGAAGCCGGGATTTCCGGCGTCGGCGTGGTGGATTTGTTGCTCGCCAACAAAGTCATCCGCCCGGCGGATGTCACGCAAGCCAAGGCCGCGCAGTTTGGCGCGGAGGTCATCCAGCTCGGCGGAATGAAAATACCCGATGATGTCATCGCCATCATTCCGCGCAACATCGCAAAAAAATACCGAGTCATCCCGGTTTTCAAAAGCGACAACAAGATTGCCGTGGCGCTCTCCGACCCGTCCGACCTGAACACGATTGACACGCTGAACCATTTGCTCAATGCGGAAATTGATTTGCGCGTGGCGTCCGAGCCGGAAATTGAAGCCGCGCTAAACAAATACTACGGCGGCACGGGCCAGACGGTCGTGGACAAGGCGATTCAGGAACTCACGCAAAGCGAAGTCGAAGTGCCAGCGCTCGGCGCCCTCGACGACGATGTCGCCGCGACGGAAACAGATGCGCCATTGATCCGGCTCGTCAATCAAATCATCGTGGACGCTTTCAAACTGCGCGCGTCGGATATTCATTTGGAGCCTTTGAGCAAACGTTTTCGGTTGCGTTATCGCATTGACGGTGTGTTGCAGGAAATGAAGGCGCCGCCGAAACGGTTGCAGTCATCCATTATCGCTCGGTTGAAAATCCAGTCGAACATGTCCATCTCCGAGCATCGCATTCCACAGGACGGACGCATTCAATCCAAAGTCGGCGCGAAGCTGATTGACTTGCGTGTGTCGTGCCTGCCGACGAATTACGGCGAAAGCATCGTGATGCGTATTCTGGACAAGGAAGGTTTGCGGTTGGGTTTGCCGGAACTGGGATTTTTTACGGACGACCAGCAAACATTCGAGCGCATGATTGGATTGCCCGATGGCATTCTGCTCGTGACCGGGCCGACCGGCTCCGGCAAGACGACGACGCTTTATTCCTGCCTGCATTTCATCAATCGTCCCGACCGAAAAATCATCACCGTCGAAGACCCAGTGGAATATATTCTGGCCGGCATCAATCAAGTGCAGGTCAATGAAGTTGTCGGACTGACTTTCGGCGCCGCGTTGCGTTCCATTTTGCGTCAGGCACCGAACGTCGTGATGATCGGTGAAATCCGCGATCTTGAAACCGCGTCCATTGCCATCAACGCATCGCTCACCGGCCATTTGGTTTTTTCCACGCTGCACACGAACGACGCGCCGAGCGCGGTCACGCGTCTTGTGGACATCGGTGTTAAACCGTTTTTGGTCGCATCGTCCACGCGTTGTCTCATGGCGCAACGCCTTGTGCGCAAAGTTTGCCGCAAATGCGCTGCGCCCTATCAGCCGACCGAAGACGAAATGCGCGCGCTGAACATCACGCCGGACAATTTGAAAGGCGCGACGCTTCAAAAAGGCCGCGGCTGTCCCGATTGTTCCAACACCGGCCATCGCGGACGCATGGGTATTTTTGAGGTTTTCGTCATTGATGACGAAGCGCGAAAGTTGATTTACGACAAGGCGCCGTCGTCGGTTTTGCGCGCGCGCGCCCGCGAAATGGGCATGCGCACATTGCGTGAAGACGGTATCCGAAAGGTGATGGCTGGCGTGACGACGCCCGAAGAAGTGATTCGTGCGACGGTTGGCGACGCGGATTGATTTATGGCCTGAAACTGAAACGATTTAACGTTGCAAATGTCCAATAATTTAGCCGTTTAATAATTTATGTCATACTCGATGTCCGATTTATTGCAGTTGGTCGTATCCGAAGGTGCGTCCGACTTGCATATCCGCGTGGGTACGCCGCCGACCATTCGCGTGCATGGTATTTTGCACCGCGTCGAAGGCCCGTCGCTCAAGCCTGAAGACTCCGAGGAATTGATGCGCAGCATTACGTCCGAGGAACATATCCAAAGCACACGCGAACGCGGCGGCGCGGACTTCGGCTTCGCGTTCGGTGACGCGGCGCGTTTCCGCGTCAGTGTGTTCAAGGAAAAGGGCAATTTCGGTTTGGTGCTCCGGCAAATTCCCAGCAAACTGCTCACGATGGAACAAATCGGCATTCCGCCGAGCGTCAAGGAGATGCTCTACAAGCCGCGCGGACTCGTCCTCGTGACCGGCCCGACGGGTTCGGGTAAAACGACCACACTTGCCTCAATGATCAATATTATCAATGAAGAACGCGATGAGGCGCACATCATTACCGTCGAAGACCCGATTGAGTATTATCACAAACATAAAAAGGCGCTGGTCACCCAGCGCGAAATCGGCGTGGACGTGCCCAATTTTGCCGAAGCGCTGCGGCGGGCGTTGCGCCAGGACCCGGATGTGATTCTGGTTGGCGAAATGCGCGACTTGGAAACGATTGAAGCGGCCATTACCGCCGCTGAAACCGGTCACTTGGTTTTCGGCACGTTGCACACGACCGGCGCGGCCAAGACGATTGACCGTATCACCAACGCGTTTCCGACGAACCAGCAAGAGATGGTTCGCATCCAGCTTTCGACGGTGATGCAGGCGGTTATCTCACAATTATTGATTCCAAGGGTTGACAAACCGGGCCGCGTGGCCGTTTTTGAAATCATGGTCAATACCCCGTCCATCGCGGCGCTGATTCGCGACAACAAAACGTTCCGCATCCAATCGGACATCCAGACCGGCGCGAAATACGGCATGGTGACGCTCGATTCGTTCCTGATCGACAAATACCAGCAGGGCATGATTGCACGCGAAGAAGTGATTACCAAATCGCAAGACCCGGTGACAATCCAGCAAAAGTTGCAGGAACTGGATTTGGCGGCGGCGGTGAGCGCCGGAAGCGGGAAAAAATAATTTTAGAAAATGCCAGAAGAAATTTCAGATCCGTTGCTGTCGCTCGTCAAAGAGCTTGGACTTGTTGACGACCTGCAATACGAGGAAGTCGCCGCCGAACTCAAGCGCGGTGAAGTTCCGGCGATTCAGCTTTTGCAGGACTTCGGCATCATGAAGCTCGAAGACATCCTGCGCGTAATGGCACAACATCTCGGCACGGAGGTGGTTTCGCTGCGCGATCGTGAATTTTCTCCTGAACTTCTTGCTTCCGTTCCGGCGAACATCGCGCGGATGTATCATTGCATGCCGGTGGCGATGAACAACGGCACGGTGCAAATCGCGCTGGCCGATCCGCTTGATCCTGCGCGTCCGGACGAAATTCATTTCGCGATCAAAAAAGACGTGCAGGTCGTTGTGGCTGATCCGTCTGAAATTGAAAAAGCCGTTGACCGGCTTTACGGTCAGGAGACGGAGGATTTTTCGGAGATTCTCAAGGAACTCGGCGAGGACAAAAATATCGCGCGTGAAGTCAGCGAGGCTGGCGACGATGCCCGGGCTGCCGAAGCGCTTGCCAACGAAGCGCCCATTGTGAAATTCGTGAATCTGGTTTTATCCCAGGCGGTGCAAGATCGTGCGAGCGATATTCACTTTGAGCCGTTTGAAATGGAATTCCGCATCCGCTATCGCGTGGATGGTGCGCTCTACGAAATGTCGCCGCCCCCAAAACATCTGGCATTGCCGGTGATTTCACGTCTGAAAGTCATGGCGAACTTGAATATATCGGAACGGCGGTTGCCGCAGGACGGGCGCATCAATTTTCCAATAAACAACCGTCAGATTGATTTGCGCATGTCCACGCTGCCGACGCAATTTGGAGAATCGGTGGTGTTGCGCGTGCTCGACCGCGCGGCGGTCAATCTCGATATTGAGACGCTTGGCTTCCCAAAATACGTCTATGATTACATAACCGAAGCGATTCAACGGCCGAATGGCATTTTCATTGTCACCGGCCCGACCGGCTCCGGCAAGACGACAACGCTTTACTCCTGTTTGCGGCGCATCAACACAATTGATTCCAAATTGCTCACGGCGGAAGACCCGGTCGAATACGAGATTGAAGGCATCATGCAGGTCGCCGTCAATGAAGCGGCGGGCATGACGTTCGGCAAGGCGCTGCGTTCTTTTTTGCGCCAGGACCCGGACATCATCATGGTTGGTGAAGTGCGTGATTTGGAAACGGCGCAAATTTCAATTCAGGCGTCGCTCACGGGACATTTGGTCATGAGCACGCTGCACACGAACGACGCGCCGGGCGCGGTGACGCGCTTGATTGACATGGGCGTGGAACCTTTTTTGATTTCCTCGACATTGATGGCGATTTTGGCACAACGGCTCGTGCGCACTATTTGCAAAAATTGCCGGACACCATTTGAGCCGACGGAAGAACAGTTGTCATTGCTCAATCTTTCGCCGCATGATTTGGGCGACAAAGTTTTTCACTACGGTCGGGGCTGTTCGGTTTGCAACGACACCGGTTACAAGGGTCGCAAAGGCATTTTTGAATTGCTCATCATCAGTGAAGCCATTCGCACGCAAATCAATGAGCGCGCGCCGACGGTGGTTTTGCGCCAGAAAGCTGTCGAGCTGGGGATGGTCACTTTGCGCGAAGACGGCTTGCGCTGCATCTTCGAAGGTGATACCACTATTGAAGAAGTCGTCAAATACACCTGAGCAAAGCTATGCCGACATACAGCTACATTGCGCTTGATGCGCGCGGCAAAGAAACGAAGGGCACGATCGAAGTCGCCAGTCAGAACGAAGCCATTGGCCGTGTCAAGGAAATGGGTTTGTTCCCGACCAAAATCGCCGAAAGCGAAAAATCTACGGATAAGGCGTCCAGAAAAAAAGCCAAAGCAGCTTCCAAAACCGGCGGGAAAAAAGGCGGCCTCAATATCAATCTCAACATTAAGATTCCCGGACTCGGTGGCCGGGTGAAACCAAAAGTATTGACGACGTTCACACGCCAACTGGCGACGCTGGTGGACGCGGGTTTGCCCTTGCTGCGCGGCTTGCGTGTTCTTGAAAAACAGGAACGCAACAGAACCCTAAAGGGAATTCTTGGCGAATTGGCCCTGGCCATCGAGGGCGGGAGCACGTTTTCCGAAGCGCTCGCGCAGCATCCAAAAGTTTTTAACCGTTTGTTCGTGAATATGGTCAAAGCCGGCGAACTGGGCGGTGTATTGGAAGTGGTTTTGAAGCGGCTGGCCGAGTTCAACGAAAAAGCGCAAAAGATCAAAGGCAAGGTCAAAGCCGCGATGTTTTATCCGACAGCGGTACTCATTGTCGCGGTTGGCATATTGACGCTTTTGATGGTTTTTGTCATTCCGAGGTTCAAGGACGTTTTTGCGGGCATGGGCGTTAAAATGCCGGGTTTTACTTTGTTTGTGCTCGCGGTGAGCGACGCGATTAGAAATCACGCTCTTGTCACTCTGGGTTGCCTCGCTGTTTTTATTGTGTTGTTTTTGTTATTCATCAAAACAAAATTTGGCCGGCGTATTTGGGACAAATTCAAACTCAAGATGCCGGTTTTGGGTCCAGTCATCAGCAAAGTGGCCATCGCCCGTTTCACCCGCACGCTCGGCACGCTCGTCAGCAGCGGTGTTCCCATTTTGCAGGCACTGACCATTGTGAAGGAAACCGCCGGCAACGTTATCATCAGCAACGCGATTAGTGGCGTGCATGAAAGTGTCAAAGAAGGCGAAACCATCACCGCGCCGCTGGAAGGCTCGGGAGTTTTTCCGCCGATGGTCGTCAGCATGGTGGACGTCGGCGAACAAACCGGCGCGCTGCCCGAAATGCTTCTTAAAATTTCCGACAACTACGATGAGGAAGTGGACAACTCGGTGGCCGCCATGACTTCGCTTTTGGAACCCATCATGATTGTATTTCTGGCCGTCATCGTCGGCAGCATCGTCATCGCGATGTTCTTGCCCCTGATCGCCATGATTCAAAATCTTAGTGGTGATAGTAGTGGTGGTGGAGATTAATCAGACAACAAGAAATTTGTTTTAAATGAACAAATTTGATTGACAAAAATGCCATCCACATGTAAATACAATGTAAACACATTGCATTGGCGTTGGATTTACAATTAGCCCGTCATGGAGTTCGATTGGAACAATCCACCCTTTGAATTGGACGGTTCTTTGACTCAGTTGGAAATCGAAGAATCCTTTGAGGATCCGTTTGCGATTCGTCTGTTGCCGGATTCGACACGATTCGGCGTTCAAGCTCGTTTTTTTAATCTGGGCATGTCGGCGGGCGGCGCCGGAATTTTCAGTGTGTATCGTACGAATGGACGGTTGGTTCGCGTGTTGCACGCGCGCGCATTCGAGTCTGAAGAAAGATTTTTTTATCAGCGAAAAATGGATCAAACGCTTTCGTAGCGATTAAAAGTAAAATGGTTTTAGCCATGCGAACATTTGCCAATTGGGAAGACGTTCCGCTTTTCGACAATGAAAATGCCGAGGCGGACTTTTGGTCGGAAAACCGGCCGGACCTGCGCCTGATGGAAGCCGCCGTGGCTGGTAGCGCGGAATCATCCGAATCCGTGACCATCACACTGCGGATTGATCCGCGAATGCTTGCGCGCATCAAGCGTTTGGCGCGGACACGATTTTTGAATTACCAGAGCATGATCAAACAATGGCTCAGCGAACGGATGGAAGATGAAGTACGTGAACGCTAAAACAACGAAATGAAAACAGTTGGGACAAAAACAAATTTCCGCCGCGCATTCACTCTGATTGAACTGCTCGCCGTCATCACCATCATTGGGGTTCTGGCCGCTTTTTTGGTTCCCACCATTGGAGCGGTGAAGCGGCATGAATTGATAAGCAAAACGCAGGCGGAGATGGCGCAGGTTGAAACGGCAATTGAACGTTACAAATCCGCTTACGGATTTTATCCGCCGGACAGCACAGAAACACTTAACAATGTTCCCATCACCCAACTTTACTATGAGCTCTTGGGGACAACCAATAATGATGGAACTTACCAAACACTTGATGGCAACGCACCGATTTCTGCGGGTTTGGTGACCACTGCGTTTGGCGCAAACGTGGGTGGATTTATAAACTGTAGTAAAACCAATGCCGACGAATCTACTGAACGGGCAAGAAATTTTTTGCCCGATTTGAGGCCGAATCAGATTAGCTCAAACATAACAAATAACAACGTGCAGGTGACATTGTTGCTTGGTTCGGTCGGCGGGCCGGACACCTCTTATGATCCGTTGAATTTGCATGTGCAAGGCATAAATCCTTGGCGTTACAACTCTCACAGTCCAACGAACAATCCCGGCTCGTATGATTTGTGGATTCAGCTTTCGATTGCGGGTAAAAAATATCTCATCTGCAACTGGAGCCGCCAGCCGCAGATCAATAATCCATTGCCCTGAAATTTATGCGCATTGCTGCAAAAATCGGATCGAACCGGCGCGGGAGTTGCGTTCCGGTTCAATGGCAGGATTGCGCGTGGTGTCCGCGCATCGTGACGCAACCTCCCTTTGCGTCATGCCCTTCACCAAACGCGAAGAATATTCAGCGAATGCCAGCCTTTCGAATTAACCGCAGCCGTTTTTATTTCAAACCCATGAAAACCATTCCGCTTCCTTCACGCCGTTCGCGCGCATTCACGATTGTCGAGTTGCTCGTGGTCATCTCCATCATCGCCCTTTTGGCGGCGTTGCTGCTGCCGGTTCTGGCTTCGGCCAAAAAGCACGCGTTGATCGCGCAGGCAAGACTTCAGATGAGCGACATCGTCACGGCCATTCAAAAATACGACTCGGATTACAGCCGGTTTCCGGTTTCACCCGGCGTTCAAAGCGTATCTGGCGGCACAAATTTTACCTATGGTGACGCACTTTTAGTCAATGCACTCGGACCGGGGAATTACGCAACCAACAATTCTGAAGTCATCGCGATTTTGATGGATATACAAACTTATACCAACGGAGTGCATACGGTGAATTTCGGCCATGTAAAAAATCCGCAACAAACCATTTTTCTGAACGCGAAGATGGGTGATGCCAGCAATACCAATGGCGTGGTCGGTCCGGATTTGGTTTATCGCGACCCGTGGGGCAATCCTTACGTTATTAGCATGGAATTGGATGAGGACAGTCAATGCTTCGACGCCTTTTACCGGTTGCAGAAAGTTTCCCAAAATGGTCCGAACAGCCAAGCCGGATATTTTGGTTTGGTCAATTCCACAGATGCAAACGGAAATGGAAATAATTTTCAATACCACGGCAACGTAATGGTCTGGTCAGCCGGGCCGGATAAAAAAATTAATCCCCTGTTGCCGGCGAATCAGGACGTCAACAAAGACAATATTTTAAGCTGGCAGTAGAAAGTCGTGTGTTCGTGAAATTTTTAAGTCGTAAATCCGGGTTCACCTTGGTCGAACTGCTGGTGGTCATTTCCATCCTCGGTATTCTGGCGGCGCTGCTCGTTCCCGCGCTGAAAAATTTTGGCAACTCGGATGCGACGCTCAGCGCCACACGCCAGTTGCTCGGCGACGTCGCGCGCGCGCGCCAACTGGCCATGAGCCAGCGCACGACGGTCTACATGGTTTTCGTGCCGACGAATTTTTGGGTGATTAACAATAATTTTCCGAACAATTGGTGGGACAATTTAACCTCTCCCGCCAAAACCGCTGCGACAAATCTTTGCGATAAGCAAATGACCGGCTACACATTTATTAGCCTGCGCACGCTTGGCGATCAACCAGGGCAACATACGCCGGATTATCTTGCGCCCTGGCAAACTTTGCCCGATGGCACATTCATTGCGGAGAAAAAGTTCGACGTTAGTTACACCATTCAAGATTCAATTTCAGGCAGAACATTTCCTATTTCCCAATTTACTTACACAAACATTATCCCTTTTCCGACGGAAACAAACACGGTGTCGGTGATGCCGCTTCTGCCTTACCTTCCCTACATCGCGTTCAATTACCTCGGCCAACTGACTCTTGACGGACAGAATCTTGCCGGCCGGGACGAATACATTCCGCTCGCGCACGGCAGCGTTGCGCCGGCGATTGACCTGGCAACGCGCGCGTTGCAATTCATGTCGCCGACCATTTCTGAAACTCCGCCCGGCAACAGCACGAATATCTATAATATCATTCACATTGACGCGATAACCGGTCGCGCGACGGAGGAATATCAAAAAGGGCAATGAAATTATCGCGTCCATTTTCAGGTAGGGTCGTCCCGCTCGGGACGAACCGGCTGAATGTTTCGCTTTTCGAGCGCAGACGCGCGGGCCGCGCGTCCCTACCAATCAGGACTGCGGCTTTCACGATGGTCGAGATCGCCATCAGCCTGGCCATCATCGGCATCGCGCTCGTCGCCATCATCGGCGTGCTGCCGCTGGGCATGAACGTGCAGAAGGACAACCGCGAGGAAACCATCATCAACCAGGACGCCACCGTGCTTCTGGAGGCCATCCGCAGCGGCGCGCGCGGCGGATGACTTGACGAATTATGTTTATGCCATCACGAATTTTCAAACGCTTTATAGTCCAAATCCAAGCACGGCAAATCTTATTGGCACTACTAATTTGAACGGCACCAATATAGTCGGACTTTTGAGCACGCCGGAATACACAGTCTACGGCACTGGTGACCCCATCGCCAATCTTTCTGCTTTTACAGGCAACTATAACAGCAACCACATCGTCGCCTACGTTCGTTCCATCAGCGGTCCGGCGGTGGAAAAACCGCCGCAGGACAATCCGCTCGTGACTGGCGATTCGTTCAGCTACAAAGTGATTTGCGCCAATTTGCCAGTCGAGGTGAATACAAACGCATTGAATCTTTACACGGCAAATTTGACCGCCAACCTGCATGAACTGCGCCTCACCTTTCTCTGGCCGTTGCTGCCCAACGGCAACACCGGCAGCGGACGGCAGACGTTTCGCACGATGATTGCGGGACAAATTACGCAGATCAATGACGCGAGTGTCACACCTGTTCAACCATTGTATTTTTACCAATCGCAATCTTTCACCAACGTGCCGTGAAATCCATTTCATCCCATTTTGATTCTGGATTGCCGAAGCGGCGGCGGCCGGCGTTCACGCTTGTCGAAGTGCTCGTCTCCATGGCGATTCTCGTCATCATCATTCTGGGCATGATGGAAGTGTTCACGCACACGCAAACGGCTTTCCGCGCAAACCTGACGCAGACTGACGTGCTGGAAGGCGGTCGCGACGTGATGGACTTAATCAAAAGTGATTTGGAAGGAATGACGCCGTCCAATGGCACGAATAATGGAGCAATGAATTTTTATGCCACCGTGACCACTTACGCTTCTTCATCGCCATTTTTCCAAACATTGGTTGGCAGCAGTGCCAGCCGCACTAACCTTCTGGAAGCATTTTTTATTTTAAGCCGTCAGAATGTGAACGGCAGTGATTGTTGGGTTGGCACGGGTTACGCGGTGGTTACCAATTCATCGAGCGGTCTTTATTCACTTTACCGCTTCACCACAACGCCGTCTTATCCGGTAATGTCGCGCAGGCCAGAATATGCTTTTTACAGATATACGTCTCCTTTTTCAAACGTGACGAATAATTTTACCGACTTCCTGAATGCGCCGACCAATTACAGTCACTTGATGGACGGCGTGGTAGATTTGCGGGTGCGGGCCTTTGACATGAACGGCGTATGGATGACAAATGGCTATCCCAACCCATTGAATATTTCGGTAAAGACCAATGTTGTGGGATTTGCGGCGAGTGGTTGGGGCGAAACAGATTTTGCATTTTATAGCAACGCTGTTCCTGCCTCCGTCGAAATCGAAATGGGCGTGGTCGAAGACCGCACGTTGCAGCACGCGGAATCTTTGAATGGCTCGGCTATAACGAATTATTTGGCCGACCATGCCGGACAGGTTCACATTTTCCGCCAGCGCATTCCGATCCGCAACGTTGACCCGGCCGCTTATCAATGAAATTGAATTTTCAAAAATCAACCGGGGATCGCGCGCGCCTCGCGTGCGGCCAGCGACGCCTCGTCGTTGGCGTGGAAGGCAGTTCGACGCGGGGCGCGTCAAACCACAGCCGGGGCGGCTGTGCTCCCCGCTTTGAACCTTCAATCTTTAACCTTCAATCTTCGCGCAGCGGTGTCGCGCTCATCATCACCCTGATCCTGCTGGCGGTGGTGACGGTCATGGCCATCACGTTTCTGGCCGTGAGCCGGCGCGAACGCGGCGCGGTCTCGACGACCACCGACACGGCCACCGCGCGCCTTGCCGCCGACGCCGCGCTTGCCAATGCCGAGGCGCAAATCATGGCCAACCTCCTGGCCACGACCAATCCCTACAACTTCGGCCTGGTCGTTTCGACGAATTACATCAATCCCGTCGGATTTCTCAACGGCAACACTTCGGCTAATCCAACAAACGTAAATTATGACAACGCTGGAGCAAACGGGGAACAAAACATCGCCAATCTGCTTTACAGCCCGCGCGCGCCGGTTTTCATTCAAACAAATTCGGCTGGCTCGAACGACTTTCGCTTTTATCTCGACCTCAATCGCAACGGGCGTTTTGACACGAACGGCGTGATAACTGAAATCAACAACGCCGGACAATTTACGGGAATTCTTCTAACAAATGTCGGCGACCCGGAATGGATTGGCGGCTTGGAACGACCGGACGTGCCGCACGGTCCCAATAACCCTTTTCTTTACCGCTACGCCTTCATCGCCGTGCCCATCGGCAACGCGCTCGATTTGAATGCGATTTACAATCAAGCTGCGACGAAACAGGTCAATCCGGATTCAAATCCTGCGGATAGTGTTGGCGATGGATTTCTCCGCAATCAAGGCGTCGGCACTTGGGAAATCAATCTCGCGGCATTTCTTACGGACTTGAACACAAACCAATGGGATCCGCCAACTGTCGAAAATTCTGCAAATAATCCCTATAATTACAGAGAATGGATGACGCCGAATTTCGCCAACAATGGCGCTGGGTTTGAAGACGCGCTTTCACTTTTGAGTTATCGTTACGGTTACAACTACAATTTGCTGGCGACGGCCGATCAACTTTTCACAAATGCCCCCAATTTTTTTCCCGTCGACAACATTGACGCTTACAGCGACGGGCCACTACAAACAACTCTGGCGAATATAAATGAAACCATTCGGCCGGATCAGCCAAACCAGCCGTGGTCGGGCGCGGACAATACAAATCATTTCTTCAACCTGCAGGAATTGTTTGATCCCGCAAAAACTTCTGGCGGTGCTACCGGTGGTTTCACGAATCGCTTGCTCAACGCAGGCAACGGCACTTCCACCTACGACCGCTACACCTTCTACCGTTTGCTTTCGCAAATGGGCGTGGATTCCGCGCCGGAGCAGGGCAAGCTCAATCTTAATTACCGGAACGTCACCAACGGCGTCATCGTGCCGGACATGGAAACGAATTTCTACCCGTGGACGGCGCTTGAATTTTTCACCAACGCCGCCGACCGGATGCTGCGCGCTTACTCGGAGGAATGGCTGGCGCGCGATCCATCAAATTATGTGGCGAGTTACAATGTGACCAATGCCTTTGGCATCACGAACATTCCGGTGTTGGTCAGCAACCGGCTTGTTTATTCATCCGCCATCAATCGCGTGCTGCAACTCGCGGCGAATATTTGCGATGCCACGAGAACGAATAATATCGGTGGCTCACATGATTGGCCGGATGTTTTCCGCCCGATTTTTGAGCGCGACAATCTCGGCAATGTTTTTATTACTGGCTATACAAGCCTTTCCAGCCGTTTTGGTCCTAACACTGTAAGAGGCACGAATGACCTTCAACTGGCACAGCCATACGACATTGCGGACTTGCCCAAAACCAAGGTCAATTACACGCCAATTACTGATGCGAGTGGCCAATATGTGAACATTTATGGTGTTCCATGGATAATCGGCGCGAAGAAAGGCTTTCCGAATTTCAACGAGTTTACGATGGAGAATATTGTTTGGATTGAGCGGAAACTGCAAATTGCGCGCCCATCCACAAATGCGCCCTTAAGTGAATGGCAGACAAACCAGATGTATGTCATGAGCATCAGCAATTCGGTTGGAGTGGATTGCTGGAATTCGTACAGCACTAATTATATTCCGTCAGGAAACTTAAGCATCACTGTGCAAGATACACTCTCTACGATATTGAACAATTCGACTAATGGGACAATTCAACCAATTACGTCGGTAGTTCAACCGACTATTTATTCAATTAATAATACGGTGAATCCCACATTTTGGCCCGGCACGCTGCAGCCGTGGACGAATAATATTCCCAACTCCAATTCTTTTGATGTTCCTCTGAATATAACGGTTCCTTTCTTTGCCAATGAAGTATGTGCTGGCGGTAATCTTCCATTCGTTTTCCAGTCCACGTTAGGCAGCAATTGGGATACGGGCATCTTCCCGTTGCCGCAACTTTACTTGGTGATAACAAATCACCTGCAGATATTCATGCTTGATGGTAATCACGTCATTGACTACGCCCAACTCAGCGGCCCGAACAGCAACACCAATTTGAATCCCCTCATTGCTGATTATGTTCAGAACAATCCCACCGCTGGTTTTTGGAATACAAATCTTTTCGGCGGAACTCCCGACGGGGTTTTAAACCAGATTCTTTATTCTGAAAGTCCGCAGTTAAATGGCGGCCTGCTTGTTCCGACTGATGATCGGACTTGGGCCAATCCGCCGGGCAGCACGGTGGGACAGGAGATTGCTTCGTTCAATGCGTTTCTCAGCCCGAATCATGTGGGCAGCGGCACGGACCCAAACACGGTGAATCGGTATAAATCCACAAATCTGGATTTGATTGTGCAAGTGCCGTTCACGCCGGCGCGTTTTGTTTACGGATACACTTCGTGGCAGGCGAATGATCCACTGGTTCATTACATGGCGAGTGATTTGAATTATTCCGGCAATGAGCCAAGCGGACTGCAAACGGGCTGGCATCAGTGGAACAGTTCGACGACGAATTTGCCGGCCAACAATCTCGGCGCTTTGAACGACCGTTATCAGCCATGGGTGACGAGGCATCTTGCTATTGCTGGAACAGATTCGAGCCCAACCAATCTTGCCTTGCAAGACCCGTTGATTTATTCATCAGATGATTGGAATTTTCCGACAAACAAATTGCCAACGGTCGGCTGGATTGGTCGGGTGCATCGCGGCACGCCGTGGCAGACGGTTTACCTCAAGTCACCCGATATTTTACGCGAGATTCAAGTAAGCGGCAACGCAACCAATTATATCGGCGGGAATACCTGGGCGCAGTGGACCGGCGATACGCAGTTGACTTACAACCAATACTTTGACGCCGGCAATGGCGCGCCCGCGCAGGACCGGTTGTTGTTTGATCTGTTTTCAACTGCATTCAATGACAATGCCACGCTCGGCCAGCTTTCCGTGAATGTCGGCGCGAATGATGCAAGCAATCCTCAAGCCGGACTGGCCGCATGGTCGGCTTTGCTTAGCGGTGTGATGGTGCTCTCCAACACGACCCCGGATTTACTGGTGCAAACCAATCAATATGCTTTTCCCCGATATGGATTGTCCACGATTGCAACCCCCGTTCAACCTGCGGGCGCTGCTGGCACAAATTCGGTTTTGGGGAAAATTGTAGCCGGTATCAATGCTGCGCGCGAAAATGCCAACAACTTCGCTATGATTACTTCAATCAATGGAACAGTGACCAATGAAATTCCCGCCTATTTCACCAACGCTGACGGTTTGACCGGCTCGTTCGAGCATGTAGGCGACATACTTGCGGCTCCGCAATTGACGGATCAATCGCCGTTTCTAAACCGTGCTGATTCGGCGCAACTGGCGTATGGCATTAATGATGAAATGTATGAATGGCTGCCGCAACAAACGCTGTCGCTCTTGCGGGTCGCTGATTCGCCGCGCTATGTGATTTATAGTTATGGTCAGGCGCTGAAGCCCGCGCCGCATGGCATCGTGACCAGCGGCGGCAACTTTTTCGGCATGATCACCAATTATCAGGTGGTTTCTGAAATCGCCACGCGCACCGTGGTGCGGTTTAACAGCCAGCGGATAAATAATGTCTTTCAGACCAACATCTTTGGTTCGCTCATTTGGACTAATATTCCCTCGGTGACCAACAACAACGCGGTGATTGAAAGTTATAATGTGCTGCCGCCGGATTAAACGCAGTGAACGAACCGCTAGGATGAACGTGATAGTTAAACTCAATAATCGGGCAAGGATGCCAGATGTCCTGACTTCAAGGGTAGGGGCATCGCGCTGCGATGACCGTTGGACGCCACATTGCGGCGTTCCTGCCAAGTTTGGATACAGCCGGATGAAGGGTTTTTTGCCGCAAAATGGCCTTTTTGTCGGGAAAACATCTAAATCCGCTTCAAATCCGGGCTTATCCGCCCTCGAACCGACCGTGTCCGTCAACGGACGGACCTCCGGCGTCAATGGACGAACCTCCGGCGTCAATGGACAAACCTCCGGCGTCAATGGACGGACCTCCGGCGTCAACGGACGGACCTCCGGCGTCAACGGACGGACCTCCGGCGTCAACGGACGGACCTCCGGCGTCAACGGACGGACCTCCGGCATCAACGGACGGACCTCCGGCATCAACGGACGGACCTCCGGCGTCAACGGACGGACCTCCGGCGTCAATGGACGAACCTCCGGCATCGAAACGAGAGGGTTTGCCCGTGGCATAGAGCGAAAAGCGCAAATCAAGCCTGAAGTTTTTACCGTTCCGACTTTGAAAAAATGGGGAGCGCAGCCGCCTCGGCTGCGGTTCGACGCGTCTCGCGTCGAACGCTTCATAACACAACCCATCAATCGCGGAAGGTGGGCAAATTGTTCCAGTCGCGCGCACCGAAAAGTCAACGACGAGGCGTCGTTGACGGCACGCGAGGCGCGTGCGCTCCCCAAAAATTTTAATGTTCCGATTTTGAAAAATGGGATTCAGAGAGTAGTTTATACCGACAATTTTGAAGCTTGGCGTTCTTTGCGTCTTGGTGGTTAATCATTTATGCGTTCGCGTCCGTCATTCTGGATTTTGCTGAGCCTGCTGCTGCTGGCGGGCGCGTGGCTTTTTTGGCAACCCGGCAGCCGCCGGGAAGCACGGAAAAAATTCACGACGACCCCAATCGTCATGGCCGTTCATTCCGCTTCGACCGCGCCAAAATTTTTAACGCCCCAAAAACTTTCAAAAAATTCTGCCGCAAAGAATCCGGCGGCGAACAGGAATAAATTTGCCTGGCGCCTCAGCAACACGACGAAGTCGCTTGAACAGTTGATGCGCGACGACAAGGCGGTTTTGCTGGAGAACGCGCTGATTGACACGCGCAGCCCGCTGAATTTTTCGATTCCGAAGAATTTGCAGGCGGCGGGCGATCCGAGCGCTTACATCGTGCAGGCGAACGGGCCGATTGACAGCGCGTTCCGCGCAATGCTCGCGGCGGCGGGCGCGACGATTGTTTCCTACATTCCCAATGACGCCTATCTGGTTCGCCTTCCAGCAAGCGGCGCGAACGCCATCGCGTCGGAAGGATATGCAGTCGTTCCCTACGAGCCGTATTACAAGGTGCAATCGCCGCTGCTGGCGTTCGCCCAAACCGCGCTGCCTGCGGGCCAGTCGCTGACACTGGGTTTGTTTGCCGATGCCGCGCCGGCGACGATTCAACAAATCCAGCAACTCGGCGGTCAGATTTTTGCCGAAGACAATTCACCGTTCGGACCAATCGTGCGCGTGATTCCGCCGCAAAATTGGACGGCGCTGGCGGTGTTGCCCGGCGTGCAAATCGTCGAGCCGTTTCGCAAGCGCGCGCTCGCGAATGATCTGGCGCGCGTGACGCTTGGCGTTTCCGCGACGACGACCGACGCGCACAACTACACGAACATCACCGAACTCACCGGCAAGAATGTGTTGGTGGAAATGAATGATACCGGCGTGGATGGTGACCCGACGACTGGACATCCTGATTTACGTGGCCGTGTGTTCGGCGATGCGGTGCAAAGTTTGGTGGATACCAACGGCCACGGCACGCACGTGGCGGGCATCATCATGGGTGACGGCACGAAATCAACAACGGTGACCAATGCGCAAGGTTCAATCAATCCGGGAGTAACCGGCCAGTATCGCGGCAAAGCGCAGGACGCGAGTTTGTTCATTGTCGGCGGGATTGAAGGTGGTGCGGACACGAATTCTATATCGGATTCTTATTTGCAGGAAGAACCGGCGCTAACGAACGCACTCATTTCCAACAACAGTTGGGGTTACGACGGCGACAACACTTATGATCTGGCGGCGGCGAGTTACGACGCGGCCGTGCGCGATGCGCTGCCCACGGTGACCGGTTCGCAGCCGGTGCTGTTTGTCTTTGCGGCGGGCAATGACGGTGGCGGAGATGATGACGGCGGCGGCGGCATTTCTGATTCAATTCAATCGCCGGCCACGGCTAAAAACGTGATTACGGTCGGCGCAACGGAACAATTCCGAAACATTACCAATTCCGTGACCAACCTTGACGGCAGTGTGGACATGCCGTGGCAACCGATGACGGACACGAGTTCTCAAGTGGCCGGTTATTCGAGTCGCGGCAATGTGGGCGTCGGGATTGAAGGCACTGCCGGACGTTTCAAACCGGACGTGGTCGCGCCCGGGACTTTTGTCATTTCCACCCGTTCACAGCAATGGGACACCAATTCGTATTTCGATCCCACCAACCTTTCGGAAAGTGAATTGTCCGATGAAGTGGACCCCGGTTCGGAAAATTTCTATTCCGTTTCAGTTCCTTCAAACGCGGTGCAATTGACCATTCAAGTCGTGCGCAACGGCCAGTCCCCTGACCCGCTTCCAGCCATGCCAATTTATGTTTGGAATGGAACCGATCCGCGCGTCGCGCCTCCTCTTGGCCCTGAAACAAACATTTTTATTATTCCGACCAACTCAATTCCACTGAATCCAGTCGGCACGGTCTGGCAATATGCCGTCAGCAACAGCGTCAATGAATCGGTGAATTATAATTTGATCGTTGATATCCTTACAACGAACGATCTTGGTGATTATTATGACGTGCTCCATGCTTTGGATGATACGCTTGGCACGGGGCCTCCTTATTATTATCGCTACGAAACCGGCACGAGCATGGCCGCGCCGGCGGTGTCGGGTGTGCTGGCGTTGATGCAGGACTTTTTCACGAATCAATGGCAGATGTTGCCAAGCCCGGCGTTGATGAAGGCGATGATCATCAACGGCGCGCGTCAGACGGCCAACTACAGTTTCCAGGTTCAAAACTCGATCAACTTTCAAGGCTGGGGTTTGGTCAATCTGCCGGATTCGCTGCCAGTCGGCATCACGACCAACTTGACGACGCCCACACCTTGCTCGAGTTTCATTTTGGATCAAAATCCGTCAACCGCGCTGGCCACCGGCGACAGCCAGACGTTTTTTGTCACCGTGACCAACGCGCAGGCGGTGTTCCAGCCGTTGCGCGTTACGCTCGCATGGACGGACCCGCCCGGCAATCCCGCCGCCGCCGTCAAACTGGTCAACAATCTCGATCTCGTCGTCAGCAACATGGATACGGGCAGCATCGTCTATTATGGAAATGACATTTCTTCGGGCACTTACAATACGCCGGAGAACACGAATTCGCCGCCCAATCTGGATTCCATCAACAACGTGGAAAACGTCTTCATTTCGCCGCCGGTTAGCGGACATTATTCCGTCACGGTCGTCGGGCGCGATGTCAACGTCAACGCCGTCACGGCGCAGACAAATAATTCCGCCGGGGTTTATGCGCCGAATGTGGTGCAGGATTATGCGCTCGTGATTTCCAGCGGTGATGGCGCGGCCACAAATACCAGTGCAATCATCGTGACGACCAATAATCCCAGCGGCGGGCCTTCTTTTGTTTCCAATCCCACCGGCGATCAGCAGATCACCTTTATAACTGCAACCAACGCCGGGGTGTTGCTGAACCAATTTGTCGGCGCGAACACGCCGTTGCTCGGCACGAGCACGCTTCTGTTCACGAACAACACGACGCAGGGTTTCAGTGGAAGTTGGCAGGTCACAATTGGCATGACAAATCAATGGCATTTCTACGTCGTGACGAACAACGGTGCAACCAGCGACGTTACCAATGCGGCATTTGTCACATTTGAGTCGGAGACGCTGGCGATTCCGCGCACGGGTGTTTTTGCCGACAGCGAGACCAACGCAACCCAGCCAGAAGCGGACATAGACCTTTACGTCAGCACGGATCCGACGTTGACGAATCTTAATCCAAACGTGATTTCCAACTGTGTTAACGGGGCGCAAGTAAACAAATCGGTCGGCGGAAAATTTTCGGCGGCATCATTAAGTCGCGGCGGCACAGAGTTTGTCGTGGATACGAACTCCATACCGGGTCAGGTTTATTACGTCGGGGTCAAATCAGAAACGCAGGAGGCGTCTGAATACGAATTTATATCCATTTTCTCCGCGCAACCGTTCAGCTCCCTGGATGGCAATGGCAATGAAATCGTGAACGGCCAGCCCGTGCCGATTGACATTCCCGATGGCAGTCCGGCGCTGCCCGGAGTTGCCCACGTGATTGGCATTGCGCTTCAGCCGGTTGACATCGGCCGCGTTGTCGTGACCAATCAAATCTGGCACCAAAATTTTGGCGACCTCATCGGTTCGCTGTCGCACGACGATGCCACGCAACTCGGAGATTCCGTGGTGTTGAACAATCACGATTCGCTGGGGAATACCTATCCGCCAAATAACGGAACATTCATTTATGATGACAGCGGGGAGGGTGCCGTTGCCAATTCCCAGCCATCGGATGGGCCGGGCAGCTTGCAGAGTTTCATCGGTCAGCAGGGCCAGGGCGTGTGGCTTTTGACCGAAGCGGATGATTCATTGACGCAAACCGGCAGCGTGCGGAATTTCAACATGGTAATTCAACCGTATCTGGGCGGAAACGGGATAACACTTACTGGGATTGTCGCGGGCTGCACTTCGACAAACAGTTTCATTGAAGTGCCACCCGGTGCAACAAATCTGACAATTAGTGTGACGAATTTTACGGGAACGGCCAACCCACCACTGGAATTGTTTGTCAAATTTGGCGCGCCACCCACACTGACGAATTTTGATGAAATGATCAGTATTACAAGTGGAACGCCATTTCCGAATGGCGCTATTTCAATCGGGCCGCCGCTGGCATCGGGCATCTATTACTATAGTTTGACTAATCCTTGCGGCAACGCAGATCAAACGTATTCCATTACGTGGAAGTACAGCGGGCCGCCTGCGCCGCCGGTGGATTTCACCCCCAGCGGCCCGGTGCCGATTCTCGATGACGCGGTGACGACTTCGACTATTTATGTGCCGGCGAATCAAATTATTTCATCCGTGAACGTGGGCATCAATGTGAATCATCCGCGCATTTCGGATCTCGTGTTTCATCTCATCAGTCCGGACGGCACGCGCATTTTGCTGATGGAAAATCGCGGCGGCACGAGTACCAACGGTGCGGGCGGGACTCCCACCATTACCACAAACACCGTATCCTTAAGTGATTTTGATGGACAGCCTGCGCAAGATTATGCCACAGGTCACACTGTCGCCGGAACCGCATGGACGGTGGAATCAAATCAAGTCAGTGTCGTCACTGATCCGACGAATGCCTATGGTGGCGGCAGTAATTTTCTGGCGCTGGCCAATGGCACGATTTTGAACACGCTGCCCACCGTGGCGGGACAAACTTATACGCTGACGTTCTCATATCGCGGGCCGGGAATCGTCAGTATGTGGCGCAGGGAAAGTAACACATTAGATTCCATCGGTGGTGTAAACAGCGGGTATTCGTCAAATGACCTCAGCTATGCCACTGGTGAAGTTGATTCGGCTTTCAACATGGGAGGTGACGGGTTTGTGGTTGTTCCTGCCTCGCGCTCTTTAGACGTTGGGTCAGGTAGCGGGTTTACCATAGATGGCTGGGTTGACCCTACAAATGTATCATTACCCAATCCCATCGTTGAATGGTCACAGAGCGGTGGTCAATACGCCGGTATGCAATTTTATGTTTCCGCGACTTTTGGAACTGCTCCGGGATGCTTGTTTGGAGGTTTTGTAGAATCGAACAACGTGAACGTGGCTCCTTTTTTTACCAGCCAGGCGAACATAGTCACCAATAACGGCTTTCAACATGTTGCTTTGACTTATAATCATGAAACAGGTGATACAGCCATGTATTTGAACGGGGTCGTGGTGGCTAGCACCAATATAGGCGTCTTCGTGCCATGGACCACCGGGAATGTTCTTATCGGACGCCGAATCAACGTCGATTATCCTTCTCAAGATTTTCATTTTGCCGGAAAAGAGGATGAAATAAGCCTTTACGACCGTGTTTTGTCTGATTCGGAAATACAGGCCATTTACCAGAAAGGCAACGCCGGCAAGTTCGATTCTGCATCCGCGTTCCCGCAAAGTCTGGCCGAGGCTTCCATCGTGATTCCGGGTATCAGCACTAACATTTTGGGCAACAATACGACCTGGCAGACCGAAACCATCACTTTTACTGCCACGCAAAATGAAACACCGTTGCAGATCACCGGACTTGAACCGGGAGTGTTGCTTGATGCGGCGAGTTTGTCATCGGTGGCGACGAATTACTCCTATCTCACTTTCACTGAAAACACAAATCTGACGACGACGCCGATTAAATTTGCCGTGCCGCCATTGGTCTCCAGTTCAAATTCGTATTATCTGCCGGAACAACCAATGACGCCGCTAACCGGCTTGAATGCGCAGGGCGATTGGACGCTGGAAATTCAGGATGATCGTGCCGGTGCCACAAACAACGCATCGCTGGTGAGCTGGCAATTGGGATTCACGTTCACCACCGGCGGCTCAACCACCGGTTCGCTAAATAACAACTCGGCGCAAACCAATTTCGTTCCGGGCGACGCCAGCATTGATTATTATGCGGTGACCGTTCCCGCCAATGCCGACATGGCGACGAATACGTTGCTGTTTGCCAGCGCGCCGCTGAATGTGTGGTTTGATGCGAACGCGCCGCCAACGACCAATATACTGTTGTTGCCCGATGCCACGAATGGCTCTGTCATATTGAATACGACGACTACGTCGCCACGACTGATGCCCGGTTCCACTTATTATCTCGGCGTGCAGAACCCGAACGGCTTCACGGTGAACTATGCCCTCGTGGTGACCTTCCATCTTCTGCCAACGACGATCACCAATCCGGGTCCGACAACCGTCAGTGTTCCGGCGAATTCGATTGAAGAACTAATCGTGCCCGCGCCAACGAATGCCATTGATGCGTCGAATATTCTGGTTTCTTCCACCGGGCCGCTAAACGTCTATTTCAATCAAATGGTTCCGCCGACTGGAAACACAGGCGCAGGCGATGTTGAAGAATTGACCAACGTGATTAACGGCTCGTTCCTGCTCAGCAGCAATTCAGTGCCACCACTGGTGCCGGGCACAAACTATTACATCGGCTTGCAAAATAGAGGAGCAGGCAATGTTTCATCCGTCTTTCAGGTCGTTTTCGGATATCCATTGATACAAACCAATATCACGGTTTCAAGTATCACGGCCACGAACATCGGCGGCACCAATGGCATTTTGATTGTCTGGGATGTTTCGCCAAACGGAACCTATTATGTCCAATACACGACCAATCTGGAGTCAACGAACTGGTTTACGGCGACAACCAATGGCATCACTTCGATAGCGATGACGCCGACCAATGGCACCGTTACGTTCTTCGACAACGGCTCTTTGACGGGTGGATTGGGTTCGTTGAAATTCTACCGGCTGGCCACGTCGCCGTCGGGAACGAGCAGCCTGACGTTTTCGATTTCCAGCGCGCTGGTGACGACCAATGGTTTTCAACTTCAATGGGCTGCGCCGACGAATGATCAGTTCAAGGTGGAATGGACGGCCAATCTTGCGCCGCCGGCGGCATGGACAACCAATGCAACCATCGTCACTTCGACCAGCGGAACGTTTACGTTCACCGATTCCACTTGGACAAGCGCAGTGATGCGCTTTTATCGAATCATTCTTTGGCCGTAATGTTCCAAGCGACGTTACGCCGTTCGTGTAAATATCGCCGTGCCGATTTCTCCATCATCGTGCAGGACGGTTTTCAACGCGAAGCCATTTGAAGCAAGAAATGTTTTTACCTCGTCCAGACTCACCCGCCATTTGTGCCACTCCAGCAAAATTGCCTGAACGCGTTTGAGAAATTCCGTTTCGGCACGGAAGAAATCCATCTCTGATCCTTCAATGTCCACCTTGAGGAGATCGCAAGGTTCGGCACCGAAATATTTTTGCCAGTTTTTCTCGATGCTCACGAACGGCACTTTTACTTGTGTCCAATCGTTGCTTAAATTTGAGACATCCCCTTGTGGAGAAGCCGTCGAAACCACGTTCGATATATGCACAAAAAAATCACTTTCACCTTCTTGAGCGCCCGCGCCCGCCAATCCGTGCAATACATGCACGTTACGAAATCCGTTTGCCTCGACATGCCATTGAGCGTCCTCAATGGCCTCCGGGTTGGCATCCACGATAAGCCCCTTCAATTGGGTGCTTTTCGTCTCGCGACAAAGCCAGCAGGTGAAATAACCGACGTTGCATCCAAGATCTACAAAAGTGCGTATATGCATGGGCAGGCCGGATACGGCGTAAAGCGAGCACTCATCAAACATTTCCACGGACAATCCCAGGCTTTCAAGACGCCGTGCCCGATAGCGAATGTTGCTGTCAGGAAGTGTCTTCACCACCGGAAAATGACGCAGCCACCAGTTGCCCAATAAATGCAAATGCAATGTTTTAACAATCTTCCGAAGGGCTGTTGATCGGGTAAGTTTGTGGATTAGTTTTCTCATGCAAGGGCTTTTGATGCTAACGGGCGTGCTTGCCATTGGTCAAGCCGTGATGAAAGGACGTGTTTAAAAGGAACAAATGAATTGTCCCTTCCGGTCGGAGAAAGAGCGGTTTATAAAAGTCACGGCTTCTTCCGGTGGCAAATCCAAGAGTGTCTCCATGTCGGCATTCCAGGGGAATCTTTCTTTCCGATCCGGTTGATCGAGGTATCCCTTTTTGTAGGCAGCTTCCGGCGTAAGAACAGGAAAAACCTTGGTCTCGGAAGGCGCCAGAAAAGCATTGTTGTAATATAATTCGACAAGGGAATACCCAAACACCGGACAGAGGGAACACAACTGCGAGAGGCTCTGGCCGTAAAAGTGATTTTCTCTCCAGCAATAATCCGGGTCCCATTTGACGGTGAATTTCACCGGCGGCGGTATTTTTTCATTCACCTCGACACAGATCAAAGCGGGGCGAAACTCTTTGAGAATTTGCTCAAGAACGAAGTAATCGTATCCGTCAATGTCAAGATTCAGAAAGCCGAAATTTGCCGGCACCTGGTTGGCTTGCAGCAGCGAAACAACATTCGGTGGCGTCACTTTGCATTTGGCCAGATTGACCTTGGGAAATGAACGATAGGTTTGGGCGAGTCTGGCGAATTGGCGCGCATCATATTCCACGGCCAGTCCTCCCCAACCTTGTTGAAACAAAGAGTAAGTATTGGACATCGTTCGACCGTCACTGGCGGCGATGTCAACGCATACTCTGCTTTCAATCTTCAAGTCTTTGATATATCTGGCGATGAGGATTTGCTCGTCGCCATAGGAGTAAATGCCCCTGCTTCTGGCCTGAAGTCGCCGGATTCCGCGACGATATGTTCTAAAAAATGTTTTAAGCATTCAATACGTATAAGGTTCTTGGTAAGACTCTTTAGGTTGAAAGTTTCACGACTCAGTGGCGTTTACAAAATACGACATTCAAATCTCACGTTGGACATTGATTATCATTTGGCTGCTGTCTCGTAAATTGCAAACATAGATTATTGCAATTTTGACTTATGCACGGTTTCCGACATAAAATTGCAGACAACTCAATCTATGAGAAGACTGATAGTTTCTGTCATCGGTTTTGCCGCCACTTTGACCGGTCTGCTGCCGGCAATTTGCCGGCGGGAACTTTTTAGAATTGCCGCCCGTTCCATTGGCGTGAAGTATGCCGTTTTCGAGGGAAAACAAGGCAAGCTCGAAGCGCCGGTCTATGATCGCGTCATCTGGCCGCTTTACCTGTCACAGGGCGGGCTTGATACCGGCACGTGCGATTTTCTGAGGCAATTGTTCAGGGCCGGCTCAGGCACTTTGATTGATGTCGGCGCCAACCTCGGCGTGGTTTGCATCCCGGCCAAGCAGTCAGTTCCGGGCATTGACGTTTACGCCGTCGAGCCGGACCCTGACAACTTCGAGTGCCTGCGCATGAATGTATTTCGCGCGGGGTTTTCGGACATCGTGCTGTTCCAGCGCGCCGCTTACCGGCGCGAGTGCGTGCTGAACTTCGAGTGTTCAAGCGAGAATTCCGGTGATCATCGAATCAGGTCCAACCAAGCCGGCTCAGGCGGGGAATTGTATAACGAATCATCGCGGCCGGTTGTTCAGGTGCAGGCGTCACCGCTTGACTCGTTGATCCCGCTTTCGGGACTCAAAAGGCCGGTCATTATTACGTGCGACGTCCAGGGCGCGGAAACCGATGCTTTGGCTGGAGCAACTCAACTTCTTAATTTAGCGGATGTCGTGATTATTGAATTCTGGCCGTATGGTTTAAAGCGCGCTGGCGCCAATCTCGATGAACTTTTGTCAATGATTTCCCGTTTTCCGTACGGTTCGCGGTTTGACGCCATGGATAAAACCTCAATTCATCTGGTTCCCATCCGCGAACTCACTGAATGGTTGCGACAGTTTTACTACGCAAAGGAAACCGGAATTTCACATTACGATTTGGTGCTTTCCAAAGAACCCCTTTCATTGACGTAGTCGGCTGCGGTATCCGGTCACAGGCTGCTGTAATTTTTAGAAAACTTCCTTTTCTTAAATTCATTTTTTGCTTTCGCCGTTTTTTCGGGTAAAATTGTCGTTTAACTTTATTTCAAAATTCGCGGTATGAGCAAAGCATTCATCCGCATCGGCGGCGCGCGCGAGCATAATCTTAAAAATCTCACGCTGGAAATTCCGCGCGACAAACTGGTGGTCATCACCGGCTTGAGCGGTTCGGGAAAGTCATCGCTTGCCTTCGACACGATTTACGCCGAAGGCCAGCGCAAATACGTCGAGTCGCTTTCCGCCTACGCGCGCCAGTTCCTCGACCAGATGCAAAAGCCGGACGTGGATTTCATCGAGGGACTTTCACCGGCGATTGCGATTGAACAAAGAAGTTCCGGCATCAAGCCCGCGTTCCATCATCGCCACGACGACGGAAATTTACGATTACCTCCGCCTGCTTTACGCGCACATCGGCCAGCCGCATTGTCCCGGAAACCGGCGTGCCGATTTCCACGCAAAGCACCAGCGACATCGTGGACAAAATTCTCGCGCTGCCGCCGAAAACAAAAGTCATGCTGCTCGCGCCGATTGTGCGGCGGCAAAAAGGCGAGTTCCGCGACGTTTTTGAACGTCTGGCGCGCGAAGGTTTTGTTCGTGCCCGCGTGGACGGCGAATTGATCGAACTCGGCGAAAATGTCGCGCGCGTGAAACTTGATAAAAAGAAGTTTCACAACATCGAAGCCGTCGTGGATCGGCTGGTGATTGACGACAAAATCCGCGTGCGTCTCGGCGATTCCGTCGAGACCGCGCTGCGCTGGGGCGAAGGCGTCATGTTCACACTGCATCAATTGCCGGATGAGTCCAAAGTCCAAAATCCAAAATCCAAAGCCGGCGAAAATTGGATCGAGACCTTGCACTCGAACAAAATGTGTTCGCCCGCGACGGGCAAAAGTTTTGACCCGCCGACGCCGAAACATTTTTCCTTCAACGCCCCGGCGGGCGCGTGTCCGGTCTGCCACGGTCTCGGCCAAAAAATGATTTTCGACGAGGCGCTCGTCGTGCCCGACATGGAAAAATCGCTCGACGACGGCGCGATCCAGCCGTGGCGTCGCGCGGGCAAGCGGATGAACATTTATTACAAGGCGATGCTGCGCTCGATTGCGGCGCATTTCGGCGTCAGCCTCGAAACGCCTTACAAAAATCTGCCGGATGATTTCAAAAAAGTTTTGATGAACGGTTCCGGCGAGGACGAGGTGGATTTCAGTTTCTGGCGCGGCGGGAAAATCAGCAAGATTTCCCGTCCGTTCGAAGGCGTGCTGCCGAATCTCGAACGGCTCGCGAACGAAAGCGAAAGCGAATTCGTCCGCAACCGGCTCAAGCAATACATGAGCCCGCATTTTTGCGAGGCGTGCAAAGGCGAACGGTTAAAACCGGAAATTCTGGCCGTGACTTTGGGCGGCGCGGAATTTTCCACGCAGTTTAAAATTAAAAATTCAAAATTAAAAATCCCCGGTCTTTCCATCATGGACGTTTGCGGTCTGTCCGTGGAAAAGGCGGATGATTTTTTTGCGAATCTGAAACTGACGGAGTTTCGAGCAAAAAATCGCGGATGAAGTCGTCAAGGAAATCCGCGCGCGGCTGGGCTTTTTGAAAAACGTCGGCCTTGGTTATCTGACGCTGGATCGCGAGAGCGGCACGTTGAGCGGCGGCGAGGCGCAGCGCATCCGGCTCGCGACGCAAATCGGCGCGGCGCTGGTCGGCGTGCTTTACGTTCTGGACGAACCGAGCATCGGCTTGCACCAGCGCGACAACGACCGCTTGCTCGCACACGCTGAAAGGCCTGCGCGACTTGGGCAACACGGTGCTCGTGGTCGAGCACGACGCGGATACGATTCGCCACGCGGATTATATTGTTGACCTCGGTCCCGGCGCGGGCGTGCACGGCGGCGAACTGGTGGCCGCCGGAACGTTGCCGGAAATTTTGCAGAGTAAAAATTCGCTTACCGCAAAATATCTGACCGGCGAACTGGCGATTCCGATTCCGAAAAAACGAAATTCTCCGTCGGCAGAAAAGGGCTGGCTGGAAGTGCTCGGCGCGCGTGAAAATAATTTGCAGGAACATTGACGCGCGCATTCCGCTGGGCGCGTTCACGTGCGTGACGGGCGTGAGCGGCTCCGGCAAAAGCACGCTGGTGGACGATATTTTGCGCCGCGCGCTGTTCCGCAAATTTTACGGCTCAAAGGAGACGCCCGGCGCGCATCGCGCACTCAAAGGTTTTGAAAACCTTGACAAGGTCATCGTCATTGACCAGACGCCGATTGGCCGGACGCCGCGCAGCAATCCGGCGACTTACACGGGCATGTTCAATCACATCCGCGATTTGTTTGCGCGATTGCCCGCCGCGAAAATTCGCGGTTACGAGCCGGGACGGTTTAGTTTCAATGTCAAAGGCGGTCGTTGCGAAAAATGCGAAGGCGACGGCGTTCTCAAAATTGAAATGAATTTTTTGCCGTCGGTCTATGTGACGTGCGAAGCGTGCAACGGCAGGCGTTACAACCGCGAGACACTTGAAATCACTTACAAGGGCAAAAACATCGCCGACGTGCTGGCGATGACGGTGGACGAGGCGGTGACATTCTTCCGCGTGGTGCCGAAAATCTATGATCCGCTATTGACGCTCGCCGAAGTCGGTTTGGGCTACATTGGCTTGGGACAGGCGGCGACGACGTTGAGCGGCGGCGAAGCGCAACGCGTGAAACTGGCGACGGAATTGAGCCGCAAGGCGACCGGACGCACACTTTATATTTTGGACGAGCCGACCACCGGCCTCCATTTCCACGACGTGGCCAAATTATTGGAAGTTCTGTTCAAACTTCGCGACACGGGCAACACGCTCGTCGTCATCGAACACAACCTCGACGTGATTAAAACGGCGGACTGGATCATTGACCTTGGTCCCGAGGGCGGCACCGCCGGTGGAAAAATTGTGGCGGAAGGAACGCCGGAAAATATTTCCAAATGCGAAGCGAGCCACACGGGACGGTATTTGAAATATGTTTTGAACGGCGGGGTTCAATCAATGCCTTGAACGCCGCAATTGTCAGCGCGCAAGAAGATTATATTTCAATATACACCACAGGGCGTGGACGCCGTCGCGCCAGCCGATTTTTTTTCCTTCCGCATAAGTCCGTCCGTAGTAGGAAATCGCCACTTCATAAATCCGCGCGTTCAGCCGCGCGACTTTAGCGGTGATTTCCGGCTCAAAACCAAAACGGTTTTCCTCGATTTTAATTTTCTGGATGAGGTCGCGCCGGAAAGTTTTGTAACAGGTTTCCATGTCCGTCAAATTCAAATCCGTAGCCATGTTGGAAAAAGTGGTCAGTATATTATTCCCCACGGAATGCCAGTAATACAACACGCGATGCGCGCCCCTGCCGAGAAAGCGCGAGCCAAAGACCACGTCCGCCTTGCCGGAAAGAATCGGCGCAAGCAGGCAATGATATTCACCCGGATCGTATTCCAAGTCCGCGTCCTGAACGATGACAATGGGCGAGGTCGCCAGCGCAAAACCATCGCGCAACGCCGCGCCCTTGCCTTGATTGAGGGAGTGCTGCATGAGCTCAATTCTCGGCTCGCCGTTCTGGATGGATTTTAATTTTTCCCAAGTGCCGTCCGTCGAGCCGTCATCCACGATGATGAGTTGCCGCACGGGCCGTTGTGCCAGCACCATTTTGATGGCTTCAGCCACCGTCGCCGCTTCGTTATAGACCGGCATGACGACCGAGAGACATGGCTCGATGTCCGCGTTGGATTTGATTTCGCTCATTTGACGGTTCGGCTTGCCGGAAGCTGGCAAAGATTTTCAAACTATTCAATCCGCAAATGCAACTTCAGATGAGCGACGTTCGTTGGTCACAGACCGCCGCTACAGTTAATTTAAGATTTGCGCCCGCGCGCGCAATCGCAAATCATAAATCGTAAATCTAAAATCAAATTATGCCTTCATTCGACATTGTTTCGCAGGTCAACACGATGGAAATCGAGAACGCCGTCAACCAGGCCAAAAAGGAACTGGCCAATCGCTTCGACTTCAAGGGCAGCAAATGGGAAATCATTTTGGAAAAGGCGGAAATCAAATTGACCGCCGACAACGAGTTCAAAGTCAGCACGCTCAACGAGATCGTCATCGGCAAGCTCGCCAAGCGCGGCATCAGCATGAAAAGCGTGGAGCAATGCGACCCGGACCTCTCGCCGCTCGGCCACGCGCGGCAGAGCATCAAGATCAAGCAGGGCATCGAGAGCGCGGTGGCCAAGGAGATCACCGGCTTCATCCGCGACGGCAAGTTCAAGGTGACGACGCAGATCCAGGGCGACGAAGTGCGCGTGAACAGCAAGAGCCGCGACGAATTGCAGACCGTCATCGCCGCCGTGCGCGCCCATGAATTTCCCGTGGCCGTGCAGTTTGTGAATTTTAGGGATTGAAATAACGTGAGTTCTGAAACTAAAAAAATTTTACTGATTGGAGCGAAAGGTTATGACCGCGCAAAGGAAGGGTTGCGGGTAAATTGCGTGACTTGGGATAAAATTTCCACAATCTCAAACGTGCGTGATTACGATGTGCTCGTTATCAATTTATTGAGCATCAAGACCACCGCTGAACGAAAAAAGGTTAATTGGGAAAAATTTAATAAGCTTTTAGATTTTCATGCGACTTCCGACATTATTAGTCACGAGGGGGAAATCATAATTGTTGGCGATCCACGGTTTAAAATTCTAGATGAATTAATAGCTAAAGAGTTCCTTGACTGGACTGGAGCAACATTTATTTGGGACGGCGAACCGGGCGACACGATTAAATCAAACAATTTGAATCAATTTAAGAATTACGAAAAACATTTACGAACATGGAATTACTCTTTAGCAAGCTGCTCTTTAAATAGGATTACATTCAACGAGCGTTGGAATTTACAGAATATTGAAAATAGAGGACGAGTTGTTCAAACTCGACTACAAGCTGCTTGTTTCAATCGCTACAGGCAAGCCCTTGCCTTTTTTATTGAGCATATAATTACAGATGGCAACCGAATTTTTTCCCAGTTTGGACGTATTTATATTCTACCAGAAATTTCACTCGACGAAGACGAAACACTACTAATTGTCCTTCGTGATTTTTGTGACGCTGCCTCTGAACTGCCTGAACCTGAATGGGTGGCGAGTTTTAATGTTCCCGGCCAAAAGCCAATTGACGAAAAAATTGCACTAATCAAAACCACTCTCGCAGAACAAGAAACGGCTTTGGAAAAAGCCCTCGTCGAACGAACTGCGGCGCGCACTTGCTTAAAGCTGCTTTACGAACGCGAATTTGCGCTGGAGCCAGTCGTGCGTAATATCCTGCGACAGCTCGGAGCTAAAGTTGAAGAACCCACTGAAAATAACAAGGAAGACGGTTGGCTTACGATTCAGATTGCCGGAACGATTTATGAGGGCGTCCTCGAAATTAAGAGCACAAAAAACGATCAATTCGGCGAAGATGGACGCAAGCAACTTCTGGACTGGATCGACCGAGGCCGAACGCTCCGGCACAAAGAATACAAAGGAATTTTTATTGGTAATAGCGCGGTTGCAAAACCAATAAAAGATCGTCCAAATGCCTTTAGCGATAGCTGGGGAAAAGCCACTTCATTAAGTAAGATTTGTGCAATTAAGTCCGAAGAACTTTATTATATTTATCTGTTACACAAACGCGGAGAAATGAATCTTGACGATTTCTGGACAAAACTTTTTACGACAAACGGAATTTTCGATATTAAACCACTTCTTCCAAAAAAGAAAACTGACCATTCGTAGGTCAAATTTCCACCACCTGCTTGTATTCCGGCACGATGACTTCGGCTTTCGGCTTCATCGCGCGCAAGGTTTCGGCGTGGGCGAGGCATTGTGTTTCTTCACCGTGGATGCAGACGATTTTCTTGATGTCGCCAGAAAGTTTTTCGACGTAACTGCGTAATTCATTTTTGTCCGCGTGGCCGGAATAGGTGTCGAGTGAAACGATTTTTGCGCGGACGCTGTAAGGTTCACCGAAAATGTTCACGGGATTTTTGCCCGCCACGATCATCGCGCCGAGCGTGCCTTCCGCGCAGTAACCGATGAACAGGACGAGATTCTTCGCGTCGCCGAGATTGTTTTTCAGATGATGCCGGATGCGTCCACCTTCGCACATACCCGACGCGCTGATGATGATCATCGGTTCGTGCCGGTCGTTGAGCTTCTTGGAATCCTCGGCGCTCGCGATGTAAGTGAGATTGTTCATGCCGAACGGGTCTTCGTTGTTGCACAGCGTGTCGTAGATCGTCGGCCGCAGACATTCGGGGTGCTTTTTGTAAATGGCCGTCGCGTTGACGCTCAACGGGCTGTCCACGAAAATCGGGATGCGCGGAAGTTTGCCGGCGCAAATCAATTCGTGCAGCACATAAACAATCTGCTGAGTGCGCCCGACTGAAAACGCGGGAATAATAATTTTGCCGCGCTGCTTGAGAGCTTCGCCGACGTATTTGCTGACCAAATCGTCCGCGTCCGGGCGGTCTTCGTGGACGCGCCCGGCGTAGGTGGATTCGATCTGGAGATAATCTACGTTCTCGACGGGAATCGGATCGCGCAACAGTTCATCGCCGCCGCGCCCGATGTCGCCGGTGAACAGCCAGCGGAATTTTTTACCATTCTCCTGAATGTCCAAAATCACCTGCGCCGAACCGAGAATGTGTCCGGCGTCGCGGAACGTCACGTTCACGCCGTGCACTGGCGAAAAAGATTTTTCGTAATCATGTGCGACGAGTTGCGACACGCATTTTTGCGCGTCGGGCGTGGTGTAAAGCGGCTCGACCGGCGGCTGATGTTTTTTCGCGCGGACTTTGGAGACAAAAATCGCGTCCTGCTCCTGAATGTGCGCCGAGTCGAGCAGCATGATGCCGCACAAATCTTTTGTGGCGGATGTGCAATGGATCGGGCCGTCGTAAGTTTTGCAGAGCGCCGGCAATTTGCCCGCGTGATCCAGATGCGAATGGCTCAAGACGACGGCGTCAACGATTTTCGGGTCGAACGGAAAATTTCGGTTGAGCAGTTCCGATTCCTGGCGATGGCCTTGGAACAATCCGCATTCGAGCAAAAGTTTTTTGCCGTTGATTTCGATGAGATACATCGAGCCGGTCGTGGTGCGCGCCGCGCCGAAAAAGTGGATTCGCATAATGGTTCAAACCAAAGGTGAACGCATTAACCGCGCACCGCCAGACAAAATCTTTCTCCCTGATGCAATAATGTCTCCGGCAGCCGCCGTTCGAGCAGCCCGTGCCACAATTCCTGGCGCGACGCAGTCTTGCCTCACCAAACGGAATTATTTCAATCGCCGAACAATTTTTTTAATTGCTCGCGTGCAGCGGCTTCGCGTTTGTTCGTTTCGCTTCTCGGCGTCCAAACGCGGCGAACAAAATCAAAATATTCGCAAAAGTTTCCGACGTGCTTTTCCAGCACCGGCTCGGCCCGGCGTTCGCGGCATTGTTGTGCCGCGCGCGGATCGTAGCTCGCACAATTCAGGCACACGCGAAGATCCGCGTGGCATTTCATGCAAGCCTCGCCGCGACCCGGCTGGCCGCTCAACGTCCAGGGTTCACCGCAATTGTGGCAGTGCCGCGTCATGCGCCCATCTTAATTTAAAACCGATAATTTCGCCAGTGCTTGCGCCGCGACTTCACGACGGTTTAGAATTTCCCTGCATAAACGAATGAATCCCGAACCATTGATGACTTTGTCTCGCCGTTCCGCGATGGGCGAAATTTTCCAGGCCGCCGTCATTGTCGGCGCGCTCGGCTATTTCGTGGACGTTTACGACCTGATCCTTTTCAGCATCGTGAGAACCGCCAGTCTGAAGGATTTGGGTTTTTCCGGCGACCAGCTTTTGGTGCAAGGCATCCATTTATTGAACCTGCAAATGCTCGGAATGCTTGCTGGCGGAATCGCCTTTGGAATTCTCGGCGACCGTCTGGGCCGCGTCGTTTTGCTTTTCAGTTCAATCTTGCTCTATTCAACGGCGAACATCGCCAACGGCCTTGTTCATTCCGTTGAGGGTTATGCTGTGTGGCGGTTCATCGCGGGTTTTGGTCTTGCCGGTGAACTTGGCGGCGGCATCACGCTCGTTTCCGAAGTTCTGTCCAAAGAAGCGCGCGGTTACGGCACGATGATCGTCGCTACCGTCGGGGTTTTCGGTGCGGTTATCGGCGGACTCGTTGCCGATTTGGTTCACTGGCGTAATGCATATTTTATTGGCGGCGGACTGGGATTGCTTCTGCTCGTGCTGCGCATGAGTGTGGCGGAATCCGGAATGTTCAAACAACTGCGAACCAACCCGAAACAAGTCGCGCGCGGACATTTTTCCGCGTTGTTCACGAAGTGGAAATGCTTCGTGAAATATCTCCGTTGCATCCTCATCGGCTTGCCGCTGTGGTTTGTCATCGGTATCCTTGTGACGTTTTCACCGGAATTCGCAAAAGCATTGAAGATACAGAGTGAAATCAACGCCGCCCATGCCATCGCCTTCGGCTATCTCGGCATCACGTTCGGCGGATTCGCCAGCGGCTTCTTCAGCCAGCAGTTGCGCTCGCGCAAAAAGATTATCTTCGCATTCATTCTATTTACGCTCGCTGCAATGGTCGCCTATTTTCTTGCCGCCGGGCAACCTGCCGCGACTTTTTACCTCATCATCCTTTTTCTCGGCTTCGGCGTCGGCTACTGGACGGTGTTTGTGACCGTTGCTGCGGAACAATTTGGCACAAACATCCGCGCGACCGTCGCCACCACCGTGCCGAATTTTATCCGCGGTTCGGTCGTGCCGCTGACGCTCGCGTTTAATTTTTTGAAATTGAGAATTGGAATTATTTCGGGCGCGGCCATCGTCGGAACAATTTGCATTTTGATTGCGCTTTGGGCATTGCGCGGCCTCGATGAAACGTATGGCAAAGAACTCGACTATATCGAGCCAATCTGAAAAAACTGTTGCGGAATGAAACTCGGTTTATTTGGCGGCTCGTTTGACCCGGTTCACCTCGGCCATCTGCTCGTCGCGCAGGCGGCGGTTGAGGAACTCGGCTTGGACAAATTATTTTTCATTCCAGTGGCGCAATCACCGTTCAAGCCGGAAAGCAAACCCGCGCCCGCTGCCGTTCGACTGCAACTGATCCGGCTCGCGCTTGCGGGCAAAACGAATTATGAGATTGACGAACAGGAAATCCGGCGCGGCGGAATTTCCTACACGATTGAAACTTTGCGTGATTACACCAAACGTTTTTCAAAAGCAGAACTATTTTATTTCATCGGTGCGGACAACATTTCCAAATTGACCGAATGGCGCGAAGTAAATGATCTGGCGAAGCTGGCTGAATTCATTGCAATTCCACGACCGGGCGGAATTGTGGCGGAATTTCCAAAACCATTTCGCGGAAGAATTCTAAAAGGCTTTCCGGTCGAGGTTTCATCGTCACAAATCCGCGCGCGAGTCAAGGCCGGTTTGCCAGTTGACAATTTAGTTCCGCCGTTCGTGGGCGAAGCGATCCGCAACAATCAGCTTTATCTTTGAGCGTATCCACCTCAAAATCTCCGCAGATGGATTCAAAGAAACTTGCCGAGCTTTGCCGCGACTTCGCGGACAACAAAAAAGCGGAAAACATTGTCATTCTCGACGTGCGCGATTTGTCGTCGGTCACAGATTATTTTATGATTGCGTCCGGCACGAGCGAACCGCACCTGCGCGCCATCGTGGAAGAAATCACCGACGGGTTGCGTGATCAGCATGAGCTGCGTCCGTTGCGCAAGGACGGCTCGATGCAGGGCGCGTGGGTGGTGCTGGATTTTTTCGACGTGATTGTCCACGTCATGCGCACAGATGCACGCGCGCGCTACGATCTGGAAGGTCTTTGGGGCGACGCGACGCGGGTTAGATTGAAACCAAAAACAAAGAAGAAATCTGCAAAAGCAAAAAGTAAATAACAGCAGGAGTGCAGTGATATTTTTTCTGCGTCAATTGTTATTTGTTTTCGATTGAGAATCCGGCAAGATATTTTTCTGTTTTTCATCCCAAAGCAGCTTCATCGCTTGATTGAACGACTCTACAAATTTTTGATCGCTGTCATTCTCGTTCAACCAAATCAACAGTCGATGATTAGAATTTGTGTCATTAACAATCGGGCGCGTCCAAATTTCAAAAGTACCTTCATGCTTGCCTGTGAATTTACTCGCAAAGTTGTCCGCATCAATTTTGGTGATTGGATGTAATTCCAACAAACGATAGCGGCCTTCTTCAAAGAAAACCTTTGCTTGATAATGTCCAGCCATGCCTGCCCAAGTTTCCATTTCCATTTGAGTTACCCAGCGATGTGCGCTGATTGTTGGAAACAAGGATAAAATGGCGAGAAAATAAGCGAAAATTACTAATACTAAAGATTGCAGAATTGCTCTAAATAATTTTTTATGCTTGTCGCTCAACTTCATTGAGTCTTCTGCGGGATTTCATTCGACGTTTTCACCATTTCTTCAAGCAATTTCTTGAATTCCTCCAGACCCGTTGAGGGAATGATGATGGTGTCGCGCCGTCCGCCGACGTCCTCGGTGATGCGCAGGAACCGTCCGCGCGGATTTTCCTTGAGCGTCAGGACAAACGTTTTCCGCTCAATCTGAATCGTCTCGCTTTTCAGCGTGTCTTCTTGAACCGGCGGTTTGGGCGGCATATAAGGACGCCGTCCGAATGGTGATGGTCGTTCGTTTGATATCATAAATTCAACTTCCCGCTGAAGCAGCCCGCTTTGCGGACAATCCAGCTTTGTTAAAATTTCGTTTATGGGACTGGTTTGTCAACTGATAAAAGTTCATAAAATGTTCGCTGCGAGTTCGGCGAGTTCCGAGCGTTCGCCTTTTTGCAATTCAATATGCGCGGCGATGGCTTCGGAACGGAAACGGCTGACGACGTAATTAAATCCGTTTGAAGACGAGTCAACATACGGATTATCAATCTGATACGGGTCGCCGGTGAAGATGATTTTCGTCCCGTGGCCGACGCGCGTGATAATGGTTTTGACTTCGAGCGGCGTCAGATTTTGCGCTTCGTCAATGATCATGAACTGATTGGCAATACTGCGGCCACGAATATAACTGAGCGCCTCGACAACAATGCTGCCCGAACGCATGAGGTCGCCGCTACGTCGGTGATCGTGGCCCATGTTGAGGTCGCTCAACATTTCGAGCGCGTCGTGGATCGGCTGCATCCACGGCGCAAGTTTTTCTTCGAGCGAGCCGGGCAGAAAGCCGAGTTCCTTGCCCATCGAAATCGTCGGACGCGCGACGACAAGCCTCCTGAATTCGCGATCAAGCACGGTGCGTTTCAATCCGGCGGCCATCGCGAGCAACGTTTTTCCGGTGCCAGCCTTGCCCATGAGCGTGACGAGTTTAATGCGGTCGTCAAGCAGTGCGTCAAAGGCGTAATGCTGCTCGCGGTTGCGCGGCTTGATGCCCCAGATGCCTTCGCGACAATCAATAATGGGAATGAGTTTTGTTCCCGTCGCGTCCACTTTCGTAAGCGCGGCCTTTTTTGGGTTTGCCTCATCGGTAAGCGTGCAGAATTCGTTTGGAAAATATTTTTTGCCACCGTTCAATTCCAGTTCACCGTTGGCGCGAAACGCGGCTATTTTGTCCGGGCTGACGGACATTTCCATCATGCCGGTATAAAGATCGGTGATGAACACCCGGTCGGTCTCATAATCTTCCGCTGCAAGGCCGAGCGCGTCGGCTTTGATGCGGAGGTTGATGTCCTTGCTGACGAGGATCGTCGGATTTTTTGGCTGCGCCTTTTGAATGCTCGCTGCAAGTGAAAGAATCCGGTTGTCCACGGTGTGCGCATTTAAAATTTCCGAACCGTTCGCGACGTGGCCGTTTTTTTGGAAGATGATTTTCAACGTGCCGTTGTTGGGCAAATTAACGCCTTCACTCAAGCTGCCTTCGCGGCGAAAACCGTCGAGCATCCGTGAAACCGAGCGCGCATTCTGTCCGAGTTCGGTGGATTCGCGCTTGAAACGGTCAATCTCCTCGATGACTTCGATGGGAACCAAAACGCTGTTGTCAGCGAAACTGAGCAATGAGTTGGGGTCGTGAAGGAGAACGTTGGTATCAATGATATAATTTTTCACTGAGCAATTTTATTAATTTCAAAATGTCACGGAACGCTTAATCACTTATCCGCCACTCATTTTTTGGCTTCAAACAAATGCTGTCAACAATAATGAACGGAGATTATTGGCAATCAGGACAAAGCCCGAAAAATTCCAGCTTATGGGTTACAGCTTTGAAACCGTTCTTGGACGCAACGCGTTTTTCAATTTCTTTTGGAAAACATTCCTCGATTTCGACGACTTCCGAGCAATTTGTGCAAACCAGATGATGGTGGTGTCCGTCATCGTTTTCGCCGACGAGTTCGAAGCGCGCCGTGCCGTCGCCGAAATCGAACCGCTTCACCATGCCCATTTTTTCAAGCAGGTGCATGGAGCGGTAAATCGTTGCGAGGTCGCACTGACCCTCGGGCATTTCAGAAAAAATTTCCCTGTTTGTGAGCGGATGCGGATGCGCGCGTAAAATTTCCAGAATCGCTGCGCGCGGGCCGGTGATTTTACGTGATTGCCCGCGCAACTGGTTTGTCAACGCGGACATTTCCTGCCGTTTGTGCGAATGCGGGTACGATTTCATTCCGGCTCAAAATCGCATCGCTGATTTAACAAATCAAGCCCATTGCAAATCGTTCGCAGAATTTAGAAACAAAAAACGGCGGTCATAGACCGCCGCTACAATTTGGTTTTGAAAATTTACTTCATCAGCAACATCTGGCGCGCGCGTTTGATGGCCGTGGTGAGGCGGCGCTGATAATGCGCAGGCATTCCGGTGTATTTGCGCGGCAGGATGCGGCCCTGGTCGGTCACATATTGCCGGAGCAAATTTGTGTTCTTGAAATCGAGCGCGTCTTCGGTGAAGTCAATCTTCGGCTTCGGGCGCGGCGTGCGGTTTTCCATCGGGCGGCGGGAACCGCGACGGTCTTTTTCGGTGTTCGTCTTGCGAGGCATAATTATTTGATCTCCTTGTGCAAGGTGTGGCGGCGCAAAAATGGATTGAACTTTTTGATTTCCAGTTTTTCCGGCTTCAATTTTTTGTTGCGGGTGGTGGTGTAGCGCGAAGGCGGCTTGCCTTCCTTGCGCGCTTCACTGCATTCGATCGTGATGATTTCCCGTGCCATAAATTATTCCTTTTCCTTGGCCGTTTTCTCGTCAGGCTCTTCAGTTTCCTCGCCTTCCACTTCCGTTGCACCTGCATTGTCAATGGTTCCAAGCTGGCCGAGCTTGCGGGAGCGCAACGCGCCTTCCTTTTCCAATTGCGCCTGCGCATCCACCGTGAACCGCGTCCATGGAATCGCTTCGAGCCGCGCCTTGGGAATGTTTTTGCCGGTCAATTCACAAACGCCGTAGGTTTTCTTCTCGATGCGCTTGAGTGCCTCCTCGATTTCGTAAACTGCGTCCTGATCGGACGAGAGCAGGCTCAACGCGAAATCGCGGTCAAAATTATCCGTGCCCGAATCCGCCATGTGCAGGCTGTAACCCGCCATTTCCTGCGCGGACTCCTTCGCCAGACCGTTCATCTGCGACAGCAACTGCTCGCGCAATTCCAGAAGGTTGTTGTAATACTTCTGCCATTCGCCCTTGATTTTCTTGGCGTCAACCGCCGTCGCGCCGGCCTTTGACATGGGCCGGCCGAGGATGGACGCCGACGTGGCGGATGCCTGCGACTTGCCGCGCGGCGCGGGTTTTTTCATTTCTTTTTTCTTCGCTGTCACAAATTAAAATAGTTTCGGCTTTGAATCCGGTTGAACTAGAGCGCGGGAATCTAGCAGATGAAATCAAATACGCCACACAAATTTTCGGAAATTTTCGGCTGCTCGAAACTGCTAAACGAGCCTGTTTTCATTTTTTTTATTTATATCGTGTCCCAAAAGTTTCCGCAGATGTTCCATAAATTCCTTGGAGTCTTTGAAATTACCTCAAAGGGCATAATCTAATGGCACAAGAGTGTAAGCGTCTTTTGTTTTGAATTGAGTCTCACGAATTTGATGAATCCGATAAGCAATCATGTCTGCCGCCTGAAGTGGAATTGATTTCGTCTTGTCGTCAAACATGATTCCACTAAATCTTGAATCTCAGTGAGCAAAAACATTGAACATTTGGTCAGCAGAGACGAGCCAATAAGCGTCGTTGTCTTTTCGGTCAAAAACAAATGTAATTGAACCGTTGAAATCCGGCTTTTGAACTTTTAACTCTTTAAGAAAAAGGTCAAAAAAAATCGTAAAAAAGAGCTGAATAAACAAGATGTGGCCCGTTTATTTGAATGTCTGTAAGTCCAAGATTTCGCAGTTGAAATTTTATTTCTGGGGTGGCGTGAAAATCTGCCAAGTGAAATGATGCTGCAAACGGAAATCGAACACGATTTCCAGCTATTGAGGCCAACTCGAAAAGAAAATCATGACGACGTTTTCCATCCCAGCCAAAGTATGGAGAATTTGTATCAGTAGAACACTTGCGCTTATCTGCATATTCGCTGAAATGAAAAACTGGAACTTGATGATTATTCAATGTGGTTTGCCATTCGCCGCAAAATTTAACCCAGTCATCTGCGAAACCAGCATAGCCCGCAAGAACCGCAACCCGTGAGCCGGGTTGTCTTGCGGACAAGTCGTGCGTACCTGATTCGTCGGCATAAACAACAAGGTTCACAATCAATTTCCAAAATTTAATTGGCTCATCAAAACCTTTTCACCCCTTCTCAATGCACGCATACGCGTTGTGATTGTGGATGCTCTCGAAATTTTCCGCCTCGACTTTATACCAGCCCACGCGCTTGTCCGCGTTCAGCCGCAGCGCCACGTTGCGCACCAAATCCTCCACGAACACCGGATTTTCATACGCGCGCTCCGTCACCGCCTTTTCGTCCTGCCGCTTGAGCAGCGCGTAAAGCTCCGAACTCGCCGAGCCTTCAATCATCCCGATCACGTCCTCGATCCAGACCGATTTCGTCGAACGAATCTGCACCGTCACCTCGCCGCGCTGGTTGTGCGCGCCGTATTTGGCAATCGCTTTTGAACACGGGCAAAGCGTCGTCACGTTCGACTTCACCGTCAGGACAAAATCAATTTCCGCACCGCACGCCGTCGCGTCGAATCGCGCGACGTAATCCATCAAACTTTCCAGCCGCGACACCGGCGATTTCTTGGACATGAAATATGGAAACTCGATCTCCAGATGCGACGTCGCCGCGTTCAGTTTTTTCTGCAATGAACGCAAAATCTCCGAAATATTTTCAACATGGATGCTGTTGCCGTGCGCATTGAGCACCTCGACGAAGCGGCTCATGTGCGTGCCTTTGAATTCCTTCGGCAAATCCACGAACATGCCGATGGTCGCCACCGTATTTTGAACCGAGCGCGCCTTGTCGCGCACCTGGATGGGAAAGCGCAGCCCGCGCACGCCGACCTTGTCAATGCGCAGCTCGCGCGTGTCGCGCTCGCTCTGCTTGTCGTGCAAATGCGCGGCCGAATTCTTTGTGCGCTTGCGAACGTTGGCTTTGAGCAATTTCATACTTGGCACATTAAACATCGCATAAACCTTTGGCAAAAATTTTCTGTGCCGGACACAAAGTGCCAGAGAAGTGGTTCAACAGTTTTTAGATTCCACTGCTGACGTGCCTGCGTCGTAACTTTTTCCGTGAATGCCGTGATACGCGGTCAGGAAATAGATTTGCACGAGCACAATCACGACGGCCAATCCACCCCAGAAAAGCTGCCATTGCGTTCCACCCGGCCGCGCACAGGCGTTGAACCACCAGCCGGTGCCGAGATAACCGATAAGATTGCCCACGCCGGTGGTCATCAGTGCCATCAGCGCCTGCGCCCGTACTTGCCACTCGGCACCCACCCGTTCGTGTATGTAAATCTGGGCGGTGATGAAATACAGGGTGTAGGACAAGCCGTGCAGGCTGGTTCCTGCCAGTAACCATATCTTGCCATTCACCGCGCATAGGGCAAAGCGCAACAAACCAAAGCCAAGTCCTGCGGCGAAAATCCATTTCAACCTCCAGCGGTGAAACAGTCCGGCCAACGCGAACATGGCGATCAATTCCGTCGTTTGACCTAGTGTCATCCAGGCGGATGTGTGCTTGAATCCAAGCTGTTGCAGGTGGAGCGGCGTGAATGGATAAAATGCCGCGAGTGGAATGCTGAACAATGCCGCAGTAACAAAGACCACGCGATGGTCATGATTTTTCAGCAGCACGAGCGCGTCCCAGCCAAGTCTTTGCAGCAATGTCGGGTGTCCGGCGGGTCTTGGCGGGGGCACGCTGGGCAGCAGGAAAGTGAATGCCGCCAATACCAACCATGTCGCGGCACAAATGTATTCCGCCAGCGTGGAAGCATCGGCATTCAACGCACTGACCAGCCAGCAGCCGGCCATCCAACCCACAGTCGCTCCGGCGCGAATCGGTCCGAACTCACGCTGGGAATTTCGCAGTCTCGAAAAGATGATGGCGGTGGCAATGCTGCTGGTGGGAGCCGAACAAAGCGCATAAATCTGGACTATCGCCAGAACCAGTCCCGGCGACCAGCCTTGTTTAATGCTCCCGGCGAGGAGTGTCATGGTGACGGCACTCGCGACGGCCAGCCCGCGCAATACCTTTACCGGCGATGTGTGGCGGTCAGCCATTGCGCCGAAGACCAATGGCGAAATGAAGGTTGCGAGGGCGGAGGCGGCAAAGGCATAAGGTGCGATGCCGCGCAGGCCATGGGCGTTGAATACTGCGCTTAACGGCACCATCCAAATGGCAGCGGCCATTGATTGAAAGAAAAACAACGCCGCCAATTCACTGTATTCGGCCCGACGAATCGTTTTCAACACGCGCAGAGGGGAACACAGTCGCAGGAGATTTCAAGCTTTGAACGGACTGGGGGACATGATTAGACACAGATTTCCAAACCCTCTGGATTTTCACCGCTTTGCCACTGGTGTCATCAATTTCACCCGCGTGCCTTGACACGGAGCGTTTCATTGCTAGTCTTTCCCGCTCCGTCAGACGGAGTTTAGCGCCGGGAGCGCAGTTAATTTGAATTTATGAAACGCCAGTATCAACCGTCAAAAATCCGGCGCAAACGGCAGCATGGATTTCTTAACCGCAATTCGACCAAGAGCGGCAAAGCCACGTTGCGCAATCGCCGCCGCGTCGGTCGCAAACGCCTCACGCCGGTCTAATCGTCATGCTTGCCGAATCGCCGAAACGCCTGCGGCTGGGCCGCGCCATGCGGCTTGAGCAAAGCCGCGACTTTGCGCGCGTGCGGCAACAGGGTCAACGCCTTGCGCTGGGCTGCCTCATCGCCAATTGGAATCAATTGCCCGATGGGGCGAAACCAAAGCTGGGCGTTGTCACGAGCAAACGCATCGGCGGCGCGATTGAACGCAGTCGCGCGCGGCGTTTGCTCCGCGAAAGTTTCCGGCTGCATCAGCATGAATTTATGCAACCGGTTGAACTCGTCCTTGTTGCCCGTCCTTCGATTGCCGGACGCGATTTCGCCGAAGTCGAAAAGGATTTTCTGACAACGTTGCGGCGGGCGGCCTTGCTGAAACAATCGTGAATCCGCTCCAGCACATTTTGATTTTTACCATTCGCGTTTATCGCTGGACGATTTCGCCAGCTCAGTTTTTCTTGTTCGGCTCAACTTGCGGCTGCCGTTTCACACCGACCTGCTCGCAATACGCGATTGATGCCCTTCGCGCACGCGGATTTTTTACCGGCGGCGCACTGGCGGCCAAACGTATTTGCCGCTGTCATCCGTGGGGCAATTGCGGCCACGACCCGGTGCCGCGGGAACATTTTCAAAAAGCGCCCGCGAATTAAATTTCATGGATAGAACCGGCAAAATTGTCACCACGCTTTGCGCCCTTCTGTTTCTGCTTTGGATTGTCATGGAGCAAAAATATGCCGCGCAGGTGCAGCAGCAGCAGTTGGCGAACACGAATGCCGTTGCCGCCTTGCAAACCCAGCCGGTGGCGGCGGGTTCAAACGCCGTCTTGTCCGCGCCAATGGCCGTTCCAAACGTTGTGTTCGACACAAACACACCGGAGCAATTGATTGTGCTCACGAATGCCAATGTGCGTTATACGTTCACTTCACGCGGCGGCGGATTGAAGCTGGTTGAATTGCTGGATTACCCCGAGACGGTTTCAGCGCGCTGGAAAAAGGAATCTCTGACGAACGGCGTCGCCAGTTTGAACACGCACGCGCCCGTGCCGGTGCTGGCGATTTTGGGCGATTCAAATCTGGTCGGCGACGGCATTTTTACTCTCGCGAAAACGGACGACGGCGTTCGCGCCGAAAAATTGCTGCCGGGCGGTTTGCGGCTCGTCAAAGAATTTCATCCCGGCTCGAATTATTTGATCAACACGAGTGTGCGTTTGGAGAACACGTCTGACAAACCGCTCGCATTGCCCGCGCAGGAATGGGTCATTGGCACGGCGACGCCAATGGGGCCGGATGACAACGGCCAAATCGAGGGCGCCATGTGGTTTGATGGCAAAAATTCGCAAGTGTGCGGCCCGACTTATTTCAAGGCCGGGCTTTTCCACCGGACGTCGAACCCGGAATATCGCGCGGGCGCTCACAACGTGATTTGGGCGGCGGCACACAATCAGTTTTTTACGTTGCTGGCCATGCCGAAGCAACCGGCGGAACAAATCGTTGCGCGCCCGGTCAACCTGCCGGCGCTGACGGATGAAGCTTCAGTTGCGCCGCCGCTGGGAATTCAAACCGCTTTGATTTATCCGGCGCAAATCCTCGCGACGAATCAGTCCGTCGAGCGGCAGATTGTCTTTTTTGCCGGGCCGAAGGAATACCGGACGCTGGCGCGCGTCGGCGAGGAATTTCAAAATCAAGCCGACCTTGTAATGCAATTCGGTTTCTTCGGCTTCTTTGCGAAGGCGTTGCTGCTGGCGATGAACTGGGTTCACGACGTGACGAAATTGGGTTACGGCTGGGCGATTGTTATCATCACGATCATTTTGCGCGCGGTTTTCTGGCCGTTGACGGCGGCGAGCACGCGTTCGATGAAACGGATGCAGGCGCTCGCGCCGGAAGTGAAGGCGCTCAAGGAAAAATACAAGGACGACCCGCAAAAATTCACCCAGAAGCAGATGGAGCTTTGGAAGAAAAACAAGGTCAGTCCGATGGGCGGCTGCCTGCCGATGCTCATCCAGACGCCGGTGTTCTTCGGTTTTTTTACGATGATCCGCAGCGCGATTGAATTGCGCGGCGCGCATTTTCTGTGGGCGGCGGATTTGTCGAAGCCGGATACGTTGTTCATGATTCCGGGTTTGACGTTCATTCCCATCATCAGCACGCCGGACGGATTGCCGTTCAACCTGATGCCGTTATTGATGGTCGCCGCGATGATTTGGCAGGCGCATCTTCAACCGCCCTCGCCCGGCATGGATCCCGGGCAGCAAAAAATCATGCGCTATATGCCGCTGATGTTTCTCGTCATTCTTTACAATTATTCATCAGGAATGGCGCTTTATATGACGGTGAGCACGCTGTCGGGCGTTTTGCAGACCAAACTTACGAAAATGAACCAGCTGCCGCCGGCGAATACGACTTCTGTCTTGACGCCGCAGTCGAAAAAGAAAAAATGATTTTATGGCGCAACCAAAGCCCATTCTGGAAGAAATTCTCGCGGCGCTCGGTTTTCCGGCGACGGTCGAGGAGCACAAACTGGAGGACGGTGTTTTGCTTGACGTGAAGACCGAGGACGCCGGCCGGCTCATTGGCCGGCAGGGCCAGACACTTTCTGATTTGCAATACATCACCAATCGCCTGCTGTTTCAGCAGGATGCAAGTTCGCCGAAAGTGACGGTGGATGTGGGCGGTTACCGCGCGCAGGCGCGCGAGGCGCTCGTGAAAAAGGCGAAGGATGCCGCCGAAAAAGTCCGCCGCTGGGGTGATGCCGTGGAATTGGAACCGATGGGCGCGTTTGACCGGCGCGTTGTCCATCACGCGTTGAAAGATGATCCCGACGTGGAAACGCACAGCGTGGAAGTGGATGGCACGGACAAAAAGGCGATGCTGCTCCGGCCAAAACACTGAGCGCGCTTACTGGTCAACAATTGACAGTTTATATTCTGGCGAATAAACGCTGTCGGATTTCGGCGCCGTCCCGACATTATTGAATTTGTAATCAAACTTGTAACGGAACATGACGATGTTCGTTCCCGGCAGCGCCGGCACAAAACCTTCCCAGCGATTTTGCATGAGCGGCGTCGGGCGCATCGAATACGGCTGGCCGTCCGCGAGTACATAAGGCTGGATGCTTTCCCAGCGGAACGATTGTTGCGACGTGTTGAAAGCCACTTCGACCGGGTAAAGATTGTTTGCGTTGCGCGTTTGCTGCAACGGCGTCAAATTGGTGAACGTTCCGGCGCAGCCGCTCAACAACAGCGCGCCGGGCAAAAACAGCAGGATTTTCTTCCACATAGCGGGCACAGCGTTGCACGGGCGGCACCGTTTGTAAAGGCGCATTTCAGTGCTTGAATCCAGGCAGTTCAAACGGAAGTTTCGACCTCGGCGAAGGCTGGGAGACACAAATGACGCCTAACGAAAAAAGCTGACTTGCCGCGCCATAGTAAAACGAAGGCGGAGCCGCCGCCGACTCGCGACGTGAACCGCGATGGCCAATAGGCGTTGGCTCCAGCGATTTATTGGGCGACATTTTCGGAATTTGCTTTACCGGATGGCATATTGCCGCACCGGTTCCATGTCATCGGTTATCATTCTCCCTATTCATGCACGCCCGAAGACAAAAGGGAAAATTTTCATTTTACTGAATTTAAGGCATGAAATTTATGTGGAAGTGGAACGCAGCAGATTCAGATTTGACATTGCAGTTCCAGCGTGGCTGAGTTCTTGTTGTTAACGGCGTTCAAGCCGGCCCAATCTCTCAAATATAAAATTTATGAACCTCAAAGAAGCCAAAAAAAAGAAGAAGATGGGGCAATCTATTACCAAGCAGAAGCGGGCCGAGGAAAATAAAGTTCGGGCGCTTGCGTTGCTGCGCGCCACACTTGATTCAACCGCCGATGGCATCTTGGCCATCGGTTCGGACAGGCAAATCCTCTCTTTTAATGAGACCTTCGTAAAAATGTGGCGCATCCCGGCCGATATTCTTGTCACCAACGACGACACCCTTATGATCCAAAGCGTCCTCAACCAGCTCCAAACGCCAGAAGACTTTCTCGCGAAGGTGCGCCATCTTTATGATCACCCGAAGGAGGAGAGTTTCGACGTGCTTGACTTCAAGGATGGCCGAGTCTTTGAACGCTTCTCACGCCCAATGCTGGTTAAGGGGCATCCCCTCGGTCGGGTCTGGAGCTTTCGCGACATCACCGAACGGAAACGGGCCGAAGCGCGCTTCCGCCGGCTGGTGGACTCCAACGCGCAGAGCGTGTTTTTTTGGAACACAAGGGGCGAGGTCACCGATGGCAACGACGCCTTCCTGAAACTGGTGCGCTACACCCGCGAGGACTTGAAGGCCGGACGCATCAGTTGGGCGGCGATGACACCGCCGGAATACGACGGCCTCGACCAACGCGCCCTGGAGGAAGTCGCCACCACCGGAGTTTGCACGCCGTATGAAAAGGAATACATCCGCAAGGATGGCACGCGTGTGCCGATCCTGATCGGCGCGGCGACTTTTGAGGACAAACCGGAAGAGGGCATATGCTTTCTGCTCGATCTCACCGAGCGCAAGCACGCCGAGGAGCGGATCGCGCAACAGGCCGCGCTCATTGACCAGACGCATGACGCCATTATCTTACGCGACTTGGGCCACCGCATCGTATTGTGGAGCAAGGGCGCGGAACGAGTCTACGGCTGGACGGCAGCGGAGATTATGGGCCGAAAGTTGAACGAGGTTGATCCAGAAACATATGAGAAAGCCTTCGAGGCCGTGCTGCGAGACGGCGAATGGATTGGAGAAATCCAGAAGTTCACCAAAACCGGTGCCAAAATCACGGTGGAGAGCCGCTGGACCTTGCTGCGGGATTCACAGAACCGGCCCAAATCCATCCTCGCCATCGGCACCGATATCACCGAACGCAAGCGTCTGGAAGAACACGTCCGGCAATCGCAGAAAATGGAAACCATCGGCCAGTTGGCCGGCGGTGTGGCGCATGATTTCAACAACATTCTGGCTGTCATCCAAATGCAGGCGGGCCTGCTGAAGATGGAACCGGACCTTTCCCCGAAACACTTGGAGATCGCCAACGATATTGAAAGTGCCGCGCTGCGCGCCGCCAATGTCACCCGCCAGCTGCTTCTCTTCAGCCGCAAGCAGGCGATGCAGATGCAGGAGTTTGAACTCAACCAGGCCATCAACGGCATGACCAAGCTGTTGCAACGCGTCCTGGGCGAGCAAATTCATATGCATTTCAAATTTGCGATGGAACCGCTGTTCATCAACGCCGACGCGGGCATGTTGGACCAGGTCATCATGAACCTCGCCGTCAACGCCCGCGACGCCATGCCCATCGGCGGACGGCTCGTCATTGAAACTTTCGCCGTGGACTTTGATGAAACCGTCCGCGAGCAATCTCCCCAGGCCCGGCCCGGCTCGTTCGTCTGTGTGAGCGTGAGTGACACGGGTTGTGGCATTCCGCCGGAGGTTCTTCCGCGAATCTTTGAACCCTTCTTCACCACCAAAGGCGTCGGCAAGGGCACCGGCCTGGGACTGGCGACGGTGTTTGGCATCGTCCAGCAGCATCAGGGCTGGATCAGTCTCTATAGTGAAGTCGGCACCGGAACGACCTTCAAAGTTTATCTTCCACGATTGGCCGACAATCCCGCCACGACGGCTGCCGGACAAAATCCCGCCGCGCCGAACTTGGCGGTGGCGCGCGGCGGCGAAACCATTTTGCTGGTGGAGGATGACGACGCAGTGCGGTCGGTCGTGTGCAAAACCCTGTCGCAATTCGGCTATCACGTGCTCGTAGCCGTCAACGGCGTCGAAGCCCAGGAAGTCTGGAAACAACATCGCGACGATATCCGTCTGTTGCTGACCGACATGGTCATGCCCGGCGGCGTCATGGGAAAGGACCTGGCCAAAAAACTTCTGGCGGACAATCCAAAATTGAAAGTGATTTATACGAGCGGTTACAGTGCAGAAGTCGCCGCCGGGGATCTGTTGATGAGAGAAGGAATCAATTATCTCACCAAACCATACCAGCCGCACAAACTCGCCCAAATCATCAGGAATTGTCTGAAATCGAGTTTATAAAATAAACAACCCGGTTGGTTCATTGAAAGCCGCCGGAAATCTATTGGCGCTCCGGTTTCGAAACTTCATCCGGTTAAATGGCTTTTCCGAAGCTTGCGAAGAATTCTCACTTAAATGACTCCTAACGTAGCAAGCTGACTTGCCGCGCCATAGTAAAACGAAGGCGGAGCCACCGCCGACTCATGGCGTGAACCGCGAATGCGGAACGGCCAGCGCAAGGCATTGGCTCCGGCGACTTGTTAGGCCGATGAGATAATCTTTTACAGACTGCCATCTTAGCGAGCCTTTTTGAACAGTGCGGCGCTGACGGCTGCGGTGACAGACACGGCGACGGCAACGAGTGCCGCAATGTATAGTTCTGATTTTGGCATGCCATACAGGTAGCACCCATACACAGACAACGCAGAGGCCAGTAAGGCTGCGCCGATTGGAACGAGTAGTGTTTTCATAAAAGTAAATGTGGATCGGCCTAACGAAAAAAGCTGAGCCACCGCCGACTAACGGCGTGAACCGCGACAGCGGAACTGCAAGCGCCAACGGCGGTTGGCTCCGGCGACTTGTTAGGCCACAAAATGAACATAGGCTACTCTGCAATCATTAATAAATCCTAGCCCTATAAAATATCACAACGTTCGTGATTTGAAATGTGTTTGTGCCTGATACGTTAAAGGTTTTGTTTGTGATAACGGGTGTCCATGTGACTAAATTTGTCGTCGCCTCAATGACATCACCTGCCCCTGTGGGTGAAATATTCTCGCTGATGACTTGTATTTGACCGCCTCCTAGATGAACAATTTCCAAGCTGAAAACGGCACCGATAAGTGCGGGCATCATCGCTAACGACGCAACGAGAAAAACCATAATAGACTTTTTCATAGCGTAATAAATTGTGGCCTAACATTGTTCTTCGACCGCATAGTGCGGTGCGATTTTTTTCAAGAAATTGACACTATTTGAGGCTTTCCATTTTATCAAGAACAATTTATGACTGGCAGGGGCAGAAATATGGAATCGGGAAATACCGCACTTCGGGGCAAGTTGATCCCCAATCCCAAGGCGCGGCTTCGGGAGCAGGTGCGGGAGGTGATGCGGTTTCATCATTATTCCATCCGCACGGAGGAGGCTTGATGTTTTTTAAGGTAGGGACGGCTGGCCCCAGCCGTCCGTTTTGGTTCGGTCGCCTCGGCGAGGCGACCCTACCCTTTCGCGCGGACACGTCGGCGACGTGTCCCTACCTGTCCCGGTTCAGAAACACATAAGGCCAGTCTTGGGAGGTTTTCACCAACCGTTTCCGCACGGGGTTGGCCAAAATGTAATCGCCCTTTTCCCGCCGGTTTTCATCTGATCGCAGGCGATGCTCAAAGAAGTCGCGCTGCCATTTGATCTTCAGTCGCCATGTCGTCCAACGTTTCCACCGCGACATGGTTTTCTGAACCGTATTTTCCGAAGGCGGAAATGAAAGCAACGCATGAACGTGGTCCGGCATCACAAGAAAGACACGGGCAAACCAGATTGATTTTTCATTTCTGAAAACAACTGAATCGAGCAAGGGTATGGCGACTTCCGGTCTGGCCAATTGATTTATTCCACGTTCCTGACAATTGATGGTGATGAAATAAACCGACTTTTGCGGGTCAACCCACAAAGGAATGTTATGAGGAAGCCGCAGTCGTTGTGGCAAATGCATATTCCCGTTTTTTTGTCGGTTCCCTCCCCGGGTTTTGCCGGGAGAGGGAATGTGTTTTATTTATTTGGTAGGGACGGCTGGCCCAGCCGTCCGTTTTGGTTCGGTCGCCTCAGCGAGGCGACCCTACCCTTTCGCGCGGACACGTCGGCGACGTGTCCCTACCATTTCAGCCGTCCACGGCGTCAGAAGGAGGGTTTTATTGCCCTTTTTGGGTGTTTTTGCCCAAAATTGGTGTGTAAAAACCATTTTCCGGCGCCGGAAAATGATTTTTCGGTGTGCCGGAACGATTCCGGCGCATGCCGGATTGGTTCCACGGTATCCCGGAATGAGTCCGGCGCATGCCGGAACGATTCCGGCGTATGGTCGAAGGCAGTTACGGCACAGTGGAATGAGTCCGGCACACGGTGGAATGAACCCGCTGCATGGTAGAACGGATTGACGGTGCGCAAACCGCCATGAAGTTTGCCGGAGCGGGGGAAAAGATTACCGAAGACGAGGTTGTTTTTACGCCCTGCGCCCAAACCGAACCCGCTGCCGTTGTCCCTTTTACCAGCCATTGCCCGCCCGTTGTCAAACCAGAAGCCCGGACTGTTTCCCGAAGCCGACTCTGTTAAATCATAAAGCGAGGGGAATCGTCAATAAAAATTTTGAACAAACCGCAACGGCAACGAATTTCAAAAACATAAAATGCCAATCCGGCAAATTGCTTGAAGCGGGGATGGTTTTTGGATACCCCAATGGCGATGGATTTCCCAAAACAACCCGCGCCGGGCTTTCGCCATTACCGGTGGGTCATCTGCGGGCTGCTGTTTTTTTCCACGACCGTCAATTACATGGACCGGCAGGTCATCAGCTATTTGAAGGAATTTTTCTGCACGCCGGCGGAGCAGGGCGGCTTCGGCTGGAGCAACACGGATTTTGCCTATTTGACTTCTTTTTTCACCGGCGTTTACGCCGCCTTCACCGTTGTGGCCGGATGGGTCATTGATAAAGTCGGCACCAAGCTGGGTCTGGCGCTTTCGCTCATTCTCTGGTCCGTTTTTGGAATCCTCAATGCGTTCGCCGGAACATTCGTCGCGATGCACGTCGCGATTCGCAGCGCGTTCGCCGCCGGTGAAGCCGGAAATTTTCCGGCTTCCATCAAGACCGTCGCCGAATGGTTTCCCAAGCGTGAACGCGCTTTTGCCACCGGCATTTTCAACAGCGGTTCCAATTGCGGCGCGATGATCGCCGCGCTGTTCGTTCCGTGGTGCCTGATTCATTTCGGCGACCAGCGGGGCTGGAAAATGGCGTTCATCCTCACCGGTTCAGCCGGTTTTCTTTGGCTGATTTTCTGGTTCTGGCTTTATGATACGCCAACCAGACAGAAGCGACTGTCGAAAGCCGAATACGATTATATTCACATTGACGACGAGACCGCCGCCGATGCGCAGACGGGCGACCAGACCAAAAAGGTTTCCTGGCTGAAACTGTTCGGCTACCGCCAGATGTGGTCTTTCTTCGCCGGTAAATTCATGACCGACGGCGTCTGGTGGTTTTATCTCTTCTGGCTGCCGGACTATTTGAAAAAACAATTCGGCATGACCAAGCACGACATCATGCTGCCGACCTTCATCGTTTATGGCGTCGCCATCATCGGCAGCATTTACGGCGGCGGCATTCCGATGATGCTCATCAAACGCGGCTGGCCGGTCTATCAGGCGCGCATGACCGCGATGCTGATCATCGCCATTTTCCCGCTGACCGTCTTGACGACGCAATACTTTGGCAACGTCGCTCATTTTGGGAAATGGTCCGCGGTGCTGGCCGTCGCGACGATTTGCATCGGTGCCGCCGCGCATCAGGCCTGGTCGGCAAATCTATACACCACCGTGTCTGACATGTTTCCCAAAAAAACCGTCGCGAGCGTCATCGGCATCGGCACGATGGCTGGCGGCATCGGCGGCGGCGTCATTTTGCAAATGCTCGCCGGCAGGCTGACCGACGACTTCAAACAAACCCCGCAAACGGCCTACCTCGTCATGTTCACCATCTGCGGGTTGAGTTATTTGATCGCCTGGTCAATCATGAAAATGCTCGTGCCCCGGCACAAGCCGATCACGGATTTGTAATCCACATCCAAAATAAAAAGCCCGTTGAAGTCGCGGCTTCAACAAGCTGGATTTTTTGAACTCTGTTTTCTTCGTTTGCTTCTGTTCAAATCGACATCGCATCAAACCCGCCGTCCACGACAATTTCCGCGCCGGTGATAAAACTGCCTGCGTCCGAGGCAAGCAGCAACGTCGCGCCGACGAGTTCATGCGCCTCGCCGAATCGTTTCATCGGCGTCTTGCCCATGATTTGCGCCACACGATCAGGAGTGAGCACCTTGCGATTTTGTTCTGCCGGAAAAAATCCGGGCACCAAGATGTTCACGCGCACGCCGCTCGTCGCCCACTCGCGCGCGAGATTTTTGGAAAGATTATGAACCGCCGCCTTCGATGCCGAGTAAGTGAACACGCGCGACAACGGGTTCAGCCCCGACGCCGAGCCGAGATTGATGATGCTGCCGCTCCGCTTGGCGACCATGTGCTGACCAAAAATCTGACAGGCCAGCACGACGCCCTTCAAATTCACCGCGATAATTTTGTCGAATTCGTCTTCGGGAATGTCGAAGAACGGCGTCGGCGAATTGATGCCCGCGCCATTCACTAAAATATCCACGCGACCAAACTTCGCCAGCACGTCCACCAAAAGTTTTTGCAAGCTGGCTTTCGATGTTGTGTCGCACGAAAAGAATTCCGCCTTGCCGCCGTCCTTGGCAATCTTATCGAGACGGTCTTTGGCTTTCGCCGCATCGCGACCGACCAACGCCACCGTCGCACCGGTGCTTGCCAAACCTTCGGCCATTTCGCCGCACAGCACGCCCGTGCCGCCGATGACGACCGCCACTTTGCCTTTGAGTGAAAAAAGTTCTGCTGGTGTTTTCATAATTTTTTATTGATGTAATGGTAGGGCTGACCTGCTGGTCAGCCAATGTAGCGGCGCGGCAGCGCCGCCCTACCACGATTTAATTTCAGCGTTGCACGCGCGTGCTGCCGCCAGCAAAAGTTTTTTCCACTTCCTTGCGCGTGGCCATGCTTGTGTCGCCGGGCGTGGTCGAGGCGAGCGCGCCGTGCGCCGCGCCGTATTCCACGGCTTTCTGCGCGTCGTTAAATTCGAGGAAACCGAATTGCAGGCCGCTTGCAAAGCTGTCGCCGCCGCCGACGCGATCCAGAATTTCCAGTTCGGGATATTTACGGCTTTCGTGAAATTTCCCGTCGTGCCAGAGAATCGCGCTCCAGTCATTCTTCGTCGCGGTGATGACGCGGCGGAGCGTCGTCGCGGCCACCTTGAAATTCGGATACGTCTTCACGGCGGTTTCAATCATCGCCTTGAACGCGTCCGGCTCGATGTGATTAAGTTTTTCCGCGCCCTTTACTTCAAAGCCGAGGCTCGCGGTAAAGTCTTCCTCGTTGCCGATCATCACGTCCACATACTTCGCGATCTCGCGGTTGACCTCCTGCGCTTTTTTCAAGCCGCCGATGGATTTCCACAGTGACGGACGATAATTCAAATCATAGCTGACTACGACGCCGTGTTTCTTCGCCGCCTTCACCGCTTCAATCGTCAACGCCGCCGTCGTTTCCGAAAGAGCCGCAAAAATTCCGCCAGTGTGCAACCAGCGCGTGCCAATTTTTCCAAAAATTAAATCCCAATCAAAATCGCCGGGCTTCAATTGCGCCGCCGCCGAGTTGCCGCGATCCGGCACACCGACCGCGCCGCGAATGCCGAAGCCGCGCTCGGTGAAATTCAAACCGTTGCGCACGCTGCGACCGATGCCGTCGTCTTCGCGCCACTTGATGAAGGCGGTGTCCACGCCGCCCTGCATGATGAAGTCCTCGATGAGATGGCCGACCTCATTGTCCACGAACGCGGTCGCTACGGCGGTCTTGTAGCCGAAACATTTGCGGAGGCCGCGCGAGGTGTTGTATTCACCGCCACCTTCCCACGCGGTGAAATGCCGCGCGGTGCGGATGCGGCCTTCGCCTGGGTCAAGCCGCAGCATGACTTCGCCGAGCGAGATTTGGTCGTATTTACAAGTGGATTTGTCTCGAAGTTGAATGGCCATAAAATGTTTCCGACTTTAATGGATAAGCATGAATGAACTCAAATACAATTGCCTCTGCATTGACGGATGACCGTTCGTGTCTGAGGCGCTCAATGGTTTAATAATTTCCAAACGCGTAAAGCTTCTGTCGCGCCCCACGCCTGTGCGTCGCAGCCGCGCTGAGCGTGCGGCGCGTCGCCGTCGAGAATTTCAGGAATCTGGCCGAGACAGCCTTCGTTCAAAATCTTTTCCGAGCTTCCCAAATACGCTTTTGCGGCGGCAACCGCTTCCGGTGAAAAATTCCATACCCGCGCGAGTGCTTCGCAGAACGTCGGAAACGTCCACGTCCATGCCGTGCCGTTGTGATACGCGGGTTTGCGGCGCGTGTCCTCGTCGCCTTCGTAACGCGGCCAATACGGATTGCGCGGATCGTTCAAAGGGCGTCCATCGTTGCTTAAAATGGGCAGCGGAACGGCAACCGGCAGCGGCGCGAGCGAGCGCAACGCGCCCGGCACGACGAGAAATTTTTGCGCGGCCTCGACGCAGCGTTTCGCGCGTTCGCCGGTGACGAGGCCGAGGCTGACGGCGAAAAGACAATTACTGCGCAGCGCGTCGCTCGCCGTCGCGTCGCGCGCGATGACGCGCGAACCGCCGAGCAGCACGTCGGCAAACCAGCCGCATTCTTCGAGCCAGAACAATTTTTCAAACGAGGCGGTCGCATGGTCGGCGAGGTCGCGCCATTTTTTTTGCTCGGCAGGCGCGGAAATCCTTTCCAATTGGCGCAACAGTCGAATCCACAGGACTTGAATTTCAACCGGATAACCTTCGCGGGGCGTGCTGGCGGGAAAATTCGTATCCATCCAGGTGAAATGGCTCGGGCTCCAGATCAAAGCCGAGTCTGCATCCATGCGGATGCCATTCGGTGTGCCTTTGGAATAATTTTCCGCGATGCTCGTCAGCACGTCGCGGATGGTGCGGCCATTTTCGTCAACCGGCGTTTCGTAAAAGTTTTGAGTTTTGAGTCTTGAGTTTTGAGCTTCAGAAAATTCCTCGCACACGACGGCGAACCACAGCGGCGCGTCGGTCGTGTCGCGGTTGGAAACGTCGTTTCCATGGATTGTATTCGGCAATGTGCCGTCCTTCTCAAGTTTCGCGAAAGTGAGCAACAGTTGTTTCACCTCCTGCGTCATGCCTGCCGCGAGAAGTCCACGCGCGCAGATGAGCGAGTCACGTCCCCAATCGAGAAACCACGGGTAACCGGCGATGACCGTTTTGCCGTTGTCGCGTCGGACGACGAATTGCCGCGCGGCGTCTGCGAGTTGTGCTGCGAAATCGTTTTTCCTCTGCACCAGCTTGATTTTTTTCGGCGAAGGTAAATTTGCATCTGCTGTTGCGACCAAAAGTGCATTCGTCCCTTTCGCTAGCGGAATCTCAAACCAGCCGGGACTGTAGGCGTCGCCGCTGGCGGTCTGGCCGCGCATTTGCTCGACGGGATGCGGGATGTTTTCGCACCATTCGGGCTGCGGATGGTATTCACCAGTGTCGGCAAAAACGCGAAGTTGGCGTTCGGGCGCGGGGGTGAAGGCGAAGCCGGTTCTTTTGTCAAGCGTGTGCGTATTCGACGAGAAATGAAAATCCGCGCCGCCATTGCGTTTGGTTTCGGAATGAAAATTCCGGTCTTCGATGTCCGCGCGCACTGTCAGGCGAACGTCGCAGTTTGCGGGCAATTGTTTGCCGTGCGCGGATTTTTCCGTCGGTCGGCTGAATTGAAAAACCGTCGTATTTTTGCCTGCGAGCATTTCGGCGCGTAATTCAATCTCAACCGTGCGGCCGTCGCCGGCGTTGGCGATAAATTGCCAGACGGTAGGTGAACCGGCTTGGAACGACGCGAGATTTTTGAAATCAAGCGGCGAGAGAAAACCGTCGGCGTTGACCCAGACGCGGATGCGTTTTACAAAAACATGGCGGTCCACAGGAAAGGTCGGGTTCAGATTCGCGCCGAGCGCGCAGTCGTATTTGGAATTCACGCGGCCCAAATCCACGCAGAGACGCGCCATGCCGCCGAGGCCGTTGGTCAATAAAACTAAAGCGTCGGGAGATGGGAGATGGGAGATGGGAGTTGGGACTGCCGGTTCGGGCGTGAGAAAACGGATTGTCGCCGAAATTTTTTGCGGGCGTTCGGCGTAGCATTCCAAAATCAATTCCGTTTCCGCCGCCGAATCGCGTGGTGCAAAGCACGCAACGTGGTTGTCGCCAGCGGCAATGGATTGGACGTGAATTGTAGTCGCGCCTTCATTCTGGCTTCGCAACTCGGCGCGGAATGGTGCGTTGTCCTTGATCAAAAGCCAGTGGCCGGGCGGGACGAGCGTGACGCGGCGGGCGTCAATCAAAGTCCACGCGACGACGCGCGGGAAATTTTTTCCGGCGTCGGTTTCGCGCAACAGATCGGCAAGCGGAGTTTTGGTTTCGCGCGCGGCGAATTCGCTGGCGGCGGCGAGAAAATTGTCCGGTGACGAATCCACTTGTTCCGCGAGCCAGCGCCAGTCGAGGCTGTCAACGGATTCGGCGGGAACGATTTTGCTCAAGGCCTGGATCGCAAACGCGGCTTGGGCGCGTGCGCGACGATAATCGTCGCCGCTCAAGCCGACGGGTGTTTGCGTCAGCGCGAGGCAGTGGCACGCGCCGGGCACGAGCGTGAAGATGATTTCGTTTTTCTCGCGCACGAATTGCGAGAGTGGCTGGCCGAGCAAATCGAATTGGAAATCGGAAATTTCAAATTTCAAATCAGCGGGCGTGAGCGCCAGCAAATGAGATTTTTCAACGTCGGTGTTGACGAGAACAAGAATGGAATCTTTGCCTTCGGCGGATTCGCGGAGCAACGCGTAGATCGGCGAATCGGGCGCGCTCAAGCGCGCGAGTTTTGCGCCGTCGAAAAAGCACGGATGATTTGAGATGATCTGGTTGAGTTGCGCAAGTTCGGGGACGATGTTGCCGCCGGCGTTCCAGTTCAATCCGGTATTGCCGTGGACGCGGATTTTTTCGGCGGCGAGCCATTCAACGCCGCAGGTGAAACCAAATCCGCCGCTCGGACTCGTGAGCGCGCAGAGGCGATTTCGCATCAGCGACCACGTGCGGCCTTTTTCGGCGAGGCGGCTGTTGTCGTGCGTTTCGGAATAATGAACGTATGCGCCGATGCGCGAACTCTGGCGGTTCGCGTAATCGAGATACCATGCGACGTCGTGGCCGGAATAATTTTGGAACAGTTCGGAATATGCCCATTGCATTCCGCCGTCGGTGAGGAGATTTTCCGTGGCTTCCCATGAACCGCCGAGGCCTTCGAGCAGAAAAATCGTTTCGGGAAATTCGTTTTGGATGCGCGCAATAATATATTGCCACGCGACGACGGGAATTTTATAGCCGGCGTCGCAGCGGAAACCGTCCACGCCGCGACGGCAGCAGGTCAGAAGTGCATCGGCGATTTTGTCCCAGAGTTTCACGTCGTGCTGTTCGAGTTCGACCAAATCTTCCCAGACCGTTCCCCAAGCACCTGGGCTGGCAAACGAGCCGTCGGGATTTTTCAGAAAAAATTCGGGGTGATTTTCCTGCAAGTATGAACCCCAGCCGGTGTGGTTGATGACGATGTCAATGAACACGCGCGCGCCAAGCGAGTGCGCGGCGTAGGTGAGTTCGCAGAATTGATCCACGCCGGTGGCGCGTTTGTCGAATTCAACGAGCGCGGGGTCAATCGCGTTCATGTCGAGCGCGGCGTAAGGGCTGCCGAAACGTCCGAAGCGCGCATAGGTCGTGGGCGTCGGATAAACCGGGAGCAGATGCAGAATGCGGCAGCCGAGAGTCTGGACGATGTGCGGCAATTGTTTTGCGAGGTCGCGTAATTTTCCCGACGGCGGCAAAGTCGCGTAGCCGAGGGCTTCGAGCGATTTAAGTTGGGCTTCGAGTTTTTCGTCGGCGGTGGAAGGCAAATTTTTTGTCGCGCCGAAAAGTCGCGTGAAGGCGCAGTAAATTGTATTTGCCGTTCGCGCGAAATCTGGATGGACGGAAATTCCGACGTCCACGCCGTCGGGCCAGTGCTGCCAGTTTTTTTCGTCGAGCAGATAGGCTTTGGCCTTGAAAAAGCCGACTTCAGCGAGCGGCAGTTCGATTTGCCAGCCATCGCCGGTTTTTTGCATGGGCAAATCGCGCCATGACGCGCCAGCGGCGGCGGCACCGCCAGCGTGGGCGGAAATAATTTCTTTGCGGCGGGCGGCGGCGCGGCCCAGATTGGTGCGCAGAAACGCGCAGACATTTTTTTGCGCGGCGGAATTGATTTCGGCGCGGAGTGTAAAAATGACTTTGTCGCCGACGAAACGCAGGAGGCGTTCGCCGGGCGCAGGCGACATTGTTGGTTGCGGCATTTTATTTGCGGCGTCAATGACCATCGGCATTACGATTCCGAAGACGACGACAGAATGCAATGAGATTGCGTTGTGAAAGCCCAATGCGTAAAATACTTTGAAATTGATATAGCTAAATTAGCGTCATGTCCGTAACAACAATCAGCCCTGAAGAGGAAGCGCAATTATTGCAAACGATTGCGATGTTTGAAGTCATTATCCAATCGCAGCCGAATGACTGCCAATCGCTGGAAATCCTCAAGGAGGCTTACACGAAAATGGGACGTGAACAGGATGTGGTCAATACGTCCAAGCGCATTGCGGAAGCTTATATGCAGTCGGGGCAGCTTTCGTCGGCAATTTTAGAATACGAAACGGTTTTGCAGCGTCGGCCAGATGATGCGGACGTGCAGTTAGCGCTCAGGCAAATTGAAGACAAGGCCAGCAACGCTACGGTTCAATCGACGGGCGTCGAGCCGGCAGCTCTGGCCCCGCTGCCTGCCGCGCAAAAAAACACAAAAAAATCGCGGGGGGTGACCGGGGAAATTGATGATGGCCGCAATACAATGCGCCGGATTTTTGTCGAATCAAAAATTATCGCGGCGGGTGATTTTGACTTGTGCTGGCGCACGCCGGATATGTCAGTGGCGCCTCCGGATGTCGTCGAGCCGTTCATTAACATACTTAGCGATAAGGGAATTTTGACTGTGGAAAAATCGCTCGCGATACTTGCTGATAAATCGCGCGCGGGATTTTTGCCGTTGGACAAATACGACATGGATATTGAATTGACGCGCGCTTTCCCAGCTGAAGTTTGCAGACGCTGGTGCGTGCTGCCATTCGACCGAATGAGCAAGTCCATTTTGGTCGCTACGGCAAACCCATTCAATCAACAGGCGGCGAAGGAACTCGCCGAAACGACCACGCACCGGTTGTTGTGGTATTTAACGTCACCCGACGAGTTGATGCAAAACATTCGCAAAGCATTTCGTTAAACATGGCAAAAGTTAAATCATTCGGAGAACGCATAGCCGACGCGCTGGTCGAAGACGGTTTGTTGACGGCCAAGCAGATTGAAGAACTACTTGAACAGCAAAAAAAGGAAGGCGCGCGTCTCATCAAGCTTATCATTGACAAGGCTTACGTCAGCGAACAGGACCTCGCCGTCTCGATGGGCCGTGTTTTGAACGTGCCACCGGTCAACTTGGCGCGCATTAGCATTCCGCTGGAAATTGTCGAACTGCTGCCGCGCGATACGGCGCACAATCACAAGGTCATTCCTGTTTCGCGTCTGGAAAACAAGTTGTTTCTCGCGATGGCCGACCCGCTGAACGTTCTCGCGCTCGACGATGTCAAGCGGTTGACGCGATTGGAAATAACTCCACTCATCGCGTCGGAAAAAGCCATCATTGAAAAGCTCAACGCCATTGACGCGTCCAAGGGCAGTTCGATGGAAGACATAATCGAGGACGCTGCAAAACAGCGCGAAGCGGACGCAGAAGCCGGCACGATTGAGAACATTCGTGAAGCAGTTGAAGACGTCAACCTTGACCGGCTGGCCGCTTCCACCGAAGAAGCGCCGGTCATCAAACTTGCAAATCTAATTGTTCTTCAAGCTGTTAAAGATCGCGCCAGCGACGTCCATTTGGAGCCATTTGAGAAAACGGTACGATTACGTTACCGCATCGACGGCGTACTTGTGGACGCGACGCCGCCCCCAAAACAAATGCAACTGGCGTTGGCCTCGCGTTTCAAAATCATGAGCAATCTTGATATTGCCGAGCGGCGACTGCCACAAGACGGTCGCATGCGCGTCAAGGTGAGCGGCAAGGATTACGATTTGCGCGTCTCCGTACTGCCCACGGTTCACGGCGAAAAAATTGTTTTGCGCGTGCTGGATAAAACCAACTTGTCCGCAAGTGTTGATAAACTTGGCTTAGACCCCGAAACATTCAAGCAATTCAGAAACGCCATTGACGCGCCGCACGGTCTCATTCTCGTCACCGGCCCGACCGGTTCAGGGAAAACCACGACGCTTTATTCCGCGCTCAACGAGCTGAACAACCCGATTTACAACATCGTCACCGTCGAAGACCCGGTAGAATTTCAAATTTCCGGTATCAATCAAGTGCCGACCAAAAAGGAAATCGGCCTGACTTTCGCCAGTGCGTTGCGCTCCATTTTGCGGCAAGACCCGGACATCATAATGATTGGCGAAATCCGCGACACGGAAACCGCCGAAATCGCTATCGAAGCTGCGCTGACCGGCCATCAAGTGCTCAGCACCATGCACTGCAATGACGCGCCAGGTGCGATTGCGCGCCTAGACGACATGGGTATCGCCCCGTTTTTGATTTCCTCGTCCGTTATTCTTTCGTGCGCGCAACGCCTCGTTCGTCGCATTTGCTCGCATTGCAAAGAGCAGGTCATGTATCCGCCAAAAATGTTTGAAGACCTCGGTATTGATCCTGCAATGTTTGCCGGCGTACAACTATTTCGCGGTCACGGCTGCGAGCGTTGCAAAAATTCCGGTTACTTGGGACGCATGGCCATCATCGAAGCCATGACAATGAGTGACCAAATTCGCAAACTCATCATTGCCCGCGCAAACACCCGCGAACTCGCCAAGGTTGCCATCAGTCAGGGGATGCGCACATTGCGCATGGTCGCGCTCGATCGTGCGCGCGATGGCGTTTCCACGCTCGAACAGGTTCTTGTGATGACGTCGGCGCAGTGAGTGCGCAAGACGGTTTAGAATTTTCGCTGCGGCATTTCGAACAGCTGGGGTCCTTGCAATAGCCACGGTGGCGGTTTTGGTGCCCACGACGGAGGGGTTTGGGGTTGCGTGCTTATTTGAGCCGCAATCCCTGGCAATGGCGTCAAACCAGTTGGTGTTGCAATTTCGCTGTTGAGCGGCGTGAACGAAGCGCCGGCACCATCATTTTTTTCAGGGCCGAAAATTGGGTCTGAAGAATTTCCAAGATAGTGATCCACAGGCGTCGCGGACGGAAGTGGAGTCGGTGTTTGAACGGGCTCGAGCAACTCCTTAAAAGGATCAGGATCCATTGCCGTTTGTTGCGCGATGGCAGATGTTTGCAGCGGGAGTGAAAGTTTTTGCTGGCCTGCGTTTGCACTCTGGCCTGCAAACAAACTATCCTTTGGAGCGGTCACGAACGAATTCATGTTCATGACCGGCGACGAATTTCCCAGATCCGAGCTTATGATATTGGGTAAACTGGCATTAGGCGAATTGTTCCGGTTGTGTGAATTCCACCACGAATCTGAATCACCGGATTGAAGAGCTTTTGTGCCGCCTTGCATTTGTCTCTCAGCGAAGCGTTCGATTGCCGTTAAATTTTGCCTTTGGCCGAAGGCATTGCGGTCGGGAATTCCAAGAATTTTTTCCGGCGTGTCGACACCGAGAATTTCCGCAGGTGTCATAAACACCCAATTCTTTCGGTTATCCAGCATCTGCTGAAGCGTGTCTCCTTCTGACGCTGAAGGAGCCGGAATGGCCGGTGCTGAAGGAGCCGCGCCTGATCCATTCACGCTAAATGAAGACGGGGCCTGAAAAGCATCGTTCAAATCCGGAGTTGAACTGCCAGTTACATCTTTCAAATCCGCCGCGCTGCCGTTGTCAGGTGAAGAAAAAAGAATCGGCTGGCTGCCTTGTTGGGCTTCTGACGGGAGCGTGAATGCAACCGCGACGCCGAGCAAAAACAGTTTAATATTTGAAAAGCGGATACCCATCTCAAACAAAAACGATAACGCAAATTATCGTGCGCGTCAAAACTGAATTTACTGCCGTTCATATTCGCCCTTGCTGATTTTTTTAAGCACGGTGAATCCTGCCTTTTTTGCGTCCGAGATGGAGAGCGGCTTGAGTTTGGTCGGCGTATTGAATGCGGAAATGATTTTACGCACTGGCTTTTTGCACGCCGGACATTTCGTCAACTCCGGCACGTTCACCGGACGACGTAAAGTGAACCGCCCGCCGCAAACCTTGCAGTCGCCTTTGCAAAGCTCGTATTCATAGAGCGGCATAAACGATTTAAATCAAATCCTTTGCGTTTCCACTATGCTTTCGCGCCGCGTCATTTTGTTGACTCCCATTTTGTCTGGGCAACTTTGAGTTTGGGATGCGACACAAACAAATGCCAGACGATGCCTTGAAACGCCTCGCTGTGCGGAGTGACATGCGTCGGGTTAACCGTCGGCACAATCACGCACGCGGTCGCTTCCTTCGCCGTGTAACCGCCGTCGCGCCCGACGATGCCGATGACGGATGCGCCGACTTTTTTCGCGAGTTGAATTGCGCTGACAAGATTCGGGCTGACATTCTTTTCAAGGTTCCCGCCGCCGACGGAAAAAATCAGCAGGCCGTCCTTCGCATTGATGCGGCTGCCTTTCAACCACTCGGAAAAAACCGTCGCCCAACCTTCGTCGTTCGTGCGCGCGGTGAGTTCGGAAACGTTGTCCGTCGGCGCGTAGGCCTCGAAGCCGCAGATTTTGCGGAAATCGTTCACCGCGTGGCTGGCATTGCCCGCGCTGCCGCCGACGCCGAGGATGAAAAGGCGTCCGCCGCGCTCGCGGATTTTTGCGAGTTCGTCCGCGCATTTTTCAATCGCGCCCGCGTCGAGTTGCGCCGCGACCTGCTGGACTTCGGCGAGAAATTGTTTCGTGAAACTCATGTTGATTTGGATTGTAGCAATTTTTCCAATTCCGCCAAGCCCGCAGGCGAACCCATTTCGTAAAACCGTTCCGGCACTTCATAACCCGCCAGTTGTTTTTCACGGACGAGCTTGCCCATGACATCGGCCAAATCAAAAACTTGATCGGCAGAATAAGAATCGAACACGGAGGGTTTGAACAAACTCAAGCCGTAATCAATGTGCCGCATTTCCGGCAGTTTCAATTTTTTGTCATAAACCGCAATTTTGCCGTCGCAAAAAACAACATTGCTCGCGTCATATTTGCCTTCGTTGCGATAAACCGTCATCAAACCGAGCTTGCCGCTGCGGTGAAAAAAATCCGCGATCGATGCATATTCAATCGGTAGATACGAATCGCCGTAGAGCACGAAAAATTCTTCACCGAGAAATGGCAACGCGCGTTTGATCGCGCCGCCCGTGCCGAGAAGTTTTTCGCCGTCGAAAGAATAATCCAATTTTACGCCAAACGCTTCGTCGCCAAAATCGCGCTGGATCATTTCGCCAAGATAGCCGATACACAAAACCGCGCGGCGGATTCCGCGCGCGTGCAGCAATTTTAATTGATGCGCGAGAAATGCCTGGCCCGCGACGGGCACGAGCGATTTGGGGATTTTTTCCGTGATGGGCCGCAGCCGCGTGGCGAGTCCGCCCGCGAGAATGGCGACGGGAATTTGGGAAAGCGGAAGACTCATTGTCAGATTTTTTTCAATCTGATTCCAAAAATGACGCAAACAATTATCGCAGTAACAATTCCGCAAATAAAATCTCCACGAACACCCAAAGTGCTTCCGGTCAATGGCAACCAGAGCGGCGCACATAAACCAACCGTCGAAGCCAGAACCATCGTTATTATCAATCTTTTTTTCGTATTCTGCCGTTCGTCCACAACTTTGCTCTTTACCGTTTCTGTTGAAGCGGATTGCTCTAACTTTTCCTGCTTCTGCTTCTTAATTAAATAAAACATCCAGCCGAGAGGAACAAAGACTCCAATAATTAGAATCCATTGAAGCGAATCGGGAATATGAAGTGGTTTGGAAAAAACATTTAGCAACATCATTGCACTTGCGGTGTAGCTTACAATATAAAGTTTGACGCGAGTTGTCATAATTTATTGTCGTTAAAAATTTTCATGAAATCACCAGCTTCGTTCCCTCGAAATCGAAACGGAAGCGGACTTCCTTTAATCCAACCTGCCGCATCGCGTGGCGCAGCTTCGCCTTGTCCTCGGCGTAAAACATCAGAAATCCGCCGCCGCCCGCGCCGATCAATTTTCCGCCGAGCGCGCCGCTGGCCATCGCGAGGTCATACCATTCGTTGATTTTCGGATTGCTCATGCCGCCGCTGCGCTGTTTTTTGCGCTGCCAATGAACGTCCATCAACCGCGTGAACTCGGCGAGGTTTCCGTTTTCGAGCGCAGCCTGGCTTTGCAGACCGAGTTCCTTGACGAAATGCAAATTCTCGATCATGGACTTGTCGTCCGATTTCGATTTCACGTCCTGCTCCTTCAAAATCGCCGACGCGCTGCGCGAATAACCGGTGAAAAACAGAAGCAGATTGTCCTCAAGGTTGTCGCGCGTCTCTTTGGAAAGTTTCAGCGGCCACGCCTCGACTTTTCCGTTTTCCAAAAATTTGAAACAGGTGATGCCGCCGTAAGCCGCGATGTATTGATCCTGTTTACCAATCGGTTCTTTAAGTCGGTCAATTTCAACTTCACACGCCTGCGCCGCGAGTTCGGCGGGATGGACAAGATTTTTTTTGTAAGCGTGCAGCGCCTTGAGCAGCGCGGTCGTGAAACTGCCGGACGAACCGAGTCCCGTGCCCGACGGAATGTCCGCCATCGAGGTCATTTCCAGCGAACGCCCGTCCACGCCGACGAACGCAAACGCCTCGCGGATGATCGGGTGCTTCAATTTCGTCGCGTCCGGCACGCGCTCCAGCTCCGAATACTTCACGATCAAGTCCGGCACGAACGTGTCGTGCAGCGTGATGTAGACGTAGCGGTCAATCGCCGCCGCGATGAGGAAGCCGCCGAACTTTTTGTAATACGACGGCAAATCCGTCCCGCCGCCGCCGAGCGTGACGCGCAAAGGAGACCTTGCAATAATCATAAATTTTTCAAGCCACTTTTTTCGTAAATGGCTTCAACAATCTGAAGTGCAGCGCGCGCTTCGGCAAGTCCGGCGTCAGGTTTTCGTTTTGATTGAATGTCGCGTTCGAATTCAATCATTTCAATTTTCCACGATGCATCCGCGCCGGGAAATTCATAAATTTTCGTATCGGGAATTCCCATCTCCGGTTTCATCTGATAGTGAAAAAGTTTCTCGACGCCGTAACTGCCGCCGAGACCTTCGATGGCCAGTTTCGTGTGGCGGCCGTATATCTCGAACGAAAAAAGATTTTTCCATTCCGTGCAACTGACATGCAGCCACGCGGTCTGATTTTTCGCCGTGCGCAAACTCAAAAACGCATTGTCGTCCACCGGCATTTTCCAGAAATACGTTTCCGCGTGGCCGTCAATTTTTTTGAAGTCGCCGAGAAACCAGCCCGCGAGGTCAATTAAATGAATTCCCTGGTCAATCAATTCGCCGCCGCCGGAAAGTTTCGGATCGGCGCGCCATTCCTGGTCGTAACCGATGCGTCCGCCGTGGCCGTAACGGGCGCGGATGAACATCAATTCACCCATCACGCCGGACGCAAAAATCTCGCGCGCCTTTTGAAACGCGGGATGATAACGATGATTGAAACCGACGCGCACGCAGACGCCGTGTTTTTTTTCGAGCGCGATCAGTTCGTCAAGCTGCCGCACGGAAATCCCGGCGGGTTTTTCCACGATGACGTGTTTGCCCGCGCGAATCGCGGCGGCGGAAATTTTTGCCAGTTCCGAATTGATCGTGGCGACAATCACCGCGTCCACCTGCGGATCGGCGACGGCGATTTTGAAATCGGAAACCGCCCGGCCAGTTTGCGCCAATTTCACAAGTTCTTCCGCGCGCGCCAGATTTGTGTCACACGCGACGACGAGTTTTGAACCGGCGGGCAAACCGGCCAGCCGTTTTTTTCCGATTAAACCGCAGCCGATGATGGCGTAATTCATTTTTGTTTCGTTAAATGATTGAACCGTTGAATTGTTAAATCGGTTCCACGGTTCAACCATTTAACCATTTAACGATTCCCCCAATTTTTTCCACGATCCTTCGGCATGATGCGGCGCAGCGTGTAAATGTCGCCGCCCAAATCGCCTTTGAATTCGTGAAGTTTTTCCCACGGATCCCATTGCGCGCTGATGAGCTTGCCGGTGATGCCGTCGCTCTCCGCGCTTGCGAGATAAACGGCCACCCCCGCGCCGAGTTCGAGCGGCACCGCGCCTTTTTCCTTCCAATTTTTATTTTTCTCGAAAAATGCCGCGCCGACTTTTTCCGCGCCAGCCGCCAGAACTTCGTCCACGAGCCGCGTCGCGAGCGCGCCGGGCGCGATGGCGTTCACGTCCACGTGAAAACTTTTTAATTCTTCCGCGAGCGTTTCCATCAGACGAATCACGGCGGCCTTCGACGCGGCATAAGCGCTGATGTTCGGCAACGGATTCGTCGCGCCGCCGCCGCTCAAAACAACGATTTTTCCGCGACCCATTTTTTTGAAATGCGGAATGGCCGCGCGACTTGGCAGCAAAACGCCGTAAAGGTTTATTTCGAGCGTACGTTTCCATTCGTCGAGTGAAACCGATTCCGTCGCGCCCATCGGCCCGTAAATTCCGGCGTTCAAAACGAGTGCTTGAAGCGATCCAAGTTCGCGCAACGCGAACGCGACCAGATCGTTGACTTGTGATTCGCTGGAAACATCACAGGTTTTGGCGAAAACTTTTTGCACGGGAAATTTCTTGGCCAGTTCATCGCACGTGGCGAGCAGTTCTTTTTCGCCGCGCGAACAAATCACGACGTTCGCGCCTTCACGCAAAAAATGTTCGGCGATGACTTTGCCGAGTCCCTGGCTGCCGCCGGTGATGAGCGCGTTGACGTTTTTGAGTTTCATTTTAAGCGCGACCGACAGAAAGATGCTCGACGCCGGGGATGCTTTTCAATTCCTTTTCAAGAAAACGATTCGCGTCCACGAAAATTGGCTGGCGCATTTGCGGAATGATTTTTGCCCAGTCCGCTTGGCGAAACTGCGGCCACTCGGCGCACACGGCGACGGCTTCCGCGCCGTTCAACGCGCCGGCGATTTCCGAAGCGAGTTGAATTTTGGAAAGTTCATCGGGCAAATTTTTCACTGCCGGATCAAAAGCGCTGACGTTTGCGCCAGCGGCGAGAAGCTGCTGGCACAATTCCACGGCGGCGCTGCGGCGGAGCGTGTCGGTGTTCGTGGTGTAAGTCAGGCCGAGGACGGAAATTTTTTTGCCGCGCAAATCGCCGAGGCGCGCTTGCAAACGCCGGAATGCCCAGCCGCGATGCAGATCGTTGCTTTGCTTGATCGCGGGAATGACGGAAATTTTTTCGTCGATTTTCTTCCGCGAGTTTGGTCAAGGTCACGACATCGCGCGCCAGCGTGCCGCCGGCGAACGGGCCACCGGGGCCGAGATACGCTTTTGGGCCGATGCGCGCTTCGCTCTTCAAACCCAGCGAAACTTCCTTCGCGTCCGCGCCGGTGGATTCGCAGAGACGGGCGACTTCGTTGATGAACGTGATCGAAAGCGCGAGAAAAGAATTGAGCGCGTGCTTGACCATTTCCGCCGACTCGGTGCGCATGAAAATGATTTGCGGCGTGAAGGGCGCGAACAATTTTTCGAGCAGCGCTTTTTTTGCGTCGTCGCGGATGCCGACGATGACGCGCTCGGCTTTTTCAAAAGATTCGATGGCTTTGCCGAGCCGCAAATTTTCGGGCGAGCAGGCGAAATGGAATTGCGGAAATTCTTTTTCCAGTTTTTTGCAAGTGCCGACGGGCAGTTGTGCGGAAATCAAAACGAGCGCGCCGTTCGGCAAGTGCGGCAACGCCCGACGCAAATTTGTGAGAACGGATTCCACATCAGATTCGTCGTTTTCATTGACCGGCGTGTCGTATGTGAGCCAGAGAATATCCGCATTTTCACAGGCGATTTTTGAATCGGTCGTGAACGAAAGTTTTTTCGCGACGAGTCCGGCGGAAATCAATTCATCCAGTCCCGGCTCCAAAAGCGGCGCGTGGCCGGAATTTAATTTTGCGACATTCGCGGCGTCGAAATCCAATCCAATGACTGAAAAATGCTTCGCGCAACACGCCGCCGTGACGCTGCCGAGATGCCAGAGGCCGAGGACGACGATTTTCATTTGCGCGTTTCGTAGACCCAGCGGTTCTGTTGCAGCCATTCGAGCGTGCGCTTGATTCCTTGTTCAATCGTCAGCGTGGTTTTCCAGCCGGTGGCGCGGATTTTTTTGGTGTCGAGAAAAATGAACGGGTTGTCGCCGATCCAGCCTTTGTTGCCGCCGGTGTATTCCAATTTCGGCTTCAAACCGAGCGCGCTGCAGATGTAGCCGATGGAGTTGTTGACCTGCACGTATTCGTCCGTGCCGAGGTTGTAAATTTCCACGCGGTGCTTCGCCTTTTTTGCCGTGCCGAGATTGACGACGTGCAGCATTGCGCTCACGCAATCTTGGACATACAAATAACTTTTCCGCTGCAAACCGTCGCCGAGAACTTTCAGATGGCCGGGGTGGTCGAGCAGTTGTTTGTAAAAATCAAAAACGTGGCCGTGCGTGTAGCGTTCGCCGAGAATCGAGACGAAACGGAAAATATAACCTTCAAAGCCGTAGCCTTCGCAATAGGATGAAATCATGCCTTCGCCGGAAATTTTGGACGCGGCGTAAAGCGAAGTCTGGATCGGGAATGACGCGTCTTCGGGCGTGGGAATTTTTTCGGCCTCGCCATAAACGCTGCCGGTGGAACTGAACGCAATGCGTTTGATGCCGTTGGCGCGCATCGCTTCGAGCACATTGAAAGTGGCGACGGTGTTTTGCTGTAAATCTTTGGACGGATGTTCGAGGCCGAAGCGGACGTCGGCATTCGCCGCAAGATGAAAAACAGTGTCGCAACCGGCCATCGCCTTGGTCAGCGCGGGTAAATCAAGATTGTCGCCTTCGAGGAGCTTGAAAATTTTTATTTTTCAATGCGCCGTCGAGAAATTTTTTCTGGCCGGTGGAAAAATTGTCCCAGCCGACGACGGCTTTGCCGTCCGCCAGCAGGCGGTCAACGAGATTGCTGCTGATGAAACCCGCCGCGCCAGTGACAAAAACTTTTTCCATGATTGGGGGCGAAGTTTAGTGTGAATGGTTAATAGTCACCAGCACTTTTGTCATTACTACGAGATGAATTAATTGCTGCCAAAGTAAAATCAAACTGTCCGTAGCAGCCATCAACCATTTTTTATTGCAATAGTTCACCCGTTAGCGACATCCTTTTGCGAAGCATGGCCAAGAATTTTATTCTCAGTTGGTTGCACGCCTATGGTGACAGGCATAGAGGGTTGGGTATTGAACGATGCAATGATTGGGGTGGTCATGCGGTCGCCGAATTATCACCAAATAGCTTGCTGGATGTCGGTTGTGGAGATGGAAGTTTTTTATTTCGTTATTTGAAGAATTTGCCACGCGAGTTCTACGGTGTAGAAAGCGCACCGCCGTTGAAATTCAAAGCTGAACAGCGTGGTATAAAAGTTTTCGGGTTCGATCTAAATGGACGATGGCCATTCGAGGATAACAAATTTGATGTAGTTTTCAGTTCACAGGTCATCGAACACTTACACAATACCCGTTTATTTACTGAAGAAATCTATCGCGTGCTTAAACCCGGCGGCACAGCCATCATCATGTCTGAAAATCTCTGTAGTCTGCTGAACTGTATGGCTCTTTGCCTCGGATACACACCATTTCCTTTGATGCAACTTTGTGGCCGTTACCTTGGCAATCCACTTGGTTTACATTACAACGAGCCGATTGCTGAACATCTTCCGATTGATCATCCGGCCTTTTCCGGTGTTTCCGGTCACGTGCGGGTGCTTACTGTGCGCCAAGCTCAGGAACTGTTTACTCTTACCGGCTTTGATGCTGAAGTGCGTTCCATCAGTATACTTCCGTTGCCTGATTGGTTAAGCCGAATGTTGGAGAAAAAAATCAAAAATCGCGGTCATTTTCTTCTGATCCGTGCGCGCAAACCTGCACAAAATAGATAAAGTGTTCATGTGAACATTTCGGAAAATTTCCAATGGCCTCGCATCAGCTTTATTCTGCCGACGCTGAACGCCGAGGCATTGCTGGATAATTGCCTTGCGTCCATCGCGCGACAAACTTACCCGCGCGACCGCTATGAAATCATCCTTGCCGACGCGCATTCAACCGACCGCACGCGCGAAATTGCAAAAAAATATGCCGCGAAAATTATTGATGACGACGGTAAAAACATGGAGGAAGGCAAACGGCTCGCGCTTCAACACGCGACCGGCGAATTCATCGTCTTCATGGACGCGGACAACGAAATCACTCACGCCGATTACATTGAACTCGCCGTGAAAGCGCTTGCCGCAAATCCGCAAGCGCTTGGCGTGGAAAGCTATTATTTATCGTCGTCCAAAATGAGTTCATTATGCGCTTATCTCACGCATTTGCTCCACATCAGCGACCCGGTTTGCTGGCTCATGAGCGCAAACCCTCAATTGACCGCGCGTGACGGTGAAGTTGAACGCTGGACACTTCCGGGAAACTCGCTTTCCTATCCGCTCGGCGCGAATGGTTTTGTTTTTCGCCGCGCGGATTTGGAATCGGCCAATGCGGGCGAACAATTTCAGGACACGCACGTCGCGCTGTTTCTGATGAAAAATGGAAAGCGCGAATGGCTGCGGATTCGCGGGAGTGGCGTGCATCATTATTATGTGCAAACGTTTTGGGGCTTCATGCAAAAACGCCGGCGCGCCACGGTGCATTTTTTGCGCGTGCAGGAAAATACCAAGACAAATTGGATGAAAGAAAAACCGCCCGTGCCGCTTTGGCTGGCGGGAATTTATTGCGTCACTTTTTTGGGTCCAATTTGCCACACATTTCGCGGTCTGATTCGTGACCGTGATATTCGCTGGCTCTGGCACGTTCCGACTTGTCTTGCAAGCGTGCTTGGCAACGCGTGGGGTGTTTTGACTTACAAACGGCATGGTCGAGACGAAAAATTAATGGCCAAACTGAAGCCGAAACAAAGTCTGAAATGAAATGCCCAAAAACACGACACGGTGAAAATCGTCCCTGGGGAATCCTGGCAGAATCTCACATAGTGATAAATTGCCACGAATCATCCGCGTGATTATGGTGTTGCGACTATGAACAATAAAAAAACGCATGACCTGGCCGTGGCTTATCGAATATGCCCGCATATGTCACGCACGCCGCCACCTGTATTTGCCGATTCAAAGTATAAACTGGCGGCCTTGTGCCTGCGCTCCTTCAAAGCTAGTTTGGGTAACCTCAGAGTCAAAATCTGGGCGATACTTGATAACTGCCCGCCGGAATATGAAGATTTATTCACTTCGCTGTGGGCTGGCGAGGATTTGGTTTTTTTGCGGCATCCTGGAATCGGCAACGCGGCGACCTTTGGCCGGCAGATCGAAATTCTGTCAAACCAGGATGATGCCGAGTTTGTGTATTTGGCGGAAGACGATCACGTTTATTTGCCCGGGCGTTTTCATCTGATGCTGGATTTGATCCGAAATAACGCCGATGTTGACTTCTGCACGCCTTATGATCATCCGGATTACTATAATCATTCCTTCCATCTGCACCCGATGCGCATCAAGGTGGAGCAAGGGCAAGTCTGGAAAACGCAGAATGGCACCGTCTGTTCCTTTATGACCCGCAGGTCCACGTTGCAAGAGACTCGCTCCACGCTGATGAGCTATGCGCGCAAGAATTCGGATGCGGGCATGTGGCTGAGTTTGACCAAACAGCATGTGCTCAACCCATACGACTTGCTCAGTCAGCCGTTTATTTTTCCGTTTCGCGGCTGGAGTCTCGCCTGTGCGTGGTATTTCAATTGGCGACAGATTTTCTTTGGCAAACGTTACACTCTATGGACACCTGTCCCATCATTGGCGACTCACATGGTTGCCGGATTATTGGCACCTCACGTAGATTGGGAAAAAGAGTTCCGACGAAATGGCGGCGACTCCGGCATTGCGAAAGCGCCAACGTTGATAAGCGTGTAATTTATTTGGAATAACTTCGCATTCGAAATCGGAAAGAGAAAAAAATTCTTCAAACAGGCGATTCGGAAGGATGTTAACTCGTAGTGCCACCCAATCCTTCAAAAATTTCAATCATCCGGCGCGCCGCCTTATCCCAGGTAAAATTTCGCACGTGCTTTTGATTTTTTTTAATGAGTTCGCACCGTTTTTCCGGCGGCATTTTCAACATGCGTTGCATCTGGCCGGCCATGTCAACAGGATTGTAGGGGTCAACCAGCCATTCATTATCCGGCATGATCTCTGGCAACGAACTGGTGTTCGAAGAAATCACCGGACAGCCACACGCCATGGCTTCCACCAAAGGCAAACCAAAACCTTCATAGAAAGACGGATAGATCAGAAATTCGGCGTTGCGATACAATTCGATCAACTGGTCGTCATCCGCGTAGCCGAACAACACCACTTTTTCCCGGATGCCCAGCTGGTCGGCGAGCGAGCATAACTCATTCCGCTGATCCACGCCAATCAATCCCACGATTACATATTTCAGACGGTCGCATTGACCGGCAAACATCGCAAAAGCCTTGAGTGTGCCAAGTATGTTCTTCCGCTTGGGATGAGTGGTGATTGAAAAAAAATATCTGCCTGCAATCAAACGCTCGCATGGCGGCTTGGGGGATTTGAGAAAGTGATCCGCCACGCCAAGATGGACTACTTCAATTCGTTCCTCCGGCAAGCCGTAGAAGCGAACAATGTCTTTCTTGGTGTTGTGCGAAACCGCCACGACCACATCCGTCATTTTTAGCGCTTTCGACAATTGCCATCCATAGTAGCACCGGTGCTTCCAATCATATTGCGTCGGTAAAACTCGAAAGGCCAAGTCATGGATAGTCACCACATATTTTACACCGGCACACTTCCTCAAGGGAAGAATGTGAGCAGGTCCATGAAAAACATCAAGCTTGGCGCGGCGAATCAATCTTTGCACTCGGAGACAATCGAACAGGGCGGCTCCCAGCAGTCCCGGTTGCGTGGGAGCGACCTGCGTCGAGCCGATTGTGTGGGACAGATTTGGTTGAAAAAAAACATACTGATTAGTCGCATCAATCTCCAGACATTTCCGATACAGACAGCCCACATAATTGGGCACACCACTTCCTTTCTCAAGAAGGATGCGGGAATTAACACCTATTTTCAATGGGATGAAAAATTAATTTTGAAGCTTTTGCGGTATGCAGAGAATTCGCTCTCGGCTCGGTTCATACTCAATGATTATTCTCGTGCCAACGGGCGTCAACCCGGAAATTGATTGGTCGCACCTTGATTTGATTAAAAATCTTCCACTTTGCCCGGACGCAACAAATGCAAGATTTTGCCAGCCACGCGGAATTTTTCCACCGCGACTTCGTGATTAATTTTAATTTGTGGAAAGGTGTCGTAGTGAACGCCAAGAATTTCATTGCATTGGACGAACTCTGCTGCTTTTACAGCGTCATCCGGCCCCATCGTAAAATTATCGCCGATGCACAAGGCGGCAAATTTTAATTTTGTGGATTCGCCGATTAACTTCATGTCCAGCGTGAGTGCCGTGTCACCGGAGAAATAAAAATTTCCATCCGCGCTTTCGATCACGAAGCCGCCCGCGTTTCCGCCGTTGGAGCCGTCCGGCATCGTGCTGGAATGGACGGCGTTCACGAATTTGACGCGACCGAAATCAAAATTGAAACCGCCGCCGTGATTCATTTGATGAATCTTCGGTGCGCCCTTTTCATTGAGCCAAAGAGCGACTTCGTAATTGGCGATAAGCGTCGCATCGGTGCGTTTGGCGATTTCCACCGCGTCGGCCAGATGATCTTCATGTCCGTGTGAGACGAGGATGTAATCCGCCGGAATTTTCTTTACGTCAATGGACTTCGCCAACGGACTCGGCGTGGTGAACGGATCAAACAAAAGAGTTTTACCACCGACTACGACCGAGAAACAAGCATGACCGTAGTAAGTGACCTTCATGCCGTCGTGCTCATCTCAGGCTCCGGCGTGTCAAGGAATCCTTGCAAATGACGAACGCGTGTCGGGTGACGCAATTTGCGCAATGCCTTCGCTTCAATTTGGCGGATGCGTTCGCGCGTGACGTTATACATTTTGCCGATTTCTTCGAGCGTGCGTTCGTAGCCATCAAGCAGTCCGAAACGCATTTCTAAAATTTTCCGTTCGCGCTCGGTCAAGGTCGTCAGCACGTCGCTCAGTTTTTCGCGGAGCAAACTGTAGCTGGTTACCTCGGACGGATTTTCCGCCGACTTGTCTTCGATGAAATCGCCGACGCTTACGTCGCCGTCGTCGCCGACGGGCGCGTGCAGCGAAACCGGCTGCTGCGCCATTTTCAGCAATGCGTGGATGCGTGAAACGGGCATGTGCATTTCGTCGGCCAGTTCCTCTGGCGTCGGTTCGCGGCCAAGTTCTTGCGTGAGCTGCTTCTGCGCACGCCAGAGTTTGTTCATGATTTCAATCATGTGAACCGGAATGCGAATGGTGCGCGCCTGATCCGCGATGGAGCGCGTGATGGCCTGACGAATCCACCAAATTGCGTAAGTGGAAAACTTGTAGCCACGGCGATACTCAAATTTCTCGACGCCCTTCATCAAGCCGATATTGCCTTCCTGAATCAAATCCAAGAACGATTGGCCGCGGTTCGTATATTTTTTGGCGACAGAAACGACCAAGCGCAAGTTTGCCTCAGCCATGTGCGTTTTGGCCTTTAGCCCTCGGTCAGCGGCGGCTTTCAAATCGTTGAATACCTTGAAAAATTCCCCGCGCGGCATCCGCACGAACTGTTCGAGCGTCTGGATTTTCGTGTGCTCGGCTTCAATCATTGCCCGCCGTTCAGCCGTTGCGCGCAATGCCTCGAGTTCCTGAATGTGCCTCAAGCTTGCTTGGAATTTTTCATGCACGTTGCCCGCGACAACGATCATTTCCTCGACAACTTTCTGTTTGTAGAAAAATTTCAGGAACATTTCCTGTAGCTTCGCGCTCATTTTTTTAAGTTCGCGATGCAGTTTTTCCTTGCGTCCTTTTTGCAGGGCTTTCTGCCAGTTAAAATACTTCAAGTCCACCTTTTGGTCGAGCGCATGGATCTTTTTGATGAACTTGCGCAGGTCTCGCAGATGTCCGTCGCGGTTGGCAACTTTTTTGTCAACGATAACACGGTCGAAACGCTCCTTCGGCGGTTCGGACAAAAGTTTTTCTGCAATGGCAACGTGTTCCTTTGCGGTGAAACCGAGGCTGTATACAATGCGTTTCATCTCGACCTCGGCTTCTTCAATGCGCTTGCAAATTTCGACTTCCTGTTCGCGAGTGAGCAGGGGAACCTTGCCCATTTGGTTCATATACATCCGAACCGGGTCATCAAGGATTTCAAGTCGCGCATCTTCGTCCGCTTCTTCCTGCTGCTGTTCTGGCTGCTTGGTGCGCTCGGCGCGTTCAGCTTCGGCCTGATCCATGACAATTTCGACGTCAAGACTTCGCAGCTTGCTTAGCAGGGTGTCCAAATCTTCCGGACTAAGATTGTCAGGAAGCACATCGTTGATGTCATCGTAGGTAACGTAGCCATGCTCCTGCGCGAGATGCAAAAGTGTTTTGATCGTTTCGGTCAAATCCACCGTTGACTGCGTTGAATTTGGAGCGCCCGCGTTGCCATTTTGGTGCAGCCGCTTTTCCGCATTGGCAATTGCATTGGCTGTGTGCGATTTGCTTTTGCCGTTGGTTTCTGGCGAGGACGGCTTTCGCCGACCAATGGAAAGCACAAAACGCCGTCGCGCCGGAGCCGATTTTGCTCCTGCACTCCGACTGCCGCTGCGCTTTGCTGCTGCGCTTGCGGGTGTGCCAATTTTTCGTTTTGACATAAAATTAAAGAGACCCGTAAATCCGGTTTTGGTTCAGAGAAACTCGGCCTATGGCTGAACCGCGTCGGCTCTGTACAAATGTTCATCGGCCAGTTGAACCTCACAGCCCCAAACATCGGAAGACTAACGCGCTGCTATACTAGCTGCTTTTGTAAAAAATTCAAGGATAATATACGTGCCAAAGTGACCAGTTGTGCGTAGGTTGTAATTTAATATAAGTTCATGATTGTAAACAAATTATACTTTTTGTCTATTTCCAAATTTTTAATTACCAATCCTTGACCGGCCGATTCTGATTTTCCGGTTTGTCTTTGGGTTTGAGTGTCAAAAATTGCTCATCACCTTTTTGCGCATCCAATAATTGCTTGGCTTCCTGAGGCGTCATCCCTTGAGTTTGCATCGCATTGGCTTGCTCGTTGTTTCCACTTTTACCAGATTTTTCCTGCGACTGGCTGGAATCTGACTGATCCTGTGGCTGATTATTTTGCTGATTCGATTGGCTTTGAGCCGGCTGGTTCTGCTTCTCTTGTGAATTTTGCTGAGACTGATTTTGCTGTGAATTCTGCTGCTCTTGCTGCTGGGATTGATTCTGTTGTGAACTCGAATTTTGACTCTGTTGCTTTTGCTGCGACTGGCTATTTTGAGCCTGTTGTTGCTGGCTTTGTTGATTTTGTTGTTGCGGATTTTGCTGTTGATTGTTTTTTTGCTGCTGCTGTTGCTGCTGTTTTTTTAATTCATCCAGTTTTTTCTTCACGAAGTCGTAATTGAACTTTGCGTCCTCGTCCTGCGGATTCAACTTCAGCGTGTTCGAGTAATTTGTCAGCGCGTTTTCCCATGACTGCTTTTTTCCGTCCAAATCCTGATTCTGCTCGCCGAGCCGGTAAAGCGCGTTGCCCAAATTGTAATAACCCGATTCTTGTAACTTCAAATCCGGCGCGGAAATCACCGCGTTGAAATTCGTCGCCGCGTCGCTGAACTTCTGGTCGCGATAAGCTGCTGCGCCTGCGTCGAAATTCAACCGTGGGTCGCCTGTCCCTTTCTGTAACAATTTTTGGTAATCGCCCAGTGCTTGTTCATACCGACCTGCATTGAATTCGCGCAATGCGCTCGAGGCCGACCCAAACGCCGCGCCCGGCAAGACACATAATGCAACGACGACGGCAATTTGCGTCATTGTGGCAGTGCCAATTTTCGAGACGGTTGCGGCATTTTTCTTTCTACGTTTCCGCTCCGGTAAAAACATTTCCGCGAGCAACAGCAAAATAGCCGCTGCCAGTGGCCAATGAAATTGCTCATGGTAACGCCGGATCAATTTTTCCTTAGCCTCAGTTTTTGGTAACGGTGCAAGCCCCTTTGCGTAAAGCGTGTCAATCGTGTTTGCCCGCAGCGGCAGATAAAATCCCCCCGTCGCGCCGGCGATTTGTCGGAGTAATGCCTCATTCAAATGAGATTTTACCACGTTGCCCTGCTCGTCGCGGACGTAATCTGAATTTCCATTTGCATCCGTAATGCGGATCAAATCGCCTGCTGCCGTGCCGATGCCGATAGTGAAAATTTTTAATCCTTCTTTCGCCGCATTTTGCGCCGCTACAAGCGCGCCGGTCTCGCTGTCGTTGTCCTCGCCGTCGGTCAATAGCATCAGCACCTTGTAATGATCTTTTTCCTTGAATGCCGTCAATGCCGTGTTGATCGCCGCAGCAAGTGCGGTGCCACCTTCAGGAATTGAATTCACGTCCAACGCCTGTACACTTTGCTGGAACGCCGTATTGTCAATCGTCAGCGGGCATTCCAAAAAACTTTCTCCTGCGAATGCAACCAGCCCGAGTCGGTCGGACTTTGCATCCTGCATCAATTCGAGCGCCGCCAGTTTGGCGCGTTCCAGCCGGTTTGGTGCTATGTCAGTCGTGAGCATGGATTTCGACGTGTCAATCGCAACAACGATGTCCAATCCGCGTTGCTCGACTTCTTCCAGATCAAATCCATGTTGCGGCCGCGCCAGAGCGCTAATTAGAAACACCACGGCCAAAATCAGGAAAGCAAAACGCATTTTTTTCCGCGCCGGGGAAATGCCGACTGTCAACTGTGCCAGCAATCGTGCCTCGATGAATTGAGACAACAATCTTTGCCGCGAGTGTAGTGCCCACCAGAAAAATACCGCGAGCGCCACCGGCAAAACCGGCAGCAGCCAGAGAATCTGTGGATGTTCGAATCTCATGGCAGCCTTCGAAATACAGTTTGTCCCAGCACCAGTTCAATCAACAGCAATGCTAATCCGCCCGCAACCAGCCACGGAAACAGTTCTTTGTATTGTGTATATTTATTGATGACGGCTTCAGTTTTTTCGAGCTTGTCAATTTCGGCGTAGATGGCCTTGAATTTTTCGGAATTGTCCGCGCGATAATATTTACCGCCGGTCATTTGTGAGATTTGTTGTAGCGTGTCTTCATCCGGCAGGAAGCCGGGCGGCAGTCCCATTTGCTCAACAATTTCGCGGTTGCCGAGGCCGATGGTGTAAATTTTTACGCCCAACGCCTGCGCCGCCTTGGTCGCCGTGATCGGGTCAATCTTGCCGGAATTATTTCCGCCGTCGGTCATCAGGACGATGATTTTGCTTTTCGATTTCAAATTGCGCAACCGGTTCAACGCCGTGGTGATTCCGTCGCCAATCGCGGTCGCGTCCGAATTGATCGAGCCGATGCCGAGCTGGTCAACGGTTTCGAGCAAGAAATCATGATCCAAGGTCATGGGCGCGGCAATGAACGCCTGTGCCGCGAAAACAACGAGGCCGATGCGGTCGTTTGGACGCCCTTCAATAAATTCCTGCAGGACGGGCTTGGCCATGTCAATCCGGCTGATTTGCCGGCCATTGACGACGTAATCCGGGGTGGTCATGCTGCCCGACAAATCCAGCGCGACCGTGATGTCAATGCCGCTGGCCTTCACCTCCGTCGTGCTTTTCGATAAACGCGGCTGCGCCAGCGCGAAAATAAAAACGGCGAGCGCGAGCCAGCGCAACGCCGCGAGAAAATTTCCTGCGCGCGAACGCCGTGCGCGCGTCAAGCCTTCGACCAATTTTACCGACGAATACAAAAATGCCGGCGGCGAGCCGCGCTTGCCTTTCAGCCACGCGAGCAATGGCAAAAGCAATAACAGCAAAAGTAAATATGGATGGGCGAACGTCATGCTGAAATCTGGCTTTGGACTTTGGACTCTGGACTTTGGACTTCCTTCGGTTCGGTTTCTTCGACGAGTTTCACCGCTGCGCCGTGCAGTTCGCGCAATTCGTTTTCGCGCGGTTCGTATTTCGCAAATTTCACGAGGTCGCAGCTTTCCAGAAATTTTCCGAGCGATTCCTTTTGTTCCGGCGCGAGCAAATCCGTTCCGCCGAGTTCGCGCAGAAATTCTTCCGTCGTGCGTTCGGGCGCGCGGAAATCAAACCGTTCTTCGAGATAAAAACGGATCGTGTCGGAAACCAAAACGCAAAATTCCTTCGGCCGCGAAATGAGCGCGAGCGCTTCTTCTAATTTTTGCTTCGCGCGGACGTGCGCGGGCACGGGCGGCTCGATGGAAATGCGCGTCATGCGTTTGTGAATATGCCGCCAGACAAGCGAGGCGATCACAAATAACGCGAGCGCGCCAAGCGTCCACCACAGCCATTCCCAGCCGCTGTGAATTTCAATCGGCGGCTTGATGTCGCGAATGTCGTTGGCGATTGTCGTTGGCGAATTTGTGTTCATTTCAAAATCTCAGGCAAAGGCGCGAAGGCGCAAAGCCGCGAAGAATAAAAAACCTTTGCGCCTTGGCGTCTTTGCGTGAGAAAAATTGGCTTTCATCCGCGCAGCCTCCGTTTTTCCCGCGTCTCAAAAAATCGGCCGAGCGTCACGCCGTAAGCTTCATTCGTGCGCAACTGAATCGAATCAATGCCCGAGGAACGAAATTGTTTCGCCAGATCGCCGATTTGTTTTTGCTGGCGCAGCGCGAACGCGTCGCGGCTGCTCGCGCTGCCGGTGTTCACTTCCAGAATTTCGCCAGTCTCCGCGTCTTCCAAAATCAAACGGCCGAGCGCGGGCAATTCCAGCTCGTGTTTGTCCGTGATTTGCACGGCCACGACATCGTGTTTGCGATTCGCCATGCGCAGCGAGGTTTGCAGCGCGCGCGACAATTTGCCGCCGTCCGCCGGCGTGAGGAAGTCCGAGATCACCGTGACGATGGCCTTGTGCGATTGCACGCGCATCAAAAATTCCAGCGCCTCGTTCAAATCCGTCCCGCGCCGTTTCGGTTCAAAAAATAAAACTTCGCGGATGACGCGCAAGACATGGCTGCGGCCCTTGCGCGGCGGAATAAATTTTTCCACTTCATCGGAAAATAAAATTAATCCGACCTTGTCATTGTTCCGAATCGCCGAGAACGCCAGCACCGAAGCAATTTCCGCCGCGAACTCGCGTTTGGATTGGTCGCGCGAGCCGAACAGGCCCGACCCGCTCACGTCCACGACGAGCATGAGCGTGAGTTCGCGTTCCTCGACGAACTTCTTGATGAACGGATGGTTCATCCGCGCGGTGACGTTCCAGTCAATCGAGCGCACGTCGTCGCCGGGCTGGTATTCGCGCACCTCGTCGAAGTTCATGCCCTGGCCCTTGAAGACGGAATGGTATTGGCCCGCGAGCGTTTCGGTCACGATGCGGTTCGTGCGCAGCTCGATCTGCCGGATTTTTTTGAGAATCTCGCGGGGAATCATGCCGGGGAAAATGTTGAATGTTGAATGTTGAATGTTGAATCCGCGCGGGCGAAAAACTCGGCTTGCGCGAATAAATCAAAGGAGTAAATTGCCGCCATGAGTGCGACCGAAATTCTCGAACAAATCGAACAGTTGCCACTGGACGAGCAACACAAAGTTGCCGAAAAAGTCTGGGAAAAATATGGCGACTTTGACGACGAACTCACGCCGGAACAAATCACCGAACTCGACCGCCGCGCCGAACGCGCGCTGGCACATCCCGAACTTTGTCGTCCGCTCGACGATGTGGTCGCTGACATCGAAAAACGATTCCGCGCCAAGCGATGAGTTTTCGGGTGGTCATCGAAAAGGAAGCCGAACAGGAGTTTGCCGACGCCGTCAACTTCTACGACGAGCGCGAAGCGGGAGTCGGACAAAGATTCGCCCAAGAGTTGCGGGCTTTTTTCAAAACCGTTTGCCAAGATCCCGAACGTTTTCCTTTTGCCAGCCGGCTGACACAAAAAGCCAAAATGCCAGAACCGTGGCCGTATTCCGTTTTCTTCGTTGTCAAACGCCATGCGTCCGAAGTAATCATCAGCACCATCTGGCATGGTTCGCGGAATCCGGCGGAACTGCGACGGCGGCTGAAATGAAAAGCCCGCGAGCGTTTCGGTCACGATGCGGTTCGTGCGCAGCTCGATCTGCCGGATTTTTTTGAGAATCTCGCGGGGAATCATTTCAATGAAGAATTATGAATGCAGAATGCAGAATTTATTGTGCTCTCAATTCTTAAATTCATCGTCAACGCTGCTTATAAACTGTTGTGCAAAGCGAAAAGGCCTTTAACAAAGCTGACCCGATTTCGGTCGGAGAAGAATTATTCGGTAAAGAAATTTTTGAATCTGCTATTGGCTGAAAACCTTTTGAATCTCCGCTCGTGCCACCATTATGTTTTGGTTTGAGCTCAATTTTCCCATCTTGTTCATTGATGCCGCAACAAATTGAAGTCTCTTGTAATTTCTTATGTGACTTTGCTCCGATGCCTCGAACGAAATCAGCAGTTACCTGTTTCAAATCGGTCGGCTGCGGGATTTCTGCGCGAAAGCCAGTAAGAACTGTTTGCACTGCAATTCCAATTTCTTCAGCCGTAGCACTGTTTGAAAGTGTCACATAAGGTTCGCAAGCAATGTAAAACCCAGCCGGCGTTCGCGCTTGGCTGTGAAGAACGAATCTGTCAGAAAATTTATATGCCGATGCAATTTTGTTTGAAGGTGGAGTTTTCATCTTTGATTTTCATTGCTTGCGGGGAATTTTATTCTGCATTCTTCATTCGTCCTTCCGCATTCATTGTCACGGCACAGGCAGTTCATCAAAGATTTTCTGGATGACCGTTTCACTGGTTTTTTCCTCGGCCTCGGCTTCGTAGGTGATGGCCACGCGGTGGCGCAACACGTCCATGCCGATGCTCTTCACGTCCTGCGGCGTGACGTAGCCGCGGCCTTTCAGGAACGCGTAGGCTTTGGCCGCCAGCGTGAGTGCGATGGTTGCGCGCGGCGACGCGCCGAGCTGGATGAAATCCTTCACCGCGATCTTGTAATGGTCCGGGTCGCGCGTGGCGCAGACGAGGTCCACGATGTAATCCTTCACCTTGTCGTCCACGTAAATGTCGTTGATGACTTCGCGCGCCTTGAGGATTTGCTGCGGCGTGACGACCGCGCTGCAAGTTGGCGTGCCACTCGTTTTCGCCATCGCTTCCAAAATCTGCCGTTCTTCCACGCGCGTCGGATAACCGATCTTGAGCTTGAGCATGAAGCGGTCAACCTGCGCTTCGGGCAGCGGATACGTGCCTTCCTGTTCAATCGGATTTTGCGTCGCCAAAACCAGAAACGGTTCTTCGAGCTTGAAAGTATTTTCGCCAATCGTGACTTGTTTTTCCTGCATCGCTTCGAGCAACGCGCTTTGCACCTTCGCCGGCGCGCGATTTATTTCGTCCGCCAAAACCAGATTTGCGAAGACCGGTCCTTTGCGCGTGGTGAAGCCGCCGGATTGCGGATTGTAAATCTGCGTGCCGATGACGTCAGCGGGCAGCATGTCCGGCGTGAATTGCAGGCGCGAGAATTTCACGCTGATGCACGCGGCCATGGATTTGACGGCCAAAGTTTTCGCCAGCCCCGGCACGCCTTCGAGCAAGACGTGGCCGTTGGCGAGCAGGCCGATGACGAGCCGCTCGGTCAGATAATTTTGCCCGACGATGACCTTGCCGAGTTCGTTAAACAGCGGATGCGTGAACGCGCCCGCGTCCTTCACCGCTTCGTTGATTGCAGAGATGCCTGTGTTCATTTTTTTTATTATTTTACAGACAGATGGACAGCGAGACCAGCTTGTGCGTTCAGCAGAAATTAAAAATTTTCGCTAAAATCTCCGTCCGACTTCAGTAATGTCGCGCGCGATTTGCTCGCGTAGTTCTTTTGGGGAGGCAAATTTTTTCTCGGCGCGCAGTCTTTCACCGATTTCAATTTCCAATTCCTCGCCGTAAAGCTTACCACTAAAATCAACCAAATACGCTTCAACGCGAAGCTCCAATTTACCTGACGCAATCGTCGGGCGAAAACCGATATTTAACGCGACGCGATAGTTTTTTTTCTTCACGTTCGTCAAACCGGAATAAACGCCATTCGGTGGAAGTAACCGCCCAGTTACTTCAAGATTTGACGTTGGGAATCCAAGTTTGTGGCCAAGTTTGTCTCCTTCAGCCACGAGACCTGAAATGGCGTAAGTTCGTCCGAGCATCTGGCTGGCCGCGTCAAAATCACCCGCACGAATCGTTTCGCGAATTCGCGTGCTACTGACAACTTGGCCGTCCAGCGAAACCGCCGCGAGTCCGTGAACTAAAAAATTTAACTCCACACCAAGTTTTTTAAGCAACGCAACACTGCCGCTACGTTTGTGGCCGAAAACAAAATCCGCGCCGACGCAAATGCTGTGAACCTTTCCAAAATCGCGTGTCAAACTGCGGATGAATTCCTCGCCGGTCTGCTCGCTGAACTTTTTGTCGAATTGAATCAGCAACAGTGCATCCGCGCCTAGTGATTCAATGGCTCGCAGTTTTTGCGGCAGCGAATAAATCAGCGGCGGCACTCGGTCAGGCGCGACGATGGAATTTGGATGACGGTCAAAAGTCAGGACGACCGCAATCGCGTCGTGCTGACGTGCATCGGAAATGGTCTGGCGGATAATTTGTTGATGGCCGAGATGCACACCGTCGAAAAAGCCGATTGCCAGGCAGATTTTTTTGCCTTCAGCCTTCAATTCGTTTGCAGCGCGGATGATTTTCATTTTTTGTTTGGTAGCGACGCACTGCCGCGCGTCCGGCTGACCGGTAGGTCAGCCCTACCATTTTAAGCGGCTAATCTCAAAAATGGAATGACGCGCTTTTCTAATTCCGGCGTCGTCATTTTTAGGATTTCGTCAAGTGGCTTGGCGTCGGCAACGTCAAATTTTCCAGAAACGCTCCGACGCAATGTCGCCAGATGCGCACCGCAGCCGAGTTTTTGGCCGAGATCGTGCGCGATGCTGCGGACGTAAGTTCCCTTTGTGCAGGCGACGCGAAATTCGCCAAGCGGCTCGGAATAATTTGTGAAACGAAAATTGTAAATGTGAATCAACCGCGGCTCGCGCACGACCTCGATGCCTTTGCGCGCGAGCTTGTAAAGCGGCACGCCGTTCATTTTGATGGCTGAAACCATCGGCGGCATTTGCATCTGGTCGCCAACGAACTTGACGGCTTCTTCGTTCAATCCTTCGAGCGTCAGCGGCGGAACAGGTTTCGTTTCGAGAATTTCGCCGTCGGCGTCGTAACTGTTCGTCGTCTCGCCGAATTTGATTGTGCCTTCATAAACCTTGTCGTCGCCCATCAATTTTTCGGAGAGCTTCGTGCCGCGTCCGAGGACGATGATTAAAAGTCCAGTCGCATTGGGATCGAGCGTGCCGCAATGGCCGACTTTTTTGATTTGAAAACGGCGTCGGATCGCGTCCACAACATCGTGCGAAGTCGGGCCGGCGGGTTTATCAATGAGAATCGCGCCGTCGAGTGCGGAAAAATCTTGCATAAGGCTTAAGCAACCAAACTATTTTTTGGCTGCTTCGCTTTGGTTAAACAGAATTCCGAATTTGTATTTGAGAAATAAACTCAAAGTCTGAACGGCTTCTTCTTCACCGCAAATCTTTTTGTCGTTCTTGCCCGAAAGAGTCCGATGCTCAAATTCAAATTTATGATTTCGCGGACTGTAAGAAATTCTAAGCTCGTTGTCGTTATGGTAGAATTGTTCGTTGTCCGTGATTAGCAACGTGTGCATTGAAGTGTGTGGGAAAAGTTCGCTGGCGAATGGCGAAGCTGCCAATGATTCAACTAAATACAACATGGGTTCATATCGCCAATTATATTTCTCAATGCAATTTCTGTAATGTTTGACAATCTTTTCCCACGACACGGCATGACCACCACCTTGACGAACGTCTTTTGGTAGTATTTTGATTTGTTTAAGGACTGCCATAACTTCACTTCGCATTATTAAGCGCTTTTTTCACGGCGGCAATCACTTTGCGCTGAACCGAAAGCGGTTTGCCGGAAATTCGCGCGCCCGCCGCCGCTGAATGTCCGCCACCTCCGAATTGCGCGGCGATTTCGTTCACGTTCACCTTGTCGCTTTTCGAGCGCAGGCTGATGCGCGTGAGTTCGGGTTCGATCTCCTCGAAGACACACGCGACGATGACCGGCTCGATGGCGCGGATGTGGTCAATGAGTCCCTCGGAATCGTTGCTCTCCGCGCCGGTGCGGGTGAAATCGCTTTGCTTCAGCCAGAACCACGCGATGCGGTCGTCGGCGGTGAGACGGAATTTGCTGTAAACAAGTTTGAGCAGTCGGGCGCGCGAAACGGGATACGATTGATAAACTTCGTCGCAAATTTTCGCGAGGTTCGCGCCGCGCGTGACGAGTTCCGCGCCGGTGTGGAACGTGCCGGGTCGTGTCGTGGGATATTGAAACGAGCCGGTGTCGGTGGAAACGGCGGTGAACAGCAAATCGGCAACCGGCTTGGTGACCGGCCAGCGCGCGACTTTGAGCAGGCGATAAATCAATTCGCCGCAGGAAGGTTCGCGCGCGGAGACCCAGTTGATGTCGGCGTAGCGCGTGTTGCTTTCGTGATGGTCAATGTTGATGAAAACTTTCCGGTCGCCGATGCACTCGCCGGCTTTGCCGAGCCGCTCGAAACTCGCGCAATCCGTCGCGATGACGCAGTCGAATTTCATCTCGCGCTTCGGCTTTTGAAAAACGCCCTCGGGGTCGAGAAATTTTAGTTTTTGCGGAATGGAATCTTCGTTCCAGCAAACGACTTTCTTGCCTTCGTTCTGCAAGGCCAGCGCGAGGCCAAGCTGCGAGCCGATGCAATCGCCGTCAGGCCGGATGTGGCCGACGACGCAAAAAGTTTTGTGCTCGCGGATGACTTCGATGATCCGGTCAATGATTTTGGGATAACTTTTCACGATTATTCGGTTGTCGGCTCTTCACTTGGGCCGCTGTCTGCGGGCGTGGTTTTTTCCAGCTCCTTGATGATTTGTAGAACCTTGTTCCCGCGCACGATGGAATCGTCGAAGACAAATTTCAGCGCGGGCGTATATTTCAAAATGATGCTGCGAGCGACGAGGCTTTGGATGCGCGCGCGATGTTCGGTGAGCAATTGAAAGCCGCGTTTCTGCTGGTCCGCGTTGCCGAGGATGCTGACGAACACGACGGCGGATTTCAAATCGCCGGCGACGTCCACGTCGTTGACGGTGATCAAGCCGGCGTCGCTGACGTGAAACTCGCGGCGGACGGCCTCGCCGATTTCGCGCTTGAGCAGTTCGCGCACACGTTGGAGTCGGAGGCTGGCCATGGTTTTTCGTCAATCGTTAAATTGTGAATCGTTGCATCGCTAAAACGGTTCGCGATTCAACGATTCAACGCCTGTCATAATTTTGCCGCAACTTTTTCAATCGTGTAACATTCAATCGCGTCGCCGACTTGAAAATCACTGAAACCTTCAATACGAATGCCGCATTCCATTCCGGCGCGAACCTCGTTGACCTCATCTTGGAAACGGCGGAGTGATTGCGTGACACCTTCGTAAATCACGTCCTTGCGCCGCCGCACGCGGACTTTGCCTTTGACAATGCGGCCACTGGCAATCATGCAGCCGGCAACCGGCGCACCTTTGGACAATTCAAAAACCTGCCGCACTTCCGCCGACCCGATGACGATTTCCTTGACAAGCGGATCAAGCAATCCGGCCATCGCCTCCTTCACCTGGTCAATCAATTCATAAATGATCGCGTAGAGTTTGATTTGCACGCCGGTATGTTTGGCTTTTTCAGCGGCGGTATTATCCACACGCGTGTGAAAACCAAGAATGACCGCGCTCGACGCGGACGCCAGAGCGACGTCGTTTTCCGTGATCGTGCCGACATCGCTGTGGAGAATTTCGAGTGACACTTTTTCCGCCTCGATTTTTTTGAGCGCTTCCACAATGGCCTCGACCGAGCCTTGCGTGTCGGCTTTAACGACAACCTTGAGCACTTTGCTTTGCGCCGCTTCGAGCGACGCAAATAAATTTTCGAGCGTCACCTTCGAACGATTTTCCAAATCCAGCGTTTTTGTTTCGTGAGCGCGTTGCTCAGTCAATTCGCGCGCAGCTTTCTCGTCTTCGACCGCGCTAAATTCGATTCCCGCTTCCGGTACGCCATTCAGGCCAAGCACTTTCACCGCGACAGACGGTCCGGCTTCCTTGAGCCGCTGACCTTCTTCGTTGATGAGCGCGCGCACCCGGCCATAATGCTCGCCGCACAAAATTACATCACTGACGCGCAGCGTCCCTTTGCGCACAAGCACTGTCGCGGTCGGGCCGCCGGGTTCGACGCCGGATTCAATGACGTTGCCTTTGGCGCGGCGATTCGGATTCGCCTTCAATTCCAATAAATCGGCCTGGAGCAAAATCATCTCCAGCAATTTATCCACGCCCTGTTTTGTGAGCGCAGAAACGTCAACAAAAATTGTCTCGCCGCCCCAATCATCCGGCACAAGACCTTTTTCCTGCAACTGCTGGCGAACTTTCATCGAATTCGCATTGGGATGATCAATTTTATTGACCGCGACCAAAATCGGAACTTTCGCGGCTTTCGCGTGATTCATCGCCTCAATCGTTTGTGGCATGACGCCGTCATTGGCCGCAACAACGAGTACGACAATATCCGTAACGTTCGCTCCGCGCGCGCGCATCGAACTGAACGCCGCGTGGCCGGGCGTGTCAAGGAACGTGATTTGCGCCAGTTCATTTTTACGCTCCGGATGCGGCACGGAGATCGTGTAAGCGCCGATATGTTGCGTGATGCCGCCAGCTTCACCCGCCGCTACATTTGCCTTGCGAATCACGTCAAGCAGCGACGTTTTGCCGTGGTCAACGTGGCCCATGATGGTGACGACTGGCGCACGCGGTTTGAGTTCATCCGGTTTATCCTCGGTATCGAGTTCAACATTTTTGACGGGCGCGTGAACAACGCCGCTGCCGCGCTCGCGTTTCTCAACTTCAAACCGGAAACCGTATTTCGCGCAAACTTGCTCTGCAATCTTTTCGTCAATCGCCTGATTAACGTTGGCGAAAACTCCAAGATCAATCAAATCGGCAATAATTTTGAACGGCTTTTGTTTGAGTTGCGCGGCCAATTCGCGGACGACAATGGGGGGTTTGATGATGATGACTTGAGCATCGGCAGGCAACGCGACTTTTGGGGAAGCTGATTCGGTAGCTTTTGTCGAACCACTACTTTTTTGCGGCCCGGAAAATTTTGCGCCCGGAATTCGTGGTGCCGTCGGTGCAGTTCCATTGCGGATGCTGCGGATGTCGCCACGCTTGGTAAATTCAGTTCTGCCAAGTTCAGGTTTCCGAGACGTCCCCACTGGAGGTATGACACCGCCAGTTTTCGAAGTTGGTTTTTGCGGCAATTGAATGAACCCAACTTTTTCACCGACTTTTGGTACAGCCGGTTTCAGTGGCTGCGGTGGTTTCGGCGTCTCGGCAGAAATCTTGGGATTAACTTCAGCTTTTGTTTCAACCGCTGGTTCTAGTTTGACTTCCGGTTTTGGTTCCGGCGGCGCACTAATGATGACGACGGGTTCAATGGGCACCGGCTTGGGCCTTACGATCTCGGGTGGGGGAGTAAATTTGTCAGCGAGTTCGGGATGATCCTGAAGAATGTGCTTTTCGAGGTTTTCCGCGGTGATTTTGTCGAGTGAACTGGACGGAACTTTAGCGGCGGCAATGCCCAGCGACTTGGCTTTGGCGAGAATTTCCTTGTTCTCCAAGCCATATTTCTTTGCAATGTCGTAAATCCGAACGGGCATAAATTTTTATCACCGCCGACCGAAATGTGTGAAGGGCCTTCATGGCTCAACTCACTAAAACAAACTCTGTTCCGATCCGCGTCATAAATTTCAACTGTTCACTGGCGTTTCGCCGACCTTCAATGTGCGGCGTTCGGCCTCGGCGCGCGCCGCTTCCAAAATCGCCGCCGCGCTTTCGCCAATTTGCGGAATATCCGCCAAATCGCCAGCTTCCGCAGACAACAAATCTTCCAGCCGCGTCAAACCGGCATGAACCAGTGCGTCGGCCTGCTCTCGGGAAATTCCTGAAATCATCGCCAGCGATTCAACGGCTTCGGCAACCTTTTCCTCAAAGCCTTTGGTGACGACCACTTCAGCGTCAATGTCCACTTCCCAGCCGGTAAGTTTGGCGGTCAGCCGCGCGTTCTGACCACGCTTGCCGATGGCGAGTGAAAGTTGATCTTCGCTGACTAAAATTTTCACGCGTTTTCTTGATTCATCAATTTCAAAACTTTTCAGTTTCGCAGGGTTGAGCGCGTTCGTGATGAATGTGCGAATGTCCGGCGACCATGGAATCACATCCACTTTTTCGTTGTTCAGTTCGCGCACAATGTTTTTGACGCGTTGGCCGCGCATGCCGACGCACGCGCCGACCGGATCAACTTTGCTGTCGCGCGAATAAACGGCCATTTTCGTGCGAAAACCCGGTTCGCGCGCGATGCCCTTGATTTCAATTGTGCCGTCGTTGATTTCAGATACTTCGAGCTGAAATAATTTGATGACGAATCGCGGGTCGGCACGGGACAAAATGATTTCCGGTCCGTGGGATCCTTCTTCGACGGCTTTGACGTAGCAGCGGATGCGTTCGCCGATTTGATATTCCTCAATCGAAACGCGCTCGCGATTCGGCAGCAGCGCTTCGTATTTTCCCAAATCCAAAATCACGTCTGAACGTTCAAACCGACGCACCGTGCCGCTGACAATGTCGCCGACGCGGTCTTTGAATTCAGTGAAAATCAACGCCTTTTCCGCCTGACGAATTTTCTGCATGAGCGCTTGTTTCGCGTATTGCGAAGCAATGCGGCCAAAACCGGTCGGCGTAACTTCCTTTTCGATTTCGTCGCCGACTTGCGCGTCGGGTTTGATGCGACGCGCGTCGAACATGGAAATTTGGTCATGCCTGGAAATGACTTTATCGGAAACAATCAATTTGGCGAATGCCTTGATGTCGCCATTTTTCTGGTCAATCTCAACGCGCAACTCACGCGCTGGTCCGACCGCCTTTTTGGCGGCGGACAGCAAAGCCTCCTGGACAGCGCCGACGAGGACATCACGGTTGATGCCCTTTTCGCGCTCCCAAAATTCCAAGACTGCCAAAAAATCTGCGTTCATAATTCGACGCGGCGTTTGCATCCGGCGAACAAAAAAGTCGGAGATGGGTATCATCCGACTTTCGCGCGCTGGCCGAACCAGCAAACTTTACCGTTCTTGGCAGTTATAATAATTTTTCGGCGGGAAGCCGTCAAGCGCAAATCAATCGCGCCAAATCAAGGCGAAATTAAAACTTTCCGGCTTTTTCCTTAATAATCATTAGAAATACAATAATTCCGCCAACGGCAAGACCGACCAAAATGGCTGCGGACAGGACGCGCATTTCGTGACGGCGCTGGTTACGTTGCAGGCGGGGGAACAATAATTTCCCAAAATCTGGCATCATAAAATCAACACACAGTTTTAATTACTGCTGTGAATTATGACAAACAGATTGCTCGCTCAAAGTTAAGAAGCGGTTACAAGCCGGTGAAATTGAAGAACGCTTCAAGCCTGCGCCTGAAAACTTTTCCACATTTTTGCTGGCAACGAACCAAGCACAATGAAACCAACCTGGCTGACGACAAACAGTGTCAGCCATTTGAACGCCGCATCCGTAAACCCGTAGCTGTGAAGCCCGATGCCAAGCATGTTCACGCCGAACCAAGACCAGCTCGTGACGATGTTGCCGCCGACGGCACAGATGGCGAGGCCACGCTCGCGAATCATCCCGCCCCAGCGCAAATGCAAGATCAGCGCGTTCCACAAAACAATGATCAGCGCGCCATTCTCCTTCGGGTCCCAACCCCAAAATCTTCCCCACGATTGATCCGCCCAAATACCGCCGAGCACCGTGCCGACAAAACTGAACAGTGTCGCAAAGCAAACAATTCCATAAATCATCCGTGCAAGCGATTTGCCCGTCGCTTCATCCAGCGTTTTGGTGAACACGCCGCGCACGATGTAAATCAATCCAAGAAATCCGGCGACGAATGTGCTCGCGTAACCGGTCGTCACGGCTACGACGTGCGTCGCTAGCCAGAAATTTGTGTCCAGCACCGCGCGCATCATTTCCATCGTGTCGCCATCGAGCGCCAGATTTTGGGCAATGATAAGCGTGATGAAACCCATGCCCGCTGAAACCACCGCACCGATGCCATTTTTATGAAATTTTTCCAGAATAAGTCCGAGCAAACACGCGCCCCAGCCGATGAATATGGCCGACGAATACAGATTCGTCACCGGCGGACGGTCTTGCAGCACGATGCGATAAATCAGGCCGGTCGTGTGAATGAAAAGCGCCAACGCGATGAGCCAGACGGAGGAGCGACGCAGCGTTTCCGACAAATTGAACCACGAAAAAATCGCGAGCAATCCAGCGAAGACATAGATGACCATCGCATTGTAAAACGGCTGCATTTGGTTGAAGAAAACTTCGGCGCGCGATTTGGCCAGCGCGCGCGAAAATTCCGGAACGAGCGACGCGCGAAAATCAGCCAGCGCGGAATTAAAACCGGCGACGTTTCCATTTTTAAATGCATCAGCCATGGCCGCGTAATCTTGAACTGCCGGAGAAATTGTTTCGCCTTTGGCGGCTTCGAGCAAAACCATTCCGACGCGCTGCCAGTCACCGGACGAATTTTGCGGCGGCACAATCAGCGGCGGTTCGAGGCTGGCCATGAAATCGAACCGCTGCAACTCGGCGAGAAATTGATTGAAAGTTTGTTCGTCATATTTTTGTCCCGCCTGCTGCGCGCGAACAGCGGTGACGCCCGCCGGAATCGAATTTTCATAATCGGTCAATTCCTGTTTCCAATTTTGCGCGTCCGACGGCTGAATCGTGTTTTTGAGTTGCGCGTAAAGTTCCATTCGTTCATGCACTTTAATGACGGCATGTTCGTAGGCATTGCGACTGACGCCTTCAATTTTTTCCACGCGCTCGTTTTCCTTGTCAAATGAGCCAAGCGACGGTGCAATCTGATTCCATGAATAATGCTTGCCGTCCTGATGCTGTGCTTCATTTTTCTCCGGTAATTTAAGGAACGTAATCAAATCAGGATTGTCCACGCGAAAAACCGGCCACGCATCCGCCGCTTGAGGATTCATCATCACATTTACGAGCCATTCAGTCGCGGAAATGATCTTCGGTTTTTCATTCCAACCTTTCCATGGCTCGGTGTTCAACGTCTGCTTTTCGCGGATTTGCAAAAGCGAATTACGCGCGAGTGAATCCATGGGTTTCAACCGACCATTAAAAACCACCGGCAACTGCCCGAATTCGCTGAAATCAAAATCCTTGTCCTTTGGCGTTTGCAGATTGCTGAAAAACCACAACGCCATTGCGAGCATCAAGAGCGGCGGAAACCATTTTTGAAAAATCTTTTTCATTTTGGCTTCCTTTTTGAAATGAAGCCGACGAGGTGAAACATGAATTGCGTTACGAGTCCGGCAGCGACCAGCGCGCAACCGATGTAAGGCGTCAGCCAACTTGGATTGCGCACGACTTGCAGCACCGACGACGGCGCGCGTCCGGCCTCCACTGCCGCTTCACCCGCGTCCATTTGATACTGATAAAACGTCAACCCGGCGTAACGCAAGGGATGGTTCATGGAGATTTCCACTTCGCGGTTTTCACCGGTCTGCTGATTTTGCAACTGCACCCGGCTGCGAAAATCCTTCGGGATGTCTGTGCCCTGATAGATCGTGTGCGTTGCCTTAAGCAGTGTCAGCGAAAATGGGAAATATGTTCGTTCCGGTCGCAGCGCGAAATTGAATTTCTTTCCATTCGCAAAAATAAATTGCGGCTGCATTAAGTCGCCAATGATTTTTTGGGTCATGTCCGCACCCAATTGCTGTGCGTAACTTTCTTTCAAGGCTTCAATCATCGCACTGTCGCTCGTCCAATCGGAAACAATCCAATCGCCAAGCGGACCATTTGCGCCGACAATTTCAATTTCAGCCGTCGGAACATTTTTATCATCCATGGTTTTTACCTCGGCTGCAGGATGAAAATCAAAATTCACGGCGACACCGTTGGTTGTCAAAGGCGAGCCGTTTTGCATCATTGGCGCGCGGAATTGCGGCTCGGAGTTTTTCCAAAAACTTTTCACGCGGATTGTGAACGGAAGGTTTGCATTTTGAATTTCGCCGCCGCGCGCGAGCAGTTTGTCGGGAATGGCGACAACTTGTTCGCCGTTCGCGTTGACCTTGCTGGTGAAAACCAGTTCGTAATTTCGCGGGCTTTCGGAATACAATTTGGTTTCGCCTTCGACAAAGCGCATTTGCGTCTCATGCGCGAACATGTCGGTCACGAGCTGGCCGACGAGCAGCAAAATGACGCCGCTATGCACGAGTTGAATCCCGATTTTTTTGACCGAAAGCTGAAAACGATAAATGTGCGCGGCGAGAAGATTGATCAGCAGCAGCGTGCCGATGAGATAACCTCCAGGCAGAATGAGTGGAATTTTTCGGCCGAACAAATCAAGACCGAAGATGAGCCACTGGCGGAAGTAACGCGCCTGCGCGTTGTAAAGTCCCTCGTCCACTTGCGCGAGCGTGCCGACGAAGACGAGCACGATGGCAAACGCCAGCAAAATCACCGTAAGCCGCAGCGACGTGAAAATTTTAATCAACCGGCTAATGAGCATTGGAGTAGTTTGCCGATTGAATGAACTTTATGAAAGCGTCTTTCTGCTGCTCGACGACAACTTCATCGCCCATCAATTTGTAAAACCACGTCTGTCCGTTTTGCGGCACGACCGCGCCGACGAGCCGCGCCAGTTTGCCGGTTTTCGCATCTGTGCCGCTCATGTCCACGATTTGCGCCTGGCCATTCATCACGTCAAGGGGACTGACCATTTTTGAAAAGTCGTCTTCTTGCGTGACGGGCGGCAAACCCAGTTGCCCGCGCCAGCGGTTCACATTCGCCAGCAAACCACCGCCTTCGCCGGCGAGCGAGCTGACGTTGATTTCGGCCTGACCGTCCCCGTTCTGAATCAAAAATTTGGCGATCAGAAATTCCGATGGCGGCAATTGCTGCCACCCGGATGGAATCGTCCAAATAGAACTGGCGTTTTCGTCTTGAATCGCAGGTGCAGCGGCAATTTGTCCCGGAGCATTTTCCACAAATGAAACCGATTTCAAAAACTGCAGAAAATTTTCCTTTTGTGCCGCGACAAACTCATCCTCGCCGGTGATTTTGAAAAACCAACTGGTCGCGCCGCGCGTCAATTCGGCGACCAAAATTCGCGCGCGAATTTTTCCGCCAATCAACGGCGCATCGCTGGCAATTTCAAAAAGTTTTGCCGAATCGTTGCCAACGAAAACGGTTTCGGCCGTGGTTTCATTGGTTAGTGCAGGCAGCTGCATTTGGTCGCGCCACATGTTGACCAGATCCAGTTCGTTTTCGCCGGCGGGCAGCGGAATCACGCCGACATTGGCGATTTGTCCGTCCGTGTTCGTCACCTCAAAGCTGGCGACGCGCATCTGGCTTGGCGCTTTTTCCTGCCAGCCGTTCGGCAAAACCCATTGCAATTGCGGTTGCTGCGGTTGTGTTAGTGAATTTTGATCGGGCGTAGTGATTTGACTTGGCGGCGAAGCGTCGGAATCTTCTTTGTCGACACGATAGACCCTTACCTCATTGCGTCCACAACCGGCCAACGCAAATGCAACGAGCGTCAAGAAGGCGGCATTGCGAATGAACATTTTTGAAAATGCAAAATCAACTCACGCTCATGCCGAGCAGGAATTCGATGTTGGTCTTGTTCTTTTTAAGCTTGCCCAAAAGCAAATCCATCGCCTCGACGGGCGGCACGCCGGTGAGTGCGCGGCGCAACAGGACGATGCGGTTGAGTTCGTCCGGGTGATAAAGCAATTCCTCTTTGCGCGTGCCGGAGCGTTCGATGTTGATGGAAGGAAAAATGCGGCGGTCAACGAGCGCGCGGTCGAGATGGACTTCCATGTTGCCCGTGCCTTTGAATTCTTCAAAGATAACTTCATCCATGCGCGAACCCGTGTCCACGAGCGCGGTGGCCATGATGGTCAGTGAACCGCCTTCTTCGATGTTACGCGCCGCGCCAAAAAATCTTTTTGGTTTATGTAATGCATTCGCATCCACGCCGCCGGACAGAATTTTTCCTGAATGCGGCTGGATCGTATTATAGGCGCGCGCGAGGCGCGTGATGGAATCGAGCAAAATCACCACGTCACGTTTTTGTTCGATCATGCGCTTGGCTTTTTCGATGACCATTTCGGCAACCTGCACATGACGTTCCGGCGGCTCGTCAAATGTCGAGCTGATGACTTCCGCGCCTTTGCAGGATCGTTCCATGTCCGTGACCTCTTCAGGCCGCTCATCAATGAGCAGGATGAACAAATACGTTTCAGGATTGTTTTTCAAAATCGCATTGGCGATTTTCTGCATCAAAACCGTTTTGCCCGTGCGCGGCGGCGCGACAATCAACCCGCGCGTGCCCTTGCCAATCGGACAAACCAGATCAAGCACGCGCGTGTTCAGTTCGTCCGGTGCAGTTTCAAGAATGAACCGTTTGTTTGGAAACAGCGGCGTGAGATTATCGAAGTGCGTTTTGTCTTTCGCCTTGTCCGGTTCTTCGCCGTCCACGGCCTCGACCTTGAGCAGTGCGAAAAATTTTTCCTTTTCCTTTGGCGGACGAATTTGTCCGGCGATGAGATTGCCCGTCTGCAAATCGAAACGGCGGATTTGCGACGGCGAAATGTAAATATCCTCAGGACAGGGCAGATAATTGAAACTTTGCGAGCGTAGAAAGCCGAAACCTTCCGGCAATACTTCAAGCACGCCTTCGGAAAAAAGCACGCCTGCGCGCTCGGCGTTTTTTTGGAGAATGTGGAAAATGACCTCGTGCTTGCGCATCGTGCCGAAATTTTCCACGCCCAATTCCCTTGCCATGTGGTTCAACTCGCTCATCTGCATCGCCTGAAGTTTGGCAATATTCAGCGAAGAGGCGATTTTGTCGCGCTGATACCCGCGATGGTCTTCCAACCTCGTGTCATCGTGGGTCGGTTCGACCGGTGTGGACGGCGGTTGCAATCCGGCGGACGCGGGCGGTTCTGCCGCAATAGTTTGTTCGATCGCGCCGTTGATCAGTTCGGGCGAATCAATGGATGTTTCTTCCGTCGTTTTCGCTTTGGTTTTCTTTGAGACTCTTGACATAAAACAAAATTTAAATTGGTTGGGTGACTGGAATTTCTATTTCCGATGAAAGGTCGTCACGCATTTGACGTCCGCAATCCGGAAAAGTTCAAAATGGATTTTTGTCAACCGAGCGTTCGAGGCAATGGCACCCTCAACACGGCAAGGGAAATTTCGCAGTCAACTCACGCACAGGTTGACGCACCTTGGCCGCAGTGTCAAACGGATTTTTTGTGCGATTTTCATTTGTGCGGGTGCTATAAGTTGAACATGACATCCGATTCAGAATTGCTCCGGCAATTTGCCAGAACAAATTCCCAGGACGCCTTCGCCGAACTGGTGAAGCGCCATGTGAATCTCGTCTATTCCGCCGCGCTGCGGCAGGTCAACGGCGACGGACATCTGGCGAAAGACGTGTCGCAGATGGTTTTCACCGACCTGGCGCGCAAGGCAAATTCGCTTTCACGCCGCGAAACTTTGACCGGCTGGCTTTACACCAGTGCGCATTTTGCCGCTGCCAAAATGGTGCGCGGAGAAAACCGCCGCCGCGACCACGAGGACAAATTTATGCGCGAACCCGTTCACGAAACCGCGCCTGAAGCTGATTGGAATAAAATCCGTTCCGTGCTTGACGCCGCCATGCACGAACTCAAGGAAACCGACCGCGAAGCCATTTTGTTGCGTTACTTTGAAAACCGGCAGTTCGTCCAAGTTGGTGCGAAACTTGGCCTCAACGAAAACGCCGCGCGAATGCGCGTCGAGCGCGCACTGGAAAAACTCCGTGACATATTGACCAGACGCGGCATTAGTACGGCGACCGCGCTGGCATCCGTGATTTCAACAAACGCGGTTCAATTTGCGCCTGCGAATCTGGCCGCGACGCTCACGACGGCTTCGATTGCGGCGGCAGGAACCGGAACCTTCACCCTTCTGAAAATTATGACAGCAACCAAATTAAAACTGGCCTTAAGCGTGCTCGTCGTTGCCGGCGCGACGACGGCATTTGTATATCAACAACAAACGCAAAATAAATTGCGCGCAGACAACGAATCATTGACGCAGCAACTCGCGCAACTGCAAAATGACAACCAAAGCCTTTCAAATAGTCTTGCAGCGGCTGGCGATTCTAAATCACTTTCGGATGAGCAACTCAATGAATTGCTGAAATTGCGTGGCGAAGTCGCTCTACTACGCCAGCAAAAAAATGTTTTGCCGAAGGCAGTGCAATCGGAAACCAATAGTTTGCCGGACGCGAAAATAATTCAAATCCATTTGAGAACACAATTTGTTTCTCTTCCGTCAGAAGCTTTACAAGCTCTTGGCGTCGCATGGATGCCAGATGCGCAAGGCATCAAAACGGGCTTTCTGGCTGGACAACAATTCAAGGTCATCAATGAGGCGTTCCAAGGGGCAAGCGATGTCAATGTTATGAGCACGCCGCAGGTAGTTACTATAAATGGAGAGCAAGCTGAAATTTCTGCGACAAGAGCGTATCCCGTTTTTCCTGTCGGCGACACAAATGAAAATGCCAGCGTGAACTATACGAATATCGGCGTGTATTTGAATGTCAGACCCTATTTTTCAACAAACTCCTCCACTTTCAATTTGAATCTCAATGCTAAATTAACCCAATTATACGGCGATCCTTCGCAACCAGATGTGCAGACAATCCAAATAACGAATCAAGTAACATTATCTCCCGGACAGACCGTTGTCATGGAAACAGAAATGCCCAGCGGAGGATGGTTATTGGATTCTACAAATGTGCCAGACTCAAAAAATCTGCCAGCCGGACCGAGAAGTCTTTTGATGTTTGTAACGCCAACGGTTGTGGACTCTGATTTTATGAAACCTCTACATCAGCAGTCACGGCTGCCAAATCCACCGCCGCCAAATCAATAAGGCAGCGGAAATTTCGCCGTCAGTTCGCGCACGCGCCGGTGCATTTTACAGTTCTGATGATGCAAATTTATAGTTTGCGAAGCAGAACCTATTTGTGTAAAAGCGCGTATGAAATCCGTCCTTCCAATTTTGATTACCAGCATTGTCTTGTCCATGTTCACACTCACAACTGACGCAGCAAATTCCGCAAAGCGTTCATTATCTTGAAACGGTGAAACGGTAAAACCTACACCAAAATTCAAATTATGAAAAAAGTCGGCTTTTCGGTTTTTATTATTCTACTCATGAACGCAAAATTGGTTTTCGGCCAGATTGGAATTTTTTCCAATCATCAGGACATCGGCAATGTTGCCAAGTCCGGCTCAATGGATTTTGACCCGGTCAAAGGTGAGTATCTCATTGCGGGCGGTGGCGAAAATATGTGGTTTACGAATGACGCATTTCATTATGTCTGGATCAAAATGTCAGGCGATGTAACACTCGCGGCGAACATCAAATTTCTCGGCACCGGCGGCAATCCGCATCGAAAAGCATGTCTGGTGATTCGTCAATCGCTCGATCCCGATTCGGCTTACGCGGACGTTGCGCTGCACGGCGTCGGATTGACGGCGCTGCAATATCGCGAAACGCCCGGCGATACGACTCGCGAAATTCAATCCAACGTTTCCGCGCCCGAGCGCGTCCGAATTGAAAAACACGGCGATTATGTCTCAATGTCCGTCGCCTTGGCGGGCGAAGAACTGCATCCGGCAGGCGCCATGTATAAACTTCCATTCAAAGAGCCGTTTTATGTCGGCCTCGGCGTTTGTGCGCACGACAACAAAACCATCGAGCGCGCGGTTTTTTCAAAGGTTGAACTGGAAACGATTCCGCCAGACGCGGACAGCAAAACAAATATCGAAAGCACGCTGGAAACAATTGACATTGCCTCAACCGACCGGACGGTGGTTTACCACACCCGCGATCACATTGAAGCGCCGAACTGGTCGCGCGACGGAACCGATTTTCTCTTCAACAAGAATGGACGGATTTACAAATTGCCCGCCAAAGGCGGAACGCCGGAACTTTTGGACACCGGCGAGCAGATTCGCTGCAACAATGATCACGGTATTTCGCCGGACGGAAAATGGTTTGCCATCAGTGATCAGACAAAAGAAGGTGGATCGCGAATTTACGTGCTGCCGATTGACGGCGGCAAGCCGCGTTTGATCACGCCGCTCGCTCCGTCCTATTGGCACGGCTGGTCGCCCGACGGAAAAATTTTGGCTTATTGCGCGGAGCGAAACACTGAGTTTGACATTTACACAATTCCAATGGACGGCGGAGAGGAGACACGTTTGACCACCGCGCCCGGTTTGGATGACGGTCCGGATTATTCTCCGGACGGACAACATATTTATTTCAATTCCGAACGCACCGGCACCATGCAAATCTGGCGGATGAAGCCGGACGGCTCGGAACAGGAACAAATCACGTCCGACGAATACAACAACTGGTTCGCGCATCCGTCGCCCAACGGTCAGTGGATTGTTTTTCTTTCGTATGCGAACGACGTGAAAGGTCATCCGACAAATCAAGACGTGGTGTTGCGGTTAATGACGCTTTCGGACAGAAAAATCCGCGTGCTTGCGAAATTGTTCGGCGGGCAGGGGACAATCAACGTTCCATCCTGGTCGCCGGACAGCCGCAACATCGCGTTCGTCAGTTATCAAATGGTTTATCCGTGAACGCAAACGTAATTGAAAATTGAATGTTGGTAACGTTTTGCGTAGGCTCAATTGCTTATGAAAAAATATCTGACGGAATTCATCGGCATGTTTCTGTTCGTGGTCACCGTGGGCATGGTGGTCATTGATCCCGGCATTGGCAGCCTCGCGCCGCTGGCCATCGGCTCGGTGCTGATGGTTTTGGTTTATGCCGGCGGCCATATTTCCGGCGGCCACTACAATCCTGCCGTCACGCTAGCCGTGTGGCTGCGTGGACGCTGTCCGGTAGCGGATGTTCCGGCCTACTGGATTTCGCAGATTCTCGGCGCGCTGGCCGCTTCGCAAGTCGTGCTATATTTGAAGGGTCACCCCGCCGTGACGCCGCAGGAAATCAATGTTGTTCCCGCGCTCATTGCCGAATTCATCGGGACATTCGCACTTTGCTACGTCGTGCTGAACGTCGCCACCGCCAAAGCCACGGCGGGCAATTCAAATTATGGTCTCGCCATCGGTTTTACGGTTGTCGTGATGGCTTTTGCGTTTGGGGGCATTTCCGGCGGTGCGTTCAATCCCGCGATCGCCGCTGGCATCACAGTCATGCATCTGGAAAAAGCCGCAAACTTCTGGATTTATCTTGTCGGTGATTTCGCTGCCGCCGCGCTCGCGGCGCTGACGTTCAAATTCATCAATCCCGAAGATAAATAATTTTCGTTTTGACGCGGTGAACTGGCGGCTGACAATGCCCATCCCAAACCGACGCGCGTATGAAGTTTTGCAATTGAATTGAGGCCGGACCGGGTGCATAGTCGGCACAATGAATTCCCTGTTCTTTTTTCTTCAACAATAACGTCCGCCTTTTACTTATGAAACTTCAACGTCGCCGCTCATTTATCAAACAAACCGCAACGTTTGCAATCGCCGCGCCCTTCATCAGCACCGCCGTGACCCGTGCCCTCGCGCAGGCGGTCGAACCGAAACTCGGCTTCGCCATTTGCGGTCTCGGCAGCCTAAGCACACATCAAATCGCCCCCGCGTTTCCAAAAACCAAAAACTGCAAATTGACCGGTATCATCACCGGCCACCCGGCCAAGGCCGAAAAATGGAAGGCGCAATACAACATTCCCGAAAGGAACATTTACAATTACGACACGATGGAGCAAATGGCGGACAATCCCGACATTGACGTTGTCTATGTCGTCACGCCCAACGGACTTCACGCCGAACACACCATCAAGTCGGCGATGGCCGGCAAACATGTGCTGACTGAGAAACCGATGGAAGCGATGCCTGAAAAATGCCAGCAGATGATTGATGCCTGCAAGTCGGCCAACCGGATGCTGGCCGTCGCCTACCGCTGCCAGTTTGATCTGAACAATCTGGAGTGCATGCGGCTGGCGCGCGAAAAAGTCTTCGGCAATTTGAAAATCATCGAGGCCTGTTTCGACATTTCCTTGGGCAAAGACCTTACCCAATGGCGGCTGCACAAAGCGTTGTCCGGCGGCGGCGCGCTCATGGACGTGGGCATTTATGCATTGCAGGCCACGCGCTTTATCAGCGGCGAAGAACCGACGGTTGTTTCCGGAATGGAAACCAAAACCAACTTTGAAAAATTCAAGGAAGTGGACGAAACTATCGTCTGGCAGGCGAAATTTCCCAGCGGAGTGATTTCTTATTGCAGCGCGAGCTATAATAGCAGCCTTGTCGGAGGTTACAAAGCCATCGCCGACAAGGGTTGGTTTGAATTGAAACCCGGCTTTTACTACGACGGCAATCACGGCATACGCAGCGATGGCAAGGAAATCAACATGGGACAACTGGATCATTTTGCCACTGAGATGGACGATTTCGCGCGTTGCATCATGACCAACACGCCGACAAAAGTGCCGGGTGAAGAAGGTCTGCGCGATTTGAAAATCATGATGGCCATTTACAAGTCCATCGAAATCGGCCAGCCGATCAAGCTCGCATAACGCCGGAAGTGACGGGTAATAACCGCCGTGCGTGTTAGCATCGTGGCGGACGGCAAGAAAAGACGCCAATGAGAAAAAAATCAAATTAAGGCACCACCAACATTACCTGTCACCTCTTCGCGCTTTCCTGCCACATAAGCGACGATATGATGACAACCAGAATGATTTCAGTGGCAGAGCAAAACGACGTTGAATTGGTCGGTGAAAGTTTGTCCGGCAACCGCGACGCCTTCGGCCAGATTGTGTCGCGCTACCAATCACTCGTCTGCTCGCTGGCGTTCAGCGCGACGGGCAGCTTGAGCCAGAGCGAAGATTTGACACAGGAAACTTTTGTCACCGCGTGGAAACAGCTTGCCGGATTGCGCGAGCCGGAAAAATTGCGCTCGTGGCTCTGCGGCATCGCGCGGAATCTCATCAACAATTTTATACGCAAGCAAGGACGTGAGCCGAGTCACTGCGCCGAATCGCTCGAAGAAATTTCCGAAACACCATCGCTCGAACCTTTGCCGGTTGAAAATACAATCAGCAACGAAGAGCAGGCGATTCTCTGGCGTTCGCTGGAAAAAATTCCTGAAATTTACCGCGAGCCTCTGGTTTTATTTTACCGCGAGCATCAATCCATCGAAGCCGTCGCGCAAAATCTGGAATTGAGCGAGGACGCCGTGAAACAGCGCCTTTCACGCGGGAGAAAATTGTTGCACGAAGAAGTCCTCGCATTCGTCGAAGGAGCGCTGGAAAAAACTTCGCCGGGAAAAACTTTTACGCTGGGCGTGATTGCCGCGCTGCCATTGGCTGTGACTACAGCCAAAGCAGCCACCGTTGGCACAGCCCTTGCCAAAGGCGGCGCGGCAGCGAAGGGTGCATTGACTTTTGGAACACTAGGTGGCTTTTTTATTTGGCTTGGTGCAATGTATTTCAATTTGAAAGGGCAGGTTGACGAGACAAAATCGCCGCGCGAACGACAATTCATGCTTCAAATAATTGGGATTCGCATTGTCGTTGCCCTGCTTGCTTTGGCTGTGGTTTTCGGCGCTAGAAAACTCAACTTCCTTTCAAATCAGCCTCTTGTAAATGACATCGTTGTAGCTGCGTTCATTTTTCTCGTGGCTGTCATGGGAACGCTGTTTTTTGAATATGCCAACCGTCGTCAGCGACAAATCCAAATTGAAGACGGCACTTGGGTGGAGACGGAATGGAAAGTTCCCCGTAAGGACATAAAGCCGGCGTCAAATTCAACGGAGAACTGGCCAAAACTCAAAAATTATATTCAAACAACAAGATTCAAGGCATTCGTGTTTATGCTTGTAGCGATGGTGCTGATGCAAAAGTCGTGGAGACTGCATTTAGGTGAAGCTTTGCCATTATTGACAGTCTGGTTCCTGTGTTTGTTTTTAGATTTTAACAATTGGCAAAACAGTCCCCGTTATAAATTTCGTGGAATTAATTCATCGGTGGGTATTGCGCTTTTGTGCGGGTTGATCACGCTGCTCGTCTACAATCAGAACCGATACATATCACAAATACTGACCTTGACCCAATCGGGAAAGGAAACCTCTATGGCATCATCGCCAGCCGTTGCAATTATTTTCAACTTCGTTGTCGTGTTGGTTTATGCCATCTTCATCGGAATCCTTGTCTGGAAACGCAAAAATAAAATTCTGGCACTGCCGCCAAAATAAAAGCCGCATCAAATCTGCCCCGCCAATTCCTCCGCCGGATACGTCCAGATTTCCGCGAGCGTCGGATGATAATGCGGCATCGCCGCAAGTTCGCGAACCGTCATGCGCTTGGCCATCGCCGCGACGATTTCGTGGATAAGTTCGCCGCCGCTCGGCCCGACGCACGCGCCGCCGAGAATTTCGCCGGACTTCGGATCGGCCAGCAGTTTTACAAAACCGTCCTTCGCGTCCATGATGAGTGATTTGCCGTGGTCATTGAACGGATAACTCGCCGCGATAAATTTTACCCTACGCGATTTCGCTGCTTTTTCCGTCAGACCCACAAACGCCACTTGCGGTTCGGTAAACACGATTGAAATCAGCAGCCGATGATCTATTTTGCGCGGCGATTTTGGGTTCACTATATTATGCGCCGCAATTTCGCCCTGCGTCACGGCGATGTGGACGATTTCGTGCGGCCCGGTGCAATCGCCCGCCGCAAAAATGTGCGGCGCGGAAGTTTGCATTTTTGAATTGGTGATGATCCGGTCGTTTTCTGTTTTCACGCCCGCGTTTTCCAAACTCAAATTTGCCGTGTTCGGAATTCTGCCGAGCGCGAACAGAATTTCCTCGGCGGAAACGGAAACACGTTTCCCATTCTGCTCGAATGAAACTTTTTTTAATTTCCTGTCGTGCTTCGCGTGTAAAAGTTTTGTCTTCGTGAAAATCTGGACGCCTTCGCGCCGGAAAACTTTTTCGATTTCCGTTCCGGCGTCCGCGTCAAATTCCTTCAAGTTATGCTTGCTGCGTTGAATCAAAGTGACTTTGACGCCGAAGCGCGCGAAGAATTGCGCGAACTCGCACGCAATCGCGCCGCCGCCAAGAATGATGAGCGACTTCGGCAATTTCTTCAGCACCACGGCGTCGTCGCTCGTGATAAAGCCAACTTCGTCCAATTGCGGCAAGGGCGACGGCGCGACGCGCGAGCCCGTGGCGATGACGAAATTTTTTGCCGTGATTTTTTTTCCGTTGTCCAACGCAACCGTGTGCGCGTCGAGAAAAGTTGCGTTGGCGCGGATGAATTTAAATTTTCCCGCGTTCAACTGCTGCACGCGGAAGTCGGCAAAATCTTTTATCATGAGATTTTTCCGCGCCATGACTTTGGCGAAATCAAAACTAACCTTGCCCGCGCGCACGCCCCACGTTTCCGCGTGCTCGGCGAGATGTTTCACTTCCGCCGCGTAGAGCAACGCCTTCGTCGGCATGCAGCCGCGCAGGATACAAAGTCCGCCTACTTCGCGTCCACCTTCGATAACGGCAGTTTTCAACCCGGCACGTGCCGCCGTGCGCGCCGCAGCGTAACCGCCGCTGCCGCCGCCGATGATCGCCACGTCAAAATCAAATCGTTTCACGGCAGAGAAGATGGAAGCGCGCGGCGGAAATGCAAATTTGAAATTTGAAATTTTCCGCGTGATCGAAGATGATTCACGCATGGGCGAAATCATTTATCCGCGCAGTCCGCGCGAAACGATGGACGGCTGGAATTACCTGCCGCGTTACGTTGACAAAATCCGCCTGCACCTCGCGGGAAAACTCCACGCCGACTACCACGAAAATCTCGGCAAAGGTTTTGACGGAATGTGGCTCAAGGCCGCGGGCGTGACGCACGAACAATTTGTCGAGGTCGTGAAAAAATCCGTCACCGATGGCGAAGTCTGCGATTGGGTTCACAAGAATGTGAAAAAATCTACGGCGGAAAAAGCGGCGCACTGGCAGGATGTCTTGAGCCGTCCATTGTCCAATAACGCAGACGCCGTCGCGCGTTTGAAAATGCGGAAAGAGCAGGCTGGAATCGCGCACCGCGACGACATCAAATGTTTCGTGGACATGCTCGACGCGGACGAGAAGCGAATTTAGCCCGGCAGTGATTTTTGCCGGCGCGGATTATTTTCCGAACAAACTTCCGAGGCTTTTGGTGATTTTATTCGCACTATTGGGAATATCAGTGACAGCATTACTGACAGCTTTGATGGTCGCAGAGAAAACCGCGTCAAGGGCGTGACGGCTCAGGTCGGTCGCGGTGATGCCAGCGTCGTCTTTACCCAAATCCGTCAGATGGATGTCCGGCAATGGCAACGTCATTTCCTGCCCGCCCAAGCCGGTGAGGCTGACATGAACCTTCGCGCCGGTAATCAGCAAATCATCCACTTGAAATTTCCTGGCTGGTTTGGCAGCGGTCACTTGGTTCGTGTTCGCGGATTTTTCGACTTGTTCTTTATTGGCTGAATTTAAGTTGTCGAGAATTTTGGAAAGATTGTTGCCGCCGAGCCCGCCTTCAAAAGTAATTTCGGGTGACTGCACTTGGATTGTGCGCACATGGATTTTGTCCGAAAAGACTGAAAATGGATCCACCCCAACGCTTACAGTGCCGACGCCGATGGCTTCCGGTGTTTTGTAACCATCGGGATTGCCAATGACCAGCCCTTTGACCGTGGCCGAGCCGCTCAACAGAGACAAATTCACCATGTCCACTTTGACGGAAACGTGGGTGATTTGCGGGCCGATTGTTTCAACCCCCCTTTTTACGATGTCGCCGAGAAAACCTCCCAGAATCACGACTGCGGCGACGATCAGTACCAGCAAAATGACCACGACACTCCAGAAGATTTTTTTCATAAACGCAGTAATTATTTGATTGATTTTATGGTTTGGCGAGCAAATTCGCATCGCCGATAAGGGCATGGATCATGTCGACAAGTTTTTGAACTGGATATGGCTTAGCCAGAAAAAAGTCCGGCTTTTCCTGCGCACTGGCAAAAATAGTTTCATCCACCGTGCCGCTCACGAGTATGATTTTTTGGTGCGGGTTTATTTGCCTGCACTCGCGAATCAAATCCATGCCGGTCAAGCGCGGCACATTCATCTCGTAATCGGTAATGACGACGGTCGGGCGCGGATTGGCGCTGGTAAATTCCGCCAGCGCCATTTCCGGGTCGCGAAACGTGCGCACATCAAAACCCAGTGGAAGCAAGAGCGTTTCCACCAAATCAAGCAGCATCGGCTCGTCGTCCACCACGAAAAGCATGGACTTGGAGTCGGCAATATTGCTTTTCACAAGTTGGCTCATAGCCGAAGAACGAAAAATAAACACTGGCTGACGGCAGCTGGCAAGTATGTTTCTGATTTTTTTGCTGTCAATTTCCCGTTGCATTTGACATCAATCAACCATAATTTAAAGGATGTAACGATGGTAACAAACAAGGAATTGCGGTTATGAGAATAAAACCAGCGTCTGCTGCCGCGAATAAAAAGTCCCCTGTTCGCGCGCGTTCGCGCCGTAGCACCGTAGAAATTCAGGAAACGGTTTCCGCAGAAGAAGTCGTCATTCCCAAAACCAAACGCGCTGCAAAAACTACTACCGTTCGCCGAATTCACGCTAAAAAAATTGAAGCGCCGCCGATTTTGCTTGAAGGCGACTACCCCGCGCCGCCTGCTACCAGCGGCCCTGGCCAAAAATACGCCCTTGGCCCGATGCCGCCCACGCAATATTTGGAAACGGAAAAAGGTGAATTGCCGGAAGCCTACGGCACAAAAAAACTTTTTTTGACGGCGCGCGACCCGCACTGGCTTTACGCGCATTGGGATTTGACGCGCGATCAGCAATTAAAGTTAAATACGCGCTCCGCCGACGGCCATCTGATTCTTCGAATTTACGTGAAGAAAATCGAAGGTCATCCGTTTTCCGAAATTCACGTTCATCCCGAATCGCGCCACTGGTTTGCGCACGTCGAGCGTGCTGGAAATTCCTACGCCGCCGAACTCGGTTTTTATTCGCCGCTCGGCAAATGGACGCGCATTGCCGTTTCCGCAGCGACGGTTACGCCGCCAGACGCGGTTTCAACGGAGACGGACGCTGAATTCGCCTCAATTCCATTCGAATTTCCGTTTGCGCGTTTGCTACAAATTATCAAGGAAGCCGTGCGCGAGAACCTTCCGCTCGCACAGGCAATTGAAGAACTTCGGCGCGACGGTCATCCCGAATTGCCGCGAATCAATGGCACGCCGATTTCGACCTGGACGCCGCAGCAGGAACAGGCACTCGCCAGAATTGTGAACATTGACGATGTGCGTCGCGTCTGGATGGGTTCGCTCGAAATTACCGAACTTATTCGCCGTCAATTCGCGCGCGAAATTTCTTCGCTCAGTGCGTCGCAGTTCGGCATTTCGAGTGTTTCAAGTCCATTTGGCGGCGCGGAACGGCAAAGAAGTTTTTGGTTCAACGTCAACGCGGAGTTGATTATTTATGGCGCAACCGAGCCGACGGCCAAAGTCACACTCGACGGACGCGAAATCAAATTGCGACCCGACGGCACTTTCAGTTTTCGCTTTGCTTTGCCGGATGGCAAATATGAATTGCCTGCGGTTGCGGTTTCCCCTGATGGCATGGAAGCGCGCGCGGCGCATCTGAAGTTCAGCCGTGAAACGGACTACGTTGGCAATGTTGGCGCGCACCCGCAAGACCCCGTGTTAAAAACGCCGTCGGCGGAAAATCTTTAATCCCATGGACGCGCCTCAACGCGGAGCTTTGATGCTCGTTCGCTTTGTCGCCGCGACGTTGATCTGCCTGAGCCTGTTGGAGGAATCCCTGTATTGGATTGAATCGGTCGCGCGCCATCATCCGGTCGGAATATTCCACTTCGCGCTGCTGGCCGTTCCGCTCGCGCTGGGCATCGTCATTTTGATCAAGGCCAGCGCCATTGCCGGATGGGTTTCGGACAAATTTGGCGAATGAAACCGTGGGTTGAAAATTATTTGAACGCCATTCAAAAATTCTAGTCGCATTCCCGATGCAAGGTTATTTATCCCTCGTTCTCCACGCACACCTGCCGTTTGTGCGGCACCCGGAACATGAAAAATTTCTGGAGGAATGCTGGCTCTTCGAGGCCATCACCGAAACTTACATTCCGCTGCTGCAAATTCTCGAAGGCTGGCGGCGCGATGGCATGAACGCGCCGCTCACGCTTTCGCTTTCGCCGACACTTTGCTCAATGCTGAATGATTCGCTGTTGCGCAACCGCTACGAGCAGCATCTCAAGGGACTCATCGAGCTCGCCGAAAAGGAAATTCATCGCACGCACTGGGACCGCGCCTTCCGCGAACTCGCGTGGATGTATCATTACCGATTCACGACCATTCGCGACACATGGTATTTTTACCAGCGCGACCTTGTCGGCGCGTTCCGGCAATTCCAGGATGAAAACCGGATTGAAATCATCACCACCGCCGCGACGCACGCGCTGCTGCCCTTGCTCGCCAATCATCCGCCATCACTGCGCGCGCAAATTTTGACCGCGCGTGACCACTATCGAAATTGCTTTGGCCGCGACCCGCGCGGCATCTGGCTCCCCGAATGCGCTTACGTCGAGGGCGTTGAAAATTTTTTGCAGGAGGCGAACATCCGCTGGTTCATTCTCGATACGCACGGCGTGCTTTACGCCAAGCCGCGACCGCGTTACGGCTCATTTGCGCCGATTTTCACACCCAACGGCATCGCCGCGTTTGGCCGCGATCTTGATTCCTCACGGCAGGTCTGGAGCCGTGACGAAGGATATCCCGGCGACCCGCGCTACCGTGATTTTTACCGCGACATCGGGTTTGATCTGGATTTTGACTACGTGAAACCTTATTTGCCGACGCCGGAAATTCGCGGATTCACCGGCCTCAAGTATTTTCGCATCACCGGCAAAACCGGGGGAAAAGAAATTTACCAGCGCGATGCGGCGTTGCAGGCCGCCGCCGAACACGCCGGACATTTTTTAAATGAACGCGTCGCGCAGATACAAAAAGTCTCGGCGATCTTCGACCGCCCGCCGCTTGTTGTCGCGCCTTACGATGCCGAATTGTTCGGCCATTGGTGGTATGAAGGTCCGGAATTTCTGGATTACTTCGCGCGCAAGGTTTTCTACGACCAGAAAACCATCGAGCTGGTGACGCCGGGCGAATACGTGCGCCGCCTTCCGACCAATCAAATCGCCACGCCCGGCGCGTCAACCTGGGGTGAGGAGGGCCACTTGCGCGCGTGGCTCAACGAATCGAACGAATGGATTTATCCACACCTGCAAATCGCGCAGGAACGCATGGCCGGCCTAGCGCGGCGGTTCAAGAAGCCGAATGAACTGCGCGCCCGCGCGTTGAAACAGGCCGCGCGCGAACTTCTGCTCGCGCAATCCAGCGACTGGCCGTTCATTTTGCGTTCCGGCACCAGCCCAGACTACGCGAAGAAACGCGTCAAAGACCATTTGCTCCGCTTCATCGCCCTGCACGACCAGCTTACCGCGACGGGCGTGGATGAAAACTGGCTGCGCGAAGTCGAATCGCGCGACAACATTTTTCCCGGCGTGGACTGGACTTATTGGAAATGACCGGAATTCAATCGTCACTGCTCCAATCGGAAAAACAAATTCCCCGTCGGCGAGGTGAGGATGATGAAATTGTTCGTCCCGTCGTTGGAAATGCCGCCACTGCTTGACCAACTGGTCGTCGTCAAATCTGAATTCTGTTGCAACGTCCAGCCCGTCGAAGGATACGGCCATGAAACTTTCACACTGTTGCCCGAATGCGTGATGGTCAGCGTCGGTGCGCCTGCTATCTGGACGACGGAAATCAAACTCCAGAATCCTCCGGTCAATGAGTAATTCCCGCCGGTCATTTGTTGAACACTGGCATCGTGCTGGCCGATGGTGCCGGTGACTTGATACGTGCCGCCCGTGCTCGTGCCGCCCCCGCCGGCGATTTTATACCAGTCAATGGAATAGTTTTGCGCGTATGCGACGCAGAAACTGCTCATCGAAAGCATCAGGCTCAAAGTCAGAGTTTTCATAAAATTCTCCGGTTCGTTTTACTGTTTCCCGGTTGAATTGGAAACCAATTTTTCCAATCGGTCAAGGCGCGCGTGAATTGACGCCGCTGCCGCGCTTCTCTAATCTCCGCTCATGGCCAGAAAATCAGAAGCCAAAGGTAGGGACGCTTCGCCGAAGCGTCTGAAGGTAGGGTTGGCTGGCCCAGCCGACCGGGCGGACGGCTCGGCGAGCCGTCCCTACCAAAAACCCTCCACACTCCTCGACACCCGCGTCGTTTATTGCGGTGACAATCTGGAACAACTCGCCCGCGTCCTCAAAAAAACCGGCAGCTTTTATTACCACTGCGATTGGCACGCCAAACAGAATTGAAGGCATGGGGGACATCTCAGGCATCGTTTGGCTCATGGAAACTTCAGCATAGACGTCAAATCACCAGCAACAGTTCAATCTGAATTTGACCACGCGGCTTCTATCGCCAATATAGTAAATAAGTTCGTTCTCGCATTATTCCAATATAAGGGCGTATTTTGCGATTATTCTGTGAGAGGACATCCGACCTGCAATTTCCCGATTCCTTTGGAAATTCAATAAGCATGATTGGCATTGATATTTCGCCCACCGCCTGCCGCGTCATGGCCAAACGCTTGCGCGACGTTTGCGGCCTGCCAGAAAGCGAACCGCTATGCTTGAAAAGCTCGAATTTAGCCTGATTTCACGCTTTTCACGCGAATTTCGACCTTGCCCATGCGCGGGACGACCATTCCCTCGTGCAGACTCATTGAGTCCGAGCGCGGACTCGTCATTCCCTCGCACGGACTCACTGTTCCCATGCGAGGATTCACTGAGTCCGCTCATGGACTGACCGTTCTCTCACGCGGACTCACTGTTCCCTAGAATAGGCTCGCCATTCCCTCGCGCGGGAATGGTCATCCCTCAAGCGGCTTCATTCATGCCGGACATGGGCTTATTCATCTTTTTTACGCGCGGAATCCGCACTTTTCCGGCCTTTCATGGTGTGAACAACTTTTTTGAAGATTTTTGAAAGATTAGCCCTTCGTCGTCCGTATTACTATTAGGTGCGAGTGTTTTTTCGCATCCTGTTTAACCCGTCCGCAGTCCGGTCGGCGAGGGTTTGGGCGACGGGAAATTAAATATCGCCGGGAAAGTGAGAAATAAAATGGCAAAAACAAAGAAAATAGAAAACGAAACCAACGACATCATCAATGCATGGAACACGCTTGCGCCTGCGGCGAGTTTCGGCGGCATGACGCTGACGCAATACAAGGCCAAAGTGCAGCCTACGTTCGACACGCGCGCGGCCATCACGACCATCGAAACGCAAAGAACCTCCGCGCTCGACGCGCGGGACAATGCCGACAAGGTCACGGGGCCGACCAATCTGCTCGTAGTCAACGCTGTGAAAGGCGATCCGGCTCATGGCGAGGACAGTGACCTGTATGAAGCGATGGGTTACGTCCGCAAGAGCGCGCGCAAAAGCGGTTTGACGCGCAAGAACAACGCCGCGCCGGAGGCGGTGAAGAAATAGAAACACCCTCACCCGGCCTGACGGCCACCCTCTCCCGTCGAACGGGAGAGGGTTTTATTCCAATCGAAAGGTAAACGTCTGTTCCGCCCACTGGCCGACCGGAATCTTGCCGACAAATTCCGCGTTGAATTGAGATTCTTTTACGGCTTTCACCGCCGCGGCGTCGAGCAGCGGATAGCCGGAACTTTTGACGATTTCCACTTTGTCGAGAACGCCATCGGCGTTGATATAAATCATCACGGTTACTTGTCCCTGTTCGTGTCGTCGATTTGCTTCATCGGGATAAATCGCCTCAACACGGTGCGCATATTTTAGCTCAGTGACGGAAATATATTTTTCTGGCGGCGGCTTCGGTTGCGGTGGTGGAACAACCACGGGCTGCACAACTGGCGGCGGGGGCGGTGGAGTCGGCTTCGGTTCGGGAATGGTCATTTCCGGTTTCGGTGGCGGCACGGGCTGCGGTTTTCCTTCGGGCTTCGGCGGAATGACCACCGGCTTGGGCGGCGGGGGAGTTGGCTGCGGTTTTGGCGGTGCGGGTTGCGGCGGCGGCGGTGTGGTCAACGTCACATCTACGTAAGTCTCGTTCAAAATTGTTGGCGGATGCGGTGCGGGCGGTTTCAGACAAAAAAGCACGATGGCATGAAGCGCCAGCGCGACCGCGTAAAAAATGACCAGCGGACGAGTCATTGCTTCGGTGGGGCGAGGCTACTGACGAGCCGTTTGTGCAAGGCTGCGGCGCGGCTCGCGAGGACGCTCGCCCCACCAAACTCAATTTTATTGTAGCGGCTCATTGCTTCAACTTCGTGTCAATCGCCACCTTTGTGATGCCGGCTTGCCGCAAATCATCCAGCACTTCGACGGCTGCGCCGAAAAACGCCTTCTTATCGCCGTTGATGAAAACTTTTGGATCAGATTGTTCAGCTTTCAATTGCTGCAAACGCGCGGGCAGTTCGGACAATTGCAATGCTTCCTTGTTGAAAAACAAATCGCCGTCTTTGGTGACGGAAATCGTTGTGCGGTCGTTGCGTTCCTGCGGCGCGCTGGTGGCGGCGGCAGGCAGGTTTACCCTGATGCCGTCGTTTTTCACCATTGAAAGCGAAACCATCATGAACGTCGCCAGCAGAAAAAAGATGACGTCAATGAGCGGGATGATTTCGATGCGCGCGCGTTTACGCGAACGGAGAGACGGAATATTCATTTCGATGCTCCTTCCTGTTTGCATTCTTTGCATTGTTCCAAATGCAATTCAAGTTGTGTTGCGGCGTCCTCGATGTCGTGCCGCGCCTCTTCGAGCCGCGCGTTCAGATAATTGAACGGAACCAGCGCGGTGATGGCGATGCCGAGGCCGAACGCGGTGGCGATGAGCGCCTGTGCAATGCCGCCGGTGATGGCTTCGGGCGCGTCAAGATGTTGCGCGCCGAGCAAACCGAAGGCGTGAATCATGCCGGTGACGGTGCCGAGCAAACCGAGCAACGGCGCGAGCGTGACAATGGTATCGAGCACGGCGAGGCCGCGATTGAATTTTTTCAATTCCAGGTTCGCCGCGCGCAAAACCGCGTTTGAAAAAGATTCGGCGCGATGCGCGAGCGCGAACGTAAGCACGCGTGCGACAAAATCGTGGCTGCCTTGTCCGGCTTTGATGGCGCCGTCCAAATCGTGATGCTCGACGCGCTTGAGAATTTCGTCCACGGCTTGCGGTTTGCGCCGCACACGCTCGCGGATGATGAAGAAGAAACGTTCCAATACCGTGGCGACGGTAACGATGGAACAGATGAGCAGCGGCCACATGACCGGGCCGCCGTTGAGAAAAATTTTAATCATAGTTTTTATTCAATTTCATTTATAGAACCGGACTTATAGGCAATCTCCATGGTTGAGGTTACATATTGGCAAGCGCATCCAACAGGTGGCTGCTTATGACTGACAGAAATCCGACAAAAAAAAGCCAGCCACACCAAAATAATAAAACGACTTTGGCATCATTTAATTTTGCATTCTGCTCCCTTGTTTTTAGAAGCAATTGTATGATCGCCTGTTCGGCGGCGCTTTCCGACACTTCTTCGGGTTTCAAATTCTCCCAAAGCTTGTCTCCCCGGGGATAAACTGCATGGCTCTTGAGTCGCATACTGCAAAGGCCAAAAAATAAAGACAGGCTCAACGCCGCCAGCGCCACATAAAAAGAAACTTTGGCCCATTGTGAAGATGATCCCAACAACGTTGCTATGTTTAATAATTGGAAACCGGTTACGATGATTGTTCCAGCGATGAACTTCTCCGCCCTTCCGAGCAGATGTTTAGTTCTGTCATTTTCAGCACTCATCGCTTTTTCAGCGGCCTCTTTTACAACTGTAATCTTGCTCATAGATTTAATGATTCGTGTGTTTTGTGTTTGCTGCGCGCCATTGCATGTTTATTTTTAGAGTCCGCGTTTCGTGAATGAGATTCAAACTTTTTTGGGAAGCATCGTTATGCGCTCACCGTTTTCGTTTGGGTTGTTTCGGAGGATGAACGCGCCTTCGATATTTTAGAACACGAAACTCAATGAGCCAAAAAAGCCAAGGCGTTCACCGAATTGCGCGGCGTTGACGCCGACGCCGGAGCCGTCGCGTAATTCATAGCTGTTATCGGTCACGTTCACGACATCGAGCCGGGCTTTCAAAAATTGGCTCTTGCCAACTTTGAAACTCTGTTCTGCGCCGAAGTTGAGGGAATAATACTGCGGGACGCTTGCGCCGTTGGGAATCGGATTCATGGTGCCCGGCTCAAAACCGCCGCCGTCCTGCCGCAGCCCACTGCCGTAGATCGCATCGGCATAAAGCCGCGTGCTATAGCGCTTCGATTCATTCCATGTGTAGGCCACGCCGAACGAGCCGGAGAGCCGTTGATCGTGATCCAGGTAAATCCAGTGATTTTGGACGTAGGCGAGATCGCTGCCCGGACCACCCGGACCAAACAGGAATTGCGCCGAATTCCAGTCTTCACCCTGGGCGACCGACCAGGCGAGGTTGGCATACGATGAGAAACCACCTTTGGCGTATGAGCCGGTGAATTCCACGCCGTAAACCTGACCTTTGGCATAGTTGAACGCCGAGAGGATGAGCGTTTGTCCGAACAATCCGTCGTCGAGCTGGTTGTGGGCTTGCTTGTAATAGCCGTCCAAACCCACTGTCAATCCCGGCGCGAGTTTCTGGCTGATGCCGACATCGTAATAATTCGAGCGCTCGGCTTTGACCGGATCATCGGCGTCACTTCCGGTCGATCCCGATGTGCCGTCAAATTCCGCCACGGTGCTTGCAGGCACGTTTTCAACTGGCGGTGGTGTGAAGTAACGCGCATAACCGGCGTGTAACGTTGTTGAATCCGTCGGTTGATAAATGACATTGATGCGCGGGCTAAGCTGATGTTCGTTATCGAATGATGAATTGAAAACATCGAAACGTCCGCCAAAATTAACGGTTAATTTTGAAAACATTTTCCATTCATCCTGTAAATACAAACCGGTGAACAAGCCGTAAAGATTTTCGTCGTCCACTTTGGGAGGTTCCGTTGGTCCAGTTGGATTTCCGTCAGGCCCCACTGGAAACACAGTGCTCGTCGAATCGGCAGTCACATATTCGCTCAAAAATAGCGCTCCCCCGCGAATTGTGTTTTTTTCGCCAAGGTCGTAACTGGCATCTGTCTGCAATCCCGCGGAATAAAGTTTGCGATCCACGTCGCTGGCTTCGCCATTGAAGTAGAGATCGCCTACAGTATCGGGCATGAAATGCACGTCGCTGTTGCGGATGAAGGTGGAAACCTGATAATTCAAATTGTCCGCCGCTTTTTGATAAGCCACAACGCCGTAATAATTTTGTTCGTTTTGTCTTTCATTGAGGTTGGAGGTATTGAAACTGGTTGCGCTTTGTCCTGGCATGAACGTATACCACGGAACGGCTGTAGGGTTGCTCGGTGTCGGACTGTTGCCCGGGAGAACATCCGGAGTGTTAGGAACTTCAAACTCGCTGTAAGACGCGCTGCCCATGAAAGTGACGCGGCTCGTGTCGCTCAAAATGCGCGACGCATAGACAAATGTCCTGCCTTGATCCGTCGCGTCGTGAATCGCATCGTGACCGGACGTTGGATTTTCGATGCCGAGGTCGTTGTGGTCGTAACAGCCATCAATGAAAGAATTCCATTTTCCCTGCGTGCCGCCGTATTCAAAACTTGGACGAACCGTGTCGTAACTGCCGCCATACAATTCAGCCATGCCCCCGTTTTCAAATGCGCCGGTCTTGGTTTGAATGTCAATTACGCCCGCTGTTCTGAAACCGTATTGCGCGGGCAGCGAACCGGTGATGAGTTGCATGGAGTCCACAAAACGCGGGTCGAGTTCTAATCCGAATCCTGTGATGCCTTCGGGCAACAGCACATCGTTGATGCGGTATTGCAAATTCGCGTGCTCACCGCGAACGTGCAAATCGCCGTTCACCGCTGAATCCTGCGCCACGCCCGGCGAGCGCAAAATTACTTGATTCATCGGTGCGTTCCCGCCTTGCGATTGCGACTCGATTTGCTCGCTCGTATGCGTATAAGCCGTTGCGCCGAGGTCGGGCAAAATCTGACTTCGCGCCTGATCTAACTGGCCGATGACGGTGATGTTACCGAGGTTGGCGACGTTTGTTGCATTGTCCGACGCGACGGCGTTTGTCGCCGCCGACACAACATTTGTCTGGGCCATAACCGCGCTGCTACAAGACAAAGCGACTGATGAGATGACCGCCAAATATATTCTACGGTTTGTTTTTTTCTCTTTAGCGTGTTTTTTCATAAGTTTCAATGGGTTGAGTTTATGATTTCGAACAGGGTTTATTTATTGCAAATCATTTGCAATTTCTGAACGTGATTATTTCATGGTCGTTGTTACTTGGTTTTCAGTGGAAGATCAGACCGAAGTCCAGTTCGCCGTTTGCGTCGACGTCGAAGCTGGCGGCGAATCATTGTCGGCCTCGAAATGTTTTATGATCACGGCTACGGACAATCCCAACAGCAACGCGACAGATAATTTGAAACGGTCGTGAGAATGGAATTGCAGTTCCGGCAACAGATCGGCGCTCGCGATGCAAAGAAAAGTTCCCGTGCAGAACGCCAGCGCGCAGCCGAGCAGGACGCCGTTGGAATCGGCAAAGTGACTCGCGCCAAAATAAAACAGGACTGCGCCCGCCGGACTAACCAGCGAAAACAGTGCGTTCAGCAGGTGTCGCGAAAATCGCGAGCTGCCGCTCGCCGTCATCAAAGTTGAGATGGCCAGCGCGTCGAACGGCTTGTGGAGAATTACAACCATGGCAACGCCGATTCCCGCCAGTTTCACGTGGCCTTGCGCGCCCGCTGCAACGGAAGCCGCCAGCGCAAGGCCGTCAAACAGCGAGTGGAGTGTCAAGCCGAGCGCCGTGCCGACCCACGAAAGCTGTTGCGCCGATTTGTCGGCGAGCGTGTGGGCGTGATGCGCGTGGTCGTGAACGTGTTCGTGCGCGTCGCAATCTTCGGGATCGCCTTCGGGCGAGTCGTGGTGGTGAAAGTGAAAAAAGCGTTGCAGAAAAAACATCGCCAGAAAGCCGCTAAGCACCCATGTCGCTGTCCGGTCAACCGAATGCAATTGTTCCGCCGCATCCGGCAAAAAGTGCAGCAACGCAATGCCCAGCATGAGGCCGGCCACGAAACTAGTTGCCAGTTGCAAACGGGTGTGGGTGGGACGGATGATCAACAACAGCCAGCCGCCAGCCAGCGAGGCCAGCAACACCAGCACGCAATAAATCGTCAGCAGCAAAACAGGAGACAAGGCAGCCATAATTTTAATTGCAAATCATTTGCAATTTAACAAAAGACCAAATCGTTGCAAGATTTATTTCGATAAGAAATTAAGGCTTAACGTCCGCAGCAATTCTTGTATTTCTTGCCGCTGCCGCAGGGGCAGGGGTCGTTGCGGCCGACTTTCGGGCCGGTGCGGATGGGTTTGGCTTTGGCTTGCCCTTCGGTTGCCGCTGCAGCCTCGCTGACGACGTCGCTGGGTTTCCCCTGAGCGCCACTGGAAGTTCCGGTTGTCGTTCCGCCGAACGCGCTCGCGCTCTGGTGCAGCGTTTGTTGCGGAACATTTTTCAGAAAATTTTCAAACGCCAGCATGCTCGATGCGCTGCGGAAAATATTGTGGCAGATTTCACTTTTGGTATTGACCATCAGTTCGTCAAAAATCTTGAATGCCTCGGTCTTGTATTCGACGAGCGGATCGCGCTGGCCGTGGGCGCGCAAGCCGATGCTGTGGCGCAAACTGTCCATTTCGTAGAGATGTTCCTGCCACAACTTGTCAATCGCACTCAAGATCGTGTAGCGTTCGACGATTGTGAGTTTCTCCGGCTCTTCAAAACTGATTTTAATCTCGTATGCCTTGCGGATGGCATCGCTGATGAAATTGCAGACAGCGAATTGCGCCGCGCTCAAGCCGTCGAAAATCGAACCGGACACGGGCGTTTCCTTGGCGGCTTCGGCGGCTTTGATGATTTCTCCCTCCGGCATTCCGAGCGGGAAATTCAGATTTATCCAGTCGGCCAGTTGCCGCACCTTCCATTCGCTAAAATCGGCATCGGCGGAAGTAAATTGCTCGACTTTTAGAAGTACAACTTCCTCCATGATGTCCATCAGCCGGTCGCGCACGTCTTCGGCGTTGATGATTTCGTTGCGGAAACCGTAGATGACCTCGCGCTGCTTGTTCATCACGTCGTCGTATTCCAGCGTGCGTTTGCGTTGCTGGAAATTGTGGCCTTCAACGCGCTTTTGGGCCTGCTGGATGGAACGGTTGAGCAGGCCATGCTGCAACTCCTGACCTTCTTCCAGCCCCATTTTTTCCATGTATTTGACAATTTTGTCCGAGCCGAACAGCCGCATTAAATCGTCCTCAAGCGAAATGAAAAAGTGCGAAGAACCGGGATCGCCCTGACGCGAACAGCGGCCGCGCAACTGCCGGTCGATGCGGCGCGACTCGTGGCGTTCCGTGCCGAGAACGTGTAGACCGCCAACGCTGGCGACGCCTTCGCCGAGTTTAATGTCCGTTCCGCGACCGGCCATGTTCGTGGCGATGGTGATTGCACCGCGCTGACCCGCGCGCGCAACGATTTCCGCCTCCTGCTGGTGAAACTTTGCGTTGAGAACGGAATGAACCAAGCCTTCGCGCTTCAGCATTTTTGAAAGCATTTCGCTCGTCTCGACGGAAATCGTGCCGACGAGAATCGGCCGGCCTTGCGCGTGGAGCATTTTGATTTCGGCGACGACGGCGTTGAATTTTTCGCGCCGAGTTTTGTAGACCGAATCGTTCGCGTCCTTGCGGATGTTCGGCTGGTTCGTCGGAATCGTCAGCACGCCGAGCTTATAGATGTCGAAAAATTCCGCCGCTTCCGTTTCCGCCGTGCCGGTCATACCGGCAAGTTTTTGGTAAAGGCGGAAATAATTTTGGATCGTGATGGTCGCCAGTGTTTGCGTCTCGCGCTCAATCGCAACATTTTCCTTCGCTTCAACTGCCTGGTGCAAACCATCGCTCCAGCGGCGACCGGGCATGAGCCGTCCCGTGTGCTGGTCAACGATGATGACTTTGTTTTCCTGAACGACGTATTCCACGTCGACCTGGTAAAGACTGTAAGCCTTAAGCAATTGTGAAATCGCATGAATTTTTTGTGCCTTCGCCTCGAACTCCGATTGCAATTTCGTTTTTGCCTCCATGCGTTTGCGCGCGTCGGTTTCCTCGCCCACGTCAATGTCGTGCAGCAAAGTGTTGAGGTCGGGCAGCACGAACGCATCCGGGTCTTTTGGGCTGATGAAATTGCGGCCTTTCTCGGTCAGATCCGCCTCGTGACTTTTTTCGTCAATCGCAAAAAGCAATTCTTCCTTCTCGCGGTAAAGATCAACTTTTTTCTGATCCTTGTGCAATTCCAGTTCCGCGCGGTTCATCATCCCGGCAAATTCCGGGTTCTCCAGAATTTTCATCAAACCTTCGGACTTTGGCTGTCCCGTTTTAACACGGAAAAGTAAAATGCCGATTTGATGCTCGAGTTCGGCGGCATTCTGAACATTTGCGTCGCCAGCGGGATTTAATTTTTTGATCAGCACCTCGACTTCGGATAAAAAGCGATTGCACAATTGCTGCTGCGCACGGACAAGTGATTCAACCAGCGGTTTCCATTGCGCGAATTGTTCGTCATGCGTGTGCATGGAAGGACCAGAAATAATCAGCGGTGTGCGCGCTTCATCAATCAAAATGGAATCCACTTCGTCAACGATGGCAAAATAATGGCCGCGCTGAACCTGTTCCTCTTTGCGTGACGCCATGCCGTTGTCGCGGAGATAATCGAAGCCGAATTCTGCATTCGTACCGTAAGTGATGTCGCAATTATATTGTTCGCGACGGACGCGCGGATTTTGATCGTGCAAAATCACGCCGACGGTCAGACCGAGAAATTTGTAAATCGCGCCCATCCATTCCGAGTCGCGCGCGGCAAGATAATCATTCACGGTCACGACGTGGACGCCGCGTCCGGTCAACGCGTTGAGATAAACGGGCAAAGTTGCGACGAGAGTTTTACCTTCGCCGGTAGCCATTTCGGCGATCTTGCCGTTGTGCAATCCGATGCCGCCGATGAGCTGCACGTCGAACGGAATCATTTCCCACTTGAGCGGATGGCCGCGCACGGCGATTTCCTGCCCGCACAAACGCCGGCAGGCATTTTTCACGACGGCAAACGCTTCGGGCAAAATTTCATTGAGCTTTTGAGCGAGTTCGCCTTTGTCGGAAATTTTTGAAAACTCGTCTTTCCACGCGGCGGTTTTTGCGCGCAACTCGGCGTCGGAAATTTTTTGCAGCCCCGCTTCGATTTCATTGATTTCGCGGACGCGCGGCCAAAGCTTCCTGACTTCGCGATCGTTCCTCGACCCGAAGACTTTTTTGAAAATGAATCCAATCATGACAATTTGTGAAAAATAGCGCAAAACGCTACGCGAGGAAACGCCAACCGTCAAAGCGAATCGCTGACTGAATTTTCGGTGCGGGCGCGGCTTTACAGAGACGCTTACTGCTGCTGCGCTGGATTTTGCTTTGGCAGGGGTGCGGCCATTGGTGGCGTGGCCTCACCGATGATGGCCGCGGCGCGCTTCGCCGCTTCGGAAATCACTTTGAGATGCGGCGCCAGCGTCGGCTCTTCGCCGTGCCGGAACAGCATGCGGTCGGCGTGGCCTTGGATAACAGTCAGAAGGTTATTGAGATCATGCGCGACGACGGACGAAATATGTTTGGCCGGATCAAATTTTTGAGAATTGTCAGGCCAACTCGCCGCGCCCGGTTCGCGCGCCGCCATTTTTTTGTAAATTTCTTCAAAAGATGACATCGGCGCAACGCAAAGCAGTTCGCACGCCAAATGGTTAAAATCAAAAAAACTGACGTTTCCATTTTTCATTCTTTCAAGTTCCCCGTCAAATGAGACACTTTTGTTTTAAAGCAGGACAGTAAATCGCAGGCTGACTTTTTTTTCCGTTTCGCTATTTTATTTGTGCATTGCATGAACAAAGCGCTCGAATCCCTCGGCATCATCGCCGGCAACCGCTCGCTGCCGCTGGAATTTTCACGGCAGGCGCGCGCGGCGGGCGTGAAAAAATTGGTCGCCGTCGCGTTTGAAAATGAGACCGAGCCGGAACTTGCGAAGCTCGTGGATGAAATTGTCTGGCTCAAAGTCGGCCAGCTTGGAAAAATGATTTCCGCGTTCACGGAGCGCGGAATCTCAAAATGCGTCATGGTCGGGCAGATCGCGCCGAAAAATCTTTTTGATTTGCGCCCGGATTTGCGCGCGATGGGAATGTTGTTCCGCCTCAAGGGAAAAAACGCGCACACCATTTTCGGCGCGATTGGCGATGAACTGAAAAAGGACGGCGTGGAACTCATCGAAGCGACGCCGTGGCTCAAGCCGCTCATGCCATCCGGCGATTTTCATCTCGGCCCGAAAATTTCCACCACGCAAAAATCCGACGTGGAATTTGGTTTCAAGATTGCCAAGGAAATTTCCCGGCTCGAAATCGGCCAGACCGTCGTCGTGAAAAACGGCGCGGTGCTGGCAGTCGAGGGATTTGAAGGCACGGACAAATGCCTCGCGCGCGGCGGCGAGCTGGCGGGCAGGGATGGCGGCGCGGTCGCCGTCAAGGTCGCTAAGGTGGGACACGACATGAGGTTCGACATCCCGTGCATCGGATTGCGGACATTGGAGACGTGCGCGGCGTCCGGCGTGGCCGTGCTCGCGCTCGAATCCGGCCGGACGCTTTTGCTGGAACAGGAAACTTGCGCGCAGTTTGCGAAGAAGAATAAAATCTCGCTCACGACAATCTAATGAAAATGCGTTCAATAATTATTTTGGCTGCAATTCCAAAAATTAAAGGGCAACCATGTTAGCTTTTTCTGTTTTATTGGCTATTGGTATGCCTAGTGGCAACTTCAAAGGTTTTGATTTGCCAGATTGGGCTAGTTATATCATTTACCCATTGGCAGTAATTGGTGTTTTATATGCTTGGCGTAAGAGAGGAAAATAAATTTCAAATTACGACGCTACCGAATAATTTTTCCCAATGCTCACATCACACGAACTTTTAGGATTCATGTCGCCCGCGCTGGCGAACGACATTTTGAATTTCGCCTACGAATCGGACAAGCCGACTTACAAGGCCACGCTCAACGGCGTCGCCACCGCGCTTCGCGTCCGTCCGGTTTATCTCGAACGCCAGCCGCGCCCGCAACGCCACGCCTCGATGATTTCCATCCTGTCCAAACCCGCGCTGGAAACCGCCGCCGGCACGCTGCTTCGCACCTGGCTCGTCAAACAGCAGCGCCCGATGCTCGTGGATTTCCTGAACGCGCTGGAAATCAAAAATGAAAACGGCGTGGTGGACGAATTGCCAAAAGAAATTGACGACGCGAAATTGAAATCCGCCGTCGAAGCGTTGCTGGCGAAACATCCACACGAAGCTGCCGCGGTTTATCTGAACGCTTTCAACGACATGAACGAAGCGAATTGGGCGAACCTTAAAACGATGCTCGAAACCGACAAGCGATTGCAACTCGGCGCGCACGCTTGATCTTGATTCGCCTTTTGGCGATGTCGGCAGGTTTCGTCGGCCTATACCTTGGCTTCCCCCGCATTTTAAACGTAGGGTTACACCCCATAGAGAAATCCCCGCCCATTGAGTAACTTCCTCCAGAAAGCGATAAAATAAATATGAAAATGATCCTCTTATTTGTCGGTGTTATCACCCTCCTCACTACCAGCGGATGTATTGTTGCCGATGGCGGACCGCACGACCACGCCCGATACGAACACCGTTCGGATGTCGTAGTCGTGGGACCTCCGGTAGTCGTCGTGCGTCCGCCGGAAGTCATCGTGCGATAGTTCAGTGCGCGCGAAACTGCGACCGGCGTTTACAGGCTGTCAGTTTTTCCAATATCCAGCATCTCACGCACCTTGCGCGCCAGCGCGGATGGCGTGAACGGTTTTTGCAGCAGTGCCACGCCTTTGTCCAATACGCCTTGATGCACGATTGCATTTTCAGTGTAGGCGGAAGTGAAAAGAATTTTCGTGTGCGGATACAGCGCACGCACGCGGTCGGCCAGTTCGTTGCCGCTCATTTGGGGCATCACGACGTCCGTGAACAATAAATCAATGTGTCCCCGGCCTTGCTGATGGACAAGGGTCATGGCTTCGACGCCATTGGCCGCCGCAAGCACGGTGTAACCCCATCTTCCCAGCAGCGTCGCCGCCATTTCGCGCAACGAGGGATCGTCCTCGACCAATAAAATCGTTTCCGTTCCGCGCGGCAACTCAAGCGAGATTTTGGGCTGCACGGAAAGTTTCGTTTCTGTTTTTTGTTCGACTTGCGGCAGATAAATTTTGAACGTCGTGCCGCGTCCGAGTTCACTGTAGACCGCGATGTGGCCGCCGCTTTGTTTAACGATGCCGTGGCAGGTGGCGAGACCAAGGCCCGTTCCTTTGCCAACACCTTTGGTTGTGAAGAACGGTTCAAACACTCGCGCTTTGACTTCATCGCTCATTCCCGCTCCCGTATCGCTAATGGCGAGCATCACAACTTCGCGGGTTTTCAGTTCGGGAAAACGACTGACGTAATCGGCATCAAGCGTGACATTTGCCGTTTCGATTGTAAGTTTGCCGCCGTTGGGCATGGCGTCGGCGGCGTTCATCCCGATGTTGACGATGACCTGCTCGATTTGTCCCAAATCCACCTTTACGGATTTGACCCCGGCGGCAAAATTGAAGCGAACTTCCACGCTACGTCCCATCAAATGCAGCAACGTATTTTCCATGCCGACGATGACGGTCTTCAAATCGAGAATTTCCGGCTGAAGAATTTGTTTGCGTCCGTAAGCCAGCAATTGCTGAGTCAGCGCCGCTGCGCGTTCGGCGGCCTTGCGGATTTCCGCCGCATTTTTGGCGAGCGCATTTTCCGGTGGCAAATCGTCAATCAGTAATTCGCTCTGTCCGATGATGGCGGTCATGATGCTGTTGAATTCATGCGCGATGCCACCGGCCAGTTTGCCGACAGTTTCCATTTTCTGCGATTGAAACAACTGGGCTTCGAGCCGTTTGCGCCCGGTGATGTCGTGCTGGATGGCCACAAAGTGCGTAATTTTTCCGCTGGCATTGCGCAGGGGCGCGATCTGCCATTCCTGGTCATATTCCGTTCCGTCCTTGCGGTATTGGATGGCTTCGCCGGCAAAAACCTCGCCGTGTTCAAGATTTTTCCGCAGCCGGTTCAACACGGTTTTGTCCGTGCGCGGCCCCTGCAAAATGCGGGGTGTTTTTCCAATGGCTTCCTCCGCTGTGTAACCGGTCATTTGCGTGAAGGCGCGATTGACGAAAATAATTTTTGGACCGGGCAAATCGAGTTCCGCGTCGGTGATCACGATGGACTCCTTCGACTGTTCCACGGCGGAGCCGAGCAGGCGCAAGGATTCTTCGGCGCGCACACGTTCGGCAATTTCGTTTCTTAATTCACTCGTCCGCTCGCCGACCTTGTGCTCGATGGTTTCGTTGTTGGTTTCCAATGTGGCCTGCCGTTCAGCCACGCTCATTATCTCCCGGAGGTTTTGGCGAATGGCCAGCAACAGAAAAGCATCTTCAAACAACACCCATCCCACATGTTCCAGCCAACGCCACCAATCCGCGACCAGCACGCCAAACATGGATTCCGGCCAGAATATGCCGCGCAAGCAATGATCCGCTGCCGCAACCGCCGTGCCGGTGAACAGAACCCGCCAGTCGCGATAAAAAGCAAGAAAGGCCAGGACTCCAAAATATTGAAAATGCGCTTCAATCCGTCCGCCCATCAGATGAACCAGCAAACCGCAGGACAACATTTGTCCCACCGCGATGACGTGGCGGGTCAAAACCAATCCCGGTCGCGTGAGGGCCATGAACATGGGAAAACCGGAGATCATTCCACCCAAAAAGAGCGCCACCCACACATGGATGTGAATGTGGCTGTATTGTCCTGCCCATGCCCTAGGTGAAATCCATAAAGCCGCCGCAATTCCGGCCAGCCATTGAATCACCATCAACCAGGCAAACAGGCGATCCGTTCGCTTGTGATTGGCGTTCAACTCCTCCCGAAAGAGGACAGTCGTTCGCTGCCGAACCGCTTCCGTCTGGTCCGAATCTGAAGTCAGGGTGTCAATAGTATCTCCTTTGCATTGCAGTCTTTTTTTGGATCGAGCAGCGAGCAGCCAAATACCGGGGTCTCCGTTTCCGCCGGCAGTTCATGATGGAGCAATTGCATGAGATCTGAACGCCCCGCGTTGTCTCCGGAGTGGCCGCGCGATGAAGTAATTCCACCGCTGAAAAGAAGTTTTCCGTGAACATCATACAGGACAACGTGTCCGGAGGTCGTGACGTGAAAGTGCGCCGCTTCATCACCATCCTCGTCGGCCTGCACACTGACTCCGGGAATCGCTTCGGCACTCCGCCACAAGTCCGTGTTCAGCCAGTCTGCTCCGCTTCCTTTCGGTCGAAAGAAAACCACGCGGGCGTTCACCTGGTTTTGGCAGTGGGTCATCAGCACCATCAGCTCCCCGATGCTCGCGCGCGTGCAAGGGCACTTCGGGTGGGCAAACATGATGAGCGTGGGCTGGTTCGCGTCAGGTGGGATTTTACTCTTCGACGGCCAACTGCCGGGGACGCCAGTATCTCCGCCAGGAGTGTAATCATACGTCCATAAAGCTCCCACCCCGGCGCATACCGCCACCAGCCAGACTGAAGTTAAAAGCAATGGAAAATATTTTTTCATGAGGCGGCATCCAGCAGCTCGCGCACTTTGTGCGCGAGGGCGGCAGGCGTGTATGGTTTCGGCAGAAAGGCGATGCCCGGTTCGAGCACGCCCTGTTCGACAATCGCATCATCCGTATAACCCGACGTGAAAAGAATTTTGAGATCGGGATAAACCTCCTTCAGCCATTCGGCCATCACTTTGCCGCTCATTTGCGGCATGATGACGTCGGTGATGACAAGTTGAATCAGCCCGGCTTTGCATTCGCGTGCCATGCGCAAACCCTCCTTCCCGTTATTGGCGGACAGCACGTTGTAGCCTTGCGATTGCAAAATACTGCACGCCAAATGGCGCACGGAACGTTCATCTTCGACAAGCAATAATGTTTCCATCCCTCGCACGAGCAGCTTCTTTACTTTGGCGGTTTGCACTAGGGTATCCAGCGGCTGCTCGACGCGCGGAAAATAAATTTTGAACGTCGTGCCTTCGCCCAATTCGCTTTGCACTTCGATGTAGCCATCGCATTGCTTGACAATAGTCTGGCACGTCGCCAATCCCAAACCCGTGCCTTTGCCCTTGGGCTTTGTTGTGAAAAATGCATCGAACAAATGTGCTTTGACTTCGGCAGTCATGCCGGTTCCCGTATCGGTAACCGCAAGCATTACATAATCGCCGGCGGCCGTGCCCGCGTGAGACCGCACAAAATTATCATCCAAAGTGACGTTTCCGGTTTCAATGGTCAGCTTGCCGCCGTTGGGCATGGCGTCACGGGCATTGACGACCAGGTTCATCAGCACTTGCCCAAGCTGCCCTGAATCAGCTTTTATTCGTCCGGCTTGTTTTCCCGGAACAATGGCCAATTCAACATTTTCGTCAATGAGCCGATGCAGCATTTTGTCCAGGTCTTTCACCACGCTATCAAGGTCAAGCACCACCGTTTGCACCGTCTGTTTGCGGCTGAAGATGAGCAGTTGCCGTGTCAACGCGACCGCGCGGTCCGCCGCTTGACGGATTTCTCCAGCGCATTTGTGCGGGAGACCTTCGGCGTCGAGTTCGGGCATCATTAAATCGCCGTAGCCGATGATGACGCTGAGAATGTTGTTGAAGTCATGCGCCACGCCGCTGGCAAGCTGGCCAATCACTTCCATTTTTTGCGCCTCGATAAACTGCGCCTCGGCGCGCTTGCGTTCGGTGCGTTCCTGAATTTCGCGCAACGCGCGTTTCACCACCGGGCCAAGCCGGTCAAGCTTGTCTTTGAGAACATAATCGGTCGCGCCGGCTTTCATGCTTTCCACGGCGCGTTCCTCGCCGATGGTTCCCGAAACGACGATGAACGGAATGTCCAGCTTGCTTTCCTGAAGCAGCCCAAGCGCGCGCATCGTGGAAAACTGTGGCAGGGAAAAATCGGATAAAATCACGTTAATTTCCGAATTAAGGTTGGCGCGATAGTCAGCTTCGGTTTCAACGCGTTTCCATTTGAAATCGAAACCGTTTTTTTGCAATTCTTTGACCACCAGCGCGGCGTCATCCGCCGAATCTTCGACGATCAAAATGTTAAGTGGAGTTGCCATATTTCGTGATGGTTATGATTTCGGCGGTTGGTTGAGAAGCAGCCAATACATCCCCAATTTTTGCACGGCTGCCGCGAAGCTCTCGAAATCCACGGGCTTGACGATGTAGCTGTTGCCGCCCAAGCCGTAACTTTCAATCACGTCTTTTTGTTCCTTCGACGAAGTGAGCACGACGACCGGGATCATTTTCGTGCGCGGATCGCCCTTGAGGCGTTTCAACACTTCCATCCCGTCAATCTTCGGCAGTTTCAAATCCAGCAGGATCAGCTTCGGAATATTTTCAATCTTGCGCGCGGCGAATGCGCCCTGGCAAAAGATGAAATCCAGCGCCTCTACGCCGTCGCGGGCGGTTTGAATGTGATTGGCCATGTTCGCCTTGCGCAGCGCGCGCAAGGTCATGTCCAGATCGTCCTGACTGTCCTCGACAAGCAGGATTTCAGTTTGGTTTGGTTGGTTCATAATTTTGTTTCTCCGATGGTGAAATAAAAAGTTGCGCCGTGATTGACCTCGGCCTTTGCCCACACGCGTCCGCCGTGGCGGTGGACGATGCGTTGCACAATCGCCAGCCCGACGCCCGTGCCTTCAAATTCGTCCGCGCGATGCAGCCGTTGAAAAACGCCGAACAGTTTGTTCGCATACTGCATGTCAAAACCCGCGCCGTTGTCGCGGACGGAAAAAACATTCTCGCCGTTTTCGCGCGCGCAGCCGATTTCGATGATGGCGGGTTCGCTTCCGCGCGTGTATTTGACCGCGTTGGAAATCAGGTTGACCCAGACTTGTTTTAATAACGCCGGATCGCCGTGACACTCGGGCAGTTCGCCGGTTTTGATTTCAATCCGGCGGCCATCCGACAGCGGTTTCAATTCTTCAAGAACGTTTTGCACGAGCTTGTTTGTGTCCACAGCTTGCCGGTTCACGGATTGGCGGCTCAAACGCGAGAACGCGAGCAGATCGTCAATCAATTCTCCCATTCGTAACGCGCCGGCACGAATCCGCCCAAGATGATTCCGCCCTTCTTCGGGCAATTGCGGACCGAAATCCTCCAGCACGATTCCGGCAAAGCCGTTCACGGCGCGCAGCGGTGCGCGCAAATCGTGGGAAACGGAATAGGAAAACGCCTCCAATTCTTTGTTGGCGACTTCGAGTTCGGCGGTGCGTTCAATCACGCGCTGTTCCAGTTCGGTGTTGAGTTGATGGATTTTTTGCTCGGCTGCTTTGCGCTCGGTGATGTCGGTGCTGTAGACACGAAGCCGTTTTGCCTCTGGAATGTAAGTGATGGTTTGGAAGAAAAAGAATTCGCCTGTCGAAATCTCGCGCCGCGCCGTGTCGCTTTTTCCATTGAGCAATGTCTTTTGCGTTTCTTGCAGCCCGGCCAGCAATGGATGAGAAATCCCCTCGCTTTGCAGATTGGGAAACAGCCGGAGGGTGGACGGATTGGCGTAGTGAACCACACCGCTCGCCGAATCCAATTCAACAATCGGATTTGGATTGTGTTCTGGAAATGAAGCCAGCCATGACGCCCTTTCTTCGGCCCTTTTACGTTCGGTAATGTCGCGGATCATCGCCATTAGATTGCCGTCGGGCATCGCGGTCGCAATCGTGTCCACTGCGAAGACTGAACCGTCTTTGCGCCGGAACTGCCATTCCCGGTGGTAGTCGGATTTGGTTTTGATCACGTCCAACGCCTGCCCAATATGCGGAATTTCCGCCGGGGCAACAATGTCCGTGGCGTTCAGCCCGATAAATTCGTCGCGGGTATAACCGAGCATCCGGCAAATACTCGCATTGACGTCTAGGTAGTAGCCCTTGGAATCGACGATGACAATCCCGTCCGGCGCATTCTCAAATAGTGTGCGATAGCGCGCTTCGCTCGCCTGCCTCGCCTCTTCCGCCCGCCAGCGTGCAGTGATGTCGCGCGCGACCTTTGATACACCGACCACGCTTCCGACCGAATTCCGGATGGCTGACATTGTGACCGAAACTGGAATCATGCTTCCTTCCTTGCGCATTCGCACCGTTTCAAAATGCGGGACGTATTCGCCGCGCTTGATCCGGTTCATGTTTTCCATTTCCTCTTGCTGGTGTTCGGAAGGAACCAGCCGCATGATCGTTTGACCCACCATTTCGCCGGCGGTATAGCCAAAAGTTTTTTCAGCACCAGCGTTCCAACTCGTGATGATGCCCTGCAAATCCTTCCCGATGATGGCATCGTCGGAGGATTCCACGACCGCCGCCAGTCGGGCGCAAGCTTCTTCCGCGCGCTTGTGCTTGCTTATGTCGCGCGCAATTTTTGAAGCACCGGTGATTTTGCCGCTGCCATCCTTGAGCGGAGAAATGGTTGCGGAAACATCAATCAATTTTCCGTCCTTGCGCATCCGCACGGTTTCAAAATGATCAACGCCTTCGCCCTGCCTGATCCGCGCGAGGATTTCCGGCTCTTCGCTGATCCGTTCCGGCGGAAAGAGCATGAGCATGGATTTGCCGATGCATTCCTGCGCTGAATAACCAAAAAGTTTTTCCGCGCCGCAGTTCCAACTGGTGATGATGCCGTCCAGGGTTTTGCTGATGATCGCGTCGTCGGACGACTCGACGATTGCGGCCAATCGAATCGAGGCGGTCTCTGCCAGTTTCCGTTCGCCGACGCCCGCATTCAGAAAAAATAATCCCAGCGACAACATCGTGAGGCTGAGGAACACGCCCAGCGGCAACATCAGAAAAGTCGTTGCGGCGACCGCCTGCTCTTTTTTCTGCCGCTGATTGAGCAGGGAATATTCCTCATTCTCCATTTCCTTCATCACATGACCGATGCTGTCTAGGAGCGCAATGCCTTTGCCGGCGGCAATCATCTGTTCGGCGGCGGAAAAACCCACCTGCCGGCGGGCCGTGACGGTCTGTTCGCCCCAGGCAATGCGCCGGGCAATCAGCGGTTCAAGCTGATCAAGGTGCGGTTTTTGATGAGGATTATCTGCGGTCAGTTTGCGAATGGTGTCAACGTTCTCATGGATTGCATCCGTGATTTCTTTCTCCGATTCCAGAAAGTGCTCGTTGCCCGTGTTGAAGTAGTTGCGCTCGCTGTTTCCGAGAGTCGCCACGCCCGCCGAGACTTCCTCAATCTCTTTGAGGACTTCCTGCGTATGGCTGACCCAGGCGGCGCTTTGTTGAAGCTGGCCGGTGAAATGGTAGGAAACGCCCGTCGCCCCCAGTAGCGATACGATGCCAATCACGAATCCGCCCGTGGTCAATGTGTCCAGCGACCACGTCAGTCCGCCCTCGCTCCTGACGAGCGCCAGCAGCCCGCACCCCAGCCATACAAACGCCACCGCCGTGTGAACGGCCATGCCCGTATAATTCCACGAACGCAGGTTGAACAACGCCGCCGAAACATAACCGGTCAATGCCAATCCGCTAATGACAATCAATGCCACGACCAGCGCCGTAATAACAGACAGCCGCAATCGCATCGCCGGCGGTCGCGACGCCGCCAACAGCGAGCCGCCTGCCAGCACAAAACAAAAAGCCGTGGCGGGCGACATCCGCCCCGGATGCGAAGTTCCCAACGGATTGGCCGCCTCGCGAAACAGCCATTGGTCAATCCCAAGTTCCCAACCAAAAAGATGTTCGCCCAAAGTCAGCGTTCCCAGCGCGATCACGACGACGGCCATCACCGCAGTCGAAAGGTGGATTGGTTTTGTGACTTCTCCGCGCGATAAAAGCATTAGCGCACTGCCGCACAGCAACATTCCAATCGTCGTGTTCACCTTCATCGTCACCAGACCTGGCAAAACACTTTTCAGCGCGGTAATGTCCAGCACCCAACCAACGAGGACGGCCATTCCAACCACGAACACACCGCCGCCGGCGATTTGGGCGAATAATTTTTGCCGCTGTAAAAGCGTCGTTTTCATGTGTTTCTTGGCCGGACCAGATCAATTTTTCCACGCCGGTTTTGTTTGATTTGCAGAGCAAGCCTTGAACGTTTGAGCGCGCAACCAAACAAAAGGCAAATCAGCACCACAATGAAATCCAATCGCCCTGCGGAAAAAAGGCGGCTTCATGGCTTTGTCAAACTAACGGATTCACGGGGAAATGACAGGCACGAACGCCGGTTTGCCTGTCAGATTATTACTACAAGAAGAAACGGAGAATTTCAGTCCACCAGTTCGTTTTCCAGCGCGTAACGAATCAATTCGGCGGAGGTATGCAATCCCATTTTTTTCAAAATCCGCGCGCGATGGGTGCTTACGGTTTGGACGCTGATGGAAAGTTCACCGGCAATTTCCTTCAGTGATTTCCCGGAAGAGGTCAGGTGCATGACTTGATATTCGCGAACGGATAGCCGGTCGTGCGGCAACTTTTCCGCGCCGAACTTTAATTGCTCCACCAGCCGTTCAGCTATCGCAGAGCTGATGTATTTGCCGCCAGCTAAAATTCCTTTGACCGCATCTACTATTTCCAGCGGCACTTTAATCTTGGTGATGTAGCCGGCCGCACCCATCTCGAGTACGCGCAAGGCATATTGGTCTTCTGTATGCATGCTCAACATGAGGATTGGGAGCGCGGGTTGGATTTGCTTGATCTCCCGGAGGACATCAACTCCGTTTTGTCCGGGCATCGTCACGTCCAACACCACGATATTCCAATCGGCTTTGCGCACCTGTTCGACCGCGCCCTCGCCCGTCTCAGCCTCACCGATGGTCACTCCGGGAAAATACATCGCGAGAATATCTTTCAGCCCGTGGCGAAAGATGGCGTGATCATCAACGATTAGAATTTTTAATTTTTTTGCCATTGGAACGGCCAGCTTTCAATTTTCCATGCTTCTGCGACTTTATGACCGGAAAAATAACGGTGACTTTGGTTCCCTTTCCCGGCGCGCTGTCAACCTCCACCCGTCCGCCAATGAATGCGGCGCGCTCGCGCATGCCAAGCAGGCCGAGTGATTTGTGCGGCAGCAGTTTTTTTTCATTGAACCCTTTCCCGTCATCTGCAACTTCCAGAATCAATTCACCATGGTTCTGAACCAATTTCAATTTGCCCGAACGCGCCTGCGCGTGGCGTGCCACGTTGGTCAGGATTTCCTGAAAAATTCTGAACAACGCGGTGGCTTGGTCGCGGTTTAATGTTGCAGTGGCAGGTTTCGGCTTCCACTGGCAACGGATGCCGCTGTGCGCTTCAAACTCTTCGGCCTGCCATTCGAGCGCGGCGGTCAAACCAAGGTTGTCCAGTATGGCGGGTCTCAGTTCAGTGGAAATCCGTTGCACTGACCGGACGGTTGTTTGCAATAAGGTCTTCATCGTCTTGATGCGCCGCTGAAATTGCGAGTGCAGCAACGGACTCTTCTCTTCCTCCAGCTTCTGCTGTATCCAGATTAAATCCATGTTCAAGCCGGTCAAAGCCTGCCCCAGCTCATCATGGATTTCCCGCGCAATGCGCTCGCTTTCTTCTTCGCGGACGGATTGCAGCCGCGCAGAAAGCGCGCGCAGTTGCGCCTGTGAATTCCTCAAGGCCTCCTCCGCCTGCTTGCGTTCGGAAATGTCACGCACCGCCGCAATCAGGTAATCGCGATCCAATTTGACGTATCGGGCGATGACCTCCACCGGAAATGTCGAACCGTCTTTTCGCTTATGTCGGCCTTCCGCAATTTTGAAACCGGCCCGGCGTATTTCTTCAACGACTTTATGCCATGAGGAAAAATTCACCGCAGTGGCTTCAACATCCGGCACGCTCATGGAAAGCAGTTCCTCGCGTGTGTAGCCTGACTGCCGGCAGGTTGTTCCGTTTACGTCAAGAAAACGCCCCGTTTCCGGATCAATCACTTCAAATCCGTCGCTTGATTGGTCAATCAATGTTCGGAACAGGTTCAAGGATTCCTCGGCCTGCTTGCGTTCGGTGAGGTCAATTACAAAGCACACGCCCTCCCCGGAACCGTCCTTGAAAGCCGCCCCGCCAATGAGAATGGGAACCCGCGCGCCGTCTTTGCGCAGGTATTCCTTTTCATACGGAGTAAAGGCTCCTCTGGCGACCGTTTCCTCCACGGCTTGGCGGTCGGCGGCGGCATATTCCAGTGGCGACAACGCTGCCCAGTTCAAACGCCCGGCCTCCAAGTCCTTCCGGGTGTAGCCCACGATATGCAGGAAGGCATCATTGGCCACGGTGATTTCGCCCTTCATGTTTGAAAACATCACCCCCTGCACGTTGGAATCCACTAGTCTGCGGAAGCGTACATCCGCGCGCTGGCGTCCGGTGTTGGTTATTATGGTGGCCTGTTCTTCAAGAGCGGCCCTGGGGTCGTTGGCTTTGAGGGAAGCTGCTAATTGTTGTTTGGCCTGCATACGCTTGAATCATTAACCGTCTGAGCTATATGGGCAATTAGCCTCATTTGACCACTGCAACAGTTAACTGCAATGGGGTGAAGACCCCATATGGAGTAAACCAATGCACGACCGAAATTCCGGGCATCTATTTTCATTAACTATTTGAGGACATTCGTCCCTATATAGAATACGGACGAAAAAGGGTGAATCTTTCAAAAAAGTGATGAAAGTTTTGGAAACCCTATTTTCAAGGGCAATCAGGCCCAGTTAGGGGTCAAACGCGGAGACAAGAAATGATTTTCTCCCTTCCGTTGGACGGGAGAGGGTGGGGTGAGGGCGCAATGGCGACCGACTTGGTGGCCGTCTGCAAAGACTTAACAAGGTCAGCCTCTTTTCAAGGGGACGACGGACAATTCTCCGGCTCCTTGGGGAGAAGGCCGGTGAACGTGAAGCCCTCTCCTTGGGGAGAGGGGTTTGGATGAGGGAGGATGTTTCAAACCAATTTAATTTGTCATTTACGCACGCCCTCATCCTGACCTTCCCCCAGAAGAAGGAACAGATCTGGGCATCCATCTGATGGCGGCCTTTGGAAAAAAATCACTGTTGGATACGGACAACTCACCAAAAAGGTGATTCCCAAAAATTCTTGACTTGATGCGGTTGAGTAAGCTAAAAAAGTGGCGTTACTCTTAAATTGACCGTCATCCTGAGTTTGCAGTCTTCAGGTGTTTTTTTTGGGGCAAATCAGAAGCAAACAAACATGGCCGATCAAATCCAGCTGGATTTGACAGCTATTCAAAGAAGGAAAATCATGAAAACATTAGTATTAAAATTAGTTAAAAATCGTGTTATACTTGCCGCCGCAACCTGCCTGACCTTTTTTCTGGCCGGAACCAATCTGGCGAGCGCCTTGTCGGGGACATATGACTTTGATCTTTTCCCTGGATACAGCGGCGCCGGTGAAGCTCCGCCTGGAGCTTACATGGCGATTGACAACACCGGCGATATACTTGAAAACTCGCTTTTTCAGAGCTCCATCCTGAAATATGATACAAACGGCAACTTGCTATGGAGTGCTGCCGCGACAGCTGAAAATCAGGGCAGAGTGATCGTTGATTCCGCGAACAACGTCTACACAGATGGAATTGGTGAAATTTTCAGCAACTCTGTACTCTATCTAACCTTGAGTCTCGAAAAGATTTCGCCAACTGGGAACATCTTGTGGTCGGCAAATTACGTTCTTGCCTTCGATAACGAGGACGCCCATGCCGGTCCGATGGTTATCGGCAGCAATGGAAGCATCTATGTCGCCGTTCGTGGAGCTCCTTTTTCACAGCCGACCGCGCAGTTCTGGATCGTTCGCGTCAATACCAGCAACGGCGCGTTGCAAAAAATAGTCTCGCCCGGGAATAGTACGGATGCCCCCTACGCGATGCCTGAATCCGTAATGACATTGGACGGCAACAACAACGTGTATTACGGCGGCACCCAGGGCATTTTGAGTTACAGTTCGGATTTGAGCACATTGCGTTGGAATAAATTTTCCACCAGCAACTCTAACTCCACGTATTACGTAAGGGCGATCATCTGCGATTCGGCGAACAATGTTTATGAAACGGGCTTGAGCCCTTCGGGACCGAACAGTTCAGCTTACACCATGATCACCAAGCGCCTGAACAATTCAAACGGCAGTGTTACGTGGACGTCGTCCAATTTTCTCCCTGTAAATCTGGGGGAGGGGTTTTATCCGACAACGGATCCCGCCAAAGACAGAAGGTATGGCGGCAATGCCTTGGCGTTAGACAGCGCCGGCCAATTGTATGCCGTCGGTTGCGCACAAGACACTAGCGGGTTCATCGGGGGCGTGCTGGTAAAATATAATCCTTCAACCGGCGCCGCCCAGTGGTCCACGGAAATTCCATTCAGCGACTATGACGGGTTCTCCGCCGCCGTGGCCATTGACACAAGCAATAACATCCATGTGTCGGGCTTGAACGGCGACGGCCCCGGCGCTGAATTAGGCACAATATACGTGTATAATACCTCGAGCGCCCTGTTGTGGAATACCAGCGTTGCCCTTAGCACCGCCGGAGATAACGTGTTCACACAAATCCTTCTGGACAATAAAAAATCCGTATGGGTGATGGACAACATACTGGACGCGGATATTAGTCCGATTATTGCCAAGTATACTGAACATTGATCCTTGAATTCAAGCACGAACGGCCCAGTCTTCCCCACGCACTTGGTCAGCGATCAATGCAGAAGGTGACAAAGCTCGTCCGCGACACTGTCCTGCCGCCTGAGGGCGGCAGGACAGTCCCATCTTCCCAAGTCTTTACTCACAGGCAAGATTAGACGGAAATTCAGATACAAGAGGGTCGGGTGAGGGCGGGATGGCAACCGACTTGGTGGCAGGGCTGACGACGGATCATAAATAGGCCGCCATCTTGCCGGAACCAAACTTTTTCAAAACCGCAACTGCGACTGTGAGGGTAACACCTTATAGCACCCTTTTACTCTCCCGCTTATGATTACAGTATGAATGATAAAATACTCATCTAATTTAGAGATAATATGTAATATGAGACCTCTGAAAAAGGCTGCTTGAGTTGTTTGTTTTGATGTCACCGACATTTTTCAACGTGAAAAGGGTTTGCCGAACCGGAGTCCGAGGCGCTTTTGCGCCTCGCGGCTGGTCGTTTCCGCCCGACGGCGGGCGGTGGCGGCATGTTTTTTCATGCCACGCTCAAAGTGGCCAGCCGTTTCAGGTTCCAACACACGCATTTGAACTCCAGTTCCAACCGATTGCGCTCGCGTCCCACATAGCGCACCCGCCGATAACCCGTGCTGCGCTTCCACCAGCCAAAGACCTTTTCAATCTTGCACCGGATCGAACTGAACAGTCGGTTGGCCCGCACGGCCGAGTCCCGCAGCTTTTCGCCACGACTGGGCTTGCGCAAAATCCCATTGGCCACGCCGTGCCGTCCGCACCATTCACTGCGCTCCCGGCTCCAATAGGCTTTGTCGGCCATGACCATGTCCTCGTCACCCTTCACCACGTTCTCAAATTCCCGGCTGTCATGCACGTTGGCCGCCGTCAGCGTCACCTGCCGGATCAGCGTGTGCGTTTCATCCACTGCCATATGCGCCTTGTAACCATAATGCGGCTGGCCTTGTTTCACCGTATAACCCGCATCGCCATCCCCGCCGGTTTTGGCTTCCTTCGCCGGTGCACGGCGGGCGGCTTGCAACAACGTGGCGTCCACCAGCGTGCAGGTCTTCAAGATCAATCCCTTTTGTTCCAACTGCCGATTGACCAGCGCCAGCAGGTTTTCGTGCTGGCCATGCTGACGCAACCGCTTGCGGAAATTGACCAGCGTGGTTTCATCGGGCACCGCGTCCTGCAACCCCAAACCCACAAAACGCCGCCAACTCAAGCGGTCGCCGACCAACTCCTCGCATTGCGGATCGGACAGGCCGTAGCAATGCTGGAGCACGCTCATCTTGAACAGCACCAGCGGCGCACACGGCGGCCGGCCTGTGGTGGCCGGATACATCGCCTGCAACGCCCGCTCGATCGGTTTCCAGTCCAGTGCCGTGTCGAGCGTTTGCAGAAAATCATTGGCCGGGGCCAAAGGCATGAAGCTGTCCAAAAATCCCAATTGCGGATTGGTCGTCGTTTGCATGTCCTTCAGACTTCTTTTGTCACATCTTGTTCAAAAGAGTTTTTCAGAGGTCTCAATATATGTCACCGACTGCCATCGCCTTTACCTGTCTGAATTAAACATGAAATCGCACGCTCAAATCATCTCGATTTTTCTAACCACAACTCTCTTGACCACTGGCTTGGTCACGAAAGCGCAAAGCATCATCAGCACCTTTCCCGCCGGCGGTGGTGGTTTCTTTTATGTCGGGACTGATGCACCCGGCAACTACTTTGGGGGTGCGGTGGCATTTACCCCATCAGAGAATTACACTTTAACCAGTGCGTCCGTCGAGTTGTCTGGCTACACCGGTGCTCATGGTCAGATTGCCAGCTTAAGCATATACTCGGACTTGTCAGAACCAAATAATGCGACTCTGCCCAACCAGCCGAATGAGTTGCTTGCTTCGGGCACGGTAGCGCCAAATAATGGGTCTGAAGCCAGTTTTACGGTGGATTTTTCCGGGGAAATGAATCTATTGGCCAATGACACTTACTGGTTGTTTGTTCAAGACACTTCACCAAATGGTTGGAAGGCTGTTAATGGTTTTACCTGGGTCGGTGGTGGCAACCCAACAGGTCCTGCTGTTTATGATGGTTCTGCTGCGTTTATCGTCGACGGTTTCTATCCCAGCACGGCCTCTCCTGCGTTTAGCGTTGACGATGCCCCTGCAAATATTCCGGAACCGTCGCAATATGGATTTATTGGCGAAGCAATGCTGATTGTTTGGATGTTTTCAGGTTGGCGGCGTTCCAGAGTGCAAACTCGCCTCACTTAATAAATTGTAAAAACACTCCTTTTATTTAAGCGGCCTCCGTTTCCAAAGATGCTTTAAAATTTTACTCGTGGCCGGTTTACCAGCCACCATGCAAAATCAGGGGAGTGCTTTGCCATTTTCGTCGAGAATTTATTCTGGCTGCGCGCGGTTCGTGTTGTATTGTTCAGGAACGTTTTATGGAACCAAAAGCTGACATCGCACTCATCGGGCTGGCCGTCATGGGCCAGAATCTCATTTTAAACATGAACGACCACGGCTTCACCGTCGCGGCCTTCAACCGCACCGTGGCCAAGGTGGACGAATTTCTTGCCGACGCGGCCAAAGGCACCAAGGTCATCGGCGCGCATTCCATCGAGGAAATGGTGGCGCTGCTGAAGAAGCCGCGCCGTGTCATGCTCATGGTCAAGGCCGGCCTCCCGTGGACGAATTTATCGAGCACCTGCTGCCGCTGCTCGAACCGGGCGACATCATCATTGACGGCGGCAATTCGCTGTTTGAAGACACCGCCCGCCGCGTGAAACTGGTTGAATCAAAAGGCCTGCTATACGTCGGCACCGGCGTCAGCGGCGGCGAAGAAGGCGCGCGCCACGGTCCCAGCATCATGCCCGGCGGCTCGCCCGCCGCGTGGCCGCACGTGAAGGATATTTTTCAGGGCATCGCCGCCAAAGTCGAGGACGGCTCGCCCTGCTGCGATTGGGTCGGTGAAGGCGGCGCGGGTCATTACGTCAAAATGGTTCACAACGGCATCGAATACGGCGACATGCAGTTGATTGGCGAGGCCTACAACATTTTGAAAAACGGCCTCGGCCTGACGTCCGACGAAATGGAAAAAATCTTCACCGAGTGGAACACGGGCGAACTGGATTCGTATCTGATTGAAATCACGCGCGACATTCTTGCGTTCAAGGACACCGACGGCCAGCCGCTCGTGGACAAGATTCTCGACACCGCCGGGCAAAAGGGCACCGGCAAATGGACGGTGCAAAACAGCGCGGATTTGGGAATCCCCATCACGCTCATCGCCGAGGCGGTTTATGCGCGCTGCGTGTCCGCGTTGAAAGACGAGCGCGTGAAGGCGGCGAAGAAATTGAAAGGGCCGAAACCGCTTTTGCCCGTTTCAAAGAACGCGGCGAAGAAAAAGGAATTCATCACCCATGTTCGCGACGCGCTTTACGCCTCGAAAATCATCAGCTACGCGCAAGGCTATATGCTTATGCGTGCTGCCGCGAACGAGTATAAATGGAATCTAAACTACGGTGGCATCGCGCTGATGTGGCGCGGCGGCTGCATCATCCGCTCGCGCTTTCTCGGCAAAATCAAGGAAGCCTACGACCACAATCCGAAGCTCACGAACCTGCTGCTGGACGATTATTTTCGCGGCGAAATCAAACGCTGCCAGAAAGGCTGGCGCACGGCTGTTGCCGCCGCCGTCAAACGCGGCATCCCGGTTCCGGCGTTCAGCACCGCGTTGTCCTTTTTCGACGGCTACCGCAGTGCGAACCTGCCAGCGAATTTGTTGCAGGCGCAGCGCGATTATTTTGGCGCGCACACCTACGAGCGCATTGACCAGCCGCGCGGCCAATTTTTCCACACCAACTGGACCGGCAAAGGCGGGACGACGGCGAGCGGCAGTTATACAGCGTAAGTTTTTTCGCCAAAACATCTATTCAAGTTTTGGGAAGTGATGTAAAACGACATCACAAACTCAGGAAATTTGTCACAAAGATAATCTGCATGAAAACCATGCTTAAACAACGGCTTTGATAATAACCGCGCTGTTGCTAATGGCGATCAATACTGATGCGCAAATTTTCACTAATCTTCACACATTCGGTGGCAATGGTGGGCCAGTTCGTCTGCGGATTTGATTTTATTTAGTAACACCCTGTATGGAACGACAACATATGGTGGCAATGGTGGCGGTAACGTGGGTTATGGGACAATATTCAAGGTCAACACCGACGGCACGGGTTTCAAGAGTCTTTATAGTTTTACCAATGGAAGTGACGGAGCCTACCCGGTGGCTGGACTGGTGCTTTCCGGGAGTACACTATTTGGAACAGCATCAGCGGGTGGCGGTGAAGATGGCTTTTTTGGTTATGGAACTGTATTTAAAATTAACACCGACGGTACGGGTTTCACCAACGTTTACAATTTCACTAACTACAATGAAGGGAATTACAAAGTTGACGGAGATTATCCGGCAACTGACTTGCTATTATCTGGAAATGTTTTGTATGGGACCACGAAAGGAGGCGGCGACTTTGGCTATGGAAATGTGTTCAAAGTTAGCACTGATGGCACAGGCTTTATGGTTCTTTACGATTTTTCAAACACGCCAGCTGGAGGGTATCCACAGGCAGGTCTGGTCATGTCTGGAAACACTTTATATGGAACAACAGAGATTGGCGGTGCCTCAGGATACGGAACAATATTTAAGGTCAATACCGATGGCTCGAACTTTACCAATCTTTATGGTTTTACTAATGGAAGCGATGGAGCCTTCGTAGAATCTGGTTTGGTATTATCTAATAATACTCTATATGGAACAACAGCCGGAGGTGAAGGCAGTTCAGGATACGGGACAGTGTTTAAGGTCAATACCAATGGCAACGGTTTTACTAATCTTTATAATTTTACTTTGCTCAGCCCGACTTATACCAATAGCGACGGTGCTTTGCCGGATGCAACGTTAATTCTATGCGGTAACACCCTGTATGGGACTACGGCAGCAGGTGGTGTTTATGGAAATGGAACTGTGTTTGCAGTGAGTCTTGGTCCCATCCCCTTGAACATCCAACCATCTAGCGGCGGCAATGCTGTGGTTTTAACTTGGGGCAATCCGGCCTTTTCCTTGCAAGCCGCGCCGACCGTCACCGGCACTTACATCAACGTGCCCGGCGCAGCCAGTTCTTACACCAACGTCATTAGCGGCTCGCAACAATTCTTCCGGCTTCAGGCGAATTGATTTCGCCGTTGCCGCCAACCGACAGTTTTACAGACTGACTGATTGCGCCGTTCGATTATCGAGGCAACGCCGCTCCTCACGTCGTCTCCTGCGAATTAGACCTGATTTCACGTCTTTTATGCGAATTTAGACAGAGTAACCTAGCGGGAACAGTATTCCCTCACGCAGGCTGAGTGAGTCCGCACGCGGCCTCGCCATTCCCACGCGCGGTCTCAATAAGTCCACGCGTGGCTTCACCGTTCCCTCGTGAAGGCTCAATGAGTCCATGCGCGGACTGACCGTTCCCTTAGGCGGACTCACTGTTCCCTCGCACAGACTCGCTGTTCCCAAACGCAGGCATAGTCGGCCTGCCAGCAGCCCGATTCAGGCTGCGCATGGGATTGGTCGTCTTATCAACGCGTCAAGTCATCCTTTTTTACGGCTGATTCGCACGGCACTTGCAGTTTTTCATTGTCCGGCTGCCATTTCCATTGACAGTTTCAGGCGGCATTCAATCATTCTCGAAATTGCATGGATGCTTCTGAACCAGAAAAGCGTTGGACGGGAAAATTTGCCAGCCGCCGGAATCTCGCATGGTTGCACTCACCGTGGGCAGGTTTGATTCTGGTCGCCATTGCGTTCGTCGTGGCGGCGTATGTTTCCTGGCGCAAATGGCCGGACATCCTCATTGATTTTGGACTGCAACTATATTTGCCGTGGCGGATTTCGGCGGGCGACGTTCTTTATCGCGATTTGCACTATTTGTCCGGCGGGCCGCTGTCGCAATACTTCAACGCGCTGCTCTTCAAAATTTTTGGCGTTTCCTTTCGCACTTTGATTTTCGCAAATCTCGCCATCACTGCCGCCATGCTGGTTTTGATTTACCGCCGTTTTCTCGCGGCGGCTGATCGTTTGACGGCCACGACGGTTTGCCTCGGCATCGTCCTCGTCTTCACGTTCAACGAATACACCTTCATCGGCAATTACAATTACATCGCGCCGTATTCCCACGAAATTTTTCACGGCCTCGTCCTTTCAATCCTAGCCATTGCACTGTTGTCAGATTGGGTGAACCGGGAAAAAATCAAATCCGCTCTCGCCGCCGGTTTTTGTTTCGGCCTCGTGTTTCTGACCAAACCGGACATTTTTGTCGCGCTGTCAGTTTCCGTCGTCGCGGCGGTTGTTCTTTGCTTCACGCGCTCGCGCATTGAATTTGCCGTAAAATCTTTGGCGGCGTTTTTGTTGGCGGCGCTGGTTCCGCTGTTTGGATTCTTTTTCTACTTTCTGACCGTTGAAGATTGGCGGTCGAGTTTGAATTCGGTCGCGTTCGCCTGGTGGCCGCTGTTCCATTCCGTGGAACAAAACCAGTTTTATCTCTGGTGTCTGGGACTCGACATGCCCGCTTGGCATCTTCGCCAGATGACGGTGCATTTTCTTTTCGTCGTGCTGGCTGTTGCGCTTTATGCCGTTTTATTTCGTCACGCAAAGCAGGTGAAATGGATGGTGCAACTGGCCTTGGCTGCTTCGCTGGTGGCCGCCGCCTTTAAATTCAACTGGTTGGCCGCCGGTGCCTCGCTGCCGCTGCTTGCGTTGTCATTGTGCCTGCTGCTTTTTGTAAACTACAAAAAACTCTCGCTCGAACGCGAAACGACCTTTCCGCTTTTATGGAGCGTGTTCAGTCTGCTGTTGCTGGCGAAGCTCGGACTTTTTTCGCGCGTCTGGCATTACGGTTTTGCACTGGCCATGCCTGCGGCCGTCGGTGCGATTTATCTGCTGCTCTGGCTTCTGCCGCGATTGCTTGAAAAAAAATATGACGTCGACCCGCGCCCGTTCCGCGTTGCCGTCTGGCTGGCGCTGATGATCGGCTTCTGGATTTTATTTCATCAATCGGCATCGTGGTATGCGTTGAAAAAAATGCCCGTAGGGCAGGGGGGCGACAAAATCATCGCCTTCGACCCGCGAGTGAATCCATCTGGTGAAGGAATCAAGCAAGCGCTCGCCTGGATTGAAAAAAATGTGCCGCGCGACGGCACGCTCGCCGTTTTGCCGGAAGGCACGAGTATCAATTATCTCAGCCGCCGCGTCAACCCGACGCCCTGTCTGGACTGGACGCCGACCGTGCTGTCCGTTTTCGGACAGGCGAACATGACCGCTGCTTTTGAAAAAAGTTCGCCTGATTACATTTTGCTCGTTGAGCGCGACACATCCGAATTCGGCGTCGGGTATTTCGGCCATTATCCCGGCTACGGCACGGATTTGATGCGATGGATTGACAAAAATTACCAGCCCGTCCAGTTGATTGGGAATGAGCCGCTGCAAAACGGCCTGTTCGGAATCAAAATCTTGAGACGGCTTCCTAAATAGAGACGATGCAAACGGCGAAAATTCCCTTGCGAACGACTAAAACTTATTTGCGGACAGCGAAAGGGCATTTGCAGACCGATTAAATTCTCTTTGCGAACGGATAAAACCGTCATGCGGACGGCGAAAGACGGTTTGCGGACGGATAAAGTTGCTTTGCAGACCGTGAAAGCTGCCTTGCGAACGTGTCCAGCGGCGATGCGAAGGGCAAAAGTTGGCTTGCGGACGTGTCAAGGCGTCATATGCGAGGCCTCAAAAAGCCATGCGAACGGGTAAAGCGGGCTTGCAGACAGGCAAATCGGCTGAAAAATGTGTCAAAAACCCTTAAAAGTGATGAAAAATGCGGCGCGCATAAAGGAAAATCCCGCTGCCAAGTAAAACCAACCACGACGGCGAAGGTTCGGGCACAACAATATCCGCAATTCTTGAAGAGTTTTGGTCGTGCCAAGCGGCCTTGCCCCGAATGTGTGGACAGGAGATGTGTGATTGTGTGAGCTAGGGACATAGAAACAGTTGAAAGAAATCTCATCGTGAAGAATTTCGCCAGCGATGGAAGCCCAGAAGCAATGCCCCAAGTGTGCCAAGCGCATACGATGACGGTTCCGGCACCGCCGTAGCGTTTACGGCGAATTGAAGACCATCACCTGAATAACCACCACGACTCCAATTTATACCATCGACCGAACTGTAGCGATATGTGCTTAAAATCCAATCATCGCTAGAGCTATAGTTATAATCAGCGGCATATTCCTGCATAAATGAACCTTCTGCGGCAGATGTTCCGCTCGTAAGCACAATAAAGTAAATGGTGGAGGATGAAAGTGTAATGCTGGAAATGGTATAGGTAAAAACTCCACCAGTCGACGGACTGGTAGAACCGTCAAAACTGCCAAGTTCATGTCCTGGGAAGCTACCATCGCCGTAAAGCAAAACAGTAAAGTTATCGGGGCTTCCAGAAGCATCACCCATTAATAATTGAATGGAATTCAAAATGTAGCCATTTGAATTAGTTCCTGTCTGAAATGATTCAGCGAGCCACGAATCACTTCCGATAGATGCACTGCCCGTTGAAGATATTCCTAAATTTGACAAGTAAAATGTGCCTTGAGCTGGTGACACCAGTGGCAACAATAAGCCAATGGCCGAAACGAAGGTAATAATTATTTTTTTCATAGAGATTCCTTTCTTCAATTGCATGGCATCGGTGCTGCTGTTATGAAAACTGCTGAATCATAAATATCGTCGCCATAATCCGCGATGGCGATTTTAACATGGTTGGTGACGTTGGCGGAAATGAATGTCTGCGCCATGAGCAGCACGGTCATGCCGTCATACTGGATGTTGAATTCCGGAGCCGGTGCCGCATTCGTGGCGGCTAAATACGGATGAGGGTCGTGATTATCCACATAATATTGCGCATTGGTTGGCGAATCACAATCGTTATAGAAGTCGTTAACGCAACCACCATTGATGGTATTGACACTGACCGGCACGTTGGTGGTTCCCGGCACCAGCGCAAGGTCGTTGGTAATGCTGTTGATCCAGTTTGTGCCCACTCGATTGGTGCTGACAAAGATCGCCATCGGGTCGTTATATCCATCCGGTGGTTGGCCAATAAATTCCGGGTATTCTTCGGAAGCAAAGACATATTGAAATTGCAACGTAAAGGAATTGGTCGAAATGATGTCAAACTCCAGCACAGCGGCATCTTCAGTGCCGCTGCCGCCCACAAGATTGTCCAAATCGGGATCGCCATTATAAATATTCGGGATGTTAAATGCTGTTGTTGCATCTGATTGGTTATTCGGCCCGATGGCATTGCTGATGCTTCCTGAAGAAAGAATAACCCCGCTGTCTATCGGCAAGCCGCAACCGTTGCCGCCGGCGAATGTGCCGCGCGCCAGATTCGTGCCGGTGTAAGTCGCATTGGTGACAAAGACCCATGGCGGGACCAGCAGTTGCGCCAGTTGCAGTGCCGTCGAATTGGTGCTGACCGTCAAATTGCCGTTGGTCTGGTTCAGGGCGAAAAATCCCTGCGCCTCGCAAAGTCCAGACACAATGACATTGGTGGAAGTGCAGCGCATCAGAAAACGCCAATCAACCGGCGAGTCAAGACTGGTGGTATAAAGCAGATCATGAGTCAGATTAGTATCGTTCCACGGCGTGTGGATTGTCAAATAGGCCATCAATCCCATTCCGGTATTGGTCACTCCATCCATCTGTAGCCACAAATCATTCGTCGTGAATACCAGGCCGTTAAAATGTATGCCACCGCCGCCACTGCCATTCGTTCCCCCGCCACCGGGTGGACCGGGAGGTCCATCATCCATCGCCTCAACTCCGCCGCTGCTCGAACTGGTTGTCTGTGGCGTTGCCAACTCGGTGTAATTGACGTTCCGGTCGTCCAGCACAAACAAGCCGTCACCTAACGACCAAACATCGAGATTCAAAACATCGGCGGGCAACGGCGGCCACGGTTCAAGACTGGCCGGTGAGTGTTGCGCCGAATAAAACGCCACCGATGCGCTGTTATTGACCAACACCGTCGCCGGCAAGGGCGTCGTCAGTTCCAATGCCCGCAATTCCACCTCAAGATCGGACAGGCCGCTGGCGTTTTCGCCCGTCAATGAAGAGGAATCACTTTGAACCGCTTCCTGAGCGTGAAGATAATGAAGGCCAACAATCAATGCCGCACCGGACAGCATCGCAATAAGAAGACTTCTGATTTTCACTTTATTTTCCTTTCTTGCGGAAACCTGGAAACGGAAAGGCGCGAACTTGTCGCACCCTTTGCAGAGGCACCGCGAAGCGCCTTTTGGAGAATGCTCCAAGCCGCGCCCGGTGGCGCGCGCTTGGGCTTGGTCTCCAATTTTGAAAATTCGCGGTTTTCTGCAAAGACCGTAGCCGGAGCTACGCAAATATGGTTTTGGTTGAAATTTCTACATTCGTTTTGAAACTTCTGCTGACATCTTGGTTTTACGCCTCCGATCAGAAGTTGACAAGGATTATTTTTTAACGCACTTGCAGATTTACAGTGCTTTGGCGGTATTCGAAGGAATTGTCGCCAAACTGGCGCGGCACAACGATGGTGAATTGCGCGGTGTCGCCCGATTTTTTACCGGAAAGCGCGTCGGCCACGGCGGACAACTGGTTTACGTCTGCGCCGTCAATTCCGGTCAGCAAAAATCCGGGCTGCAAATTGGCATTTGCCGCCGGACTGTCCGGTTGCACCTTATCAATGACCATGCCGCGTCCGGCGAACAAACTGTTTTCCATGCCGTTCGTCTTGCTGAAAACGAGTCCGGTTTTTTCACGAATCATTGCCTCAAATGGAATGAGGCGGACGGTGAAGTCGGCCTCCTTGCCGTTTTGTGAAACGACGAATGAAGGATTGCCGGCATTCGTGTTTGAAACGAGCTGGTTGAATTCAATGAAGTTCTGCGGCGTTTGACCGTTGACCTGAAAGATTTGATCGCCGACATGCAAACCGGCTCTGTCCGCCGGACTGCCCGGCTGCACGCGGCTGACAACAAGCGGTTGCGAGCCGACCTCGACTTGCGCCCCAAACCAAAGTGAACGGGTTACTTCCGGGGTGAAAAGTTGCGAGAGCGCAGCGGTGACCTGTTTGATCGGAATGGCGAAGCCGATGCCGTGGCTTTCGGGATACATCGCCACGTTGACACCGATCAATTCGCCGCGCAAATCAATCAGCGGTCCGCCGCTGTTGCCGGGATTGATTGCCGCGTCCGTCTGCAGCCAGTCCTGAACGTTCAGCGGCATGTCACCCGAAGATGGCCGGCGGTTTTTAGAACTGAGAATCCCGCGTGAAACCGAGTCGCCAAGTCCGTAGGGGTCGCCCAATGCCAAAACCGTTTCGCCGAGCAGTAAATCGTCGTCCTTTGCGAACTGAATCGCCTGGAATTTTTCGCCTGGTTTGCAACGCAATTTCAGCACCGCGATGTCGCTGAGCGGATTGATAAGCACCACCGACTCCGCGTCATAAACGCGACCGTCCCACAATTTCACCTGCGCGCGCGACGCGCGGCGGAGCACATGCACATTGGTCAGCACATAGCCGTCCGTGCTGATGATGACGCCCGAGCCGATGCTGTTCAGTTCCTCGCGCTCCGGCGTTTGCCCGCGCCAGCCGTAAAACTCGCGCAGCAAATCCTGGTAAAAGTCATTGTATTCTACAACGCGCGCAGTGGCGATGTTCACAACGCTGGGCGTGACTTTTTCAATGGCCTCGACGGTCGCATCCCGGCGGATATCCGTTTCCTGCGCGGCCAGAGGTGAAAAATTTGCCGTCAGACCGCTGGCGGCGAGCAAAGCTAAAAGTTTCAAGCGTTGGTTCATTTCTATTTAACAGTCAAACCGGCCGTTAGATGCGTTCAAAATTTGTGCGCTTGACTTTGCACGATAATTGGCGCAAAAGCAATTTCAGGGTGACTTCGCGGATGGAAAATTTTTATTCGGAATGGCGGGCGCGCGTCGGGTCGGTAAAGGTTCTGCGCGAGGGAAACGATTTGCCGCCGGAACATTTGCTTCAGGCCATCTGGCGGCATCAACGCCTTCAACGCGGCCAACTCAAAACGGCTGATGGAAAAAATGTGCGCGTTTTTCATCCCGGTTTTACCAATGTTGAGGGCGGGCCGGATTTTCGCGGCGCGGTCATTCAATTTGACGATGAAAAACCGCGGGTTGGCGACGTGGAAATTGATTTGCGCGCAAACGGCTGGCGGGCGCACGGTCACGATCGCAACCCGAATTTTCAAAACGTGATCTTGCACGTCGTTTGGGACGAAACGAAATCAAACTTGGATGCGAGTGTTCCCGCAGTTTTGGCATTGTGCCGAATGCTCGACGCGCCACTCGCTGAATTAAATTTGTCGCTCGAAAACGAATCGTCGCGCTCGCTGCCGGAAAATTTGCGCGGCAAATGTTCCGCGCCGTTGGGTGGATTGAGCGAAACGCAATTGACTGAACTTTTACGACAGGCAGCGCGAGTTCGTTTTGAATCAAAAGCCGCGCAATTTCGCGCCCGCGCCAAAAACGCCGGTTGGGAGCAGGCATTTTGGGAAAATATATTCCGCGCGCTCGGTTACAAACACAACGTCTGGCCGATGCAACGTCTGGCGGAAACAAAATCGCGTTGGTCGCTTGGTGCGAATTTGCCGTTTGAATTTCAATCGCGACTGCTTGGCCTCAGCGGTTTGCTGCCAAACGAATTGACGCGGGCGCAAAAAAGCTCGGACTCTTATTTGCGCCGGGTCTGGGATTGCTGGTGGCGCGAGCGCGATGAATTTGACGACTGTATTTTGCCGCGCGCCGTTTGGAAATTCCACGGCTTGCGTCCGGCCAACCATCCCCAACGACGACTTGCGCTCGCTGCGCACTGGCTGGCCGATGAAAATCTGATTTCAAAAATCGAAAACTGGAGCGCGTCAAATTTTCCTGACAACAAATTGATTGATTCACTGCGCGAAATCCTTCAAGTAGAGCGCGATGAATTCTGGTCGTGGCACTGGACGTTCCGCTCCGGGCGATTAAAAAATCCGCAGCCACTGCTTGGCAGCGCGCGCCTCACGGATTTGGCCATGAACGTTGTTCTGCCGTGGCTTTGGGTCCGCGCCGTCGAAGGCAAAAATGGGAAAATTCAGCGTGAAGTTGAACGACGTTACTTCACGTGGCCGCCAGCGGAAGACAATTCGGTTTTGAAACTGGCGCGACAACGTTTGCTGCGAGGTTTACAAAACCGCGAGTTGCGAAGCGCTGCACTGCAACAAGGCTTGATGCAAGTGGTGCGGGATTTTTGCGGAAACTCAAATGCCATCTGTGAAAATTGCCGGTTCCCGGAATTGGTGCGCGGTTGGAACGCGCGTACGATTATCTGACTTCGAGTTTTGCGAACGTGTCGTTGAGTCCATTTGACTGCGGTTCGCTGGCAACAGGAATTTTGGCTTTCTGTGGCGCGGGCGTGGAATGAGGTTGGTGATTATTTTCTGAAATCGGCGTACGTTCACCTTCGATATGGTGCGGGTTTTTGGCGCGTTTGTTGCGCGGCAGCGGGCTGATCATGACGTTGATATTACGGCTAATGAGCTTTGGTTGGAAATCGGGATGACCGTAAGGCGCGATGTCGGCAAGAAATTTGTTGATGACCTGAAAACCGATTTCGGTGTGCGCCATTTCGCGTCCGCGGAATTTCAGCGCGACTTTCACCTTCATGTCTTCACAGAGAAAATCAACCGCGTGCATGACTTTGATGCCGAGGTCGTGCGGGTCAATGCGCGGACTCAACTGGACTTCCTTGACGGTCGAGGCGTGCTGATGCTTCTTCGATTCTTTTTCCTTTTTGGCCTTTTCGTAACGGAACTTGCCCAGGTTGACAAGGCGGCAAACCGGCGGAACTGCGGTGGCGGCGATTTCAACCAAATCAACGTCGTGCTGGCGCGCCAGTGTGAGCGCCTCGTTGAGCGAAATGACGCCAAGTTGCTGGCCGTCCACCCCGATGACCCGGACTTCGCGGGCGCGGATTTTGCCGTTGACCCGGACAAAAGATTCGGATGGGGAACTGCGTGAGGGGAAAGGGCGGCTCAAGGCACCCTCGTCGGTTGTGGCATAACTCTGAATTTTTGCATCAAACTATTCCGCACGGCGGAACTTCATTGTTGAAGTAATAAAACAGGTTTCGGCGATTGCGCAAGCAAATAATGTTAATTTTCTCCACCGGTTCAATGTTGCTGCCGGAAGAGGCGTTGCCGGTTTTTAAGCAAATACCAGACGATGATTACATTCAACACTAACACGACCAGCAGGCCGATTTTTGGATGGTGGAACAAATCCGGGCGGGGCTGATCCAGTAAAGCAGGCTGGCGTCGGCGTGCCAGTTCAAAAATTTCAATCGGAATGAAAAATGCCGATTCGCCAATCGCCAGCCAGATCGCCCACTTCGCACGGAACGCCAGACCCGAACCCAGGACGATCAGAAACAATCCGCAAAGAAAAGTGCCTGACGCCGCCACCCGCACATTGGCAGGCGTGACGGTATCCAGCCAGTCGCCAATGTTGCCAAAAAACCGGTTTTCCGGGTCGAAGCCAAGCCCGCGCACAAAGCGCTCGAACAAATCCTGCAAATCCTTTCCTGCCAGCGCAAAAATTCCCAGCGCCACCAGCAGCAGCAGCACGCCTTTAATCAACTTGATCGCGACGATGAAATACAGCACCGGAGCGCGTTTCTTCGGCGCTTTCGGCGGAATTTTCTTTTTTTCTTTTTCAGCCATTATCGTATTTTTGGCAGCAGCCAGTTTAACAGTTCACTGATCGCAATCCGTTCCTGTTTGCCGTCGTCGCGATGACGAATCGTTACTGTGTCCAGCAACTCCGGTTTTTCGCCGAGCGTGTCGAAATCAATCGTCACGCAGAACGGCGTGCCGGCCTCGTCCTGGCGCGCGTAACGGCGGCCGATTGAACCGGCTTCGTCGTAAAAAACATTCATCCACGGACGCAGCAAATCGCGGATTTCCTGCGCCTTTTTGACAATCTCCGGTTTGTTTTTCATCAGCGGCAAAACCGCGACTTTGATCGGCGCGACGCGCGGATGAAATTTCATCGTCACGCGCGTTTCGCTTTTGCCTTTGTCGTCCGTCTCGGTGATTTCGGAATACGCGTTCGCGATGAGCGCGAGAATCAAACGATCCACGCCCGCGCTCGGTTCGATGACGTGCGGAATATACTGGCCCTTCGCCAGACCGTTCGCGTCGTCCGTCGCCTGCTTTGAGATTTGCTCCGGCGTTTCATCCGGCTTGGCGGATTTTGTTAGATAATTTTTTCGGTGGTCGTAATAACGCTTCCACAAATCATCCGATTTTTCCTTCGGTAACTTCGCCCACGCGGCGCGCAACTCGTCGTCGAACACGCCCATCGGCTTGCCGGAAAAACGCTGGTGCTGGCTCAAGTCAAAATCGCTGCGCGCGGCGATGCCTTCGAGTTCGTCGCCGGCCACGTTGCCGTGCTCGTCTTTTTTGCTGAACGGGAATTTGAACAAAATATCCGTGCAGGCGCGCGCATAATGCGCGAGTTCCGCCGGCGTTTGATGATGAAAACCGAGCGTGTCGCGCGAAAGCCCGATGCCTTCGTAAAAGCGCACGCGTTCCTCGACCCAGTATTGATGCCACGCCTGCCAGCCCCAGTTTGATTGCGGAGTGGCGAAGGCGGATTGCGGATTTTCAGAAAGGGCCGCCACGCTGCCGTGGATAGCCTCGATGACTTCATCCGGCTTGATGAAAAATTCCAGTTCCATCTGCTCGAACTCGCGCGAGCGGAAGGTGAAATTGCGCGGCGTGACTTCGTTGCGGAACGCCTTGCCGACCTGCGCGATGCCGAACGGGACGCGTTGCCGCGACGTTTCCAAAACATTTTTGAACTGCGCGAAAATCGCCTGCGCGGTTTCTGGGCGGAGATAAGCGATGTCCGTCGCCGTCGCCGTCGGGCCAACGTAGGTTTGGAACATCAAGTTGAATGGTTTAGGAACGGATAATTCTGCTCCATCGTCAGGGCAAAAACCTGTTGTGTTTGTTACGGCAGAAATTTGCTCACCAAATAATTTCGGCAGAAAATAATTTCGCTTCTCGTAAAATTTCTTCGCTTTCTTGCGGGCGGAATCTGGATGCTCACCTTCTTTCAAAAGAATTGAAATTGGCTCGTCGCAGACATAAAAATCACGCCAAGTTTGTTTAATCAACTTTCCTAGACGCTGGGCTTCTGCTTGATCTTGTTCGCTTTCACTTTTGGATAACAAGGCTGCAAGTTTTTCAAACGGTCGGGTTAGTGCTTCAAGCGCATCGAAACGATGAGCCGATGTCATTATTTTTGGCCGTAACACATCCAAAGCTTGCCTTACGTTGTGCATTTTTTCTTTGGCGGCTTGAATCTGCTTCAAATCGTTATTTCCCATTGAAGCAACTATTTCATCAGTTGCTTCACTGAAAGTATTATTTAAATCGCTTTGGAGTTCGTCTAAAAGCGATTCTGCCTTGGTAAATTTATAGACAACCCCAGATTGCGGTTCAATTTGATCTGCGCGAAACCGTTTTCCACAAAGTTTGCAATCGCACATCGGATCGCTAAACGTGTCCACATGGCCGCTGGCTTTCCAGATTTGCGGCGACATGATAATGGTCGCTTCGAGGCCGGCGACGTCGTCGCGCTGGCGCGTCATGGCGTGCCACCAGAGTTCCTTGACGTTGCGCTTGAGTTCCGCGCCGAGCGGGCCGTAATCCCAAAAACCGTTGAGGCCGCCGTAAATCTCGGATGACTGAAACACAAACCCGCGCCGCTTGCACAGCGACACGATTTTTTCCATGAGCGGATTTTCTTTTGGCTCGGCCATAGGGTCTGACAGTTTCGCAAATGAAAAATTGATGTCAAGAAATGGGCGACACTAAACCTGAAGTAAAACCGACATTATAGGAGTTTTGTTTTCCGCTTGACATACATATTATTCCTATGTATCGTGTCCCTATGATTCGCAAAGAACTGGTTGCCGCCTCGGCCGAACCGCTGATTTTGTCGCTGCTCGCGAAAGGCGAGAGCTACGGTTACGCCATCATTCAAGAGATCAAAGCCCGTTCAAAAGATCAGCTTCAATGGACGGACGGGATGCTTTATCCAGTTTTGCACCGCATGGAACATCGCGGCTTGATCAAATCACGCTGGGCGGAAAGCGAGACCGGACGGAAGCGGAAATACTATTCACTCAAAAAAGACGGCAAAACGGCGATGGCCAAACACCACGAACAATGGTCGCTGGTTCATTCCGTTTTGGCCGGACTGAAAAAGGAACAATATGTTTGACCTTGAAAAATCAATTACAGATTGGCGCAAACAAATGCTGGCCGCCGGAATCAAAACGCCCGTGCCGCTGGAGGAATTGGAAATTCATTTGCGCGAAGAAATTGAGCGGCAGATGAAATCGGGATTGAGCGAACAGGAAATTTTCAATTCTGCCGTCCAGAAAATCGGGCAGGCGCACACAGTCCAAAACGAATTCAAGAAAGTTGAGGCAACAAAGGAAGCGCGCGATTGGAAATCGGCGCAAATCCTGTTTGCGGTTGTCACGAGTTTGTTTTCTCTGTTTCTGTGCGGCATGGTGATCTTCAAAATGGGGTGTTTTTCGGAAACAACTTCCGGCCAGAAAACATCCAGCCTGGCTGCGATTGCCGCGTTTGCTTTGCTCGCGTGGGGCGGGCGATTAAGCTGGAGAATGTTTCCGGTCATTCGCGCCAAGCGAATTAGGGATGCCATTTTTATTTCCGGCGGCGTGCTGCTGATGCTTTGGTGGATGGTCTTTGTCCACATCATCCTGCCGCGCCACGACTTCACCACCGGCCGGTTGCTGGTGACAATTTTGTGGAAAATGATTGCTCCGTGCGGAATTTTCGGCGGCCTGATTGCGGGAATTGAAACCGCCGCGCGAAAAAAAGTTGCGACGTCCAGTTCATGAAAAGCATGATAGCTTTCTCAAATAAAGGCGATGAAACAAAAAACCATAAACACGATTTTCTGGATGGTTATTTTTGCGGCAGTGACCTTTTGCATTATCCCGATCATTTTCGCTGTTGTCGTCTTCTCACATTTCATGTCAGAAGATACATCGCTTGAATATGTCCTATGGCCATTGAGGCTCATTTTCATTGCGTCGCCATGGGTCGCATTGTTTCTTGGATTGCGCGGGTCGCTCCCCGGAACCAAGCTGTTGGCGGTCACGGAACATAGCGCCACATCCAAGATTCTGGCGCGTATCGTGATTGTCATTGTCGGATTGTTCACATTGGGCGCGTGGGTAGCCTTCCTGCCACAGCCCGGACGTCCCAATATTTCAATCACTTTTCTTGGCTACACGAACGACACCACTGTCACCCGGCTTGCGAAAATCGCAGTCACCAATCTGAACGCCACTACAATCTTTGTTTACAAACCCCACATCGAAATACAGGCACCGGCAGATTCAAGAAGCTATGAGGATTATTTTTCGGGGGTCAATTGTTCATGGCATTCGATGCTCGATAACGGCGCATCTGGAAGTTTCACAATTCCACCGCCAACAAATCAATCATCGTGGAGACTTTCATTCTACGTTTATCCTGATCGAGGGAGAGGCGTTAAAAACACCATGAAACGTGTAGTGAGCATTTCTTGCCTGAGCGTTGGTCTGTGGCCGCTGTTTGCGAACTTCCTCCCGCTTGATGGCGCATTTAGGATGCCTTATAATATTGAAGGCGACTGGATTAAGAATGATAAATGACCGTGATGCTAATTTTCCGTCGTCGCCCCACGACCGCGCGCTTCCAGAAACTTTTTTAATTCTTCCGCCGCTTTGCCGCCGAAGCCCGGCACCGTGGCGAGTTGTTCCGGCGTCGCCGTCCGCAATCGCTGCACCGAGCCGAATTTTTTCAGCAACGCCGATTTGCGCCGCTCGCCGATGCCGGGAAATTCGTCCAGCACGCTCTCGGAAATTTTTTTGAGCCGCAACTGCGCGTTGTAGGAATTCGCCACGCGGTGACATTCGTCGCGGATGCGTTGCAACAATTTCACCGCCGGATGATCGAGGCCGAGCCGCAACGGTTCGCTTTTGCCCGGCAGATAAATTTCTTCAAATTCCTTCGCCAAGCCGATGATGGGAATTTTTTCGAGGCCGAGTTTTTGCAGTTCCGCGCACGCCGCGCTCAACTGTCCCTTGCCGCCATCAATCAAAATTAAATTCGGCAAATTTGTAGCGGCGCTCTGTGAGCGCCGACGGCGGTCATAGACCGCCACTACATTTTCGTTTTTCACAGACACACCGCGTCGCACTTTGCGGCTCGTTTCGTTCACGAGCGTCTGCAATTCCTGCGGAACGGCGTAGCCGTCGTCATCATTTTTTGTCTTTTGGGTCGGTGCAATGCTTTCATTTAGCAATCGTGAGTATCTGCGCCGCACGACTTCCGCCATGCTCGCAAAATCGTCCTGACCCTCGACGGTTTTGATTTTGAAACGACGGTAATTCGCGCGGTCGGGCCGGCCATTTTTAAAACTCACGAGTGACGCGACGGCGAACGTGCCGCTGATGTTTGAAATATCAAAACCTTCAATCTTTAATGGCGGCGCGGACAAATCCAAAACTTTTGCGAGTTCGACCAGATCATTTTGCGGTTGGATGTTTCCCGGCAGCGAATACGGAATGCGCGTAAATTTTTCTGTTTTTTTCCAAGTGTCTTTGAGGTCGCGGACCAGGTCGCGCAGGCTCGCGGCTTTTTCAAAATCCTGGTTCTTCGCCGCTTTTTTCATTTCGCCTTCGAGCTGTTCCTGCATTTCGCGGCACTGGCCTTCGAGGAAATTGCACGCGGCAAAAACCTGTTCGAGATATTGCTCGCGCGAAACATTTCCGACGCACGGCGCGGTGCAGTATTTCAGATGCGCGTAGAGGCAATGTTTGTAATCCGCCTCGCCCGGCGTGAACACGCGGCAGCCGCGCAGATTAAACTGCCGTTGCGCGAGCGTGACGACGTTTCGCGCCGCCGTCGCGTTGACGAAAGGCCCGAAGTAGCGCGCGCCGTCGTCTTTTTTAAAGCGCGCAAAAGTGAAATTAGGAATCGGATCGTTCAGATTCACTTTCAGCATCAGAAACCGTTTGTCGTCGCGGAAGCTGACGTTGTAGCGCGGCTTGAATTCTTTGATGAGTTTGCTTTCAAGCAGGAGCGCCTCGGGTTCGCTGCGGACGACATGGAAATCGAAATCGTGAATCGCCTCGACGAGCGCATTAAATTTCAGATCCCAGCCGCTGCGCCGTGACGATTGGAAATACTGGCTGACGCGTTTGCGCAAATTGAGCGCCTTGCCGACATAAATCACCGCGCCGAACCGGTCGCGCATCAAATAGATGCCCGGTTTGTGCGGCAATGCGCTGACTTTTTTTCGGATGGAATCGTTGACTGGCACGGAAACAATTTACAACGCGAGTCAACTTTCCGCGACGAGGAAGTGCTAAACAAATTCATGCAAATTTATTTTAATTTATCCACTTGGATTTTTGACAGGTCATCCACGCCAATCTGCAACAAGGCCGCGTTGGTATAAATTTCCGTGTTTTGCTTCAATTCGAGCGCGCCGGCAGCGTTACGTTCGCGGTCCAGTTCCTTGAGTGCGAGCATGTCGAGCGCAACCGGATCGCGGCCGAACCAGAGTTGATTCAACACGTCGGAATACTGCAACAAGACGCTCGCGCCGCCGGCATATTGGCCGATGAGCGCGTCGGTGATATTCAACGTGACGTGATCACCAAGCAGTGGCAACGCATAAATTTCCGGCACAGCGACGGCGAGCCGGCTGGGATCACCGTCAAATCGCATGGTATTGTCCACGCTGCCCAGCGCCACGCTGTAAAGATGCCCGCAAACGCCGGCGTCATTTTCATTCAACAACGGCGCGACACTGATGATTTTGGTGATTTGCTGGCTGACGAGTTTTGCGACAAAGGATTTCCGCCCGACACCTTCGCCTTTTTTGCCGAATTCCAAATCGCCCCAAACGAGGTGTCCGATGACGGCCGTATCGGGATTGTAAAAATTTGTCGGGTCGTAGCCGCTTTCAACACAGCCGGCGGCGCGCACGCCGAGGAGCGCGGCGAGTTTGAAAAATCCGGCGGCGCGCAAATCGTCCTCGTGTTTATCCCAGATAATGATTTGTTCTGGCGGCAAACCGGCGTCGAGCAACCCACGAACAACCGCCGCGACGACGGCCGGACGCGTGCCACTGATTGGTCCGGCGGCGGAAAAAACCTTGATGCCGACGACGTCTTGCGTCGAAATCAGACTCTGCCACGCTTCAGCGACAGTTGCTTTACCGGTGAGGCTGGCAACGGCGCGGTTGACCATGTTTTGCACTCGGTTTGTATCAGGTTGAAACGCAACGGTGGCGCGAGAATCTTCAATGATGACGACACGCGCGTGCGCGTCGCCGGGCGTGAGTGAAAATGAATCGGCGGCTCGTGCGGGTTGTTGATGTGCGAACCAAATCACGCAAACCGCCATCGTCGGCAAAATGAATTGAGTCAGTGCGTTTCTTGACACTTTAAGGCGCGAATGTTACCACCAGCACCGATGCTGGCCACAAAAAACCGGATTCGTTGGAGCGCGATATTTTTTATCGCGCTCGCCATTTTCATTGCGGGTTGCACGCCATCGGGACCGCGTGCCTTGCTCAAAGGTAAAAAGCTTTTAGATCGCGGCGATTACACCGAAGCAGTGGCACAGTTGAAAATCGCCACTTCAATTTTGGCAACGAATGCGCAGGCGTGGAATTATCTTGGCCTGGCGTATCATCACGCCAACCAGCCGGCTGACGCTGTGAACGCTTACAACCGCGCACTGATGCTAAATCGCGATTTGGTCGAGGTGCACTATAACCTTGGGTGCCTTTGGCTTGAACAAAACAAACCTGACGCAGCGAAAACAGAATTCATAGCTTACACACTTCGTCGCAGCAACACCCCGGAAGGATGGCTGAAACTCGGTTTGGCGGAGCTTCATACGCACGAGTTGGCGTCGGCGGAAAAAAATTTCAGCGCTGCGCTTTCCCTCAGCCCGGACAATGCCGAGGCATTGAACGGCTTGGGTTTGGCACAAATTGAGCGCGGTCACCCGCGCGAAGCGGCGCAGTATTTTTATGCTGCCGTCAAGGCTCATCCCGATTACGCGCCCGCCATTTTGAATCTGGCGACCGTCGCCGATGAATTTCTACGAGACCGCGCGCTGGCACTGCAAAATTATCATGCCTATCTTGCGCTTACGCCGCCCCCGCCGAATTGGGACGAGGTCAATGCCATTGTCAATGATCTGGAGCAAAAACAAGTTGTTGCTGAATCTACTACGCCGCAGCCGGTTCAAAACCAAATGGCACCGGAGTCGGCATGGCCAAAAACGCCATCGTCGAGTTCATCGCGCGTTTTCACTTCGCCGAAATCGCTGGCGATTTACCGGACTTATTCGAACCCGTCGCCACCGCTAGAAGTTGTGCAGCCAGAAGTTGTGCAAGTTGAACCGGAGCAGGTTCTGAGAACGTCGCCGGAAGTGCAGGAACCGGCTCTACAGCAACAACCGTCAGCCTATGCCGAAGCACCGCCACCGTCAAAAACGGAAACCGAAAAGCCGGGTCTTTTGCACAAACTCAATCCATTGAATTGGTTTCGTTCCGCGCCCGAAAAGGCATATAATGAAAATGGAATAACACCATTGCCGCCACCAAGTTCGGCGAATGATCGTGTCAGTTCACCGCCACTGCTGCCGCCAAAGCCGAACGCGATTTCAAATTCTTCGGCACCGGCGAGCGAACCGATTGTTATCCCCGCGAAACCGATTCATATTATTCAGCCTGCGCCTCCCACATTTCCGCATTATTTGTATTTTTCGCCAAAAAAGCCGCACACCGGCGACCGGCGAGCCGCGATACGGGCATTTGCTGAAGCTCAAAAATTTGAGCAAGGACAGAAACTCACCCAAGCAATGAAATCATATCAGCAGGCGGCGCGGCTTGATCCAGGCTGGTTTGAGGCGCAATATAATTACGGCGTGCTGGCATACCGGCTGCGCGAGTTCAATCGTTCGCTGGCCGCATATGAAATGGCGCTGGCGATCCAGCCGGATTCCGTTGACGCGCGCTACAATTTCGCGTTGACGCTCAAAGCCGCCGGTTATGAACTCGACGCGGTGGATCAGTTGAAAAAAATTCTGGCGTCCAGTCCGGACGAAACCCGCGCGCATCTGGCGCTGGCTAATCTGTATGCGCAGCAGTTGCGTGATTTTTCAGAGGCGCGGACGCATTATTTGAAAGTTTTGGAATTGGATCCGGTCAATCCGCAGGCGACGGACATCCGGTTCTGGCTTTCATCAAATCCGCCTTGAAATGAGCGCTCAAATTTAGCTGGTGTTCCACGTATGGAGATTTTAAACTCATTTCCATGATTGCTGCTGCGTTAAGCCTCCTAAATAGCCTTTCCGTAAACTGGTTTGATGTAGTTGTCATATTGATGTTGGTTTTCGGCATTTATCGCGGGCGTAAAAATGGCATGTCCAAGGAAATGATTCCGGTGCTGACGTGGGTGACACTGTTCATTGTATGCGGGTCTTATTACAAAATCGTCGCGCGAACATTCAAAAATGCCGCCGGTCTGGGTGACTTGACAAGTTTTGTCCTGGCTTACATTGGTTTGGCGGTCCTTGTTTACTTGATTTTTTCGCTCATCAAGAACGCTTTGGCAAAAAAACTCGAGACCAGCAATCTTTTCGGCAATGCCGAATTTTACCTCGGAATGCCTGCGGGCATGGTTCGCTTCGCGTGCATTCTGTTGACCGCGCTGGCATTGCTGAATGCGAAGCATTATACTGCAGGCGAAATCGCCGCGCACGATGCTTTTGTGAACCAAAACTTTGGTGGCGATTTATTTGCCGTTGCTGACGTGCATACGATCCAGGAGCAGGTTTTCAAAAAATCCCTGACCGGGCCGCTGATTAAAAAAATTCTAGGGCCGCTATTTATTGACACCGCGCCGCCGGGTGGCGACCAAAAAGCGCCGGTCAAGAAACCTGTCATTCAGATTGGAAATCCGGTGCCTGCGCCGACACACTGATGGCTGGTCTATTTTCTTCCGCAACGCTTGAAAAAATTCGCGCAGGCAGCGACATTGTTGACGTCATCGGCTCCTATCTGCCGTTGAAAAAGGCAGGTGCAAACTTCACCGCGCTCTGCCCGTTTCACAAAGAAAAGACGCCGAGTTTCAACGTCAATCCGCACAAACAGATTTTTCACTGTTTCGGCTGCCATAAAGGCGGCGACGTTTTCAGCTTCGTCAAGGAATATGAAAACATCACATTTCCAGAGGCAGTGAAACGACTCGCTGATCGCGCGAAAATCCCGCTCGAATTCGAACAAAGTCAGGGCGAACAGCAATCACGTCATCTCAAAGACCGGCTTCTGCAGATCCACGAGCAAATCACCCAACGCTGGCAAAACACGCTTGCGAACGAAGCCTCCGGGAAACTCGCGCGTGATTATTTAAAAAAACGCGGCGTCTCCGCCGAGGCGATAAAATTATTCCGGCTCGGCTCGGCGCCCGATTTGTGGGACGACACGGTGAATTGGGCCAAGAGCAAAAATTATGAACTCGCGCTTGTTGAAAAAGCCGGATTGATTTTACGAAAAGAGAACACCGAACATTACTACGACCGATTTCGCGGGCGGTTGATTTTCCCGATTTGTGACGAGCAGGGCAGGGTGATTGGTTTTAGCGGACGTATTTTGTCCGGGGATGAAAAAGCGGCGAAATACGTCAACTCACCTGAAACGCCGATTTTCACGAAGAGCAAGGTTTTCTTCGGTCTCGACAAATCCAAGCGCGCGATTCTTGACGCAGGTTCTGCCGTCATTTGCGAAGGCCAGCTCGATTTGATCGCGTGTTTCATGGCTGGCGTGCAAAATGTTGTCGCGCCGCAGGGCACGGCCTTCACCGAACAACATGCACGTATTATCAAACGCTACGTCAACGAAGTTGTGCTGTGTTTCGATTCGGACGAGGCCGGACAAAATGCCGCCGTCCGTTCACTCGACCATTTGCTCGCGTCCGGTCTGGCCGTGCGCGTGGCAGTTGTGCCAGCGCCGCACGACCCGGACAGTTTCATCAAGGCCAATGGCGGCGACGCATTTCGTAAACTTGTCGAGAATGCTGAAGGTTTTTTTGATTATTATTTAAACCGGCTATGTGTGCAAAATGACGTGAACAGTGACAAAGGCCGATTTGCAATTTTGCGCGCGATGGCTGAAGCTGTTCATAAATCCGGCAGCGCCGTTTTGGTTGACACTTACGCGCAAAAAACGGCGTTGCGATTAGGTGTTTCACCGGAAGCTGTTCGCTCTGAGTTCAAAAAAAATCCAACAGTAAAAGCCGCGCCTATTGAAAACAAAGCCGAACCTGCCGTTGAACCCGAATCGCCGCGTCCGTCCGCTCAGGAATTCTGGCTGCTGAAGCTTTTATTACTGCATGAAAATCTGGCCGGGTGGGCGGCGTTGCACTTAGACATGAATTGGATTCAAAATTCGCTCGCGCGGAAAATTGTTGCGCTACGGCTTGCCGCGCAGACGAACGAATCATGGCAAAACCTCGCGGTATTTTTGAACGAATGCGAAACGCCTGAACTGCGAAATCTGGTGACGGAAGTCGCGGCTGAAGATCGCGCGGTTCCGAATCCCGAACAGCAACTTCACGATGTGGTAAAATTTTTGCGCAACCAATTTCTCGACCGCCAAATCACTTCATCCATTCAGCGCTTGAGCCAGCCGCAGATGGGCGACGCGGAGAAAATTGAACTACTGCGCGAGCAGCAAAAATTGCGCGAACAAAAACGCGCGTCGTTGTCGCCATTAAATTAAAGGGCTCGCAATCCATTTTGGGCTGCGGCTTTTTTTTGAAGGGGGAAAAATTACTTCGCGCCTTGATCAATCCACGCGCGGATCAAACCGATTTGTTCCGGCGTCAGCGCTGTGATATTCAGTTTATTATGAACCGGCGGCATCCAACCCATTGGATCATCACCCAAATGTGCGACCATCTGGACGAGCATACTGTCCGCGCTTTTGTTGGGGACGACATCGTTGCCTTCTTTGCCGCCTTTGAGCGCACCTTCAAGGCTGTCGAGCTTCAATCTGCCGCGTGGTTTGTCGCCGCTGTGGCATTTCACGCACGACGCGTCAAGAATCGGCTTAATGTCAGTGGCGTAAGTTACGCCGCTTTTGGTTGAAGCAGGCGGAAGTTGGTTGCCATCGGCAAATGCCATCATGGACAAGCCTAGAATTCCAATGGCAGCTAAATTTAATTTGTTCATAACCAGTTTGTTCGTTTTCAGATGAGATGGACAAATAAGGATTTAGTTCCCGCCTGTCAACATTCAAGCGCGCAGTTGCAGTTTGAAAGCAATTGGCTAACCATTCCACAATGAATCGAAGCAACTTTTCTGACGCCGCGCTCGTCGTGCTTGGCCACGGCACGACGCAAAACGACGATTCCGCCGCGCCGGTTTTCCAGCATGCGGCGGAACTGCGCCGCCGGAAAATCTTCGTGGAAGTGCGCGAGGCGTTTTGGAAACAGGAGCCGCACGTCAAAAAAGTGCTCGCGGAAATTTCCGCGCTGAGAATTTTCATCGTCCCGCTGTTCATCAGCGAAGGTTATTTCAGCACGGAAATTATTCCCAAAGAACTCGGTTTTATTTTTCCTGAAAACTTGAAACTCAAAACTCAAAATTCAGAACTCTTTTATTGTTCGCCCGTCGGTTCGCATGATTTAATGACGAAAGTGATCCTGGCGCGGGCAAAGGAAGTCGCGGAAAAATTTCCGTTCCCGCGGGCGCTAAAAAATTCCGACACGACGCTGCTCATCGCCGGCCACGGCACCGGGCGCAACGCCAATTCCCGCAAAGCCGTCGAGCGGCAGGTGGCATTGATCCGCGCGCAGAACATTTACGCCGAGGTCGGCGCGGTGTTCATGGAAGAAGCGCCGTTCATTAAAGGCTGCCACGAAAATGTGAAAACCAAAAACATTGTCGTCGTCCCGTTTTTCATCAGCGACGGTTTGCACACGGAGGAAGACATTCCCGTTTTGCTCGGCGAACCGGAACGCGTCGTGAAAGAACGGCTTGCCGCCGGCCAGCCGACGTGGCGTAATCCGACGGAAAAAAGCGGCAGGCTCGTCTGGTATTCGCCCGCCGTCGGCAGCGAACCGAGAATTGCCGACGTGATTTTAGAGCGCGTGCGCGAGGCGGCGGACACGGATTGAATTATGAAAAAACTGCGTTTTGGTTTTTTAAGCACCGCCAACATCGGGCGGCAGAATTGGAATTCAATTCATGCCAGCGGGAACGCCGTCGTCACCGCCGTGGCCAGCCGCGACCTCGCGCGCAGCTCGCGATTCATCAGGCAGCTTCAAGCCGAAGCCCCGTTTGAAGTTCCGCCCGTTGCGTTGGGCAGCTACGAAGAACTGCTCGCGTCAAAAAATGTGGACGCGGTTTATATTCCGCTGCCGACCGGCTTGCGCAAGGAATGGGTCGTGCGCGCGGCAAAGGCGGGCAAGCATGTTATCTGCGAAAAGCCGTGCGCCATCAGCGCCGGCGACCTTGAAGAAATGATTTCCGCCTGCCGGAAAAATCGCGTGCAGTTCATGGATGGCGTCATGTTCATGCACCATCCACGGCTCGACCGCGTTCGCAACGCGCTGGACGACCGGAAAAATTTCGGCCAGCCCAAACGCATCACGTCCGCCTTCAGTTTTCACATGGCGGAAAAAGTTCTTCACTCGAACATTCGCATGAACAGCCGGCTGGAACCCGCCGGTTGCCTCGGCGATCTCGGCTGGTATTGCCTCCGCATCACGCTTTGGGCGATGCGTTGGCGGCTGCCGCGCGAAGTCACCGCGCGCACTCTTTTGCAAAGCGGTTCCCGCCGCAGTCCGTCGCATGTGCCGGTGGATTTTTCCGCCGAACTGATTTTTGACGAAAAAACTTCCGCGAGCTTTTATTGTTCTTTTGTCGCCGGGGCCCAGAACTGGGTCCACGTCAGCGGCGCAAAAGGCCAGTTATATCTGGACGATTTTGTCCATCCGGCGAAGGGTCGCGATTCAATTTTTCAATTCAATCAAGCGGAAGTGCGCGTCAAATGCAAAACGACGCAGAAAATAAACATGATCCGCAATTTTTCCAATCAAGTCCGCTCCGGCAAGCTCAACGCCGAATGGCCGATGTGGGCATTGCAGACGCAAAAAGTTTTGGACGCCTGCCTGGAGTCGGCGCGGCGCGGGAAAACCGTCCATTTGTGAATCGTTAAATCGTTGCATCGGCTCGCACCCGCGATTTAACGATTTAAAAATTCTACGAGTCACGCTATCCTCCGCCCGTGCAGTTTCAGAAAATCACCATCATCGGCGTCGGCTTGCTTGGCGGCTCCATCGGGCTGGCCGCGAAAAAGCGCCGCGTCGCCGGAGAAATCGCCGGATTCGTTCGTAGTAAAAAATCAATTGCCGATTGCGAAAAATTCGGCGCGACGGATTTTGCCACGACGGATTTGCTGGCCGCCGTTTCAAATTCCGATTTAATAATTCTCTGCACGCCGCTTGCGCAAATGCCTTCAATTACAAAACAATTTCTGCCCGCGCTAAAACGCGGCGCGATTGTAACTGACGTCGGCAGCGTGAAAGCCGGCGTGGTGCGTGAACTGGAATCGCTCGTCCAAAAATCCGGCGCGCATTTTGTCGGCGGTCATCCGATGGCTGGCGGCGAAAAAACCGGCGTCGCCGCCGCGCGCGCGGATTTGTTTGCGAACGCCGTATGCGTTTTGACGCCGACGAAAAAATCCAACGCGAACGCCGTTCGCCAACTGGAAAAATTCTGGCAATCGCTCGGCGCGCGCGTTTTGAAACTGGACCCGGCGCAGCACGATTTGCTCGTCAGCCGCACGAGCCATTTGCCGCACGTCGTCGCCGCGACGCTGGCAAATCTGGTCTTGAATCCGGCGAATCCAAAATCGCAGGCGCAACTTTGCGCCAATGGTTTTCGCGACACCACGCGCATCGCGTCCGGCTCGCCAGAAATGTGGCGCGACATCGCGCTGGCCAATCGTAAAAATCTTTCGCGTTCGGTGGACGCGTTTGTGGCGGAACTAAAAAAATTCCAAGCCGCGCTAAAAAGCGGCGAGCCAAAATCCCTTGAAAAAATCTTTGCGACGGCAAAATCGCGTCGCGATAACTGGTGCGCGAAAGCTACCGCAACTTCATCGGAATGAATCAACCACGGATAAACACGGATAAACACGGATGTTTTGGAGTCGTTAAATTGTTGCATAATTGCACCGTTGCATCGGTTTTGCGCGGTCACGAATTAACGATTCAACGATTCAACGATTCAACGATTCGTTTTCATCCGTGTCCATCCGTGTTCATCCGTGGTTAAAAAATGCCTTTACCCGAACTCATCGAAATCGTTCCGCTCGACAAACCCGTGCGCGCGGAGATCACCGTGCCCGGCTCGAAGAGCATCACGAACCGCGCGCTGATTCTCGCCGCGCTCGCGGACGGCGAAGTCACGCTCACCGGCGCGCTGTGGAGCGAGGACACGCAGATCATGGCCGAGTGTTTGCAGAAATTGGGATTTGAAATCCGCGTGGAAAATGATCCGGCGGAATTTTGCAATCGCACGATCACGGTCAAAGGACTCGGTGGAAAAATTCCGAACGCGGGAACGGTTGAAAAACCGCTGGAACTGTTTGTCGGCAACGCGGGAACGGCGGCGCGGTTTTTGTCGGCGTTCGTTTGTCTGGGCGATGGCGTTTATCGGTTGAGCGGCGTGCTGCGGATGCACGAACGTCCGCAGGCGGCGCTGTTCAAGGCCTTGCGCGAATTGGGCTATCGCGTCGAATCGGAAAATGGCAATGACAAGTTGCCGGTGAAAATTTACGGTGGTGGTCGGAAATCCGGAGTTTGTTCTGTGAGTGTTTTGGAGAGTTCGCAATTCGCGTCAGCACTAATCTTGTGTATGCCGTGGGGTGGTTGGGAGGTTGGAATTCTCGACACAAATGTTGAAGAACTTCCGTATGTGGAAATGACGAACAAGCTGATAAATGTCTTTCCACAAAAGGGCGGAACTTTTCGAGTTGGCCCGGACGCTTCAAGCGGAAGTTATTTTTGGGGCGCAGCGTGGCTTTTACAAAAAAGTAATCTCAATAACGGCGTTATTGTTTGCGACTGGACAATAGCTGAATCACAGTGGCAGCGAGACGCGTTTTTTAGAAACTATGTTGGTGATGGTTTCAAGGTTGGAATGAAGCGAACGATTTCGCGGCAAAATGAATTAGCTGACAGCATTATGTCGGCAATTGTTCTTGCTCCGTTTGCTGGTCAACCAATTAAATTTATTGATTTAGGCCGCCTGCGCGTCCAAGAAACCGAGCGCGTCGTCGCGTTGCGGACGGAGTTGACCAAGTGCGGCGCGAAAGTGGTCGAGGAAGGCGACACGCTGACGGTCTGGCCGTCGCCGTTGCACGGCGCGGAGATCGAGACCTACAACGATCATCGCATGGCGATGTGTTTCGCGATTCTGGGATTGAAAGTTCCGGGCATAAAAATTAAAAATCCCGCCTGCGTGAAGAAGACGTTCCCGAATTTTTTCCAGAAGCTCGCCGCGCAACCGCCGCATGGTTTGGGCGCGGAGATTTGGGAGATCAAAAACGGCCAGCGCATGCGGAAGTTGAGCGGCGAAGATTTGTTTGCAGACTGAAAATCATCCTCATCGTCATCGTCATCCTCATAAATCGAATTTGAGGATGAGCATGAGGAGGAGGATGAGTTCAAAATGAATTTGAAACAACCGATTGTCATTGCGATTGACGGCACGAGCGCGAGCGGCAAGAGCACGAACGCGAAGCTCGTGGCGAAGGCGCTCGGCTACGTTTATGTGGACACGGGCGCGATGTATCGCACGCTGGCTTGGCATTGCCTGAAAAATAAAATTGATCCGCACGATGCCAAAGCCGTCGCCGCGTTTTGCCGTAAATGGAAAACTTCACTGGAATGTATGGACGGAAAAGTGCGCTTGCTCGTGGACGGTTATTTTCCAGAAAAAGAAATCCGCACCGCCGAGGTTAGCGCCGCCGTGCCGCACGTCGCCGCCGTGCCGAAAGTGCGCGCATGGATGGTCAAGCGCCAGCGCGAGTGCCTCGAATTCGGAAATCTTGTGATGGAGGGCCGCGACATCGGCACGAATGTTTTTCCTGAAACGGATTTTAAATTTTATCTCGACGCGACGCTGGCAGAGCGTTCCGCGCGGCGCGCCGCCGACGGCGTGAATGAAAATCTCGCCGCGCGCGACCAACGAGACAGTCAGCGCGCCGTCGCGCCACTGATGGTCGCGCTGGGCGCGAAAGTCATCAACAACTCGAATATGACATCAGAGCAGACGAGCGGCTTGCTTCTGAAAGAAATCCGTTCGCGGCTCGCTGAAAAATGAATTTCTCCTACCGACTCGGCTGGATTTTTTTTCGCGCAACATTCGCAATTTATTTTCGCTGGCGCGTGTTCAATCCGGAACGCGTGCCGCAAACCGGACCGGTCATTTTGGCTTCCAATCACGCGAGCTTTCTTGATCCGCCGCTGGTCGGTGCGGGGTTGAAGCGCGACATCAATTATCTCGCGCGCGAAAGCTTGTTCCGGTTTCCGGGCATCGGCACCTTGCTGCGTTCGTGGAATTCGGTTCCCGTGATTCGCGACGGCGGTGGCGCGACGGGATTGAAGGCGATTCTTGACCGGTTGCTTGCGGGTGGTGGAATCATTTTGTTTCCCGAAGGCACGCGCACGCGCGACGGCAAACTACAACCGGCACGTTCGGGCATCGGGTTGACGGTTGTCAAATCGGATGCGGTTGTGATTCCGGTGCGCACGTTTGGAACTTTTGAAGCGTATGGTCCGAATCAAAAATTTCCCCTGCCAAAAAAAGTTGCCGTGAAATACGGCGAGCCGATGCGCTTTGAAAAATTGCGCGCGGAAGCAAAGGCTTCTTCCAAGCCACGACTCAAGGAAATCTACCAGCAGATTGCCGATGAAATCATGGCGGCGATTGAAAAACTTGAGCCGCGTGAAGATTAAATTCCCAGATTCGACAGCGTGTTGCTGATGCTGTTGACGATTTGGACGAGCTTGGGATGCGATTGCTCGAAGCCTTCGACGGACGAGCGCAGGCCGGTGACGGAAATTTCGCGCAACTGCGGATTCTGTTTTTCGCGCGTGGCCTCGTGTGCGGAAAGTTTTGCGAACTCCGCGATGCTTTGCGCGTGTTCGCCGTCGGTTTTGGACAGCACGCCGACTTCGGATTTTAGCGTGGCGAGCAGTTGCAGCAACTCGCGCTTGCGCTCTTCGCTGATGGAATCTGCACCGCGAATCTTCGCTTCAATTTCGCCGATTGTGTTTTCAATCATGCCCAAACATTATTCTATGCCGCCAATTCGGCAAGATTAACCGGCTTGCTCTTGGCGCGATTCAACTGTTAAAAATTCGGCGTGAATGTGCCGAAACAATCTCTGTGCGTAATTGCTCTTGGTGTGATTTTCTTGGTTGGATGCGGCCAGCAACAAACCGCACAAAACTTTTTCGATGAAGGAGAAAAGGAATTAGATAAGAAAGATTGGAATGGAGCAATCGCTGATTTCACTCATGTCATTCAACTTGACCCAAGAGATGCTGGTGCCTACGTCAACCGCGGCAAAGCCGAGCGCATGTTAATGAGATATGACAATCGAGGAGATATAGAAATTAAAAAAGGTGATTGGAACGAAGCCATCGCAGACTTTTCAAAAAATATTGAGCTTAATCCCACAAACGCAATTGCGTATAATAACCGCGGTTGGGCAGAGTTTCAGAAAAACAATTTTGATTTCGCAATCGCCGACGCAACGCACGCTATTCAACTCAATCTCACAAATGGATATGCTTACGGCACGCGAGGCTGGGCGGAATATGGAAAAGGCGATGTCGTGAAATCTTTGGAAGATTGTAAAAAAGCCGCTGAACTTTTTGCGCCCGATTCCAAACAAGCTACTTACGAACAAGGATTGATTGATTTCATCAATGGCGATTATGAAAAAGCCGTTGCTGCTTGGAAAAAAGTAATTCAGCAAGACGGCACGTTAAAGCGGGAGCTTCAGCCGTGGATCGAAAAAGCGCAGGCAAAGTTGCAGAGTAAAACTCCATAAAGTTTTTTACCAGCGCCCGATGCGCGGCAGAATTGGTCGAACGAGTTCCCAGATTTTTGCGCAGACGGTTTCAACTGAACTTGAACCGTTCACAACGCGGACGCGATCCGGTTCGGTGGCGGCAAGCACTTCATAACCCCGGGCCACGCGCGCGAAAAATTTTTGGTCAGCCTCTTCGATGCGGTCGCGGACGAAAGACAAATGGGATTGGCGCGAGCGCAAACGTTCATCACTGACTTCCGGCGGCACGTGCAAGAGCAAAGTCAAATTCGGTCGAGTGTCGCCAACAGCAAAATCAATGACAGCTTGAACCCGTTTTAAATCGAGTTGCCGCCCGTAGCCTTGATACGCCGTCGTCGAATCGTAAAAACGGTCGCACACGACGATTTCTCCGGCAGCGAGGGCAGGGCGAATGATTTCGCGAACGAGCTGCGCGCGGCTGGCGTTCATTAAAAGTAATTCGGCCTCGGCGGTCATGGCGTGGTTGTTTTTGCTGTGCTTGAGCGTGTGACGGATTTCCTCGCCGATGGGTGTGCCGCCCGGCTCACGCAGCGTGCGGACGCGATGCCCGAGTGCGTGCAATTGGCGCGCGAGCAATTCCACCTGCGTGGATTTGCCGCAGCCTTCCGTGCCTTCGAAGGTGATGAACAGGCCTTTGCTCACAATTTTTTCAAACGCGCGCCCTTGGGTGTATCTTCAATAGTCCAACCTTTCAATTTTAATTCGTCGCGGATTTCGTCGGCGCGCTTGAAATTCTTTGTGCCACGCGCTACTTCGCGTTCCTGAAGCTTTTCATTCAATAAATACTCTTCAGCTTTTTTTGGATGCAACCATTCAACGTGAGGCATGCCAAATACTCTATTGATTTCATTCCAAGTTGCGTAGTTTCTGGCTGCGTCCTTTGCGGATAATCGTCCCTCTGATATCTGACGATTCCCATCGCTCACCCAATCAAATAAAATTTGCCGAGCACGAGAAACATTCAAATCATCATCCAAAGCTTCGCTAAAAGATTTTAGAAGTTCGGCATCAGGTTTACATATTTCAAGTTCTTTGAGTGACAAAAGATAAGTCAAATAGTTGCTTATCCTGGTCCAAGCTGCGCGCGAAGCATACAAACCATCAAGTGTAAAATTAAATGTCTCACGATAATGTGCAGAAAGGAGAAGAAAACGAATTTCGTGACCATGAAAGCCGTGCTTTTCTGTCAGATCGCGTAATGTAAAATAATTTCCCAGCGACTTGCTCATTTTTTTTCCTTCGACCAAAAGATGCGCGCCGTGCATCCAGTATTTCACGAACGGTTTTTGCGTGGCGCCTTCGCTTTGGGCGATTTCGTCCTCGTGATGCGGGAAAATCAAATCCTCGCCGCCGAGATGCAGGTCGAAGCTCGCGCCAAGGATTTTCATGCTCATCGCGCTGCACTCAATGTGCCAGCCGGGACGGCCTTCGCCGAACGGACTCGGCCAGAAAATCTCGCCGTCGTCCGGCACGCGCGATTTCCAGAGCGCGAAATCGGCGATGGATTCCTTGGCGTATTCGTCGCTCTTGACGCGTTCGCCGGCGCGCATTTCGTCGAAATTCAGTTTCAGCAACTGGCCGTAATTGCAGCCGCAGCCGCGATATTTTTCGATGCTGAAATAAACCGAGCCGTCGCTGGCTTTATAGGCGATGCCGCGCGCGATGAGTTTTTGAATCAAATCAATCATCGCGTCCATATTTTCTTTTTCCGTCGCGCGTGGCGTGTGTTGCGGTGAAAGACAATTCAATGTTTTCAAATCCTCGAAGAACGCGGCTTCGTATTTGCCTGTGAATTCTCGCAACGGAATTTTCAATTCCTGGACGCGCTTGATGATTTTGTCCTCGATGTCCGTGATGTTCATGACATGCGTGACGGCATAGCTTTTGAATTCGAGATAACGCCGGACGAGGTCGGCGAAGACGAAGGTCCGCCAATTGCCGATGTGCGCGAAGTCATAGACCGTCGGTCCGCAGCAGTACATCCCGACTTTTTTTTGACCCGGATCGAGCGGCGTGAAATCCTGAACGGAGCGCGACAATGTGTTGAACAGTTTCAAAGCCATTTATTTCGCGTTGAAATTAAGGTGAGCCGGATGAAAAGTCAGTGCCCAAATTTTTCCAAAATTTCACTTTCGTGCCTTGCCAAATTTTTCTTTTCAACGCAAACTCTCAAAAACGAGAATCGCATGAGCAAAGAGGCAAAACTGGAACTGGAGGGCAAGTCGTATACGCTGCCAACGATTGAAGGCAGCGAGGGTGAAAAAGCGGTGGATATTTCTTCGCTACGCGCCAATACCGGTTACATCACCCTTGACGACGGTTACGGCAACACCGGTTCGTGCATCAGCAAAATCACGTTCATTGACGGCGACAAGGGGATTTTGCGTTATCGCGGCATTCCGATTGAGGAGCTGGCGGAGAAATCCAGTTTTATAGAAACCGCTTACTTGATTATTTACGGCGACTTGCCCAACCGTTCGCAGTTGAAAAATTTTTCCGATTTGCTGACGGAACATCAGTTTCTTCATGAGGACATGAAGTATCATTTCGAGGGTTTTCCGATGGGAGCACACCCAATGGCAATTCTTTCGGCGATGATCAATGCGGCAAGTTGCTTCGATGAGAAAATCATGCGCTGGCAATGGAGCAAGACGAAGGAGTTCGATATCATTGTTGCAAAATTAATTTCGCAGGTGCGAACCATTGCGGCGTATTCGTATCGCAAATCGCACGGGTTGCCGCTGATTTATCCGAAGAAAACCTACAAATACACGGCGAACTTCCTGCACATGTTGTTTTCGGCTCCGTACGAAGATTACGAAATCAAACCAGAAGTTGTCAAAGCGCTCGATTTGATTTTTTTGCTGCATGCGGACCACGAACAAAACTGCTCCACGTCCACCGTGCGCATGGTCGCATCAAGTCAGGCAAATCTTTTTGCCAGCGCGTCGGCGGGTGTGTGCGCGCTGTGGGGACCGTTGCACGGGGGTGCGAACCAGGCGGTAATTGAAATGCTTGAAGAAATTCATCGTGAAGGCGACGACGGTTCAAGGTTTATCACAGCGGCAAAAGACAAAAACAGCGGCAAGAAACTAATGGGTTTTGGCCATCGCGTTTATAAGAATTATGATCCGCGCGCCAAAATCATCAAAAAGGCGTGCGACAATGTTTTGTCCAAACTAAACATCAATGACCCATTGTTGGACATCGCCAAACACTTGGAAGAGGCCGCGCTCAAGGATTCCTACTTCGTTGAACGCAAACTTTATCCAAACGTTGATTTTTACAGCGGCATCATAATGCGTGCGCTCGGTATTCCCATGGAAATGTTTCCGGTGAATTTTGCGATTGGCCGGATGCCCGGCTGGATTGCAAATTACAAGGAAATCATGGAAGATCCCAAAAGCCGCATTAACCGCCCGCGGCAAGTTTACATGGGTCGCACTCTCAACCATTACGTGCCACTCGAAGAACGTAAATGATTTTCACCGGGCCTTTTTTGCACGAAAGGCATGATTTTTGCTTTGTTTTTTGGCGCATTTGTCCATGAAAAAAATCCTAGTCATTGACGACGAAGAATGGCTGCGCGAGATGATTCATCTTGCGTTGAAACAAAAAGGTTTTGACGTCATTGAAGCCGCAAACGGAGCCGAAGGCATCGAGCAGGCGCGCAAGGAACTCCCCGATCTCATACTTTGCGACATCAACATGGAAAAAGTGGACGGATATTTGACGCTCAGTTCGCTCCGCAATGAAGCATCAACTGCCGCCATTCCGTTCATTTTAATGACCGGTCTTGCCGACAATGCCGGCATGAGACACGGCATGGAATTGGGCGCGGACGATTATCTCCCGAAACCATTCACCACCGAAGCGCTTTACGCCGCTGTGAACGCGCGCCTCAAAAAGGCGCAAACCGTGCGCGACGAGGCCGAGCGCAAACTCGCCAGCCTGCGCGACAACATCAGTTTGATGCTGCCGCATGAACTGCGCACGCCGCTTAACGGCATTCTGGCTTACGGCGAAATTCTTGCTGAGGACGCTGTGACGCTCAAACCCGGTGAAATTGTTGAAATGGGCCATGTCATTTATCAGTCTGGCAAACGGCTCGAACGGCTTATCGAAAATTTTTTGATTTATGCGCAACTCGAACTGGTTGCCGCTGATCCAAAAAATGTCAATGCATTGCGCATTGGCCGGACGGAAAAGGCGGTCGCGCTTATTGAAAAACACGCAACGGCGCAAGCTGCGCAAGCCAACCGCTCCAAGGATTTGTCCATCGAGGTGAAGGACATTCCCGTGCCCATTGCCGAGGAATACCTCGCCAAAATCGTGGAGGAGCTTGTGCAAAATGCCTTCAAATTTTCCGAGGCTGGCTCACCCGTCCGCATCAATTTGAGTGAAGGGTTCAATTCCGTTGTTCTGTCCGTCAGTGATCGCGGGCGTGGTTTTTCCACCGAACAAATTACGCGCATTGGTGCCTATATGCAGTTCGACCGGAAACTGCATGAGCAGCAGGGTTTGGGGTTGGGACTGATGATCATGAAGCGGCTGGTTGAATTGCACGGCGGCACATTTTCAATCGAAGGTAAAAAGGGAGAAGGTGCGACTGTCACCGCCACACTTCCCAAAACAAGACCGGAGTGATGAATACGCTTCGCGTTCAAAGCGGCAATCTTCCGTAAAGTGCGCCCAAGCCGCGTCCGGCCAGTTCTGCAATAAAAAAAATCAAAGCGATTTCCACGACCGGCGCAAAATCCATCTTGCCCATTTGCAAGGGCAATTTGCGCAACGGTTTCAACAAAGTTCGCGCCGCGCCATTGACGTAATTCCAGAATGGATGCGGACCAAAATAAACATAAGTATTCAACAAATGCAGCACCAGCACCGCCACGGCGGTAAATTTCCACGTGAGATAACTGCCCAGCCCGACCAGCAGCGATTCTTCGGCTCGCCGCAACGATGAAATCTGTTTTGGATCAAACAGCCAGCTTGTCATCCACCACACCAACGTCGTGATTGCAAGTGGCAGAAATAATTTTAACAAACGCGGCCAGCGGTCAATCACACCCAATTGCACGTGCACGAGCTGGCGGACGGGCTCTGATTCAGCATTTCGATCGGAAACAATGGAAAGAAACAGCAGCCAGAGATAAAAAATTCCGAGTGTCAATCCAAAGCTGAAAAACGAAAATAAGAGCATTTGGACGAATGAACTGCTGATGAATGACGGAACGCTGATGCCTAAATTAAGTTTACCCGACCAGACCGGTGTGGTTGTCGAACCGATTTGCCAGTAAAACACGGCGCGCAATAAAAGCAGCCCGCCAAGTGCTGCGGGCAAATGCCACCGCCGCCACCGCGACGGTTCCGCGCGCCGCAATGTGCCCAGCAAAGTTGCCGGTTTTCGCGCGCCGAGCGGATCGGCTTTCGTCGCGCGCCAATTCAGCCACAACAGCAGGCCGGCGAGGTTTAGAATGAAATCAATCAGACCCATGCGAATTTCAAATTACGAATTCAGAATGTTAAATCATTCGCAATGACTTCACATCATCTTCAGCAGTGTGTCCGCCATTTCGCTCGGCGTCACGGAAATGCCGACGCCCGCTTCTTTGAACGCAGAAATTTTTGCTTCGGCAGTGCCTTTGCCGCCGCTGACAATCGCGCCCGCGTGACCCATGCGACGTCCGGGCGGTGCGGTCGCGCCTGCAATGAATCCGGCGACGGGCTTTTTGCAATTCTTTTTGATCCACTCGGCGGCTTCTTCTTCCGCACCGCCGCCGATTTCGCCGATCATGATGATGCCGTGAGTTTCGGGATCGGCGTTGAAAAGTTTTATCACGTCCAAATGCGAAGTGCCGTTCACCGGATCGCCGCCGATGCCGACGCACGTGGATTGGCCGACGCCGCGCGAGGTCAATTGCCAGACCGCTTCGTAAGTCAACGTGCCGCTGCGTGAGACGACGCCGATGTTTCCTTTTTTGTGAATGTAGCCGGGCGCGATGCCGATGCGGCAGCCGCCGTGCGAATCTTTGCCTTCGCCGGGCGTGACGATGCCGGGACAATTCGGGCCGATAAGCCGCGTCTTGGTGTTGCCTTGCAGCGCGCGTTTCACGCGCACCATGTCGCGCACGGGAATTCCTTCCGTTATGGCGACGACGAGTTCAAGGCCGGCGTCCGCGCCTTCGAAGATCGCATCAGCGGCGAATGGCGGCGGCACGAACACGGCGCTCGCGGTCGCGCCGGTTTGTTTCACCGCGTCGGCGACGGTGTCAAAAATTGGAATCTTTTTTCCGCCATGCTCGAAGAATTGTCCGCCCTTGCCGGGCGTGACGCCGGCGACGATGAGCGTGCCGTAATCAATCGAGAGTTGCGCGTGCTTCGCGCCAAAGCTGCCGGTGATGCCTTGGACGAGAACTTTGGTTTTGGGAGTGACTAGAATAGACATGGTAAATTATTTCGCCTTCCGTTTGTGAATGCAAACGGTGTTGCCGTCGGGATCAAAAACCATCGCCATCTGGCAGACGGGCGTGGGCATCGGCTCGATGCGGAATTTTACGTTGTGCGTGCGCAGATGCGCGATGGCGTCGTCAAAATTTTCCACTTCCAGTGCCACGGAGCAGCCGTCGGGACTCGGCTTGAAAAATCCCGGCGCGCAGCCGATGGCCAGCGCATACGGGCCGAATTCGTATTCCACCCATTTGCCTTCGATGACGGTGGTCGGTTGCAAGCCCAGCACGCCTTCGTAAAAATCACGCGCGATTTTAATGTCCGTGACGGCGTAGCAACTGAACGCGATTTCGGTGACAATAATCATATTATCAGAAAACATTCATTGTTTGGTCGTTAATGTTCCTCTTTGACCACGTTCTAAAATTTCAGAAATGACTCGCGATTTCCACACATATGCTATTTCATTGTCCGGCTGGTTACCGGATACCACGCCTAAAAATTTATCTGTAATGCCAGTGTGAACGTCTGTGTTCCCTTCTTTATCCATGTAAGTGCCAATACTTCTAGCGATGACTGGCGAACCGGACATTCCTTTGCGAATAATGACACTGACCAACATTAGAGGTTTCCTTTTGTAATCTATATCTGGGTCGCTTGCTATATTTCCAGTTTTCCAAACTGGGAATTCTCCCGGATTAGTTAGGTTGTTTGGAAATCCAATTATAGACACTGACATTGCGGGTGACAGTTGCATATCCACGTTCTCTAAATTTAGATCAAGAGGATAGAGTTGAACGCGATCGTCATGAAATGTCAGAGGCAGTGCAACAACATCGATATTTAATCCTCCAGATTTATCTTCCAGCCACAATGGGACACCATTCGTGTCATACAATGGTTCTGAAACCGGAATCCAATTTCCAAGAACTTTAGAATTGCAGAAAATAATAACGTCCTTGGGGAAAGATCCTTTAGGATCCGTTGAATTGGTTGCTGGCCACTCGCGGCCACTTAAAACATGCCAGTTTGTGATAAGATAATTTGTTCCTTTATTCGCCACAATAAATCCAGTTCCTGTCAATCCAAGACCATTTGTGCTGCTAGGAAGTGGTTCAAAGAGATACAAACTGCAAACGCTCATCGGATCAATCGTTGTTGCAAAGCAACGCCATGAAAGGAACAGCAAAAATATTGCAAGCGGTTTCATTATATTCATGTTCGTTAATTAACCTTGGATGCGCGCAATTCCGTTCAATTATTTCCCAACCGCTTTGACAATCTTCTGCGCCGCGTCGGACATTGAATCTCCGTTGATGATGGCCACGCCGGATTCGGCCAGCGTTTTTTTGCCGGCGGCAACGTTGTTGCCTTCGAGCCGGACGACGAGCGGGAGTTTCAAGCCCGTTTCCTTCACCGCCGCGACGATGCCGGTGGCGATGACGTTGCAATCCATGATGCCGCCGAAAATGTTCACCAAAATTCCCTTCACGTTCGGGTCGCTCAAAATGATCTTGAACGCCGCCGTGACCTGCTCCTTGCTCGCGCCGCCGCCGACGTCGAGAAAGTTCGCCGGGCTGCCGCCGAAATGCTGGATGATGTCCATCGTCGCCATCGCGAGGCCCGCGCCGTTGACGAGGCACGCGATGCTGCCGTCGAGCTTGATGTAATTGAGCGAAAATTTCGACGCCTCGATTTCCAGCGGCGCTTCCTCGTTCAAATCGCGCATCTCCAAAATATCCTTGTGGCGGTAAAGCGCGTTGTCATCAAGCGAAATTTTTGCGTCGAGCGCGACAACCGTTTCTTTTCCGTCGGCCAATTCAACCACGGCCAAAGGATTCAATTCCACCATCGCCGCGTCGCATTCCCACCAAGTGTTGTAAACGCCGGTAATTAATTTTACTCCGGCATTGAACAAATCACCTTTGAGACCGAGCGCGGCGGAAATTTTGCGCGCCTGAAACGGCATGATGCCGACGGCGGGATCAATGTGTTCCTTGAAAATCTTTTCGGGAAATTTCTCGGCGACTTCCTCGATGTCCATGCCGCCCTCGGTGCTGGCCATGATGAGCGGACGCGAATTGGCGCGGTCCAGCAGCACGGCGAGATAAAATTCCTTTTTGATCTTCGCGCCCGCCGCGAGCAACAGCGTCTGCACCTTGCGCCCGTCCGCGCCGGTTTGTTTCGTGACCAAAACATTGCCGAGCATTTTTTCGGCGAAGCCAACCGCCTCGTCCACCGATGCCGCGACTTTCACGCCGCCTTGAAAACCGGATTTGAAAGTTCCCTTGCCGCGTCCGCCCGCGTGGATCTGCGATTTGACGACGACGCGCGACGAACCGCTGGCAGTAATTTTTTCCGCCGCCGGCCGCACCTCGGCGAGCGATTTGGCGGGGATTTCGAGCGGGACGGCGACGCCGTATCTGGCGAGTAACTCTTTGGCCTGATATTCGTGAATATTCATTTCAAAATTAAACGTTAATTAAAAACAATTGACGCGGGAAATCAACTTTTAAGCGAATGCGCAAGGCATTTCCCTTGAATCAAACGCGGCGCAAGGGCAACTTGCGGTTTCGTGAACCGATTTTTCTCACTGGCCGTTTTGTTTTGTTTCGCATTTTGCGCGCGAACAACGCATGCGGCATTCATCAACGGCCAGAATTATATTCCGCTCGCGGATTGGGCGCGCCTGCACGGTTTGGAAGTGCACTGGCTGAAGCGCGGCGAAACGGTTGAGGCCACGAATCACACGACGCGGCTGATTTTCAATGCAGATTCGGCTGAGGTGGAAATCAATGGCGTTCAAGTCCGGCTTTCGTTTCCGGTTGCCGTCCTGAAAAACGTTCCACTCATCGCGCAATTTGATTTGGACACAACGATTGGTCCGCTGCTTTTTTCACGTTTTGTCGAACCCAAAACAATAAAAACGATTTGCCTCGACCCCGGCCATGGTGGAAAAGATTCCGGCAATCGCGTCGGCGGCCATTACGAAAAAAATTATACGCTGCCGCTGGCGTTTGAATTGCGGGATCAACTCAAGAAACTCGGTTTCAAGGTGGTTCTTACGCGCAGCCGGGACGTATATGTGGATTTGCCCGCGCGTCCGGCCATTGCCAACAAGCGCGGCGCAGACTTGTTCATCAGCCTGCACTTCAACGCGACGGCCACCGGGCGCGACGAAGCGGAAGGGCCGGAGACTTATTGCATCACGCCCGTTGGAGTGAATTCCAGCAACGCCAGCGGTGAGAATGGTGAATTCGGTTCCAGCGTCGGCACGGGTCCAACGGTGGCAAACCGCAACGAAAGCAAAAGTCTGCTGCTCGCATATCAGGTCGAGAAGTCGCTCGTTCAAAATCTCAATGCGAACGATCGGGGGGTGAAGCGCGCGCGGTTCGTCGTGTTGCGCGACGCCGCGATGCCCGCGATTTTGATTGAAGGCGGTTTCATGACGCATCCGCCCGAGGCCAAAAAAATTTATGACACGGACTGGCGGCGGCAATTGGCGGCGGCAATTGTGAAAGGAGTGTTGGATTATCAAAAATTGACTGCGCCGCCGGCCGTTCAGCCGGCATTGCTGGCAACAAATCAGCCGGTGGCAAAAACTTTAACCCCGGCAAATTCACCATGAGCATCGTCACCAAAACCGGCGATTCAGGAACGACGGCGTTGATGTATGGCCGGCGTGTCGCCAAAAACCATCCGCGCGTGGAAGCTTACGGCACGGTGGATGAACTCAACGCCGCGCTCGGCTTTGCGCGTGCGACGGCAGAACATGATTTCGTTCGCGACAACCTGCTCGCCATCCAAAAGGACTTGATCGTGCTCATGGGCGAGCTGTGTGTGCAGCCGGAGGATTTGAAACGCTACGTCGGGGACGGTTACCTGCTCGTCACGCCGGACATGACCGCGAAGCTCGACGCGCTCGTGCACGACATTGAGGCGCAGAACGTCAGCTTCAAAGGCTGGGCGACGCCGGGCGCGACCAAACATTCCGCCGCGCTGGACGTGGCGCGGACGGTCTGCCGCCGCGCTGAACGAAATGTGTGTGCGCTGAAATTCACCGGCGAACTTCGGAATCTGGAAATTATCATTTACCTCAATCGCCTGGGCGATTTGCTTTGGCTCTTCGCACGCTGGGTGGAATCGAACTCTGCTTCCTGCAAATGAAAATCCTTTGCGAGACGGCCAAGCAGGTAATGAGGGAGGCGGAACTTCCGCTGCGGAGGGCAAAAGGACATTTGCAGACCGCTCAAATTTCCTTTGCGAAGACATTCAGACGCCATGCGAACGATGAAAATGCCTTTGCGGACGGATAAAATTGCTTTGCAGACCGTGAAAGCTGCCTTGCGAACGTGTCCAGCGGCCATGCGGAGGGCAAAAGTTGGCTTGCGGACGTGTTCAGACGGCTTGCGAAGGCATCAAAAAGCCATGCGAACGGTTAAAGACGGCTTGCGAACGGGTTCAGCCGGGGCAAAAATGTGTCAAAAATCCTTGAAAACGATGCTTTCTTAGACTTGCGACGGCTCACCCGCCAATTTTAGTGCTTCCGCTTTGACTGTATCGGACAAATATAACCCGCCGCGCGTTTCCAAAATTTCAATTGTCTCTCGCGCGGAAATAATATGCCCAAATTGTTTGGCTCGAATAATCAATCCCAAGAGTCCCGTGCGTTTTATTTTCAGGCTCGCAGCGGCGGCGCGCGCTTGAAGATCGTCCGATAAAAGCAAATCGGCATTGATCTCTTTTGCCAGCTTAATGGCTTCGGCCTCACCGCGACCGAGAGATTTTGTTTCCGGCGACCGTTTGCCCGCCTCCTCAACGGGATGAAGCAAAATGAAGTCCGGTAATCGAGAATGAAAAGTCATCAATTCATCCCAGACTGCTTGTGGAATAATTACTTTGCCAAAAAGCCGGAGCAGCAAACGCTCCTCGCCCGCTTTGAGCAGAGTGGTGATGGCCGTAGTGTCGCTGACAACAATCATTCAGCGGGTTTCCCTTTCCAAGTTAGGACAGATTTTCGAGCGCAGCCATGTCCTGGCGCAAATCGTTCACGCCATAGTTGATCGGAATATGACGGCGGCTTAATTCGGTCAAAAATTCCACTGACGACCTTCCGGCAATCTCGGCGGCGCGTCCCAGCGAAACCATTTCCCGCTTGTAAAGGCCGATGGCGATGTCCACCACGGCATCGCGTTCATTCAAAACGACATTGCCGAGCCGCTCCGTTGGAATTGTCAGAGTCATACTGGCTATGAAGATACATCCGAAAATCCTCCTTTGGCAACCTCTTCCGGCGGTTGCTCTCCGACTTCTGGTTTCCGGTTTCTGCCCTGCGGCATCACCGCGAGGCGGAAAGTGGCAATTTTTGAAGAAAAAGGCCGGTTTTCAGGGATTTAAGCCTATTGCACCTGCGTAACGACGAGATTTTGCATCAGATGTTCATGTCCCGTATACCAACCCCAAGCGGTAAAAGTGAGTGTCATGGTCGGCGAATTTGTTTGCGGCAAACCCCCGACATTATATGTTCCCTGACTGACATCGTTGATAAAATACTCCATAACACCTGTCGTGGGATCATACGTGACCTTCTCATTAAACCACGTATCCCAAAGCGGCGTGAACGCCGAGTTGACATCAGCCCCGTCGGCAATGACATCGGGCCGAGCATTATTGCGTGTCATGAAAAACCCGTAGCGTGTCTGACCGGGTAAGCGCGTGAATGACTTCGGGACGACGAATGCGTCGGATTTTTCCGGGTCGGACGCGGTTTCAACCAAAGCGCAGGCGTTGTTCACGGAAATGGCCGGCGTAATAACGGGGTTGTCGGGCGCGGCCTCGGGTCAAACCGGCGGCAGCGCCTCAGCGCGCGCAGGCACGACGGGCAAGGTAGGCCAGCGAGAGGCACTGCTGGCGACGATGCGCGGCATCAACAAATCGGCGGCGGCCATCGCGGCGGCGCAGACGAAACCGGAAATTCTGGAAAATTTCCGGCTGACGGACGGTCACAATGACACGGAATTGACGGCCGGCGCGATGGCGTTTGCAACGGCAGCCGGGCCGCTGTCGGCATCATTCATTGAATTGGGTCATGCAACGACGTTCGTGCAGGATTTGAAGGATCAGGTGACGGCGTTCAATGCGGCGGGCAGCAGCCAGAGCACGGGCGCGCAGGCGCGCAGCGGGGCGACGAAAAGTTTCGCGCCGCTAATCCATGAAGGCTTGACGGTTTTGAAACAACTGGATGCCATCATGCACAACAAGTATGCGTCGGACGCGGAGAAGCTGGGCGAGTGGACGACGGCCAGTCACATCGAGCGGAGTGGCGGTTCATCGAAACCACCGGCGAAAGGCGCACCGGCGAAAGTGTGAAGTGATTTATTTTTGTGCGGCGGCGATTTCGGCCTGGGCCTCGGCAAAATCGTGTTGAAAGTCGGGATTCTTTTTCATTTCGCGAACGATGGCTTGGGCCAGCACGCGTCCGGCATAAATGTCGGTGGGATAATGCCGCGCGATTTCCACGCGATGCCAGCCGATGTTGCGGGCTTCGGCGACAAGAGCGTCGCGCTTGTCGGGAAACAGATCGGCGAGCACGAGCGCCAGAACCATGGATTCGGTCGAGTGGCCGCTGGGATAGCTGAAACTTTTTAACAAATTGCCGATAGCGAGATCCGGATCAACGACATACGGGCGCGGTCGTTTCCAATAATTTTTCGCGCCGTCAACAATGCTTTCCGTGTCCTTGTGGACGCGATTCAGAAAGGCTTCGGTGACAGGAAGTTTTCCGGGCCGGAAAATATCTCCGATGACGGGCGTGAAATAAAACATGGAAACGCCCCTGTCTTCTGAAAGTGCGGCGGCGAGTTCATTTGACGTGCAGTCTTGATGGACGGAAATGACTTCGGCAAGGTCATATTTTTGTTCCGGTGAATCGGGCAACGGCGGCGGCGCAAGCAGGGCGATGGCGTCGGGTTTTCCGTCAGGCAGGTAGTGCAAATCAGAGGCGCGCAGCGTCGTCGCAACGATGGTGAGCAGAAATGCAGCCGGAAGGAAGAAGCGTTGAAGTCGGCGGAGGTTTGAGTTCATATCGTTATTTAAAAAATTCCAGAACCCAAAGTAAATCCGCAATGTGACAAGTCGTCGGCAATTTTGTTACGTTTGTGAAAGTCAGAGCGCAACTTTTAGGGCGGAAAAGACGGTGAACAACTCATCGCCAATGCGCCGGACGGACTTCAACCTGAATCGCGCCGCGTCGGCCAAATTCAAAGCCACGCAACCATCCGCAACCGTCGGCGTATCGCGCCCGCCGAAAATTTTCGGACAAATCGTCAAATGCAATTCGTCCACCAAATCCGCGCGAATTAAAGCACCGTGAAGTTCGCCGCCGCCTTCGCACAGCAGCCGTTTTACGTTCCACTTTTTGCGCAGCCAGCAGAACGCCGCGTAAAAATTAATTTCGCGCCTGCCAAAAATCTTTACTTCGTCCGCAACTGCCCGCAGTTGCCGCAGTTTATTTTTTGAAATGCGCGCGGTCGTTAACACAATAATCGGCGAGAAACGGTGTTTGAAAATTTCTGCATCCGTATCAACCGAGCCTGAGCCGCTCACAATGATTCGCAAATTATATTCGCCTAAACCACGTTTCAACCGCAACCCGCGATATTTTGCGCCGCCCGGCCCGAGCGTCGCTCCATTCGACTCCACCGTGCGTGCACCGGACATCACCGCGTCGGCGGTCGCGCGCAGTTCCATCATGTGATCGCGGTCGCGCCGACTGGCAAAAGGAATAAATTTGTGGTTTGCAAAAGCAATTTTGCCATCGGCGGTCATCGCAAAATTGACGAAGACGAAAGGTGTTTTTCTGTCTTGCTGCTTTAAATTTTTACTTTTTAATTTTTTCATAAAATCAACATTGCGTCACCATAACTGAAGAAACGGTAACGCTCGCGAATGGCTTCAGTATAGGCGGATAAAATCATTTCCCGACCGCGAATTTCGTCCGGCGCGGCGAACGCGCTCACGAGCATCAACAACGTCGAGCGCGGCAAATGAAAGTTTGTCAGCAATGCATTCACAATTTTAAATTGAAACGGTGGATAGATAAAAACCCTCGTTTTTCCAGCGTTTTTTACAAGTTTTCCATTGTTTTGCGCGGCGACGCTTTCCAGCACGCGTAAAGTTGTCGTGCCGACGGCAATGACGCGACGACCAGCGGATTTTGCCTCGTTTACGGTGCAAACCGTCGTTTCGCCGATTTCAAAACGTTCCTCGTGCATCTTATGCGCATCGAGTGTTTCTGCTTTCACCGGCAGAAAAGTTCCCAGCCCGACATGCAGCGTGATAAAGCAAATTTTCACGCCGCGCGCACGAATTTGATCCAACAATTCCGGCGTGAAATGCAAGCCGGCGGTCGGCGCGGCCACTGAGCCGGTCTTTTCGGCAAAGACAGTTTGATAACGTTCCTTGTCCTCGGGTGTTTCTCCGTCGCGATGAATATAAGGTGGCAATGGCATTTCACCCAGCCAGTTGAGTTCGCGCTCGATGTTTTCTGTACCGGAGAAATGCAAGCGCCGGTGTCCTTCGTCATTTATTTCAATAATATTCGCAATGATCTTCGCCACGTTTCCTTTTGCATCGTGGAAAACGATTTGTGTTCCAATCCGTGCGCGCTTGGCTGGCCGAAGCATTGCCCACCAGTCATTTGGTGAATTTGTTTCGAGCAATAAAACTTCAAATTGTCCCTCGGTTTTTACGTTAACACCACGCAACCTGGCCGGAATTACTCGCGAATTATTCAGGACAAGCACATCGCCAGTGTGCAAAAAGTCCAACAAATCTGGAAATTTGCGATGTTCAATTTTTCTCGTGTTACGGCGTAAAATTAAAAGTCGTGCATCATCGCGTCGGCGTGCGGGATATTGTGCGATCAACTCCGGCGGCAATTCAAAATTAAAATCGGCGGTTTGCATTCCGCTGAAATCCTAACAAAGAAAAGGTTTCGAAGACAAAGCCGCAATTTTTGGGTTGTGAATAACTCTTGAATAACCGGCTAAAGTTAGCATCAAATTTTAGTTGACTTGGTGGGTTAAAATGGTTAGAAGTGGGTCGTTGTGGGTCAAAATGCCATTGTGGTCAATGGCTGTGGATAAAATGAATAGCGACGTTAGTGAAGAGCCAACTTATTACAATTCGCTCTATCGACATGGAGTGGATGAGAAGCGGCGCGTCCAGATTCCGGCCAAATGGCGTCCGCAAAAAGCAGGTACGGAATTGACGCTGATGCTTTGGCCAAAAGCGAAAGAAGGGCCGTGTCTGCGTGTGTTGCCTCCAGCAGAAATGGCCAAGTTGATGAAGTCAATTGACGCCATGCAGAACAGCGATCCGAACAAAGTGGTTTTGAAACGTTTCATCGGCAGCGAATCCGTGCAAGTGAGTGTGGACAAGGGCGGACGGATTTGTTTGCCGGAAGAAATTGCGCGCGCAGCGGGTGTCAAAAATGAAGCCGTGCTGGTCGGTTTGCTCGACCGTTTCGAAATTTGGAATCCGCAAAGTTATGAAAAAGTCAAGGCATCCGACGCCGTACTGGCGCACGAAGCCTTCAAACTCATGGAGTAAAATAATTATGAACTTTGGAAAATTATTGGCTGCTGGGAAAAGTTTGGCGCTTGGTGGCGATGGAGTTCCATATCATTTGGACAAGCGTGTTTATCTGCCCAAATTCGTTTCGCCAAAAAATCCATTTCTGAAAGTTGAAGAGCAAAAATCCGCGACGACAAATCTCGTTGCCGTGCCAATCAAAAAAGAAATCGCCACAGAAACACAAAAATTGCCGGAAGTGCAAAAAACTACGACGACGTGGGCAAATAAACTAAATCCGATTTCGATTTTCCGTGCCCAACAATTAGACCCGAAAAAAATTGCAACGCCGGTTCAAACAGAACTTTCACTGGAAAAAGTACAAGTGTTGCGAAATGACCTAAGCGACGCGGATGTGGAGGTTGTGCCGCTCAAATCCAATTCGGGAACAATGCAGAATTTGCCGCCGCCGGAAAAATCCTGGGAAATTTTAGGTGAGCGGTTGTTCGGGATAAGAACTTTTTAAATAAAAAAATGCGCAGTGCCAGATTTCGTTCACAAACCGGTGATGGCGGCGGAGGTGTTAGCCGCGTTGAAGCCGAAGCCGGGCGGACGCTACGCCGACGGCACGGTCGGTGGGGCTGGACACGCGGCGAGCATCCTGGCCGCGAGTTCGCCGACTGGATGGTTGTTTGGGTGCGATCGCGATGGCGTCGCGGTTAAAACAGCGTGCGGGCGGCTGGCGGAAAACTTTGCCGGACGATTTGAAATCCGGCGCGGTAATTTTGCGGAAATGGCCGACTGGATTCCAGCGGTGAGTTGCGACGGCTTACTTTTGGATTTGGGCGTAAGTTCGCCGCAACTGGATTCGCCGGAACGCGGATTCAGTTTTCAGCAGGACGGCCCGCTGGACATGCGGATGGACGACCGGCAAACGCTGACGGCGGCGGATTTGGTGAATAATTTAAGAGCGGAAGAACTGGCAAAAATTTTTTGGGAGTTTGGTGGTGAACGTGAATCGCGAAGATTTGCAAAGGCGATCATTCACGACCGCGCGCAGCGGAAGTTCGAGACAACGCGGCAACTGGCGGAATTGATCGAACGGCTCGCGCCGCGTCGTGGAAAAAAAGCGCATCCGGCGACAAAAATTTTTCAGGCGTTGCGAATCGCGGTGAACGACGAAATTGGTTCCTTGAAATATGGACTGGAAGCGTCAGTCAAAATTTTGAAGTCCGGCGGACGGTTGGCGGTCATCACGTTTCATTCGCTTGAAGACAAAATCGTAAAAGAGTTTGGCCGTGAAAAAACGCGCGATTACGCGTTTCTCGGAAGAGTGGACGTGCCGGAGATGCGGCAGCCGCGCTCGCCGGAATTGAAATGGGTGGCACGAAAGGCAATTATGCCCGGTGAAATTGAATTGAAAGAGAATCCGCGCAGTCGTAGTGCGCAATTGCGAGTATTGGAGAAAATTTAATGGCAAAAAATCGAAAAAGTCAGTCGGCGGCGATCCATTTTGGGGCGGCGCTAAAGGCGTCGTTTCTATGCTTGCTGGTCGCCGGCTCGGCCGTCGGTTACGTCTGGCAAAAAAGCCAGATTTATGAACTTGGTCAGCAAATCCGGCAGCGCGAAATTTATTTGGCGCAGTTGCAAAATGAAGATCAAAAATTAAGCGACCGGCTTTCCATGTTGCGTTCACCAGTAATGCTGGACGAACGCGCGCGCGAATTGAATCTCGGCCTCGGTCCGGCTCAGCCGTCACAAATTTGGCGGCTTGCCGAGCCATTGCCTGTGTCGCCGGAAAATAAAATATTGACGCGCCAGTTCGCGGCGCAGCAAACAAGCGCGACACCTGAATGAAATTTTGGCCGCCGCCCGTAACGCTGTCGGGTGAGGAACCGATCGCTGCGGGCGGTTGGCCGTTTTTGCAATGACGAGAAAACTGCAACTTGGACGCGTGCTGTCGCTGACGCTGCTGGTGTGCGCGGCGTTTGCGGGCTTGGGTTACCGGCTCGTGGATTTGCAGGTCTTGCGCCATGACGAATTAACCGTGCTCGCGCAACAGAACACGCAGCGGGAATTTTTTCGCGAGCCACGGCGTGGCGACATTCTTGACGCACGCGGTAATTTGCTCGCGACGAGTATTTTTGTGAAAACGATTTGCGCCGATCCGACTTTGATTGGCAATTATCAGGCTGAAATCGCGCACACCATCGCGCCGTTGCTGCAAATGAACGAAGGCGAAGTTTATCAAAAATTGCTGCCGCGCGTCTGGCAAAATGAAAAAGGTCAATACGTGACCAACCGTTATGTTGTTCTTCAGCATAAAGTCACGGATGAGAATTGGGCAAAAATTCAAACGGCCATGAGCCAACTTTCGTTTGGTGACGCAAGCCAATTGTCAAAGACGCAGCGCGCATTTTTCCGCGATTTGCGTAGTTCCGCGATTTTTACCGATCCGATTGACGACCAGTTGCGCGTGTATCCAAACGGTTCACTCGCGGCGCAAGTGCTGGGTTTTGTCGGAGAAGAAGAATTTACTGCGAACGGCGATAGCATTTTCAAAACATCGGGCCGCGACGGCATTGAATCCGTTTTGGATTCCGAATTAAGTGGTGTTTCTGGCTGGCGCGTAACTCAGACGGATCGTCAGCAGCGCGAACTGGTTGCATTGCGTGATCAAGACGTGCAAGCGCGCGACGGCTTGAACGTCGTGCTTACGATTGATTCGGCCATTCAACACATCGTTGAAACAACATTGGCCGATGCGATGAAAAAGCACACGCCACTCAGCATATCGGGCATTGTTGTCCGTCCGCGCACTGGCGAAATCCTGGCGATGGTAACACTGCCAAATTTTGATCCAAACAATCCGAACACAATTTTGCCGGAAACACGTAATCGCGTCATCACTGATGTTATGGAACCGGGTTCAACTTTCAAAATCGTCGTCGTTTCCGGCGCATTAAACGAGCATGTCGTCCAGTTGACTGATTCTTTTGATTGCGAAGAAGGTCACTTTGCCTACGCGGGGCATGTTTTGCACGACCACGAACCTTTTGGTGTTTTGACGACGGAAGGCATCATCACAAAATCATCAAATATCGGCGCTGCAAAAATCGGAATCCGGCTTGGCGAAGACCAACTTTATGATTACGCGCGCGATTTTGGTTTTGGCGAACGCACTGGCATTCCGTTGCCCGGCGAAGTCAATGGAATTTTGCATCCGGTAAAAGATTGGAGCAAAGTTTCCATCGCGCAAATTCCAATGGGTCACGGTGTCGCGGTCACACGGTTGCAAATGATTATGGCCATGTGCGCCATCGCCAATGGCGGCGAACTTATGCAACCCATGCTCGTAAACCATCTTGAAGACCGCGCTGGAAATATCGTTGCACAATATTCACCACAGCCAGAGCGGCAGGTCATCAATCCGGCCACGGCGAAAGCCATGATTGAGGCGCTGAAAACTGTCGTGACGCCGGATGGTACTGCACCGGGAGCGGCGATGAAAAATTACACCGTCGCCGGCAAAACCGGAACGGCGCAAAAAGCCGGACTCGGCGGTTATCTGCCGGACAAATATATTGCGTCGTTCATCGGATTTTTTCCGGCGGATGATCCGCAGATTTGCATTTCGGTGGTAATGGACGAACCAAAGGAAGGTTACTATGGCGGACAGGTTTGCGGCCCGGTTTTTCGGGAAATTGCTGAACGCTGCGCGAGTTATTTGAGCATTCCGTCGGAAGAAAATTTGCAGCAGCAAAAATCGCCGCTGTCTGTCGCGCTGGCGCAAACGCAATCAAATCCGTGATTGCTGAAATGAATTTGCAGTGGAAAAGCGTTCTTTGAAATTTGTCGCCGAAGCCTGTGATGCCGAAATCCGGCGCGGCATGGGTGAAACATTGGTAAAAAATGTTTGCACCGATTCGCGGCAGGCACAGGTCGGAGATTTGTTTTTTGCAATCAAAGGCGAACGTTTCGACGGCCGCGATTTTCTAAATGAAGTCACGGCCAAAGGCGCTGCGGCGGTTGTCGTCAAACAAAAAGAAATTCCCGCGCAGTTGCCGGATGGTGCGGTGCTTGTCGTTGAGGACACTCGCTTTGCGCTTAGAAAATTGGCCGCAGTATATCGGCGTGATTTTGAATTTCCAATTATTTGTGTTGGCGGTTCGAATGGCAAAACGACTGTGAAAGAATTGATTGCGTCTGTGTTGAGACAAAAGCTAAAAACACTTTGGAGTGAGGCGAGTTTTAACAATGAAATCGGCGTGCCGCTGACGTTGTTGCGGCTGGAAAAATTGCATCAAGCCGCCGTGCTGGAAGCAGGTACGAATCATCCAGGAGAACTCGCGCCGCTCGTGAAAATGATTCAGCCGAAATACGGCGTGATTACGAATATTGGGCGTGAACATTTGGAATTTTTTGGCGACGTTGCAAGCGTCGCGCGGGAAGAAGGCTGGCTCGCGGAACTTTTGCCGGCGGACGGCAAGCTCTTTATCAACGGCGACAGTGAATGGACGCAACAAATTGCTAAACGAACTTGCGCAAAAGTTGTTTGCGTCGGACTTGGCGGAAAAAATAATTGGCGGGCGTTCTCGATTCGCTTGGATAAAAATGGCGTGACGTTTCGTGTGGAAGCGCCGAAAAGCGAGTTTAACGGCGACTATCGGATTAATTTGCTCGGCCGTCATCAAGTGGTGAACGCCTTGTTTGCGGTAGCGGTCAGTGAGGAACTAGGCTTGGGCCGCGCTGAAATTCAGCGCGGCCTGGCCGAATGTAAACCGCCAAAAATGCGTTTGCAATTTTGGGAAGCGGGTGGTGTGCGTGTGCTCGATGACGCTTACAACGCGAATGCGGATTCGACAATCGCCGCGCTCGAAACACTTTGCGATTTACCATTGCAAGGCCGGCGCGTGGTGGTGCTGGGCGACATGGAAGAACTTGGCGCGCACAGCGAATCTGCGCACGCGGAAGTTGGAAGACGCGCGGCGGAATTGAAGATCGGTCAATTATTCGCGGTTGGGAAAATGGCCGGAGTTGTTGCCAAAGCCGCGCGTGAAGGCGGACTGACGCGCGTCATTGAATTTGAAAATGTGGAAACGGCGGTGAAGGCGATTAAAGATTTTTTAAAATCGGGCGACGTGGTTTTGTTAAAGGCGTCGCGAGCATCGCGTCTGGAACGCATTGCCGAGACGTTGAGGTCAGAGAAAACGTGAACAAAAACAATGTTCTATTATTTCAGCCAGTGGCTGCTCGATTGTTCGCACGGAACGGTTTGGGAAAACCGGCTTTCGTGGCTGCGGCTGTTTCGTTATATCACGGTGCGCAGCGCGGGCGCGGCGGTGACGGCATTGGTTTTGAGCTGGTGGCTTGGGCCGAAAATCATTCATTGGCTCAAGCAATTAAAATTCGGTCAGGATTACGTGGACAAGGCGGAGGAAGCCGGCGGTCTGGCGGCGCGCATCTTGAGCAAAAAAGGAACGCCGACGATGGGCGGCATTTTGATTGTGGCGGTTCTGTTCTTTTCAACAATTTTGTGGACGCAATTGGACAACAAATTGATTTTGCTAACGCTGCTGTCGGTGCTCGTGTTGGCGGGCTTGGGATTTTACGACGATTACGCAAAAATTATTCAACAGGCCAGCGGCGGCACTCCTCCGCGTGTGAAATTATTGGCACAAATGGCAGTGAGCGCCTTCATCGGCGTTTATTTGTGGCTGACGCCTTCGACGACCAAACTCGTTTCGGACATCATGATGCCGTTTTGCAAATATCCGGTGGCGACAAATGTCGCGTGGATCGGTATCTTGATTGTGGTGTTCGCAATTATGGGCACGTCGAATGCAGTGAATTTGACGGACGGTCTCGACGGTCTGGCAATTGGCTGTTCGCTCATCGTGGCGTTTGTGTTTTTGGTTTTCACTTATTTGGCAGGCAACATCAAAGCAGCGACGTATTTGCAAATTCCATACGTAAACGGCGCCGGCGAATTAACTGTTTTTTGCGCGGCGCTCATCGGTGCAGGTCTCGGATTTTTATGGTTCAATTGTCATCCCGCGCAGGTTTTCATGGGCGACACCGGTTCACTCGCGCTGGGAGGGGCCTTTGGAATCATCGCGGTGTTGATTCACCAGCCATTTGTGCTCATGATTGCTGGCGGCGTGTTTGTAATGGAAGCCGTTTCGGTGATTTTGCAAACCGGCTGGTTTCGATTCACGCGGAAACGTTACGGCACGGGACGAAGAATTTTTTTGATGGCTCCGTTGCATCATCACTTCGAGAAAAAAGGCTGGTACGAATCACAAGTCGTGATCCGCTTTTATATTTTGTGCGTGCTCTTCGCGGTCGTCGCGCTGGCTACTTTGAAACTGAGATGAAAATGTCACTGGCGTTGAATAAAATACGTTTTGTTTCTTGCGCGCACGTCATCGCGTTGTTACAAACATTGTCGAAGCGCGCGGCGGCTGGTGGTAAAATTTTGCATTCAGGCGTTTGTTCGGTTTTTGAATATTTTCAAAATCATCAGCCTCGTGTCAGCGCGCAATGGCCGATGAACAAAACGAATTTAAACCGCCGCGAAATTTTTCGAGGGAAAATTTCGTTGTGGAAAAATCAAATCAAACAAACCGACCTCGAAGAAAGGACGCAATCAGCGCCAAACCAATGAACAACTCAAACCCATTCGTCCCGCAAGGCTCGTTGCTGGAGCAAAAAAATAAAATCCGTTCGCGCATGAAGCTCGGCGTGTTCTGTGTGCTCGCCGTCAGCGTGCTCGGCTTGACGGCCATGCTCATTCAAGGCTGCAAGCGTGAAACTGAAACCGCGAATACGACGTCCGACGATACCAACGCGCCGAATGTGGACACAAATCTTTCGCCAATGGAAGTGTCGAATCCGCCCGTGGCTCCGCCGGTCGAGACCAATCCACCAGTAGTTGCGCCGCCACCAGTGATAACGGAAGCCCCAGAAGCCGCGACGACTGAGTATGTCGTTGTCAAAGGCGATACACTTGGGAAAATCGCAAGGAGAAATAGCGTGACGCTCAAGGCGTTGGAGGCGGCGAACCCCGGAGTTGTTCCGACCAAATTGAAAGTCGGCCAGAAACTCGAAATTCCTGCGACAACGGGTGACGCTGCAATGTCGGAGGGGGCTTCAGCTTCGGCGACCGGCGGAGAAACCGGTGAAGAAATTTACGCTGTCAAATCTGGTGACACTCTGACCAAAATCGCCAGGCGTTATGGCACGACCGTCAAGGCGATTGAGTCAGAAAACAATTTGTCCACGACCAAAATCAAAGTCGGACAAAAATTGAAAATTCCGAGCACGGCTACAACTTCGACTCCGCCTGCGCCTGCTCCAGTTTCGCCGCCAATGACCGTACCCAATTCGATTCCGGCTCCTGTGTCGAACAACGTCCCGGCGCAGTAACGAATTGATGAAATTGCGGCTGGCATTTTTTCGGCATTGAAATGAAAGTCGCCGTCACAACTCTGGCGTTTTGTGTTGCCGCCCTGCTGGCGCTGGGGTTGGTGATGCTTTACAGCTCGAGCATGACGCAAGTCGGCGCGCACTACCTGATGATGCAACTCATCTGGTGTGCCTTCGGTCTTGTGTTGTGTGTGATGGCGACCGCCCTTGACTATCAACTGCTGAAGAAGCTCGCATGGCCGATTTTCATCCTCGCACTCTGTTTGCTCGTGGCCGTTCTCATACCGCACATTGGCAGAAAAATCAACGGCGCGCGCCGCTGGTTCGATTTTCACGGCGTGCGTTTTCAACCCTCTGAATTCGCCAAACTCGCGCTGATCATTTTACTGGCTTGGTACGGTGAGCGTTGCCAGCGGTATATGCAAACGTGGAAGCGCGGTATCGTTTTTCCTGGCGTTTTGATTGCATCAGTTCTCGGTTTAATTTTTATCGAGCCTGATCGCGGCACGACGATTTTGCTGGCCGCCGTCAGCGGTTCAATGTTGTTGCTCGCGGGCGTTCGCTGGAAATATGTTTTGCCGCCCGTCATGCTCGCCGCTGCCGGTCTCGCGATTTCGATTTTGCATGATCCGATGCGCATGAAACGCATTTTCAGTTGGTGGAATTTGGAAGAGCATAAATCTGGCGTTGGCTATCAGGCGTATCAGGCCATGATCGCGCTCGGATCCGGAGGTTGGACCGGCCTCGGCCTCGGCAATGGCCGCCAAAAGCTCGGCTTCGTGCCCGAACATCACACTGATTTCATTTTTTCCATTATCGGCGAGGAACTCGGGTTGATTGCGACGTTGTTGGTAGTGCTAACGTTCGTCATTATCGTGATTTGTGGAATTTACATTGCGTGCAGTGCGCGTGACCCATTTGGTTTTTTGCTCGCAGCAGGTGTCACATTTTTAATTGGTCTGCAAGCGGCGATTAACATCGGCGTTGTAACCAGCGCCTTGCCGAACAAGGGACTGCCTTTGCCATTTATCAGCTATGGCGGCTCGAATTTGATCGCGATGCTCACATGTGTCGGGATTTTGTTCAGCGTCGCGCGCCACGCGCACGCGGAGATTTCTGACAGGTCAGCCGAGACCGGGGAATTTTCCCCCGCTCACGCCACATGAGCGCGCCCGGAGCCAACACGCCCTTCGTCGCCATCGCTTGCGGCGGAACGGGCGGGCATCTCTTTCCGGGACTCGCCGTTGCCGGACAGCTGCAAAAACACGGCTGCACCGTTGCGCTGATCATCTCGCCGAAAGACGTGGATCAACAAGCCGTGAAATCCGCGCGCGGCATGGAAATTTTCACGCTGCCTGCCGTCGGCTTGCAAAATAAAAATTATTTTTCCTTCGCCAAAAGTTTTTGGAATTCATTTCGCGCGTCGCGGAAAATTTTCAAACAGCGCAAACCCGACGCCGTTCTCGCGATGGGCGGATTCACTTCCGCGCCGCCGGTTCTCGCCGCGCGAAAATTCGGCGCGAAAACTTTTTTGCACGAATCCAACACCGTTCCCGGCAAAGCCAACCGTTTTCTGTCACGATTTGTCGTCGCGGCGTTTGTCGGTTTTTCCGAGGCCGCCGCGCACTTACGTGCCGAAAAGGTTTCTGTGACGGGAACGCCGGTTCGTTCGCAATTCCAGCCGCGCGATGCTGCCGAATGTCGGATGACGCTCGGCCTCGAACCAAATCTTCCAACAATTCTGGTCGTTGGTGGCAGTCAAGGGGCGAGCGGGCTTAATGAAATGATTTTATCCGCGCTGCCGCTACTTGCCGACCGCAATTGGCAATTCCTTCACCTGGCTGGCGTAAATGATTTTGAAAAGGTAAAACAGGCTTACGTCGCGCGTGGAATTAAAGCCGCCGTGAAACCATTTCTCGCAGAAATGGATTTCGCGCTCGGCGCGGCGACAGTTTCCGTCAGCCGTTCCGGCGCGTCATCGCTTGCGGAAATTGCGGCGATGCGATTGCCGTCATTGCTCGTGCCGTTTCCGGCGGCGGCGGACAATCACCAGTTTTTCAACGCGAACGCGTTCGAGAAAACCGGCGCAGCGCGCGTGCTGGAGCAAAAGAATTCCACTCCGGAAAAAGTCGCGGAGCTTTTGCGCGAATTGATTGAAGACTCCGTGGTTCGCGAAAAAATACAAGCTGCGCTCGCGCAATGGCACGCGCCGAAGGCGGCGGAGCAGATTGCGGAAAACATTTTGAGCGCGATTGCGCAGCAGCAGGAAAAGGCGGCGCAAACGAAAGTGAAAAAGTGTGGTTGCGGTCACGCGCATGGTTCGGCGAAACACGCGCATTAAAACATGACGCCTACTGCAGACATTTTGGAAAATCCGATGCGAATTGAGAAAAATATCGCCGATGAAATCGCCGCCCGCGTTTCGCGTGCGACGGTGGTTCGGCGCGACGAGTCGCTCGCGAAGCATACGACGTTGCGTGTCGGTGGGCCGGCAGATGTTTATGTTGAACCGGCTTCGGAAGAAGACTTGGCGCGCGTCGTGAAATTTTGCGGCAAAAATGAAATCAAGTTTTTCATCCTTGGTCGCGGCTCGAATTTGCTGGTGCGCGATGGCGGTTTTCGCGGCGTGGTGATTTGTCTGTCACAATCGCATTTCAGCAAAATTGAAATTGTCGGCGAGAAAATTTTTTGCGGCGCGGGCGCGAAGTTGAAAAATGTTTCGGTCGAGGCGAAGCGGAACAACTTGAGCGGCGTGGAATTTTTCGAAGGCATTCCGGGCAGCGTCGGCGGCGCGCTGCGGATGAACGCGGGCGCGATGGGCGGCGCAACGTTTAATGTCGTCGAGTCGGTGCGCGTGATGGATTTTGACGGCAACGTGTGCAAACTCGCGCCGAAGGAGATGGCGGTGGAATATCGCAGTTGCGCGGCGTTGAAGAATCACATCGCGCTGGGCGCGGTTTTTCGATGCCAGACTTTGCCGCGCGCGGAGATAGAGCGGCGCATGAAGGCGTTCAGCGAGAAGCGCTGGGGATCGCAGCCGGCGGCGCCGAGCGCGGGTTGCATCTTCAAAAATCCCGGCGCGATTCCGGCGGGCCGGCTGGTGGACGAACTGGGATTGAAAGGCGCGCGCGTGGGCGGCGCGGTGGTTTCCGCCGAGCATGGCAATTTCATCGTGAACGACGGCAAGGCGACGGCACGCGACGTTTTGGAATTGATTTCAATCTTGAAGACCAAGGCGAAAGCTGAACGCGGAATTGAATTGCACACGGAAGTCGAAATCATCGGCGAAGAAATCTGATGAAAAATCCAAACTCCAAAGGAAAACTTCGCGCAGTGTTAAAAGCTGCGATTCTTGGAGCAATAATATGGGAGGCGGTAGTTTGGATTGGCAATTTAGCCTCAATATATGAACCCGGCTATTTACATGGATTTTTGACTGATTTTTTTGTAAGCATTTTTGAGTTGCTTGCTATTTTTTTTGTGATTCCGGTTGTTTGGTTGGCTAGTCTTGCAAGTTTTAATGCAGATGGCGTTTTCGGATATGTTGTCGGAGGATTGATTGCTGCATTTATTTTTGCGGTGATTGCAGCTTGTCATCAGTTTATTTTCAAGAAAGATCATGAAATCAAAACTTAAATTTTGAAATTTAATTTTGTCTAAAAAATGTTTCAACGATTAAAAATTGTGGTGATGCTCGGCGGCCCAAGCGCCGAGCGCGAAGTGTCGTTGCGTTCGGGCGCGGGCGTGGTGAAGGCGTTGCGGTCGCTCGGTCACTCGGTGGTCGAGATGGATCCCAAAACGCCGGACTGGATTTTGCCGCCGGACACGGAGGTCGTCTGCCTCGCGCCGTTGCACGGCACTTACGGCGAGGATGGCACGGTGCAGCGGCAACTGGCGCAACTCGGCGTGCTTTTCACGGGCTGCGATGCGGAAGCGAGCCGCATCGCGTTCGACAAGGTTTTGACGAAGCAAAAGTGCATCGCGGCCGGCGTGCCGACGGCGAAATTTGCGGTCGTCAATTCGGAAAAAGCTGCGCTGCCGAAAGATTTGCGATTGCCGCTGGTCGTGAAGCCGGTGCGGCAGGGTTCGAGCGTCGGTTTGCAATTTGTCGAGCGCGCGGAAGACTGGCAAAATGCGCTGGCAGAAGCATTGAAATTTGATTCGGAAGTTTTGGTCGAGGAAAAAATCATCGGCCGCGAGACGACGGTGGGGATTTTGGACGGCGAGGCGTTGCCCATTGTGGAAGTGCGTCCGAAAGTTGGCAGTTACGATTACAAAAATAAATATACGTCGGGCGCAACGGAATATTTTTGCCCGGCGAATTTTGACGCGGCGACGACGAAACGCATTCAAGCTGCCGCGCTCGGCGCGTTTCACGCAATCGGCGGACGCGATTACGCGCGTGTGGATGTGATGGTGCGCGCGAATGGCGAGCCGGTCGTGCTGGAAGTGAACACGTTGCCGGGCATGACGGAAACCAGTCTGTTGCCAAAAGCGGCAGCGGCGGCGGGAATCAGTTATGAAGAACTTTGCCAGCGCATGATTGATTTGGCTTTGAAGAGAAAAGTTGCAAAAGAATTAATTCAACGACGTAGAACGGCGGCACTTTTTGCCGCGACATGTTAAATGTGGTTTAAGCGCGAACAAAAAAACCGGCGGTTGAATCGCGGGCACGTGCTCGATGTAAAATTGCGTTCGAGCCAGGTGCATGCGACCCGCGTGCGGCTGGTGTCGCTTGCCTTGGTTGTGACGTTTGGCACGGTGTTCGGGCTTTATTTGTTCTGGCGCGCGGGCGAGTGGGCGTTGAACCATTTCATTTATGAAAATCCTGAGTTTGCGATCCAACACATTGACGTGCAGACCGACGGTGTCATTTCGACCGAACAATTGCGTCGCTGGTCAGGCGTGAAAGTTGGAAATAATCTGCTCGCGCTCGATTTGGCGAACGTAAAACGGAATCTCGAACTCGTTTCGACCATTGAATCGGTTTCCGTGGAGCGCGTTTTACCGTGCACGTTGCGGCTTAGTGTGACCGAACGTGACCCGATTGCACAGGTGGACATACCGGGCGCAAGCGCGGGAAAAATTGAGGTGACCGTGTTTCAATTTGATGCGGACGGTTATGTGATGCAGCCGGTTGATCCTTGCAAGCGCGTAATGCCGTTATCCGAAGTTGGTGGGCAGTTGCCGGTGATTGTCGGCATGAACATCTATGAGTTGCAGCCGGGTTGTCGCGTTGACTCACCGCAGGCGCAGGCAGCATTGCAATTGATTGCGGCATTTGAAGAATCGCCGATGGCCGGGCTGGCGGATTTGCGGCGCATTGATGTCTCCTCGCCGGAAGTTTTGATCGCCACGACGGAGCAGGGCAGCGAAATTACTTTTGGCTTGAAAAATTTTGATCAGCAGTTGCGTCGCTGGCGTGAAGTTTACGATCTAGGAGTGCAAATGAACAAAGCTATCGCGTCGCTCGATTTATCCATTCCAAACAATATTCCAGCGCTCTGGATGGAAGCCAGAAGCATTCCTGTTTCAGCGCCGAAATTCACAAAACCAACACACATTCGGAGGAAAAATGTTTAGCGATCCATCCATCATTGTCGGACTAGAAATCGGCACGTCGAAAGTTTGCGCCGTTGTCGGTGAACAGAATTCCGACGGCGCACTGAACATCATCGGTCTCGGCCAGGCGCGTTCGCGCGGGGTTCGCAAGGGCGAAATTGTGGACGCGTCGCAAGCCGAGGAAGATTTGCGCAATGCCGTTGTCGAGGCCGAGCAAATGGCTGACGTGGAAATTCGCAATGTTTATCTCAGTGTCACCGGTGGGCATATTCGCGGTTTCAATAACCGCGGCGTACATCCGGTCGTTTCCGCCGACCGTGAAATCACCGACGATGACGTTCAGGACGTGATTAAAAATGCCAAGGCAATCAATTTGCCGACGGAAAACAATGTCATTCATGCGATTCGCCAGCATTTTTTTGTGGATGGTCACGACGGCGTTACAAATCCGGTCGGCATGTTGGGTTCACGGCTTGAAGTGGATGTTCATGTCATTCACGGAAATTTAAACCGGCTGCAAAACGCAATTCGTTTGGTTAAAGGAATGCAGCTTGAAGTAGATGAAATTGTTTTTAACGGCCTTGCCTCATCGCTCGCCTTGCTGACCAACGAACAAAAGGAACTCGGTGCGCTGGTCATTGACATCGGCGGCGGCACGACGGATTACGTTGTTCATTCCGGCGGCGTTATCAAACACACCGGCGTGCTCGCAGTTGGTGGCGACCACATTTCCAATGATTTGGCTTACGGCCTGAAAGTCCCCTTGAGCCGCGCGGAAAAACTCAAGCTCGAACACGGTGCCGCACTTTGGGATGACTCGGCGAAAGGGCAAACGATTGCCATCACCAATGAACTCGGTCTGCCGATCAAAACCATCAACGTCGAGCATTTGCGCCGCATTATGTTTTTACGGCTCGAAGAAATTTTTCAACTCGTTGCGCAGGATTTGGAACCGGCCGGCCTGCTTGATTATCTACGCGCGGGTGTTTTTCTATGCGGCGGCGGTGCGCGCATCCCGCAAATCGCGCAACTTGCCGAGCAAATTTTGCAAATGCCTGTTTCCCTCGGCAAAACCAATTCAATCAGCGGATTGAAATCAGCGCTCGACCAGCCGGAATTCGTCACGGCCATCGGTCTCGTGAAATTCGGCTCGTTCAAAACCCGCAAACGCGAAGGGCGTCCGACGCTGGCACAAGGAATTAAAAGCACTATCACGCGCATTTTACAACGGCCATGAAAAATAAAATTCAAACACAAGTGGCAACGCCTGTCTCGGTCAAAACACTGTCGGTGAGAATTTTTGGTGTCGGTAATGCCGGCATCAACTTACTCGAAGCGATGAACGGCGATGATTTTGCAGACGCGAACTTTGTGGCGGTTAACACGGACGCGGCGTCGCTCGCGGTTTCGTCCGCCACCGTGAAAATTCATCTCGAAACGAAGTTGCTACGTGGTTTAGGCACCGGCGGCGATCCCGAACGCGGTCATGCACTGGCCGAGGAGCAATTTACCACGCTCAAAACCGCATGTGAAGGTGCGGAAGTTGTGTTTATTGCCGCCGGTCTGGGCGGCGGTGCAGGAACGGGAATCTCCCCGGTGCTCGCGCGCGCTGCCAAAGAAAGTGGCGCGCTGGTTTTGGGTTTTGTGACGCTGCCGTTCGCCTGTGAAGGCAACCGCCGCCAGCAGCAGGCGCAACGCGGATTCGATGAACTCAAAGCTGTCGCCGACGGCGTGATTTGCCTGCCAAGCCAGAAAACTTTCAAGTTGGTTGATGAAAACACAAGCGTGCTCGACACGTTTCGCATCACTGGAAATTTGCTGGTTGAAGGCATGCGCGGTGTGTGGCGATTGCTTACGCGTCCCGGCCTGATTCAGATTCATTTTGAAGATTTGTGCTTGCTTGTGCGCGACCGCCATTCAGAGAATGTTTTTGCCTCGGTTGAGGCTTCCGGCGCGGCGCGCTCGCGCGAAATCATTGAAAAACTACTCGTGCATCCATTGCTCGACGAAGGCCGCGCTCTCGCCGAATCCGACGCCGTGCTTGTGAGTTTGATGGGCGGAACGGACTTGACGATGGCTGAAGTAAATCGCGTCATGGAACAAATCGGCCGCCAATGCGAACGCGCCCAAATCATCATGGGTGCGGCGGTGGACGAGACTTTCAAAAATCGCCTGTCCGTGACCGTGATTGCGGCGAAACAAAATGTTCAGGGGAGTGGAATTATTCCGACTGCAGAAACGCCGAACGTTGCCGCCGTTTCAGATTTTTCCGAACAACTCGTCACGCGCAATGCACCGTCGCGTCCGCCATCGCGCTGCGTTCCGCCGCTGCCGTCGTTGACCCCGGAGCAGCGCGAACAGATGATTGCCAAACATGCGACCGGTCGCGGACGGAAAGCGGCTTCCAAAATGCGTCAGGCGCAGTTGCCGCTGGCCATTATTTCCAAAGGTCGGTTCGACAAAAGCGAGCCGACGATTTACAAAGGGGAGGATTTGGACCTGCCAACTTACGTGCGGCGAGGGATTGCATTAAATTGAGTTTTCGTTTAGAAGCAATTCTACGAATCGAACCGGTCATCCCGAAAATCTGCTGATTGTCGCCGACAGCGAGCGCGACGCGAACATGCTTTACGCCACCAACCTGTTCGTGCCCGACCCGTTCATTTATCTGCATGCGGGTGGACGCCCGCTTATCGTCTTGAGCGATCTGGAAATTGACCGCGCGCGCAAACAAGCCCCGCACTGTCGCGTCGTGTCGTTGAGTCAAATCCAGCAAAAACTTCGCACCCGTCGGATCAAACGCCCGGGTTTTGCACACGTCATCAGGGAAATTTTACGGGAGAAAAAAATCCGGCGCGCCATCGTGCCGGACAATTTTCCGCTCGGCCTCGCAAGGGATTTGAAAAAACTTGGGATAAAATTGAAACCGCGAACCAGTTTTTTTCCAAAGCGTGAAATCAAATCCGCTGATGAAGTCCGAAAAATATCCGCCGCGCTGGTGATGGCCGAGGTTGGCATGGCCGAGGGAATGCAGGCATTGCGGCTTTCGAAAATTGACAAACGGCGGCAGTTGATTTATCGCGGCTTGCCGCTGACCTCCGAAAGGCTGCGCGCCGTGATAGACTGCGCGGTTTTGCAGGCGTGCGGGCTGGCGGCGAACACCATCGTCGCCGGCGGCGAGCAGGCCTGCGACCCGCACGAACGCGGCTTTGGGCGGCTGCGCGCGAACGAGCCGATCATCATTGACATTTTCCCGCGCTCGCAGAAGACCGGCTACTTTGGCGACATCACGCGCACCGTTGTGCGCGGGCGCGCGGGCGAGGCCGTGAAAAAACTTTACGACACGGTCTTGCGCGGACAGAAAATCGGCTTTGAAAAAATCCGCGCCAAAACGCCGACGGCGGAAGTCCACAAGGCCGTCCAGAAATTTTTTGTGCAGCAAGGTTACAAGACCGGACGGCGCAACGGGCGCATGGAAGGATTTTTTCACGGCACGGGCCACGGGCTTGGACTGGAAATCCACGAAGCGCCGCGCATGGGCGCGAGTTCCACGGAAATGTTGCGGGCAGGCCACGTCGTGACCGTCGAGCCGGGGCTTTATTATCCGGAAATCGGCGGCGTGCGGCTGGAAGACGTCGCGCTCGTCACGGCCAGCGGCGCGAAAAATCTGACGCGGTTTGAGAAAGTGCTGGAGATTTAAGACGAAAAATTTAGTCTTTGCAAAATGATGAGCACGCAGGCTTCAGAGCGAGAATTAAAATGGCGGCTTGATTTTTGGGTGCGGCGGAGCCACGGTTTGCTTGTTAATCGGCTTTGGCGTTATGAACTTTCAAATAATACATAATTGCATTCTGATAGCAGGGTTTAGTTATTTCGCCTTCATCCCGTTTGATAAAAAGCATCTTCGCGCTCGTTGGGCAAAGTCAGTCTTTGTCATTTGTGCTATCGTCGGAATTGCTAAAGGAGCAGTTGGCTTGGCGTGGGATTTAGGATGGTTTGCGCTTGGTAGTGAATCCGGTCGCCAACTTAATAACTCGTTTTTATTGACTGATGGTTTGCTGCTGGGATTTATCTTTTCGTTGATTTTGTCGGGAGAGTTGACTGGCACAAAACAATCTGCAAAACAGCCGTCTGACACCACGATGGATTCAAAATGATCCAATACCGAAATCAATCGCAAGTTGCACACTCGCCCGATTTATGTTTTATTTCAGCAAAGGGGGCGCGTTCCTTTGAATGAAAACGGCGGACGCGCTGTCTATTGAACCGAGTTTATGTTTTACGCTTTTGATCCATTGTGGTTGATGTTCGCGATTCCCGGATTGCTCCTCGGCATCTGGGCGCAAATCAAATTGTCGCACGCCTACGGCAAATACAGCAAGGTGGCCGTCGAGTCGGGCATGACGGGCGCGCAGGCGGCGCGCAGAATCCTCGATGAGGCCGGCCTCAACGACATGCCGGTGGAGGAAGTTCCCGGCCACTTGAGCGACCATTACGACCCGACGAAGCGCGCGCTGTTTTTGTCGTCGGAAAATTTCAGCGGACGCACGGTCGCGGCGGTCGGCGTGGCGGCGCACGAATCCGGCCACGCGCTGCAACATCAGGCGGCTTACGGAATGTTCAATTTTCGGATGACGCTAGCGCCGGTGACGCAGTTCGCGAGCATGGCTTACATGGGAATTTTCTTCGCGGGATTTATTTTCCGGCAATTCTTTCATCAATTCATCCTCATCGCGATTGTGATGTTCGGAATCATGACGCTGTTCCAGCTCGTCACGCTGCCGGTAGAATTTGACGCGAGCCGCCGCGCGAAGGAGCAGTTGTTCCGGCTCGGCCTCGTGCGCGAAGATGAGCGCAGAGGCATCAGCAAAGTTCTCGACGCGGCGGCGCTGACTTACGTTGCCGGGCTTGTGAGTTCGGTCATGCAATTGATTTATTTGCTTACCATCGCGCGCGACAGCCGGCGTTAATTTTCTTGCAGGCGCGCGCAATTCGCCTTTAACGTCTTGGTCGTTTTATGGCGGCAAGAACGCAAAAAGGCAAAACGGCCAAGACTCAACGGGTCGTGAAAATATCCGCACCCGCGGAAGCCGAGCCCGCTGCGTATGTCATACCAGAATCTCTCCCGCCGAGGCCCGTTGAAGGCGACACCACTCAATTCATCCGCAGGGAAATTGCGCGTTACGACGGCGACACGGCCATCAAACTTTATTTGCGCGAAATCGGGCAGGTAAAATTGCTCACGCCGCAGGAGGAAATCGAGCTGGCCGCGCGCATCAAGAAGGGCGACAAAAAGGCGCGCGAACACATGATCAAGGCGAATCTGCGACTCGTTGTGAAAATCGCTCGTGATTACGATGGCATCGGCCTGCCGTTGCTGGATTTGATCAGCGAAGGCAACATCGGCTTGATGAAGGCCGTCGAGCGCTTTGATCCCAAAAAAGGCGGCAAACTTTCCACGTATGGCTCATGGTGGATCAAGCAATCCATCAAACGCGCGCTGGCAAATCAATCGAAGACGATCCGCCTGCCTGTGCATCTCGTGGACAAGATTTCCAAGATGCGCCGCGTCGGAATGAAATTACAGGAAGCCTTGGGACGCGAACCGACCGATGAGGAATTGGCCGGTGAACTTGGTATGACCACTGCACGCGTCGCGCAGATGCGGTTGGCCGCGATCCGTCCCGCCTCGCTCGACGCGCCGATTGGCGACGAGGAATCAAACAATTTTTCCGAGGTGGTTGAGGACGAAAATGCAACGTCGCCTTACGAAAACCTCGAAGACAAGAGCATCACTGGCATGTTGCAGGACATGGTCAAGCATCTTAACGACCGTGAGGCGACGATTTTGCGCTATCGTTTCGGCCTCGATGGCGGCACGGAAAGAACTTTGGAAGAGGTCGGTGTAAAATTCGGCGTCACGCGCGAGCGCGTCCGTCAGATTCAAAATCTCGCGCTCAAAAAACTCCGTAAGATGATTGAAAAACTCGAAACCACAAAAAAGCCGGAAGAATAAAAATCATGCCTGCTCCAACCGCAGCCGAAATCGAACGCACCATTCGCAACGTCCCTGATTTTCCAAAAGCCGGAATTCAATTCAAGGACATCACGCCCGTGCTCGCCGACGCGCGGTTGTTCGTCGGCTCAATTGATTTGCTGACGGAGAAATTCAAGCCCGGATCGGTGGACGCCGTCGTGGGTATTGACGCGCGCGGATTTATTTTCGCTGCAGCTGCTGCGATGAAATTAAATGCCGGTTTCGTGCCCGTCCGCAAAAAGGGCAAACTGCCTTTTACGACGCACGAACAGGATTACGCACTCGAATACGGCACGGCGAGCGTCGCCATGCACACGGACGCACTCAAGCCCAGCATGCGTGTTTTGTTGATTGACGATTTGCTCGCGACCGGCGGCACCGCTTCCGCCGCCGCCGCACTCGTGAAAAAACTCGGCGCGCAAATTCTGGAAATCAGCTTTCTCATCGAACTCGCTTTCCTGAATGGCCGCGAGAAATTGAAAGATTATCCGGTGCGCTCGCTCATCGTTTATTAAAACAAACCGCCGGAACGATTTCTCATTCCGGCGGGAAAATGTCCTCACCCCGTTCCTCTACCGTCCTACGGGAGAGGGTGGCCGAAGGCCGGGTGAGGGTGTGTTTATTTCTTCGCCGCCTCCGGCGCGGCGTTGTTCTTGCGCGTCAAACCGCTTTTGCGCGCGCTCTTGCGGATGTAACCCATCGCCTCATACAAGTCGCTGTCCTCGCCGTGGGCCGGATCGCCCTTCACGGCATTGACCACGAGTTGATTGGTCGGGACGGTCACTTTATCCGCGTCGTCACGCGTATCTTCCGCAGAGTCCTTCTGCGTTTGCAGTGTCATGACTTGCGCGCGTGCGTCGAACGACGGCTGCACCTTCGCCTTGTATTGCGTCAGTGTCATGCCGGCGAAACTCGCCGTCGGCGCGAGCGTGGTCCATGCGTTGATGATTTTATTTGTATCCTCTTCGATTTGTTTTGGTCCATTCATGCTATTCATTTACTCCCAAGGCGGCTGGTCATTTTTCCCGCGCCTCAGGCTGCCGCCAACAAGCCTGCGAGCGGATGAGACTGGCAACCGGCAAGCCAAATGCCGACAGTCCCTATAAGTAATACGGTTCAAATGAGGCCAATCTTTCAAAAAGTTATTCACAAGATGATAAAAGGCGCGAACGACCCGGATAAAGTTGCGACCTGCTGCACCGAAGGCGCGTGCAACCACATTCACGTTGCGCTCAAACCCGGCGAAGTTGCTGGCAACTTTACTGAAGTTGCAGCCAACGCTGGCAAAGTTCCGCGCAACTCTGACAAAGTTAGACAAAACCCAAGTGAAGTTACGCGCAACTATGATGTGGTTACGCCTGACTTTGAAGCAGTTTCACGTCACTAGAGACTTATTTTCAATGATTTGCGCAGGAAACGTGAAAGCCCTCTCCTTGGGGAGAGGGTTGGGTGAGGGAGGTCAAAAATAAATCCTTTGCCCGTCGGACGGGAGAAGGAACAGCGATGGCACGTCTCTGGTTTTACGAATGCGTTTCCCGCAAATTCCGGCACGCGGATATTCAAGGGGATGGCGGATGACCTACTGCTTTGTGGGGAGAAGGCTGAGCGGAGGTTAGAGAGGCGTGGCGGCGGCGTCAATTCATGGAGACGACGGCGCAATTCCATTTTCCAAACTTCCATTTGTCTTTACACTGTCCGCAATGCACTGGCTGCAAACGCTCGACATCGCTCTGTTTCATTTCATCAACGGCACGTTGAGCAATCCGGTCTTCGACTGGCTCATGCCGATTTTGAGTGGCGGAAACGGTTCGATGCGCTGGTTCGTCCTTTTGATCGTCGCGGCTTTTATTGTCACCGTGTGCATCGGCAACACCCGCGCGCGTTTGTGCGCGCTGATGATTTTTCTCGTCGTCGCGCTCGGCGATCCGCTTATCGTCAATATCATCAAACACGCCGTCGCCCGTCCGCGTCCGTGCATGGTGTTGCCTGACGTCGTTGAAAGGCTGGGCTGCACCAATTCCGGCTCCATGCCTTCGGCGCACGCAGCGAATTGGTTCGCCGCTACGATGATTGTTTTTCTTTTTTACCGCCGAAAACTTTGGCTCACGTTGCCGGTGCTGCTCATGGCAACCGCCGTCTCCTTTTCCCGCGTCTATAACGGCGTGCATTATCCCAGCGACGTTTTGGCTGGCGCGATTTTAGGCGCGGGTTACGCGGCGGCGTTTGCCATCGCGCTTCAATCAATCTGGAACTGGATTGGGAAAAAATGGTTTCCGCTTTGGCACGAGCGATTGCCTTCGCTATTGAATCCAGAATCCAGAATCCAAAATCCAAAATCAGAAATCCAAAAGTCCGCCCTATCGGAAATCCGAAATCCGAAATCCGAAATCGAATGGCTTTGCCTCGGTTATATTTTAATTTTCGTTCTGCCCATTGCGCGCTGGATTTACCTCGCCAGCGGCACGATTGGCTTGAGTCAGGACGAAGCGTATCAATGGATTTGGTCGAAGCACCTCGCACTGTCGTATTACAGCAAGCCGCTGGGCATCGCTCTCATTCAATTCATCGGCACTCATATTTTCGGCGACACGGAATTCGGCGTCCGATTTTTTTCACCGCTCTTCGCCGCAATTTTGAGCTTCATCGTCCTGCGATTTCTCGCGCGGGAAATCGGCGCGCGTCTGGCCTTCTGGCTTTTGCTCATTGTCACCGCCACCCCGTTGCTCGGCATCGGCACGATTTTGATGACGATTGATCCGCCGCTGGTGCTTGTGCTGGATGTGGGCGCTCGTCGCCGGCTGGCGCGCGGCGCAACCCGACGGAAAAACGCGCGACTGGCTTGTCGTCGGACTGGCGATGGGGCTCGGCTTTTTGTGCAAATACAGTGCGGCGTATCAACTTGTCTGCTGGGTAATTTTCTTTGCGCTTTGTCCGACGGCGCGCGAACAATTGCGAAAACGCGGCCCGTGGCTCGCGTTGCTGATTTTTTCGCTCTGCACGCTGCCCGTCGTCATTTGGAACTGGCAACATGGCTGGATTACAATTCATCATGTCGCCGGCGACGCCGGAATGCGTAGCGAATGGAAACCGACGCTGCGTTACTTTTGGGATTTTACGTTTGCTGAATTTGCATTGCTCAATCCGATTTTCTTCGTCGGCGCCCTGTGGGCGATGGTTGGTTTCTGGAAGTTTCGCCGCGAACGCCCGCTTTGGCTTTACTTTTTTTGCATGGGCGCGCCGGTTTTTCTCGGCCATTGGATTTTTTCGTTTCACTCGCGCGTGTTGCCGAACTGGATTGCGCCCGCCGTCTTGCCGATGTTCTGTCTGATGGCCGTTTATTGGAACGAACACCGTCGCGCCGCAAAACTATTTTTGCCCATCGGCCTTGTGCTTGGATTTTTTGTCGTAGCGTTCATGCACCAGACCAGTTTGATCGGCAAAGTCACCGGCGAACCATTGCCGCTGGAAAAAGACCCGTCGCGTCGTGTGCGCGCCTGGAAACAAGCCGCCGCGCTCGTCGAAACGGAACGCGAAAAACTTGAGCAGCAACAGGACAAACCTGCTTTCATCATTTGCAGCCATTACGGCATTACCGGCCTGTTTTCGTTTTATTCGCCCGAAGCTAAAGCCGCGCTAAGGTCGCAGCCGCTTGTTTATTGCGTGGATTCGGACACGCCGCAAAACCAGTTTTATTTCTGGCCGGAATATGATTATCGCGCCAATCGCAAAGGCCAGAACGCCATTTACGTCAGTGAAGTAGATCCGTATCCGCTCGAACGCGACTGGTTTTGGAAATGGCTGGAACACGAGCCGATTCAATACGGAAAAATTCCCGCGCCTGATTCCGCGCCGCCGCAAATTGTTCAGGAATTTCAGTCCGTCAGCGACCTCGGCGTGAAGGAAATTGAAATCGGCGACCGCGTTTTTCACCGCGTTCATCTTTGGGCTTGTTACAATTTGAAGTAAAATGGCCGCGACGAAAATTGTTCTGCCTGTCTTTGATTACGATTTGGCGGCGACGCTGGATTCAGGCCAGGTTTTTCGTTGGCGCGAATGCAATGGAAGCTGGACTGGAGTTGTCGGGAACAATTTTGTGCAACTGACGCAAACACGCGAAGGAATCTTTGCGGAAACCGCCGAGCCGGTAAAAAATTGGAACTGGCTGCACGATTTTCTGCAAACGGAAATTGATGTGAATGCAATTCTCAAAACTTTTCCAAAAGATGAGCCGATGAAAAAAGCGGTCGCGGCCTGTCGCGGCTTGCGGGTTTTGCGACAAGAGCCGTGGGAATGTCTTGCTTCGTTCATTTTGTCTTCGACCAAGCAAATTGTCCAAATCCGGCAAATCATTTCGCTGCTTTGCGAACAGTTCGGCGAACCCCTCACCCGGCCTTCGGCCACCCTCTCCCATCCGATGGGAGAGGGACAGGGTGAGGGCGAGTTCACATTAAACGAAGGCAACTTGTTTCATTCGTTTCCGTTAGCCGAACGCCTCGCCGCCGCGACTGAAAGTGAATTGCGAAATTGCAAAATGGGTTTTCGCGCGCCGAACCTGCTCGCCGCCGCGCGGCAAATCGCCGAAGGCAAATTGGATTTGGAAAAAATTCGTGAGTTTTCATTGCCAGAAGCTCGCGCGGAACTGATGAAACTGCGCGGCGTGGGCGGGAAGATTGCCGACTGCGTTTTGCTCTTCGCCTACGGATTTGATTCCGCGTTTCCCGTGGATGTCTGGATTGAACGCGCGCTGCAACGGCTTTATTTCCCGCGCCGCCGCGCCAGCGAGCCACGCCTGCGCCGCTTTGCCGCCACGCATTTCGGCCCGCACGCCGGTTACGCCCAGCAATATCTTTTTCATTACATGCGGACGAAATTGAAATAGCTTTTGCTTGATAAAAATTTGCCGGTCAACTTTCATAAGCCCTGATGAAAGCTGCAATCGCAAAAATCAACCATGCTCGCGGGCGTGCATGGAATGCGGCTTAAGAAAATGTTAGGCTGCAAGCGCGCGCAAAATATGAATGACTTCATTATCTATGTGTTTCGAGAATTTATCCTTAAGGAATCACCGCTGTTTATAGTTTGCATAGGCGGCATCGTTGCGGCGATTTTTTTGCGGCGGCAGGCATCACGAGCTTCTCTTTATGTGGCTTTAGCGTGCGGTTTGAAGCTTCTGTTCCTCATCATGTTTCCGATGATTTGGTGGTATGTGAGGGCATTTAACATTTCGATGAATCCTATAGTCAGTATCATATTAACATTTGTCTGGAATGCTGGCGATGCCATTTCCATTGTTTTGCTGGTGCTTGCAGCGTATGTCGGACGGAAGCAGCCTAACACATAGATAGGCTGCAAATTTTCTTCGCCGCCTTCGCGACCTTCGCGCGACGCAAAATGAAAATTGAAACCATCCTGACGCCGGCGGAATTGCCCGCGCTCGCCCAACGCGATTTGCGCGCGACCGCGTGCGTCGTGTTCGACGTATTGCGCGCGACCAGCACGTTTGTGACCGCGCTGCACCACGGCGCCCAAGCCATCATCCCCGTCAGCGAAATCGCCGAGGCGCTGGAAATCAAGAATTCGCAATTCGCAATTCGCAATTCGCAATTTGTCCTGCTCGGTGGCGAACGCAACGGCGTCCGCATTTCCGCCGGCGGCATTGATTTCGACCTCGGCAATTCGCCGCGCGAATACACGCCGGAAAAAGTGCGCGGCAAAACCATCGTCTCCACGACCACGAACGGCACGCGCGCGCTGCGCGCTTGTGCGGGCGCGCAAACGATTCTGGCCGCCTCGTTTTTGAACCTCGGCGCGACGGCGGAATTTCTTCGTCAGAAAAATTTTGAAAATATTTTGATCGTTTGCGCCGGCACGGGGGAAAATAAGGCAGATGAAGATGTGCTGGCGGCGGGTGCGTTATGCGAAATTCTGTCCGCCGACAAAACTGTGGGAACACTTTCGGATTCGGCGCAAATGGCACTTTGCGCTTATATGCAGGCAAAGACCGATTTGTCAGCGGTAGTTTCTAAATCGGAAAATGCGCGGCGTTTGCTGGCGATTCCTGAGTTGCGCGATGACGTGGCGTTTTGTTTGCAAAGGGACATTTATCCGCTCGTTGCAAAAATGGGAACCGACGGCTGTCTTTATTGCTCCTATTGACAGTTGGCGCAACTCGCGCGACTTTGAGGTGTTAAATGATTAGGTGTTGATTATGAAAACGCGAAACTTTCAAAAACGACTGGTGGCAATTGCCGCTGTTGCAATGCTGGCTCTTTTGGCAGGAAACGCTGTGGCGCAGGATTCTAATTCCACTACTGCTGCCAATGTTGTCCCGCCAGCCGCAAACCAGTCCGCACCGCAATTGTCCTATGGCGTGCCGCAGGTTTTGCAGCTTGCGCAGGCGAAAGTCAGCGACAGCACCATTGTCGCTTACATCCAGAATTCCGGGACGATTTACGCTTTGAGCGCTTCTGAAATCGTTTATTTGAAACAGCAGGGGATTTCTGATGTCGTCCTCAATGCCATGTTGAACCAGCGCAGTCAGTTGGCGCAATCGGCGGCACAACCTGCGCCGCCGCAGAATTCTTCCGACAGCAGCAGCGCGCAAACTCCCAATGCCACGGTGCAACCGACGGTGACTTATCAAACCGTTCCGTCGTCAACGGTCTATGTTATTCCAGACACGCAATCTTACTATTATCAACCGTACTATTATGGATATTACGGATGGCCTTATCCCGCAGTTTCGCTTTCCTTTGGATTTGGCGGTTGGGGCGGTTACCACGGCTATCATGGCGGGGGTGGTTTCCACGGTGGTGGCTGGCATCACTGATAATCTGAATCTTCTCAGGCTGATTTTTCAAAAGTCCGGCATTGACACCCGGCGAAAATCTGGTTCAATGTGCGACCCTTTGCGGGAAAATAATTTTATGTATGCAGTTTTAGAAACAGGCAGCAAACAGTATCGCGTCGCCGCGGGCGACAAGCTCGAAATCGAACGCCTTGAAGTCGAGGCGGGCAAGCCGGTCACTTTCGACCGCGTGCTGCTCGTCAACAACGGCGGGAAGCTTTCGGTCGGCGCGCCCACCGTCAGCGGCGCGACCGTCGTGGCGGATGTCGTCGAGCACAAGCGCGGCGAGAAAAAACTCACGTTCAAGATGAAACGCCGCAAGGGTTATCACAAGACTATCGGCCATCGTCAGGAACTGACCGTGGTGAAAATCACGGCGATCAACGCCTGATTTTTTTGCTCTCAACTCTTAACTATTAACTATCAACTTTTTGTATGGCACATAAAAAAGGTCAAGGCAGCGTCCGCAACGGGCGCGACAGCGTCAGCAAACGGCTGGGCGTAAAAGAATTTGGCGGCACGGTCGTCAGCGCGGGCAGCATCATCGTGCGCCAGCGCGGCAGCAAATTCATCGCGGGCAAGAACGTCGGCACGGGCCGCGATTGGACGCTCTTTGCGCTCGTGGACGGCAAGGTGAAGTTCGACAAGAACAGCCGCCGCGTGAACGTCGTGGCCGAAGCCGCCGCCGCGAAAAATTAAATTCTCCGGCGCGAACAATTTTCAAAGCGAGGTTCACGCCTCGCTTTTTTTGTTTTCCAGACCGCGTTTGACCACTTGCAAAAAATTGATTAGAGTTCAGGTATGACGCTGACATTGCCGGAAACAAAATTTAGCGAAGGCGAGTTGAAACAGGAACTCGCGCTGTCGCTTTATGTCGCGCGCAAGGTCACGCTCATCCAGGCGGCGGACATTGCCGGCGTCGGTTTTTTTGAGTTTCAAGGTTTGCTTAAAGACCGGAAAATCCCGCAGAATTACGGCATCGAAGATTTGGAACAGGATATGCGCGCCCTTCAAGAGCTTCGCGAACTGAAAAAGCGATGATCGTCGTGGCTGATACTTCGGTAATTCTGAATTTGTGCAAAATTCAGCACGAACATTTGCTGCAAAAAATTTTCCAGCGCGTTTTAATTCCAACCGAAGTGGCCGATGAATTTGTCCGGCTGACAAGAGTTCAAAAGCGGTTTTCCGGTCTAACCCTGCCGAATTGGATTGAAATTTTGCCCGTGCCGAAATCATTTCCAATTGAAATTATCAAGGCTGAACTTCACGCGGGCGAAGCTGCGGCCATCGTTTTATTTTTGAATCAAAAAGCAGATGCACTATTGATTGATGAAAAGGCCGGGCGGGAAATTGCGGCCAAACTTGGAGTCCGCACTGTCGGCATTGCGGGCATTTTAATTGATGCTCGAATCGAGAAGTTGATTCCCAGCTTAAACATTTTGCTTGATCGTTTAGAACGCGAAGCCGGTTTTTGGATGTCGTCGAATTTGCGGCGGAACGTTTTGCAACTCGCCGGAGAATGATTTCATGTTCATTGACGAAATAAAAATTTACGCGCAGGCGGGGCACGGCGGCAAAGGCTGCGTCGCGTTCCATCGCGAGGCTTACATCACCAAAGGCGGCCCGAGCGGCGGCAACGGCGGGCGCGGCGGCAGCGTCATCTTGCAGGCCGACCACGACCTCAACAATCTCATCGGCCAGTATTACGTCCCGCGCCTCATCGCGCCGGGCGGCGACGCGGGCATGGGCAAGGGCATGGACGGTCACGCCGGAAAAGACCTCATCATCAAAGTTCCCTGCGGCACGCTCGTGTGGAAATTGCCGTCGGCGAAACCGGTTGAAAAAATCGAGGACGAGGATGAGGACGACGAAGCCGAACAGGAAAATAAAAATCCGATGTTCAGCACGAGCACGGGCAAACGTCCGTTGCTGCGCCGCGCGGCCAGCGGACGCGCGATGGAAATTGACCTGTCGAAGGACGACCCGGACGCTGAAAAACTTTCCGTCATTTCTGCCAAAGGCGAACTCGTCGCCGACCTCACGCAGCACGGGCAGCAATTTGTTTTGTGCAAAGGCGGCCGCGGCGGGTTGGGCAACCGCAATTTCGCCACCGCCGCGCGCCAGACGCCGCGATTCGCGCAGCCGGGCGAGCCGGGCGACGAAGGCGATTTTCTGCTGGAACTGCGCATCGTCGCGGAAGTCGGCCTCGTCGGTTATCCGAATGCGGGCAAGTCCACGTTGCTCACGGCCATTTCCCGCGCGCGCCCGAAAGTCGCGCCGTATCCGTTCACCACGCTGCATCCGCAGATCGGCATCGTCGAATACGCCGACTGGAAACGGCTCACGGTCTGCGACGTGCCGGGCCTGATCGAAGGCGCGCACAAAAACGTCGGCCTCGGCCACAAATTTCTGCGCCACATCCAGCGCTGCAAAATCCTCGTGCTGCTGCTCGACATGGCCGGCACGGACAACCGCAAGCCGTGGGACGATTACAAGCAATTGCTGAGCGAACTGGAGCTTTACGATCCCGCGCTGCTCGAAAAACCGCGCCTCGTCGTCGCCAACAAAATGGACGAAGCCGTCGCCGAGAAAAATCTCAAGCAGTTCAAAACGAAAATTAAAAAAGTGAAGGTGCTGCCGATCTCCGCCGCGTTCGATCAGGGAATGGAGAAATTTCGGGAGACGATTCGTGAGGCAGTAGAGGAAGTAACCGTTAGTTAATTTTGAAGTTAGATCGGGATACTTTCTCCATGTTGGCAACGGACCTTGCTCATTCTGCAGGGCTCGATGGAATCTATGACGGCGGCGCAGGAGAAAGAACAAACCTTTTTTGCTTTACCAGAAATCGTAGGATTGTTCTTGTGTTGCCATCCCGGCATGGCTGAATTTATTGTGCATGTTCGCCCATAATCTTCAGATGTTCCGACTGCGTCTTTTCGTTTTTCTGACCTGTATCGTCTCGTTTTATTTTGCGCAAATTGTAAGTGCTCGAGCGCAGCTCCATGTTGCTCCTTCGATTCGTTGGGTCTCCAGCACACAAGCCGAACCGTGGCAAGAATTGTCCGCACTCGTCCTGACCCAAACACAAGGCACCGAGACGAATGTGGTGCGAGTTGATCCGACAATAGTTTATCAGACAATTGACGGCTTTGGCGGATGCTTCAATGAACTTGGCTGGGAGGCCTTACGAGCACTGGGCCGTGGGCGACAGGCAACGGCATTGAAGGCCTTGTTCGATGCCAGTGGCTGCAACTTTAGCATCTGCCGGGCACCCATCGGTGCCAACGACTTTGCGCTGGAGTGGTATTCACTTGATGAAACACCGGGCGATTATGCCATGACGAACTTTACCATTGGACGGGATCGCAAGATCCTCATCCCGTTTATTAAGGCGGCGATGCGGTATCAGCCTAAACTCGCGGTATGGGGTGTGCCCTGGAGTCCTCCTTCATGGATGAAAACCAGCAATTCATATAAAGGCGGGAACATGAAACAGGATCCGCAGACGCTGGCGGCTTATGCGCTTTACTTCTCAAAATATGTCCAGGCGTATCGTCAGCAAGGAATAAACCTTTACGCCGTTCATCCGCAGAACGAACCCAAGTATAATAATAACGTCTATCCCCGATGCGCGTGGAGCGGTCAAGAAATCA
>CAVRAN010000008.1:0-35659 GCA_963719075.1 uncultured Verrucomicrobiae bacterium | reverse complement strand
GAAGCGCATCGTAAAAACTTTTCATGAAGCGTCTGCGCCAATCGCACCGCCGGTTGCAAAAGTGCCAGTTGCCGAATCGCCCAGCCCAAAAGCCGTTGAGCCAAAAACTTTTTCCGACGCGGAAATTCTCGCGTCCGTAAAACCCGAAACGCTTGCGCCGGAATTCGGCAAACCAAAGCCCACGCCGTTTTACGCAAAAGTCGCGGCGGAATCCGTGTCCAAAAAAAATCGCGTGAAACCAGAGCGCAAAACGCCCGCCGACCAGACGCGACTGCACATCAACGTCGGCGAAGAAATGGGCGTCGTGCCGATTGACATCGTCAACTCCATCGCGGGCGAGACAGGCCTGCCCGGAAAAGTTGTGGGCAAAGTAGACATCCGCGAGCGCCATTCGTTTGTGGATGTCGCTGCCGAACACGCCAACGCCATCCTCGCCCGGCTCAACCGCGCGGAGATCAAAGGCAACAAGGTGAAAATAAAAATAGCATAATCTCTGTGCAACCATCTGTCTGCGATTTCTAATCACAGGCAAACGCGTTCGGCCTTGCACCAATGGTGCATCGACGTGGATGCGAAGGGAGAGATTTTTCTCGAAGTCCATTATGGTGGAGGCGGCGGGAATTGAACCCGCGTCCCAAGTCAACCAACCAGCCGCGACTACATGCTTATTCCGGATAAAGTTTTCTGCTATGCGATACTGTCCGAACTCAAGTCGCACTGCCTAGTCCGCATGATAAGATCTCGGCTGACAGCGCGCGGTCTCCGCCATCAACCATGCCTGCTGTTGCGTTCCTCCGGCGTAGCAGGTGTCCACCGGTGAACGTCGTGGCGCTTAGGCCGCGAGAGCTAGTTCTTGATTAGCTGTTTTGTTTTGATGCGGATGATTAACGAGGCCAACGCATCTTCCTCGGCATGCCGCCTCTGGCGTGTTCACATGGTCGAAACCAGTGCGCCCCCACAAGCGAACATCCATATCATCGCCGATTTCTGCGAATGGTCAAGGTTTCGTAACCCGGCTATTTATCAAAAAATATTTCTTCAATTGGCAATTTGAATAATCGCGCAGCTTTGAACGCCAACGGCAGGCTTGGATCATATTTTTCCGTTTCAATCGCGTTGACGGTCTGACGCGAGACGTCGAGTTTGTCGGCCAGATCGGATTGCGACCATTCTTTCGCCGCGCGCAGTTCGCGCAGACGATTTTTCATTTATACCTCCACCATGAAATGAATGTTCCGATTCCATAGTAGACCCACATCATATAAAACGCCCAGTCCGCATGAAATTGCGGCGCGCCGATTATATCGTGGAAAAATTGGTAGCCAAAACAAGTGAAACCCGTGGCGACGGCGGAAAAGGCCATGGCTTCAGTGGCATTCCTTCTCCACATCTCATCCATGTCCGAAAGAGAGCGGATGACGGTGATGGCAAAATAAATCAGCGCTATCACTATCGGAAATAGAACCAGCCAATGTTTATGTAAATGCTCTGGGAAACAGTAACCCACCGCAAGAATTCCCAACGCATACGCGATGAAGCCGACAATCATTCGTATAGTATATTTTGACAACCATTTCATATTTCGCAGTGTAAAGCATCCTTGTCATTTATCAAGCATTCTTTACATGAAAATTTTCGTGGGAAATGACGTGAGGAGTCTCTGAATAAATTGCTTTTGATTTGAGTCTCGTTACCTCGACTCCTACAAAGAAAAAACGCGGCCGGAATTTCTTCCAGCCGCGTTCTGATTTTCGGTTCCTCTAATTTTTAGCGAATCAATATCCGCCCATGCCGCCCATGTCTCCCATGCCGCCGCCACCGTGACCGTGGCCGCCGCCAGCTGGAGCTTTGTCCTTTTCAGGAGCGTCGGTGATGAGGCATTCGGTCGTGAGCAACAGACCAGCGATGCTGGCCGCGTTCTGCAAGGCGGAGCGCGTGACTTTCTTCGGGTCAACCACGCCGGCTTTGACGAGGTCTTCGTATTCGCCGGTCGCGACGTTGTAACCTTCGTTGCCTTTGCGCTTCTTGACTTCCTGCACGATGAGCGAGCCTTCGACACCGGCGTTCGCGGCGAGCGAACGCAGCGGGCCTTCGACGGCGCGCTTGATGATGTCCACGCCGATTTTTTCGTCGTCGTTGTCGCCCTTGACTTTTTCAATCGCTTCGATGCAGCGGATCAACGCCACACCGCCACCGGCAACAATGCCTTCTTCGACAGCCGCGCGGGTCGCATGCAACGCGTCTTCCACGCGCGCTTTCTTTTCCTTCATTTCGGTTTCGGTCGCCGCGCCGACGTTAATGACGGCCACGCCGCCCGCCAACTTCGCGAGACGTTCCTGCAATTTTTCGCGGTCGTAATCGCTCGTGGTCTCTTCGATCTGGCGGCGGATTTGATTCACGCGGCCCTGAATCTCCGAGGATTTTCCATAGCCTTCGACAATCGTCGTATTTTCTTTATCAACAACAATGCTCTTGGCGCGGCCCAAATCTTCGAGGCTGATGCTTTCAAGTTTGATGCCGAGGTCTTCGGTGATGCACTTGCCGCCGGTCAACACCGCGATGTCTTCCATCATGGATTTGCGACGGTCGCCGAAGCCCGGCGCTTTGACGGCGCAGACATTGATCGTGCCGCGCAATTTGTTCACCACGAGCGTCGCGAGCGCTTCGCCCTCGACTTCTTCGGCGATGATCAGCAGCGGCTTGCTGGTCTTGGCGACTTTTTCGAGGATCGGCAGCAAATCCTTCAGGCTGCTGATCTTCTTTTCGTAATTCAAAATGTAAGCGTCTTCGAGCTTCGCTTCCATCGTTTCGGCATTGGTCACGAAATACGGCGAGGAATAACCCTTGTCGAATTGCATGCCTTCCACCACGTCGAGCGTCGTCTCGATGGACTTCGCCTCTTCGACCGTGATCGTGCCGTCTTTGCCGACCTTGTCCATCGCGTCGGCGATGATTTCGCCGATCGTCGTGTCCCAGTTGGCGGAAACCGTCGCGACCTGTTTGATTTCCTCTTTGTCTTTGACCTTTTTGGAAATCTTCGCGAGCTGGTCCACGGCGGCGGCGACCGCCTTGTTGATGCCGCGCTGGATGTTGATCGGACTCGCGCCGCTGGTGACGTATTTCAGACCTTCGCGATAAATCGCCTCGGCCAGAACCGTCGCCGTCGTCGTGCCGTCGCCCGCTGCGTCGCTCGTCTTGCTGGCGACTTCGCGAACCATCTGCGCGCCCATGTTTTCGTAAGGATCTTCCAATTCGATTTCCTTCGCGACCGTCACGCCGTCTTTGGTGATCGTCGGCGAACCGAATTTTTTATCAATGACCACGTTGCGGCCTTTCGGTCCGAGCGTGGCGACCACGGCGCGAGAAAGTTTCTGCACGCCCTTGAGCAACGCCTGCCGCGCCTGCTCGTCGAATACTAATTGTTTGGCTGCCATAATTTTTTAGTTCTTAAGTTAAGAGTTGTTGGTTGGTGAAATTATTCGAGGATCGCCAGGATGTCGTCCGAGGACAAAATCTTGTATTCCTTGCCGTCAATCTTGATTTCCGTGCCGCCGTATTTGCTGCACAGGATGCGGTCGCCCTTTTTGACTTCAAACGGGATTTTCTTGCCGTCGTCGTTGAGTTTGCCCGTGCCGAGCGCGATGACGATGCTTTCGGTCGGTTTTTCCTTGGCGGAATCGGGGATGATGATGCCGCCCTTTTTGGTTTCCTTCTCTTCGATCGCTTCCACGAGGATGCGGTCGCCGAGCGGTTTGACGTTTAGTGCCATACTTTTATTATTTGGTTGTTGTTGTTTGATGTTTAATTAACTCCCGCCGCCCGAGCGGTGGGAAAATTTATTTTTCTTTGATTGCTTCTATAATTTCCAAGACTGCGTCTTGAATTGTTTGAATAGAAAGAACCGTTTGGAAATCTTGAGCTGCCACTTTCATAAAAGCCGCCACAAGTTCTGGATGCTGTTGGGCGTAACCTTTGCCAAATCGCTTATCAATTGATTTGATTGCCTGTGCCAAATATTCATCTGCTGTATCCGTTGCTTGATCAAGCAATGTTTCAGCGCTTGCAGTAATTCTGTTTTTCATGGTTATTAAAAAATGGAAAGCGCGGAAGAATTTTTAATTTCTTCCGCGCCTGAATTATTTCTTTTCGTCCACGACTTCCGCGTCAATCACGCCTTCGTCTTTTTTCGCTTCGGCCTGCGGTTCGCCTTCCGGCTGCGCGCCCGGCTGTCCGCCCGCCTGGCCTTTTTCCGCCTGCGCCTTCGCGGCGGCGGCTTTGTAAAGTTCGGTCGAGACGGCCTGCCAGACTTCGTTCAGCTTTTCGCTGGCGGATTTGATTGCGGCGGCGTCCGTGCCTTTGAGCGCTTCCTTCACCGCGTTGGCGGCGGCTTCGAGCTTGCCCTTGTCGTCCGCGGAAAGTTTGTCCGCGTTGTCCTTGAGCAATTTCTCGGTGCGATAAACGGAGTTGTCCGCCTCGTTGCGCGTCTGGATTTCCTCGAGCCTGGCCTTGTCGTCGTCGGCATGGGCCTCGGCGTCCTTGCGCATCTTCTCGACTTCGTCCTTCGAGAGACCGCTGCTGGCCGTGATGGAAATCTTCTGTTCCTTGCCCGTGCCAAGGTCTTTCGCGCCGACGTGCAAGATGCCGTTGGCGTCAATGTCGAAGGTCACTTCGATCTGCGGCACGCCGCGCGGCGCGGGCGGGATGTCCGCGAGATTAAAACGGCCAATCGTTTTGTTGTCCTTGGAAAATTGCCGTTCGCCTTGGAGCACATGAATTTCAACTCCGGGCTGATTGTCGCTCGCGGTCGAGAAAATTTCCGATTTGCGCGCGGGAATCGTGGTGTTGCGTTCGATCAATTTCGTGAACACGCCGCCGAGCGTTTCGATGCCGAGCGACAACGGCGTCACGTCGAGCAGCAAAACATCTTTGACTTCGCCCTTGAGCACGCCGCCTTGAATGCCCGCGCCGATGGCGACGACTTCGTCGGGATTCACGCCTTGATGCGGCGGTTTGTTGACGAGCGAGCGGGCGACTTCCACAACGCGCGGCATGCGCGTCATGCCGCCGACGAGCACGAGTTCGTCAATCTTCGACGCTTCGATGCCCGCGTCTTTCAAGCAGGCTTTCACCGGCCCGATGGTGCGTTCAAAAAGTTTGTCCGTGAGCTGTTCCATCTTCGCGCGGGTCAAAGTTTTTTGGATATGCTTCGGTCCGGTCGCATCCGCCGTGATGAACGGCAGATTGATGTCGTAAGTCTGCGAGCTGGAAAGCGCGATCTTGGCTTTTTCCGCCTCTTCCTTGATGCGCTGGAGCGCGTCGGGCTGCTTGCGGAGGTCCATGTTATACTCGCGTTTGAATTCATCGAGAATCCAATCCATGAGCGTGTTGTCCCAGTCGTCACCGCCGAGATGCGTGTCGCCGTTCGTGGCTTTGACTTCAAAAACGCCGTCGCCGATTTCCAAAACGGAAATATCAAACGTGCCGCCGCCCAAATCGTAAACGGCAATCTTCTCGTCCTTCTTCTTGTCGAGACCGTAAGCGAGCGACGCGGCGGTCGGCTCGTTGATGATGCGGAGAACTTCGAGACCGGCGATCTTGCCCGCGTCCTTCGTGGCCTGACGCTGCGAGTCATTAAAATAAGCGGGAACGGTGATGACGGCTTGCGTGATCTTTTCGCCAAGGCGCGTTTCCGCGTCGGCTTTGAGCTTGGACAAAATCATCGCGGAAATTTCCTGCGGCGAGAACTGCTTCGGCTTGCCGTTGACTTCGACTTCAATCGCGGCATCGCCGTTCGAGCCTTTGACCACCTTGTAAGGCACGCGTTTGATTTCTTCGCCGACTTCATCAAACTTGCGGCCCATGAAACGCTTCACGGAATAAACCGTGTTGCGCGAATTCGTGACGGCCTGGCGTTTCGCCGCGTCGCCGACCACGCGCTCGCCGGATTTCGTGAACGCCACGACCGACGGCGTCGTGCGCTTGCCCTCGGAATTTTCGAGCACGAGCGGTTCGCCGCTGTCCATGACCGCCATGCAGGAGTTCGTCGTGCCTAAATCAATGCCTAATACTTTTGCCATAAAATTGTGTGTGTAAAATTGTTTTGGATTAACTGCTTATGGATGTAATGCAATTTCAGTGCCGCCGGACGAAAAAGCTGAGAAACAGAGTAAATAAAGGAGAATTCGACGATTTAACTCAAATCACGCGAATGAAAAACTGTGCCACAAGCGACGCCGTGGCACAGTAAAAATTGAAATGGCGCAACTTGCGTGGCGCATTTAGAATTCCATGACAGAAAAATGAAACCTCTCACTCAAAGACAACTCATCATTGACGGAGCAATTTTGGGCGCAGCTTACGGAATTTTTGCTCGTTTCATTTTTGGTTTCGGATTATTTGGAAATTTTTTTGATGTGATGAGTTGCGCTTTTATCATCGGCGTTCCGCTCGCGCTAGGATTTATCACGGTTTGGTTTACTGATTATCGCGAACGCAACAGTTGGATGGTCTGGCTGGTCATGCCTTGGCTTTCTTCGCTGGCATGTTTGGCTTGTGCGCTTGCGTTAGTTTGGGAAGGGCTTATTTGCGTCATTTTATTGCTGCCGCTGATTCTTATTCTTTCATCATTCGGTGGCCTGGTTGCTGGAATTTGTCTGAAGATTCTCAAGTCGCGGCGGGACAGAAATTATTGTCTGGCAATTGTCGCTTTGCTGCCTTTTGCCGCTTCGCCAATTGAACAATTGCAATCCATCAATTCACAAGTCCGAACCGTTCAAACGCAAATTAAAATTCACGCGAACGCACAAACAGTTTGGAATCAAATCCGAACCGTTCCGTTAATTTCGGACAAGGAACAGCACTTTTCGTTTTCTCACATGATTGGTTTTCCGCGGCCGCTGGAAGCGAAACTTGTCGGCGAAGGCGTCGGCGCAGTTCGTTTTGCAACCTTTGAAAAGGGCGTTTTATTTGTAGAAACAATCAATGAATGGGATTATCCGCACCGCTTGTCGTTTTCAATTCGCGCTGACTCAAAAGATATTCCGCCGACCACATTCGACAAACACGTCATCATTGGCGGCAAATACTTCGACGTGCTGACCGGAACTTATTGGATTGAAGACATTGGAAATGGCGACGTGATTTTGCACTTGAGGAGCAGCCAACGACTTTCGACGCGATTTAATTTCTACTCACACTTTTGGACTGATTATTTAATGGGCGACCTGCAAAATTACATTCTCGGCATTATTAAAAATCGTTGCGAGGCATCGGTTGCTTCATCTTAATAATTTGCACTTGGAAATTATTTACTCCCCGGCTTGACCGCCGGAATTTTCGCCAAGTCCGGCGGCAATTTGTCCGCCTCAAACGTTTCCACCTGCAACGAAATCAAACTCTCAAACGGCACGCCAAAATTCACCGCGCCGTTGGAACGATCCACCACCATCGCCACGCCCACGACATTGCCGCCGTGCGCACGGACGATGTCCAAGGTTTCCTGCACGCGTCCGCCCTTGGTCACGACATCTTCAACGACGAGAATTTTTTCGCCCGCCGCAATCTTGAATCCGCGCCGCAAAACGAGTTTGCCATCCTCTTTTTCCACAAAAATAAATCGCAATCCAAGCTGCCGCGCGACTTCCTGTCCAATCACCAGTCCTCCCATCGCCGGCGAAACCACCGTGACTGCGCCGAGCGGTTTTAATTTCGCCGCCAGCGCCGCGCCGAGTTTTTCCACGACGGGCATTTGTTGCAACGCGAGTGCACATTGAAAAAACTGCCGGCTGTGCAATCCGCTGCGCAAAATGAAATGCCCTTCGAGCAACGCGCCCGTGTCGCGGAAAATTTGCAGGACTTCGTCTTGCTTCATCGCGCAAAGCTTAATTCTGAAATGAAAAGAACAAAGTTTTTTCTCTGCGTCTCCGCGTCTCTGCGGTTAAATTCCCGCCGTGCCGAAGTGGATTAAATTCATTGTCGCTGTTTTACTGTTACCGGTTTGCGCCGGCGCGGCGATGGCGTTTTGGCGCGTTTTGCGCGCCAGCGGCAGCGCGGACACGACTTGGGTTCCGTTGATTGCCGGTGCGGCGTGTTGGATGGTCATCTTCCTCATGTTGCCCAAACCGATGTGGATTTACGTGTTCGGTCATGAATTGACACATGCATTGTGGGCATGGCTTTTTGGCGGACAGTTGAAAAAATTTAAAGTGTCGTCCAGCGGCGGCCATGTCGTTGTCTCGAAAAACAATTTTCTAATCGTGCTTGCGCCTTATTTTTTCCCGCTCTACGCGGCAATCGTTGTCGTGATTTTTGCCATCGACCATTTAATTTGGGATTGGCACGGCTATCTGGTCTATTTTCATTTGCTCATCGGCGCAGCGTATGCCTTTCACGTCACGCTGACGGCACATGCGTTGAAAACAAGGCAAACGGACATCACCTCACAGGGGTATTTATTTTCGGCGGTGATTATTTTTCTCGGCAACGTGAGCGTTTTACTTTTGGGAATTCCGTTGCTCACGGCAAAAGTGGGCTTGCTTAACGCGCTGGGCTGGTGGTTTGAATGCACCGGGGAAATTTTGAATTGGCTGCAAAAATTTCTTTGAATCGCGCGCTAAGACATTGTGGCGATTTTTTTGTCAGTAATTCGGTCTTGAAATATCGGGACGTTTAGTTCAAACCTTAAGGACACGCTATGGATTTAGCTGATATTTTGACTCAGGCGCAAATTGTTCCCGACTTGTGCGCAGCGAATCGCTGGGAAGCCATTGACGAATTGATTGGTAATCTCGTCACGACGGGAAAAATCCGGGACGACGACCGCACCGCCGTCACCGCCGCAGTCAAGAAGCGCGAGACTTCCATGAGCACCGGCATTGGTTTTGGCATCGGCATCCCGCACGCCTCGACCGATTTGATTTACGAAGTAGTCGGCGCACTCGGTCGCTCGAAGAAAGGCGTAAACTTCGACGCGCTTGACAATCAGCCCGTCAAACTCGTCATGTTGTTCCTTGTGCCGCAGGGGCAATTTCAAAAACATCTCCATACGCTCGCCAACATCGCCAAACTTTTGCACAAGGCCGAATTCCGCCAGGCGCTCGAGCAGGCGCCGGATGCTGCTGTGATGCTCAACACCATCCGGGAATTCGGGAAAAGGTAGCTTCCAGTGCGACGCGAATTTCACGAATTACCATAAAAGGTCTTCGGCTTCACTTGAAATTTTCTCCGGCTGTGTGTTTGTTTTATCTGTGTTCTTCCGCGTTCATCTGTGGCTAAATTCTCCCCGTGCTGCCGCACAAACAAATCGAACTGAAACTGCAAGCCGCCGTCCGCACCGTTTTGCCGGACGCGGATCTTTCGATGGTTTTAGTCCGCCCGTGCGATCCGAAATTCGGCGACTACCAATCCAACGCGCTGATGTCGCTGGCCAAAACGCGGAAACTGAATCCGCGCCAGCTTGCGACGGATGTTCTGGCAAAATTGGATGTGTCTGAATTTTGCGAAAAGGTGGAAATAGCTGGCGCGGGCTTTTTGAATTTCCGGCTCAAGTCCGAAGTGCTCGCGCAAACGCTCGAATCTGCCGCGCGCGGTGAACATTTATTTTTTGAAAAAACCGTGCAACCACGAACCGTCGTCATTGATTTCAGTTCGCCGAACGTCGCCAAGCCGATGCACGTGGGTCACATTCGCTCCACGATCCTCGGAGACAGCCTTGCGCGCACTTTACGTCTCCTCGGCCACCATGTCATTACTGACAACCACATCGGCGATTGGGGAACGCAGTTCGGAATGTTGATTTTTGGTTGGAAAAATTTTCTAAATCGCGGGGCATTGGAAAGTTCGCCCATTGAGGAGCTAGTCCGTCTTTACAGAAAAGTGGTCGAACAAATTGAAACAGAGAGAAATCAAGCCGTGTCGGAGGCTTGGGCAAAAACTCCAAAAGCCGATGCGATTTTCATTCCAGATACACCAACTGAAAAAGAATGTCGGCATGAGCTAGTGCTTCTTCAACGTGGTTGGCCAGCGAATGTGGAAATTTGGAAACAGTGCGTCGCGCATTCATGGCGTGAATTTGAAGTCATTTATGGTCGACTCGGCGTCAAATTCGATTTCACACTCGGCGAAAGTTTTTACAACCCGAAACTGAAGCCGCTCGTGGACGAATTGCTCACCAAAGGCATTGCACGCGAAAGCGAGGGCGCGATTGCAATTTTCTTCGACGACATTCCGCAATTGAAAAACCATCCCGCGCTCATCCGCAAAAGTGACGGCGGTTTCAATTATGCGACAACTGATTTGGCGACGCTGGCCTACCGTTTGGAAACCTGGAAACCGGATGAAATCATTTATGTCACTGACGGACGTCAGCAATTGCATTTTCAACAAATTTTTGCCGCGTTCCGAAAATGGCATGGCGAGTCGAAAACGAAACTGGCGCACGTCTGGTTCGGCTCGATTCTCGGCGAAGACGGCAAGCCGTTCAAAACGCGCAGTGGTGAAACCGTGAAGCTCTCCGATTTGCTGGACGAAGCGGAGGAGCGCGCTTTCAAAATTGTTTCCGAAAAAAATCCTGAATTGCCGGAAACACAGCGGCGCGAAATTGCGCGCGTTGTTGGCATTGGCGCGGTTAAATACGCTGACTTGCAACCGAACCGTCAGAGCGATTACGTTTTCAGCTGGGACAAGATGCTCGCGCTGCAAGGCAATACCGCGCCGTATCTGCAATACGCCTACACGCGGATCAAAAGTATTTTCCGCAAAGCCGAATCCATCAATCTTCAATTATCAAACATCAACTTGCTTGCGCCGGAAGAAATAGCGCTGGCAAAACATTTGCTCAACTTCGGGCTGACACTGGAAGCCGTGGCGGAGGAATATCGCCCGAATTTTCTGTGCAATTATCTGTTTGAGCTAGCAGTTCACTTCTCACGATTTTTTGAAAACTGTCCCGTGCTGAAAGCCGATGCCGCCACGCGCGCCAGCCGGTTGGCGCTGTGTGATCTGACCTCACATGTGCTCAGACTAGGTCTGGAAACGCTGGGCATCGAAACGGTGGATCAAATGTAAAAACCAAGTATTTCTCGTGAATAATTTGTTAATAACTTTTTGAGGTTTTTTCTTGATTTTCGTTTGGTCTTTTTCTAAAAATGCGCTCGTAGTTTTTAGGAGTATTGGGAATAAACAAAAACAACGGCAGGGTTTGGTAAAAAGGGAAGGGAATTATATGAAAAAATTGTTTTGGTTTCTGGGCTTGGGAATAATGCTGCTGACTGCAGGGTTTTCTGTAAAAGCGGGTTTGACAAACGCGGTTTATTGGAACTTCTCCCTTGGGGGCGCTTCATCAACATCAAATTCATTCAGCGGGCTGACTGTTTCCAGTTTGTCACAGGGCAATAGCGGTGCATCAGTCACCTTATTAAACGCTTCTTCTCCATCTTCCGGCTATTCCACCGCCGCCGGATACACCGCCAGCGGCGGCACCAATGCGGAAATTGTCGCCCGTGTAGGCGCACTCAACACGGGTGCTTCGGGTTCTGCGTATTTAGCGTTCAGCTTTTCCCTTGGCGCAGCATCAACGCTCTCGTACGACGTAACCAACATATCTTTTGGCTCGCGATCAACAACCACGGGTCCTCAATTGCTCTCGCTTTACGACAGCACGGACGGTTTTGCCTCTTCCAGTTTGCTTAGTTCTGTCTCAGTTGCCGCCAATGGCACTTGGGCCGCAGTCAGCTTTTACGATCTTTCGGTTTCCATTCCGAATGACTCGAGCATCATTTCCTTCCGAATTTACGGATCTAACGGCACAGGAAGCAATTCATCTTCTGTTAACTGGCGGATTGACGATTTGGGTGTCGCGCTTTCTCCAGTGTCTTCGGTTCCTGAACCTCCGACTGCCGACTTGAGTATTTTAGGCGGGTTGTTTGGTTTTTGGCTGCTCTCCGGCACGGGCACAAAATTTTCTGTTGGTAAAAAGCGAAGAAAAATTGATTTTCTAGGATTTTATAATACTTCGACGCGATCTAGCTCAACCGCATCGGCATTACAACGTAAAGAAACGGACCGTTGATTTTAAGCACCCCGGGGCTGAGTTCATCGGTCAATTCAAAAAAAACCTCATCCTCTGCCAGTGCATTCAGCGGGTCAATAAGATACTTTGGATTGAAGGCGACGGCTATTTCCTTGCCTTTGTAATTCACGGCGAGGCTTTCGCGCGCTTCGCCTACTTCCGGCGCATTGGCGGTAATCGCGAGGTTGTTTTTTCCAAACGTGAGTTTGACTGAATTTGCCTTTTCACTGGTCATTATTTCGGCACGGCGAAGCGCGTGCAAAAATTCCTCACGAACAAGCGGCACGCGTTCTTTGACTTCGGATGGAATGACTTGCCGATAGTTTGGGTAATTACCCTCGATCAATTTGGTTGCCAACAAAACCGAAAACTCTTTTTCGTCCTTCAATGAGAACGATGCCTGATTTTCTCCGAACTTTATTTCAACATCTCCCTTTTCCTGCAATAGCCTATTTAATTCATTCACGGCCTTCGCAGGGACGATAAATTCACCTTGGTTTTTTTCAGAAATATCTACTTCCTCATCCACAAGGGCAAGCCTGCGGCCATCTGTAGCTACCATCGTCAATTTGTTATCTTTAAGAATGATAAAAATTCCGTTCAAAACGTAGCGAGACTCATCGGTGGAAATTGCAAATGATGTTTTTTTAAGCATCATTTTTATAGTTTCTTGCGGTAATTTTACCTTTTTGTCGTCTTTGAATTTTGGCAATGGTGGAAATTCCTCCGCACTAAGCCCATGGATTTTATAAAAAGACGAACCGCATTGGACGCTGCAAATATTCTTTTCGTCCACCTCAATTTCAATTTCACCGCTGTTTAATTCACGGACAATTCCAAAAAGCTTTTTCACCGGGATTGTGGTAGATCCTCCTTTTTTTACTTTTGCTTCAACTGAACATGCCACCGTAACATCCAGATCCGTAGCCGTGAACTCAACACGGCCATTTTCGGCGCGCATTAAAACATTAGAGAGGATCGGCAGCGTTGTGCGTGTGCTCACGACATTTTGAACCGTTTGCAGGCCGCTGATCATTTTATCCTTTGCAATGGTGAGGTTCATGCTCAGTTAATATTAAGCTTCTATTCTAAAAAATTATTATTATTAAGGGATGTGAATAAGTCAAACAACTCTGATTGTCAAGGCTGCCACAGAGTTTTATGAAAAAAACATTTGCAAAAGAGAGAGAAATAAAATTGGAATGTTTTAAAAGTCAAAGTTTTTAACAGAAATCTCAATCCATTCACAGAAATATTCCAGCTATCTGGAAAGTTGTGCACGACGAATAACTTCCGGCAAAGCATCACAAACGGAATCAACTTCTTCCGCTGAAGTTTCACGACCAATCGAAAAACGCACGAGTGAATTAGCCAATTCCTTTTTACCAATCGCTAGAATGACGTGCGACGGCTCAATCGAACCCGCCGAACAAGCCGAACCGCTCGAAGCACAAATGCCTTCAACGTCCAGACCCGCCAAAAGCGCAATGCTGTCCGCGCCGCGAACGACGAAGGAAACGGTGTTCGTTAAGACGTTGAATGCTTGAATGGTTGAATGCTTGCGCGGCGAAACCAATTCGCAGCCGTCAATTTTTTCAATCGCAGAAATCAATTTGTCCGCGAGCGGCTTTAATTTTGCATTTTCAAAAACCGGCGGTTTCACAAATTTTTCCAGCGCAGCAACTAATCCAACAATTCCCGCCAGATTTTCCGTTCCAGCACGGCGTTCGTTTTCATGTCCGCCGCCAATCATTATCGGATCAGGATGCAGCGGCGATTTGATGTAAAGCAAGCCAGCGCCTTTTGGCCCATGAAATTTATGCGCGCAAACGGAAACCAGATCCGCGTCGAACTGCGCGACGTTTTCAAACATCTCCTTGCCAAACCATTGAACCGCGTCCGTATGAAAAACAATTCCAAGCTCGCGGCAAATCGCGCCGAGTTCGGCGACTGGCTGAATCGTGCCAATTTCATTGTTCGCCGCCATGATCGAAACCAAAATCGTGTCCGCGCGAATGGCCTTCTTCAAATCGTCCGGCGAAACTCGACCTTCAGAGTTCACCGGCAGCCGCGTGACTTCAAAGCCTTCTTTTTTCTCCAGATAATCAAACGATTGCAGAACTGCATCGTGCTCAATGGCGGAAGTGATCAAATGTTTGCCATTGGATTTGAGCGCCCGCGCCGTTCCGAAAATCGCAAGATTGTTCGATTCCGTTCCGCCGCTCGTGAAAATGATTTCGCTCGGCTTCGCGCCGAGGAATTTTGCCGCGCGGTCGCGCGCATCGTCCAGCAACGCCCGCACCTTTCTACCGACGTGATGCACGCTCGACGGATTGCCCCAAACGTCTCCAAGAAACGGCAGCATCGCGTCGCGCACGCTGGGATCAAGCGGCGTGGTCGCGTTGTAGTCGAAATAAATCGTCCGTGGCATCGGTTTGCAATTTTTGATTTAGGATTTACGCTTGAGACGCAAATCGGGCAAAGCCCATCGTAAATCGTAAATCGTAAATCGTAAATGAAAACGCGGGTCAAAATTTGCGGCATCACGAATCTTGCCGACGCGCAGGCCGCCGTCGAGGCGGGCGCGGACGCGCTGGGCTTCAACTTTTACGAAAAAAGCCCGCGCTATGTTTCGTTGAAAACGGCGGCGGCGATTTCAAAGCAACTCCCGCCGTTCGTGATGCGCGTGGGAGTTTTTGTGGATGCGGAACCGGATTTTATTTTGCGCGCCATCAGCGAGGCGGGCTTGACGATGCTCCAGTTTCACGGCGACGAGCCGCCGGAATTTTGCACGCAGTTCGGCCTGATGAGCATGAAGGCCTTTCGCATCCGCGACGCGGAATCGTTGAAGAAAATCCCGGATTACCTGACCGACGCGTATCTGCTCGACGCTTTTTCTTCGACGACGCTGGGCGGCACGGGTGAAAAATTCAATTGGGACCTGGCCGTCGCCGCGCAGAAATTCGGCAAGCCGATTTTTCTCGCGGGCGGTTTGACGCCGGAAAACGTGGCCGAGGCCGTGAAAAAAGTCCAGCCGGTTGGCGTGGACGTTTCGAGCGGCGTGGAATCCGCGCCCGGCAAAAAAGATCACGCGAAAGTGAAGGCGTTCATCGCGGCGGTTGAAGCAATAAACTTATAGCACAAAAAACGCCCAAAACGGAACATACTCCTATAAAAATAAACAACACTTTTGGTGGAGTTCTTTCATTTATGATAAAGGCAACCAATGCCTCTTTAACCTTTTCAGTGCCGCCTTTTAAGCTCACAGCCACAACATAAGCAACTGGCAAGAAGCATGCTAGCCGCACAAGCGAAAAATCAATAGCGCAGAACTTATTTGCCGTTAAATAAATCTTTGCGCACCTCGCGCCTTTGCGTGAAAATAAGTCCATGAGCGCAATCACCGCAGAAGATTTGCCCGACGTTCACGGCCACTTTGGTCCTTACGGCGGACGTTATGTGCCGGAGACGTTGATGCATCCGTTGCAGGAATTGGAGGAGGAATATTTCCGCGCGCAGCACGATCCGGAATTCCAGCGCGAACTGGATTATTACCTCAAGGAATTTTGCGGTCGCCCCACGCCGCTTTATTTTGCCGAACGGCTCACCAAGGAGCTCGGCGGCGCGAAAATTTATTTGAAGCGCGAAGATTTGTTGCACACCGGCGCGCACAAAATCAACAACGCGATGGGCCAAATCCTGCTCGCGAAACGCATGGGCAAGACGCGCATCATCGCCGAAACCGGCGCGGGGCAGCACGGCGTCGCCACGGCCACGGTGAGCGCGATGTTCGGGATGAAATGCGTCATCTACATGGGCGCGGTGGATTGCGAACGGCAAATCCTCAATGTTTATCGCATGAAAATGCTCGGCGCGGAAGTCGTGCCGGTGCACGCGGGCCAAAAAACCTTGAAGGAAGCCGTCAACGAGGCGATGCGCGACTGGGTCACGAACCTCCGCAGCACGCACTACATTCTCGGCACGGCCTACGGCGCGCATCCGTATCCGGTGATGGTGCGGAATTTTCAGCGCATCATCGGCGACGAGGCGCGCGCGCAGATTTTGGAAAAGGAAAAGCGATTGCCCGACCTGCTCATCGCGTGCGTCGGCGGCGGCTCGAACGCCATCGGACTTTTTTATCCGTTCCTCGAAGACAAATCCGTGCGGATGGTCGGCGTGGAAGCGGGCGGACGCGGCATCCAGCCGGAACAGCACGCGGCGCGGTTTCAAGGCGGGTCGCTCGGCGTGTTGCAGGGCACGCGCAGTTTTATTTTGCAGGACGAATTCGGCCAGATCCAATCCACGCACAGCGTCAGCGCCGGACTCGATTACGCCGCCGTCGGGCCGGAACACGCGTTCCTGCGCGACGCCAGCCGCGTGGAATACACCTACGCGACGGATGAAAAAGCGCTCGAAGCGTTCATGAAACTCGCGCGGCTCGAAGGTATCATTCCTGCGCTGGAAAGCGCGCACGCCGTCGCCGAGTGCATGGTGCGCGCGCCGAAAATGGGCAAAGACAAATTGATCATCGTGAACCTCTCCGGTCGCGGCGACAAAGACGTGGCGCAGGTGGCGGCGAAGGTGGGATTGGAAATGCCGAAATAACTTTTCGTTTGAAATGCGCAATGTCAGAGCAACAGAAAATCAAACGCATTTCGGCTAAAAGGCTGATTGACCGAACGGTTCAATATTATCTTGAATCAGGGGATTTCAATGGTCTGCCTTTGGACAAATTTTTTGGAGCACAAAATAAAAACATCGAAGGAATTAAGGAATTTCTAAAACCGCTGATTGAAGGGCAGAGAATTACTATTAGGTGTGACGAAGTTGATACAAATCCATTTATTAAACGAACGGCGGATTTGCCGCCAGAGAGAGAAGTAGCGCGCTTAAATGAATGGAAGGGTGGAATTTTAATTGCCTACCCTACGCGGAAGGAAATGGCGGCCAGCATCGGGAGGATTTTTTGGATGCGTTTTCCATATTCAAGGAAGTGAGGAAACTTCGCAATCCACAAGCGCACGCTTTGCTAAATGATGTTTTCGACCAGAAATATTTGGCAGAGCAGCGGACGCTTTTAACAAAAACTTACAAAGTGATGTATATGTTAAGGGGAATTTTTGGATTACATCCAAAAGTTAAATCGCAAATCGAAGAAGACGATAACGAGGAGGGAGAAGTTTACATTTACTAAAATTCTTAAGCGCGTGAAAAGTTGGGACTCGGACACCGGCGAAGATTTGGCGGAAGAAGTCCGCAAATATCACATCCCCGATTTCTCGAACTGGAAGAACCACGACGCCTTTGAACGCGCCTTCGCCCGCCTGGAAAAAGATTTGCGCACGAGCATCGGCAAATAATTGTCATCCCAACGGGATGAAATCATTCAGCCTAGGGTTGCGAGGCACGAGCTACCCTAGGTCAAGTGTCCAAAATTATTTTCAACCCCAACGGGGTTGTATCGCCGTTTCCGCGCAATGATTCAACCCTGTCAGGGTTAATGTCATTTTGATTCGCCACCCAGCGTAGCCGCGATTGCATCGCGTCAACGCTGGGCTGAATGATGAAATCCCTTTGGGATTTTTCTTCGCGTCTTGGTCGTCAATCTTCTTCCACCTCTTGCGGCTGGTGGGTGATGATGCGGGCGCTGCGGCGGTTGGAAAAATAGGAATACGCCCATTGGAACAAAACGGCGGTGCGGTTGCGGAAGCCGACAAGAAAAATCAGGTGGACAAACAGCCACGCCAGCCACGCCGGGTAGCCGGACAGCTTGAGCTTGCCGATTTGCGCGACGGCGGCGGAACGTCCGATGGTCGCCATCGTGCCTTTGTCCCAATACTTGAACGGCGGACGCGCCGGCGGATTCGCGCGGGCGTTGAGTTCGGCCTTGATGATTTTGGCTACGTGCTTGCCCATCTGCATCGCGGCGGGCGAAACGCCGGGAACGGGTTTGCCGTCGGCCTGCAGCACAAGCGCCATATCGCCGATGGCAAAAATTTCCGGGTGGCCGGGCACGCTCAAATCGGGAGCCACCTTTACGCGGCCGCCGCGATCCAGTTCGCAGCCGAGCTTTTTTGTGAGCGGCGTGGAGGTGACGCCGGCGGCCCAGACGATGTTGCCGGCGTTGATAATTTTTCCGTTGGCGAGTTCGACGACGCCTTCGCGGATGCTTTTCACCTGTGTGTCGGTTTTGACATTCACGCCGAGATGGATGAGCTGCCACTTGGCTTTTTCGGAAAGGTCGGGCGGCAAATGCGACAGGATGCGCGGGCCGCCTTCGAGCAGCATGACGTGTGACTGCGTGGGATCAATGCGGCGGAAATCCAAATTCAAAACCTTGCGCGTCAGTTCGGCGAAGGAGCCGGCGAGTTCCACGCCGGTCGGCCCGCCGCCTACTACTACGATGGTCATGAGCCGGTCGTGTTCGACGGGGTCGGTTTCGTTTTCGGCTTTTTCGAACGCGAACAAAATTCGGCTGCGCAGGCGCAGCGCGTCGTCGAGCGTTTTGAGGCCGGGCGCGAATTGTTCCCATTCGTGGTGGCCGAAATAGCCGGTGTGGCCGCCGAGGGCAAGCACGAGATAGTCGTAGTCGAGCGCATTTTTTTCGAGGAACACTTTTTTTTGCGCGAGGTCGAAACCGGTCGCCTTGTCGAGCAGCACGGTGATGTCCGGCCGTTTGGACAGGATGCCGCGGACGGGTTGCGCGACGTCCGTGGCGGACAGCGCACAGGTGGCGACCTGATAGAGCAGCGGTTGGAACAGATGATGATTCGTGCGGTCAACGACCGTGATGCGCGCATCGGGATGACGAAAATGCTGGCAGAACGTCAGGCCAGCAAAGCCTGCGCCAAGCACGACGATGTGAAATTGTTTGCCTCCTCCCTCCACGCGGACAATTTGAGTCAACCCGCCAAAAATGCAACTGCTTGTTTCGCGCGCGCGTTTCCACTAAATTTTCTCCGTGATTTACGACGCGTCATTGGACGAGTTGCTGCAAAAAGTCTGGGATGGCAAACGCATTTCCCAGTCGGATGCGTTGCGGCTTTATCATCTGCCGCTCGAAGAACTCGGCGCCCTCGCGGACCGGCGGCGGCAACTGGCGAAGGCAAAAGATTTCAACGGGCGCGGCAACGACATCGTCACCTACATCGTTGACCGCAACGTCAATTACACGAACGTATGCAACGTCTATTGCAAGTTCTGCGCATTTTATCGCGTGGAAAAAGACGATGATTCTTATGTTATTACGTTGCCCGAACTCGACAAAAAAATTGAAGAAACCATCGCGCTCGGCGGCACGCAGATGTTAATGCAAGGCGGCCATCATCCGAAACTCACGAAACAGTGGTATCTGGATTTGCTCTCCCATGTGAAAAATAAATTTCCCGATTTCAACATTCACGGCTTTAGTCCAAGCGAGTTCATCCATTTCCGTGATGTGTTCAACGAGCCGCTCGAAACCATCATCGGCGATTTCGTGAAGGCTGGACTCGGCTCAATTCCCGGCGGCGGCGGGGAAATTTTAGTGGATCGCGTGCGGCAAAGAATTGCGCCGTTGAAGGCGATGAGCGACGACTGGCTCGAAGTCATGGACGTGGCGCATCGGCTCGGTTTGTATTCGAGCGCGACGATGATGTTCGGCCACGTCGAGACGATTGAAGACCGCATCGAACATCTGGAACGGTTGCGCGTGCAGCAGGAAATTTCTTTAAAAGGCAAAGCAGAAAGCGGAAATGAGAAAATGGGAAATTTCACCGCGTTCATCGCGTGGACGTTTCAGGCCGAGCACACGAAGCTGAAAGCGCCGACGGTCGGCGCGCACGAGTATTTGCGGATGCAGGCGCTGGCGCGGATTTATCTCGATAATTTTCCAAACATCCAAAGCTCCTGGGTCACGCAAGGCCTGGAGATCGGCCAGGTCGCGTTGAAATATGGTGCGAACGATCTTGGTAGCATCATGATCGAGGAAAATGTCGTCTCGCAGGCCGGCACAACTTTTCGCATGACCGTTGCTGATATGCAGCGTCTAATCAAAGACCTCGGCTACGAGCCGCATCAGCGCAACAACTGGTATCAGTTGCTGAATTAAATTCGCCGCGCAAAATTTTCGGCATCTAGAAATTCCTTGAAACCAACCGCGCTGTTTTTCACTGAAGCGCGCCAACGATGGCTGTTGCTCTTGTTGACGGTCGGCACATTTTTCCTTTTGCTCGGCAGCCGTGCGCTAAATGAACCCGACGAAGGCCGCTACTCGGAAATCGCGCGCGAAATGATCGAGACCGGCGACTGGCTCGTGCCGCATTTCTGGTATCTGCCCCATCTTGACAAACCGCCGATGACTTACTGGCTCGTCGCGGCTTCGATGAAACTCTTCGGCCAGAACGAATGGGCGGTGCGCCTGCCGGTCGCACTCGCGGGCATCAGCGGCGTATGGGCAACGTTTCTGCTCGGCTGTTCCATCGGCGGACGGCGTGTGGGTTTTTGGAGTGCATTGATTCTGCAAAGCTCGTTGCTCTACTTCGTCATGGCGCGAATGCTGACAACGGATATTTTTCTGACGCAATTTGTCGCCTGGGCGATTTATTTTTTCTGGCGGAGCTGGATCGCTTCAAAAGCGGAAAGTGGAAAGCGGAAAGCGGAAATTTTTTTGGCATGGCACCTGGCCGGATGGGCGGCAATCGCACTTGGCTTTTTAACAAAAGGACCAATCGCTTTGGCCATTCCGCTCGTCACACTGGCGGTGCTGGTGATTTGTCGTTGGAAAGAATTTTCAGGAAAAAAATTTCTGCTTGGCGGTTTGCTCGGTGGACTGGCTCTTTTTCTGATTCTGGTGCTGCCGTGGTTTTTAGCGGTCTTTCAACGCGTGCCGGGGGCGTTTCATTACATGGTTTTCGGCCAGGCCGCCGGTCATTTGCTGGGGACGGCAATCAAAAACCGTCACGGCAGCTTCTTCTATTTTTTTGGAATTCTCGCGGTCGGACTTTTGCCATGGACGTTTTTGCTTGGCTGGCTCTGGCGTCGGGCACATTGGCGAGGCTTGGACGCAAAATCAAAAGACGCCTGGTTGCTGCTGAATGTCTGGACGATTTTCACATTCGTTCTGTTTTCATTTTCACAGGCAAAATTGCCGGCCTACATTCTGCCAATTTTCCCGGCGCTGGCAGTTCTTTTGGCATGGCGGTTTTTTGGCGATGAACATGCGAACGAATCCGCGCCGAAAATCGCCTGGCGGATTTGTCTCGCAGGTTCGTTTTTGTTGCCCGCCGTTTTTCCATTGCTGTTGAAATACGCTTTTCACGAGACGCTTCCGTCATGGTTGAAATGGCAAACGCCAGTTCTCGCGGTCATCGCACTTTTGATATTTTGGCTGGCGCGGAAATGGGAATGGCAAATAAAAACGGCTTTCACGATTGGGTTAACATGGTTCGGCTTGATGACAGTGGTTGCGGAAATTCCATTGTTTGAAACGAGTTTGAAAGCAAACCAGACGCTCAAGCCGCTCGGCATGGCGCTACGCGAAAATTTTCAGACCGGTGATGTGGTCGTTTGCTGGGGCAAATTGCCGCAAGGGCTGGCGTTTTATTCCGGCACGGTGATTAACGCGACGAACCGGCCGTATTTCGGCGGCATGGATTTGACGCAAGTGCCATTCGAATTTCCCGGCAACCGCGAGCGGCTCGGCAAATTATTTTTGCCGGATGAAACCGCGCTGGCGGAATTGTTGCAAAGTGAAAAACACGTATTGATAGTGGCATTCGGAAACACGATGGAACAATTTCAGCAAAACCATACTGTTGCGCCGCTGCATTACATTACACATGCTGGCCAATGGGAATTATTTTCCAATCATTAACTCAATCGCAAAACGGATGTTCATTTTCCTTGCTGTGAGGGGTGGTTTACTGAAAAAATATCTGTCAAACTTGCATGACTAAAGTTCTTTTACTCGGTCTTGGTCGCTGGGGCGCCAACCATTTGCGTAATCTTCATTCACTGCCCATCGAGCTTTACGTCGCTGAAGTCGGCGACAAACAGCTCGAACCTGCGCGCAAGCTCGGCCTGCCCGCCGAGCGCCTCACGACGAATTACAAGACGCTCATCAATCAGGTGGATTGCGTCGTCATCGTCACGCCCGCGCAATCGCATTTTCCGCTGTGCAAGGAATTTCTCGAAGCCGGCAAGGATGTGTTCGTCGAAAAACCGCTGACGCTCGCGAACGACGAATCCAAGCAGCTCGCGGAACTGGCGGACAAGACCAAAAAGATTTTGCAGGTTGGACACATTTTGCGTTTTGATCCGGCGACGCTCTGGCTGCGTGACGCGGTGCAAAACGGCGAGTTCGGCAAGGTGAACATGATTCGCGGCCATTTCGGCGGCTTCAAGCGTCCGCGCAACGACAGCGGCGTGATGTTCGCGGATGGCATACATTTTGTGGATCTGTTCAATTTCATTCTCGGCGCGCTGCCGAAAAGCGTCACGGCCATCAATCATGATTTCATGGGGCGCGGCATGGACGACGTTTCGTTCGTCTCGCTCGAATACGACACGTCGCGCGGCAAGACGTGGGCGACGGTCGAGACGGAATATTTCATCCCCGGCAAATTTCGCGAGGTCATCGTCTGCGGCGACAAGTTGAGCGCGGTCTGCGATTACAACATCTCGCAATACAAAATCAAAACCTATGCGAACACGCACGCGCCCGCCGGCGGCAATGATTTCAAGGCGACTGAAGGCGTCGTGACGCAGATCGAAACGCCGCCGGAAGAGCCGTTGCTGGCGGAGCTGCGCGCGTTTGTGGATTCCGTGAAAACCCGCGCCACGCCGCGCGCCGATGCGTGGTCCGGCTACAACGCCGTGCGCGTGCTGAACGCCGCGCTGGAATCGGTGAAGACCGGCAAGGCAATTGCAATTTAGAATTGCCTCAAAATTTTGTGAAAAGACCAATCAAAAAAATAACTGGCTGGGTGTTCGTTTTGGTTGGACTGATAATTATGGTTTTCAGTCACAGAATTGTATTTCCAGGATTAGAAAGAATTGTTGGAATTGAAACTATAGTTGGTAAAGAGAATGTTGTTTATCAATCTGACGGCAGTTACTTGTTCACAAATCCCAGTGCAATGTTGCGTTGGATTTTTTCTGTTGTTGTAGTCGGCCTGATTGTTTCTTTGATTGGAGTATGGATTTTAATTCGAGCGAGACGTAAAAATAATTTATGAGCAAAATCCCGTTATCGAAATGTTTCGTGAACGCCGAAGTCGAGGAAGCCGCGCTGCGCGCCATTCGCTCCGGCCAATATATTCTTGGCAAAGAATCCACCGCGTTCGAGGCCGAACTCGCCGCGCACACCGGCACGACGCAAACCGTCCTCGGCAGTTCGTGGACGATGATTGTTTATTGCCTGCACCAGTTGCAAGGCATCGGACCGGGCGACGAAATCATCGTGCCGAGTCACACGGCGTTTCCGACGATGGAGCCGCTGATCCATCTCGGCGCGAAGCCGGTGTTCGCGGACATTGACGACACGTTCGTCATGGATCTGGCGCACGTGGAATCGCTCATCACGCCGCGCACGGTCGGCATAATAGGCGTGCATCTTTACGGCCATCCGATTGACAACGACAAGTTGCTCGCCATCGCGAAGAAAAATAATCTTTGGGTCATCGAAGATTGCGCGCAGGCGCAGGGCGCGAAATACAAGGGCAAAACCGTCGGCAGCATGGGCGACTTCGGCGCATTCAGTTTTTTCCCGTCGAAAAATCTCACCGTCCTCGGCGACGGCGGTTGCATCACGACGAACAAAATTGATTACGCCGACCGTTTGCGGATGTTGCGCAATCACGGTCGCCAGGGCAAATACGATCACGAATTCACCGGCTACAACGTGCGGTTCAACGAAATTAACGCCGCCATCGGCCGCGTGATGTTGAAGCACCTCGACGGCTTCAACGAAAATCGCCGCCAGATCGCCGCGCGCTACAACGAACGGCTCGCGGGCATCGTGCAAACGCCGCCTGCGCGCGAATGGGCCACGCCGGTGTATCATATGTATGTCGTGCGCGCCGAGCGACGTGACGATTTGCAGAAATTTCTCAAAGAGAAAAACATTGAGACCGGCGTGCATTATCCGAAGCCGAACCACCTGCAACCGGCGGTCATCGGTTTGTTTCCGTATATTCCGAAATTGCCGCAGACCGAAAAAGCGGTGAAGGAAATTCTGTCGCTGCCGATCCACGGTGAGATGGGATTGGATGCTGCGGACAAAGTTTGCGACGCGATTGCGGAATTTTACGGGAAGAAATAAATTCAATTCGTCAGAACAGCCGAGGCTAAAGCAATGGCAACGATTGATTCAATAATTGATGTTGCTGTTGGATGTCCATTCGAGTTTGATTGTCCACGCAAGGAATTCTAACTTCACAACAGGTTGAAGTTTGGGCAGAATTTAGGCCTAAACTTGCACATGGAAAAATTACTGACTATTCGGATGATCAATTATGGGAAAAGAGAAACATTCTCATTTCTACCTTTAATCGTTTGGCTTTATATTGGCTGCGATATAAGGGAAAGTTCACCGATATTACAAGCGGTTCTCCGGTAATCGCTGAATTGAACTGGAAGGATTAAAATATTTTTCATGTCCACAACACCTGAAATCAGTCTTGTTATTCCGTGTTACAACGAGGAAGGCAATCTGCGCGAACTCGTCAAGGCCATTCGCGCGGCGGTCGAGCCGTTGAAAATTTCCTACGAAATTGTCATCACGGATGATTGCAGCAAAGACAAGTCGTGGGAAATTTTGAAAGAGCTTGCGGCGAGTGACCCGCGCATCCGCGTGCAAAAGTTTGCGTTCAACTGCGGCGAGAGCGCGGCGCTGTGGGCTGGCATGAAAATTTCCCACGGCAGATACATCGTGACGCTGGATGCCGATTTGCAAAATGACCCGAAGGATTTGCCGAAACTTTTAGGCGCGCTGAAAAATTACGATTGCGCCTGCGGCTCGCGCGTGAAAGTGCGCGGCAAAAGCGATGGTTTCATCCGCGTGGCGTCGTCGCGCATTGCTAATTGGGTTCGCAACAAGCTTTCCGATGAGCAAATTTCCGACGCGGGCTGTACCTATCGCGCTTTCAAACGCGAGTGCATCGAGAATCTGAAATTTTTCAAAGGCATGCACCGCTTCCTGCCGACACTGTTCAAGATCGAAGGCCATACGGTCACGGAAATCGAAGTGACGAATAATCCGCGCTTCGCCGGCCAGAGCAATTACGGCGTGTGGAACCGACTGTTTGCGTCGTTCTACGATTTACTCGCGGTGCGCTGGATGAAAAAGCGGATGTTCAAATACAAGATTGCCGAGCAGGTGAATTGAATTGCGGCTGGCCTCGCTTTCGGCCAAAATTTGCTGTGCTCGCGAGGGTTTGTTCAGCTGCGGTAAATGGAATCGAGGCGTACCCGGTCGAAGTGGAAGTCAACGCGGGCTGGGGCGACACGAACATCGTCATTGTCGGTCTGCCGGACGCGGCGGTCAAGGAATCGCGCGATCGGGTCACGACCGCACTTGTCAATTCCGGCTATAAATTCCCGATGGGCCGCACGACGATCAACCTCGCGCCCGCCGACGTTAAAAAGGAAGGGCCGAACTTCGATTTGCCGATTGCCATTGGAATGCTTGCCGCAAGCGAACAAATTGAAACGGATCAACTGGATAATTTTCTCGCGGTCGGCGAACTTGCGCTGACCGGCAGTGTGCGGCCAAGCAAGGGGATTCTGCCGATGGCCATTCGCGCGAAAGCCGACGGGAAAATTGGAATTCTTGTTCCGACGGAAAATGCGGCGGAAGCCGCCGTCGTCGCCGGGCTGCAGGTCATCCCGGTCCAAAATCTCCGCGCAGCCGCGCAGTTTTTCGAAGGCGAAATCAAAATCGCTCCGACGAAAGTGGACATCGCAAAAATTTTCGAGCATGAACACGAGGACGACTGCGATTTCGCCGAAGTCAAAGGCCAGGAAAACGTGAAGCGCGCGTTGGAAATCGCGGCGTCGGGCGGGCACAATGTTTTGTTAATCGGGCCGCCGGGAACTGGGAAATCAATGCTGGCCAAACGGCTCGCGACTATTTTGCCGCCGTTGACTTTGGGCGAAGCGCTGGAGACGACAAAAATCCACAGCATCGTCGGCCTGTTGAAATCCGGCCAGGCGCTCGTGACACAGCGGCCGTTCCGCGCGCCCCATCACACGGCGAGCGACGCGGGACTTTTGGGCGGCAACATCAACCCGACGCCCGGCGAAATCTCGCTCGCGCACCACGGCGTTTTGTTTCTGGACGAACTGCCGGAGTTCAAGCGCAGCGTTTTGGAAACCATGCGCCAGCCGCTCGAAGAAGGCATCGTGACGATTTCGCGCGCGGCGGGCACGATGACGTTTCCGTCGCAATTCATGCTCGTTGCGGCGATGAATCCGACTCCTGATGGGAAAATGCCCGGCGAAAGCAAATCATCGCCACGGGAAATCCAGAATTATCTTGGAAGAATTTCCGGGCCGCTACTCGACCGCATTGATCTGCACGTCGAAGTGCCACAGGTAAAATTCCGCGAAATCTCCGGCACCGGCACCGGCGAAACTTCCGCGCAAATCCGTGAACGAGTAGTCATTGCACGCAAACGGCAGCAAATTCGTTTTACCAACAAACCGAAAATTTCCTGTAACGCGCGGATGAGCACACGTGAATTAAAACAATTTTGCGAGTTGGATGAGGCAACAAAAGAATTGTTGAGGAACGCGATGACGGAATTGAATTTCAGTGCGCGGGCTTACGATCGGATATTAAAAGTCGCGCGGACAATTGCCGACCTCGCCGGAGCGGAAAACATTTTGAGCGAACACATTTCCGAGGCGATTCAGTATCGCTCGCTCGACCGCCAGTTGTGGACATAATTGAAGGATGAAGTTTTCCGCTTACTATTGACGATATCATGTTGGGATAAGGTTGGCTGACAGTTCTTGCTTTGTCCACCTGGCGCAAATTTATGCTCGCTCTTCCGCGGGACTTCCAAAATCACGGTAGGGTTACACCCCATAGCGTCCGTACGCTATGGCACTATGCTCGTTTCATGAATGTCAAAAGGGTTTTCTTTAAGGCCGACAAAGCCGGACTCGTGCTGGGCGTTGCACTCCTGGCCACGTCGACCGGGTGCGTGGGTTACGTTGACGGGCCGCGCGCCGGAGTTTATGTAGCGCCTCCCGTTGTGGAAACCGGGGTCGTGGTGGAAGACGATTACGTTTACTACCCCGACTATCAAATTTATTACAGCAGCAGCCGGCATCAATATTTTTGGCCGGAAGGCGGCGTGTGGGTTGCACGGCCTGCGCCGCGTGGCGTCTCGGTGGACGTGTTGTTTGCCTCGCCGTCAGTGCGGATGAATTTCCACGACTCCCCGGCGAATCACCATGCGGAGATTCTCCGGCAATATCCGGGACATTCTTCGCCGCGCGGTCAGACACAAAACCGGAAGGACGACCAGCACGACGATCGCGGAGACAATCACGGTAGATAACCAAGCGAACCAACTTCGCACATTGAAAGGAACATTATGTTGGGAACTGTCTTATTGGTGCTGCTCATACTTGTTTTGATCGGCGCGTTTCCAGCGTGGCCGCACAGCAAGAATTGGGGCTATTACCCGAGCGGTGGAGTCGGTTTGATTTTGGCCGTCCTGATTGTCCTGTTGTTATTGGGCAGAATTTAACGTGGCGGAACACGCGATCCAAACGAAAGGCAATTTCATGTTGCAAAGCATTAAACAATTATACGGTGAAAAACTCGGCGCGTCGGACGGCGAGATCGGCCATGTGAAGGATTTTTATTTTGACGACCGGAACTGGGCGGTGCGTTATCTGGTCGCGGACACGGGAACTTGGTTGACGAGCCGTCAGGTGCTGCTCTCGCCCCACGCCATCGGCAGTCTTTATGAGGACGGAAAAGTCCTGCTTGTGAACCTCACCCGGAAGCAGATTGAAAACAGTCCTGCGATTGAGACGCACAAGCCGGTGTCGCGGCAATACGAAGAAGAGTATTATCAGTATTACGGCTGGCCTTCCTACTGGCAGGGCGACGGATTGTGGGGCATGAGCGGTTTTCCGATTTTGACAGTGCCGCCCAAAACTTTGTCGAGTGAACAAGCTGCTGCGATCCATCGAAAGCATGAAGGCAACGATGCCCACTTGCGAAGCATGCAAACTGTGAAGGGCTACAATATTGAAGCCAGCGATGGAGTCATTGGCCACGTCTCCGATTTTATGATGGACGATGAGAGCTGGGCGATTCGTTCGCTCGTCGTGAAAACAGGCCATCGGTTTTCCGGCAACGAAGTGCAAATACTCGTGAACAAGGTTGACCGGATCAGTTATGAAAAATCTACCGTTTTCGTGAATTTGACAAAAGAAGCCGTTGAACAAAGTCCGGCGAACCATCTGATCGCGGTTGCTTGAACTCGCCCGGCCAATTCCACTTTATGAAACAAAATAAATATCCACAAAATCAAAAATCAGCCGACGCAAAGGCGGCGGCGGTTGCGGAATCAAACAAAAACGAAATTAATTTTGCGCCGTCGCCGGACGAAGTCGCCCGAAAGGCATACTTCAGTTATGTGAATCAGGGTTCATCACAAGGGCATGAGGTTCAGCATTGGCTGGAGGCCGAGTCGCAATTAATCGCGGAACGCAATCTCACGCGCGTTCACGGTTTTCACAACAAGACGTAAATAAATTACCCGGACAACAAAAATAATTTTATGAAAAAATTCAAGACCGATCTCGCGGAAGCGCCAAAGATGTATGAAACCGAAAACGACCTTTTGCTCAAAAACCGCCTGGAGTTGAACACGCTGATGAACCTGCGGCTGGCGTCCGCCGTGGATTTGCAGGCGCAGATGAAACAGGCGCATTGGAACGTGAAAGGCCCCAGCTTCATCGGCCTGCACGAACTTTTCGACAAGGTGGACGAAGCTGTGGAAGATTATGTGGACAAGATTGCCGAACGCATCGTCCAACTTGGCGGCATCGCTGAAGGCACGGTGCGCGTGGCCGCAGCGCGCACGCGGCTGCCCGAATATCCGCTGCAAATCGCCGAAGGCATGGCGCACGTCGAGGCCGTCTCCCGCGCGCTTTCGAGTTTTGGAAAGGAAGCCCGAGCCACGATTGACGAGGCGAACGCGCTCGACGACGCGGACACGGCGGATTTGTTTACCGAAGTTTCGCGCGGCATAGACAAATGGCTTTGGTTCGTCGAAGCCCATTCACAGGCGGCTAAATAATTTTATGAAAAAATCCGCCAACAAAATTGCAGCAGCACCGCAAACCCCGGTTTTCCCGAAAACACTTCACCGGTTGCGTTCGAATTCCAAGGAAGCCGCCGCAAATCCAAAGCCTAAAAAGCGGGACAACATTTTTTCCAAATCCCGCGACACGCGCGAGGATCGCGGCACACGCGAAATTAAAAAATCCCATAAACCACAGACAGTTTTTCAAATTTGCGCGTTGCTGTGATTTCAAACCATGAAAACAAATCCATTGAAAGAAGGCGTCTTGACTGAAAACTCCGCCGGCATCGGCACGGTGACGCGCGAGATGGTTCGCGCCCGCGCGGCGGAACTGGCGGTCATTAACGGTCGCCCGAAAAATGGTGCTACAATTTCCGACTTCGCGCAGGCCAAACGGGAATTGACGGGCGAGCCGGACGTTGATCCGAAAGAGGCGATCCTTGAATCCGCGCCCGAATCCGAACGCTGGGATCCCCTGCCCGGCTCGACCGGACACAAGATGCCAGTGAACGCCAGCGTGGATGAGGACGAAGAAGGCCGCAGCGACAACGAACGCCTTGTCGAAGGAGGCATCGCCGGAGCGGAGCATGATCAAATGCGCCAGGCTGCGAAGTTAAATCCAAAGATTCAAAACTGAAATCGGCGTCCATGCACTCCGTCTTGACCATCAATGGCGGCTCGTCGAGCATCAAGTTCGCGCTCTACCAAGTTGGCAAATTGCTGGAGCGAAAACTTTATGGAAAAATTGACCGTATCGGCTTGAGCGGAACGAATTTTACATTCAGCAATTCAGATGGAAAACCGCAGCCCAGCCGCAAACTCGCCGCCGCAGATCACAAATCAGCGGCAAATTTTCTGATAAGCTGGCTTGAAAAGCAAAATTGTTTCGACTTGATTCAAGCCGTGGGACATCGCGTGGTTCATGGCATGAAACACACCGAGCCGGAAATCGTCACGCCGAAATTATTGGCGGAACTGCACCGCATCAGTCCTTACGACCCGGATCATCTGCCGCGCGAAATTGAATTGATTGAATTATTCCGCCAGCATCATCCGAAACTTCTTCAAGTAGCGTGCTTCGACACGGCGTTTCACCAGACCATGCCGCGTGTGGCAAAGTTGCTGCCGATTCCGCGACGCTTCGATGCCAAAGGAATTCAGCGCTACGGTTTTCACGGTTTGTCTTACGCATATTTAATGGAAGAACTCGCGCGGCTCGGCGATCCGTCGGCAAAAACCGGTCGCGTGATTCTTGCGCATCTCGGTAATGGCGCGAGCATGGCCGCAGTGCGCAATGGTAAAAGCATTGACACAAGCATGGGCTTCACGCCGACGGCAGGATTGGTGATGAGCACGCGCTCCGGTGATCTTGATCCCGGCCTCGCGTCGTATCTCGCGCGCACCGAAAAAATGACCACGCAACAGTTTTACAAAATGGTGAGTCACGAATCGGGACTGCTGGGCATTTCGGAAACCAGTTCTGATATGCGCGATTTGCTCAAACGCGAAGCAAAAGATGTGCGCGCGGCGGAAGCCGTGGCGCTATTTTGTTATCAGGCGAAGAAGTGGATCGGCTCTTTTGCTGCCGCGCTCGGCGGCTTGGACACGCTCGTTTTCGCCGGCGGTATAGGTGAAAACGCGCCGCCCGTCCGCGCACACATTTGCGAAGGACTTGATTTTCTCGGCATTGAACTGGACAAGTCGCGCAACGCAAAAACTGAAGCGGTGATTTCCAAGAATTCCAGCCGCGTCATGGTTCGCGTCATTCGCACAAACGAAGAATTGATGATTGCGCGCTCGGTTTTGCGTTCCGGCTAGGAAATTATTTCTCTAGTTTGTAAGTCTCATGGGGTGTTCACCCCATTGTTCTCCGCTTCCAAACGAGTCAGCCTTTTCATGGATGATTGAACCATGAAAACCAACACGCTCACGCCGGACTTGCTCCAAAAAACAAACGCCTACTGGCGCGCGGCCAACTATCTGTCGGTCGGACAGATTTATCTCTACGACAATCCGCTGCTCAAACGTCCGCTCAAACTTTCGGACGTGAAACCGCTGGTGGTCGGGCACTGGGGCACGACGCCGGGCCAGAATTTTATTTATGTGCATCTGAACCGCGTTATAAAAAAATATGACCTGAATATGTTCTACGTCGCCGGTCCCGGTCACGGCGGCCCGGCGATTGTGGGCAATGTCTATCTCGAAGGCACTTGGAGCGAAGTTTATCCGAACGTGACGCAGGACGAAGCCGGGCTGAAAAAATTGTTCACGCAATTTTCTTTTCCCGGCGGCATTTCCAGCCATGTCGCGCCAACCACGCCGGGTTCAATCCACGAAGGCGGCGAACTGGGCTATTCGTTGTCGCACGCTTTCGGTGCGGCGTTTGACAATCCTGATTTGATCGTCGCTTGTGTCGTCGGCGATGGTGAAGCCGAGACCGGCCCGCTGGCGACGGCATGGCAATCCAATAAATTTCTCGACCCGATCACCGACGGAGCCGTGCTGCCAATCCTGCATCTCAACGGCTACAAAATTTCCAATCCAACCGTCCTCGCGCGCATCGAGCCGGATGAACTGGAACAATTTTTTCGCGGCTGCGGTTGGACGCCATATTTTGTGGAAGGTGACGAGCCGGAAAAAATGCACGAACTCATGGCCACGGTTTTGGAAAAAGCAGTTGAAGACATCCGGCGAATCCAAACGAATGCACGGAACAAAAAAGACACGACTCGTCCGCGCTGGCCGATGATTGTGCTCAAGTCGCCGAAAGGCTGGACTGGACCAAAAGAAGTGGATGGCTTGAAAATGGAAGGCACATTCCGGGCGCATCAAGTGCCGCTGTTGGTGGATGCCGAACATCCCGAACACGTCCAGCAACTCGAAAGCTGGATGAAAAGTTACAAGGCTGAAGAATTGTTTGATAAGAACGGAAAACTAAATTCAGACTTGGCCGAACTCGCACCGAAAGGCGAGCGACGCATGGGCGCTAATCCTCACGCCAACGGCGGATTGTTGCTGCGCGATTTGCGGATGCCGGATTTTCGCGAGCACGCGGTGATTGTGCCTTCGCCCGGCGCGGTCAACGCGGGCGATACTTTTGTGCTGGGAAAATTTCTGCGCGACGTCGCAAAGCTGAATCAAAATAATTTCCGCATCTTCGGCCCGGATGAAACGCTTTCAAATCAATTGGGCGCGGTCTTTGAAGTCACCAACCGCCAGTGGGACGCGCGCGAAGTAAAGAATGATGAATTCCTCGCGCCCGCCGGACGCGTGCTGGACTCCATGTTGAGCGAGCATCAATGCGAAGGCTGGCTCGAAGGTTATTTGCTCACTGGACGGCACGGATTGTTCAACAGCTATGAGGCATTCATTCGCATCGTGGACTCGATGTTCAGCCAGCACGCGAAATGGCTGAAGGTCACGTTGGAACTTCCGTGGCGGCGGAAAATCGCGTCGCTGAATTATCTGCTCGCGTCGCATGTCTGGCAGCAGGATCACAACGGATTCACGCACCAAGACCCCGGTTTCATGGACCACGTCATCAACAAGAAGGCCGACATCGTGCGCGTTTATTTGCCGCCGGACGCGAATTGTCTGCTCTCCGTTTTCGATCATTGCCTGCGCAGCCGGCATTACGTCAACGTCGTCGTCGCCGGCAAACACGCGCTGCCGCAATGGCTCACAATGGACGCCGCCGTCGTGCATTGCACCGAAGGCATCGGCATCTGGCAATGGGCGAGCAACGACCAGGGCTGCGAGCCGGACGTGGTGATGGCTTGTTGCGGCGACACGCCGACGCTGGAAATTCTCGCCGCCGTTTCCATTTTGCGCGCGCATCTGCCCGGACTGAAAATCCGCGTGGTCAATGTCGTTGACCTGATGAAGCTGCAATCCGCCAGCGAGCATCCGCACGGATTGAGCGAAGCCGATTACGATTCGCTCTTCACGAAAGACAAACACATCATCTTCGGCTTTCACGGCTACCCGTGGCTCGTCCACCGGCTGACTTATCGCCGCACCAACCGCAACCTCCACGTTCGCGGCTACAAGGAAGAAGGCACGATCACGACGCCCTTTGACATGCGCGTGCAAAACGACCTCGACCGTTTTCATCTCGTGCAGGACGTGATTGACCGCCTGCCGCAACTCGGCGTCAAGGGCGACTATCTGAAACAGCAGATGCAGGACAAACTCATCGAGCACAAACATTACATCGCCCGGCACGGCGAAGACTTGCCGGAGATTCGAAATTGGAAATGGACGGAATTGAAAGCAGGCAACCAATGAATGAATTAAGGCATGATCATAAGTCGCACGGTGATCCTAATGGCGGACCAATTGATCATGGCCATCCGCCTTATTGGAGACGTGCGCATCGCGACTGGCGCATCTGGTTTTGCGTGATCGTGATGCTGTTTGCGATGCTGGTCTATATGGCGACCGGCGGCTTGCGCTGGCGGCTTCAAGGCCAATCGCCGCAATCGCCGCAACCGATTTCCGCCCCGGCGGGCAACTAATAGTTGACTACTCATTTGTGCACCGAGAAATTGTCATCATGAATGCGCAAAATTTAATGGACACCGCGAAGACACTCATGGCCGACCACAAAGGTTTGCTCGCGATGGACGAAAGCGATCCCACCTGCAACAAACGCTTCGCCAAACTGGGAATTCCGCAAACCGCCGACGCGCGGCGCGCGTATCGCGAATTGATTGTGACCGCGCCCGGCCTCGGCGAGAGCATCAGCGGCGCAATTCTTTTTGACGAAACCATCCGCCAGCAAAAACGCGACGGCACGCCTTTCGCCAAAGCCCTCGCCGCTGCGGGCATCATTCCCGGCATCAAGGTGGACGCCGGCGCGAAGGACCTGGCCGCGCATCCCGGCGAAAAAATCACCGAAGGCCTGGACGGATTGCGCGAACGCCTGGCGGAATATTTTCAGATGGGCGCGCGTTTCGCCAAGTGGCGCGCGGTGATCACCATCGGCGAAAACATTCCCAGCCGCAGTTGCCTCGAGGCCAACGCGCACACGCTCGCGCGCTACGCCGCGTTGTGCCAGGAAGCCGGACTCGTCCCCATCGTCGAGCCGGAAGTGCTGATGGACGGCGCGCATACTTTGGAACAATGCCGCAAAGTCACCGAGGAAACGCTGCGCAATGTTTTCATCCAGCTCAATTGCCAGCGCGTGCTGCTCGAAGGCATGATTCTCAAACCCAACATGGTGCTGCCCGGCTTGGATTGCCCCGCGCAGGAATCCGTGGACGAAGTCGCCGACGCCACGGTGAAAACTCTTTTGCGAACCGTCCCCGCCGCTGTGCCGGGAATCGCATTCTTGTCCGGCGGCCAACCCAGCGAACTGGCCTCGGCGCGTTTGAATGCGATGAATGTCCGGTTCAAATCGCAAATGCCGTGGGCGTTGACCTTTTCATTTTCCCGCGCCATCCAGCAACCGGCCTTGGAACTCTGGCAAGGCAAAGACGCCAACGTGAAGCCGCGCAAAAAGCCCTGCTTCATCGCGCCCAATGCAACCGCGCCGCGCGCCGCGGCGAATACTCCGCCGCGATGGAAAAAATTTAAGCGGAGCGCTTCGGGATTCGTTGGTTAAATTTTTCATGGGGTGTTCACCCCATTCGTTTCTCCGCGTCGAAATCTTGCTCTGCAATTTGGAACTGTTTGAAAATTAAATTTTAGGACACAAAAGGATTGTCCCATTAAACCCGAAACCGACCCGCCCAAAACGCCTGATCCCAAGCCGGGCGCATCCGCCGATCCGAAGCCCGCCGTTGCCAAGCCGGATCCAAAAACTGGCGCAAAGCCCGAAGCCAAACCGGCGCCGCAGGACGATTTGAAAACGCTGCCGATGGCGGAGGTGGAGAAAAAATTGGGATCGTCGCCGGATGGTCTCACCGATGCGGAAGCCAAGAAACGGCTGACGCAATATGGGCCGAATGAACTGGTCGAGAAGAAGACGAATCTCCTGCTGAAATTCCTCTCGTATTTTTGGGGGCCGATTCCGTGGATGATTGAAGTCGCGGTGATTTTGTCGGGCGTGGTCCGGCACTGGCCGGATTTTTTCATCATTCTTCTGTTGCTGGTGACCAATGCGGTGGTCGCTTTCTGGGAAGAACGCCAGGCGGGCAATGAAATCGCCGCCTTGAAAGCCAAGCTGGCGGTCAAGGCGCGCGTGATCCGCGACGGGAAATGGATTAATCCGGCGGCGAGAGAGTTGGTGCCGGGCGATGTCATCCGCTTGCGGTTGGGGGACGTTGTGCCGGCGGAT
>CAVRAN010000007.1:0-109934 GCA_963719075.1 uncultured Verrucomicrobiae bacterium | reverse complement strand
AGGGACTCTTGCCAGTGTTAGAAAACGCTGGATTTGCAAGGGTTTTCTGCGGGGCGGGTAGCCGGGTGTCAGTGCAAGTGTCAGTGAATCGGTGGTGGTTTCGACTATCCGCCACCATTCGCCAGAACTTCACCACCATCCGCCCACAACCCGCTAACACACCTGACCTGTAATGGTTCATGATTCAGAACAACAAAACACGAACCATGAAACATCAGTTCATCCTGTTCCAACGCGCCGGCATCTTCTATTGCGAAGACACCGGCACCGGCAAGCAAACCTCGCTCCGCACCCGCGACCGCGACCAAGCGCAACGACTGTTGAACGCGAAAAACGAAGCCTTGCGGCAGCCCGCCATGAATCTGCAAATCGCGCAGGTGTATTTGCACCACAGCGACCCGGCGCTTGCTTCGCGGACGTGGCAGCAGGTCATGGAGCACATCGTCACCACCAAGCACGGCAGCACGCAGGCGCGCTGGCGTTCCGCCATCAAAGACAAGGCGTTTGATTTGATCCGGCATCGCCGCCTGTTGGAATCCACCGGCGAGCAGTTTCTGACGGTCTTGCACACCGGCACGGTGGCGACCAACCTTTATCTGCGGCGCACGCATCATTACGCCGTTTCCATGCACTGGCTACCGTGGCCGGTGCTGTCCAAACTGCATTGGCCGCCGCTGGTGTATCAGGCCAAGCGTGCCATCACCCAGGACGAACACCGGCAACTGCTGGCCGTTGAACGCAGCCCGGTGCGGCGAGCATTTTATGAATTGCTCTGGCACTTCGGCGGCTCACAGACGGACATGGCCCGGCTGACCGCCGAGGACATTGACTGGCAGCGGCAGACGATTTCCTATCGCCGCCACAAAAGCGGCACGATGGCGGTGCAGGCCATCGGCGCGGAAGTCGCGGCGGTGTTGCGGACGCTGCCCCAAACCGGCTATTTGTTTCCGACGCTGGCGAACCTTTCGCCGAGTTACCGGGGCCATGCCTTTGTTTATCGGTTGAAACAGTTGGGCATCACCGGCCTGACGCTGCACAGCTATCGCTATGCGTGGGCCGAACGCGCCAAAGCCGCCGGTTATCCCGAACGGTTTGCGATGCAAGCCTTGGGCCATAAAAGCGAAGCGGTGCATCGGGCGTATGCGAAGCAGGCGGAAGTGGTGTTGCCACCGCTGGAGGAATACGAATTGCCGAAGCGCAGCGCCCCGGCGCAGCTATCGGCATTGCTGCCGGAGGCGAGCCGGAACTAGCCGGCCAGCGGTGCCAGTTCCACCGGACGCCCGCCGGCGTTTTTCTGGCGGGCGTTTTTGGCGTGCCAGTGGTGGTAAATTGTGCCCGACACGCGCACCAGCCAGTTACGGTCTTTGACGGCTTCCAACAAATCCGCCGTGGCAAAAAACTTGATGCCGTTGGCGGGAGGATTGCCCAGCGGCTTGATCAGCTTGGCCGCGACCAGCGCCGGGATGTCATGCGGCTGGCAGTTCAACACCCACGCCGCCTGCTCCGCCGTCAGGCGGGCCGGCAACTGGCCCAGCAGTGTCAGAAATTGATGTTGTTCGTCGCGCATAAATCGTTTCTGCAATCGCCCGGTGTTTCCTGCCAAACGGCATTTGCATCAGGGCATAGGAATTCTACAAGGAGCCTTTGCCGGCGGTCGGCGGGCGGGCGCTCCGCGCCCGCCCACCGATCCACCGGCCAAGGAATCCATTCACTTTGACACGCGCCACAATAGCTTTGGCGTTTTATCGGCGGCATCCATTGGCGGATTTTCAGGAATCATTCTTTCGCGCCAACATCCCTGCTTTCAGGGGCAAGCCAGCGCATGATTTCCCATGCCCGCAACCACCGAGGCTGTCTCATCGTAAAGCCTACTCGCACGAGGAACGCCCTGGCCGTTAAACCCTCGCACTTTCGACACCAGCCCGTTTTTTCATGTGTCCTGTCCGCAGCGTCTGTCTCCACTCGCGTCTATACCCGCTATCAAACGGATAACCGACGCAGACAGCGTCACCGTGTTCGCAAAGCTGTATTTGTTCAGCTCATACGCATTTGCCCCCAGGCATTTGCAGACGTATTCCGCGCCAGCCAGTGCGCGGTCATATTGACGAACATCTACCCGCGCCCCGCCACTCTGAATCTTCCACAGATGTTCAGCCTGATGTTGCAGCGTGTGATAGTTGCGAGTAGCAGTTCCCCCCACCAGACAGTGGAAGTGGAAACGCCCATTCTGTTCGCCTTCTTCACCTCGCAGTGCTATGAGAAGGCGTTTATAGGGCACACCACAGACTTTGGCCACTTCCTGCAACCAGCGAAACGCCATGCCGTAAGCAATGTTTGATCGAGGGACGGTGCCCTTGAATGTCGGCGTTGCAAAAAGGTCCCACTGGATTCGTGCCAGTGAGATGCCAAAGTCCGTGGCGACCTCGGAACGGCGAATCGGCTCGCGCCAATCCCTGTCTATCCGAGGATTTTTCGAGGCCATAATTTTACTTCTTGATGGCTTCCGGGATGATCGTCCCGAGGATGGTGGCCTTGCCGCCCTTGTCCGCGTGGCGAATCTTGGCCACGCCCACCGTGATGGTTTTGCCCGTGCCGTTGATGTAGTGGGCATCCCGTTCCTCCGGTTTGGTCCGGTAAAACAGCATTTCTTCCATCCGGTGCTCCGGTGGATTGCTCACATCAATGCACAGCAAGTCGAACGATTCACCTGCCGCCATCCCGTTTTTCGCCGGCCACGTGTTGTGGACGGTCTTGAATACTTCCAATTTTACGATCATATGTTCTTGTTGTTTGTTTCCGGCGCTGTCGGTTGTTCCTGTCCGCAGCCGGGCACGAACATGGAATTGCACCGCTGGTCACGGTTTCCCGCCCTTTGTGCGTTTGCGATAGAAGTTGTCTTACCAATTTCCATGCTGACGTTTTAGCACGTCGCAGGAAGAAGAACTATGAAGTGGAAAAAAAACTGACTTCAACATTTCCGGGGCTTTGGCGGACGCCCGGCTTCTTTGAGTTTCAAGGTGATGAAACGGGCGAGGCTGACAAGTTGGTCTAGGTCTTGGATTTCAATCCAGTAGGGGTGACTGAACGGAACCAGCCAGTTCCACAAATCTTCCATCCGGTTTTGTGCCTTGATCATTTCCTCGATTTCCGGCCAGCAGATCAGCAGCATCTCGTAGGTGTTCTTGTGTTTGATTTTTTTCTCGCCGTGCAATTCACCGTTCTGGTCGAGAAATCCAGCCGAACCCTTGGCCGCTCCCGCATGAAATCTTGTCGTTGCCCCCGGTTCCCAATCCCGTGCTTTTTGGTGCCATTCTGGAACCGCTTTTTTGGTCGTCTCTGCCAGTGCGGTAATCCGCTGCTCAATGATTTCCTCGACAGGTTTGTCTTTATCCAACGCTTGCATTTTTGCCAGCCACGCTTTCATCCACCGGTCACCGATAATTAACTGCCAGATTTCGTCATCCTTTTCCGCCGGCAAATCCAAAAGTCCGTCTCGTTTCAGCAGTGGTTCGGCCTCATTTTCAAAAAACATCATTGCCCGCTCGCCCATTTGAAACACGGAACCCATTTTATCCCAATCAATTTTCATGGCCGCTCTGCCTTCTTCGACGGTTTTGGCGGTGGCCGCGCGCTCCTTGTCCGTAATCGTTATCACTTCGGATATCGGCGTGAAACATTTGTAAATCGTCCGGGCGTAGAGATCGAATATATTGTAGCAGTAATCAGGCAGAATTTGCTGGTGTTCCTTGGCGTTTGGCCGTCCGCCGATGACCCATTTCATTTCCTGCGCCACCGGCTCCCACCGTTCCATGAATGACCTTTCAAGCAGAAGTTTCCGCAATTTATTTGCGGCCTTTCTCTGCAAAGCCTCGTCTGGTGGAAAATTAAAACTCACGATTGTTTAACACCGGATTTGCGTTTTCGTTGCATCGCCGACATGCCGGTTGACGCCAGAACCGCCCCGGCCTAATTTCCCGCCATGTGTTCGCGCTACACCTACACCAAGGACGAGGCCAAATTAAAACTGCGCGACCAAATCCTCGTTTTCGGCTTCGTCCCGCGCGGCGACATCCGGCCCACCGACCTGGGACCGGTCATCATCCCGGCACACGACAGTTTCGCCAGCCGGCAAGTGGCCTGGGGCTGGCGCGTTCCGTGGGACAAACAGCCGCTCATCAATGCCAAGAGCGAAACCATCACCCAACTGCCCACGTTCAAGCCGCACCTGCAAAACCGCTGCCTGATTCTCGCCGACGGCTTTTTTGAAAAAGGCATCCGCTTCATCCAGCCCGGCGAACTGTTGTTTGCGATGGCCGGCTTGTGGCAACCGGACGCGGCGGGCGACAGGTTCACCATGTTGACCACCACGCCCAACGCCAGCGTTTCGCCGTATCACCACCGGATGCCGTTCATCCTGCGGGCGGAACAGCTCGGCGCATGGCTCGGCGATGACTGGCTTGCCGTCTTGGAAAATCCCGACCGGGCACCGCTGGGAAAAATCCAGAAACAACCAGAATTATTTTAATGCTCGGGCAGTTTTTCACGCTGTTGGCAACGAGGGCAAAACAGATAAACCGTCGTCTCGCCCAGTTCATCATTGAATTCGCTGATGATTTTCAGATTTACGGAATCGCATTTAACGCACGAAATGTCGAAAAACCTGCAAATGGTTTCGTTACGTGGTTTTTTCGGCTGATAATCTTCCCGGCGCATGAAATATCGGGCGGCATTCATGCCCGCAGTTTACTCCAAGCCTCGGACAATGGCCGTCCAACGCGAGACGGAAATTGACGCCGCCAGATTTCCCGCGCACACTGTCGCGCGGATGAACCAGCTCTATTACGGCGACAATCTCCAAGTCCTCCGCGAGCACATTGCGGACGAATCCGTTGACCTCATCTATCTCGACCCGCCGTTCAATTCCAAGCGCGACTACAATCTGCTCTTCAAAGCGCCGAGCGGCCACGACAGCGAGGCGCAGATTGAAGCCTTTGAGGACACCTGGCATTGGAACCAGCAGGCCGAGCGCGAATTTGACGAACTCCTGCACCAGCCGAACACCGACGTGGCGGAGATGATGAAGGCCCTGCGCGGCTTTCTGGGCGAGAACGACATGATGGCCTATCTCACGATGATGGCCAACCGTCTGCTCCAACTCCATCGCGTCCTCAAAGCCACCGGCTCGCTTTATCTGCATTGCGACCCGACGGCCTCGCACTATTTGAAAATTGTTTTGGACGGTGTGTTTGGAAAAGAAAATTTCCGTAGCGAAATAATATGGAGACGAACCGGCGCACATAATAAAGCTTCTCGTTGGGCTCCAATTCACGACACAATTTTCTTTTACACCAAGACCGACAAATTCACTTGGAACAATCCAAAACTTCCTTACATGGCGGGTCATGTGCGGGATAATTTCATCGAAGACGGAAAAGGCGGATACAAAACTGCATACTATGGCAATGTGCTAACTGGCTCTGGCACTCGAAATGGAGAGTCAGGCCAAAATTGGCGCGGTTTTAATCCGACGGCAAAAGACAGGCATTGGGCTGTGCCGGGAAAGATTTGGGAAGAAGTTGGAATTGATCCGATAGGTTTAGGCCAACACGAAAAACTCGAACTTCTTTTAGAAAAAGGATTCATCAAAATCGTGCCCGGTGCTGCTTGGCCGATGTATGAGCGCACAATTACTCCGACCGACGGGCCAGCAACGTCAGACCTTTGGACGTTTCAGCCATACACGGAAGGCACAGTTTTCGGAACGAAGGATGGAATTGATTCAGATGTTTCTTGGTTGAAGCCGCAAGACGAGGAACGTCTTGGCTACCCAACACAAAAGCCATTGGGTTTGTTGGGACGAATCATTTCTGCGAGCAGCAACGAAGGCGACGTTGTGCTTGATCCATTTTGCGGTTGCGGCACAGCCGTTCACGCAGCGCAGAAATCGAAACGCAAATGGTTCGGCATAGACATCACACATCTGGCCATTTCGCTCATTGAGAAAAGGCTCAAGAAAGCTTTTAAGACCGGATTGGAATTTGAAATCCATGGCACGCCCAAAGATTTGGACGCCGCGCGCGACCTGGCGAACCGCGACAAATATCAATTCCAATGGTGGGCGGTGTCGCTCGTGGACGCGCAGCCGTTCCAAGGCAAAAAGAAAGGCGCGGACACGGGCATTGACGGCCTGAAATTCTTCCGCGACCTCGACAAAAAAGACGTGCACAAAATCGTGGTCAGCGTCAAAGGCGGCGGATTGAAGGCGGACGACGTGCGCGCGCTCAACCACGTCCGCGAACGCGAAGGCGCGGACATCGCACTGTTCATTTCGCTGGACGATTGCACCAAGGGAATGATCAAGGACGCCGCCAGCGCGGGCTTTTACGAAAGCCCGAACCAGAAAAAATATCCGCGCGTGCAACTGCTGACGATTGAAGGCTTGCTTTCCAAAAAACAACGCGCCGAGCATCCCGATTACGAGCCGGACTTGAATTTCAAAAAGGCCAAGACGGAGGCAAATGCAGCGCAGAAGGAATTGGGGGTTTGATGAAAAACGTCTGATGAAAATTAATGAATTCAAAATCATTTTCGTCGGTGGTATTCATGGTGTTGGCAAGTCACAATTCTCAAATAGGGCTTCGCAAATTTTCCGAATTCCGCATTTGAGTGCCAGTGAACTCATCACTAAACAAAGAAAATCTCCCGCCGCAATTAATAAACGCGTGGAAGATGTGGGAGACAATCAAGACGCGTTAATTACCGCAATTGAATCACACTCAATAAAAGACACAAAATTCATACTTGATGGGCACTTTTGCGTCTTTGATTCTGCGGATATTGTTCAAACAATACCGATCAGAATTTTTCAGAAACTTTCTCCAGCAGCAGTTATCGTATTACTCGATGAAGTTGGCCGCATCCAAGAACGCCTTCGCCTCCGCGATAACGGGGACTTTCAATCTGAATTGCTAACCAAATTGCAAAAGACTGAACGCGAACACGCCGAATTCGTTTGTGGAAATTTGAAAATCCCAATATTTTTGGCGCTGCCATCAGAACATGAAGCGGCAATCCAATTCGTAACCAATCACTTAAATTCATAGGGTTGCTATTATGAGAGTATTGCTTGATACAAATATCATAATTCACAGGGAAGCCAGCACAGTCGTCAAGGAGGAGATTGGCGTTCTATTCAACTGGCTCGACCGCTTGCATCATGAAAAATGTATTCACCCGCTGACAATCACTGAAATTGGAAAACATAAAGACCGAAAGGTGGTCGCAACATTTGATATTAAGCTCAAAAACTATGTTGCCCTAAAAACAGAAGCGCCTGAATCAGCAGAGATCCAAAAGCTGCGGCAAAATGATAAAAATGAAAATGACACAAATGACACCTCGCTCCTCAAAGAGGTTTTTACCAGACGTGTTGACTGTCTAATCACCGAAGACCGACGCATCCACGAAAAGGCCAAGTTGCTCGCCATTGGAGACCGGGTTTTTACGATTGATGATTTTCTCGAAAAAGTAACAGCGGAAAATCCCGACCTTGCGAGCTACAAGGTATTGGCCGTAAAAAAGGAACACTTCGGAAAAATAAATTTGTCGGATTCGTTTTTCGATTCTTTCAAGCGAGACTACGTTGGATTTGCCGACTGGTTCAATAAGAAGGCCGACGAAATTGCGTATGTTTGCACATCTGAAAAAGGGGAGACGCTTGCTTTCCTATATCTGAAATCCGAGGACGAGCGTGAGCCATACGCCGATATAACGCCGCAATTTGCCGCGAAACACAGATTGAAAATCGGAACGTTTAAGGTGGCGATGAACGGCTACAAATTAGGGGAACGCTTTTTAAAAATTGTTTTCGACAATGCTATCCAGCTCAAAGTCGATGAAATATATGTGACGATCTTCAACAAAGACACAGATCAGGAACGTCTAATCGCGTTGCTTGTGGATTGGGGATTCTATCACCACGGCGTTAAGCATGGGGTGTTAGGCGACGAACAAGTGCTTGTAAGAAACTTCGCGCCGCGTGCCGACATTGCCCATCCGCAGGCGACATATCCTTATATGTCGAAGCGGCAGCGAAAATTCATTGTCCCAATTTATCCAGACTATCACACCGAACTTCTACCCGATTCAATCCTCCGCACAGAGTCGCCAGAAAGTTTCGTTGAAAACAAACCAAACCGAAATGCGATTCGAAAGGTGTATATTTCACGATCCCACCGCCGGGATATGAGGCCAGGTGATATTGTTGTTTTCTACCGAACTGCTTCCGGCGGGTCCGGGCATCACACCTCGGTTGCCACCACATTGGGAATAATCGAAAGCGTCGTGACTCCAGTCGCCTCGCTGGAAGAATTTATCCGGCTTTGCCGTAAACGAAGCGTGTTTTCGGACACTGAACTTAAAACGCATTGGGATTATTACGCAGGGCTAAAGCCTTTTGTGGTAAAATTTATGTATGTTTATTCGTTTCCCAAACGGCCAAACCTTGCTTTGTTGAAGCAGGAGAATATAATAGCCGAAGCGCCGCGAGGATTTGATGAAATTTCCGATGCGGCGTTTTTAAAATTGATTGAGATTTCAAATGCAAACAAGCGTCTTATTGTCGATTAAACCGGAATTCGTTGAAAAAATCTTTTCGGGCTTGAAGCGATACGAATTTCGCCGAGTCATTTTCAAATCGAAGAACGTCTCCAAAGTGGTGGTCTATGCGTCGCATCCTGTGCAACGTGTGGTTGGAGAGTTTGAAGTTGGTGGAATTCTGGCACTTAGTCGAAGACAATTGTGGCAACATACAAAACAATATTCAGGAATTGCAAAAACCTATTTCGATGATTATTTTGGTGACAAAGAGACGGCGTATGCCATCAAAATAAAAAGTGCTAGGCGTTATGAACAACCGATGACACTTAAATATCTTTGTCCTACAGCTCATCCGCCTCAATCATTCATGTATCTGCCCGCATTATTAAAATATCGACATTAATTTTTTCAAATATGATGAACGTTGAAATCATCTTTTCCGTTTCTCATGCGACGCTCGGCGGCACGATGTCGTTTCCTGATGCGGCCGGCAAATTGATGGGAGCGGGCGTGGAGTATTATCACGTGGATTATGTGCGGTTGCGCAAGACGTGTTACAGCGCGGAGTGCCGGACGGTGACGGTGCCCATCGCGTTCGACGGTCTGCCGCCGGTCGCGCCGGAACTGGACGCGGCGGCATTGCGCGCGAACATCCTGGACAGCCAGCGCAACGGGCAGCCGTTCCGCGAGTTCACGCGCCGAGCGATGGCGGGCGGTGTGGCGGGATATTTCGCTTTTCTGCGCGGCAAGCGGGTGATGTATTTCGGGCGCAACGGCGAGCAGCATGTGGAATGGTTTCCGGGAGCGAAGCCCTAGCTGTAGTCTAACAACTCTAATACTCCGCATTTCAATGTCCACGCCATCAGACCGGTTGAAAATCTCCGCGAATCGCTTCCACTCCGAAAATTAAAGCTGCTCCGTTCCGCGACCCCGCTCCGATTTCCAACCGGACTGACGACGCCCCCACATTTGACGGAGACTGCGGAAAGTTGACTCTCCCGCGCAAAATGCCGGGGCGCGTCCAAGCCAATTTTCCGCAGACTCCGGGCAGGGTTTGAATTGTATGGGATTTTAGTAAGGTTGTTTGTCTTCGCCTTTTTTACGCCCGCCATCACCCCTCCGTTTGCTGCTCACTGATCCGACACCGAGCCGACATTGGAAGCGAGATCAAAAACCGCGCCAGCGTCTCCCTTTTGCCCTTTCCGCCACTGTCACGGTTTTAGCTTTCGCTGACAGTTGAACGCGCTACCGCGCACGGCTCGCTGTCTCCCCCATCTGTGAAGCGAGCAGCAAACGGCAGGGTGACGGACAGCGGTTTCAAAAAAAAGCTATGAAAACAACAAATTCAACAATTGAAGCGTCAGCTCCAGCGAATGTCCGGCCATCGTCGGTTTCAAAACATCAGATGAACCGTGGATTGTCCACGGAGGCGGTCTTGAATTGCTTGCGGACAAAGTTGCCACAGCAATACGAACTGGCGGAGGTTGTCGGCAAATGGGTTTGGCTCGACGTGTCGCCAGCGCGGAAGCCGATGCTGGCAAAGCTGCTTTGGTCTTTGGGCTTTCACTGGAATCAACGGCGCGGCGTCTGGCAGCATCCGTGCGGCAAGTTTGACCCGCTCGGCAGTCATCCCACCGACCCGCGCGCCAAGTATCGCTCTTACTTCCCCGCCGACGTGTTGCCGGCCTGACGCTATGACGCGACCCACACCAGAAGCATTTTCCGCTAATTTTCCGCGCCTCGCGGCTGGCCTTCTGCCAGTCCTGCCGCGATTCAATTTTCGGGCTTCACGCCAGCCCGAACCCGCGCCAAAGGTCGTTACCTTTGGAATCCATCGCTTGCAAAAGCGCACTGGCAGTGTCAGTGAAACTGTCAGTGAAAACAGTAAAATGATAGTGGAAAATAGTGGCGGGTTAAAGCGAATAAACCTTGATTTTACAGGCGTTTTTGCTAATTTATTAGAACTGAATCGGACGTTACAGGTCCCAAAGGGACAACTGGAAATTAGCCAGACACATCGTGTCTGGTTTGTGCCCCAATAAAATGCGTCCTGAAGGGACGGCGGAATCCATCGTCCTTTCAGGACGGGTGAATCTTGCGGATGCGTTCCAGCCACTTCGTAACTGGCTAATTTCCGGCGTCGCTCCGCGACAATTCAATCCGCGTCAATTTGTGAAATTCGTGTCAAAGAGAGCCGATTCAGGAATTTCGCCGCTGATAAAATCCGTAGGTGACGGCCATGACGACGGTGATCGCGGCGGGGATGAACAGCGCGGCGGCATTCACCGCACGATACGCCAGCGCGCCAATCACGCCGCCGGTCAGAAAACCGGAGATGATCAGCAGGCACAGGCGGATCCGTTTCCAATCCACCGGCAGCCCGCGCAATGCGTGGCCGAGAAAAATGCCGAGGTCGGTGAACATTCCCGAGACGTGCGTGGTGCGGATGACCGTGCCGCTGTAAGTGCTCATCATGGCGTTTTGCAGTCCGCACGCGCACGCGGCGCAGTAAAGGCCGCACAGATAATGACATTGCAGCAGCGGCACGGCGGCGCAGAGCAGGATGGATTCGAGCAGCAGCGCGATGCCGTAACGGCGTCCCAGTTGCAACGCGGCATCCTTGATGATGAATCCGCTCAAGACGGTTCCGGCCACGAAGGAGCCGAGGATGGCGGCAAAGTGCAAAATGGCGGTAACGTCAAACGCAGCCACGCCAATCGCGAGCAGCGACGTGCTGCCGGTCAGGTGCGTGATGGCCTGATGTTCAAAGCCGAGCAGCCCGACGACGTTGACGATGCCGGCGTCAAACGCCAGCACCCATGCGCCCGCCCAAACCCAGCGCGGCAGTTTTGAAATCATCCGCCAAGCATACGACTATTGTTTCCAATCCGTGTCGAGAAATTTTTGCCCACGGATTGCACGAATTAACACAAATTTGTTTCGTCCCAAAGGGACAACTGGAAATTAGCCAGACACATCGTGTCTGGTTCGTCCCACAATAAAATGCGTCAAGAAGGGACGGTGGAATCCATCGTCCTTTCAGGACGGGTGAATCTTGTGGATGCGTTACCAGCCACTTCGTAGCTGGCTAATTTCCGGCGTCGCTCCGCGACAATTCAATCCGCGTCAATTCGAGCAATTCGTGTCAAAACCATTTCCAAACCGAGTCGAGAAATTTCAGACACGAATTGGCTTCCCCAAAGCCCGCCACGAGTTAGATGCCCAAATGATCCGTTCACTTGCGCGAATGGACTCGTTCGCGCCCGCTTACTCGGCCTTGCGGCCTTCGTCCCGCAAATGCGGGACAAATTCCTTTCGTCGCTTCCCAAGCGACTCAAGTGTGGTGCACGAATTAACACGAATTGAATTGGTGAAAATTAGTGAAATTAGTGTCAAAGATTTGTGCTTGGAATGAATTGGCTTCCCAAGCCCGCCACCTGTTTGCGGGTTGACTTTCTGTGCTTTGGAGGTTCATCTTGAATTTGCCAACCCGTTTACCGTATGACCATTGACCAAGCGCGCCAACAAGCTGAAAATTCCAAAAAATTAACCGCCAAGGGAGTCGAGATTATCGCCTCGCTCAAGGATTACATAACCAAAGAATTTGCTGGGCACATGACAATTCTCGACACGTCAACAGATTGCCGTCTTCATGTCACCTTTTACGGCTTGTCTCTTCTGTTCCGCGTCGAAATAGTGTGGGATGCTAAATTGTCAGCGCACATTTCAGCCTACGAACTTTCAGGTGTTCCGCAAAAGGTGGTTGCGCTTGATGTCGTATTCAAATTCGATACCGTCGGCAACTTTGTGAGCGGAACGACCGCTCGCGCAATGGACATAAATGCGTTCCAATCAAGCTTTCTTGCAGAAGTCTTCAGCGTTCTCCAAGCACGCACCGCCATTTTGAAACCTTGACCAAAACTAATTGTCACGGATTCCAGTTCAATCAGCGTGAAGCAGTGAAATCTGTGTCAAAAACATTTTCCGGTAGGGCTGCGTTGCCGCGCAGCCCAAATATCACGGCGGCGCAGCAGCGCCCGCCCTACCATGTTCGCGTGGTTCGCGTATTTCGCGGTTCACCTCATCTGGCCTGCGGCCACGTTGACTCATTCGCATCCCTGGTCATTTCGGCCCGCTGCGGGCTTTCGGCTCTGCCGAACTCCTTTCGCCGTTTCCCAAACGGCTCAAGTCTCCCCAGAGCGGAGAAGGTTATTTCGTATCCGCCTGCCCGCGCTTGTCCCGGCTGTAGTAGGCCCGCAGACAATCCTCCTGCACGTCCAGCAGCTTTGTCTCAATCCGGTCGCCCAGCACAAACTTCTGGTCGCGCGGAAATTTGTTCAGTTGCGGAATCAAATAGACCAGCAGGTCTTGCAGTTTCGTCAAAATGTTGTCGCTCTCGGCCATGTCAATTTACTCAAAAAAATTCCGCCGCTGCGCGGGCTTGCAAAAGGTTTAAAGCATAAAAGAGCAAAAACTAAAGCCCCCTCACACAACGGAACCCAATGTTGCCGTAGGCATCGTTCGGGTCGAGGTCGGCGCGAAAGGTGCACCGCGAGTAGTAGGCGTGGCCGCTCCAATAGCCGCCGCGCAACACACGGCTGCCCGATCCTGGCCCTGCTCCCGTGGGATTATTTGTGGTGGGTTGCCCATACGGTGTTCCATACCAGTCCCAACACCACTCAAACACATTCCCCGCCATGTCATACAACCCATATCCGTTCGGCGCAAACGAACCCACCGGACTCGTCGCCGGACTCGTGCCCCCGACACTCCCAATCGCATTATAGCCATTCGGCCCCAAATCATAGCTGTAACTGGCGGTCGCTCCGTAGTAGTTGGCCTGGCTCTCAGAAATGCTGTTGCCCCACGGAAAACGGTTGCCCGCCACCCCGCCTCGCGCCGCCTTTTCCCATTCCGCCTCCGTCGGCAAACGATACCCGTTATTCGCCAAATTCTGATAGACCGTCGTGCCACTGTCCCCATTCGTGAACACCTGCGTAAAGCCCGCATCCAACGTGTAATACACCGGCGGCAACCTAGCCTGCTGTGAACGCGCATTGCACCACTTCACACAATCAAACCAGTCCACGGTCTGCACCGGCTGATTCGCGGCGCTATTCTTGCCCGCACCCGCATTCGCAAAATTGTAGCCCTGGCCCGTGGCATACGCATACACATTCGTCCATAACCCATAGCTCACCAGATTCACGTCCATGTAAAATGCCGACACATACACATTCGTCGGATTGGCATCCGTGATGTCCGGGTCATTCGTGGCGGTGTTATAGAAAAGGTAGTTGCCCATTGTGAACGAACCCGCTGGTATCAAAACCATGCCCGCCGTCGTGTTCGTCGTGGCCAGCAACCGAAAGAAGCCGGAGGGAGCCGAGTTCGTCACCGTCGCGGCATTCACCGTCACCGCATTGCTCGCCGTCACCCAGTTCGGTGCGGCCAGATTCGTCGTCGTCTGCAACACGTAATTCGTCGTGCTGACCGGCCAGTAAAGCACGGATTGTTGGCCCGGTGCCGGGGCAATGCCCAGATTCGTCACTTGCGCCGTGGTTGAATGAACGCCAGCCAGCACGGCCAGCCCGATAAACAGGGATTGGAGTTTGTTTTTCATGGTCGCAGTTCCTAGCAGCCAAATTAAATACAATTGAATGGGGGGGCAATTGTTTATTGTCAAGTTTAGGGCAAGTTTGCTCGGCGGGCAGGCTGGCTCCAGTTCTGGCCCGGACCCACATCGCTGGCGTGAACTGCTTGATCTGAGTAATTTTGGCGGCGGGCAAACGGGTAAACAAATCTTTCAGATAATCGAACGGGTTGATGCCGAGCCGCCGGCAACCACCCAGCAAAGTGTAAATCACGGCGCTGCGTTCCCCAGCTTCGGGATGGCCAATGAACATCCAATTGCGTTTTCCAAGGGCCGACGGCCGAATCGAGTTTTCGATTTTGTTGTTATCAATTTCAAGAATGCCGTCGGTGATAAATTGGTTCAAAGCCGTCCATCGTTTCAGCGTGTAATCAATCGCCTGTCAGAGCAACCCTTGCGGCAAGGTCTTTCTCCGTATCAACTCCATAGCCCGGTGCAGCCGATTCAATACCGGCTGTGGGCTGACGACTTCGACCGGCCAGCGTGAAGCCGGGTTGGGCAGCCGGACTTCTTGGAATTTTACCTTTGGCGGAACGGCGTCACGTTCCAGCCGCAACCATCGGCTCAGACTGGACAGCCCGATGTTGTGCTGGGCGGCAAACTCGTTTTGGGTTAATCGGCTTTGATGGAATTTTGCCAGTAATCGCTGCCGCCGTTTAGAAGTGAAATGCCGCCGGCTCGTTCCAGTTTTTAATGTATCCATCCGGCCATGGTCTCACGGTCTGTCGCCGGAAACTAGACGTGGACCGTCAGCCGCATACGTTATTTCGCCCGTTTTTTTGATTATTGCTGTCTGAAACAAGACATTTTCCAGCGCAACAGGTCAAAAGCAGCCGTTTTTGCCATTTTATCAAAGCGTTTTGTTCTAAAATCACTTCGAGTTGTTCCAAAAGCACAGTGTTTTGTCTCTCCATTACAGTAAGTTGTCCTTCCATTACAGTGTTTTGCTCTGGAATCACAGTAAGTTGTCATTTTATTACAGTAAGATGCCTCTCCATTACAGTAAGTTGTTCTGGAATCACAGTGAGTTGACGTTTTATTACAGTAAGTTGTCTCTCCATTACAGTGTTTTGCACCGGAATTACAGTGAGTTGTCATTTTATTACAGTAAGTTGTTTCAAAATCACAGCGAGTTGCCATTTTATCACAGTGAGTTATGCCAAAAAGAAGAGGGAAAAAAATTTCACTTGACGGTTGGAATGGTGTTTGATTAAATCCCGGTGTGCAGGGGAACAGGGCAGCAACGCTTCTGGGAACCTTTTTAGAGGGAAAACTAAAATGGACAATGAAAAAGATAATACGGGTCGCACTTTCATTTGCGGCCTTTCCTGACGATGAACTGAACAGCTTCGCGATCCTCGTCATCGCGTGCATCAAAACAAACCCGCTGTTTCCAAACCTGCCGGTGTTGATCGCCGCATTGATAGCATTACAGACGGCGTTTCAAAATGCCATCACGGCTGCGGCGCAAGGCGGGACGATGGATACTGCCGCTAAAAACGAGGCGCGGGATGCGCTGGTCTCGGCGTTGCGCCAGACAGCGGCGTATGTGCAAAGCCTCGCGCTGCCCAACGTCTCGCAGGTGCTCTCCTCGGGCTTCGACGTGGTGACTCCCAACACGGCGCAGTCGCCGCTGACACAGCCGGTGTTCACGCTGGACAATTCCTTGACGGCGCAGATGACGGTGGATTTGCAGGCGGTGACGAACGCCAAGGCGTATCAGGTGCAGTTCAGCATCGGCACGGGCGCATGGCAGGAAGCGGGCATTTATCCGAACACGCGCGGCATCGTGCTGACGGGTCTGACGCCGGGCACGATGTGTAACGTGCGCATCCGCGCCATCGGCGGTTCGACGCAATACAGCGAGTGGAGCGCGACGATGCCGGCAATGGTGACCTGAAAAAGTGGACGGGCTTGGCGGCTGGTTGGAACCGGCCGCGACCGGGCAATGGTTCAGGTCAATGCACGACTCTAAAAATTGGCCTGCCATTGTCCGGGTTATTTGTTCACCCCCACCCGTTTGATGCCTAAATGAGCCGTTCGCAGGCGGCTCCATAGGGTGAACACCCCATTGCAGGAGCGCCGCCTCGTTCGTATTTTCATTGAAAATCAAAAGACAAGAAATGACTGAACAATGAAAACAAAATCTTTGCGTGTCTTTATCCTGTCAATGGCGGCAGGGGGATTGGTGTTGGTGTCAGGCTGTGTCGTTGAGCCGAATGGAGAGGTGGCGTTTCAACCATTCGTGATTGTGGCCCCGGCGCCGGTGTATGCAGCTCCGCCACCGGTGTATGTGGCTCCGGTAATGGTTCCTGACAGCTACGCCTGGGATGGTTACGAATACGTCGGTCTCGTGGGTGACCAATATTATTATCTGGGACCCGGCAATGTCTGGCTGTTCTGTGAACCGTTCAGGCTGGAGCGTTTCCATGGATGGGAAAGAGGCCATGCTGATTGGCGGGACCACGCCATTCGCAATGACCATTACCGAACGGATTACAATGGACATTTTCAGCCAAGGCGTGACGCCACGCATGGAAAGGACAGGAAAGACGGACATTGATTCCGCACGAAAAGCGAGCAGGATAAAATGGAAACCAAAGAACTTTTAGCACGCTGGCATGTCCTGCTCAACGAGCCGGGCGAGGCGATGACTGTCCGGGGTGTTCTGCAGGAAAGACTGGATATTCTGCACCGGCTCAATGAGCTTGGAACAAGGGACATTGATGGCCTCTCGATTTTTACAGCAATGGAGTCAACAAACGTTTCGATGAGGAAAGTTGACCGGGCAAGTGTGGCTTAAAACAGTGGCCTTCTGCAAAGATTTCCGAACCGGGTCGAGAAATTTCAATCTGTCCGTTCTACGGCGAAGACGCGGCTTCCAGTGTTTCCAGCGTCGGCCCCACTTGATTGCCGATGTGATTGCCCGCCACGTCCAACACGAAGCCGAAGCCGATCACCAGCACCAGCAAGATGACGAACGCCCAGAAGTGACGCGCTTCAAACCGTTTCACCGTCCGCCCAAACGCCACCAGCCCGAACAACGCCGCCACCACGATCACGGCATCCACGCTCGCCCGCTGCCAGTAACTGCCGCCCAAATGCAACCACATCCCGAATTCATCGAACGTCAACCCCATCGCCACGCCATATATGAGCGCCGTGATTTCCGCCGCGCGGCCGACCGGACGTTGGAACACGCTGTAACCGCACACCGCCGCCAGCAGAAAGATGCCGTAGTTCAGATGATGCACATGCGTCCCGTGCAGGAAGAAATAAAAGTTCGGCATTTCATCGGACATGATGAGAAATACGCAGACCCGCGACAGCAGAAACGTGACGAGAAAGCCGAACAAGGTGCGTCGCGCCAGCCGGTGTGCCGTCTCGCGAGAGATGGAATGTTCCGGATTCAGAATGGTGCTGGTTTAAGACCGTTTCTGGATCGTGTCGAGAATTTTTTTGGAAGGTTGAGCCGTTTATTCAATCGCCAAGACACAAAGGCACAAAGCGAATGGTCAGGGGCGACTCCTTGCAGCCAAAATAGTCAGGATGACAATGAAGGCGGCACCAAGGTTGCCAAGCCGGAGGTTTTCGGACAAAGTCTCTGCCGGAGTATTGGGACCGGCTGGGACTGGCGGGGCGACCACGGCTGGGGCCGGGGTGGCGACCATGGCATTGGCGCTGGCAACGGTATTGGTGCCGGGAGCCGTTGTTTTGTTAACCGGCGCAGTCGAGCAGCATCCTGCAAGCACGGTCGCGGCGACAAATATGATTGGAATGATGTTGCGCATAGGGTGACGATCCAGCGTCCAATGTTGCTTTTACAACCCTCCTGTTCGCGGGCTTATGGAATCAAACTTGCGAATTTTAAACAAGTGCTTCATCGCAAAAAAAGCGCGCCTGGCCGTGTGTGATTAGATTGTGCTAGCGTTTTTTCCGCTTTGATTTTGAAGATTTGACGCCTTTCTGGTCACTGACATGAATCTCCCCCCGAAGCAATCTTCTATTTTCTTCGATGGTTTTTTTAATTCGATTTATGTCACGCCGATTTTCTTTATCCGACACCATACCTTTTGACAATAATTTACACGGAGCGGGTTGCTTCTTCAACCAGTTTTTCAATTGTCCGCGTTTCATTTGCGAGCTTCAATCCCATGATTCCAGAAATTTCAATCCGTCTGATTTTACACGGTCTTTGCAGACGACCTCTAATCGCCGCACCAGTATTTTCGCGGCGTGTGGGCCGACTTGACCTTTGTGCAGCGTTGGATATTTTCTTCTCAGATTGTCATCAACTGCCTAAGGACATATGTGTATAACAAGGAAATCCACCCCAATGAACAATTCCTTCTGGTTCCGCTTTTCGTGGCTGCGCAGGCTGGCTTGGATCGCTTGCTGGACTGGATTTATAGGTGTCAGTCAGGCCCAGACCAATTTTGAAATAATCAAATCATTTGGTTTTCCGGCGCTGTCCACCGGGTCGTCGCCACGATCGCAGATGATTCTTGGAAACGACGGGGTGCTCTACGGAGTGACAACGCAGGGGGGCAGCAATTTGCTGGGAGTGGTTTTTAGCGTCAACACGGATGGCACCGGTTATCAGGTGTTGCATTCGTTTGGCGGCGGCACAAACGACGGTTCCTATCCGGCGGCGGAATTGCTGCAAGCCAGCGACGGCATGCTTTACGGAACAACTGAAGATGGCGGAACCAACAACTGCGGCATCATTTTTAAGATCAACACCGACGGGACTGGCTTCAGCCAGGTGCATGCCTTCAACGGCTACGCCGACGGCGAAGAGCCTCAAGGCAGTTTGCTCCAAGGCCGGGAGGATGGCGTGCTTTACGGCACGACCTCAACCGGGGGCACCGGCTATGGCGGAACTATTTTTAAGGTCAACACCGATGGCAGCGGTTTTCTCGTCCTGACCAATTTAAACGTCAAGACCGGCACGGACCCTTTGTGCGGAATGGTGGAAGGGGCTGACGGCTACCTCTACGGGACTACATTTGCCGACGGCGACTATGAAGGCGCCGGCTACAACGGGGGTATTTTTAAATTGTCCCGGGACGGCTCCTCCTTTCAGAACCTCCACTATTTTCAATACGAACCCTTTGATGGAGATGTGGCAGATGGGCGGCTGGTTCAGGGCAGCGACGGATATCTTTACGGCACGTGCGAGCAAGGGGGAAACCCCAGCATGGGTATTTATAGCTACATTGGCAACGGCACCCTCTATAAGATCAATACCAACGGGAACTCCTACCAGATCATTTATGAATTTCCCACTTCCGCCACCAACGGGGCCAACCCGTTTGGCGGTCTTCATTTCGGCTCTGATGGCTATCTTTATGGGGCGGCGTCCAGCGGCGGGCCCGGCAAGGCAGGCAGTCTGTTTAAAATCCCCACGACTGGCGGCACCCCCACCATCATCCATAATTTCGCCGGCACCGACGGCAGCGCGCCGGACGCAGCCATCATTCCGGGACCCGGTGGCACCACCTTCTACGGCACGGCTTATGGCGGCGGCAGTTTTGGTTTTGGCACAGCTTTCCAGGTGGCCGACGACGGCAGCAGTTTTTCCGTCCTGCATAATTTCACCTCCTTGGCAGGCGGTGACGGCACGAGCCCGCAAGGGCCGGTGAGCGTTTTTGGAAACGTCGTTTATGGGACGACTTCCGGTGGCGCGGGTGCCGGAGCAGGCGCCGCTTTTTCCATGAACCTGAACGGTTCGGACTATCAATTCCTGCACAGTTTCACCAATGGCAATGGCGACGGCTACCAAATTCAGGCGGCTTTGCTCAAAGCCGCGGACGGGTTTCTGTATGGCACGACGGAGTATGGTGGAACCAACGGCTACGGCACTGTCTTCAAAGTGAGTGCCGATGGCGGTCAATACTCCATATTGCACACCTTCACCAACGCCCCCGGCGACGGAAGCGCGCCGTTCGCCAGCTTGATTCAGGGAGCCGACGGCGCTCTCTACGGAACGACCAGCGAGGGAGGCAGCAACTATGACGGCACAGTGTTCAAACTAAACACGGACGGCAGCGGTTATACCATATTGTGCAGTTTTGCCGGGAACCCGGACGGCTCTTATCCGGTCGCGCCACTGATCCAGGATAGCTTCGGTGTACTTTACGGCACGACCGAAGACGGCGGGTCAAACGGCTACGGAACCGTATTCAGTTTGACGACCAACGGCACCAGCTACCAAGTCTTGCATAACTTCGCTGGCGCGACTGGTGATGGCGGCAATCCTCAAGCCGGCTTGTTGCTGGGTCAGAACAACATGCTTTACGGCACGACTTACGGCGGCGGCACGAATTATAGCGGAACCGTGTTCAATATGAATACGAACGGCTCCAACTACAACGTTTTGTATAACTTCACCGGCGGTTTCGATGGTGCTGAACCGCAGGCACAACTTGTCCAAGGCCACGATGGATCATTATACGGAACCTGTTCGTCCGATGACATCAACTATGACGGGACTGTCTTCAAATTAAACACCAACGGAGAAAATTTCGCCGTCCTGCATGAATTTTCCAACCAGGATTGCAGCTATCCCGTCGGCGGTCTGGCCCTGGCGGCTGATGGTTCGCTCTGGGGAGTGGCCTCCTTGGGTGGCAGCATGAACAATGGTGCCATTTTCAAACTGTTTTCCGTTCCCGAAATCATAACCCTGCCTAGCTACAGCCCGGCGGGAGTAACTTTAAATTTCACCGGCGGCGTGGCCAATCAAAATTACCAAATCCTCGCCTCGACCGACTTGATACATTGGGCGCCGATTGTAACGCTGCCCGCCGATGCCAATGGGTCCTTGCAATATGTGGACACAAACGCCAGCAACTATCAAATTCGGTTTTACAGAACTTCCGGCCCCTAAAACCGAAAGGCTGTTGGTCCACTTGAGTGGCGATTTAAAGCTGCTGCTGGATTCCGTTAATACGTAACCTGTATCCGGTAAAACCGGCTTTGGGCAGCGGCATGATCGGTCACGGTCATCCTGGCTCCGGTTCCATTCGTGGTGATCAGGGTGTTCCAAACGGGCGGCAGGTTGGTGGTGAACTCGACAATGTTGGTTAATCCCGTGGCGCTGTTCCAAGAAATCTGTTCAGCACCACCGTTGTTGGTAATGGCCACCTGCAAAAGGGTGATGTCAATGTAAACAAAATTTGTGGGGGCTAAGCTCGAATGCAACACAGGCAGGTCTACAAACGCCGGGCCATAATAATTTCCTTCGTTGGCGATGAGGTTGCTGGTTTGGATTCCGGTATAGTATTGAAAACTATTGAACAGGTTCAGAATGTTCGTGCCTTGAATCACATGGCCAAACACCACAAAAAAACCATTGGTGTTATGCTCGTCGAGAGATGGATTGTTGGTGAGATTGAAAAACCATTGTGAGGTGGCCGAATTAGTCTCGCCTCCTGATTGTGCCATCGCGATCGTGCCGAAGACATTGCTATACTGATTACCCACGCCATATTCGTTAATGATTGGCGGATACGTCGGGATGGAGCTGATGATGGTGTTCGTGAGCGTATATCCGCCACCTTGCAACACAAAGCCCGGAACCAGCCGGTGGCTGAATTCATTCACATAAAGCCCGTTCTGCACATAGCGAAGAAAGTTTTGCACCGTGACCGGCTTGTCCTGATCGTAAAGTTCTACTTCCATATCCCCGAAAGGCGTCCGAAATTGCACGAGCGTTCCGGCGCGGGCAAGAGGAAGCAGAAAGATCAAGAGGGCCAAAATACGAATGGTCCTAAAACCGGGCATATGGCCGGCAAAATAGATTATTAAAAAACGAATTCAAGATTTTAACGGATGTTTCGTGTCGTGTGATTGAACGTTTAGTCAGGCAAACCTCCAATAGCTTGGTTTGCCCGACCATCCTTTCCCTGCCCTCTCTCCGGGAGAGGATGAAAAATGAGAGTGAGCGTAAAAACAAAATAGCCTGAAGGGACGAAAGTGCGTTTCAAAAACAGCCGAACCGTTTCTTCAAACCCTCCCAAGGCCAAACCGCCGGCAAAGTTTCATTAACAATTTGACAGACGGCCAGTTTGTGAAAGTGTTGTCCATGCCCAAAAATAGAAACCATATGGACGGTTCATTGAAATTTTTCATTCACCGAACAGCGCTCGTTTTGCTTGCAACCGCGCTGCTATTGCCCCGGACACAGGCTGCGAATGTGCTCACGCAACACAACGACCTTTCACGCACCGGCGCCAACACCTCGGAAACCATACTGACACCTGCCAACGTCAATACAACCACCTTTGGCAAACTGTTCACCGATGCGGTGGACGGCGAGGTCTATGCCCAGCCGCTTTATGTTGAAAACTTGAACTTGAACGGCGGGACGCATAATGTGATTTTTGTCTGCACGGAGAGCAACAGTGTGTATGCGTTTGATGCGGACACCCCTGGCATCATTTACTGGCACGTCAATTTTGGCACACCATTTAATCCCTCCTCCATCGATTGCGGCGATTTGACGCCAGCCGTCGGCATCACCGGCACTCCAGTCATAGATTTAAGCAGCGGCACGCTTTATGTGGATACGAAACTGGCATCGGGGCCTGCCCAAGTGCTGCATGCGCTAGATATTACGACTGGCAATGAAAAATTCGGCGGGCCGGCAACCATTTCTGCCAGTGGTTTTAGCGCCAGTTTGGAGCACCAGCGTCCGGGTCTGCTATTGCTCAACGGGGTGGTTTATGTCGCCTTTGGCTCGCACTGTGATCACACACCCTATCATGGCTATGTGCTGGGTTACAATGCCACGAATCTTTCGCAAGTAGCCGCTTTCAACGTGACCCCCACCGGCAGTCAGGGCGCGGTTTGGTCTGGCGGCATGGCACCGGCGGCGGATACAAACGGTAACATCTACATCATGACCGGCAACGGAACCTTTGATGGCACCACCAACTACGGCGAATCAATGATCAAATTGAACAGCAGTTTGGCGGTGCAGGATTATGCCACTCCGAGCGATTATACAACGCTCAACAATGATGACACGGATTTTGGCTCCGGCGGACCGGTGTTGCTGCCGACGCACTATGTCGTTGGAATCGGCAAGGATGGAAACCTCTGTCTGGCCGATATCAACCACATGGGTCATGTAGGCAACTTTACGCAAGAGTTCTCAGCCCAGTCGTTTGGCGATACGGTTGGTAAGTCGCCGGTTTATTGGCAGGGGCCGGCCCTGCAGTATATTTTCGTCCAGCACAGCAACAGCCCGACCAAATCCTTTGAATTCACCGGCACGAACATTATCACCACACCGCTGGGCACGGCGTCTTTCTCAGAAAGCGACCGTTGCGGCGGCCTTTCACTTTCCGCCAACGGAACGACCAACGGCATTTTGTGGGAAATAAGCAGCGACAACAATCTGCGGGCGTATGATGCGGTGAAGTTTCCGACGTTGCTGTGGAGCGGGAGCGTGGGCACGTATGTAAAGATGACGTGCCCGACGATAGCGAATGGAAAGGTGTATGTGGGAACCAGCAATAATTTAAGCGTATGGGGATTGACCGACTTTCTTTACATGCAAGTTATGCCAAACCCGGTTTTAAATTGGACAACCGGAACTCTGCTGGAGGCAACCAATTTATCTGGACCTTGGGTGACAAACGCTGCGGTGTCACCTTACACGGTGACACCGACAAACACGCAGATGTTCTACCGGTTATCACTCGGCGGTGGTCAATAAGGCCACTGAACCAGCACCACAGCCTGAAAGTGCAATGTTAAGCGGCGTGAAACTGGCAATTTCTCGGTTGCACTTCAATGGTTTGACGGGGTTCATCAAAATTGAAAATTACGGACTGAAAATAAAGCCGGAGAAATTCTTGGTAAAATTTTCTGCGCCTTTTGCTCTGGTTTTTCGCATTGGATGAAAATGTGTGCGTTTAGTTTCACATTTGAAGCGCGACAAAAAATTAGCAGCAAATCTCGTTGGGCGGTCTGGAAGCCCAATCGAAGTCTGGGGCGGTTGTTCATCCTTTGATCATTCGGTATCACCGCCAGAAATGCTTCGGATATTTTCGCGCCAGCTCGGATTTGATCTTCGGATAATGCTCGCGCCAGAAATTCGCCAAATCCTGCGTCACTTGAATCGGCTTCATGCCCGGCGTCAAAATGTGGACGACCACCGGCACGCGACCCATGGCGATTTTCGGCGTCTGGTTCACATCGTAAAGTTCCTGGATGCGCAGCGAGATGAACGGCGTCTTGCCGTCTTCATAATTCACCTTCGGCGTGCGACCGTTTGGCAGCGTCAACCGCTCCGGCGCGTGTTTGTCCAAAAGTTCGCGCTGCGCATGCGAGAGCCACGACATCACGACCGGTTTGACTTCGCGCTCTTTGATTTCCTTGTAACTGCTCGCGCCGTGGCAAAGCTGTTCGATGATGTGCCTCTTGTCGTCATCAGAAATTTGCGGCAACTGCAATTCGGGACAGTTCGCACAAAGCAGATTCAACCGCGCCAGCCATTGCTCGACGCCGTGATCCCAATTTGGCAGCAGCAATCGCCCGGCGATGATTTCATCCGCCAAAAGTTTTGCGGCGGCATCGGCGGGCGGCGGATCAATCCGTTTGGCCGCCAATGCCAGCCCGCGAAAACGCAACAGTTCCGCCGCCAAAACCCTTTTTTGCTGCGCGTCGAACTGGACGTGCAAATCGCTTTTCAAATCGTCAGGAAAAAGTTCGCGCAGCCATTCCGCTTCAATCGCCGTCGCGATCGAAAGAATCGTGTTCATCTCCTTGTCGCGGCTTTCGATCTCGCGCACTTCTGCCGTGACGAACAGCGGACTGTGTTGCACAACGCTTTCGCGCGCGAGCACGCCGCGCCGATTATGGACGAGTTCGCAGCGCAATGTTCCCAGATCGAGTCGTCGCGCGACGCGGTCGCTGAAGCCGGTTAAAATACATTTTTGCAACGCCTCGTCTTTCACCTCGCGCGGCTGCGTGTCGAGTCCCTCGTCTTGAGCGATGCGGAGAAATTGTTTTAGCAACGGCCCGACCTGCCGCGCGGTGACGGCGTGAATGCCGAGTTTGCGGCACGCGTCGAGACGGAACTGGTTGTTCGCCGCAAAATTCCACGCGCGCATGAGAATCCAGAAATCGGACGAGGCTTTTTCGTCAAATAAATCTTCGCGCGCAGATTCCACTTCCTTGCCGCAATTGCGCAGCAACAAATCGCGTCCCTGCGTGAGCGCGGCGACGAGACACGCCTGGCGCACGCAGCCAAATTCCTGCGCGGCGAGCAGCATCCGCGCGTAACGCGGATGCAAAGGAAACGCGAGCATCTTGCGACCAACTGCTGTGATTTTTTTGTCGTGACCAACCGCGCCCAAGTCTTCGAGCAATTCTTCCGCGTGCGTGAGCGAGATTTCGTCCGGCTTTTCCAGCCAGCGGAATTTCCGCAAATCATCCACGTCCGCCGCCTTCAACGTCAGTACGACTTCCGCGAGATCGAGCCGTTTTATTTCGGACATTTCATGCGGCGCGCGCTCGTCGTGTTCCGACCGCGACCAAAGCCGGACACATTTTCCCGGCGCAGTGCGACCGGCGCGACCCGTGCGCTGGTCGGCGTTCGCTTGCGAAATTTTTTCAATCAGCAACGTGTTGATGCCGCGATTGGAATCGTAACGTGCGATGCGCGCCAAACCGGAATCAATCACGAGCCGCACGCCGTCAATCGTGATTGAAGTTTCGGCAACGTTCGTGGCCACGACAACTTTTGGCTGTTCGTAGCGCGCAACGGCCGCATCCTGATCGCGCGGCGGCAACTCGCCGTGCAGCGGCAAAATGAGGTAGCCCTTCGCTTCGGAAGTATGACGGATGGCTTCGATGGTTTGGGAAATTTCAAATCCGCCGGACATGAAAACCAGAACGTCCCCTGCCCCGCCGTCGCCGACGAAGCGCGAAAATTCTTCCGCCGCAAGTTCCCAAACCGGCGGCCCGTTCGCGCCGACGCGATGCGACAGATATTCAATCTCCACCGGAAACGTGCGGCCTTCGGATGAAAGTGTTGCGCAGGGCGAAAGATATTTTACCAATTCACCCGCGTTTAGCGTCGCGGACATTACCGCAAGCAGCAAATCGGGACGCTGTTGCTCCTGCAAATCCAGCGCGCGGGCGAGCGTGATGTCGCCGTAAAGATGCCGCTCGTGAAATTCGTCGAAAATCAATGCCGAAACGCCAGGCAGTTTCGGATCATTGATCATCTGCCGCAACAAAACGCCTTCGGTGACAAAACGGATTTTTGTCTTCGACGAGGTGACGTTTTCAAAACGGATTTGATAACCGACTTCTTCGCCAAGTTTCACGCCAAGTTCCTGCGCAACGCGCGCGGCGAGCAAACGCGTAGCGAGGCGGCGCGGCTGGAGAACGACAACTTGTCCATTGCCAAGCAAACCATGTTTCAAAAGCATCTGCGGCACTTGCGTGGATTTGCCGGAACCGGTGGGCGCAGAGAGGATCAGGCGGCGATCTTTTTTCAAACGCGAGATGATTTCGCGTTCGATTTCGTAAATAGGCAGACGGTTGTTCATGAACGCGCCCATTTTAGCGGGTGAAACGAAATGGGAAAAACAAAACGCTCAGGACAATTTTTCCGCCGCGCCCGGATTTCCCTGCGCCGCTTCAACCAATTCGCGGATGCGGCGTGCGTCTTTTTTTCGATGACCGTGGCTGGCCAACGGATCGCTGCCGCCGCTGGATTCAATCAAGATATTTGACCAGATCAGGCCGGTTTTGATGTGGACCGACGCGACCTTGGTGATGCTGATGCTGATTTCGTCCTTACTGAACCATGAGCGCTTGTGGCGGATGACAGCTTTGTCCGTCACTTCGATGACCGTCGGAAAAAGAAAATTCCCGTGCGTCCAGCGGCTTGCTTGAAATGTTTCCGATGCCATGAACAAAATGTGAACGGGCAAATCTATTTAGGCAACTGGATTTGTCACATGAAGTCATGGAGCGACGGACGGAAATTTTCAGTTACGATAAGCACAGATTTTTGAAATCCCTAGTGGCTGGAAGAGATTAGCATGTATACGGACGTTCCAGATTCACGCAAATATTTCTTTCGCCAGAACACCGTCGCAAATTTTCATTACCGCGCCGGTCATGCGAATCGTAAAATCGTCGCCGATCTGGATGGCGATGGTGCCGCCGGGCATATGGACGGAAATCTCGCGGTCGCAGAGTCCCAGTTTGTATGCGACGGCCGCAGCAGCGCTGCTGCTGCTGCCGCTGGCGAGCGTGTAACCCGCACCACGCTCCCAGATTTCAATCTGGATATTTTTGCGGTCAAGCACTTTCATGAGTTGCACATTGGTGCGGTTCGGAAAACGCAGGTGCGTTTCCAGCAGCGGGCCGAGTTGTCGCGCGAGGTCGGCGGTGATTTTCGGCAGCGGCAGCACGCAGTGGGGATTGCCCACGGTGGCCGCGCAAAAGTTGAATTTCTGGCCGCGCAGATGGATCGGTTCATTGATGACCTCGCGGCGCGGACCGGCAACGGGAATGTCGTCGCTCCAAAAACTGACCTTGCCCATTTCGACACGCACAATCTTGCCGCGTTCCATGACCGTGGCTTGAACAAGGCCGCCGCGCGTTTCGATGGTGAACTCTTCCTTGCCAACGAGTTTCATATCCCAAAGATAACGCGAAAAAATCCGCAGTCCGTTGCCGCTTTTCTCCGCTTCACTGCCGTCAGGATTAAAAATACGCAGCGCGAACATCGCTTTTTTCGATGGCAGCGGCCCGAGCAGGATGCCGTCCGAGCCGACGCCGAAGTTGCGGTGGCAAATCGTTTTGATTTGTTCCGGCGTCAGCGGCGACGGTAGGTTCTTCGGGTCAATGACGAGGTAGTCGTTGCCCAGTCCATGATATTTTGCAAATGCCCAGCGCATGACAAAGGATAGCGTGACCGAACCGAAGCGCAAAACAGAATGCGCCTAACTTTTCAGGACAGTCTCGATTTTCTGCAGTTCGGCGTCGGTGAAAGCAAGGTTTTTCAACGCGCCGACGGCATCTTCGATTTGAGCGACGCGGCTGGCACCGATCAAAGCAGAGGTCATGCCCGGATGGCGCAGCACCCACGCTAGCGCCATTTGCGCGAGCGTCTGGCCGCGAGCCTTCGCCAGTTCGTCGAGCCGCTGCACCCTGGCCAGTTTATCTTCGGTGATTTGATTTGGTTTCAGGAAACCGTGCGGCTTGGACGCACGCGAACCTTCAGGAATACCGCGAAGATATTTGTCCGTGAGCATTCCCTGCGCGAGCGGCGAGAAGGCGATGCAGCCGAAGCCTTCCTGCGCAAGCGTGTCGAGCAGGCCGTCTTCAATCCAGCGGTTGAACATGCTGTAAGACGCCTGATGAATCAGGCAGGGCGTGCCGAGCGCACGAAGAATTTGCGCCGCCTGTCTTGCCTTGTCGGCGGGATAATTGGAAATGCCCGCATAGACCGCCCGCCCGCTGCGCACGATGTAATCCAGCGCGCCCATCGTTTCTTCCAGCGGCGTTTCGGGGTCGGGCCGGTGGGAATAAAAAATGTCCACGTAATCCAGCCCGAGACGTTTCAGGCTTTGCTCCAGACTTGCGACCAGATATTTGCGCGAACCCCAGTCGCCGTAAGGCCCCGCCCACATTGTGTAGCCTGCCTTTGAAGAAACGACAAGTTCGTCGCGAAAAGGTTTAAAGTCTTTGGCGAGGATGCGCCCGAACGTTTCCTCCGCCGAACCGGGCGGCGGCCCGTAGTTGTTCGCTAGGTCAAAATGCGTTATGCCCAAATCGAATGCCCGGCGTGCCATGGTCCGGCCATTTTCAAAAACGTCCACGCCGCCGAAATTGTGCCAAAGTCCGAGCGAAATGGCGGGTAGTTTGAGGCCGCTCCGGCCGGTGCGATTGTAGCGCATGTCCTGGTAACGCGAATCTGCGGGCAAATAGTTCATGCCATTTATCTAACTTGAACCGACAGCTTCTGGCAAATTTTTCATGCCGGATTTTTTAAGTTTTTCAACCAGGCTGGTCACGATTTTTTTTGCAAGGGCCGGCCCTTCATAGACCAAACCGGTGTAAATTTGAACCAGCGACGCGCCCGCCGTAATTTTTTCCCAGGCGTCATCCGCGTTGAAAATTCCGCCAACGCCGATAATTGGCAATTGTCCGCGTGTCTGTTTAAAAATGTGCCGGATGATTTCCGTGCTGCGCGCGCGCAGCGGCCTGCCGCTTAAACCCCCGGTTTCGGAATAAATTTTTTGCAAAATCGAATCATTTGTATGCGGACGTGAAATAGTTGTGTTTGTCGCGACGATGCCGGCAATTTGCCGCGGAACGGCGAGTTCCAAAATTTCGTCGAGAGCTTCAAATGACAAATCGGGTGCGACTTTCACAAGGACTGGTTTCTGATCATGGATTTCAGACTTCGGACTTTGGACTTCTTGCAACGCCACAAGAATTCCGTCGAGCGAGACTTTGTCCTGAAGCTGGCGCAAACCGGGCGTGTTGGGTGAACTGACATTGACGACAAAAAAATCCGCAAGATCGCGCAGAACACGAAACGAGCTTGCGTAATCTTCGGCGGCCTTTTCCAGCGGCGCGACTTTCGATTTTCCCAAGTTGATTCCGACAGGATGCTTTGGCCAGCGACTGGATTTTTTCCAATCGAAAAGTTTTTGCGCGAGAGCTTCCGCGCCGGGATTGTTGAAGCCCATGCGGTTTATAATCGCTTCATCTGCAACGGCGCGGAACATTCGCGGTGGTGGATTTCCCGGCTGCGCGTGCCATGTCACGCCGCCAAGCTCACAAAAACCGAAGCCGAATTTTTCCCAAATGGGAACGGCGGCGGCGAATTTGTCCATTCCGGCAGCAACGCCGATTGGGTTTGGAAATTTCAAACCAAAAAGTTCAACGGGCAGTTCCGGTGCCGAAAAAAATTTTCCGACGGCGTTGCAGATGAATTTATCTTCGCTGGCGCGGCTTAAAATTTTTAAGGTAAAATCGTGCGCGCTTTCGGCGTCCTGCGCGAAGAGCAGCGGGCTGACGAGTTTTTGATACGGCCAGCCCATTGGTTTCAGGTTTGCGCGCCGTTGTTTGCCCCGGCACGTTCGGAAATCTTCTGGTAAGTCGCCAGCGCGAGTAGCGGCCACGCGTTGCGGTAAATGTCGTATTTTAAATAAAAAACTTTTGGAAAACCGGTGCCAGTCGTCTCGTGTTCCGTCCACGAGCCATCGGGATTTTGCGTTCGAATCAAATACTCGATGCCGCGTTTGAGCGCGGGATTCTCCGGGTCGTCAAACGCGCATAAGCCCATGACCGCCCACGCGGTTTGCGATGCAGTACTTGGCCCCTGCCCTTTGAAAACCGGGTCGTCGTAGGTGTTACAGCGTTCGCCCCAGCCGCCGTCTTCGTGCTGGACGCTTTCGAACCACTCGCGCGCCTTGAGCAGCCACGGCTGGTTCATGTCCAGGTTCATCGCGCGCAAGCCGCGCAAAACCTGCCATGTTCCGTAAATATAATTCACACCCCAGCGGCCATACCAAGAGCCGTCGGCTTCCTGTGTGTCGCGAATAAAATCCAGCGCCTTCTCAATTTGTGAATGTGTGACTTTCCAATTTTCGTAGCCGAGCAGTTCAAGGATGCGTGCGGTGATGTCGGCGCATTCAGGGTCGAGCATTGCGTTGTGGTCGGCAAACGGAACCTTTTCCAGAATGTTCTTGGTGCAATCTTTATCAAACGAGGCCCAACCACCATCCTTACACTGAAACGTCATCATCCATTTCAGTCCGCGCCGGAAACATTCGTCGCGCTTCTGTGGATCGTCCGTGGGAATTTTCCGCAACGCGAGCAGCACCATCGCCGTGTCATCCACATCGGGATTCCATTTGTTGTTGAATTCAAAAACCCAGCCGCTCGGCTCGACGCTCGCAGGGTTTTTATGAACCCAGTCGCCGCGAAAACGGATTTCCCTTTCCATCAGCCATTCAGCCGCTTTCTTCATCATTGGATGATTTTCTGAAATGCCCGACTCGCGCAGACAAATGGCGACGATGGCCGTGTCCCAAACCGGCGAAAAACATGGCTCAATACGAACGTCATTGTCCGTTTCGTGTTGAAGTTTTTTTAACTCGCGCACAGCACGGATGACCTGCGGATGGTCGTCGGGATAGCCGAGGGCCTTGAGCGCGATGAGCGAATTGAGCATCGCCGGAAAAATCGCGGCCAGACCGTCCGTGCCTTCAAAGCGTTCCAGCATCCAGTTCTCGCACTTTTTTAAGGCGAGCTTGCGGAACGGATGAATTTTATGTTCGGCGAACCATTCGGCTAGTTTGTGCAACCGGTCCAGCCACAGGAAAAAATTACGGAGGGAAATCTTCTCTGGATCGGGCGTGGGTGCGAGGTCGCGTTCATGGATGCCTTCAGGGTAAAGTTCGTCCAAATCCACACTTACTGGCCGCGTCGGCTTGAAATGGTTGATGATGGCCAGCGGCACAAGCATGCCGCGCGACCAGTTGCTCATGTCCCAGAAATTCACGTGAAACCATTTGCCCAGCAGCAGCACTTCACACGGAATCGTCGGTACATACTCCCATGGATACAAACCGATCAATGCAAGATACAGCTTGGAAAATGTGTTCATGCGCGGCACGCCGCCGAGACTCAAGGCCACCTGCCGCGCGCGCAACATTCGCGGGTCGGTCACGCGCACACCGGCAAGTTTGAGCGCCAGATACGCTTTGATTGTCGCGTTCACTTCCGCCGGGCCGCCGTGATAAATATTCCACCCGCCATCGGGCAATTGCTTGGAAAAAATATGATTAACCGCCTTGCGCTGCCATTTTTTATCCATGCTGCCGTCCCAATGATCGTAGGCGACCATGTCCGAAACGAGCGTCGAATCCACCATCAGTTCGCCGATCCAGTAGCCTTCAGGGCGCTGCAGCCCAAGAAGATTCTCCTGCGCCCGCAAAATGGCGGTTTCCAAATCATTCGCCGCGCTGGCTTTAGTCCGGGCTGCCGCAGGCGACTCCGGTTGAACCCTTTTTCCACTGTCAGTCAACACGCGCATACTTTGCGGCTTCGCGGAAAAACTGTAAAGTTTTTAGTGCGCACTAAAGCGGATGAAAAAACAACAACGCGGAACATTTCGATTCGGCATTTTTTGCATTAAAGGCCGGGAGTTTCTTTGCAAATTTCAACATACGGCGATTGAAAATTCAGGCGCGGCGATGGAACATCAAAGCCATTCGCAAAATGAAACTGCCGGAAAAATTAAATCGCCTGTTCCGCACGCCGCGATTGACTCGCGTTCGCATCGTCATGGCACTGGCCATCGCCCTGGCGGCCGATGGATTGCAATTTCTCCTCGGCCCGGTCGGCTGGGCTTTTCCAGATCAAGTGATTGACGTGGTGGCGATGGTGTTGACGAGTTGGGCGATTGGTTTTCATTGGCTGCTGTTGCCGACGTTTGTCATCGAACTCGTTCCCGTTTTGGAAGACCTGCCGACTTGGACGGCTTGCACCATCGCCGTCATCGCGATAAGAAAACACGAACAGCGCAACGTTCCTCCGTCAGAAAAACCAACGATTGAAATCTGATTGAAAATTTCCTTCGCAAGCGGCACATTGACCGCATGACGAAATCTGTTTTCACCGGCTCCGTTTACGTCGTGCGCGACAACATTGACACCGACCAGATAATCCCCGCGCAATATCTAAACCTCGTCCCGACCATTCCCGAGGAATACGAGAAGCTCGGCAGCCACGCACTCGCCGGCCTGCCCGAATCCCTCTACGCCACGCGCTACGTCAAGGAAGGCCAGCTCGACAGCGAATATCCCATCGTCGTCGGCGGGAAAAATTTCGGCTGCGGCAGCTCGCGCGAACACGCGCCCATCGCGCTCGGCTCGGCCAGTTGCAAAATCATCCTCGCCGAAAGTTTCGCGCGCATTTTCTTCCGTAATTCCGTCGCCACCGGCGAACTCTATCCGTGCGAAATCACCGAACGCCTCTGCGACACGCTGAAGACCGGCGACGTCGTGACCGTTGACCTCGACGCCGCCACCGTCACCGTCCAGGCGACCGGCAAAGTCTATCATTTCAAACCGCTCGGCGACGTCCGCCCCGTCGTGGACGCTGGCGGCCTGTTCAATTATGCGCGCCAAAGCGGGATGATTGCGAAGTGAATCAATTTGAATTATGGGCAAGGTTCGTCGCGGCGATTATATGTTCATGTGGTGGGTTGGCGATCATCCGCCGCGTCACATTCATGTGTTCGACAAAAATGAGCGATTGATCACCCGCGTGAATCTGGAAACGATGCAACCGATGGACATTCCCAAAATTGAGCGTAAAATTGTGGAGTTGAAACGCGAAGGCCGAATATGAAAACTGTGATTCAAAATGCCAAAATGCCTTTTACCAAAGGCAAATTCTCGAAGATCAAAAACGTTCGCTATTTGAGCTGGGAGGATGCCTTTGACGTGGAATTTGCCGACGGCCTCTGCATCCTCGAACCGCACGCCACCATCCGCAAGGCAAATAAAATTTCGCCAAAGGCCAAGTTCGACCATCTGGAAGTTGACGATTGGTGTCAGGCCGGTTTTGACATCCATTACGACAACGGCCAGACCGCCGAAGTCTCGTGGGCATTTATTCGTGAACTGCCGCCGAAAAAAACTTGAAGCTTGCGAAGTGAAAATAATTTTCTCCGCCGCTCCCGCAAAATCCTCGACTGCTCCTGCAAAATCCTGAATCGTCCCCTTGAAATCCCGGATGACTCCTGCGAAATCCTGAATCGTTCCCGCAAAGTCTGCGCTCCTCCCGCGAAATGCTGGACTGCTCCCACGAAGTCCTGAACCCTTCCCGCAAAATCCCAGGTCGTTCCCGCGAAATCCTGCGCGCTCGAAAACAATCCCAAGCTACTGTTTTACAGCTATTTGCGCCTTTTCAGGCTGTGTCCGCCAAAAAATCTTTGAACCCAAAATAAAAATCGCAGTAAAAAAGCATATAAGCAATCATTGCTCCGATTCCGGTTTTTGCTCCTGATTTTTTGCATCGTGCTTACGAATAAAGCGGAGAATAAAATAACATATCAAAACTCCTGATAATCCCATACCACCAGTTTCAATTCGGTTTTTCAACAGCTCCTTTGCGAATCGAGGGTCGGAATTCCAAATGGTAATTCCATTATTATCTTTGATATAATCCACCCAAGATGCTGGCACGAACACGCCCAAAACGAAAAAAAGCGTTCCTAAAACCATGCCCATTATAGGCGGACCATATATGTTTATGGATAATCTTGTAGAACTAACGGGTAGGCTAACAATTTTTTTTACGGTTCTCCAGAAGGAAAATGGAATAATCCAACCGCATGACATATAACCAGCCAATATCGGATAAGTATGTTCGACCCCGTCGTAGGCTGCCAGACCTATCGCCAGCAAAAAGGTTAAGATAAGATGAATTGCCCAGCAGGCACCCGCAGTCTCGGCGTTTTTGAAGTCAAAGTTTTTCATCTTATTACAGTGGTTGCTTTGAGATGACTGTGTCTGAACAAAACGCGACACTAAAGCCATATCCAAACGAAGCCGACAGGCTCAAAGGTGGTCTTGTCTCGGTTCTGTGGACTACTGCGGAGCGCATAAGACATGGATGTTTTAGTTGAGTTGGGTTTCAAAGTCCACAGGAGATTTGAAACCGAGCGGGCTGTGGAGCCGCCCCGGTTAATAAAAGATTTCGATCTATTCAAAGATGGCGGCGTGCGTATTGGCGCTTGATCGACGATGAGAGTTCATGGGGACTACCGCATGTTTGTGTCAGTGGACAGCGTTTGGGCCTTTTGATAAGGTCATTTCAAATCCGACAAATACCATGAAGTTAACTCTGATAAAGTGTTTGCTCGCCATAGTTTTTATTGGTTGGCTGGCGATTTATTCCACCGCCGTTTCAGCGGCAGATTCTTCCATTTCGAGCCCTCACAAATCACCCGACTGGCTTCGAAGTTCAGTCGTGTATGAAATCTTCCCGCGCAACTTCTCCCAGGAAGGGGATCTCAATGCGATTACCGCCCGTTTGGATGAATTAAACGATCTTGGCGTGAACATTCTCTGGCTCATGCCAATCCACCCGATCGGCGAAAAGATGAAGAAAGGGTCGATTGGCAGCCCTTACGCGGTGCGCGACTTTTACGCCATCAACCCCGACTATGGCACCACCAACGACTTCAAGCATCTGATTGAGGAGGCCCACAAGCGCGACATGAAAGTGATCATGGAAATCGTGGCCGGCCAGACCGCCTGGGACAGCGTGCTCATGGCACACCCGGATTTTTTTCTTCAGGACACGAATGGCGTAATTGTCCCACCTGATCCTGCATGGACGGATGTGGCGGGCTTGAATTATGCAAATCCGGACGTGCGGCAATACATGATTGACATGATGAAATACTGGTTGGAGGACTACGGCGTGGACGGGTTTCGTTGCGATGTGTCCCCCACGGTGCCCGTTGATTTTTGGGAAGCCACCCGGGCCGAACTTGAGAAGATTAATCCACAAGTCATCATCCTTGCCGATGCCGGCGCCAAACCTGCACTGCTTGATAAAGCCTTTGATGTAGATTCCTCTTGGGCCTTGGTCAGCACACTGGACACCGTTATGAGTGGAGTGGTTCCAGCATACTTCATGAAAGATTCGTGGGAGCACACCTATCAGCAGTTCCCCAAGGACGCATTGCACCTGCGTTTCTCGGACAGTCACGAGGAAACACGGTCTATTGCACGTTATGGTTTGAATGGAGCACTCGCGGCGCAGGTGTTAATGTTGACGCTCGACGGCGTGCCGCTCTTTTATAACGGCATGGAAGTGGGTGATGCGACCGAGTCCGCCGACCCGGCCTTGTTTGAAAAGATGCCGGTTTTTTGGCACCCCAGCGGACGCCCTCCCCTACGCGACATTTACCGGAATCTGATCAAGCTTCGCAAGCAATCCCCCGCGCTATACAATGGAGATGTTGTCTGGCTCGAAAACACCGCTTCGGGAGAAATCATCAGCTTCCTGCGACAGGATGAAAAAGATCAGTTTCTGGTCATGATCAATCTTTCCAGCCGCCGTGTGGCCGGGTCGGTTGAATTGCCAAATGGAGACGGTTTTGAGCCTGTGAACATCAGCGGCATGTCTGAATCGGTTGACACCACCCTTCCTGACTTCAGCCTTAATGGCTATGGATGGCAGATATATCACCGGCCCTTTTCTAAATGACCGCAGAAGCCGTTGGAACGCATCTTGACGACACTCTGCCGCCAAGAGGGCGAAATTTCAGGTTTAATCTGCCTTCGATCTATGGCTAACTGAAGGTCGATGCCGAACCGCAAAGCCTCGAACCTGCTGCCCTGCCCCCGCTCGCTGAAAATTCTTCGCGGCACGTTCACGCTGCCGAAGCAGAAACCGCTCGCCGCAATCAAAGTCGTCCGCACCCATTCCGCGCCAAATCACCCCGAAGGCTACGCGCTGGCAATTTCCAAAACTGGAATTGAAATTTCCTTCCGCGAAACCGGCGGCCTGCGTGCGGCCACGGCGACATTGCGGCAATTGCTGCGCGAATACGGTCGCCGCCTGCCCTGCCTGCGCATCCGCGACTGGCCGGATTTTCCGCGTCGCGGCGTTATGCTCGACATCTCGCGTGGTCGCGTGCCGAAGCTGGAAACCCTGCTCGACCTCGCCGAAAAACTTTCCGATCTTAAGATCAACGAGCTGCAACTTTACACCGAGCACACGTTCGCCTACACGCAATACAAATCCGTCTGGCAAAGCTGGGGCGCGCTCACCGCCAGTGAAATTAAAACCCTCGACGCGCGCTGCCGCGAACTCGGCATTGATCTCGTGCCCAACCAAAATTCCTTCGGCCACCTGCGCTATTTTCTCGCCGACCCACGCCTGAAAAAACTCGCTGAAGTTTCCAAACCTTACGAATGTGCAAACGGCGAATATGTCCGTCGTCCGACCACGCTCGCGCCAAACAATCCCGGCACGATTCCATTTTTGCGTGGGCTTTATAACGAACTGCTGCCGAATTTTTCCAGTAAGTTTTTTAACGTCGGCTGCGATGAGACTTGGGATTTGGGCAAAGGCCAGAGTAAAAAACTTTGCGAAGCCAGAGGCAAAGGCCGCGTCTATCTGGATTTTCTAAAAAAAATCCGCCGCCAAGTCTCTGCGCGCGAAAAAAAAATGATGTTCTGGGGCGACATCATTTTGAAATATCCGAAACTGATTTGCGCGCTGCCGAAAAATGTTATCGCTCTAACTTGGGGTTACGAAGCCAATCATCCGTTTGAAAAGGAAGCAGCTCAGTTCGCCAAGGCTAAAATTCCATTTTACGTTTGTCCGGGAACTTCGACATGGCAGACGCTCATCGGCAAACACGACAACGCACTCGCCAATCTTCGCGCCGCCGCCAAAGCCGGGAAGAAATTCGGCGCGATTGGCTTTCTCAACACCGATTGGGGCGACGGCGGACATCCACAGCCGTTGGCCGTGAGCTGGCCGCTGTTCGCCGCCGGCGCGGCGCTCGCGTGGAATTCCAAAACGTTGGACGACCAAAATCTCCTCGCCGTCTTGAGCCGCGATGTTTTTGAAGATTCGACCGGCAAGATCGCGCGAGCAGGATTCAAGCTAGGTTTCGCGCATCAGAAGCTCGACGTGCAGGCGTTGAACGAAACGCCGCTCGGCACGGTCATCGCCGCGCCGAAACCGGAAGACCGCGAACTGTTTTGCCGGAACGGATTAAAATGGTTCGCCAAAATTCCAGCGACGAAAATTATTTCGGCCTTGAAAGAAATTGAAGAGCAACGAAAAGTTCTCGCGCGCGCAAAACCAAAATTAGAATCAGGAAAAATTCTGGCGCGCGAACTGGATCTGGCGGCGCGCATGGCGGTGCAATCGTGCCGATTCATGCTGTGGCAACAGTCCGTCGCCGGAACAAAGTCGCAGGCGAAATCGTTGGCGCAAAAAAACATTCGCAAATTGCGCGAGTTGGAAAAAGATTTCATCGCGCATTGGCCGTTGCGAAACAAGGGGACGACGAAACATTGTTCGCCGTTTTTGAAATGGCGGATTGAAGAATTGAACAAAAGATAACGAAGTCAACGAAGACAATTGGTTCGCAAAAAATCTTTGTTTCCTGCGTTCGCTTCTGTTGATTTATTTCGCTTTCACATCCCACGCGTCGCGCAGGCCGTCGCCGAGGAAATTCAGTGCGAGCAACGTCGTCACCAAAACGCCGCCGGGGAAAACGATCAGCCACCAATAGACGCGAATTGGATTTATTTGCCCGACGCCTTCCGCGATGAGCGTGCCCCAACTGGCCATTGGCGGCTGCACGCCGAGACCGAGGTAGCTCAAAAATGATTCGTAGAGAATGATCGCAGGCATCGTGAGCGCGAGATAAGTGATCACGACGCCGAAGATGTTCGGGATGATGTGGCGCGCGAGAATCCAATGCGGTTTTGCGCCGAGCGCGCGGCTGGCTTCGACGAACGCGCGCGTGCGCAGCGACAAAACCTGTCCGCGAACAATCCGCGCCATCGTGAGCCACGAAACTGCGCCGAGGCCGACGAACAGTAAAATGACCTGCAATGCCCCCGCTAGTGTCGGAGAATTTTTGACGTAATCCGATCGCTTCAGCAATTCGCCGAGCGTGGTGATGAGAACGATGACAAAAATGATTGAAGGCAAAGAATAAAGAACGTCCACGATGCGCATCAAAATGTCATCGGTTTTTCCGCCGACGTAACCGGCGATTGCGCCCCACAAAACTCCGATGACCAGGCTGACCAGTGTGCCGACGACGCCAACGAGCAGCGAAATTTGCGCGCCGAAAAGCACGCGTGAGAAAATATCGCGTCCGTGGACGTCTGTGCCGAACCAATGTTGCGCGTCCGGCGGTAAAAATTGCGCGTCGGACAATTGGTTTGGATTATGCAATTGCGCGAAATTTGTTCCGCTGATTTTCAAAACAATTGGCCACGCGACAATTGCAATCAGCAAAACAACCAGAAACCATGCGCTTAAAATCGCCGGGCGGTTTTTTTTGAACCGCCGCCACGCACGTTGGTTTGGCGAAAGATTTTGTTGCTTTGGTTCACTCATATTTCACGCGCGGGTCGAGCAACGTGTAGGAAAAATCCACGATCAGATTCAGCCCGATAAGCAGAATCGCGTAGAGCAACGCGAGGTCAACGGTCATCATGTAATCGGAATTGATGGAACTGTTGATAAAAAAAACGCCGATGCCGGGAATTTGGAAAATGTTTTCGATGACGAACGAGCCGGTCAGCAAATCTGCCAGCATCGGGCCAGCATAGGAAACGACGGGCAGGATGGCGGTGCGGACCGCGTGCTTGAGCAGCAAGAGATTTTCGCCGAGGCCTTTCGCGCGCGCGGCGGTGACGAATTCGGATTGCATCGCGTTCAACATTCCCTCGCGGAAGAGACGCGCGACTTTCCCGGCGAAAAACAATCCGAGCGCAACTGTCGGCAAAATCATGTGCAGCGGCGATTCCCAGAGCGCGACGGGAAATAAATTTAACTTGATGCAAAAAGCTAAAATCAAAACCGGTGCGACGACAAATCCCGGCACACACACGACGAGGACGGCCAGAAAACTTCCAGCGTAATCTTCCCAGCGTCCGCGTCGAGCGGCGGTGAAAAATCCGAGCGGCAAGCCGACGCCCATCGCGAAGCCGAACGCGAGCGCGCCGAGCGTCATTGAGACCGGCAGACCCTGCGCGATGATGTCGCTGACGCGGTGGTTGCGATATTTGTAGGAGACATCGAAGCTCGCGGGCGCGTGATGCCAGTTGCCGCTGGCGTCTTTTTCCCAGACCAGGCCAAAGTAGCGCAGGTATTGTTTCCAAACCGGCTCGTCCAGATGATAGGTCGCCATCAGGTTCCGCTCGATTTCCGGCGACGCGGGCGCACGTTCGCGGTCGAACGGGCCGCCGGGCGCGAGATGCACGAGCAAAAACGCCAGCGCGCTGATGATGATCAGCAGCGGAACCGAAAATGCCAGGCGTTTGAGGAAATACATTTTATTTATTCGGCTTGATCTTTTTTATGTAATTCAACGGATGGTCGTCCAAAATATTTTCGTAAATGCCCGTGATTTGGTTCGGGTCGAAATAATTGATGCCGACGTAAAAATAAAGCGGAATGATGGGCATTTCGTCGCGGGTCAAAAGCGTTTCCGCCTGTTGAAACAGTTTTTCACGCGTTTGCAAATCGGTTTGTTCGTTCGCCTGTTCGATGAGCGAATCGTATTGCGGATTTTTCCAGCCAGTGCGGTTGTTGCCGTCGTTGCTCGTGAACATTCCGAGAAAAGTCTGCGGGTCGTTGTAGTCGCCGATCCAGCTTGACCGCGTAAGCTTGTAATCCAGATGATCCATCGAACTCAAATAAACCGTCCACTCAAGCTGGCGCAAATCCATCTGGATGCCGAGTTCGTCGCGCCACATCTGCTGTAATTCGATCGCGATGTTTTCATGGATTTTTCCACCGCCACCGGCGGGCGCGTTGAACGTATATTCAAAGCGCGGGAAATTTTTCCCGCCGGGATAGCCGGCGTCGGCCAGAAGTTTGCGCGCGAGTTTGGGATTGTAGCTGTCATCTTCGGGCGGAAGATAATTGGCCGTTCCATTTGGCACGAGGTGAAACGCGGGCTGTTCCCCTGCCCTCGTGATTTTTTTTACGATGCGGTCGCGGTCAATCGCCAGCGACAACGCACGGCGGACGCGCGGGTCGTCGAACGGTTTTTTTGTCACGTTGAATCGGATGAAATAGCTGCCGAGATAATTGAACGTGTGAAAATCCGCGCGCTTGAGCAGAACGTCGAGCAGTTCGGACGGAATCAATTCCTTGTCCCAAACAACGTCCGCTTGTCCGTGTTCGTAAAGGTTCAGCGCCGCGTTGGCCGAGCCGATGGGCAACAGGTCAATGATTTCCGACTGCGTATTTGCCGCGTCCCAGTAGCGCGGATTTTTTTTTAGGCGGACTTTGTCGTTGAGCCGCCACTCGGCGAGTTCGTAAGGGCCGCTGCTCGGCAATGGCCGCGCCGCCAGCCAGCGGTCGCCGTATTTTTCAATCGTCCAGCGCGGCACCACGGAAAAAATCGGCGCGGTGATCAAATCGAGAAAAAAAGTCGTGGGATGATTCAGTTCCACTTGAACGGTGAACGGGTCAATTGCATGAACGCCGACGAGCGAAGGGTCTTTGATTTTGCCCGTGTTAAAATCTTCGCCGTTTTTCAAATAATAAAGCTGCCCGGCGTAATCCGAAGCCGTCGCCGGACTCAACGAACGAATCCATGAATAAACAACGTCGTCCGCGCGGATCGGTTCGCCCGTTGACCAGACCAGATTCGTCCGCAAATGAAACGTGTAAATTTTCCCGTCCGGCGAAATTTCCCAGCTTTGCGCGAGGCCGGGAATCGCGCGCGCGGTTTTTGGATCAAGCCGCGTCAAACCTTCAAACAAACCGATGACGATGCGGAATTCCGGCTGGCCGGTGATGATGGCCGGGTCGAGCGATTCCGGCTCGGCGTTGTTGATGATGGTCACGTCAGCGGGTGGATCGCGCCGGATGCAGCCGGAAATAAAAACGCAAGCGGCGAGGCACAAAACAAAACGTGCCCGCAGAAAATTTCTTCGGGCGCGCTTCAAAAAATCCATCGGGAAATTTTACTTTGATTGCGCCGACGAATTCGTCGCTGGTTGTAATGGGACTGCCAAGAGATTTGTTTGCGTTGTGGTTGTGGCCGGAATTGAAACCGTTGACTCCGGTTGTGCGGGCGCAGCCAACGGAGTTTGCGGTGATTCTTGCTGCTGTTGAACTTTTTTCTCGAACTCGGACGAATTTGTGTGATGCAGGCTGCTTTGCAAATGACCGAGAAAGATCGCGAACACGAAGAAAATGCCGGCCGCATATTTTGTGATTTTCGTCAGCGCGTTACCCGAACCCGCGCCGAACAGCGCGTCTGCCGCACCGCCACCAAAAGCCAGGCCGGCACCGGCGTCTTTTTTTGGCAATTGAATCAGCACCAGCAAAATCAACAACAAAGCATTCAACACCATTAAAACCGTCAAAATACCAATGATAAAAGTCATATTGTTTTCTAAATCGAATTTTTAACGATGTCGCTGAAACTCCGCGCTTCCAGTGAAGCTCCGCCAACGAGCGCACCGTCCACGTCCGGCTGGCTCATCAACTCGCACGCATTTGCCGGCTTCACGCTGCCGCCGTATTGAATGCGGACTTTTTTGGCAACGGTTTCACCGAATATTTGTGCCACCAAATCGCGGATAAACGCGTGCGTATCCTGCGCCTGCTTCGTCGTCGCCGTTTTGCCGGTGCCGATCGCCCAAACCGGTTCGTAAGCGATGACGGTCTCAACCATTTGCTCTTTCATCAAAGCGGCGAGGCTCCCACGCACCTGAGTTTCCAAAACTTTCTCAGTTTGTTTCGCCTCACGTTCGGCCAGCGTTTCGCCAACACAAACAATCGGCTTGAGCGACGCCGCGTGCGCTGCCGCGGCTTTTTTGGCAACGAGCGCGTCGGATTCCTTTTGATATTGCCGCCGTTCCGAATGGCCAAGAATGACATAGCGCACGGAAAATTCCTTCAACATTCCGGCGCAAATTTCACCGGTGAACGCGCCAAAATTATTTTCGCTCATGTTTTGCGCGCCGAGCCGGATGTTTGAATCGTCAATCACCGCCTTTGAAACCGATTCCAGCGCAGTAAACGGCGGGCAAATGACAATGTCCACTTCCCTTATGTTCGCGAGTTCGAGCTTGAGATCGTTGACCAAAGCCAGCGCCTCGGCAACGGTCTTGTTCATCTTCCAGTTGCCGGCAATAATCAATTTACGTTCTTTGTTCATGCAAAATTATTTATCCGAAAGTGCCGCCACACCGGGCAAAACCGCGCCTTCCAAAAATTCCAGGCTTGCGCCGCCGCCAGTGCTCATGAATGTGACCTTATCGCCGAGCTTGGCTTTATTCAACGCCTTCACACTGTCACCGCCGCCAATGATGCTTTTTGCGCCGTTTTTTTGTGTCGCATCGGCCACGGCTTGCGCGACGATGTTTGTGCCGACGGCAAAACGTGCGTCCTCAAACATTCCCATCGGGCCGTTCCACAAAATTGTTTTGGCACTGCTAATGATTTTTGCGTAGTTCTTTGCGGTCTCTTCACCAATGCCAAAACCTTCCGCTTCGTCAGGAATGTCGCCTTTCACGGTGCGAACATTTACAAAATCAAAAACCGGCTTGCCCTTTTTGTTCAACTTACCCGTGTCAACCGGAGTCGCGACAACAATGTCCGTTGGCAATTGAAAATTTACTTTGCGTTGTTTCGCTTTGGTTTCAGCATCCAAAGCCGTTTGTTTGTGATCAGGCTCGACGAGGGATTTACCAGTCTTTTCGCCGTGTGCGAGTTTGAAAGTGTAGGCCATCGCACCGCCGATTAAAATTGTGTCCGCCTTTTCGAGCAAACGGTCAATGACCTTGATTTTATCGGAAACCTTCGCACCGCCGAGAATGACGACGAACGGACGCGCCGGATTTTCCAGTTCATCACCGAGAAATTTCAATTCACGCTCCATTAACAAACCAGCAGCAGCTTTTCCGCCGCGTTTCGTCACGACACGCGCGACGCCCTCCGTCGAAGCGTGAGCCCGATGCGCCGCGCCAAACGCGTCGTTCACATAAACATCCGCTACCTTCGCCAGTTTTTCTGCGAACACCGGATCGTTTTTTTCCTCTTCGTTGTAGTAACGGACATTTTCAAGCAACACCACGTCCCCGTCTTTCATCGCGGCGACAGCCTTCTCAACTTTTTCGCCGATGCAATCGTCCACGAAGCCGACGGGCTTGCCGAGCAGTTCGGACAATTTGACCGCGACCGGCGCGAGCGACATGGTGGCTTCGCGCTCGCCCTTGGGACGACCGAGGTGCGCGGTCAAAATCAGTTTACCGCCCTTTTCGATTAAAAATTTCAGCGTCGGCAAAGTCTCAACGATGCGCGTCGCGTCGGTGATAACCATTTTGCCGTCCTTTTCCTCCAACGGCACATTGTAATCCACGCGCATAAAAACACGCTTGCCGCGCACCTCCAAATTTCGAACTGTGAGTTTTGCCATAAAATTTTCCTAAAAAAGAGAAGGCAGAATAGCGAACAGTCGTAATGAGTAAAGTGAATTCAAACAAGACCGGTCACACCGTCATGATTTCTTTTTCCTTGTGAACGACGTGGCCGTCAATTTTCGCGATGTATTGGTCGGTTAGTTTTTGAATTTCCTTTTCGGCGTGTTCAGTTTCTTCTTCGCCGACGCCGCCCGAAGTTTTCTCCTTTTTCAAAAGTTCAATCGCATCGCGTCGCACATGGCGGATGGCCACGCGACCGTCTTCGGACATTTTCTTGACGATCTTCACAAATTCCTGCCGCCGCTCCGTGCTCAATTCGGGAAACGCGAGGCGGATGACCTTTCCCTGGACCGCCGGTGACAGCCCGAGATTTGATTTTTGAATCGCCTTTTCAATGTGTTGAACGGAGGTCACGTCCCACGGCTGGATGACGAGCAGTCGCGGCTCGGGCGTGGTGATGCCGGCGAGTTCGCGGATGCGCATTTGCGAGCCGTAAACCTCCACCATGATGTTTTCGACGAGGGACGCCGACGCCTTGCCGGTACGCACGCCGGCGAATTCATTCACGACCACCTGCTCGGTCTTGATCATCTTTTCTTCTGCTTCCAGTAAAATATCGTCGATTGACATAGGCGGGAAGGCTATCAGACATTCAATTAAAACTCAACCGTGGCGCCAAAAATGTTTATTCAATATCGTTGACATGGTTAAGTTAAGTTAAAATAATACCTATGGTAAACGTCGGAAAAATTAACAGGCGATTTTTCCGCCGTTTAATGATTTAAAATCAACCCAGGAAAATTATGACTCTCACAAAACGTGATTTGGTCATGCGGATCAGCAATGAAACCGGGCTTGTCCAGCAACAGGTATTGGACGTGGTGCAGAAATCATTGGATTATATCGCCGAGGCGCTGGCCAAAGGCGACAAGGTGGAACTGCGCAACTTCGGCGTCTTCGAAGTGAAAATCCGCAAGGCGCGCGTCGGCAGAAATCCCAACGCGCCCGAAACGGACGTGCCCATTCCCGCCCGCGCCATGGTGAAGTTCAAGGCCGGCAAAGAAATGCGCGCGGAAGTTTTGAAGCTTACCCCGAAAAACTGATTAGCCTTCTCTTTTTGGTGCGGGCAAATTAGTTTCAACGCATGGAACGATTGCCCGGATTTAGAGATTTTTATCCCGAACCGCTCCCGCACGCCGACACTTGGAGCGCCGACGCGCGCCAGTTCATTTTTGACAAATGGCGCGAAACCGCCAAGCGTTACAACTTTCGCGAATACGACGGCCCGCCACTTGAACCGCTTGAACTTTTTACGACCAAAAGCGGCGAGGAAATTGTCGGGCAGCTCTACAACTTCACGGACAAAGGCGAACGCGCCGTTTCCCTTCGTCCAGAAATGACCCCTACCCTCGCGCGCATGGTCGCCGCGCACGAACGCAATTACAAAAAACCCATCAAGTGGTTCGCGCTGCCGCAACTCTTCCGCTACGAACGCCAGCAGAAAGGCCGTCTGCGCGAACATTTTCAATTCAACGCCGACATCATCGGCGAAAGCGATCCGGCGGCGGACGCGGAATTGATCGCGTTGCTCATTGACACGTTGCGCGCGTTTGGTTTGACCGAGCAGGATTTTGTCATCCGCTTGAGCAGCCGCAATGCGTGGCAGGAATTTTATAAAACAAAAATGGGGAGCGCGCCCGCCTCGGGCGCATCGGTCGGCGCCTCGCCGACCGAATCTGCGACGCGAGGCGCGCGTGCTACCCAAAACGACTCCGCGAGCGAATACAATTTTTTCCAGATCATTGACAAACTCGAACGGACGCCAAAGGAAGAATCCGAGAAAAAATTATCTGCGCTCGGATTTTCCATCGCGGACGTGAACCAATTCATCGAATCCGGCCAGCCGACGGCGGAACTGGAAAACATTTTGAAAAACCTCGCCGCACGCGGCCTCGGCAGTTTCGTCAAGATTGATTACCGCGTCATCCGCGGCCTCGCGTATTACACCGGCGTCGTGTTCGAGGCGTTTGACGCGAAGGGCGAGTTCCGCGCCATCGCGGGCGGCGGACGCTACGACAACCTCGTCAAGCTCATCAGCGGCGGCAAGGTAAATTTGCCCGCGCTCGGCTTCGGCATGGGCGACGTGGTGCTGCTGGAGATTTTGAAGGCGCGCGGCCTGCTGCCGAAATTCGACTCGCACGTGGACGTGTTTGTTTTGATCGAGGACGAAACCCTCCGCGCGCCGTCGCTGAAACTCATCCAGGAATTGCGCGCCGCCGGATTTGCCGTCGAGTATCCGCTCACGCCCGCCAAGCCGGACAAGCAATTCAAACGCGCGCAGGAGTTGAAGGCGGCGTTCACGGCCAAAATGGAAAGCGAATCCTACGTGCGCATCCGCAACTTGAAGTCGCGCGATGAAATCGTCGCCGGCTTCGCCGATGCGGCGAATCATTTGAGGTGAAATGATTGTATGAAAAATTTCGCAAATCTCATTTTGCTGATTTTAACATTCGGGATTTTTGTCTTTTCTGTTCATGGGCAAGACAACGCCACAAATTTTTACAATCGCGCGATTGGCGAACTAGACAAAAATGATTATGACAAGGCCATTGCCGATTTTACACAAGCTATTAATCTCAATTCAAATTACGTCGCTGCTTATGATGACCGCAGTTTCGCAAAGGCAGAAAAAGGCGATTACGACGGAGCTTTAACCGATGCTGAAAAAGTCATCCAAATGAATCCAAAGTATGCTTCAGCTTACAATCATCGCGGCATTATCAAGGATGACAAAAAAGATTACGATGGCGCGTTGGCTGATTATGATATGGCTCTAAAACTTGATTCAAAATTCTGGAAGGCTTATCAGAATATCGGAGATGTGAAGCTCGAACAAAAAGATTACGACAGTGCAATTGCCAATTACACACAAGCTATAAAATTAGGAGAAAGTGATTTTTGGAAAGCGGCTGCTTACTATGGTCGTGGACTCGCCAAAATCAGAAAGGCTGACACAGACGGAGCAATTTCTGATTTCACCGTCGCAATTAAGTTGAATCCAAAATACGCGGATGCTTGGAGCGGCAAAGCCAACGCCGAAAGAACCAAATCTGATTATGACGAAGCCATCACCGACTACAATCATGCTATTGAGCTAAACCCCAAATTTGCTTTTGCCTATTGTGGTCGAGGCGACGCTAAAGCAGGCAATTACGATGACGACGGCGCAATTGTTGATTATACAAAAGCCATCGAAATTGATCCGAAATATGCGCGAGCTTATTGGCATCGAGGTCTGACGAAAAAACATATGTCCAATTACGACGGCGCAATCGCTGATTTTACAAAAGCAATCGAACTAGATCCAAAAAACGCGGAGATTTATCGCGAACGAAGCGAACTCCGGCGTCTCACCCATGATTACGACGGCGCGATGTCCGACTTAAACAAAGCCGCGAGTCTAGGACAAAATTAAAAAGGCGAGGCTTTCGCCCCGCCTTCGTGAAATTTTGTTCGCGGAATTACTTCGCCGGTGCGGCGACGGCTTTTTCCTGTTTTTCGTTCACCAGCGTCGCGCCTTTGCCGAGGCGTTTGCGCAGGTAGGTGAGTTTCGCGCGGCGCACCTGACCGTGGCGCTCGACTTCAACCTTGTCCACGCGCGGCGAGTGCAGCGGGAACACGCGCTCCACGCCTTCGCCGTAACTGATGCGGCGGACGCTGAAGGTTTCGTTCAAGCCGGTGCCGCGTTTGCCGATGACGACGCCCGCAAAAATCTGGATGCGTTCCTTGTCACCTTCGACGACTTTGGTGTGGACTTTCACAGAATCGCCGACGCCGAATTTCGAGTCGTCTTTGCGATATTGTTCCGATTCAATTTTTCTTTGTAATATCTGGTTCATAAATTTCTAAAATTTTATTTCAACAAATCCGGCCGCTGCTTTTCCGTCCGCAACTTCGCCTGTTCGCGCCGCCATTTCTCGATCTCGGCATGGTTGCCGGACAGCAGCACGTCGGGGGCTTTCATCCCGCGAAATTCCGCCGGCCGCGTGTATTGCGGATATTCCAGCAATCCGGCGCTGAACGATTCGTCGTGCGAACTTTCGTCGTCGCCCAAAACTCCGGGCAGCAGCCGCGCGACCGCGTCAATCACGACCATCGCCGGCAACGCACCATTCGTCAAAACGTAATCGCCGATGGACAATTCGTCGTCGGCCAGCGCCTCGCGCACGCGCTCGTCAAAACCTTCGTAACTGCCGCAGACCAGCAGCAAATCTTTTTCCTGCGCCAGTTCGCGCGCAATTTCCTGCGAAAATTTTCTTCCGCTTGGCGAAAGCAAAATCACTTTCGTTCCCGCGCGCTGCAAACTTTCAATCGCCTCAAAGAGCGGCTCGACTTTCAGCAACATTCCCGGGCCGCCGCCAAACGGTTTGTCGTCCACTGTCTTGTGCCGATCGTGCGTCCAGTCGCGCAGGTTGTGGATTTTCAAATCCAGCAAACTTTTTTCGCGCGCGCGCTTGACGATGCTTTCGTCGAGTGGCCCGGCGAACATCGCCGGAAACAAAGTGAGCACGTCAATCTTCATCCGTGCCTCAAATGTAAATCAACTCGCCGGTTTGTCTTCCACAATCTCAACCGAACAACGCAAACCTTTCTTCGCACTGCCCGCGAGCAAGAGCGAGCGAATCGCGTTAATCGTAATTCCCTGCCGACCGATAATTTTCCCAACGTCGGACGAATCCATCCGCAATTCATAAACCGTCATGCCCGCGCGATCCACCGGCGTGACCGTCACCGCGCCGGGATTTTGCACGAGTCCTTTGACGACGTATTCGAGGAACTCCTGCATGGCTGAAAATTAAATTAAGCCGCCGCCGGAGCAGTCGCCGCTTTGCCCAATTTCTTGATGAAGCTGGCGACGGTGTCGCTCGGCTGCGCGCCTTTGCTGATCCAGTATTGCGCGCGGTCGAGTTTGATCGTGAAATTTTCGCCCTGCTTGAGCGGGTTGTAAGTGCCGATCTCCTCGATGAACTTGCCATCGCGGGGACTGCGGCCATCGGCCACGACAATGCGGAATGCCGGCGTGTTTTTCGTGCCGACCCGTTTCATGCGAATTTTTACAGACATAAATTTTTCAAAAGAGCACGGAGGTTAGTCATGTATGCGTTACTTTGCAAGTCTTGTTTTAATGAAAACTTGCTGATTATATGAATCACTGCTTTCTTAAACAAATGAGCGATCCGTATGAAGAAATTCTTGAAGGCGGGACGTTGTGGCGTCCCGCGCCCGCTGCGCGGCACGAAATGATTTGCCACCGGCTTCATATGGCAATGATCGTGAGCGTGGCAAATTTAAAAATGATACGACTGCTTTCGCCGCGCGAAGAAGTCCGCGTTTCACCGACGACCACCATTCGACCTGATCTCGCGCTCGTAACCGCAGCGACCGGCAAACTTTGGCTGGCAGCGGAAGTCATCAGCCGCGAAGACCATCGCGCTGACACGGTTATAAAAAAACAGCTTTATGAGGAAATACGCGTGCCGCGACTGTGGATCATTGACCCGCGCTACGACAACGTGGAAATTTATCACAGCACCGCATACGGGTTGGTTTTGAAAGGCATTTTAGCCGGAAGCGAAATTCTGCTGGAACAACTAATACCTGAATTTCAATTTGTCACCGCTGCGTTGTTTGCCGATTAAATGCTACGACATCCTTGTAAAGCACTCCGCTGCCGCCGAAGATATCCAACGCAGAACCAATCGTCAGGTCAATCTTCCCCCGCCCCAGCCGCGTGACTTCTTTTAAATCGGAAATTGAATTTGCGCCGCCTGCATACGTCGTCGGAATTGGCGTCCACTGGCCGAGTTTTTCAACAAGTTCTCGGTCAATGCCTCGACATAACCCTTCCACGTCAACGGCGTGAACCAAAAATTCAGCGCAGTAAACAGAAATTTTTTGGAGCGATTCCTCATTAACCGGAAGTTCCGTGAACTTTTGCCAGCGGTCGGTAACAGCAAAATAATTTTCCCCGCGCTTGCGACAGCTCAAGTCAACAACGAGTTTTTCTTTGCCAATTGTTTTAACAAGTTCGCCAAGGCGTTCCCAATCAACCCGACCTTCACGAAAAACCCAACTCGTGACGATGACGTGCGACGCCCCGGCGTCGAGCCAGCCGCGCGCGTTTTCAGAATTAATTCCGCCGCCAATTTGCAAGCCGCCGGGAAACGCCGCGAGCGCGGCGCGCGCCTGGGTTTCGTTGCCGGAGCCAAGCATGACGACATGGCCGCCGGCCAGTCCGTCGTGTTTGTAAAGTTCCGCGAAACACGCGGCGGATTTCTCGGAGACAAAATTTGTGCGCACGCCGGAATCGCCCAGCGTGCCGCCGACGATTTGCTTCACTTTACCTTCATGCAGGTCAATGCAAGGACGGAACATGCACCCAAGCTAAATTCGCGCGGCAAAAGTTCAAAGGAGAAAATTCGAGTGAAATTTCTTATTTAAAAATTTGACGGCACGCGCGCGGCGGAGAATCTTGTGCGAGTTTAATTCGTGAAAAAATCGTTTTTCAAAAATTGCCACTTGTTTTTGCTTCTCGGGTTGCTGGGCATTTTCATTTTTTCTGCAAATGCCAAGCCCTACGGGCTGAATTCACACCCGCAAGCCGGTGCGTTCCTGAACGGCGCAATGCCGGAAATCGCACCGGGGATTTCTGGTAACTGGTCGGCGGTCAACGCGTTCACGAATCTGGTCTTCACCAACTCTGTCGGATTGACGTTTGTGCCGGGCACAGATGAATTATGCGTGTGGGAACGCGAAGGCCGCATATGGACATTTGAAAACAATCCTGGCGCGACACAAAAAAAACTACTCCTCGATATCAGCAACCAATGCCAAGGCTGGGATGATTCGGGCTTGCTCGGCGTGGCGTTTCATCCGGGCTATGCGACAAACCACTTTGTTTTTGTTTATTATACTTGGACCAAACCCGGCACGGTCGCCGGCGATGCAAACACCCGCCCGCCACCGATTGGCGATTATCACGACCGGCTCTCGCGATTTACACTTGACGCAAACGGCGTTGCGATTCCCGGTTCAGAAAAAGTTTTTGTAGATTTGAAGGACCAAACCATCTGGCATCACGGCGGCGGAATTTTTTTTCATCCGATCAACGGATTTCTTTACTGGACGGACGGCGATAATTCAGTCGGCGACAACGACCAGATCATTGACAAAAATCTGTACTCCGGCGTTTTTAGAATTGACGTGGATTGTCGCGGCGGCGCAATTAGTCATCCGATTCCGCGTCAGCCGTTGAATGGAAACACGGCAAATTATTTTATTCCGAACGACAATCCGTTCGTTGGCCAGTCGAACGTGTTGGAAGAGTTTTTCTGCCTCGGCCTGCGCAGCCCGCATCGCATGACTTACGACCCGCCGACGGGAAGAATTTACATCGGCGACGTTGGTGAAAGCGCACGCGAAGAAGTGGACATTATCGAACCTGGCGAATCCGGTTTGAATTTTCAATGGCCCTACTGCGAAGGAACGCTGGGCGAAATGAAATCACCCTACATTGGCATCAGCCGCGGACCGGTTTTAGATTATCCGCACAGTGACGGGCGGGCGGTCATTGGCGGTTACGTTTATCGCGGCAGGGAATTTGCGAGCGATCTTGGCGGCAAATATATTTTTGGCGACAACGTTTATCGCGTGATATGGGCGATGGATGAAACGACGACGCCCATTCAAAAAAATCTTCTCTGCGTGATGCCCAAAGGTAGCGGGCCAAATTCCGGTTCGGATTACACGGGGCTTTCATCGTTCGGCCTGGACGCCAATGGCGAAATTTATTTCTGCCAGATGAGCAGTATCGGCGGGCATATTTACAAACTGGCGCGCGGCGGCCCGCCGCCACCGACCCATCCGATGCCAAAATTGCTTTCGCAAACTGGCGCGTTGGCCAATTTGGAAAAATTAAAGCCGGCAAATTATTTGATTCCCTATTCCGTCAATTCGCCGTTGTGGTCGGACGGCGCGGTGAAAACACGCTGGCTGGCGCTGCCGGAAAATTCAAAAATCAATTTTTCCGCCAACGGCGAATGGAAATTTCCCGCCGGTACTGTGTTTGTCAAAAATTTTGAACTGCCCGTCGATGACACGAATCCGAAGATTTTGCGCCGGCTCGAAACGCGTCTGCTTGTTTGCGACACGAACGGCACGGTTTACGGTGCGAGTTATAAATGGCGGGCGGATAACCACGACGCGGATTTGGTTACTGCGGGCATCGCCGAAGACATTCCGATTAAGACTTCAACTGGCACGCGTGTGCAAAAATGGTTTTTCCCGGGACGCCAGGACTGCTTGACCTGTCACACACCAGCATCAGGCGGCATCCTCGGCGTCAAAACACGCCAGCTCAACGGCGATTTTAAATATCCAAACGGCGTGACTGACAACCAGCTTCGCGCATGGAATCACATCGGCCTTTTCAACACAAAACTCGATGAAAATGAAATTCCTCATTTTGCAAAACTTGTGGCCATCACGAACACAGCCGCGCCACTGGAAGTCCGCGTCCGTTCTTACTTTGACGCGAATTGCGCGCAATGTCATCGTCCCGGTGGCGTTGAGGCGTTTTTTGACGCGCGCTTTGATACGCCGATGGAAAAACAAGGCATCATCAACGGTCCGGTCGCAAATCCGCTCGGAATTTCCGGTGCAAAAATCATTGTGCCGGGCGAGATTTCAAAATCTGTTCTCATTAACCGCATCAACACGGTCGGCAACATGCAAATGCCGCCGCTCGCACGAAACGTCACCGACCGCAACGCCGTCACTACGATTGCCGCCTGGATCAATTCATTGCCGGTCAGCGCGCCTTCTCTGCCGCCAAACTGGACGCATGCGGACGTCGGCAGCGTCGGCTTTTCTGGCGATGCCAGTTTTTTAAACGGACGCTTCAACCTGATCGCATCCGGCACGGACATCTGGGAAAATTCCGACGGCTTTCACTTTGCCTGCACGCCATTGACTGGCGACGGACAAATCATCGCGCGCGTCGTGTCCATGCAATTTACTGATCCGTGGGCGAAGGCAGGCGTGATGTTCCGCGAAAATCTTTCTCCCGGCTCAAAACATGCGCTCATGGTCGTCACCGCTGGCGGCGGCTCGGCATTTCAATGGCGTCCAGTCCCGGATAAAATCAGCCGCAACACTGATGGGCCATCGGTAAATATCCCTTACTGGGTGCGCTTGGTTCGCGCTGGCGACACATTCACCGGCTATATTTCAAGGGATGGCAACAACTGGAAGCGCGTGGACAGCATGACAATTCCGATGAATAAGACCATTGACGTCGGTCTCGCGCTCACCGCGCACAACAATTCGGCGTTGAACTCGTCACTATTTGACAACGTCACTGTGACGCCAGTTCCCACAACCATTGCAAACGCGCGTTGATGTTTAGAGGATTTTCCCCAAAGATGCAGCGGATAAACTCAATAATTTTATTTTCCCTTGGGCAGCGCACTAGTGCCGGCATAAACCGCATTTTTGCCGAGTAGTTGTTCGATGCGGAGAAGTTGATTGTATTTCGCCAAACGATCCGAACGGCTCAAGGAACCGGTTTTGATCTGGCCGCAGTTCGTCGCGACCGCGATGTCTGCAATTGTCGAATCTTCTGTTTCGCCGGAGCGGTGCGAGAGGACGGCGGTGTAATTGTTGAACTGCGCGAGTTGAACCGCGTCGAGCGTTTCGGTGAGCGAACCGATTTGATTCACTTTGACGAGAATCGAATTGGCTGTTCCGGCATCAATTCCTTTTTGCAGGAACTTCACGTTGGTGACGAATAGATCGTCGCCGACGAGTTGGACTTTATCGCCGATTTTGTCGGTGAGTTTTTTCCATGTCGCCCAATCACTTTCGCCGCAGCCGTCTTCGATGGAAACAATTGGGTATTTCGCGACGAGCTTGTCGTAAAAACTCACAAGGTCATCACCCGTCACAGTTTGACCGGTGCTTTTCTTAAACGTGTATTTTGCACTGCCATCGTAAAATTCCGAAGCTGCTGGATCAAGCGTCAGATAAATATCGTTGCCCGGTTTGTAACCGGCGTCTTTGATCGCTTGAATGATTGTTTCGAGCGCTTCCTCGACACTAGCGAGTTTGGGTGCAAAACCGCCTTCATCGCCGACGGCAGTGCTGCAACCTCTTTTCTTCAACACGGCTTTGAGCGCGTGAAACGTCTCGGTGATGGCGCGCAGACCTTCGCTGAATGTCGGCAGGCCCAGCGGCATAATCATGAATTCCTGAAAATCAATCGGTGCGTCCGAATGCGCGCCGCCGTTGATGACGTTCGCCATCGGCACGGGCAAAACTTTTGCGTTCGGTCCGCCAAGATATTTAAAGAGTGGTTGATTTAACGCAGCGGCAGCGGCTTTCGCGTTCGCCAGCGAGACGGCAAGAATCGCGTTCGCGCCGAGCTTGGATTTCGTTTCCGTGCCATCGAGATCGAGCATAATGCGGTCAACGGTTAATTGGTCGAGCGCATCCATTCCTTGTAGCGCGGGCAGAATTTTTTCGGCGACATTTTTGACCGCTTTGGAAACACCTTTGCCGCCAAACCGCTTTTTGTCGCCGTCACGAAGTTCGATGGCTTCGTGTTCGCCGGTGCTTGCGCCGCTGGGCACGGCTGCACGGCCCGTCGCGCCACCTTCGAGCGTCACGTCCACTTCCACCGTTGGGTTACCGCGCGAATCCAAAATCTCACGCGCTTGAATGCTTTTGATATTCGTCATAATAATTAAATTCCTTTTGATAAAGTAAATCGCGCGCAAATAATAAAAGTAAAGCTCAGCGAGTCAAGAAAGCGTTGCCAACCGTTGACTGACGCGTTATAAATTCTTCGGCAATGGAGTTTGCCCTCTCGCCGCAGGGTGGGAAAACCGCCTGACGTTCAGTGCTGATGACTCCTACCAATGGATGTTGCATCGGAGAAATTTTATGCTCGCATATCTATGGGTAGCAATCGGCGGCGCGCTCGGCAGCATGGGTCGTTACTGGCTTTCCGGTCTCGTCGCCGCGCGTTTCGGCGAAACTTTTCCGTGGGGCACGCTCGTCATCAACGTCACCGGCTCGTTCCTCATCGGAATTTTCGCCGGGTTCGCCACGCCCGAAGGCCGGATCGACCCGCAATCCCGCGTGTTCGCAACCCAGTTTCTCATGATCGGAATCTGCGGCGGTTACACGACCTTTTCCTCGTTCAGCCTGCAAACTTTGAATCTGTTGCGCGACCGCGAATGGCTTTACGCCGGCGGCAATATTATCCTGTCCGTGGTGCTGTGCATGATTGCCGTCTGGCTCGGCTATTTGCTCGGCTCAAACTTCAATTCAATGAAAGGAAATTAAAATGCAAATTCCAAACGAAGCAATGCTCCTGCGAATTTTCCTCGGCGAAAGCGACCGCTGGGAACACAAACCGCTTTACGAAGCCATCGTCCTCGCCGCGCGCGAGGCGCAACTCGCAGGCGCGACGGTTTTGCGCGGGCCGATGGGTTTCGGCAAATCCAGCCATCTGCACACGGCGAAAATTTTACGGCTCTCGATGGATTTGCCGCTCGTCATCGAAATTGTGGACAGCGAGGAAAAAATCAACGCTTTCCTGCCGACTCTGGATAAAATGATTGGCGGCGGATTGGTGACACTCGAAAAAGTCAAAGTGCTACATTATCGTTCGGGTGACGGAGAAAAATAATTTATTTCGGATAAAAACTTGAACACGAAACAAAGCCGAATCTGTGAATAGGCAATCTCCACGTCATCGCATCCGTAGAATAAAAACATTATTGAATGGTTGTGGGGCTTTGGTTGTGTTGCTCTACGGATGGTTTTGTTGGCAATACAATTCTTTTTATGTGCCACCAGGACGATACAGTCATCACGGTTCGATTATGCATGGAGTTGCATGCAAGTTGGCGGTCGGTTTTCTATTTTCCATTGCGGTTTTATTCATATTGCCTGTTGTTCAAATGTATCTGAAACCAAAACACCGCGGCTGGTGCGAGAAGGCATGGTGGCCTGTAGCTTATTCTGGCTTGGGCTTACTATGCGCTGCATTCGTATTCGATTATTTTATGACATAACAAAATCTAGGTCTAAAACAAATTATTCGCGACAATACAAATTATGGACACAATCGCTTTAGAAAAAATTCTGCGCGAAACGCTCGCCAAGTTTAATTCCGAAACCGGCACGATTCACCGGCTCCATGAACCAACGCAACTCCTGCGCCTCATCGCGCAAGTCGGCCTGCCGCCGCAGTTGCTGGACATGGTGACCATCATTCCCGTCGGCAAAGGCATTGCGGGACAAGTCGTCGCGCAAAACAAGCCGGTTTCGATTTGTAATCTGCAAACGGATTCCAGCGGCGTCGCCAAGCCAAGCGCGAAACAAACCGGCGTCGGCGGCGCGCTGTGCGTTCCGATTCGTCACAACGAAAAAATTGTCGGGACCCTTGGTATCGGCACAGTTCGCCAATATGAATACACACCGGAAGAAACGCGCGCGCTGGAAGACATTGGCCGGTCAATCGGTAGAAGTTTGAATTCAAAATGACGCATGGCCACTTCTGATTCGGCAAACGGTCGCGTGCCAAAAAAATTCCACTGGCTCAATCGCACCGTTCTCGGCATCGGCCTCGCGTCGCTCTTCAGCGACTGGTCGCATGAAATTGCAACGGCGGTTTTACCGGCATTTCTTGCCTCGTTCGGCGCGGCGGCGGCGTGGCTCGGTTTGATTGAAGGCGTTTCCGACGGACTTTCCAGCTTCGCCAAAATGGCGTCCGGTTATTACACGGATAAATTGCAACGCCGCAAACCCATTGCTGTCATTGGTTATCTTGTCACCGCGCTCGGCACGGTTTCCTTTGGCTTGGCGACGGCGGCGTGGCACGTTTTGATTTCACGTTCGCTCGCGTGGCTCGGTCGCGGCGTGCGCACTCCCATTCGCAAGGCGCTGCTCGCCGCCGCCGTGACGCGGGAAACTTATGGTCGCGCTTTCGGATTCGAGCGGATGATGGATACGGTCGGCGCAATTGTCGGACCAATAACGGCTTTGATTCTGGTCACGGCCTTCGCACATAATTATCGCCGCGTTTTTCTGGCGACGCTCATTCCCGGTTTGCTGGCCGCCGGAGTGATCGCGTTTCTCGTCAAAGAAAAAGAACGTAAACCAGTTTCGCATGTTTCGTTTGGCGAACGCCTGCGGTCGTTACCCAAGCATTACCGGAAATTTCTCGTGGCCGTCGGCTTGTTTGGCGCGGGCGATTTTGCGCCCACGCTGTTGATTTTGCTCGCCACGCGAAAGATGACGCCGGAATTTGGCGCGGCCAAAGCGGCAAGCATAGCCGTGGGATTTTACATAATGCGGAATGTTTTTTACGCGGCATTTGCGCCCATCGCCGGCTGGCTGGCCGACCGTTTCAAAAAAAATCTCATTCTCGCGTCCGGCTACGCACTCGCGGCGGCGATGGCTTTGTTGATCGTCTTTGCGCCGATGAATGTGTGGATGCTTGGCGTTGTGTTCGTGATCGCCGGAATTTTTGTTTCGATTGTCGAAACTCTCGAAGATTCATTCTGCGCCGAACTCGTGGGCGAAGAACATCACGGAATGGCGTTTGGCGTGCTGGCGACGGTCAATGGCATCGGCGATTTTCTTTCAAGCATCATCGTCGGTGCGCTTTGGACGGAAGTTGGAACGGGAGCGGCTTTTAGTTACAGCGCAATTTTATTTGCATTGGGGGCGCTGCTAATTTTGCGAACGCGTTCCGGCTGATTATGCTTCAATGCCATATGACTTGATTTTGTTGTAAAGTGTCTGGCGGCCAATACCCAGGCGTTTAGCGGTTTCCAATTTGTTTCCAGCAGTTTCTTTAAGCATTTGGATAATCGCGTTCCGCTCGACACCTTCGAGCAGTGTGATGTTTTCATCGTGATTGCCATTTGCAGTTTCTGTGACACCCGCAATGGAAAGGTCTGATTCATCAATAGTGTCTCCCTCGCATAAAAGCACAGCGCGTTGAACTTCGTTTTGCAACTGGCGGACGTTTCCGGGCCAGTTAAAACCGGCCAATCGTTCCGCTGCGACCGGAGTGAAGCCGTTGATGAGCCGGTTGGCTTGCGCGGCGAACCGTTTCAAAAAAGCATTGGCCAGCGGCATAATGTCATCACGCCGCTCGCGCAACGGCGGCAGATGAATCGTGATTGCGCTGATGCGATAAAATAAATCTTCGCGCAGCTTGCCCGTTTTGATGGCTTCTTCAGGTCTGCGATTCGTGGCGGCAATTATGCGACAATTGGTTTTGTAACTGGTCTTGCCGCCGACAGGACGAACTTCCTGATCTTGAAGTACTCGCAACAATTTACTTTGCGTGTCTGCCGACATCTCGGAAATTTCATCGAGAAGCAGCGTGCCGCCTTCGGCCTGCCGGAACAAACCTTCGCGGTCGGCCAGCGCGCCGGTAAATGCGCCTTTGACGGAACCGAATAATTCACTCTCGATCAATTCGCGCGGTAGCGCGGCGCAATTCACTTTGATAATTCTTTCCTTACTGCGCGGGCTGAGTGCATGAAGAAGATCAGAAATCACTTCTTTGCCCGTGCCGCTCTCACCGGTGATGAGCACTGAAACATCACTGGGTGCAATCCGCTCGACAGTGCGCACAACACTTTGCATAGACGCACTCCGAAAAACCGGCGATGCCGCGCCACTCATGGTTTCCAGCGCGCGGCGTAGCGTGATATTTTCCTCGCTTTGATATTTGCGCTCAATCGCGCACTTCACGTCGGCCAGAAGTTTTTCGCCGTCGAACTTGCCGGCTTTTCTTAAAAAGTTGAACGCGCCGCGCTTGGTGGCTTCAACGGCCCACGACACGATTTCTTCACCTTCCGGCGTTCCCGTCAACACTATCACTTCTGTTTCCGGCCAGATTTTTTTTATTTGCGGAAGCAGATCAATGCCGTTGGCGTCACCCAATATCACATCCAGCAACACCACGTCCGGCGCGCCAAGAGAGAATTGTCGTTTAAGTTCCGCGCCATTCCCAGCTTCGGCAATTTGATAATTCTCCTTCGCCAGCTCTAATTTCAGCAAGCTGCGCCAGTCGGCGTTGTCGTCAACAATGAGAATTTTGCCTTTCATTTATGATTGATCTTCTTTGTGCAAGCATGAACGAATCGTTCAAAAATTGCACGGTGTTTTGCATTTCGCTCCACGAGCCGCTCAGGATGAAATTGCACGCTTAATAAAAATGGCATTAACCGCGTCGCTTCTGGTTTCAATTCCATCGCTTCCACAATCCCATCACTGCTTCGGGCTGTCGCTGCCAACAGTTTGGCTGGTCGCAACACCGCTTGATGGTGCGAACTGTTTACCCCCAATGTCCGCGCGCCAGCGATTTTACCCAGCAGCGAATTTGCTGTCAATTCCACATCATGCACTAAATCGCTCGCCTTGTCCAAACGCTGATGGTTCAACGCGCCGGGAACCTGCCGGCGAATGTCCGCTATCAATTTGCCCCCCAACGCAACGTTCAACAATTGATGTCCGCGGCAAATCGCCAGTAAGGGCTTGTGTTGACGGAAAACTTCATGGATCAAAAGCAGTTCTCGCAAATCGCGTCCGCCGCCATCGGGAGTTTGCTCAATAGTTTTGCGAATCGCGCGTGGCAGCGATTTCGTGTAGAGGTTGGGATTGATGTCGTCGCCGCCGGTCAAAAGAATGCCATCCACGCGACGAACGATTTCGGCGAGCAATGCACGTTCATTTGTTGTTGGCATGGCAACTGGAATGCCACCACATTGCAAAATTGCATTTTCGTATTTGATTGAAAGACTGACGGACAAATCGTGAAACTCAACGCCGCATTTTTCAATGCTCGGCGAAACAAGAATCAAAGGCGGTCTGGCCATCAACGCGAAATGTAAAGATGCTCGAGTGAATTGTCAGGGCAAAATTACCAACCGCTCAAACCCTCGCTTCGGGAAAACGTTCGCGGATTTGGTGACGCAATCGTTCTTCGTCGTCCGGCTGGTAACGGCGGCGCGTGATAAGCCGTTGAATCGCGTCGAGTAATTCCAGCCAGTCTTCCAACGGTGGCTCGGCGACCGGTCGCCACTGGTCGTAACGTTTTTCGCGGTGGAAGAAACGCCATTCGCGTTTCACACGTTGCACATAAACTTGCAATTTCGTGCCGTCCTCGGTTTCACGCTTCCAACTGATTTCTGCTTTGGCGGCCATGATGCTACGGCAAATCCACGCTCGCCACAGCCATCGCGGCAATGCCTTCTTCGCGACCGATAAAACCCATCAGTTCATTCGTCGTCGCTTTGATGCCAACGTGCTGGAAATTTATTTGCAACGCTTCGCCGATGCGGATTTTCATTTCCTTGATGTGCGGATAAATCTTCGGCGCCTGCGCGATGACCGTCGCGTCCACGTTCACGATTTTTCCATTTCGCAACGCAATGATGCGCGCGGCTTCTGCCAGAAAAATCTTGCTCGGCACGTTTTTCCAGCGCGGGTCGGTGTTCGGGAAAAAATGGCCGATGTCCGGTTCGCCGAGCGCGCCGAGGAGCGCGTCGCAGATGGCGTGCATGAGCGCGTCGGCGTCTGAATGGCCGTCAAGGCCCTTCGTGTGCGGAATCTCGACACCGCCGAGGATGAGTTTGCGTCCCGCGACCAGCGCGTGAACGTCGTAGCCGATGCCAACGTGAACCATGCCGCACTATAAAAACTCCATGCGTTTTGACCAAGATATTTCGGCGGCGCTCGTTTTATTTCGAAACACGCTCTTTAAAAATCAGACTCGCCAAAAGCATCCGTTTCGCCGATGCTGTTTGCCTGAAAATGTTTACGGGAACTTACACAGCATTAGTAACGCCGTTCAAAAACAGCGTGATTGACGAAGACGCGCTCGAAAATCTGATTAAATTCCAGATCAAGGGCGGCGTGAACGGCATTGTGCCCGTCGGCACAACCGGCGAATCGCCGACGCTCGATTGCGCGGAACACATTCGCGTCGTCGAACTCGCGGTAAAATTTTCCGACGGAAAAATCAAAGTGCTTGCCGGCACGGGTGCAAATGCAACACGCGAGGCGATTGAATTAACGCAAGCCGCCGAAAAAGTCGGCGCGGACGGTTCGCTTCAGGTTGCGCCGTATTACAACAAACCGACGCAAGAAGGCTTGTTCCAGCATTTCAAAGCCATCGCTAAGAATACCAAGCTACCCATTGTGCTCTACAGCATTCCGGGACGCTGTGGCGTTGAAATCGGCGTTGACACGGTAAAGCGGCTCGCGGCGGATTGCAAAAATATCGTCGGCATCAAGGAATCCGGCGGCAATCCTGATCGCGTTTCGCAATTGCGCGCCGCGCTCGGTTCGAAATTTGAAATTTTGTGCGGCGACGATTCACTGACACTGCCGTTCATGACCGTCGGTGCAAACGGCGTCATCAGCGTCGCGTCCAATGTGATTCCAAAAGAGGTTTCGCAAATGGTTAGCGCGTTTGCGCGCGGCGATGCGCGGAAAGCGATGCAAACTCACACGAAATTCTATCCATTGTTCAAGGATTTGTTTATCGAAACGAATCCCACGCCGGTGAAAGCCGCGCTGGCGATGATGAAACTGATTGAGGAAGAATATCGCCTGCCGCTCGTGCCGATGAACCCGAAGAATTGGGACGTGCTCCGCACGACGATGAAACGCTGCGGCGTTTTGGAATAATTTTATGACGCGAGTCATCATCACCGGCGCGAAAGGCCGCATGGGACAGGCGCTCGTCTCGTGCGCGAAAAACTTTCGCGAGTTGGAAGTCATCGCGGCGATTGACCGTGGCGATGATTTGCCAGTGGTTATTGCGGGTTGTGATGTGTTAATTGATTTCAGTTCACACGCGGCTACGGCAGACATAGCCGGTCTTTGCGCACGGCATAAAAAGACTATTGTTATTGGCACAACAGGACATTCGGACGCAGAGAAAAAGACGATTTTGCAATTCAAAGCGAAAATTCCCATCGTCTGGAGCTCAAATTTTTCGACCGGCGTGAACACTCTGTTCTGGCTCACGCGCAAAGCCGCAGAAATTCTCGGCAACGATTTCGATCTGGAAATCATCGAAATGCATCATCGTCTGAAAAAAGACGCGCCGAGCGGCACGGCAAAATCGCTGGCAGAAATTCTGGCTGAGGTTCGCAAGCAGCAACTCGACAAAGTCGTGCGACATGGACGCGTCGGCATCGTCGGTGAACGCACGGCGTCGGAAATCGGAATTCATTCCGTTCGCGGCGGCGATGTCGTCGGCGATCACACGGTCATTTTTGCGAACACTGGCGAGCGGCTGAAACTTACGCACAAAGCATCTAGCCGCGACACGTTCGCCAATGGCGCATTGCGCGCGGCGCTCTGGGCCGTGAAACAAAAACCCGGCCTTTACGATATGCAGGATGTTTTGGGATTAAAATAATTCGGAGTGTGAAGTGAAAATACTATATAATGAAATCACGCAACGCTTCCCCGAAATCCACAATCAAATTAATGAAGGGGACGAAGAGCTTCCGTATTTGTTGATGAATTATTTGGTTTTTTGGTTAAAAAGCTTTCAAAAAATTACACCGGAAATTTTGGAACGAATTGTTGATTTTACAAAATGGTGTAAAGCGCAACCACGAGGTAAAAGTGCAAGTAATGATATTTATACAATGCTTTCGGTGAGTTTTTATGAGAAACTTTTTGATTCCGAAGTAACCCGCCCAATTTTACCGAAATTGATTCCTCGCGAAGAGTTTATAGCAACCGCAGATTACTTCAAACAATGGGTTGGGGTTGAAGATTACGAAAAGGCGCTGAAGGAATATAAATAACTTCACCTTGAATAATTCAGTAATCATTGCATTGGGATCCAATCTCGGCGATTCTCGAAAAATAATTTTGGACGCGATGGCGCGGCTGCAAAACTTTTCCAAAGCGCCAATTCTTAAATCTTCGCTTTGGCAGACGACGCCGGTGGATTGTCCGGCAGATTCGTCGAAATTTGTGAACGCAGCTGTTAGTTTGATTCCAAAAAAAAGTGAAACGCCGGAGTCGTTGCTGAAAAAACTGCGCGAATTGGAAATGGAATTTGGCCGCGCGCCGAAAAAAGTTTTGAACGATCCGCGTTCGCTAGATTTGGATCTGATCGCGTTCGGTTCGGAAACCCGCAACACACCGGAATTGATTTTGCCGCATCCGCGCGCGCAACTGCGGAAATTTGTTTTGCAGCCGTTGGGCGAAATCGCGCCAGAATTGGTTTTGCCAAATCAAACCAAAACCGTTTCGCAATTGCTTGCCGAACTTTCGTCGGACGAAATTCTTACACAACTTTGAAGGTTTCGCCGAAGATGCGCTGGTATTCGAGCATGACGTAACGGTCAGTCATGCCGGCGAGGTAATCGCACACGGCGCGGTGCAGGCCGAATTTTTTGATGCGTTTGCGCGAGCTTTCGCCGATTTCTTTCGGGTGCTTCAGATAATAATTGAACAATTCACCGAGCAGTTTGACCGCGCGCAGGTTCGGCTGATGGACGATCGGGTTGTAATACAAATTTTTGTAGAGGTAATTCCGCAATTCAAGATTCAGTGCGCGTCGTTCAGCACTGTAAATGATAAGTGGTTTGGAATTTAACCGCACCTCGTCGGCTGAATTGACGCCAGTCTCGCGGATGATCCGTTCGCTGTTTTCAACCACGTCACGAATCTGTGTGTCAATAATCGTGCGAATGGTGAAATAGCGGCGACATTCATCGGCCAACTTGCCGTGTTCCTTTTTTACCAGGCTTGCGGCGTGCGCCCAGACGCGAACGTTGGCGGCGAGCTTTTTTTCGGACAACAATTCGGAGTCCAAGCCGTCGTCAAGGTCGTGACTGTAATAAGTGATTTCGTCGGCGAGATTGGCGATTTGCGCTTCGAGCGAAGAATTTTTTGCGTTGAAACCGTTTCGTTGTCCGGGATGATCATAAGCGGTTTGATGTTTGGCCAAACCTTCGCGGACTTCCCAGGAAAGGTTGAGGCCAGGGAAATTCGGATATTTTTGTTCAAGCTGCTCGACAATACGGAGGCTGTGAGAATTATGTTCAAATCCACCGTGGCCTTTCATCAAGCGCGCGAGGACGGTTTCGCCTTTGTGACCGAAAGGCGAATGGCCGAGGTCGTGTGCGAGGGCGATGGTTTCCGCGAGATCGGAATTTAATTTCAGCGCGCTGGCGATGTTTCGCGAAATGGCGGCGACTTCAATCGTGTGCGTGAGCCGCGTGCGAAGATGATCGCCCGTGCCGTTGAGAAAAACCTGCGTCTTGTATTCGAGGCGGCGAAACGCGCGCGAGTGGATAACGCGGTCGCGGTCGCGCTGATAGTGAGTGCGCCATTCGGGCGGCGGTTCTTTGTATTCGCGGCCACGTGTTTCGCCGCTGAATTGCGCATAAGGCGCGAGTGTTTGCCGTTCGATTTGCTCCAGTTCCTGTCGCGTGCGGGGCATCTTGGAGAAATAAAAAACTAATTTGCCAGCAATTCCTGCACGGAAATTCCACGCAGTTCAAAGAGTCGGCGGATGGTGTCTTCGATTAAATTGTTCGGACAGGACGCGCCGGCGGTGACGCCGACGGTGATTTTGCCTGAGGGCAGCCAGTCGCGGGTTTCGACTTCTTTGTGCAAATGCTGGTTGTAATGGACGATGAGTTTGTCCGAAGCCATTTTGCCTGCGTTTTTGATGAAATAGGTCGGCAGCTTGGCCTCGCCCATCTCCGCGAGGTGCGAGGTGTTGGACGAATTGTAGCCGCCGATGACAATGAGCAAATTCATCGGCTCAACCAAAAGTTTCTGGAGCGCGTCCTGACGATCCTGCGTCGCGCCGCAAATCGTGTCAAAAAAACGGAAGTGTTTTTCAATCTCGGCCCCGCCGTATTTTTGAATCATCGCGTTTTTGATGCGGCGCTGGACTTCCTCGGTTTCGCCGCGGAGCATGGTGGTTTGGTTCGCCACGCCGACGGCTTGCAAATGCAAGTCTGGATCAAAACCGGCGGAATAAGCGCCTTTGAATTTTTCCAGGAATTCGTTTTTGTCGCCGCCTTTCAAAATGTAGTTACAGACGTAATCGGTTTCCGCGAGGGTGAAGACGACGAGATAATGTCCGCTGCCATAAGCGCGGGCTTGCGAAGTGGTGGCTTTGGTTTCCTCGTGCTTGGCTTTGCCGTGAATGATGCTCGTGACATTTTCTTTTGAATACTGACGCACACGTTTCCAGACGCTCATCACGTCACCGCAAGTCGTATCTACGAGGACGCAGCCTTTGGCTTCGAGTTTTTTCCTCGTGCCGACTTCGGTACCGAACGCGGGAATGATGACGGCGTCGCCCGCTTGCAACTGCTCGATTTCGTCGTCGGTCGGCTTGGGCGAAATAATTTGGATGCCCATGGCGCGAATCTGGTCGTTGACTTCGGGATTGTGGATGATTTCGCCGAGCAGATAAATCGGCGTGTGCGGCGATACGTCGGAAAAATATTTTCGCGCGGCGTAGGCGAGATCAATCGCGCGCTCCACGCCGTAGCAGAAGCCGAATTCCTTGGCGAGTTTCACAGTGAGGTCGCTGGCGGAAAGGACGCCGCCTCCAGCGCGAATGCGTTCGACGAGTTCGCTCCGATAATGCGAGAGCACTTGCGCCTGCACCGCTTCCATGATATCGGGGCGGCGAAGGTTGATTTTTTTTCGCGCTGCTGGAGCTTCCGTTGACATGACGGGGATAACTTAACACGACGCGCGCGAGCGTCTAGCACCGAATCGCAAATGAAAGTTGTTTCAGATTGGAATTGCACCTGCGAAAATTCATGGGATGATGTGCGTGAGTCGGAGCGTAGCTCAGCCCGGTAGAGCACTTGCTTTGGGAGCAAGACGCCGCAGGTTCAAATCCTGTCGCTCCGACCATTTTTCTAATAGCTGCTTCAACCAGAGGTTTTCAACAAATTATTCACAGGACAACACCCATTTTAAAATGATGGCGAAAATTTTATCGCCTGAGCAAAAGAAAACAGAAAGGACGATTTGTAGTAAATTTCGATTTTGGAGAAATCGTTACAATTCAATGGTTTTTCGGACGGTTTGTATTTCGTGTTTTTGTTTGGCACTGGCATTGCTTAGCCAGCGTAGGTCAGTTACAGCCATGACAGTAGAATACTATACACCGCTAGCAAAGCGTAGCGGGATTTAAATTATGAAAAAATATGAAGAAAATCGAAGCAATCATTAAACCATTCAAACTTGAAGAAGTCAAAGACGCCCTCAGCGAACTCGGCATTGAAGGAATGACCGTGAGCGAGGTAAAAGGGTTTGGCCGTCAGAAAGGCCACACCGAAATCTACCGCGGCAGCGAATACACCGTGGATTTTCTGCCGAAAATAAAAATCGAACTTGTCGTGGCAGACGGTCAAACCGATGCGGCGGTAGGCGCGATTATCAAATCCGCCAAAACCGGCAAAATCGGCGATGGCAAGGTTTTTGTTTCTTCGGTTGAACAAGCCGTACGCATTCGCACCGAAGAAAAAGGTGAATCAGCCGTTTGAACAACGAAAACGAAGTGAACCAATTCAAAAATTAAAACCATGAAACGATATCTACTGACACTAGCTTTGATTACAACCGCTGCGTTGAGCGTCTGTTCTACGCATGCCGATAGTACTACGAACGCTCCCGTGGCCGCTTGGACTACCAATGCGCCGACCACTGAACAGCGGATTGAATCAATTGAAGCTTATTTTTCAAACGGCGACCCAACTGCAACTTACAGGGACACCAATGGCAACTGGGCAGTCAATTTTGGCCTTGGACCCTCAATCATCAACACCAACCTCATCAATAGCGTTGGAAACTATGTATCTTTTCCAGGAGCCGGTCATAATGCGTGGCTGCTTGCCAGCACGGCACTGGTGTTGTTCATGACGTTGCCCGGTCTGGCACTGTTCTACGGCGGTATGGTTCGTAAAAAGAACGTGCTGTCCGTGCTCGCGCAATGTTTCTTGATTACCGGCCTCGTAACTATTCTGTATATCATTTGTGGTTATGGAATGATCTTCGGCGGTGACGGCACGGCCACCGGTCCGTTAGGCATGACTCATGACTGGATTAAGGGCATCGTCGGCAATCCAATGGACTGCTGGATGTTTACAAACGTCACTTCCGCGCCGAATCCGGGTTACTCCTATTGGGTTTCGGAAAACGTATATGCCATGTTCCAAATGATGTTCGCCATAATCACTCCAGCACTCATCGTTGGTTCGATTGCTGAACGCATGAAGATCAAAGCTATTCTCGTATTCATGACATTGTGGATGCTGATTGTGTATTTTACCCAAGGTCACATGGTATGGGGTGTCAACGGTATGATGAATGGTTGTTGGAATGCCAATGCAACAATTCACGGTCTTGACTTCGCCGGCGGCACGGTCGTGCATATGTCTTCCGGTTGGTCGGGTCTAGTGCTGTGCATCATTCTTGGCAAGCGCATTGGCTTCGGCAAAGAAAACTTCACACCGCATAGTATAGTGTTAACTTACATTGGTGCATCCATGCTCTGGGTTGGTTGGTATGGATTCAACTCCGGCAGCGCGGTCGCGGCTGATGTGATTGCGGCGAACGCCTTTACAACTACTACGATTGCCACGGCAGTAGGCTCATTCGTGTGGCCGATGTGGGAATGGGTTGTCAAAGGCAAACCGAGCGTGCTTGGTTTCTGCTCCGGCGCAGTGGCGGGCTTAGTACTCATCACTCCGGCTTGCGGTTATGTCCTTCCGTCAGGTTCGATTTGGATTGGCATCGCCGCCGGAACCATTCCGTGGTTTTTCTGCTACAAAGTCAAAGGCTGGCTCGGCATGGATGACTCGCTGGATGCTTGGAGCGTCCACGGCATCGGTGGCATGTGCGGCGCGATCATGACCGGCATGTTTGCCCGTCAGGCTGCCAACCCAAACTTGGCGACCAACTTGAGTAAATACGTCACCGACAAAATCTTCCAGCCGCAATTGATTGAGCAGTTAAAAACTGTCGGCGTCTCGCTGGTATTGTTCATTGTGGGCACGATAGTAATCGCTTACATCACTAAGGCATTGGTCGGCCTGCGTGTATCTGAAGAAGTTGAAATATCTGGTCTCGACCTTCCGGAACACGGCGAAGAAGGTTACCACAGCTAAAATAAGAAAGTCTGTAATGTGCGCCGGTTGTGACGAAAGTTACAACCGGCGCAGTTTTTTATCTTTGGAATTCAGACAACTTGGATTATCAGGGCCGTCGTATTGTCACGACCGTCATTCTTCAACGACATTTTCACCAAAAATTGCGCCAAATTTGTTTTTACGGGTTTAAATTCGAGAAGCAGATGAGCGATTTGATTGTCATTAAGCCCCTCCACCAGACCATCCGTGCAAAGTAAAAAAATATCGCCAGTTTTATATGCCACCGCACCGACCTGGGGGCCAACAAATTGGTTGCCACCGCCAAGCGCTTTTTGGAGCACGTTGCGACGCGGGTGTGTTCGCGCTTCGCGTTCGTTAATTTGTCCGTTGCGGAGAAGCCAGCCGACATGAGTGTCATCTTCGCTGAGTTGTTTAATTTTATTTTTACCAGCGGGCAAATGATAAATACGGCTGTCGCCAATGTGGCCGAAACACATCCAGTTCGGAGTAAACCAACAAAGGCTTAAAGTGGTTTCCATTCCCACGCACTCCTCGTAACTGTTACCGACATAAACGAGGGCGCCGTGAATTTGACTAAACAGTCTCGCCAACACGTCGGCGAAGCCGGCTTTTAATTTGGGGACGGATGGTTGAAACGCTGGCGGCAGCAACGCCGTGATTTTTTCAACAGCAATTCGGCTCGCAAATTCTCCGGCGAGCGCACCGCCTATTCCATCACTCACGGCAAATGCAAAATGCCATTTTTCCGTCGAAGCTTTGCCAAATTTTCCGAGACGATGAATTTCACGCGCGTCAAACTGGAGGCCGAGAAATGAATCCTCATTGTTGAGACGAATCCTACCCTTGTCTGTCCAACCAAACCATTTCAGGGACAATGGAGTTGCAATTTTGCGAGCTGGTTTTTGGTTCATGCCGGAGTTGACTTGAAACCAGGAAGAATGCTCGCGAATTCAAAATCAATCAAACAAAAGCGTCCGTCAGATTGCCGGTAAGTAACGTTTCGCATGCCGGGATCATCATGGCGCACGCCAAATTTTCCTAGCTCGGCAAACAATTCCTTCGCACGTTTCTCGTCCAAATGCTCCACACGGGCGCCGCAATTCGTGGTGACAATCCGGAGTTTTTTTCCGTCGGCTTCGAGCAATCGCGGAACGAAATCGCAGCAGCGTAATTCGAGAAATTTAAGAACATTCACTTCATTTTTAAATCGTTCTTTCGCGTCCGGGCCATGATATGTCTTGAACACGCGCCCATCAAAACTCAAATGGACGGTTGCACGCAAAGTATCTTTGACTTTCAACATCTATTCAATTCACTATTGCACATCCCGAACGCCTTGAAAAGTCGTGCTGCAAACGCGGAAACAATTTGCACAGCACGGCAAAATTTCGACAGAGGTTTTCAAATTATTTTTAGCCTGTGAATAAGTTGCTGCATCAAAAAACCCTTATTTGACCGGGCAAAAACAATTCTGTCCGATTGACACGCAAAATTCTTGCGACGTGGCACTCGCCCTGCTAAAAAAGTCAAACCACAGGTTCAACTGAACATGTTTGCACAGTTGAATTGAACGAACTGTATTCACAAGACAACAACAACCATAACGCACATGGCAAAATACAAATTAGAATACCTCTGGCTCGACGGCTATGAACCCGTCCCCAACCTCCGCGGCAAAACTCAAATCAAGGAATTTTCAGGCTTTCCAAAACTTGAAGAACTCCCAATGTGGGGTTTTGACGGCAGCTCGACCCGGCAGGCCGAAGGTCGCACTTCGGATTGTATGCTCAAACCCGTGACCGTCTATCCCGACACCACCAAGAAAAATGGAGTGCTTGTCATGTGCGAAGTCATGATGCCCGACGGCAAGACACCGCATCCGAGTAATTCTCGCGCGGGCATCCTTGACGATCCGGATGCTTGGTTCGGTTTTGAACAGGAATATTTTCTTTATAAGGACGGCGCGCCGCTCGGCTTCCCGAAAGGAGGTGGCTTCCCGCCTCCGCAAGGCGAATACTACACCGCCGTCGGCTACAAAAACGTCGGGGACATCGCGCGCGAAATCGTGGACACACACCTCGACCTTTGCCTAGATGCCGGCATCAACCACGAAGGCATTAATTCCGAAGTCGCCAAAGGCCAGTGGGAATTCCAGATTTTCGGCAAAGGCTCTAGGAAGGCTGCTGATCAAATGTGGGTTGCCCGCTATCTCCTCATGCGCCTTTGTGAAAAATATCAGGTGGACGTAAACTGGCACTGCAAGCCCCTCGGTAAGGATGTGGACTGGAACGGCTCGGGTATGCACTCCAATTTTTCCACCAAGCATATGCGCGAAGTCGGCGGCAAGGAATACTTTGAAGCACTCATGGCCGCGTTCGACAAATATAAGAACGAACACATCGCCGTCTACGGCCCGGACAATCACCTGCGTCTGACCGGCCTGCACGAAACGCAGTCCATTGACAAATTCAACTATGGCGTTGCCAACCGTGGTGCGTCCGTCCGCGTCCCGCACAGCTTTGTCAATAACGGCTATAAAGGGTACTTGGAAGACCGCCGGCCGAATTCGCAGGGCGACCCCTACAAGATTGCCAGCCGCATTCTGCAGACCATCGCCACCGTGCCGACTGGCGCGCCCAAGAAGGCGAAGAAAAAATAACGGACCGTTGAGAACCCATAGGAGGAACTGGGGAAACGGCGCGGACAAAAGTTCGCGCCGTTTTTATTTCAATCGTGCTGCCAGTTCCTCACCCAACAAAATTGCTTCTGCAAGTGGACGATTAGCTTCACCACGCATTACTTGTTTATCGCGGAACGAAACCGCGCGCATGAAAATTGTGCCGCCGACAATTTCCGCGTAAGCCGCCACCGGACTTTGACAGCCACCGCCCATCGCGCGCAAAAACGCGCGTTCCGCCGTCACGCAATGGAACGTGTTGAAATGATTCAACCGCTCGCAGATTTTTGCGATGCGCTCGTCGTTGGCACGAATTTCAATTCCAATCGCGCCTTGCCCGACGCACGGCAGCATTACGTCTAAGTCCAGAACCGTCGTGAGCAAACCATCCGGCACGGCATCGCCAACGAGTTTTCCTCCGGATTTGATTTCAAAATTCAACCGCGTCAGACCAGCGAGTGCGAGCACCGTCGCGTCCAACTCATCGCGCTCTGCAACTTTCTGCAGTCGCGTCGGCACGTTCCCGCGAATCTCTACGGTCTTCAAATCAGGCCGCGCGGCGAGCAATTGCATTTTCCGCCGCGTACTGCTGGTCGCAATGATAGCTTTGGCGGGAAAGTCTTTAAGCTTCGCGTGCGACTTGAATCCATTCAAAGAACTCTGGCCGGGAATCCAATCATCGGATTTTTGTGTTGCAAGATTTGCGAAAAATTCCGCGTCCCGGTAAACCAAAACATCACGCACATCAGCGCGTTTCGGTGTGGCCGCGAGAATCAAACCGGCTGGGATTTCGGTCGGTAAGTCTTTGAGGCTATGAACGGCGAGATCGGCGTGATTTTTCAGCAGCGCGACTTCGAGTTCCTTCGTAAATAACCCCTTCGGCAAGCCGCCTTCGACGAGAGAAGATTTTTGCAGTTTGTCGCCGGTCGTTTTGATGATTTTTAAATCGAAACGTAGTCGTGGAAAAATTTTACGGCATTGTTCGGCAATCAAATTTGCCTGCGCAAGTGCGAGCGCACTGCCGCGTGTGGCGATAATGATTGATCGTTCCATTTTCAGTCCGTAGATTACACGGTTTTTCGCAGATGAGAAAAAACTAATCTACGTTCATCGGCGAAATCTATGGATGATTTTATTTCGAGCAAAAGTTTTACTTTTTCCGCGATAATTTGCTCGCACCGAACAATTTCTTCTTTACGCTGTTTCAGATAGTCGGCGGCGATGGATTGCAGATCATCAATGTTGTAGAGATAGACATTCTCCAGAAAATTCACCTCGAGCGCGATGTCGCGCGGCACGGCGATGTCGATCAGCAGCAGCGGACGGTTCTTGCGGAGCTTCATCAATGGCTCCAGTTTCGCGCGGTCCAAAATGTGATGCGGCGCGGAGGTGCTGCTGATGGCGATGTCAACTTTTTCAAATTCCGCGCTCCAATCGTCGAACTGCACGGCGCGGCCACCGAATTCTTTGGCGAAAGTTTGCGCGCGTTCGTGCGAACGACTAGCAACGATGATGCTTTTTGCGCCGCGAGAGAGTAAGGCGCGCGCAGTCTTCTCGCTCATTTCGCCTGCGCCGATGACCAACACTTCGCGCTCGGCAAGCGAGCTGAAAATCTTTTCCGCGAGTTCCACCGCAACCGACGACACGGAAACGCTGCCGCGTTGGATGCTCGTGTTGGTTCGGATATGCTTGGCGACGTGAAATGCGCGTTGAAAGGCTTTGTTTAATTTTGCACCGGTGTGTTTGTGCTGGTGCGCGAGTTTGTAGGCCATTTTGATCTGGCCAAGAATTTCCGTTTCGCCGAGAACCATCGAATCAAGGCCGCTGGCGACTTTGAAAAGATGATGTAAACTCTGCGGCTCGGCGAGCGTGTAAATTTCCTCGCCGAGCGGATTTTCAAAAGCGTGGGCGGTTTTCAAAAATTGTTTTAATCCGGCAAATGCCTGCGCCGGTTCAAGCGGAGTCGCGGCGTAAATTTCCACGCGATTACACGTTGAGAGAATCACGGCTTCATCGACAATGCCGGATTCGCGGAGCGATTTGAGCGCGCCGGGAATTTTTGCGTCGGCAAAGGCGAATCGTTCCCGCAATTCGACGGGCGATGAATGGTGGCTCAAGCCGATGACGACAACGTTCATGGATGATGGATGGGTGACAAAAGTAAAAATCCCCAAAACGTGAGCAGGATGAACGCGAAGCTGCCGACCGCGCTCCAGGCGAAACGGCGTCCGTTTTGACCGAATTTCCAGCGCGCAACCAACAGCACAAAATAAAACAGCCAGATAAAAATCGAATAATCGAGCAGTGGGTCGTTTTTGAAATAGACGCCGAATTTTTCCTTGAGCAGAAACGGACTGAACGCAAGCCCCGCTGTGAGCAAAACAATTCCGCAAAGCAAAAGGCCATTCATCACGCGTTCGAGCCGTTGAATCGGGGGCAGCATGGAAAAAATCGCGCGCAGTTTGTGAAACTTCAAATCGTGTTCTTCCGTCAAAAACATCAGCGCGGCGACGGCGCTTAATCCGAACGCGCCGATGGCCAGAAGAATTAAGGCCGCGTGCAGACTCGTTAATCCATTGGAAAAATTCGGCTGCAATGCGTGCGGCGGATCGAGCGCGGGCATGAGCGCGAAGACACCCATGGCAAACAGAACCGGCGATGCGAACGCGCCGAGGAAACGCAGTCGAGGTAGCAGGCCGATGACGAGATACGCAGCAACGATGGTCCACGCGATGAAGGTTGTGGCTTCGTAAAGATTATTGACTGGGCATTGCTTGAAATTAAAGCCGCGCAGGAACATGGCGAGCGTGTGCAGCGAGAACGCGGTGAGCAGCAGGAAATAATTCGCGCGGTCGGCCGTGCGAAAACCTTTTCGCCAGAGGAAAACCGAGTAGGCCGAACTCAAGCCGTAAAAAATTACGGCGAGCAAAAAGAAATGCCGGTCAGTGAACCAACCCATGTTGACAGGTTAAACCACGACGCGCGACGAGCAAGCGGCAATTCGGGAATAAGAGCGAATTACAATTTATTTGCGCAAACAATTTGAACAAAAGGATGTTTTCCAAGTCATACTATGTATCTAGCTTATGAAAACCACAATCGCAGTTTGCAGCGCAGCAATCATGCTGTTCGCTGCCGCCTTTAACGCACGCGCCGACATCATTGCCGGCCCGATTACAAATCCGGCCAACGGGCATGATTACTATTTGCTCTCACCAAACACTTGGATAATGTCGGAAGCGGAAGCTGAAAGCATCGGTGGCACGCTTGCCATTATCAAAAATGCGGACAATCAAAAATGGGTGTTTTCTACTTTTAGTTCTTACGCTGAAGCTGGTCACGCGGGACTTTGGATTGGGCTGCACAGAGTAAGTCTAGGAGGTCCCTTCGCTTGGGTGACGGGTGAGAAATTAGTTTATACCAACTGGAATCAAGGAGAACCAAACAACGTCGGCGGAATCGAAACTTGCGCGCACATGAACAGTTTAGATTCCACCGCTCCCGGCACATGGAATGATTTGCGCGATAACGATTTTAACACTCGTCTGTTCGGAGTGGTTGAATTAACAGGCAACGCAGATGACAAAACTCTGTCCAAGCAAGAACGCGACTTGATTGGCACATGGTATGAAGGCGGCAAGTTGGAACGACCCTGTTGGATTGCTGGCACGGACAATGCGCTTTTCATTATACAGAACAACCGATTTGCAACACGAGCCGGGATTTGTGCAGATGGCTCCATTCTCCAAAGCCAATTGCCGAGGGCGATGAAAATTTACGATGGTTTCAACGGTTATAGTTCAATGCCGGGCTTCAATTCCGAAATGAACATGCACGGTGAAATCGTCAAAGACAGAATCTTGTGGAGCAATGGCACTTGGTGGTCGCGAAAGCCGGTGGAATATAAAACCGAGGCAGAGTCTTCGGATAAAATTACGCCAGTTATTATCCCCATACTGACGCGGAGAAATTTTTGCGATTACGAATGCAGTCAAGATTAGGCAAATAAGTGCAATCTTGCCAAGCGCGCCCGCGTTTTGTCTAATCCCTCCGTGTTCAATCAGCAGACGCTCAATCGCGCCGCCAGTTTTTCCGGCATCGGCCTGCATAGCGGTAATCGGGTCAACATGACGATTCTGCCCGCGCCCGCCAACAGCGGCGTGCGCTTCCGTCGCGTTGACCTCGAAGGCAAACCGGAAATCGAGGCGCGCGTGGAAAATGTTTCGGAAACAAACCGCTCGACGACGCTCGCCAAGGGAAATGTAAAAGTTCACACGGTCGAACACGTCCTCGCCGCGCTCGCGGGTTTTGGAATTGATAATGCCGTGATTGAGTTGGACGCGAATGAGCCGCCGATTGCCGACGGAAGTTCGCGCGAGTTTTGCAAAATTATACAAACCGCCGGCATCGGGCCACTAGCTGAAAAACGCGAAGTGTTCACGCCCACCGAGCCGATTGAAATGCAATTGGGCGAAACGATGATGACATTGTTTCCCGACACCGGTTTCAAGATCACCTGCACGAGCGCGGACAAGAAAGGTCGCTTTACGCAATTTTACAGCACCGAAATTACGCCGAAGACATGGGACAAAGAATTGTCGCACGCGCGGACGTTCTGCTTTTTTGAGGAGATTGAGCATCTCATCAAAAACAATCTCATCAAAGGCGGCAGTTTGGAGAATGCCGTTGTGATACGCGATGACGCGGTGCTGACGACCGAGCCGTTACGTTATCCGGAAGAATTTGTCCGGCATAAGATGCTCGACATCGTCGGTGATTTGTCGCTGCTCGGCCGTCCGATTCGCGGGCATTTGATCGCAGTCAAGCCGAGTCACGCGGCGAATTGTGAATTTGTCCGTCAAATTCTCGCGCAAATGAACAAGCCGTTGCGCGCGGCGCAAACCTTTACACCGCCGATGAAAAAATCCGCTGGCGAAGCCATACCTGAAATTCCTGCAAACCAAGATGGCGCGATGAATGTGGAAGAAGTGATGAAATTCATCCCGCACCGCTATCCGTTTTTGATGGTGGACAGAATTTTGAAAATCGACGGTGATAAAATTGTCGGCGTCAAAAATGTCTCGATTAATGAGTCTTATTTTCAAGGGCATTTTCCTGCTCATCCAATCATGCCGGGTGTGTTGCAGCTTGAAGCGATGGCACAGGTTGCGGGCGTGCTGTTGCTTAAAAAACTCGAGGCGGCGAATCAAGTGGCGTATTTCATGTCCGCCGAAGACGTGAAATGGCGCAAGCCGGTTATGCCGGGTGATGTTCTGGTTATCGAAATAGAATTGACTAAGGCACGTGGCAAAATCGGCAAAGGCAAGGGTGTTTGCAAAGTCGGCGGAGAAATCGTAAGCGAAGCCGAAGTCACCTTCATGTTGCGCGACGCATGATTCACTCTTCGGCCATCGTTCACCCTAAAGCGCAAATTGGTTCTGGCTGCGAAGTCGGACCGTATTGTGTCATTGGCGAGAATGTCACGCTTGGCGACGAATGCAAATTACATTCGCACGTCGTCATTGATGGTCATACGAAACTCGGGCAGGAGAACGAAATTTTTCCATTCGCGAGTATCGGATTGAAAACACAAGACTTGAAATGGAAAGACGGCATCACGCGGACAGAAATCGGCGACGCTAATGTTTTTCGTGAATACGTCACGATTCACAGCGCCACGGGCGACGGCGAGGTTACGCGTGTTGGTTCGCACAACAATATACTTGCCTACTGCCACATCGCGCATAATTGCCTGCTCGGAAATCACGTTATTATGTCGAATGTTGCCACGCTTGCGGGACATGTGACGGTTGAGGATTACGCGGTAATCGGAGGACTTGCCGCGATTCATCAATTTTGTCGCATCGGAAAGATGTCCATGATCGGCGGTTGCTCGAAAGTTGTGCAGGACGTCCCGCCATTCATGATGGCCGACGGCAATCCAGCTGAAACGCGCACCATCAACAAAATCGGCATAGAACGCAAAGGTATTTCCGAAGAAGCGCAAGTTGTGTTGCGGCAGGTTTACAAAATTTTATTTCGCGAAGGGCTGACAATTTCCAATGCGCTGACAAAAATTGAAAAAGAATTGCCATTGTTACCTGAAGTTCAATACTTGGTTCAATTTGTCCGAACTAGTGAACGTGGAATTAGTAAGTAATTTTTTAAAAAAGCTGTTGACAGAATTCACTTTGTCTCATAATTTGCTCGACGTCAGTAGTCCGTAAAAAAGCCAAAAAGCCGGTAGCTCCTTTAGTTTTCAGAAATGAAAGCTAAGGGTGAGGTTTTTTTGTCGTTTTGCGTATCGGATAGAATGAATGACTTGTTTGCGCCCATGTAGCTCAGTTGGTAGAGCACGTCCTTGGTAAGGACGAGGTCATCAGTTCAATCCTGATCATGGGCTCCAGACGATTTGCTAAAAAACTAAAGACATCAACGCAGGAGAAAAAAAATGGCTAAAGAGCAATTTCAACGAAACAAACCGCACGTCAACGTCGGCACCATTGGACATATTGACCACGGCAAGTCCACGCTAACCGCCGCCATTGTCGCAACTCAGGCGCGCAAAGGTTTGGCTACACCGATTTCTTACGCAGACATTACGAAAGGCGGTACGGTGCGCGATGAAACCAAAACAGTAACGATTGCAGTATCGCATGTCGAATATCAGAGCGACAAGCGTCACTACGCGCACGTTGACTGTCCCGGCCACGCGGATTACGTAAAAAACATGATTACGGGCGCGGCGCAAATGGATGGCGCGATTCTCGTAGTGGACGCCTCCGAAGGTCCGATGCCGCAAACGCGTGAACATATTTTGCTCGCGCGACAAGTTGGCGTTCCGGCAATTGTCGTTTTTCTAAACAAAGTTGATCTTGTCGATGATAAAGAATTGCTCGACTTAGTCGAAATGGAAGTCCGTGATTTGCTGACCAAGTATCAATTTCCCGGTGACAAGACGCCAGTGGTTAAAGGTAGCGCCAAGGCGGCCCTTGAAGGCAAACCGGAAGGAGAAAAGGCGATTCAAGAATTGATGGAGGCAATTGATGCATTTATTCCGCTGCCAACGCGCGAAGTGGACAAGCCGTTTTTGATGTGTGTTGAAGACGTGTTCAACATTGAAGGACGTGGCACAGTCGTGACTGGTCGCGTCGAACGCGGCGTGCTCAAGCGCATGGAAGAAGTCGAAATCGTCGGCTTGAAGGACACCCGGAAGACGACGGCAACGGACATTGAAATGTTTCGCAAGCTGCTCGATTCCGCGAATGCGGGCGACAATGTCGGCGTCCTTTTGCGCGGCACGAAAAAGGAAGAAGTCGAACGTGGCATGGTTTTGGCTAAACCAGGTTCGATCACGCCACACCCCAAATTTAAGGCGGAAGTCTATGTTCTTTCAAAAGATGAAGGCGGTCGTCACACGCCGTTCTTCACAAAATATCGTCCACAATTTTATTTCCGCACCAGCGACGTGACAGGTACGGTAACCTTGCCGCAAGGCGTCGAAATGGTGATGCCAGGCGACAATGTCTCGGTGGACATCGAACTTATTGCGCCAGTTGCGATGGAAAAGGGCCAGCGCTTTGCGATCCGTGAAGGCGGGCGTACGATTGGCGCCGGTCGCGTTTCGGAAGTTGTTGCTTAAATGTTTTGAAAGCTTGGGAGCACGGAGAAAAATTTCTCCGGCTCCCTTTTTGTCCGAAAGATGATAAGATTGGGCGGCTACGGCGTTAGCTCAATTGGTAGAGTAGCGGTCTCCAAAACCGTTGGTTGGGGGTTCAAGTCCCTCACGCCGTGCCAGTCTGCGACGGAGAGGTGGCAGAGTGGTCTATCGCGGCGGTCTTGAAAACCGCTTCAGGTGAAAGCCTGACGGGGGTTCGAATCCCTCCCTCTCCGCCAGCTTTCGCTGGAAGAGTGAAGTCTGAAAATATGGGCTGCGGCCCGGCAAGCTGTAAAAAATTTGTGAGCAATACGTCAATCATAATTTGGGCGGTCGTTATCGGAGGAATCTTTGCCTATTTGTGGTGGCAGGGACAACTCAAGCGGCTGACTGTTTACGTTCAAGAAACGCGTGAAGAGTTAAAAAAATGTTCATGGCCGAGTTGGGAAGAACTGAAAGGTTCAACGGCAGTCATTGTTTTTTCAATTGCCTTACTCGGCGGATTCACTGTGGCGATGGACCATATCCTCGCCTTTATTTTCTATAAACTTTAGCACATGCGCAGCCAGTGGTTTGTCATACATACGCTTTCCGGCCAGGAGCAGAAGGTCAAAGAAAGCATTGAGAAGCGCGTCAAGACGGACGAGATGCAGGATTTTGTCAAAGAAGTCCTTGTCCCGATGGAAAAAGTTGTTGAAGTGCGCAATCAAAAGAAGGCTGTGACGAGCCGCAAATTGTGGCCGGGCTACGTTTTCGTGGACATGGTTTTGCTGGACGAGAACAACCGCATTATCGAAGAGCCGTGGTATTTCATAAAAGAAACGCAGGGCGTGATCGGGTTTGTTGGCGGCGAACCGCCCGTGCCGACGCCGACGGAAGAAGTCGAGCAGATCAAGAACCAGATTTCGCAGTCGGAAGAAACGGAAAAACCGAAGGTCAATTTTGAAGTCGGCGAGACGATCAAGATCAACAACGGACCGTTTCTGAATTTCAGCGGGGTCATTGAAGAAATTGATCCGGAACGCGGCAAGCTGAAAGTGACTGTGAACATTTTCGGACGCAACACGCCGGTTGAATTGGAATACTGGCAGGTGGAGAAGGCGTGATTGGTTGAAGCGTTGAACCGTTGAATTGTAAAACGGTTCGCGCGAATGAAATTTACGATTTAACGGTTCAACAATTTAACGAAACACATGGCGAAGAAGATTACAGGATACATCAAATTGCAGATTGCTGCTGGCCAGGCGAATCCCGCGCCGCCCGTCGGCCCGTCGCTCGGTCAGCACGGCGTCAACATCATGGCGTTCTGCAAAGAATTCAACGCTGCGACAAAAAACGACGCCGGGCTCGTGATTCCCGTCGTCATCACCGTTTATCAGGACAAGTCGTTCACGTTCGTCACCAAGTCGCCGCCCGCGTCAATCCTTTTGAAAAAAGCCGCAGGCATCACCGCCGGCTCGAAAGTGCCGAACAAGGACAAAGTCGGCAAGGTGACGCGCAAACAGGTTTTGGACATCATCAAGATGAAGTCCAAGGACATGAACACGACGAACGAAGAGGCCGCGTTCCGCGTCATTTCGGGAACGGCGCGCAGCATGGGAATTGAAGTTGTCGGTTGAAAATAAAATTAATCACCAAGACAAAAAGTTATGAAAACAAAAATCAAATATCTGTTGGTTCTAGTTCTCGCTTCATTTGTATTTGCTGGCTGCACTACGACTATTGGAAGCAACGAGGCAAAGCAGTGGGAATATAAAACTGTGCGCATAAATCTTCCTGATACAGATTTGCAAGCGCAGTTGAATGATGCCGGTAAAGACGGTTGGAAACTTTTGACAATTCAAACGGAACAGCCGAATCCCGGTTATTCTGAATACATTTTTGAACGTCCGATACATTAAAAACCAAATCGCGGGAGAGCCAAAAGCTCGCATGAACCGCACCAAGTAAAATGCCAAGCAAACGATTCAAAAAAGCGCTCGAAGTTGTGGATGCGAAAAAAACGTATCCGCTGAAGGATGCCGTCGGCGTCCTCGCAAAATTTCCGAAGGCGAAATTCAACGAGACGATTGATCTCGCGTTCCGCCTCGGCGTTGACCCGAAGCAATCGGATCAAATGGTTCGCGGCACGGTTCCGCTTCCGCACGGCAGCGGCAAGACGGTGCGCGTTTTGGTTTTCACGCGTGACGGAAATGCCGCCGAAGCGGCGAAAGCTGCGGGCGCGGAATACGTCGGTTTTGCCGACATGATCCAAAAGTGCAATGAAGGCTGGAATGATTTTGACGTGGCGATTGCGACGCCTGAAGCGATGATTGAAGTCCGCAAGCTTGGCAAAGTTCTTGGGCCGCGCGGCCTGATGCCGAATCCGAAAACCGGCACGGTCACGGACGACACGGCGAAGGCCGTGAAAGAAGTGAAGGCCGGCCGCGTTGAATTCAAAACCGACAAAGCCGGAAATGTTCACGTCATCGTGGGCAAGGCTTCGTTCAAGCCGGAACAGATTGAAGAAAATGCGCGCGCGGTGATTGAAGCCGTCGCGAAGGCAAAACCGTCGAGCGTCAAAGGAATTTATATCAGTTCATGCACGCTGTCGGCGACGATGAGTCCGCCCGTGCGCGTGGATGTGCGCGAGTTCTCAAACAATTAAAATTATTTTATCATGCGTGCCGAAAAACAAATTTTGACGAAGGAATACGCCGCGCGGTTGAACGCATCGCCGTTCTTCATCGTGATCGGATATCAAGGGCTGAAGGTTTCGCATTTCTCGGAATTGCGCCAGCGTTTGCAAAAGGCGGGCGCGGAAGTTCACGTCGTGAAAAATTCCATTTTCCGCATCGCGGCGAAGGAAGCGGGCGTTGCGGAATTGAACGGCTCGCTTGCCGGACAAATGGCCGTTGTGACCGGACAGAAGGATATTTCTGCTGCGGCGAAAGCGTTGAAAAATTTCGCAGCGGAATTTGACAAGCTGAAAATCAAGTTCGGCTTCTTGAACAATTCGCGTTTGGAAGAAGCTGGAATCATCGCGCTGGCGGATTTGCCGAGCCTCGACGTTTTGCGCGCGAAAATTTTGGGCTTGCTCGTTGCTCCGGCGACGAAGCTGGCGATTTTGATCAATACGCCCGCGTCGCAGTTGGCGCAGGTCATCAAGGCGAAGGCGGAAAAGGCGTGATTGGTTGGAGCGTTGAATCGTTAAATCGAAAACGCAAAAGAAAAACAATTTTCGATTTGAGATTTGAAATTTCAAATCGGAAGAAACAAACAACAAACGTAAATCGTCGGTTTGCAGGCTGTGAACTGAAATTCGCCGTAGCTTCGGCGGACGACGAGACGACAGAAAGAAAAGTAATATGGCTGACATTGCAAACATCGTGGAAGAATTGAGCAAGTTGACGGTTCTTGGAAGCCGCCGACTTGGTGAAACAACTTGAAACCAAATGGGGCGTGAGTGCCGCCGCGCCTGTCGCGGTTGCCGCTGGTGGTGGCGCTGCCGCTGGTGGTGCTGCTCCGGCTGCCGCTGCGAAGGACACGTTTGACGTGATCCTCGTTTCTGCTCCGGCGGACAAGAAAATCGCAGCGATTAAAGCCGTTCGCGAAATCAAGGCCGGCCTCGGATTGGCGGAAGCCAAGGCGCTGGTCGAAGGCGCTCCGAAGCCCGTGCTGGAAGGCGCGAACAAGGCGGATACGGACGCGGCCAAGAAAAAGCTTGAGGAAGCTGGCGCGAAAGTGGAAGTCAAGTAATTCATGAATCTGGGCGGCGGCGTTTTGCCGTCGCCCTGTTCTCCAAACTTTTTGAAAATTTTTGAGTCACAAGTCTGTTACAAAATTGGAACAAACAACAGTTTTAGTTTTGGCGAGTCGACCGTTGAACGCGGCGTGCTTGCCTTGTGTCGTTAAGTGAAAATTACCGGCGCGGCGCTGTTGCCGAGCCAAACGAGAAAGCCCACATGCCATCGCGAGTCACAGAAAGAATCAACTTCGGCAAAATCAAAGAGATTGTCGTGCCACCGAACATGATCGAATTGCAGACGAATTCCTATGCGGAATTTCTGCAAGCCGACGCGTCGCCGAAAAAACGCAATAAGCAAGCCGGTCTCGAATCAGTTTTTCAGGAGGTATTTCCCATTGATAGCTACGATGGTAAATGCAAGCTCGCTTACGATTCCTACGAAGTTGGTGCGCCGAAAATAGACTGGCTCGAATGCCTGCGTGAAGGTTTGACCTATGGCGCACCGCTTTACGTCACGTTCCTGCTGAAGGAAGAAAACAAAAGCGCCAAGGAAGAAAAAGTATTCATGGGCGAATTGCCGTTAATGACGCCGCAAGGCACGTTCGTCATCAATGGCGCGGAGCGCGTCGTGGTCAGCCAATTGCATCGCTCGCCGGGTATCGCGTTTGAGGCCACGCAGCATCCTAACGGAAAAATGTTGCACAGCTTCCGCGTCATCCCTGATCGCGGCTCATGGTATGAGGCTCAGTTCGACACGAGTGATTTGCTTTACGTTTATCTGGACCGCAAAAAACGCCGCCGAAAATTTTTAACGACGACGTTTTTCCGGGCACTGAGCTTTTTAGATGTCGAAGGTGGCATTGGCAAAGGCAAGGATAACGGCGAAAAAACCCGCGGCACGGATGAAGAAATCCTCAAATTGTTCTACGAAATTGAGGAACTCACAGTCAAGGAAGCCGAAAAGCTCGAAGATTTGCCGAACCGCGTTTTGATCCAAGACGCTGTGGACGAGGAAAAAGGCCTCGTCGTCGCGCGCGCATTTGAACCGCTGTCGAAAGCCGTCGTCAAACAAATCGCCGAACTGGGTGTGGCCAAAATAAAGGTCGTAGACACATCGGCTGACGAAGGCATCATGATCAAATGCCTGAAAAAAGACCCGGCCAAAAACGAAGAAGAAGCGCTCAAGGACATTTATCGCCGTTTGCGTCCCGGTGATCCGCCCACTGCCGCGAATGCGCGTGCGTTGCTCAAACGACTTTTCTTTGACCCGAAACGTTACGATTTGGGCCGCGTGGGTCGTTACAAAATCAACCAAAAGCTCGGCCTGAAAGACAAACAGGAATCGCGCATTCTGACGAAGGAAGATTTGGTTGCCGCGACAAAGTATTTGCTCCGGCTCAAAAAAGGCGAAGGTTCGCTTGATGACATTGACCATCTCGGCAGCCGCCGCATCCGCACAGTTGGTGAATTGCTCGCCAACCAATGTCGCGTCGGTTTTTCGCGCACAGAACGTCTTGTGAAAGAACGAATGACATTGTTTGATCAAAGCGTGGAAGCGATGACACCCCAGAAACTTATCAATCCGAAGGCACTCTCGGCGGTTATTCGTGATTTCTTTGGCCGCTCGCAATTGAGCCAGTTCATGGATCAAATCAATCCGCTCGCGGAGTTGACACACAAACGCCGTTTGTCCGCGCTTGGGCCAGGCGGTTTGTCTCGTGACCGCGCTGGTTTCGAAGTTCGCGACGTGCATCCGTCGCACTACGGGCGAATTTGCCCGATTGAAACGCCGGAAGGTCCGAACATTGGTTTGATTGCCTCACTGGCAACGTTCGCACGCATAAACGATTTTGGCTTTCTCGAAACACCATATCGCCGCGTCGAAAAAGGTCGTGTTACCAACCACATTGATTATTTGACTGCCGACCGCGAAGAACAATATATCGTTGCGCAGGCAAATTCGTTGATTGACGACAAGGGTAATTTCCTGACCGACCGCGTTGTTTGCCGTTCCCGGACGGACTTTATTGACGTTGAACCAGCGCGTGTGGATTACATGGACGTTTCGCCGAAACAGCTCGTGTCCATCGCTGCGAGCTTGATTCCATTCCTCGAACACGATGACGCAAACCGCGCGCTGATGGGGTCAAACATGCAACGTCAGGCTGTGCCGCTGCTGGTGACGGAAGCGCCACTGGTGGCAACCGGTTTTGAAGACCGGGTGGCGCGTGATTCACGCGCAGTCACAGTTGCTGATGAAAGTGGCAAGGTTGCTTCAGTAACTGGCAATCAAATCATCGTTACCGAGGATGGCAAATTGCCTGAAAGCAAAAAGAAAATTAGGCATGATCCCGAACATGGTGTTTGGGTTTATCCGATTCGCAAATTCATGCGCTCGAACGCCGCCACGTGCATCAACCAGAAAATTTTGGTTCACAAGGGCGAACAGGTAAAAAAAGGACAGGTCATCGCCGACGGTCCCTGCACGCAAAACAGTGAACTCGCACTTGGCCGCAATGTGCTCGTCGCGTTCATGCCGTGGAACGGCTACAATTTTGAAGACGCCATTCTCATCAGCGAGAGGATTGTAAAAGAAGACATCTTTACAAGTATTCACATTGATGAGTTTGAAGTCGCCGCCCGCGACACGAAGCTTGGGCCGGAGGAAATCACGCGCGACATTCCGAACCTCGGCGATGAAGCGCTGAAGAATCTTGGGCCGGACGGGGTCATCCGCATCGGTGCGGAAGTAAAGCCCGGCGACATTCTCGTCGGCAAAATCACACCAAAATCAGAAACTGAACTTGCGCCCGAAGAGCGATTGCTCCGCGCTATTTTCGGCGAGAAGGCCGCGGACGTAAAAGACACCTCGCTAAAAATTCCATCCGGCACTTACGGCATTGTCATGGACGTGAAGGTATCGTCCAAAAAAGACGGCGAACGTGGCAGCAAATCGGTTTCCAGCGAGGAAAAACGTCACGCGAAGCAAATTGAAGATGATCACAAGAAGAAGACTGATGAGTTGCGCGATCAATTGACCGAAGCGTTGAGCAATATTTTGCTTGGCGAAAAAATTCCACTGGACGTGGTCAACAGTGAGACTGGCGAAATCATCATTCCAGCGAATCGGAAAATCACCAAGACGCTGTTGCGCAAACTTGCGACAGTTTATGACCGGATTGAAATTGATCCGTCGCCAATTCGCAACAAGATCAGCGATATTATCGGTCAGTTCAAAAAACGGTTTGATGATTTGCAGATGCAATATGACGAGGAAATGGAACGCGCCGAGGCGGGTGAAGGCGTTGAAGCCGGCATCGTCAAGTCGGTGAAAGTTTACATCGCCTCGAAGCGCAAATTGTCCGTTGGTGACAAGATGGCCGGACGCCACGGCAACAAGGGTGTTGTCGCGCGCATCGTGAAGGAAGAAGACATGCCGTTCCTCGCGGACGGAACGCCGGTGGAAATCGTTTTGAATCCGCTGGGTGTGCCTTCGCGCATGAACGTCGGCCAGGTTTTGGAAACGCACCTGGGCTGGGCGGCGAAAATTCTCGGATTGAAATTCGCGACGCCGGTTTTCGACGGCATCAAGGAAAAGGAAATTCGCGGTTACTTGAAGGAAGCGAATTTGCCGGAACACGCCAAAACAATTCTTTATGACGGTCGCAGCGGCGAAGCGTTTGATCAGGAAATTGTCGTTGGCTACATTTATATGATGAAGCTCGGCCACTTGGTCGCGGATAAAATTCACGCGCGCGCGGTCGGGCCTTACTCGCTCGTCACACAACAGCCGCTCGGCGGCAAGGCGCAATACGGCGGCCAGCGTTTCGGCGAAATGGAAGTCTGGGCGATGGAAGCCTACGGTGCGGCCTACACGTTGCAGGAACTCCTGACCGTGAAGTCCGACGACGTGCAGGGACGCACGCGCATTTACGAAGCCATCGTCAAGGGTGACAACTCGCTCGAGGCGGGAATTCCCGAATCGTTCAACGTGCTCGTGAAGGAAATGCAATCACTCGGCCTCGACGTGAAAGTCGGCTATTCAAACCCGGCTGAACATCAGGAAGGAAACGGAGAAGCGATTGCGGCTTTGACTGCGGTGTAATTGAAATTATTTTATTATGACAACTTCAAAAGAAAACGCGCGCGAATTGCTGGGACTTGAAAAGGTCAATCAAGTGGATTACATCGGCATTACGCTGGCGTCGCCCGACGCCATCCGCTCGTGGAGCAAGGGCGAAGTCAAGAATCCCGAGACCATCAATTACCGCACATTTAAGCCGGAAAAGGGCGGTCTATTCTGCGAACGCATTTTCGGCCCGGTCAAGGACTGGGAATGTTCCTGCGGAAAATACAAGCGCATTAAACATCGCGGCGTCGTCTGCGACCGTTGCGGCGTCGAAGTAACACTCGCCCGCGTCCGCCGCGAGCGCATGGGCCACATTGAACTGGCTGTGCCGACGTGCCATATCTGGTTTTTCAAGTGCATGCCCTCGCGCATCGGCCTTGCGCTGGACATGACGGCGCGGCATCTGGAGCGCGTGATTTATTACGAGGATTACCTCGTCATTGATCCGGGCAACACACCGCTAAAACAGAATCAATTGTTAAGCGAACATGAATATCGCGAAGCGCGCGAAACCTACGGCGCGGATTCTTTTGTTGCCAAAATGGGCGCGGAAGGCGTGCGTGAGGCACTGGCAAAGGTGGATTTGGCGAAAGGCATTGATCAATTGCAACAGGCGATGACGGAAACTAAAAGTAAACAAATCCGCAAGAAATTGGCGAAGCGGATTAAATTGCTGCAAGGTTTGCAAATTTCCAAGAGTCGGCCCGAATGGATGATTCTCACGGTGCTGCCGGTGATTCCGCCGGATTTGCGTCCGCTCGTGCCGCTCGAAGGCGGACGTTTTGCGACTTCCGATCTGAATGATCTTTACCGGCGCGTCATCAACCGCAACAACCGTCTCAAGACGTTGCTGCAACTCAAGACGCCAGAAGTCATCATCCGCAACGAAAAGCGCATGTTGCAGGAAGCCGTGGACGCGTTGTTCGACAACGGCCGTCACGGTCGCCCGGTTACCGGCGCGGGAAATCGTTCGCTGAAATCTTTGAGCGACATGCTTAAGGGCAAGGGCGGACGTTTCCGCCAGAACTTGCTTGGTAAGCGCGTGGATTATTCCGGCCGCTCGGTCATCGTCATCGGGCCGGAACTGAAATTGAACCAGTGCGGTCTGCCGAAAAAGATGGCGCTCGTTTTGTTCGAGCCGTTCATAATCCGCCGGTTGAAAGAACTCGGCTATGTTCACACCGTTCGCAGCGCGAAGAAAATGATCGAGCGTCAGACAAAGGAAGTCTGGGATGTTTTGGAAGAAGTTACGAAAGGTCATCCAGTTCTTTTGAATCGCGCTCCGACTTTGCACAGACTTTCAGTTCAGGCGTTCGAGCCGATGTTGATCGAAGGCGAAGCGATTCGCATTCATCCGCTGGTTTGCACCGCCTACAACGCGGACTTCGACGGCGACCAAATGGCCGTTCACGTTCCGTTGTCCGTCGAGGCACAGATGGAAGCGCGCCTGTTGATGATGGCAACGAACAACATTTTTTCGCCATCGTCCGGCAAGCCGATCATCACACCGACGCAAGACATCACGCTTGGTTGTTATTATCTGACTGCGGAGCCGCGCGCCGCCGCGCCGTCTGATTCGCGGAAGTTGCCGCTGTTCGGCTCGAAGGATGAAGTTCAGTTCGCCTACGATGACAGCGCATTGAAAACGCACGACCGGATTCGTTTGGCGAATCCTGATTTTGGCAAGCAAACCGTTTTCGGCGATGCGAATAAAAAAATTATTGAAACGACTGTTGGCCGCGTGTTGTTCAGTGAAATCTGGCCGGAAGAACTCGGTTTCTACAACAAATCCGCCGGCAAAAGTCAGCTCGGTGATTTGATCTGGAAGTGCTACAAATTTGCTGGGCACGATAAAACCGTGATCATGCTCGACAAACTTAAGGAACTCGGTTTCCGCGAAGCGACGAAGTCGGGCGTATCCATCGGCATTGACGACATGATTGTCCCGAAGGAACGTGACCAGGAAATTGACGGTGCACAGAAACAGATCAAGGAAGTCGAAAAACAGTATCGCAAAGGTGTGATCACACCGGGCGAACGTTACAATAAAATCGTGGACATCTGGACGCATTGCACCGACCAGATCGCGAGCGTCATGTTCCGCACGCTCGAACAAAACCAGGGTAAAAAGGAATACAATCCAGTTTATCTCATGGTGGATTCCGGCGCGCGCGGCAACAAACAACAGGTGCGCCAGCTCGCCGGTTTGCGCGGCCTCATGGCCAAGCCAAGCGGTGACATCATCGAGAAACCTATTTTGGCAAACTTCCGCGAAGGTTTGTCGGTGTTGGAATATTTCATATCCACGCACGGCGCGCGCAAGGGTCTCGCTGACACCGCACTTAAGACGGCAGACTCCGGTTATATGACGCGCAAACTCGTGGACGTGTCACAGGATGTCATCATTCAGGAACAGGATTGCGGAACTACGAATGGTATTTGGGTTTCTGCCGTTTACGAAGGCGAAGACGAAGTTGTGAAACTCGGCGACCGCTTGGTTGGACGTTTTGCATGCGACGACATTTTGAATCCGACAAATCCAAAAGAATTTCTCATTCGCGCGAATGAAGAGATTGACGAAATCAAAGCCAAGAACATCGAAACCACCGGCCTTGATCGTATGCGTATCCGCTCGGTGTTGACTTGTGAAAGCAAGCACGGCATTTGCATTCATTGTTATGGGCGCAACCTCGCGACTGGCGGTCTTGTTAAACTCGGCGAGGCGGTCGGAATTATCGCGGCGCAGTCCATCGGTGAACCCGGCACGCAGCTCACGATGAGGACTTTCCACATCGGTGGCACGGCGGCGCAGGTTTTTAAAATGCCGCAAATCAAATCAAAGCACGACGGCAAGATTCAATTCAATGAACTCCGCGTCGTTCAACTGGAAGATGGCAACAACATCGTGCTGAATAAAAACGGAACCATTTCAATTCTGGCTGACGACGGTCGCGAATTGGAAAATCACACCATCGTCATTGGCGCGGTCATTTCTTTTAAAGACGGATCACAAGTCAAGAAAGGTGACACGTTTGTCCAGTGGGATCCTTACAACGTGCCGATTCTCTCCGAAAAGGCAGGCAAGATTAAGTTCCATGACATCATCGAAGGTGTGACGATGAAACAAGAAATGGATGAAACGACCGGCCAGGAAGCGGTGGTCATCATCGATCACAAGGAAGATTTGCACCCGCAGATCATCATCAGCGATGACAAGGGCGAAGTCGTGGCTAATTATCCGATTCCTTCCGGCGCGCACATCGTCGTCAGCGAAGGCGACAAGATTGTGGCAGGCACGCTGCTGGCGAAGTCGCCACGCAAGATGTCCAAGACAAAGGACATCACCGGCGGTTTGCCGCGCGTTGCGGAATTGTTCGAAGCACGTCGCCCGAAAGATGCATCGGAAATTTCCAAAATTGATGGCATCGTTGATTTTGGCACGAGTGTGCGCGGTAAACGTTGCATCGTCATTAAAGATGTGCAGTCCAGCGTTGAAGAGGAACATCTCATTCCGATCGGCAAGCACGTCATTGTCTTCAAGGGCGACTTGGTGAAAAAAGGTCAGCAATTGACAGAAGGCCCGATGGATCCGCATGAAATTCTCGAGGTTTGCGGGCCGCAGGAATTACAGGAACATCTCGTCGGCGAAGTGCAGGAAGTTTATCGCTTACAAGGCGTTACGATCAATGATAAGCACATTGAGATCATCGTGCGCCAGATGTTGCGCAAGGTTCGCGTCACCGAGCCGGGTGACACGGAATTCCTCTGGGGCGAACAGATTGACCGGCTTGCATTCGAGGACGAGAACGAGCGCGTCGAGAAAAAAGGCGGCAAACCCGCAGAAGCCTCGCCCGTGCTGCTCGGCATCACGAAGGCATCGCTCGAAACCGACAGCTTTTTGAGCGCCGCATCATTCCAGGACACGACTCGCGTTCTTACGGAAGCGGCCACGCGTTCCAAGATTGACTCGCTGCGCGGTTTCAAGGAAAACGTCATCATGGGCCACATCATCCCGGCGGGCACAGGCTTTGATTATCACCGTAAGGCGACAATCAAAGCATTGGTTGAAGTTCCTGATGAACCGGAAGCTGAAGAACCGGATGAACCCGTTGCAGCGGAGAACCCGCTGTTAGCATAGTCGCGGAAGGTATAAATACTTGTTGCAACTGAAAACTTGTTTGATATATTCCGCGCTCCATTTTTTAAGATAAATGCCAACCATCAACCAACTCGTTCGTAAAGGCAGAAGCAAGGTCAAGTATAAGTCCAAGTCGCCTGCCTTGGAAAACTCACCGTTTCGACGTGGCGTGTGCATTCAGGTAATGACACGCACGCCCAAGAAGCCGAACTCGGCCATGCGCAAAGTGGCGAAGGTTCGTTTGACGAACGGCTACGAAGTCATCGCTTACATTCCCGACGAAGGTCATAACTTGCAGGAACATTCGATTGTGCTCATCCGTGGCGGTCGCGTAAAGGATTTGCCAGGCGTGCGTTATCACATCGTGCGCGGAACACTCGACGCCGCTGGCGTTGAAAAACGCCGCGTCAGCCGTTCCAAATACGGCGTGAAACGTCCAAAAGAAAAAGCCGCCGCCGCACCCGCGAAATAATTTTTCCGATTCAACGATTTAACTTTTCAACAATTTAACGAATCCCATGTCACGCAGACGACAAGCAACCAGACGGGTAGTAGCCAAAGATGGAAAATTCCAGAGCGCCCTCGTTGGCCGTCTGGTGAACACCATCATGCAGGGCGGCAAGAAAAGCACCGCGCAACGGATCGTTTACGGCGCGTTCGACAGCATTTCGGAAAAAAACCCGGCGAGTAATCCAGTGGAAATTTTGCAGCGTGCGGTAGACAATGCCAAGCCACGCATCGAGACGAAAGCCCGACGCGTCGGCGGTGCGACGTATCAAGTGCCTCTGGAGATTCCAAGCGACCGCCAGGCCGCGCTCGCGTTGCGCTGGATTGTGGATTTTGCAGACTCGCGCAAAGGCACGCCGATGAAAGCGGCGCTTGCGGCGGAAATTCTCGAAGCATATCAAGGTCAGGGCAACGCGATTCGCAAACGCGACGAAGTCCATAAGATGGCGCAGGCCAACAAGGCGTTTGCACATTTCCGCTGGTAGTCTATAATTGATTTCCCGTTGAACCGTTAAATTGTGAATCGTTGAACCGGCGGTTCGACGAGGACGATTTAACGGTTCAACAATTTAACGATTCAACGAAAATAAAAAATGAGTGCCGCCATTGAAACAGACAAACCGAAATCGGTGAACGCGCCGGGCCGTCAATACACGATGGAACGCACCCGCAACATCGGCATTGCCGCGCACATTGACGCGGGCAAGACGACCACGACCGAGCGCATTCTTTTTTACACCGGCCTCATCCACAAGATCGGCGACGTGGACGACGGCAACACGGTCACCGACTGGATGGAACAGGAACGCGAACGCGGCATCACGATCACGTCCGCCGCCGTCACCTGTTTCTGGACGCAGAAAACCGCCAAGCCGGGCGAGGATAAAATTTACAAGGCGTTCAATAACGTTCCGCATCGCATCAACATCATTGATACGCCCGGTCACGTGGACTTCACCGCTGAAGTCGAACGCTCCATGCGCGTGCTCGACGGCGCGGTCGCCGTGTTCTGCGGCGTCGCGGGTGTGCAGCCGCAATCCGAAACCGTCTGGCGTCAGGCGACGAAATATCACGTTCCGCGCATCGCGTTCGTGAATAAGATGGACCGCATCGGCGCAAATTTTGAAAACGCGCTCAACGACATGCGCACGAAATTGCGCGCGTATGCGTTCCCGATTTTTCTGCCGCTTGGCCAGGGACCGACCGAAGCCGAAGGCAAGCCGGTCACTGGCGGTTTTGAAGGCGTGATTGACGTCGTCAACCAGAAGGTGATTTTTTGGGGACCGACCGAAGCCAACGAAGGTCTCAATTATGAAATCCGGGACATCGCGCCGGAAGATCAGGAACGCGCAAAGGCCGCGCTCGCGGAATTGATTGACGCCGTCTCTAACAAGGACGACGAGATCGCGAATTTGGTTCTCGAAGAAAAACCGATTGACGCGCCGACGTTGAAGGCCGCGATCCGCCGTCTTACTTGTAAAATTGAACTCGTTCCAGTTTTGTGCGGCTCGGCATTCAAGAAAAAGGCCGTTCAGGTTTTGATTGATGCAGTTGTGGATTATCTGCCGAGTCCGCTGGACGTTCCCGGCGCGGAAGGCCTTGAAGTCGGCTCGACGGAAAATAAAGTCCACGTCGAAACGAGCGACAATAATAAATTTTGTTCGCTGGCGTTCAAACTTTGGACCGATCCTTACGCGGGTAAACTGGTTTTCTTCCGCGTTTATTCCGGCCAGTTGAAAAAGGGCGATACGATTTACAATCCGCGCACGCGCAAACGCGAGCGCGTCAGCCGCCTCATGGTCATCCAGGGCAGCGAGCGCAAGGACATCAACGAGGTTTATGCCGGCGACATCGCCGCGCTTGTCGGCCTGCGCAACATCACGACCGGTGACACGCTTTGCGACGAAGATTACGACGTGACGCTCGAACCGCCGACGTTTCCTGAACCCGTCATCTCGATGGCCGTCGAGCCGAAGACGAAGCAGGATCGCGACAAGATGTCCGAAGGCTTGCAACGTCTCGCCGAGGAAGACCCGACGTTCCGCTGTTTCACGAACGAGGAAACCAGCCAGCTCATCATCGCGGGCATGGGTGAATTGCATTTGGAGATCATCATTGATCGTTTGAAACGCGAATTCAAAGTGGACGCCAACACGGGCGCGCCGCAGATCGCGTATCGCGAGACGATCACCAAAAAGGCCGAGGGCGAAGGAAAATTCATCCGTCAATCCGGCGGCAAAGGTCAATACGGCCACGCCTGCATCACCGTCGAGCCGAATGAAAAGGGCAAGGGCGTCGAAGTCGTTGACGAGATCGTTGGCGGCACGATTCCGAAAGAATATATTCCGGCGGTCATCAGCGGCATCGAAGAAGCCATCAAAGGCGGCGTTTACGCGGGCTATCAGGTCATTGACATCAAAGTCGAAGTCGTTGACGGCTCGTTCCACGAAGTTGACTCGAATGAACTCGCGTTCCGCATGGCGGGAATTTTCGCGCTCAAAGACGCCTTCAAAAAAGCCGGTCCGATTTTGCTCGAACCGATCATGAAGGTCGAATGCACCACGCCCGACGAATATCAGGGCGATCTGCTCGGCGACATCAACCGTCGTCGCGGCGTCATCAACAGCATCGAGGCGAAGAACGGCCAGACCGTCCTCAACGCGCAGGTGCCGCTGGCGGAAATGTTCGGCTACGCGACGGCGATCCGTTCGCTCTCGAAAGGCCGCGCGTCGTATTCGATGGAACCGTTGACGTTCTCGCAAGTCCCGAACAGCGTGCTGACCACGATCATGGACGCTTCCTCTAAGAGGCCGGCGGCCCGCACTTAAAAATTAATTCTCATAATTTTTCTCCAAGTTCGTTGCCGTTTAGCAACGCTAAATCGTTTTAGCGAAACTGACTAGTCATATCACAGCCGCAACAATTTTTTGTTCCGGCTGTTTTTTACCGAAAGCCAACGGTGAGGAATCTGAAAACTAAAAATAATTTATACAAATTTTGAAACTTCAGTGTCTATTGAATGAAACTGTGGCCGGTGACGAACAATTTTATTGGTGTGAAATGCTTTACGATGCAAAGTCGGCGGAATTGATTCTCTATGGTCGTGCGTTGGGTCTCAATCACAACGAAGCGGAAGATGTTTTGCAGGAAACGTTCCTTGTGTTGATGCAAAAACCGCTGTCGCCGCTGCGACCGGAACATTATTGCGTGCGTAGCTTCAGGAATCGCGCGCTAAACTACCGGCGTTCGTTGTGGCGACGTTTGACATGTGAATTCGAAGCGCACCGCTGGTTTGAAAAATCTCCAGCGGAAAGCCCGGCGGAACGCGCCGCCATGCATTGTCTGGCCGAACTACCGCAGGAACAGCGTGAAGTAATCGTCCTAAAAATCTGGCACCGATACACATTCGAAGAAATTAGTGAATTGATGGAAACTTCACCGAACACGACCGCCGGCCGTTACCGTTATGGCCTACAAAAAATCAAACTCCGATTGGAAGGAGTAAATTATGAAAGAGACGAACTTACCAGAAACTCAATTAAATTCCTGGCAACCGCGCCGACTGTCGGCGAGGCTTAAACGACGTATTTTTTCAGCACGAACTGGCGCGCCAATCGTGGCATGGTTTTTAGGCCCGCTAGCACCAGTGACAGCATGTGGACTGATTACTTTTCTGATTTTTCATTCTGGAAACGGTCTTTCCAGCGGCCCGATTATTACCAAGTCAGCTCGCCTGATTGTTTGCAATCAGGACTCCGCTGCCTACGCTGATGATTTTCATAAGGGACAAAACAGTCTAAGTGGATTCACTTTTGAATGGACAAACGGTGCCTTTTCCAATTCTAGTATCCGTTTGACACCGTTCATTAAATCAACGAATTGACGCACAATGGAAAAGCCAAAGTCGAACATGGGAAAAAACAAAGCGCCCAAACCGGGCATCGCAAGCAAACCCGCGCCCAAACCGGTTCCGGTAAAGGTTCCCCCGCTGTTCCGACCGATCGACTGGATTGTCATGGGCATCACGTTCATCGTTGTCTGGGCAATTTACCTTTACACACTCGCGCCAGAATTGACGTTGGAAGACTCGGGCGAACTTTGCACCGGCTCTTTTTACGCAGGCATTCCGCACCCGCCGGGCTATCCGTTTTGGGCGATTTACAGTTGGCTTTGGACGGCCATTCTGCCCATTGGAAATGTCGCCTGGCGCGTGGAGGTGGGTGAATCGTTCGGCGCGGCGGCCGGCTGCGCGATGGTCGCGTTCATGGTTTCGCGCGGCAGCAGTATGTTGATTGAAGGCATCGAAGAACTCAAAAGCTTGTCCGTTCAATGGGAAAAAGCCATTTGCATGGTTTCGGGATTTGTCGTTGGAATGCTGGTGGGGTTGGACGGTTTCATGTGGAGTGAATCCGACGTCATTAACCGCATTTCCCTGTTTGGCGTGCCTTGGCTGATATTGGTGTTGCTGATGCTGATGCGCTGGATGTATGCGCCGAATCAAAAGCGATACCTGTATCTCGCCATGTTTTTCTACGGCATCTGCGCAACGATTCACCAAACGCTACTGCTGAGCGCCATGGGCGTTGAAGTGGCCATCGCCTTCGCGCAGCCGCGTCTTGGGCGCGACCTTTTTCTCGGCAACAGTATCATTTATCTGGTCTGTCTGATTGCGTTGGCCAAGCAATCCATTCCCGCTCTCAACAACATGACTTCAATCGAGATCGAGCTTTTCCATTTTGTAGGCATCGGTTCACTTATTGCTGGCGGCTGGCTAAGTCTCAAAACCAAAGGCATCGGCACGGAATGGAAAGCCATTCTTATCATGGGACTGCTGTGGGTTCTCGGTGTCTCATTTTATTTTTACGAGCCGATCTCTGGCATGACCAATCCGCCGATGGAATGGGGTTATCCGCGCACCGTCGAAGGCTTTTTTCACGCCTTAAGCCGCGGGCAATATGAACAAGCCAATGGCACGGATATTCTCCACGACCCAATACGTTTTTTGAAACAACTTTGGTATATTTCACAGGGGCTCTCCGAATCGTTCAGCTGGGTTTTGATCTTTATCGGCCTCCTGCCGTTTTTGTTTTTCGTCAAAATGCAAAAACGGGAACGCGGCTGGATTCTCGGTTTGACCGCCATTTACTTTTGTCTGTCCGTGCTGCTGGTGATTCTTCTCAACGTCGGTCTGGATAAATCCACGGCCGATCTTAACAAGGTATTTTTCACCGCTTCGCACGCGCTGTTCGCCATGATGATCGGCTACGGAATCACGTTGATAGCAGCTTACATGGCCACGCATTATGACAATTTCCGGCGCTGGGGATTGCTGGGCGGAAGCATAGCCGTGATTGTAGCCTTGTATTGTCTCGTGGATGCGACGGGAAAACTTTTTTTTGGCCCGGCCGGCGAAATCAGCCTCTCACAACTGCCGCACTGGATTGCCCAGTCGTTTGCCAAAGATCAATACGGTTCGCCCGTGCTGGCCAACCTCATTTTGGTGGCGATACCGATTATTTTTCTCATCGCCTTGTGGATTTACCGCAATCGTGGGCCGGTTCTGATTTTGTTGAGTCTTTTCATGCTCATGCCGGTTTATTCCGGTCTCTCGCACTGGTATAAAAGCGAACAGCGTAATCACTGGTTCGGCTACTGGTTCGGTCACGACATGTTCACGCCACCGTTTGGCATTTATCCCGAAATGACTCGCGACGCGATTTTGTTTGGCGGCACCGATCCGGGACGATTCTGTCCGACTTACATGATTTTCTGCGAAAGTTTCATTCCGCACAATTGCCAGCCCAAAGAAGATCAAAAATTTGACCGACGCGATGTTTATATCATCACCCAAAACGCGCTCGCCGACGGCACCTACCTTGAATACATCCGCGCGCAGTATTTCCGCAGCTCGCAAAATGAACTTGGATTGGACACGCCGTTTTTCAGGGATTTCACGTCCTATGTGTTGAGCATCCCTTTTGGCGATGACAGTTCGTTTGTTCACGGAATCGCCAACGCGGCTTATGTTATGCTGGACAAACCGTTTACAAAATTCGGCGCGGCCGTTGAAGCGCGCCGGCGCGCCGAGGGAGTTTATCCACCTAAGGAAATTTATACACCCACGCCGGAGGACTCACAAAATTGCTTTAATAACTACTACAAAGATGTTGAACAGCGCGTCATGCACGACCAGCAATTTCCCGACGAACCTAGGCAAGTAAAGCCAGGCGAGGATGTCCGCATGGTTGGCGACAAGTTGCAGGTTTCAGGTCAGGTCGCCGTCATGATGATCAACGGACTGTTATGCAAGGTCATTTTCGACCACAATCCGACCAACGAATTTTTTGTCGAGGAAAGTTTTCCGCTGGACTGGATGTATCCTTACGAAACGCCATCCGGCATCATCATGAAAATCAACCGCAATCCCCTGCCCGATTTATCCGATGATGTTTTCAAAAAGGATCATGAATTTTGGAGCAGATATTCAGACCGTTTAATCGGCAATTGGATTACTTACGACACCAGCGTCAAGGAAATCGCGGATTTCTGCGACAAAGTTTATCTGCAAAATAATTTTGCCGGATTCAAGGGCGACCGAAAATTCATCCGCGATGATGACGGGCAAAAGGCTTTTTCAAAATTGCGCAGCTCTATTGCGGGAGTTTACGCGTGGCGTTTGGGTCCGGAATGCCCGCCGGAATATCGCCAAAAAACTCCGGCCGAAACGCAGGCACTGATTCGCGAGACTGATTTTGCCTTCAAACAGTCTTTTGCTTTTTGTCCATATAGTCCCGAAGCGGTTTATCGTTACGTCAATTTTCTGCTCCAGTTCAATCGCCTTGACGATGCCATTATTGTAGCGGAAACCTGCCTGAAACTTGATCCATACAACGACCAGGTTGACAATCTTGTCAAACAACTGCGCGGTTTTAAAAATAGTCCGCAGATTTCCCCTAACAGCAACCAAACTGAAAATCAATTGCGACAAATGGAAACCGCGCCGGTGGACGTGAATCCGACTAATTTTCAAAAGGTTCTCAACCTTGCTGGTTTTTATTTGCAAACACGGCAAACCAATCGCGTCATCGAGTTGTTCGACCAAGTGATGAGCGATCCGCACGTCACGCCTAGTGAAGTCGGCGTCATTGCCCAGTTTTATGCCCAAACTGGCAATCTGACCAAGCTCGAAGAGGTTTTAGAAAAACTTGCCGTCTTGGTTCCCGACCAACCCGAACCGTGGTATGACCTCGCCTCGCTTAAAGCCATTCTCGGAAAAAATTCCGAGGCGTTGCAAGATTTACGGACTTCACTCGACCTGAGCAACAAGCGCCTCCAACACGATCCCAAAGCCCGCAATCTTGCCGAACAAGCGCAAAAAGATCCGCGCTTTGAATCGATTCGCAATCTTTCTGACTTTCAAAAAATCGTCCAGCCCAATTGAAGAAATTTCAAAATCAGATTTCGGACAGGTCGCTGTTGCCGATGCAAGATTAATCCGTTAATTTGGTGAGCCTGAAACATTTTGCGCTGAAATTACAGCATGAAAAAATCCAAACCAAATATGCAAAAAACTGAAACGGCCAAAGTTGCTTCGGCGGATGAAGTTTCCGTCGGTACCGCAGATGAGCTCACGCCGGAACAAATGACCGAATTTCAATCGTGCGCCGCCAAAGCTGATGAGTATAAAGATAATTGGCTGCGAACCGCCGCTGATTTTGAAAATTTCAAGAAACGCGCCACGCGCGAACGCGCTGAAGTCGCTCAATTCGCCAACGCCTCGCTACTGCAAAAATTAATCCCCATCCTCGACAATTTTGAAATGGCTCAAACCGCCGCGCAGACTGCGCAGGGCGACAAACTTGCGTCGTTGCAGTCCGGCATCGCCATGATTCAGCAACAACTTAGGAGCGCTCTTCTTGAAACTGGTCTGGAAGAAATTGACGCGACGGGCAAACCGTTCGATCCAATGCTACACGAAGCCGTGTCGCAGCAGGAAACGACCGATGCTCCCGAAGGCCACGTCCTTCAGCAACTTCGCAAAGGCTACAAACTCCGCGACCGTTTGTTGCGTCCCGCCGCTGTCATTGTCGCGAAGAAGCCTGCGATAAATTCATAATTTACATTTCGAAAAATGTCCAAGCGCGATTATTACGAAATTCTCGGCGTTAGCCGAGAAGCCAGTATTGAGGAAATCAAAAAATCCTATCGCAAACTGGCGGTGAAATATCATCCGGACAAAAATCCGGGCGACCGTGCGGCGGAGGAAAAATTTAAAGAACTCAGTGAAGCTTACGAAGCATTGAGTGATCCGCAAAAGCGCGCCGCTTACGATCAATATGGTCATGCGGCGTTTGATCCTCGCCAACGTGCGAGCCGCGGTTTTGGTGGCGGCGCGGGCGGATTTCACGATCCGTTTGATATTTTCCGAGAGGTCTTCGGTGGCGGGGGCGGCAGCAGTATTTTTGAAAATCTTTTTGGTGGCCAGCAAAACGATCCATCGCAACCGCAGCGTGGCGAGGATTTGCGTTTCGATTTGGAGATTTCTCTCGAAGAAGCCGCACTCGGCTGCGAAAAAGAGATTTCCGTCACGAAACTTGACCGGTGCGAAACGTGCAACAGTTCCGGCGCGGAACACGGTTCAAAGTTAAAAACGTGCGCGACGTGCGGCGGGCGTGGACAGGTGCTGATGTCGCGCGGAATTTTCAGCATTGCGCAGACCTGTCCGCACTGCAAAGGCGCAGGGCGCATTTTAGAGAAGCCTTGCAAATCCTGCCACGGTAATGGCAAGCGTGAGCGCACTTCAAAAATCAAGTTGCGAATTCCACCTGGTGTTGATGCTGGTTCGCGGCTGCGTTCATCGGGCAACGGCGAGGCTGGGTTTCGCGGCGGGCCGTCAGGCGATCTTTACGTTATTTTGCACGTCAAGGCACACGAAATTTTTCAGCGTGACGGTGACGATTTGCTTTGCGAAGTGCCGGTGAGTTTTATCCAAGTCACGCTCGGCGCGGAAATAGAAGTGCCGACGCTAGACGGCAAGGCAACGATCAAGATCCCCGCCGGCACGCAGCCTGCCACAACGTTCCGGGTCAAAGGCAAAGGCGTAAAAAATTTGCAGGGCTACGGCCACGGCGATTTACACGTGCGCGTCCAAGTCGAAGTGCCGACGCGGTTGAACCAAGAACAAAAAGCCAAGTTGCAGGAATTCGCCGCTCTGTGCGATGGACATGAAGCACCTCTGTCGCAAGGTTTTTTTGAAAAGGCGAAGAAGTTTTTCAAGTGAGCCATGCACCGATTCTATTTGCCACCGGAACATTGCGGCGACAATTTATTACGGCTCGACAAGCGCGAAGCCCATCACGCATTGCATGTCTTGCGATTGAAACGCGGTGAACTGGTTGCTGTTTTGGATGGCATCGGAAATGAATTCCTTTGCGCGGTCGAAGATTGCGTGCGGAATGTCGTCACGCTTTCCGTGTCGCTGAAAAATTTTGCCCCCGCCCTGCCCTGCTCCATCACGTTATTGCAAGCCGTGCCCAAGGGAAAAATCATCGAAAGCATCATCCAGAAATCAGTTGAACTAGGCGCTCGAAGAGTCGTTCCGATTTTGTCCGAGCGCGTGGTAACGCAACTCGACAACGAGGACGTTGGAAACAAGCGCGACAAATGGCAGAATGTAGCGATTGAAGCCATTAAACAATGCGGCGCAACATGGCTGCCGAAAGTCGAAGTGCCGATGACGATTGAACAATTTCTCGCACGAAACGAAAAATTTGACTTATCTCTCGTTGGCTCACTGCAAAAGGAACGTCATCATCCGCGCGAAGTTTTGAAAGAGTTCGAAACGAAGCATAGACACTTGCCGAAAAATATCAGTGTTTGGATTGGACCGGAAGGCGATTTTACTTTGAATGAATTGCAAGTAATTCGAAATTCAAACGCCAAGCCGATTTCACTCGGCCGTTTGGTTTTGCGCGTGGAGACGGCGGCGATTTATTGCCTTTCGATTTTGAATTACGAATTGCAACGCGATTGAACCAAAACGCGGAAGGCGCGACCAAGATGTTCCGGGTGCGTGAGGGTCTGAAACTGGCGTGTGCGATTGGTGCTCCATTCAAAAGATTTTTCTTTCAAAGTTTTTTTGAGTATCTGCGTCAGAAATGTTGCTTGTCTCGAAAACATTTCCGTCTTTAGTCCAGCTTCTTCGCCGACGTTTTGAATCGCGGAAAAATTGACGTGTGCGGTAAGGTCTTGTTCGCCGGGATTGGCAAGAATGTCATCCGTGACGTGTTGGCGAAAATAGGCACGCAGCGTGCCACGCGCGCGCTCGGGTGAAAACATTTCGTCAGAGTTAAAGCCGTAATCAATCGCCAGAAGTTTTCCGCGTTGCAAAACACCGGCGGCCTCGCGCCACCAGTTTTCTGCTGCCGGGCAAATTTCCGTGGTAAAACCATCTGGCAAAACATCAAGTAATTCTTTTGGCACGCAAATCGTAAATCGTAAGTCGTGAACCGGTTTTGGCATTCGCGCCCAAATGAATTTTTCGCCGTCAACGGTGACACCCCATTCAAACCAATTTCTTTTTTTGGCGTCCCAGCCGAAGCGGCAAATGGGAAATGCGTCGAGAAGTTCGTTACTAAAAACGATTCCCGGCAATTTTAACTTTTTAGTTTTGGATTTCAAATTTTTAAAATCGGCGAACCAACGGATGCGCTCGGCAAAATTTTTCAGTGTTTCCCGTTGCCATTCCTGTCGGCGGCGCGAGGGTTCAATAATGACGTATTCGATTTGGTCGAAAAGTTTTGGGCGGTTGGTTTGCAGCCAGTTTAAAATGTCACTCGCCAGTTGACCATCATGCGCCCCCGCTTCAACTATGAAAATTGGCGAGCGATGAGTGGTGAGCGATGATTTTATTTCTTCCAGCCATTCGGCGAATTGGAACGCAAGCAGTTGGCCGAATAATTCGCCAGTGCTGACGCTAGTAAAGAAATCGCCATGTCGACCAAGCCTCTTTTGCAATTCATAATAGCCAAAATCGGAGCAATATAACGCTAATTCCATAAAACGTGCAAAAGGCACAATCCCGCCATTTGTTTCTTTTTTGATGATTTTAAATAGCGTTTTCATTGCTTGCAGTCCGTCGCGGCTTTTTGTAACATACAACTAAATAAGAAGGAACTATGGCTAAGATAGATGCATTTTTCAACTTGATGTTCGAGCAAAAGGCCTCGGATCTTCATATGTCTTCAGGCAATCCGCCTATACTTCGAATCAATGGGGAAATGCAACGTGTGGATTATCCGGTGCTAGAAAGCGATGCGCTCAAGGCTATGCTTTATGAAATTGCGCCGGAAATAAAAATTAAACAATTTGAAGAATCCGGCGACGTGGATTTCGGCTACGAAATCCCAAATATTTCGCGTTTCCGTGTCAATTTTTTCAATCAAAAGAACGGCGTTGCGGCTGTATTTCGGCAAATTCCGAGCCGCGTGCTTTCATTCGAAGATTTTGAAAAGTTTGATGCACCGCTGCCTACCGTGCTGAAAAAATTCTGTATGTTGCACCGCGGACTGGTTGTTGTCACGGGACCGACCGGTTCGGGCAAATCCACGACGCTGGCGGCAATGGTGGATTACTGCAATAAAAACCGCAAGGAACACATCATTACGGTTGAAGACCCGATTGAGTTCGTGCACGAGAGTAAAAATTGTTTGGTCAATCATCGCGAAGTCGGCTTGCACACGAAATCATTCGCGGCGGCATTGCGCGGCGCGTTGCGTGAAGACCCGGACATTATTCTCGTCGGTGAAATGCGTGATTTGGAAACGATTGAGCTGGCACTGACGGCCGCGAACACGGGCCACCTTGTGTTCGGCACGTTGCACACACAAAGCGCGGCGAAGACGGTAGACCGTATCATTGACGTTTTTCCAGCCGATCAACAAAACAAGATCCGCCAAACGCTTTCGGAATCACTAAAAGGCATTGTGGCGCAGACATTGTTCAAACGAATCGACAAAAAAGGCCGGCTGGCCGCGTTTGAAATTCTCGTTTTCACCACCGCAATCGCCAATCTGGTGCGCGAAGGCAAGACACATCAAATTCCGGGCATGATTCAGGTCGGCAAGAAAATCGGCAATCAGCCGATGGACGACCATATTATGGAACACCTGCGAATGAAGCGTATTTCTCCGGAATCCGCGTATGACAAGGCGCTTGACCGGAAAAAATTTCGTTCGTTCCTTGCCCACCCACCGGAAGATGATGACGCCTGATTATGCGCCGTCCTGAATTGGATAAAATTCTCAGTACGATGCTGGCTTCGCAGCCGGAAGTGTCGGACGTGCTTTTCACCGTTGACCGTCCGCCGCAAGTGGAATCCTACGGCGCACTCAAACCGGTTGTCCTTGATCCACCCATTGAAAAGCTCACGTCATTTCAAACAGAGACAATCGCACTGAATCTGGTTGGCGACAATCTCCAGCACGTCGAACATTTGCTGCGGCACGGCTCCTGCGATTCGGCCTATGCGCTTTCCGAAAAAGCCCGTTTTCGCGTAAATATTTTTTCGCAGCGCGGTAATTTTTCAATTGTCTGCCGTCAATTGAGCACGGTTATCCCGACTTTGGAAAAATTAAATTTCCCGGGAATTTTTAAAGAAATTCCGAAGGAAAAAACCGGTTTGGTGCTCCTCACTGGCGCGACCGGTTCCGGCAAAACAACCACGCTCGCTGCGATTCTGAATGAAATCAACCGGGCAAAACCGGTTCACGTTGTCACACTCGAAGACCCGGTTGAATTCATCCATCCGCACATTCAGGCAACTTTCAACCAGCGGGAACTGGGAATTGATTTTGATACCTTCTCAAACGGCCTGCGCGCTGCGTTGCGCCAAGCACCCAAGGTGATTCTCGTCGGCGAAATGCGCGACCGTGAAACTATCAAAATTGCCTTGAGCGCGGCGGAAACGGGGCATCTGGTACTTAGTACTTTGCATACTGTCAACGCTGGCGAAACCATCAATCGCATCCTCGGTATGTTCGAGGCCGAAGATCAGGATCAAATCCGTGTGCGTTTGGCGGATTCATTGCGTTGGATTGTCAGCCAGCGACTCGCACCGAAAATTGGCGGCGGACGTTTCGCGCTGCTTGAAATCATGGGTCACAACCTTCGCATTGAAGAAACGATTCGTCTGGGCGAAAGCGAAGGGAAAACCTTCTACGAAATCATCGAGGCGAGTTATACTTTCGGCTGGCGCACGTTCGACCATGCCTGCCTTGAAGCTTACGAAAAAGGCATAATCACCGAGGAAACCGCGCAGCTTTATTGCAGTAAACGCGGTGTTGTTTCGCGTGGCATTGATAATATCAAAAAGGCGCGCGGAGAAATTACTTCAGATGTGGGCTCGTTGAAAATGAGGCCGACTATGGCGTCCGGCGACACCATCAAAATCAAAAAATGAACGACAAGTTTGATTTTATTAGTGCCACGGACAGGCCGGCTCTTGTTGCATGCTCAAATCCGGCGTGGCTTGACGCCTCCAAAAAGGCTTTGCAAGAACTTGGCTACAAAATTCATGTCGCTGCAAATCATGAGGATTTTCTGTCACGCTTCAGCCAGGTTCGTTACCAGATCGTTTTCGTTGAAGATTTGTTTAATGTCGGCAAGATTGAAGAAAACCAGTCATTAAAAGCTTTGCAAAAAATGATTATGGGACAGCGGCGCCACGCAACTATTATTTTGGTTGGCAACTCGGTTCGCACACTCGATTCAATGCAGGCCTTTCAACAGAGCGTTCATGCTGTCATCAATACCTCGGAAATGCTGGTGCTCAAACAGCTTGTCGAAAAAATTATAGCCGAGAACACCCTGTTCTTGCATAATTTTCGCGAGGTTCAGGAGCACATTGCTAAGTTGTGACGCCAAATTCGCGTTTTAAAACCTCTTCGACAATGGACAAAAAGCGCGCAATCGTTGTAGATTCTGCGCTATGGCGATAGCAGAAATACGGCGTGAATATTCGCTTGGCAGTTTGCGACGAATGGATTTGGACGCCAATCCAATCACGCAATTTCAAAAATGGTTCAAGCAGGCGACCCGCGCGCTCGCGCAAAAGGAAATTGACGTGAACGCGGCGACGCTTGCGACAGCTGACAAAAACGGGAAGTCTTCCGCACGGATTATTTTATTGAGAGGTCTGGACGGACGCGGCTTCATTTTTTTCACGAACTACGACAGCCGCAAAGGGCGCGAACTTTCGGAAAATCCAAATGCGTCGCTGGTTTTTTGCTGGCAGCAATTGGAGCGGCAGGTCTGCATCGCTGGGTCAGTCAAAAAAATTTCGCGCAAAGAATCAGAAACGTATTTCAAATCGCGTCCGCGCGGCAGTCAACTGGCGACTTGGGCTTCAAATCAAAGTGACATTGTCGCAGACCGTGCCACGCTCGAAGCAAAATGGAAGGAAATGGAAAAGAAATTTACAAAGAATGTTCCGTTGCCGCCGAATTGGGGCGGTTATGTTTTGCGGCCGGAACGGATTGAATTTTGGCAAGGACGTCAAAGCCGCTTGCACGATCGCTTTTGTTACACGCGGCAAAAAAATAATCTGTGGAAACTGGAACGACTCGCGCCGTGATTACTTCAATTCGTCTTCAGTAGCCGAATCCTCCTTGTCCTCGCCGACGACGGGCGCGATGGCCTGAAGCTTGTCGCCGGATTCCAAATTGATGAGTTTCACGCCCTGCGTGTTTCGTCCGGCTTCGCGGATTCCATTCACGGAAATGCGGACCATCTGGCCTTTGAACGTGATTAGCATGATTTCGTCGTTGTCACGGACGGTCAGCGCGCCGATGACCGCGCCGGTTTTTTCGTTCGTCTTCATCGTGATGATGCCTTTGCCGCCGCGTGATTGAATCCGGTATTCCTCAAAATCCGTGCGCTTGCCGATGCCGTTTTCGCCGGCGACCAAAAGTTTTGCGTCCGGCACAACGACGGCCAGGGCGACAACTTCGTCGCCTTTCTCAAGATTGATGCCGCGCACGCCGCCAGCGGGACGGCCCATCGGGCGCGCGTCTTCTTCCTCAAAGCGGATGCTCATGCCGTCGCGCGTGATGAGCACGACTTTGTCCTTGCCGGTCGTGAGTTTCACTTCGATCAAGTTGTCGCCCTGATCAATGCCGATGGCGATGATGCCGCCTTTGCGGACGTTAGCAAAATCCGCGAGCGCGGTTTTTTTCACCGTGCCTTGCTTCGTTGCGAAGAAAATGTAGCCGGGCTGTTCCCACGTGATGTCCTGTTTGTCGGAATTTGTCTTTGAAAGGACGCGGATGAGCGCGGCGACATTTTCGCCGGCTTTCAATTCCAAAAGATTTGCGATGCTGCGGCCTTTTGCGGCGCGGCCCATGTCGGGAATTTCGTGGACGCGCTCGACATACACGCGCCCGGTGTTCGTGAAGAACATCAGGTAATCATGCGTGCTGGCGGTGAACAGATGCTCGATGAAATCCTTGTCCTCGTCGGTCGCGGCTTCGCGCGTGGTCATGCCGATGACGCCCTTGCCGCCGCGCCGTTGCGAGCGGTAGCTGGAAACGTTCGTGCGCTTGATGAGGCCGTTGTGCGTGAGCGTGATGATGACGCCTTCGTTCGCGATCAAATCCTCGATGGCGATCTCGCCTTCGTCCGGCACAATCTGGCTTTTGCGCGGCGTGGCGTATTTTTCTTTGATGACCTTCAGCTCATTTTTGATGATGGTCATCACGCGCGATTCCTTCGACAAAATGTCGAGCAAATCCTTGATGCGTTCGAGCAATTCCTTGTATTCGCCCTCGACCTTGTCAATTTCCAGCGCGGTCAGTTGATACAAACGCAATTCCAGAATCGCGTCCACCTGCCGCTCGGTCAAAGCGTAACGTCCGGCGTCGAGCCGCGTTTCGCTGCGGATTAAAATTCCCCAGCGCTCGACCTGTTTCTGCGTCCACTCGAACGCGAGCAGTTTCACGCGCGCTTCTTCGCGCGTCTTGGATTTGCGGATGATGGCGATGAATTCGTCGAGGTTCGCCAGCGCGATGAGATAACCTTCGAGCAATTCCGCGCGTTCCTCGGCCTTCTTCAATTCAAAGCGCGTGCGGCGCAAAACGACTTCGCGGCGGTGCTCGATGTAGCACTGGATCATTTCCTTGAGCGTGAGCGTCTTCGGCTTGCCGTGGTCAATCGCGAGCGCGTTGACGCTGAAGCTGACCTCAAGCTGCGTGTGCTTGTAAAGATTGGCGATGACGACTTTCGGATTTCCGTCGCGCTTGAGTTCCATCACGAGCCGCGTGTTTTCGTCGGACTCGTTGCGCATCGCGGAGATTTCCGTGATGACTTTTTCGTTCACCAGCTCGGCGATCTTTTCCTCAAGCGCCGCGCGGTTGACGTTGAACGGAATTTCCGTGATGACGAGCTGCTCGCGGTTGCCCTTCAATTCCTCCGAGCCGACGCGCCCGCGCAATTTCACGCTGCCCTTGCCGGTCGTGAAATAATTTTTGATGCCTTCGACGCCGCAGAATCATCCCGCCCGTCGGAAAATCCGGGCCTTTGATGAATTTCATCAACTGCGCGATGGTGATTTCCGGGTTGTCAATCTGCGCGCAGATGCCGTCAATCACTTCGCCGAGATTATGCGGCGGCATGTTGGTGGCCATGCCGACGGCGATGCCTGTGCCGCCGTTGACGAGCAGATTTGGGAACGCCGCCGGAAAAACCGTCGGCTCGGTCATGCGCTCGTCGTAGTTCGGGACAAAATCCACCGTTTCCCGGTCCATGTCCTGCATCAGCGCCGCGCCGAGATGCGTGAGCCGCGCCTCGGTGTAACGCATCGCCGCAGGCGGATCGTCCTCAATCGAGCCGAAGTTGCCCTTGCCCTCGACGAGCCGTTCGCGCATCGCCCAAGGCTGCGCCATGTGGACGAGCGTCGGATAAATCACCGCCTCGCCGTGCGGATGGTAATTGCCGGAGGTGTCGCCGCAGATTTTTGCGCACTTGTAAGGTTTGCGTCCGGGAAACAGCGACAGTTCGTGCATCGCATAAAGGATGCGGCGCTGCGAAGGTTTCAAGCCGTCGCGCACGTCTGGCAGCGCGCGCGAAATGATCACGGACATGGAATAATCGAGGAACGAATTTTTGATTTCGTCCGCAACATTGATCTTCGCGATCTTCTCGTTCGCAGCGAACAACGGCGTGTTGCTCACCGGCAAATCATTCGGGTCTTTGGAATCAGCCATAAAATTTCAGCAGCTAAAAATTAAACGTCCAGATTGCGCACGTTGAGCGCGTTGTCCTCGATGAACTGGCGACGCGGCTCGACTTCCTCGCCCATGAGCCGCGAGAACATTTCCTCGGCCTCGACCGCGTCGGTCAGATCAATCCGCAACAGCTTGCGCACGACCGGATTCATCGTGGTCTCAAAAAGCTCCTTCGCGTCCATTTCGCCGAGACCCTTGAAGCGGGTCATCTGGATGCCTTTTTTGCCGACGGCTTTCACGCTGTTCAAAATTTCCGGGATCGAAAACAGCGGCGTCACGATCGCCTTGTCGCCTTCACCTTCGATCAATTCATACAACGGCTTGTCCTGCGCGGCATAATGATCCACGGCTAGTCCCTTTTTGGAAAGTTTGCCCAGCAGATCGGCGATGACCTTGCTCTCCAGATGCAAATCCGCCTCGACCGCGCGGCGCGTCTGGTTTTTCGGCTTGTCGGATTTTTCTTTCACATCGGCGTCGTAAAGGTCGGAATTCTTGTCCTTGAATTTTTGCACGTCGTCGAGATCGTCAAAATAATGAACCGTCTCGTCGTTGCCTTCGCGGACTTTGATGATGAAAACCGGGAACGTTCCCTTCTTACTGCGCTTCTCGACGTAATCGCCGAAATCTCCGCCCTGCCGCCGGATGAACGTCGCATATTTGTCGAGCGATTCGAGCAGCGTCAAAATTTCCTCAAGCTGCTTCGGCGCAAGTTCGCGTCCGTCCGCGAGATTTTTCAACTTCACTTCCTCCGTGCCGTTTTGCAGCAGGATGCGATTGAGCTGCACGTCGTCGTCAATGTAATCGGTCTTCTTTTTGCGCGTAATGCTGTAAAGCGGCGGCTGCGCGATGTAGACGTAACCGTCCTTGATGAGCTTCGGCATCTGGCGATAAAAAAACGTGAGCAGCAACGTGCGGATGTGCGAGCCGTCCACGTCGGCATCGGTCATGATGATGATTTTGTGATAGCGCAACTTGGCGATGTCGAACGCGCCTTCACCCTCGCCGTCGCCGATGCCGGTGCCGATGGCCGTGATCATCGTGCGGATTTCATTATTCTGCAAAACTTTGTCGAGCCGCGCTTTTTC
>CAVRAN010000006.1:0-125550 GCA_963719075.1 uncultured Verrucomicrobiae bacterium | reverse complement strand
ACTATCTCGTTCCCCGGCTGAAAATGGATCGCGTGGACGTGCAGGTCTGGCTGGGCACCATCGTCAATGAGAACCTCGCTGACTACATTTTGAATCGGTGCTGGGCGATCCCGTGACAGGTTCCCTAATCACCGGCGTGGGTTATCAATGGGGCGGGCAGGACGCCATGCTCGCCACGCATCAGAAGTATCCGGAAAAGAAACTGATGCAGACCGAGACTGAATGCAACAACGGCGCCGATTCCTGGAATGAAGGCATGACCACCTTCCAGAGAATGATTGAAGACATGAACCATTATGCCAGCAGCTATATGTTCTGGAACCTGATCTTGAGTGAAAAATCCACCAGTTCTTGGGGTTGGAAGCAAAACAGTCTGCTGAAGATTGATGCCCGGACAAAACAAATCATTTACAATCCGGAGTTCTATTCATTGAAACACTTCGGGTCATTTTGTGCAGCCCGGAGCTGTTCGCATTGGCTTGTCCGCCATGGTCGGGATCGGTGACAACGAAGCTATGTTAACGAGCAAAAGTTTGGTCGCCTTCTGTAATCCATCGGGGGAGTTGATTCTGATCTTGTGCAATGAAAGCGATCACGTCTTGCCGATCACCTTGCGGGCGGGAGTCTGCACTACAAAACTGGATGTTCCCGCCAGTTCAATGAACAGTATCGTTCTTTCGGGATGGCGGTGAAAAATGTCGCGCTTCGCGGTAGTGCGGCAGCAGCACCCAGCGAATTATTCACGTTCTAAAAACCGCATCACGGTGTCGCCGTGCTTGAGCATTTTCACTTCCGTCCACGGCGCGACAATTTCCAGCGTGTCGCGTTTCGTGTGACCGAGCACAAATCTTCCGCCGGACGCGAGCAGCTTCGGCAGATTTTTATCATCGAGCAATTGCTGCGCGAATGAAGCCGAACGGCGGTTAACATTTTTTTCGCCGTAAGGCGGATCGGCCAGGATCAAATCGAATTGCCGCCCGCTTTCCGCCAGTTGATTCATCACCGGAAAAACATCCTGCGTCCGCACTTCCAAAATTTCGCCGTAGCCCGCCGCGTCCGCGTTGCTGCGGATGAATTCCGCGTGCCGATGCGATTTCTCGACGCACATCACCGAAGCCGCGCCGCGACTCAAACATTCCAGACTCAACGCGCCGCTGCCCGCAAACAATTCCAAAACCTTCGCGCCGACAACCCGCCCGCCGAGCGAATTGAAAACCGCCTGCTTGACCAAATCCGGCGTCGGCCGAACGTCGAGTCCTTTCGGGACTTTCAAAATCCGCCGAGCCGCGTTGCCGCCGGTGATTCGCATTTTGTTGAATGCTTAAATGGTTGAATCGTTGAATTGGAAAACCCATTTAACGATTTAACATTTCAACAAATCACTTGAAGATTTCTTCAAAGAAATCTTTCATCGCCTCCCACGAACGCTTGTCAGCTTTTTCATTATATTTCGCGCCGGCATTGACGAAGCCGGGATCGGGTTGCGTGAAGGCGTGGACCGCGCCGCCGTAGAAAACAATCTGCCAGTCCACTTTGTTGTCGCGCATCTCACTTTCAAACGCGGTCAAATCGTCGGGTTTTTGAAACGGATCATCCGCGCCCGCGAGCGCGAGCACTTTGCATTTGATATTTTTCCCGTCCGCCGGAGTTGGCGAGTCCAGTCCACCGTGGAAACTGACAACGCCGTTCAAATCCGCGCCGCTGCGGGCAAGTTCAATCACCGTCGTGCCGCCGAAACAATAGCCGATGGCCGCGACGCGCTTGGCGTCCACGAATTCATTTTTCTTCAGCACATCGAGCGCGGCATTCACACGTGCGCGAAGAAGTTGACGGTCATTTTTATATTTTCCCGCCTGCGCGCCGGCTTCCTGCACATTTTTCGGACGGGAATCTTTGCCGTAAATATCTGCGCAGAACGCGACGTAGCCGAGTTGCGCGAGCATGGTGGCGCGACGTTTTTCGTAATCGGTCAGGCCGAACCATTGATGCACGACGAGCACGCCGGGGCGTTTACCGGAAATGGAATCGTCATAGGCGAGAAAACCTTCGAGCGTCGTGTCGCCTTGTTTGTAATCAACTGTTTCAGTGTGAATTGCTCCTTGTGTTTTCATCACGCAAAATAAAATAAGAATCACAGAAATCAAATTTTTCATATCGCGTTTTTAACAGAAGCAAACAAAGAAAACAAAGGCAAAGTAACAGGGCAACTTCGTTTCCTTTGTTTGCTTCTGTGAAATTTTTCGGCAAATTTCTTCGCGTGAAACCGATTCTTGAAATCTCCAATCTTTGCATCGAACGCAGCGGCGTGAAAATTCTCACGGATGTTTCGTGGCGCGTGGAGCGCGCACAGCATTGGGTGATTCTCGGCGCGAACGGTTCGGGGAAAACTTCCTTGTTGAGCGCGTTGACAGGTTATCTGATGCCGACGAGCGGCGAAATTTTTTTACTCGGAAAAATTTACGGCCAGTCCGACTGGCGCGAATTGCGGAAGCAAATTGGAATTGTCAGCTCGTCCGTGCGGCAGATGATGGCGGAGGATGAGCCGGCGCTGGAAACCGTCGCGAGCGGGAAATATGCAATGATTGATTTCTGGGGACGCGTGTCGCGCGCGGAAAAATACCAGGCGCTGAAACTGTTGCGGCAAGTCGAGTGTGAATATCTGGCCGAACGTCCATGGCGCGTGCTGTCGCAGGGCGAACGGCAGCGCGTTTTGATCGGTCGCGCACTGATGGCGAAGCCGCGCGTGTTGATTCTGGACGAGCCGTGCGCCGGGCTGGATCCGGCGGCGCGCGAACATTTTTTGCAATTCATCCAGCGGCTCGGCGCGCGGAAAAATTCGCCGACGCTGGTTTTGGTGACGCATCACGTCGAGGAAATCATGCCGGTGTTTTCCCATCTGCTGGTTTTGAAAAATGGAAAAGTTCTCGCAGCCGGGAAAAAATCTGCTGTGCTGAATTCAAAGAATTTGTCGCAGACGTTTGGAACGAAAATGAAGCTGCAATTAAAGTCGAAACGCTATTCGATGGCCGTGCTATCGAGAAGCAACGCGATTACCTGAAAATTGGGACGGCGACACGCCGTCCCTGCCAAAATTTTCACGCCGCCACCGGCGGCAAAACCGTTTCTTGCGCCCAGCCGAAAAGTTTTTTGGCCTTGATGATCTCAAAAATCGGCGCGGGGATCAGTTTGCTCAAGCTTTCGTCGCCGGAATGGATTTTGGCGAGGACTTCGCCGGAATAAATTTTCAGCGCGCCGGCGTTGTAGTTGGTGATGTTGTCTATGAATTTGTTTTCGACGAGGTGCGCGTAGAGGTGGCGCAGGTGCGGCGCGACTTCCATGTTTTCGACGGTGATGAGCTGGCCGGATTTTTTGTCGAGCGAGGGATAGACGTAAAGTTTCGCGCCGTTCTTGAAAAGCTGGCCGAGCGATTCCATCAGGCCGCCGGGCAAATCCGTGTAAAATTTTTCGTCCATCACGTCGCGCAGGCGCACGAGGCCGATGGGCAGGGCGATGGGTTTGTCGGTCTGGCGCGCGAGGTAATTGACGAGGCGATGGTAGCGGAAAAAATTGGAGATCAACACGGGCTTGCCGAGCGCACCGAGCGTGTCCACGCGATCCAAAAAATCCTGGTGGTCAATCGCGTCGCCGACCTGCAACTGGCGCAGCGTCATCTCGAACATGACGACGGGCGGATCGTTTTGCAGCGATTTGTCGGCGACGAATTGTTCGCGCGCGCGTTCGAGCATGTCGAGCATCGGGTTCGTGAGCGGACGAAAACTGCCGCGTTCGAGCAGCACGGGTTTTTTCCAAAGTAATTCGCCGGGGATGATGGTTTCGCCGTCGGCGGTGAACATGGCGGCTTCGGTGAGCCATTGCTGGACGAGCTGGAGCGCCATGAGCCGGTTGTCCACGCCGGTAAATGCCGGGCCGGAAAATTTGATCATGTCCACCTCGACGCGCGCGCTTGAAAGGTCGTCCAGAAGAGATCTGATCAATTTCACCGGGTCTTCGTGCAAATAAAACGCGCCATGGATGAGGTTCACGCCGATGATTCCGAGTGCTTCCTGCTGGCGCATGCTTTCTTTATCGAGCGTCCGCACGTGGATGATGATGGTGGACGGGTCGCCGTGCGGATGGACCTGAAATTTGACGCCGAGCCAGCCGCTCCCCTCGTCGCGCTTGGTGGCGACGGTGTCGGCGAAAACAAAAAACGTGCATTTGTCGCCGCGCGTCTTGTCGAGGCGCTTGAGGAGCAGATCAAATTCCAAGTCGAGCATCGCCTGCAAGCGCTTGCGGCTGACGTAACGGTCCGACCTTGCCGTAAATCGCGTCGCTCACCGCCATGTCGTAGGCGGAAATGGTCTTCGCCACGGTGCCGGACGCCTTGCCGACGTGAAAAAACCAGCGCGCGACTTCCTGGCCCGCGCCGATCTCGGCGAACGTGCCGTATTTCTTCGCGTCGAGGTTGATCTGAAGCGCTTTCTGGCCGGTGTTCAATTTTTCGCCATTCATAAATTTCCTTCGCTCACACGATACATAGAAATCCCGCTGTGTTCAACAATCATGGCAAACGCAAAGTCGCGTCCAGCGGCTGGACGTCTGCCAGTTCCTTTGCGGAATTTGTGCCGCCGAGTTCCGCCAGCCGTTCGCCCGCTGGGCGGATACGCGTTTGAAAACTCGCCGTCGCGTCGTTGAACGCCGAGTTCGCGCGCTCAAGGCCGCTGCGGATTTTTTCAAAATGCTCCGTGAATTTCACCACGCGCACAAACAGTTCCTGCGCGGCCTCGGCGATTTTCTGCGCGTTCTCCGTCTGCGCGTGCTGCTGCCAGCTCACGCTCACCGAACGCAGCAGCGCGATGAGCGACGCCGGCGTCGCCAGCAAAATCCGTTTGGCCGCCGCCCACACGATCAAATCGTGGTCGCCTTCCAGCGCCGCGCTGAACAAGCGATTCCGCCGGCACGAACAGCACGACGTAATCCAGCGCGTTCGGAAACTGGCTCGGATAATCGCGGTCGGCGAGCGCCTTGATTGTCGCCTTCAATTTCGTCGCGTGCGCTGGCGAGCGCTTCCGCGCGTTTAGTTTCGTCCGCCGATTCGAGCGCGTTGAGAAAATCAAAGTCAGGAACTTTCGCGTCCACGATGATGAACCGCTCGCCGGGCAGTCGCACAATCAAATCCGGCTTCGCTGTCGCCCGCCTGCGTTTGCTCGCTGAAATCGCAATGCGCGCTCATGCCCGCCGCCTCGACCACGCGCCGCAACGTTTCCTCGCCCCAGCGACCGCGCGCCTGGTTCGATTTCAAAACCATGCGGAACTGCTGCGTTTCATTCGCAAGCGACAAGTTGGATTGCGAAAGCATTTCCAGTTGCTTCTTCACTTCGCCGAGCGTGGAAGTCTGCGTCGCCTCGCTTTGCTGCAAGCGCTTTTGATAAGTTTCCAGTTGCTGCTTGAGCGGTTCAACCAAAGTTTTGATCGCTTCCTGCCGTTGCGCCAGATCGCCCTTGGCTGTTTCCTGAAATTTTCCAAAACTTTGTTCAGCCAGCCGTAAAAATTCTGGTGCCGTCTGCTTCAACGCATCCGCGCTCAACGCCTTGAACGTGTCGCGCAAATCAATCAACGCCTTGTCCTGCAACGCGCGTTGTTCCACCAGCATTTTCTCCGTCGCGGTCAATTTCGCCTCCGCCGCCGCGCGCGCGTTGCCAGCCTCCGAAATTTGTCCGCGCAATTTTTCCAATTCCGTTTCGCGCTGTTTGATTTGCTCCTGCAAAACATTTTCCAAACGCGAGGCAGAACTTTTGCCGCCCCATTTCAGCCAGCCCAAGAAAATTCCAAGCGCGCCGCCGACAAGCAGCGCGATTAAAAGTTGGATTCCGACAGGCATAAATTCATTGGTGGGGCGAGCGTCCTCGCGAGCCGAATCTTAAAAACTTTATGGCTCGCCGGGAGTCTTGCCCCGCCGGCAAATCAAAAATGCGCGATGATTTCAATCTCCACATTCGCGCCTTTGGGCAGCGCGGCGACTTGAATCGTCGAGCGCGCGGGAAAATTTTCCGTGAAATATTTCGCGTAAATTTCATTCATGCCCGCGAAGTCGGCAAGGTTCGTCAGGAACACCGTGCTTTTCACGACGTTTGAGAACGTCAATTTCTGGTCGTCTAAAATCGCCTTCACGTTTTCCAGCACGCGCTCGGTCTGCGCCTTGATGTCGCCGGAAATCAGATTGCCCGTCGCCGGTTCAATCGGAATTTGCCCGGCGCAAAAAAGCAAATCGCCGGTTCGCACGGCATGATTATACGGCCCAACGGCCGTGGGTGATTTTGCGGGTTTGATGATTAGTTTGGTTGGCATAGATTAAAATTACGAAACAAGTCTGTCGTTTTTGTGCGGCAGCGTCAAGGTGCGGCGGTCTGCTTTTCATTCGCCCGTCAGAAGCACGGGTGCTATTCTCTGCGCTAAATAATGTCCGCCCATCAAAACAACAACGGCGATTCCGGAAAAGTCGCCGCGCAATTGAAGGCCGCCGCCGAGATTTTGGAAAAGGCCGTGAGCAACCGCGCATTGCTCGCGGAACTTTCGGAAGCGGAGCGGACGCGATTGCTCACGGCAGCGGGCGCGATTTATTGTCCCGACGTGAACGAGCGTCGCCGCCTGGTGAAGGCAAAAGTTCGGCGGCGCAAAGCCGAGAAAATTCAGCTCGACGAATCCAAGCTGAACGAGACTGGCATCCGCAAACTGCGCCGCGAAAAAGTTTTCACCACACCGAACATTTTGCCACCAAAAAATATTCAGCAAAAGGAAATTACGGACAATCCCGATTTCCGCGAAGTCGTCGAGTCGCAAAATTGTTACATCTGCAAAAAAGATTATTCGACGATCCACCATTTCTATGACCAGCTTTGTCCGGCGTGCGCGGAACTGAATTTCTTCAAGCGCACCGAGACGGCGGATTTGCACGGGCGCGTCGCGCTGCTCACCGGCGGGCGTGTGAAGATCGGCTATCAAGCCGGAATAAAATTATTGCGAGCGGGCGCACATTTGATTGTCACGACTCGTTTCCCGCGCGACTCGGCGATGCGCTATTCGCAAGAGCCGGATTTTGGCGAATGGAAAAATCGCTTGGAAATTTTCGGTCTCGATTTGCGCCACACGCCGAGCGTGGAAGCGTTTTGCCGCCATTTGCTCGCGACGCGCAATCGCCTTGATTTCATTGTCAATAATGCGTGCCAGACCGTCCGCCGTCCGCCGGATTTTTATCAGCACATGATGGAAGCGGAAGCCGGCTCGCCGGAAAAAATGCCGGAGGCCGCGCGCCACTTGCTCGGTGCTTACGAAGGTTTGCGCGGCTACCACATTTTGCCGGAAGCACAAAAAACAGAAGCGAACAAAGAAAACAAAGAAGCTTCGTTGCCTTCGTTATCTTTTGTAAAAAATTTAGAATCAGATAAGACGCCCGTTCCGTTTTCCGGCCTCATGCACGCGGCGGAATTATCCCAAGTTCCATTGCTGCCGGAAGAATTGGCCGCGCAAAAAAGTTTATTTCCGCAAGGCAAACTCGACCAGGATTTGCAGCAAATCGATTTGCGCGAAAAAAATTCCTGGCGTTTGCTCATGGCCGAAATTCCGACCGTTGAATTGTTGGAAGTGCAACTCGTCAACGCCATTGCGCCGTTCATTTTGAATGCGCGATTGAAGCCGTTGATGCTGCGCTCGCCCGAACGCGACAAGCACATCGTGAATGTCTCGGCCGTCGAAGGACAATTTTACCGGAAGTTCAAGACCACGCGGCATCCGCACACGAACATGGCCAAGGCCGCGCTCAACATGATGACGCGCACGGCGGCGGCCGATTACCACGCCGACGGCATCCACATGAACGCCGTGGACACCGGCTGGGTGACGGACGAAGACCCCGTGCACATCGCCGAGCGCAAGGTGGCGGAGCATCGTTTCCATCCGCCGCTGGACATCGTGGACGGCGCGGCGCGCATCGTGGACCCGATCATCGCGGGCTTCAACACCGGGGAACATATTTGGGGAAAATTTTTGAAGGATTACAAAGAGACGGATTGGTGAAAATCAAATCGGTGGGGCGAGCGTTCTCGCGAGCCGTTTTTGAAATGGAAGCCCGGCTCGCGGGGACGCTCGCCCCACCAAATTATTCCACGCTGATAATTTTCGCCGCGCGATTTTCTCCGCCGAGTTTCAATTGCAGTCGGTCGCCGGATTTTTTGCCGAGGAGTTGTTCGCCGAGCGGCGATTGCGGGGTGATGACGAGGATTTCTTTTTGGTCGTGCAAAATTTCCGTGCCGCCGGCGCGCGGGCCGATGAAGTAAAACAGATTTTCGCCGCCGGTTTCCAGCTCAACTAGCGCGCCAAGGCCGATGAGTTCGTTCGCGCCAAATTTTTTCACGGGCAGTTTTTCAAATTCGGCGATGGCGGCTTCGATCTCGGCGGCCTGTTTGGACTGGCCGCGCGCGAGGTAGGAGGCTTCGAGTCCGCGCGTGTCGTATTTGCTCTCGGCCTTGCTGGATTCGTGCGTGGCCTCGGCGCGCGAGGATTTTGCGGCGCGGAAATAAACTTCCAGTTCGCCGACGAGCTTGGCGGTGATCTTCTGGATAATGGCGCGCTTGTTCATGTAATCAATTTTTTGCCACAGAGGCGCAGAGGCGCAGAGAATCGGAAATTTCTAGAAAACATTTTTCTCTGTGTCTCGGTGACTCTGTGGCAAATCCATCGGAAGTTAAAGATACTTCGCCAAAATCGGCTTCAATTCGGCCACGGTTTTCTTCGGCCAGAATTTTTTGTCGGTCAGGAATGAACTTTTCAGCGCGGAATGGCACGGCCAGTTCGGTTCAGCCGGAATTTTTGCGATGGCCTGCGCGACGATTTTTTTCGCCGTGTCCGCGTTGCGGTGCAGGTTGGCGATGACGATTTCAAGCGTGACGTGGGCCTCGTCCGTTTTCCAGCAATCGTAGTCGGTCGCCATCGCCATCGTCGCATAGGCGATCTCCGCTTCGCGCGCGCATTTGGCCTCGCCGAGATTCGTCATGCCGATGACGCCGTAACCGGAAGCATGGTTCGCCAGCGATTCGGCGCGCGTGCTGAACGCCGGGCCTTCCATGCAAACATAAGTGCCGCCGTCGTGGACGGTCGCCTTGGCTTCGCGTGCGGCTTGCAAAATGATTTGCCGCAGTTCCTCGCAAATCGGATCGGCGAACGCGATGTGCGCGACGATGCCGCGCCCGAAAAATGTGTGCGCGTGGGATTGCTTGGTGCGGTCGAGAAACTGGTTGATGAGGACGATGTCGCACGGCTTGTATTTTTCCTGCAACGAGCCGACGGCGCTGACGCTGATGATCCACGCGACGCCGAGTTTTTTCATGGCCCAGATGTTGGCGCGATGATTCAACTCGCTCGGCAAAATTTTGTGGCTGCGTCCGTGTCGCGGCAGGAAAACGACTTCGCGGCCGGCGATTTTTCCAGTCAGTAAATCGTCGGACGGTTTGCCGAAAGGCGTTTTGACTTTCACCCATTTCTGGTTGGTGAAGCCTTCAACGTGATAAAGTCCCGTGCCGCCGATAATTCCGATTCGATGTTTCGTCATGGGAAATTTTTAACCGTGAAATGTGCGAAAGACACGAAAAAAAGCTAGCGGGTTCAAAACATTTTCTCGGCTGGCGCAAGCGCGTCGTTTTGTTAAAATGGCCGCATGGAAATTTTTCAGCGCATTTTAAAAACCGCCATCGAAGGCGGCGCGTCAGACGTTCACCTGAAAATCGGCACGCCGGTCATTTACCGTATCAACCGCGAGTTGATCGCCGTGAATTCGCCGTTTCCAACGGCGGAGTGGATGAATAAAATTGTCTCGGCCATCACTCCGGTGCATTTGAAAAAACGGCTGGACGAGGAACGCGAGATTGATTTCTCCTACTTTATCCCTGAAATCGGACGTTTCCGCACCAATCTTTTTCAGCAGCGCGGTCAATGGTGTCTCGCCATGCGTTATGTCAAAACGCGTGTGCCAAGCTTTCAAGAGCTGGGATTGCTGGAGCAAATAAAAAAAGTTGCAGAGGCGCCGCGTGGCATCGTGCTCGTGGCGGGTTCAACCGGTTCTGGCAAGTCTACCACGCTTGCGGCGATGATTGAGCATATCAATAATAATTTTAAGAAGCATGTCGTCACGCTCGAAGACCCGATCGAATTTGTTTTTGAGGATAATCAATCCGTGATCGAGCAGCGCGAGGTCGGGCTGGACACGATGTCTTTTCATCATGCACTGAAACACGTTTTACGCCAGGACCCGGACATCATCATGGTCGGTGAGATGCGCGACGACGTCAGTTTTTCAGCGGCGATGAGTGCGGCGGACACCGGGCACTTGGTTTTGTCCACGCTGCATACGACGAACGCCGCGCAATCGGTCAGTCGCATTCTGGATTTTTTCAAGGCGGAGGAGCGGGAGCAAATCCGCCGCCAGTTGGCCACTACGTTGCGTGGCGTGGTCTGCCAGCGCATGGTCAACGCTGTGGATGGTCAACTGACGCCCGCACTGGAAATTTTGCTTAACACGCCAGTCGTGAAAAAAATGATCGAGGAAAATCGCCTGGACAAATTGCCGGCGGCCATCGAGACCAGCACGGATGACGGAATGATCAGCTTCAACCAATCGTTATTCAACCTCGTCAAATCCGGGCGGGTAACGGAAAAAGAAGCGTTGTCAAAAGCCACAAATCCCCAAGCGCTGGAAATGAATTTCAAAGGAATTTTCCTTGATGAAGGGCGCCGGATTATTAGTTAGAGCTACGAATGAGTCTATCACCAAAGCAAATGCCGATTGACTTAAATACGACTTGAATTATGGTTTTTAACCATGCGAATTTCCAAGAAAACTGATTATGCCTTGCGGGCATTATTCACGCTGGTTGATCATTACGGCGGAGCGCCAATTCCGATCCGTGAACTAGCACGGCGCAATGACGTGCCGAAGCGCTTTCTTGAGCAAATCATGCTCGCGTTAAAGGCGCAGGGCTGGGTGGATAGTGTGGCTGGAATCCGCGGTGGCTACGTGCTTGCAAAAAATCCATCGAAAATCACGATGGGCGAAGTGGTGCGTCATTTTGACGGTATTTTAGCGCCGATCGATTGTGTTTCGGTCACAGGCTACAAGCGCTGTTCACAGGAGCCCGTTTGCCGTTTTCGCCGCGTATTCCTTGACTCGCGAAATTATGTGGCTGGCGTGATGGATCGTGCGACGCTGGCTGAAATTGCAAAGGGCGCACCGGTTTCCAGGCGCGAAATTGCGGGCAGTTTTATTGGCGGGGAAGGAATTTAATATTTTTAAAAAATTAGTTGACAGGTTTCAACGTTTGTGGAAAATAACGACATATTTAGTCGTTATTTAAAAATGAATGCGATTCAAAACAAATCGGTTGGCAGCAACGGTGAAAAGTCGAACTGGCTGGAAGTTGTCCAGCAACAGGTCGGCTCGTTGCGCTATGGCGTGGTGCAAATCGTCGTCCACGATTCGCAGGTGACGCAGATTGAGAAGACGGAGCGAGTGCGATTGGATAAGCCGCGTTCGCCAACAAATTAACGCTGACCGGAAAACCGGAAGCACAAAACAAAACAAAATTGCCGACCCCACAAATGGAGGCGACGTAAATCAAAAATAAAATGAAATCAAATCAGATATGGCTGGTGACAGTTGTGGTGGCGCTATTTGCCTCTACTTCATTTGCGGCGGACAGCAGCGACACAAATTCAACAGAAACTGCGGAAGTTGAAGCCTTGAAAAAAGAAGTACAAGCGCTGGAACAAAAAGTTGACGGCCTTGAACAGCAGCGCCGACCGGAACAGCAGAACGCGCAGGTTCAGGAACTTGACCAAAAAGTCCGCGTTCTCGAACGGCAACGCGAACTGGATCAACAAGCAGCCGCTGATACGGCTAAAACGCAACCGAAACTTTCGTTGGGCGCGAACGGTTTCAGTTTCAGTTCGGCAGATTCAAATTTTGTCGCCACTTTGCATGGTTTGATACAGGCGGACAGTCGAACCTTTATTGACGACGGCGGCAGCAAAGAAACCAAGGGGATTAACCAATTTCTTCTCCGTCGTGCACGGCCGATTTTCACCGGCACGGTATTTCGTAATTTTGATTTCAATTTCACGCCGGATTTTGGCGGCAGCGCAGTGCAAATCTTGGATGCATATATCAATTACCACTATAACCCTGAACTACAAGTGGAAGCGGGAAAATTTAAGTCGCCGGTCGGCTTGGAACAATTACAGTCGGATCCTTACACATCATTTAATGAACGGTCAATCGTGACCGACTTGGTGCCAAACCGCGATATTGGCGTTGAATTGCATGGCGATTTATTTGGCGGCGTTGCAAGTTATGTTGCCGGTATTTTTGACGGAGCTCCAGATTACTTGGGCACGACTGTGAATACGGACTCAGACGATGACAAAGCATTTGCCGGACGTATTTTTTTTCAGCCATGGAAGACCTCAAGCGTGACCGCCCTGCAAGGACTGGGGATTGGTGTGGGCGGTAGTTATGAGCAAGACCACAATGGCACCAGCGGGTTGACAGGAGGTTACACAACGGACGGCCAGCAAAAGTTTTTCACTTATGGCACGAATACAGTTGCTAACGGCACACATTGGAGAATTTCTCCGCAAGGATATTATTACTACGGGCCGTTCGGGGTTTTAGGCGAATATGCGATTTCGGACCAGCAGGTGAGTCTCGGCACAGTCCCCGCTACTTCGGCTGATTTGCAGAACAGGGCTTGGGAAATTTCTGCGGGTTGGGTTTTGACCGGCGAAGACGCTTCCTATAATGGCGTAACTCCACGGCATCCGTTTGATGCACGAAATGGGCAGTGGGGTGCTTGGCAGGTGGTCGCCCGTTACGCGGACTTGGACATTAACAATGCCGCGTTTCCAACATTTGCAAGTTTGGGCACTTCAGCTTCGGAAGCGCGGGCATGGTCGGTGGGGGTTAATTGGTATTTGAACCGCGATATTCGTGTCAACGCCAGTTTTTCGCGCACTACCTTTTCCGGTTACACCGGCGTAGCTGGAACCGGAGCTGTATCGGCACAACCCGAAAATGTGATTTTCACCCGCATCCAACTGGCATTTTAATAGCCTGAAAATTCAAAGTTATAAAATCCATGAAAACTTTTCTAAAATTTCTGGTTCTGCTGGCATTTTCACTGGTGGTTTCAGTGGAAGCCAAGGAGATTGAACTCCTCAACGTCTCCTACGACCCGACGCGCGAGCTTTACACCGAATACAACGCCGCCTTCGCAAAATACTGGAAGGAAAAATCCGGCGACGACGTGATCATTTCTCAATCACACGGCGGTTCGGGCAAGCAGGCGCAATCCGTCATCGCCGGCCTCGAAGCTGATGTGGTGACGCTCGCGTTGTCCTACGACATTGACGCGATTTCGCAGCAGGCAAACTTGTTGCCTGCCAATTGGCAGACTCGTTTGCCGGACAACAGCACGCCTTACACTTCGACGATTGTGTTTCTCGTCCGCAAAGGAAATCCGAAAGGCATCAAAGATTGGGACGACCTCGTGAAACCAAATGTTTCCATTGTCGTGCCGAATCCAAAAACCTCCGGCGGCGCGCGCTGGGCTTATCTCGCCGCCTATGCTTACGCGCTGGAAACCTACGGCCACGACGACGCGAAGGCGAAGGACTTCATCACGAAGCTCTACAAAAACGTTCCGATCCTCGATTCCGGCGCGCGCGGCTCGACCATCACGTTCGCGCAACGCGGCATCGGCGACGTTCTGCTCGCGTGGGAGAACGAGGCGCACCTCGCGCTCAAGGAATTCGGCGCGGACAAATTTGAGATCGTCACGCCGCCGTTGAGCATCCTCGCCGAGCCGCCCGTTGCGGTCGTTGACAAAAATGCGAAGCGCCATGGCACGACGGAAGTGGCCACGGCCTATTTGAAATATCTTTACTCCGACGAAGGCCAGGAAATCGCGGCGAAAAATTTTTACCGCCCGCGCAACGAGGCCATCGCAGAGAAATACGCCGCGAATTTCACGCAATTGAAATTGGTCACGGTTGACCAGGAATTCGGCGGCTGGGCCAAGGCGCAGCAAACCCATTTCGCCGACGGCGGCGTTTTCGACCAAATTTATCAGCCTTAAAAAATTTAGGACTGCGGCGACATGTCGCCGCTTTCAAAGCGCGGACATGTCCGCGCACTCCAAAAATTATGACAATCGCCGACGCCCCAATCAAAACCACCACGCAATCGCCGCGCCGCCAACGCCGCTCCATCGGTGAACTACTCGCGCCGCTGGACAAAATCGCCGCGACCTCGCCGAACCTCGTCGCAAATTACGAGGCGCATTTTGAATCGGACGGCGAGCGTTATGAATTGCCGCGCTATCTGTTCGTCGGGCCGCGCGGCGGCGACACGCCGATCCGCATCGGCATTTTCGCCGGCATCCACGGCGACGAGCCGGAAGGCGTCCACGCGATTGTCCAGTTCATCAAACAGCTCGAAGCCAAGCCTGAACTCGCCGCCGGATATTATCTGTCGTTTTATCCGGTCTGCAATCCGACGGGTTTCGAGGACGCGACGCGGTTTTCGCGCAACGGAAAAGATTTGAACCGCGAGTTCTGGAAAAATTCCCGTGAGCCGGAAGTTCGATTGCTGCAAGCCGAACTGATTTCGCGCTCGTTTCAAGGAATTATCTCGCTCCACACCGACGACACGAGCGACGGCTTTTACGGTTTTGTCGGCGGCGCGACGTTGACAAAAAATCTGATTGAACCCGCGCTGCAAGCCGCCGAAAAATTTCTGCCGCGCGACGAACGCCCGGTCATTGACGGTTTTCGTGCGCGCAACGGAATCATCCGCGACAGTTACGAAGGCATCTTGTCCGCGCCGCCGAAAGTCCGTCCGCGCCCGTTTGAAATCATTTTGGAAACTCCCGCCACGCCGCCGGAATACTTGAAGGAACTCGCATTCGTGGCCGCGTTGCAGACAATTTTGCTCGAATACAACAAATTCATCGCCTACGCTCCGAACCTCTAAACTTTGTGGCGACCAGACGACTCGGAGCAAAAAAGTTGCGAGTGTTGCCGGGCTTCAGACTGACGCTCGGCTTCACGCTGTTTTATCTTGGCCTCATCGTGCTGATTCCGCTGTCGGCGGTTTTCATCAAAACGAGCACGCTGACGTGGGCGCAATTTTCGCACACGGTTTTTTCGCCACAGGCGCTCGCGGCGTATCGCTTGAGCTTCGGCGCATCGTTTTTCGCTGCGGTTGTGAATGCGATTTTTGGTCTCATCGTCGCGTGGGTTTTGGTGCGCTATAATTTTCTCGGAAAAAAACTCGTGGACGCGCTCGTAGATTTGCCGTTCGCGCTGCCGACCGCCGTCGCGGGCATCACTTTGGCCACACTTTACGCACCGAACGGCTGGATTGGCCAATTGTTTACGCCGTTGGGAATCAAAATTGCCTACACACAACTCGGAATTTTCGTCGCGCTCACGTTCATCGGTTTGCCGTTCATCGTCCGAACCGTCCAGCCCGTGCTGGAGGATTTTGATCCAGAACTCGAAGACGCCGCCGCGAGCTTGGGCGCGAATCGCTGGCAGATTTTCTGGCGCGTGATTTTTCCGACGCTTACGCCCGCGCTGCTCACCGGCTTCGCGCTCGCGTTCGCGCGCGCGCTCGGCGAATACGGCTCCGTCGTTTTCATTTCGAGCAACATCCCGATGAAAACGCAGATCGTCCCGCTGCTTATCATGAATGAACTCGACGGATTTCAATATGCGAAAGCGACCGCGCTCGCCGCCGTGATGCTCGTCGTTTCATTTTTGCTATTGCTTGCCGTCAACGTGCTGCAATGGTGGAGCAATCGTTACAACGTAAATAATCTCGCATGACCGCCGCCGAAAAAATCAACGCACCACATCGCATGACCGAACCGCCGTTCGTGCGGCGGCTGCTCATCGGAATCGCGCTGGCATTCATGGCGCTGTTTCTTGTCTTGCCGCTTGTCTCCGTTTTTGCCGAGGCATTGAGACAAGGTCTCGGCTTTTATTTTCAAACGCTGCGCGACCCGTTGACGTTGAGCGCGATCAAACTGACTTTGATTGCCGCCGGAATTTCCGTTCCGCTCAACTGCATTTTCGGTGTCGCGGCGGCGTGGACAATCGCGAAGTTTGATTTTCGCGGCAAAAACGTTTTGCTCACGCTGATTGATTTGCCATTTTCCATTTCGCCGGTGATTTCAGGTTTGATTTATGTTCTGGTTTTCGGCGCGCAAGGCTGGTTCGGCTCGTGGTTTTCCGACCACAACATAAAAATTATTTTCGCCGTGCCGGGAATCGTGCTGGCGACTATTTTTGTCACGTTTCCGTTCGTCGCGCGCGAACTGATTCCGCTGATGCAGGCGCAAGGCCGCACCGAGGAAGAAGCCGCGCGCGTGCTCGGCGCGAGCGGCTGGCAGACTTTTTGGCGCGTGACGATTCCGAACATCAAATGGGGTCTGATTTACGGCGTGATTTTGTGCAACGCGCGCGCGATGGGCGAGTTCGGCGCGGTCTCCGTCGTTAGCGGCCACATCCAGGGCCAGACGAATACGATTCCGCTTCACGTCCAGATTTTGTATGAAGGAAACAATTTCGCCGGCGCGTTCGCCGTGGCGTCGCTGCTGACGTTCCTTGCGCTCGTCACGCTGGTTTTGAAAACATGGGTGGAATATAAAAACACCGCGCTGCGCGGAACGGCTTTCACGCCCGTGCCTATTGGGCAAAAATCGAATTGAAAAATTTGCATGAGTGTTGAAGTAAAAAATGTAACGAAAAAATTCGGCGATTTTACCGCGCTCGACAACGTGAGCCTCAAGGTCGAGTCCGGCGAACTCGTCGCGCTGCTCGGCCCGTCCGGTTCGGGCAAGACGACGCTGCTGCGCACCATTGCCGGGCTGGAATTTCCCGACAATATCGGCGAGGCGCAGGTTTTGTTTTACGGCGAGGACGTGACTTCAATCGCAGCGAGCGAACGCAAGGCCGGTTTTGCGTTCCAGCATTACGCGCTGTTCCGGCACATGACCGTTTTTGAAAACATCGCGTTCGGCCTGCGGGTCCGCCCGAAGACAACGCGCCCGTCCGAAGAAAAAATCCAGGCGCGTGTTGGCGAGCTTTTGAAACTCATCCAGCTCGAACCGCTCGCGAAAAGATTTCCGTCGCAACTTTCCGGCGGGCAGCGGCAACGCGTCGCGCTCGCCCGCGCGCTCGCGGTCGAGCCGAAAGTTTTGCTGCTGGACGAACCGTTCGGCGCGCTTGATGCGAAGGTGCGGAAAGAATTGCGCCGCTGGCTGCGTAAACTTCACGACGAAATCCACATCACGACGTTGTTTGTGACGCACGATCAGGAGGAGGCGCTCGAAGTCGCCGACCGCGTCGCGATTTTGCGCGACGGAAAAATCGAACAGATCGGAACTCCGGAAGAGATTTACGATCATCCCGCGTCGCCGTTCGTTTATGATTTTCTCGGCAACGTGAACCTGTTCAGCGGCCGCGTGCGTGAAGGCACGGTGACGATTGGCGGGACGGAATTTGCCGCGCCCGAAGCTGCCGGTGAAACAGACACGGACGCCGTCGCGTTCGTGCGTCCGCACGACATCCGCATCACGCGCGAGGCGAACGGCCAGAAAACTTTTGCCGCGCTCATCACGCGCTGCAACGCCGCCGGTCCGATGGCGAATCTGGAACTGGAACGGCTCGACGGCAGTGGACAATTCACCGCACAATTGAGCAAGGAGGAATTCCAGCAGTTGCAATTGAAGGCGGGCGAGAATGTTTTCGTGGAACTGAAGAACGTGAAAATTTTCTCGGAAGATTTTTCGATTTAGTTCCGCGCCGGAATTTTATATTTTCCGGCATGGCCGAAAAACATTATCGCAGTCTCGCCAAGGCGGTTTCGTGGCGCATCACCGGCAGCATTGACACGCTCATCATCACTTTTCTCATCACGGGGAAATTGAAGTGGGCGTTCTATGTCAGCGGCGTGGAATTGTTCACGAAAATTTTCCTGTATTACGTCCACGAGCGCGTCTGGCACAAAATCGCGTGGGGCAAAATTCAAGCGCGGCCAAACTACGAGATTTGAAGTGGGGTGGCCGACGGGATTCGAACCCGCAACAACAAGCTCCACAAGCTTGGACTCTACCATTGAGCTACGACCACCAACTAGCTCACAAGTTAATTTTTCAAATGTCGCGCGTCAAGTTTGCATCATTGCAAACGTGCTTCGCGCACGTTAGGATTTCCGCAGTTCATGTCCGAATACAAAGTTCAATTCGAGGTCTTCGAAGGCCCGCTCGACCTGCTGCTCTATCTCATCAAGCAGGAGGAAGTGGACATTTACGAGGTCAACCTCACCAAGCTCGCCACCCAATTCATCGCGCACATTGACCTCATGCGCGAATTCGACCTCGAAGTCGCCGGCGAATTTCTCGTGATGGCCTCGACGCTCATGTATATCAAGAGCCGCGAACTTCTGCCCGTGGATCAACAAGTCGTCGTCGAAGGCGAGGACGAAGGCGAAGACCCGCGCTGGGAATTGATCCGGCAGCTCGTCGAATATAAAAAATTCAAGGACGCCGCCGCGCAATTGCAGGTGCGCGAAGCCGAGCAGGAAAATATTTTTCCGCGCCTGCCGGGGAAATTGGAATTTGAATCCGCCGCGCCCGCGCCGAAACCGGACGTTTCCATTTTCGACCTGCTCAACGCTGTCAACGGCGTGCTGCAACGCTTCAAAAAACGCGAAGGCGACGCGCGCGACATTTTCGAGGACAAATGGACCGTCAGTGAAAAGATCGAAAGCATCCTGAAAATCCTTTCCGAGCGCGGCGGCGTGCGCTTCGCCGAATTGTTTGAGAGCGCCGCGAGCCGCGCGGAAGTCATCTGCACTTTTCTCGCGCTGCTGGAATTGATCCGGCTCAAGCAACTCGTCTGCGTCCAGCCTGAAGCGTTTGCGGAAATTGAAATCAGGCGCGTGGAAAATGCCGCTGCAATTGAAACAAATCGGCCATCACAATAAAAATCACAATTATATGAACCCTCAAGTGCTGTGTGTATTTATACTTATAATTATAGGATTGCGTGGTCTCTTTTTCCCCAACGCTTTCATTAAGAAGGAATTGTTAACTCCGCAGCAAATCGAGAGAAATAAATATATTTTGAAATACTGTGACATTGGTCTGCTTATACTCGGAGTAATTTTACTGGTCAGAGAGTAGAAATGATTAACAATTAAATATGGAACTTAAATTCATTCTCGAATCCCTGATGTTCTCCGCGCAAAAACCTTTGAGCGTGAAAGAACTTCTCAAAATTTAAAGGCAATGCTAGGCTGAAATCCGTGAAGACCATTCCAGAAGGCTTGCTGGACAAAGCAGTAGAACGGCTGAAAACCGAATTTCAGCCGGAGCAGATTTATTTGTTCGGTTCGCACGCCTGGGGCACGCCGACCGAGGACAGCGACGTGGATTTCATGGTCATTGTCCGCGACAGCGGCGAGAAGGCCATCCGGCGGATGCAGCGGGCACACCGCTGTTTGAGCGGGCTGGGTTTTTCCAAGGACGTGCTTGTCCCCACGCGTGCGCAAGTTGACCGCTACAAACATTTGCGCGCTTCATTGTTTCATCAGGTTCTCGCCCATGGCCGGAAACTTTATGGATGAGTCCACGCTGGAACTTGTCCGCGACTGGTTGACGCGCGCCGAACACGACTTGCGTTCCGCGCGCGCGCTGGCGTCGCTGGCCGATCCGCTGCTGGACACGGCGATTTATCACTGCCAACAGGCGGCGGAAAAATCCATGAAGGCATGGCTACAATCAAGGGACGATCCGTTTCCCAAGACGCATGACATCGAACTTCTGGTGAAGCAGGCGGCAAAATTAAATCCCGGCTTTTCACAATTTGAAAAAGCCGCATCCGTGCTGACGCCTTATGTTTCGGCGTTCCGTTATCCGGGCGGTTCGGACGAGCCGATGCCGACGCGCGGGGAATTTGATGAAGCCTTGCAGCACGCCCAAGCCATTTACGATTTTGTGATGAAGCAATTGCCCGCCTAATTTCAATTTACCATGGAACTTAAATTCATTCTCGAATCCCTGCTGTTCTCCGCGCAAAAACCTTTGAGCGTGAAAGAACTTCGCGACGTCCTCGCCAGCGCCGCCGAACACGAGGACGCCGACGCCACCGCCAAAGCGCTCGCCAAAACCAAGGAGGGCGAGTTGACCGCCGCGCTCGAACAGCTCGCGCGCGAACACGAGACCGCCGCGCGCAGCTACCGGCTCGCGTGCGTCGCCGGTTCATGGCAATTCGTCACGCAGCCGGAATTCTCCCCGTGGCTGCGCGCGCTCGTCGGCGTGAAGCTCCGCCCGTCGCGGCTCTCGCAGCCGGCGCTGGAGACGCTCGCCATCATCGCGTATCGCCAGCCCATCACGCGCGCCGAGGTCGAGCAGATCCGCGGCGTGAACGTGGACGGCACGATGCAGACCATCATGGAACGCGGCCTCGTCGAGTCCGTCGGCCGCGCGGAAGTCGTCGGCCGCCCGAATACTTACGGCACGACGGCGCTGTTCCTCGAATACTTCGGCCTGCGCGGCCTGGAAGATTTGCCCGCCGCAGACGAACTCCGCCGCATCCCCGTCGAAAAACCGCCCGCGCCCGTCACGGCTGATCCCGGCCTGGCGACAACTCCGCCGGAGCAATTGGCGCTGGATAATTCAGAAACGAAAAATCAAAGCACAGAAACGCCGCAGACCTAATCTGATTTTTCTGAAAGCGAGTTTTATTCTGGTTTCACGATTGAAACTACCAGCGCATCCGGTTTCAGATATTTTTGCGCGGCGGCTTTGATCTGTTCCAGCGTGACGGCTTCGTATTTCACGTCGTCCAGTTCCGCGCGCTGCCAGCCCAGGCCGTAAAGTTCGTCGAGTGCAGTTGTTGAAGCAAGATTGCCAAGGTCGGCGCGGGCAATTTTTTTCTGGCCGATGATTTTGGCCTTGGCGCGTTTGAGTTCCTCGGCGGTCAAACCTTCCGTGCGTAACAGTTCGGCTTCCTTGAGCAATTCCGTTTCGACCAGCGCGGCCTTTGAGGGCTCAGTGCCGGTGTAGAACGCGAAGTAACCGGGCACAAGTCCGACGAAATTTTGCGCGCCGACATAATAAGCCAGACCCAGCTGCTCGCGAATCCGCAAAAACAGCCGCGAACCGAGGTCGCTGCACGATTCTTGAATCAATTCCAGCGCATAACGGTCGTCGCTATGCATTGTCGTTCCGGGAAAACCGATGACGAGAACGGCTTGTTTTTTGTCGCGCGTTTCTTCAACTCGCTTTGATTCTTTTAATTCCGGACTCTGAATTCTGGATTCTGGATTTTGACCGTGCTTCCAATTTGCAAAAGCTTTTTCCACAGCGGCTTTAACTTCCGCCGTCTTTACATCGCCGTAAATGGCGAGAACGCAATTGTTCGGCGCGACGAGTTTCTGGTGGAATGATTTCACGTCGGCAACTCGGAATTTTACAATGGTTTCTTCTTTGCCGAGCGAATCAAGGCCGTAGCCGATGTCGCCAAAAAGTGCGCGGCGCATGGCGAGGCTCGCGCTCTTGAGCAAGTCGTCCTTGTTCGCGTGGATGTTGGCGATCTGCACTTCGCGTTCGCGTTCGAGCGCCTCGGCGGGAAACGTCGAGTTTAGCAAAACATCCGCTAGGAGATCGAGGCCGGTCGCAAAATCACTGCTCAAAACTTCCGCGTTCACACCGAAACTGTTGTTGCCGCCGTAACTGTCAATGCTGCCGCCAACAGATTCGATTTCCACCGCGATTTTTTCCGCCGACCGTTTTTGCGTTCCTTTAAGCAACATCTTGGCAAGCAGTTGCGTGATGCCATTGGTCTCTGTCGTTTCCGCCAGCACGCCGCCTTGAAACATGGCGCGAAATTCGACGAACGGCAGGCGATAATCTTCCTTCACGAGCAAACGCAGACCATTCGGCAATTCGATTTTTTGAATCGCGTGCTCAACAGTTTGTTCGCTGGCGGAAGAAATTTTCGGCGCAGAACCTTCGGGCAGCAGCGCGTAAAGCGTTCGGTTTTCCGCCGTCAGATAATGGCGCGCGACGCGCTGAACGTCGGCGTGCGAGATGTTTTTTACGGCGGCGAGATAGCGTTCGGAAAAATTCAGGTCGTTCGCGGCGAGCCAGTTGCCGCCGAGGTTTTGGGCCTGACCTTCCATCGTCTTGCGCGCGGACAAAGTCGCGGATACAAATTGCTTGACGGCCTTCCGCACTTCTTCGGTTGAGACCGACATGGATTTAATTTTCTCTATCTCGGCGAGCATAGCGTCACGCGCGGCAGAAAATTTTTCGGTGTCCACAATCGCGCTCATGCCGAACAGACCGGCACTGCCAGGATTGTAAGTCCACGCGTCCACGTGATGCACGACGCCCTGACGTTCGCGCACTTGTTGATAAAGTCGAGAACTGCGTCCGCTGCCAAGTAACACGGCGAGAACGTCAAGAACCGGCACGTCGGGATGGCGAAGTTCGGGAATGTGCCACGCGAAATGGACGTGGCCGAGTTCGATGGGCGCTTCCTCGATGATTTCGCGCGGCGCGGTTTGTTTTGGTTCGGCGGGCAAATAATTTGGCGGCAGCGCGCGTGCCTTGGCTTTTTCGTAGGCGGTTTTGATTTGCGCGACGACCTCGTCATTCTGCACATCGCCCGCGACGACGTAGAAGATATTGTTCGGCGCGTATTTTTCCGTGTAATAATCGCGGATGTTCTCCGGTTTCAGTTCGTTGAAAATATCCAGATAGCCGATGACGGTGAAGCGATACGGACTTTTTGTGTAAGCGGTTTCAAAAAGTCGGCGACCGGAACGGCGGTTCGGATCGTCCTGCCCCATGTCCATTTCGCGGCGGATGACGTCGAGTTCCTTCGCGAGTTCGTCCGGCGGCAACGTCGCGTGCTGCATGATGTCGCACAAAATATCTATTGCGGTGCGCGCGCCGGTGTTCGGCACGTCAATGTGATACACTGTGCGGTCGAAGCTCGTATAGGCGTTCATGTAACCGCCAGCTTCCTGCACTTCCTGATCAATGCGGCTGCCGGGCCGCGTGGTCGTGCCCTTGAAGAGCATGTGTTCGAGCACGTGCGAAAGGCCCGCGCCGAGCCAGCGGCCTTCGTGGATGCTGCCCGCCGCGCACCACGCCTGCGTGGACACGACCGGCGCGCTGTGATCTTCGCGCACGATGATGACGAGACCGTTGTCGAGCGTGGTGAGTTTGACGCCGGGCGGCAGCGAGGGGATTACGGTTGAATCTTTTGTCATTTCAAATTGTGTCGGACGGAAAGGTTATTCGAAAATGCGCTTTGGGCAATTCAATTTGGCTTCCGGCGAATGGACGTAGCCCGGAGCGCTGTGAAATACTTAACGTAGAAAGCTGAGCCACTGCCGACTCGTGGCGTGAACGGCGAAAGCGGAACGGACAACGCGAACGGCGGTTGGGTTATCGGCATGAATATATTATTACTCATGGTTGTTCTGTTTCTCTTGTTCGGTGGCGGCGGGTTTTATTTTGGCGGTCCTGTCATCGGCGGTAGCGGGCTTGGCCTGATTCTGCTGATATGCCTTATCATTTTTCTCGCGGGCGGTTTCCGCACCACGAAAAGTTGATGGGACATACAACCACATAAATTTTCAAATTGACGGCGAACGATTCTCCGCATTTCATCACCGCCCGCTCATGGCCAATGATAACCCGGAAAGAAATCGGTTTTGATCCGCTTTTTGGGAACGCCGAGTTTTTTTAAGGTCTTCTCCAGAGATTCAACCATCGATTCCGGTCCCGAAACGTAAAAGGCCGGCTCGTCCATATCCGGCACCAACTGCGGGATGCTTTTCTCATCGATCCGCTGCGGGCTGACGACATAATCAATCCTGAATTCAGGATGGCGCTTCTTCAATGCCTCCAGTTCTTTGCGATACGGAAAAGCGTTGTTCCGGTTGGCATAGAGCAACTGCACGTTCAGCGGCTTCCGGTTGCGATCCATATCAAGCAAAATGGCGCGGAACGGTGTGATGCCGATTCCTCCAGCGATGAACACAAACTTTTTCCGCCGGTGATCCAAAACGAAATCGCCGCCCTTTTCGCGGACTTCGATGGCATCGCCCGGCTTGAGTTTTTTCAACGCCTTCTTGAATGAACTGCCCTTGGATGCGAAACGCGTCGTCAGCATCACCTGCTTTTCGCCGGGGGCGGATGCGATCGAGAAATAACGTTCCACGCCGCGATCATCCGGCTTCGGATGGTTCAGGATATAATGCAGATATTGTCCGGCCTGCCATCGCAAGGACCGCTCCGGCACAAAAATAAAAGAGAAGATATCGCTGGCTTCCTGCTTGGTCGCGCCGAGCTTAAGTTTCATGCTTAGAAAGATACAAGGTTCGGCGTAAAGTGGGAACAGCTTTCACGGTGAAATTGTGCGCCACGTCAAAACCAAATTGATTCAACTCGACGAACTTTGGGCGCGGGTCGGGATTCGTCAAAGCCGCGCAACGCCGGAACCTGAGTATGGCTTGGTGCGTTCTTCTGCAGAGCGTCGTTCGCCTCTGCGTTGGTGTGCTGGCTATATCACAACTCAAACTTCACTTCCACGAAGTGTTCGCGGCAATCATTCGCCAGTTTCAGCACGGCACCCGGTTGTTCAATGCCATCCAGAAAAATTTTCGGCGGAACTTTCCATGCGCCTGATGCGTTGATGCAGGTGATGTGATAAACGGTTTCGTGATGGCGATAATCTAATTTGAAAGTTTTCCAATCCAGCGGCGCTTTGGGCGTGAAGCGCAGTTCGTCCACGGCCAGTTCCACGCCCAGCAGCGTTTCCAAAATCAGGCGATACATCCAGCCCGCCGAGCCGGTATACCACGTCCAGCCGCCGCGTCCCGTGTGCGGCGCGACACTGTAGACATCCGCCGCGATGACATACGGCTCGGCTTTGTAGCGCGCCACGTCTTTGTGTTCCTGCGCGTGCAAAATCGGATTGATGAGCCGGAAAAATTCCCACGCACGCCCGGTGTCGCCCGCGAGCGCGAAGGCCATGATCGTCCAGATCGCCGCGTGCGTGTATTGGCCGCCGTTTTCGCGGACGCCGGGAACGTAGCCTTTGATGTAGCCGGGTTCCATTGCTGATTTGTCGAATGGCGGATCGAAGAGTTGAATCAATTTGCTTTCGCGCCGCACGAGCCGGTGCGCGACGGCATCCAATGCGGTGTGAACGCGGTCGCGGCTGCCCGCGCCGGAAATCACCGCCCAGCTTTGCGGCAACGAATCAATCTGGCATTCGGGATTGGTCGCTGAACCGAGCGGTTCGCCGTTGTCGAAATACGCGCGGCGATACCATTGCCCGTCCCACGCATTTTTTTCGATATTGCTTTGCAAAGTTTTCGCCTGCGATTCGCACAGCTCGGAAAAAATTTTGTCGCCGCGTCGCGCAGCTAAAATTGAAAAATGTTTCAGCACGTCGAAAAGAAAAAACGCGAGCCAGACGCTTTCGCCTTTGCCTTTTTCACCGACGAGATTCATGCCGTCGTTCCAATCGCCGCAGCCCATCAGCGGCAAACCGTGTTCGCCGAACTTCAGACCATTTTTGATCGCGCGCACGCAATGTTCGTAAAGCGTGCCGGATTCGCCGGAGCGATTTGACTGATCGTAATACGCTTCTTCATCCGGCTTGACCGCGCGGGCTTCGAGGAAAAAAATATTTTCGTCCAGCACGCCGGTGTCGCCGGTCGTTTCAACGTAACGGCTCGTCGCGCACGCGAGCCACAGATAATCATCGGAAAAATGTGTGCGCACGCCGCGACCGATGGGCGGATGCCACCAATGCTGCACATCGCCTTCACGAAACTGGTGCGCGGCGGCGCGGAGCAATTGTTCGCGCAACAATTCCGGGCGCGCGTGAACCAGCGCCATCGCATCCTGCAACTGGTCGCGAAAACCGAACGCGCCGCCGGATTGATAAAATCCCGTGCGCGCCCAGAGCCGACAAGAAATTGTTTGGTAAAGCAGCCAGCCGTTCGCGAGCAGATTCAGCGCGGGTTCGGGCGTATCCACGCGCACGGCGCTCAACGTGTGGCCCCAGTAAGCCCAGACTTTTTCCAGTTCTTCGCGGCACGCGCGGAGATTTTGAAACCGCCGCGCGAGGTCGCGCGCCTGTTCGACATTTTGTCCCGCGCCGAGGATGAAAGCGATTTCGCGTTCCTGCCCCGGCTCCAATTCCATCTGCACTTGCAGCGCCGCGCACGGATCGAGGCCGACGCCGGTTTTTCCCGAAAGTCGCGTTCGGCGCAGCGCGGCGGGTTGCGCGGGCGTGCCGTTGCGTCCCAAAAATTCCGTGCGGTCGGCGGTGTAGGAACGCGCGAGTTCGCTGCTCGCGACAAACGCGACGCGGTTTTCAAAATCGGTGTTGTAAGGATTGCGCGCGAAGAGCGCGCTGGTCTGCGGATCAATTTCCGTCGCGACGTGCATCGCGCTTTTGGCGCGCGTCTCGCCCAAAACCCATTCGGAAAAACTCGTCAGCGACAAGCGGCGGCGGCGGTCGGAATTATTTTTCAATTTCAGCACGGCGAATTTCACCGGCTCGTTGATGGAAACATAAATCCACAGCTCGGACGAAATGCCGTCCTGCGTGTGCTCAAAAACGCTGTAGCCAAAACCGTGGCGCACGACGTAGGGCGATTCGCCGCGCGCGGGCAGCGGCGTCGGCGACCAAAATCTTCCGGTCTGTTCGTCGCGGATGTAAAACGCCTCGCCGCTCGCGTCGGTCACGGCGTCGTTGTTCCAAGGCGTCAGCCGGAACTCGTGGCAGTTTTCGCTCCACGAATAACTGCCGCCGCTTTCGGAAATTAGCGTGCCGAAATTCGGATTGGCGAGCACGTTGACCCACGGCGCGGGCGTGGTCGCGCCGGCCAAAAGCGTGACGACGTATTCGCGTCCATCGGGCGTGAAGCCGCCGAGGCCGTTGAAAAAAACGAGATCGCGTTCCGGCAATTCAAACGCGGTTTCAATTTCCGGCCGCGAACGGATTCGCAATTGCGGCGGCAGCGGTTCGGGACGCACGCGACGCGACAATTGTTCGAGCAACGTGCCTTTGTCGTCGTGCAAAACGATTCGCGCGGCGGTTTCCAAAAGAATTTTGTCTTCCGGCGAAAATTGATCCACGCGGCGCAGAAAAATTCCGCCGGGCTTGTCGAGCAATTGCGTGCCGCTGTTCGCCGCGACGAGATTCAGGATTTGATCGTGCAACGCCTGGCGATAAACGGAATCGTCCTCGTTCAAAATCACGAGGTCAACGGCGAGACCTTTCAAGCGCCAGTAGGCGTGCGCCTGCACGATCTGGCGGACGAGATCAACGCGGTCAACGTTCGTCGAATACAAAAGCAAAATCGGCAGGTCGCCGGAAATGCCGAAGCTCCAGAGATTGCGCTGGCCGCGCTGGTTGCGCGCGAGCACGCTCGGAATCGCGCGGCGCGCGGACTGATTGTAAAGCAGCGCGCCCGCGAGCCGTCCGTAAAGTTGCGCCTCGACTTCGGTCGTGTTCAAGTGGCGCAACATGATCAGGCCGTGCGTCCACGCGAGTTCAAAACAGCGGTCGGCGATGGTCTGGTCCTGATATTTTTCGACGAGGCCGACAATTTCCTCGCGCGTCGCGCGCGATGCCGGAAACCAAAGTGACCGTGGCGCTTTCTTTCGGCTCAAGTTTTATCGTGCGGCGGATGGACGCGATTGGATCAAGCACGGAACCTTCGCTGTTCGACAGCGGCGTGGAATTTTTCAACGCGGCGGGCGAAGATAAATTTCCGCCGCGCCCGATGAATTGCGCGCGGTCGGTTTCAAATGAAACGCTGCCGACTTCGTGGCCGTGAACCAAAAGCAAATGGCCGATCCACGGCAATTTTTCGTGCGACGCGCGCGGGCGGCGCGAACAAAGAATCGCGTTTTGCGCCGGAATAATTTGCGTCTGGATAAATAAATTGCTGAACGCCGGATGCGCCAGGTCCGCCGCCGCCGTGTTCAAAACAATTTCCGCGTAGCTGGTGACTTCGATGCTGCGCGGTTCGTCGGAATGATTCGTGAACGTGATGCGGCGGACTTCGACGTCATTCTCCGGCGAGACGGCGATTTCCGTGTGCGTGTCAATCTCGTGCAGGCGCGAGCGAAATTCCGCGCGGCCCTGGCTGAAAATCGCCTCGTAGCCGGATTTGGTTTCCAACGTCGGCTGATGCGTCGGCGACCAGAATTCGCCGCTGTCCGCGTCGCGCAGATAAAAAAACGTTCCCCAATTATCGCGCGTCGCATCTTCGCGCCAGCGCGTCATCGCGGTGTCGTTCCAGCGGCTGTAACCGCCGCCGGTGTTCGTGACCATGACGTGATAACGGCCGTTGGAAAGCAGATGCACTTCCGGCGGGCCGACGTTCGGATCGGTGAACACGCGCATCGTCGCCTCGATCACGGGCGCGGATTCGCGTTCGCGGCTGGCTTCGAGTTCGTGCGGATACAGCACGGAAGTTTCGCGCGGCACGCGTTCGTGCAACAAAAGTTCCGCCGATTTGAAAAGCGGATTCGCGTCGAAACGCCGTTGCATCGGACGATCCAACAAAGCGTAAGCGAGCGAAAGCAAACTCATGCCCTGATGATGCGCCATGAACGAACGCACGACGGCGTGCGTCTGGCCGTTCGGCACGCGCGCCGCCGTGTAATCGAGCGCCTCGTAAAAACCAAATTTTCCGGCGGCATTTTCGTGGCGCAGCGTCTTGAGATTTTTGCACGCTTCTTCCGGCGCGACCATCAGCGCCATGACCGTCGCGTAAGGCGCGATGACCACGTCGTGCGCGAGGCCGCGCTTGAAGCCGAGTCCCGGCACGCCGAACGCGCGATACTGATAATTCGCGTCGGTGTCGCGCAAGTTGTAGCCGGATTCGGAAATTCCCCACGGAACTTTTATTTGTTTGCCGTATTGGATTTGCCGCGCGACGGCGGATTTGCAGGAAAGATCGAGCAACGTGTTTTCGTAAGTCGGCATCACGAGCATCGGCATGAGATATTCAAACATCGAGCCGCTCCACGAAATCAGCGTCGGCTTGCCGCCCGCCGAAGTCAGCGAACGTCCCAAACGAAACCAATGATTTTGCTCGATCTGTCCCAACGCAATCGCGACGTAACTGCCGAGCCGCGCCTCGGACGCGAGCAAATCGTAGCAGCTCGTGTCGAGTCGATGCTGGCTGACGTTGTAGCCGATGGAAAAAAGTTCGCGCGCCGGGTCGTATAAAATCGTGAAATCCATCCGCGCGAGTTCGTCGCAGCGATGCGCCAAACTTTCGAGTTCGTTCACTGTTGCCAAGGCTTTTTGTCCGGCGGCGTCGAGCATGGAATGCAATGTTTGCAATAGTTTTTCGAGCGCCGCGTTTTCCGGCGAAACGCGCGCGGCATCGCAAAACTCATCCAGTTTCGCCAGCCAGTTTTGCGTTTCATCGGCGAGCCGGCGAACGCTCATCGGCGCGTTTAATTCGTCCCAGAATTTTTTTAATTCCTGCGCCTTGTCCGAATTCAAATGAGCTTGAAGTGGTTCCTGCAAATTCATCCACGGAAAATTGCCGAGAATTTCTTCGCGCTGTTCGCGGCAGCTTTGCTCGAAAATTTTCCGCCAGTTTTCAAATTCGCTGGCCGCGTCATTTTTTGCGCCGGACAATTTCACCGCCGCTTCAATCGCCTTGTCGAGCATTTGAATCATTTCCGCCGGCGACGCTGGATTTTGCGCGAGCAATTTTTCCAGCGTTTCAAAACTGGCCGTTGGTTCCCGAATTGCGCGACTGGTCTTTCCAGACGCCGAGCGTGTCGCGCAGCCCGGCGACGATTCGCGCGGCGTCCCAATTTTGATCCGCGAGTTCGAGCAAGCCCGAATGCAGCGTCAGCAGCAGGCCGGCGAGATTGCCGTTGTCCACCGTCGAAAGATACAGCGGCTGCATCGGCTTGAGCGTGCGCGTGTCATACCAGTTGTAAAAATGGCCGCGATAACGCTCCAGTTTTTCCACCGTCGCGAGCGAGCGCGAAATTTTTTCCGTCAGGCCGCGCAGTGAAACGTAGCCAAAATCATGCGCGGCCAGCGTGCCCAGCAACGCGAGGCCGATGTTCGTCGGCGATGTGCGCGTCGCGACGACGGGATTCGGATATTCCTGAAAATTATCCGGCGGCAGCCAGTTGTCCTCGGCGTTGACGAACGTCTCGAAAAAATACCACGTCCGGCGCGCGAGTTTGCGGAGCTTGTGGATTTGCTCGCCGGAAAATTCCACGCGCTTTTCCTCGATGGGCAGGCTGATCCACCACGCGATCGCCGGCGAAACCAGCCACAGCGCGAGAAAACCAAAAATGATCCACGACGCCGGATGGCCGAGAAAATAAAACAGCGCCGACGCGCCGACGGCCAGCAACGGCGCGCAACTCATCGCGGCGTAAAAACTTTGCAGCGTGTCCTTGTCGTCACATTCGGAATCGCTGGACGTTTGCCATTCCAGCAAATGACGGCGCGAAAAAAACAAACGCCAGAGCGTGCGCGAAACGGCGTCGAGGCTGATGCCCGCGTCGTAAGGCAGAAACGCGACGGTCAAAATCGCCTGTCCCAATTGGCGCGCAAGCGTTTCGCCGACATTTCTGACGTGCAGATAAAACGGCAAATCTTTCGGCTTGCGCAAAAAATCCGTCAACACCGCGAGCAGCGACGGCAGCACGATGATGGACAAAATCAAAATTCCCCACGCGCCGGAATTTTTCGGAAACAGCAGCCAGCCGAGCAGCAGCAAAAAAACCAGCGCGAACGGAACGAGGCTGCGCCGCAGGTTGTCGAAAATTTTCCAGCGCGACAATCCGGTCAGCGGATTTTCCACGCGACGCATGTCGAGTCCGGGCAGGCGCGGCAGCAGCCACGCGGCGATCTGCCAGTCGCCGCGCATCCAGCGATGCCGCCGCCGCGTGTCGGCGCTGTAACGCGATGGAAATTCCTCGAACAGTTGCACGTCGCTCACGAGCGCGGCGCGCGCGTAGCTGCCTTCCAAAAGATCGTGGCTCAAAATCCGGTTCTCGGGAAATTTTCCGCCGACCGCGCGCTCGAACGCGTCCACGTCGTAAATGCCCTTGCCGATGAACGAGCCTTCGTGAAAAACGTCCTGATAAACATCCGATACCGCGCGCGTGTAAGGATCAATTCCCGGATCGCCGGAAAATAATTTTACAAAGCGCGAACGTCCCGCGCTCGGCAGACTGACGGCGACGCGCGGCTGCAAAATCGTGTAGCCTTCGACGATCAAACCTTTTTGCGTGTCGTAAATCGGGCGGTTCAGCGGATGCGCCATCGTCGCCGCGAGCTGGCGCGCGGCGTCGCGCGGGAGCTGCGTGTCGGTGTCGAGCGTGATGACATATTTGATATGCGGCAGCGCGGAAAGATCGCCGACGATTTTTGAAAAATGATCCAGGCCGCCGCCGCGCAGACAGCGGTTCAAGTCGGCGAGCTTGCCGCGTTTGCGCTCGTAGCCCATCCAGATTTTTTCGCGGACATTCCAGCGGCGCGGACGCTGGAAAAAATAAAAAATGCACGGGCGGTCGCTTTTGTATTTTTGGTTCAACGCGGCAATGCCTTCGCTGGCGCGTTTCAATAATTCGTCATCGCCGGGTTCGTGTTCTTGCGACGAATCGCGAAAATCCGTGAGCAGCGCGAAAAAAACATTGTCATCGCTGTTGGCGAGATAGCGGACTTCGAGCGCTTCGAGCAAAGTGTCCACGCCGCGCACGCTCGCAAGCATCGTGGGCACGACCACCATTGTCGCGTCTGTCGGCGGAATGCCTTTGGAAAAATCCAGTCGCGGCAACGGCGACGGCTGGACAAAAATCGTGACGAACCAATTGATCAGCGACACGGCGAGTTGACTCGTGCAAAGCAACGCGAGCAGCGCGATCAAAACGAGCATCGCGTTTGAAATTCCCATTTCCACCGCGCGTTGCAGAAGCGGAATTGTCACGGCCAGCGTCACGATAAAAATTCCGCCGAGATAAAATGCGAGCGGAAATTTTCGCGCGATGCGCGGCAAAATGCTGCGGAACGGAATCCGCATTTCCGCCGCGCGTTCCAAAATGTTCACGCCTTTGCCGGTCAGAAAAAATCCGACGTGCGCGAGCCGGTCGTCGGGATTGTCCGCATTTTTTTGCGCGAGACCTATCGCCAGCGTGGCGACTTCAAATTCAGTTTTTTTGCTGAAGCGCGCGATACGTTCAACCGTGTGCCGGTAAAAATCGCGCGTCGTGAAATCCATTTGCGCGTAAATTTTCGCCGGATCGGTGCGCAAGGTTTGTTCGACGACGCTTTGCGCCTCGACAAAATCCTGCCAGTCCATCGCGTCGAGAAAACGCAGGCTGCAAATGGAATTGCCGACGGAAACCTGCGTCGCGGCCTGATACTGGCTCTCGCTTTGCACGAGCTGGCCGACGGTCAGGCTGTCCTCGGCGAGGCGTTCCTCGATCCAGCCGACGGCGAGCTTGACCGACGGCGATTTTTCCTGGATGCGCCGCAAAAATTCCGTGACGAACGCGCGGTTCAAGACCGGCTGCGAGCGCGCCATTTCGCCGACGACGATGATGAGGTGCGCGGGATTTTTTTCGGCAACGGATAAAATTTCGTTCGCCCAATTTTCCGCCGCGTCGCGGTCTTTGCGGACGGAATTCAATTGTGCCGCGACGCGCCGCAGATTTTCAATCAGCGCGAGCCGGAGCATGATGGGAATCGCCCAAAGTTCGCCGAGTTTCAACGGCACGATTTCCTGATAGCCCGCGACGAAACTCGTCAGATGCGAAACGTCAATCCGCCCGTCCGTGTGGGAAACAATTTGCAAGGCGATCTCATATACGCGCGGATAATTCATCCACGGTCCGTTGAGCAATTGCGGCAGTTCCCGGTTGAAGCCGCGTGGCAGGTGGCGTTGCGCGGTTCGGATTTGTTCCTCGATGAGGTGAAAATTGTCCAGCAACCATTCTGCGGCGGGCGTGATGTGCCGTGTTTTCTCGACGGTCAAAGTCCGCTCGTTGTAATCGCGCAGGATTTTTTCATTGGACGCGAGGCGCGGCAGCAGCAAATTCGGCCCGTTGCCATTTTCCATGCGACGGTTCTGCGCCAAGTTGCGCGCGGATTGCTTAAGCAAATCAACGCTCAATAATTCACCGCGCAGCGGCTGTTCGTCAGTCGAAGCATCCAGCTCTTTTTTTTGTCCGGTTCGATTACGAATTGGAATTTGTTCCAGATTCCTCATAGTTTATGCGTTATCCTGCAATCGGAAGCTGGCAGACCACGCTTAGGACTTAAAAGAAGTGTTGCCTTGATTGACGCGAAGGACAATGGGGTGAAAACCCCATAGATTTCAAAATGAACACTTGAAACAAACTCCGGCAACTCGATAAAATATATCGTTCGATGCGCGGAGACTCTCATAATCTACGGTAGGGTTTTACCCCCATGGCAAATGATTGGCCTGTCCCATAATTTTAATTGGGGTTGCTGGGGTTGCCTCGAATTGGAGGACAAGTGGTGGGTGATTATGTGAGCTAAAGGACACCATGAACACTGAAAACTTGACACCGCGCAAACACAAACGCTCCGCTGTGGAGCTGTGGCTCCAGGGCGGCAAGTCTGTCGAGGCGATTGCCGCCTAATTAACGTCCAGGATTTTACGGAATCAAACGACGGGTTTTGGTTCGTTGACTAATTTGCCCTGAGGCCAGAACGGTTTCCGGAATGCATCGGTGAAATCGTAGCCGTTTTGAAAATCGTCGCGGCTGTCCTTGTCGGTCTTGGCGAGCAGGCTGATCTCCACCATGTTAAAAACGATGTCGCCGAAGTCGCGGCAGTTCTTCACGCCCCATTCCTCAAACACGGTCACGGCCATCGGGCCGAATTGCTGGAGCGCAAATTGCCGGATACCGTCGAGCAGTTCCTGCCCGGTGATATGGCGGATGCTGCCGCTGCTTTGCTTGCCAATGAGTTTCTGCGTGAAGTCGAGCGCTTCGCGCACGAACGTGTGGGCGTCGCGCGAGAAACGCGGGTCCTTCGCGAGGATTTGCTCCACGGCTTCGTCGAAATTGATTTCGTGCATTTTAAGGTTTGGCTTCTTGAATCGTCGCCGCCGCTGGATTCGCGGTGCGATATGTTTTCACCGCCCAGCCCGTCAGCAACAATCCCAAAACAATAATCAGAAACAATTGCTCCTGTTTCGTGAGCCTGTTCACAGGGACAATGTAGCTGGAAATTCGTTGCGCGGCAACAACGCGGTTTTATTTATGATTTAAGATTTACGATTTATGATTTGTGGGATTAAACTTCCTTGCCGGTGAAATCATAAATCAAAAATCGTAAATCATCATGGCAGCCATTGGCCGATTTCAGAAGGGCGAAGACATTTTCCACGCGAAAGTCGTGGACGGCGAATTGTTCCGTCTGCGCGGCGATGTTTTCGGCTCGCCGTCGTTTGACCGCAAATCAACTCCGCGAAAAGGCGTGAAGACTTTGATTCCCGTCGTGCCGCCGAAAATCATCTGCGTCGGTTTGAATTACGCCGATCACGCGCGCGAAACCGGAAAACCTTTGCCGAAAGAACCGTTGATTTGGTTTAAGGCCATAACTTCTTTGATTCCCGACGGCGGGAAAATTGAAATTCCATTTCCGAAACATCGCACGGATTATGAGGCGGAACTGTGTATCGTCATCGGCAGAAAAATCCGCAACGTTTCGCCCACGCAGGCGTCGCGCTACATCTTCGGCTACACCGCGTCGCAGGACATCAGCGACCGCACGATCCAAAAATCCGAATCGCAATGGGCGCGCTCCAAATCGTTCGACACGTTCACGCCGCTCGGCCCGTATGTGGAGACGAAAATTGATCCCAGCGAATTGACGATCCAGCTTTTCCAAAACGGCCAGTTGCAGCAGAACTCGAACACGAGCCAGTTGATCTTCAAACCCGCCGAACTTGTCAGCTTCATTTCCACAAACCTCACCTTGCTGCCCGGCGATGTGATTCTCACCGGCACGCCCAGCGGCATCGGCCCGATCCAAAGCGGCGACAAACTGGAAGTGCGGATTCAGGGGCTTGCGCCGTTGGTAAATTCAGTGAAATAAAATAATGTCGAATTTCGAGTGGCGAATTCCGAATTTAATTCCTGCTTATGAATGATTTGAAATTGCGAACGAAGAGATTTGCTTTGGACACAATCAAATTTTGTTCTCAACTTCCAAACAAGCCGGAATTTCAAGTCATCAGCCGTCAATTGATTCGTTCGGCCACGTCAGTGGCTGCGAATTATCGCGCAGTTTGTCGCGCAAAATCCAAGCCCGATTTCATCAACAAACTTTCCATTGTCGAAGAAGAAGCGGATGAGTCGGCATTTTGGCTGGAAATGTTTGCCGAATTGCGCACCGGCGACAAAGTCGAGCTTGCCAGATTGAGCGACGAAGTTTTTCAATTAACCGCCATCATGGTCAGTTCCAAAAAGACCGCGCGAGGGAATTGATTCGACATTCGACACTCGAAATTCGAAATTTGATAAACATGAAGTGGACACAAACATTGATTCCGACCCTTCGCGAAGCGCCGTCGGATGCGGAGATCACATCGCACAAACTTTTGCTGCGCGCCGGCCTCATCCGCAAGCTCGTGGGTGGCGTTTACACTTTTTTGCCGCTCGGTTTGCGCGCGTTGCGCAAGGTGGAAAAAATCATCCGCGAAGAAATGAATCGCGCGGGCGCGATTGAAGTTCTCATGCCAGCTTTGCAACCGAAGGAAATTTGGGAGCAAAGCGGACGCTACGAAACCGCGAGCAACGTGCTGTTCAAGTTGAAGGACAGCGGCAATCGCGAATGGGTTTTGAGTCCGACGGCGGAAGAAGTCATCACGACGCTCGCGGCGAACGAGATCAATTCCTACCGCCAGTTGCCGAAAAATTTTTACCAGATCAGCTTGAAATTTCGCGACGAAATCCGCCCGCGCTTCGGCCTGATGCGCGCGAAGGAATTCATCATGAAGGACGCCTATTCGTTCGACACCACGGACGACGGCGCGATGGCGAGCTACAAAAAAATGTATGACGCCTACACGCGCATCTTCGCACGTTGCGGCTTGAAAGCGTTTCCGGTCGAGGCTGACACCGGCGTCATCGGCGGAAATTATTCGCACGAATTCATGGTGCCGGCCGAGACGGGTGAAAATGAAGTGGTTTTTTGTGAATCGTGTGGTTACGCGGCGAACATCGAAAAGGCGACCAGTGGTATTCCCAAAACTGCTGCGCGAGAAATCGGCGCGGCGATTGAAAAATTTGCCACGCCCGGTGTCGTTACCATTGAAGCGTTGAGCAAAGAACCTTACAAAATTCCCGCCAATCGCCAGATTAAAACTTTGATTTACATTGCCGACAGCAAGCCGATCATCATTTTGATTCGTGGCGACGACCAATTGAACGAAGCAAAATTTGCTGGAAAAATTGGAACGACAATTTTTCGTCCGGCAATGGTGGAAGAAATTTTTGAGCTGACTGGCGCGCATCCGGGAAGTTTAGGTGCGGTCTATTTCACTCGACAAGATGCAGATGTTCCGGTCCTTGCTGACGAACGCTTGCGTGGTGCAAATGACATGACGACCGGAGCGAACGAAGATGGTTTCCATGTGCGCAATGTTTCTATCGAGCACGACATTCATGTTTCGCAGTGGGCTGATTTAAGAAGGGTGACCGCCGACGAGCCTTGCGCCAAATGCGCCAAGCCGCTGAAAATTCGCCGCGCCATTGAAGTCGGCCATGTCTTCAAACTTGGCACGAAATACAGCGAGGCGTTGAACGCGACTTTTCTGGATGAATCGGGCGCACGCAAACATTCCGTCATGGGCTGTTATGGCATCGGCGTGACGCGCACGTTGCAGGCGGTGATAGAGCAGGGGAACGACAAGGATGGAATCATCTGGCCGTTGTCCGTCGCGCCGTATCAGGTTTGCATCACGCCGCTGGCCGTCGCGCCGGAAAGTGAAGTGATGAAGCTCGCGGAAAAATTTTACGCGGAACTTTCCGCGAAAAATGTGGACGTGATCCTGGACGACCGCGACGAGCGTCCGGGCGTGAAGTTCAAAGATTCGGAACTGGTCGGTTTTCCGATCCGCATCGGCATCGGCGAAAAATCTTTGGCGAAGGGCGAGGTGGAAATCAAACCGCGCGGTGGAACGATTATACAAACGAAAATTTCCGAAGCCGTCGAGCGCGTAATGGCGTTACTCAAGTCGTAGGAGGCTCTGGCGAACCTTTTCCGTCGAGCGCGTCGCGAACGGCTTGGGCAAGATCGGCATGCGAGTAAGGTTTTTGAAGAAAGCGTGCGTTGTGTTTCGTGAGCAAATCGTGGTTGATGTTATCCACGGTGTAGCCGCTGGTAAAAACGACTTTCAAATACGGTTGTTGCCCGAGCAGCCGCTCGGCGAGTTCGACGCCGGAAACACCTTCAGGCATAACCATGTCGGTGAGCAACAAATCAATTTCACTGGCACGCCGATTCCACACGTCGAGCGCTTCCTTGCCGGACGCAGCCTCGACCAGAAGATAGCCGCACTCTTCAAGAATAACGCGAGCCATGTCGCGCAAAACAGGTTCGTCTTCGACGATGAGAATGGTTTCGTTGCCACCTTGAACGGGCGTGAGGAAAAAGTCTTTTTCCTTGGCAGGTTCGGCCATCAGATTGCTTGCCGGGAAAAAAATGTCAAATGTGCTGCCCTTGCCGAGTTCGCTGTTCACTTCAACCCAGCCTTCGTGTTGTTTGACAATGCCATAAACGGTCGCGAGGCCGAGGCCGGTGCCTTTGCCGATATCCTTTGTGGTAAAAAATGGTTCAAAAATATGATTCATGGTGGCGGAATCCATGCCGCAGCCGGTATCAACGACGCGTAACCGGACAAATTGGCCCATGCGTGCTTCGGGGTGCATTTCGACATACGCGGCACCAACCGGCACGGTTTCGACGCCAATGTTGAGTGAGCCGCCGCGCGGCATGGCGTCGCGTGCGTTGACGGAAAGATTCATCACGACTTGTTCGATCATGCCAGCATCACCTTGCATCAGCGGTAATTCAGGGGGCGGTTGAAATTCAAGCGCGATAGTTTCGCCGAGAAGTCGTTTGAGCATCTTGCTCATGTTGCCGACGACTTCGCGCAGGTCGAGCGGCCTGAGTTGCATGATGTTTTTGCGGCTAAACATGAGCAGTTGCCGCGTGAGGCTGGCGGCGCGTTCGGCGGCGAAATAAACGGATTGAACGGGGTCAAGCATTTCCGCCGGAAGCATCGGTTTAGCTAGTAATGAACTGGAATGTCCCTGAATTATAGTGAGCATGTTGTTGAAATCATGCGCGACACCGGCGGCCAGTTGTCCAACCGACTCCATTTTTTGCGACTGACGCAATTGTTCCTCCAAGTTAAGCCGTTCAGTGATATCCTCGGCGTAGCAATGCACGACTTTGCTCGCAGGCACCGGGTGAAACGACCACGAAAATGTCCGCCGATCAACTTTCGTCTCGAGCCGAACTTTGCTATGACCGGTGGAAAGACATTCGTGGATGATGGCACTGATGTCTGAGGGCAGAATATCGCGCGGATAGTCTTTTTTAACGGACTGTGCAAGTTTCAACGCTGCATCATTGAAGTAATTGATGGTTCCGTCTTCGGTGAGTTCCATTGCCGCATTGGGATTCAACCGGATGAACGCGGCGATTTTTTCCACTTCGGCTTCCGCAGCTTCGCGCTCCTTGATGCGCTGTTGCAACGACTCAGCCATCTCGTCAAAAAGTTTTGCCAGCTCACCAAGCTCTCCTTCTACGTGAGTCAAGCCTGTGCGGGTGCTCAAATCTCCTTTTGCCAACCGCCGGGCCGCTTCCGATAACGCGCGCACTTGCCGGAGAATAAAATGTTCGCCGCCAAACCACGCCGCGATCAGCGCAAGCAAACCCACCGCGAAACTTGCCCACGGCAAATCCAAGGCATATTCTTTCAACCAACCCGGCGCGAATTCCCAGAACCAGTTCTGATTGACAATATACGTCAGCACCAGCGCCGGCAAGATGGCCACAAACACGCTGGCCACCAACTGCATTCGCACACTGGAAAATTTTCTGGCGGTTTTTTTTATCATGGCAACCAATTCCGACGCTTCGCAAACATAATAATGGAGATTTGCGTTTGAGTCATGGTCAAATTTCACCCGTCAATGCGGCGGCCCGGCCCTGTGGCAGTCGCCCAAGATGAAAAATCAAAAAGCCGTGAAGAAATTGGCGCAATTCTGTGACTTGCGCATTTGCCAATTTCAAGCGCAAACACGATTGCCAGTCGTTCTCCAAAAAGGAACGAACGATTTTTTTTGCCCCAGCCGTCAACCGGGACTTTTCCAAATGCGGTTCCAACCCAAGTTCGCGGAGCAATTTTAATTCTAAAGCGAAAACAATTTGCGGCGCGGATTTTTGGCTGCAAAGACAGTTGAGAAATTCGCACAACAGTTTAAAAACGGCGGGTAGGGGAGTTTCTATTTCCGTCGCCTGTTCGATGAACGCGGCGGCGTAGGCGGCTTGGTGTAATTTTAAAATGCTTTCGCGAAGGGAGCCGTGCGTCTCGCGCAAACCAACTTCTAGTAAAATATGCAAATCGCTCCGCCGACTGCGGCTGAAAGAAAAATCTGCGAGATAAAATAAATCAAGTTTGCCAACAAACGGTGATTTGTGCCGTCGCGCCCCTTTGGCGACAGTCGCGATGCGTCCGAAATTTGGCGTGAGCCACTGGATGATGAGGCTCGTTTCCGTGAGCGGTCGCGTCCGCAAAATCAGGCCGTTGGCAGTTTCAATCATTTAATCTTCATTCGGCGGCGCGTATTCTTGCGAAATCGCGCCGATGCTGATGATGTATTTGAAGCCGTCCGCCACCGACATGTCGAGCTTGATGACCTTTTCCTGCGGCACAATAATCAAAAATCCGCCCGTCGGAATCGGCGTCGTCGGAATGAAAACGCATACGCATTTTTCATTCGTTTTCCTTTGCACCGCATCCGCCTGTTCGCTCGTGATGAAGCCGACTGAATAAATTCCCTCGCGCGGATATTCGACGAGCACGACGGTTTTGAATGAACTTTTTTTACCGGACGTGAACGCCTCGTCCACCTGCTTGATTGTGCCGTAGATTTTGTTCAACACCGGCACGCGCAGCATCATATTATCCGCCCATGCAATCAACCGCTTGCCGATGTAATAGCGTGTCATTCCACCGATGACGGACAGGATCGCGACGCCCAGCAAAAGCGCTAACAGGCTCCAATACCAGAACATCGGGCCGGCCACGCCATCCTGATAAACCACCTTGGGATTGAGCCAATAAGGCAGGAAAAAAAGCAGCGTGTCGGTGAAGCTGGAAACCGTCCCAAAAAACCATTTCACCACCGCTAGCGTGATGACGCCGGGCAAAACGATGACCAATCCGGTAAAAAAACTGGCGCGCCAGCGGGCGAAAAATGATTTCTTCACGCGCGAAATTTTAGAACCGCCCCGCGATTTGCGCGAGCGAAAACTTTTTGGAAAGCTTGCGCAACAAACAGTTCTCTTCGCGCTTCATCTTCGCGTCGCCTTTTCGGCTTCAAATCATCGTGGCCGATCAAATGCAAAACGCCGTGGACGATGTAACGGACAATTTCCGACTGCCAATTCGTCTTGAATTTTTTCGCGTGAATGATTGCTTCGTCCACACAGACAAAAATTTCTCCGCGCAAAATTGTCCCTTCAGTTTTATCGGCGTAATCAAAAGTGATGACATCCGTCGAGCCTGTGTGCTTCAAAAAAGTTTCGTTGAGCAAAGCCATTTCGGGTGCGGCAACGAGATTGATTCCAAGTTTTGCCTTTGAAATTTTTAATTCCGCAAACAGCGCCTCAGCGATCCGCTTTAGTAAACGCGCCTCAATTTTCTTCATCCGCTGGCGATTGACGATGACGATGTTCATTCGGTTTTCATCTGGCCGCGATGGTCCTCGTAAGCCGAGATGATGCGTTGCACGAGCGGATGACGGACCACGTCACGCTTCGAAAATTCAATGATCGCGATGCCTTCGGTGTTTTTCAGCGCGCTATGCGCTTCGAGCAATCCTGAATTTTTGTGCGGCGGCAAATCAATCTGCGTCTCGTCGCCCGTGATAACCGCTTTTGAGCCATGGCCGAGCCGCGTCAAGAACATCAACATCTGTTCCGTCGTGGAATTTTGCGCCTCGTCCAAAATAATGAACGCATTATTTAATGTGCGTCCGCGCATGTAAGCCAGCGGCGCAATCTCAATCGTCCCGCGCTCGGTATGTTTCTGGATTTCTTCGGCGGGCAGCATGTCGTGCAAGGCGTCGTGCAACGGACGCAGATACGGCGTGATTTTTTCATAAAGATCGCCCGGCAAAAATCCCAGTGCTTCGCCAGCCTCAACCGCCGGGCGCGTCAAAATGATTCGCGAAACTTTTCCTTCGCGCAACGCCGCCAACGCTGTTGCCACGGCTAGATAAGTTTTTCCCGTTCCTGCCGGGCCGATGCCGAACGTGATGTCGTGCTTGCGGATGGCGTCGAGATATTTTTTCTGCCCGACGGTTTTGGCCGTGACGCCCGGCTTGCGCTCGTGCGTCTGCACGCGGTCGCTCACCATGTCTTTCAACGTGGACGCGCCCTCGTGTTTCACGACGTTCAGCGCGTGCGTGAACTCGCGGTTTTTCACCGGCGACCCCGCCTTCAACATGTTTTCCAGCGACGAAAAAAGTTGTTTCGCACGTTCGACGCCATCGGCCGCACCTTCCAGTTTGATCCAACCATCACGCGACGTGGCCTTGACGCCGAGTTCGCTTTCCAGCGTTTGCAAATTGCGCGGCTCGTGGTTGAAAAGTTGTTGCGCAAATCGCGCGTTCTCGAAATGAAGAGTTTCAGTTGCCACAATTAAAAATCAGGATGGAAACATTTATATTCTCCAGTTCGTATTCGAAGTGCGACTTTGTGTGCGGCAAAGACTATACCAATTTCCGCTTTTTGATAATCGCCTTTCAATTTACCAACTTGGACTTGTGGCTCGTTGATTTTCCAAACATACCAATCTTCTGAAATCTTTATCTTGGGATTTCCAAAATCGTCACTATCTCTGAAAAATATGTCACAAACCCCAATTTCAGAAGAACTCCCAACTTTTTTCCATAAGCCAAGTTTGATTCCATTTTTCAAAATAGTGTGAGTGAAAAATTCAACTTCGCCCTTTGCGACTTCATCCCAATCTGGAATTTCGTCCTTTTGGTAAATTTTTTTGAAAGCTCTAATTACTGAACTGTTTAATTGAGTTAAATCGTTAGCAATGTATTGGAAAAACTTCACTTGTTTTTCATCAATTTCGACTGAAAACAAATCGCCAATCTTTGTTATTATTCGTTTCACAAATTCATTTCCCCAATTCCACCCGCAATTTCGCCGCAATTTCTTTCAACGCCTCCGGCAAGACCGTCGTGTTCGCGAGCACCGGCATGAAGTTCGTGTCGCCATTCCAGCGCGGCACGACGTGGATGTGCAGATGTTCCGCGATGCCCGCGCCCGCGACTTTGCCGAGGTTGATGCCCACGTTGAATCCGTCCGGCTTCATCACGGCGGTGAGCGCGGCGAGGCAGCGGCGCGTGAGCTTCCACAAATCCGCGAGCTCCTCGTCCGTCAGGCCGTGCAGGTCGGCGACTTCCTTGTAAGGCACGGTCATCAAATGCCCGCCGACGTAGGGAAAACGGTTCAACAGCGCGAAACACGTGCGGTCGCGCACGATGACGAGATTTTCCTCGTCGTCGGACGATTGCGCGATGCGCGTGAACAAGCCCTCCTTGAGTTCCGGCTTGGGCGACAAAATATATTCGATGCGCCACGGCGCGTGGAGTGTGTCCATGCGGAAAAGTTAAAACGCGCGGCGAATAAAGGAAATCAATTTTCGCGCGAAGCGCGCGAAGGAAATTTCAGATTAGCTCCGGGCGATCAGTGTTTTGAGAACGGATTCCAAGGTTACGCTTCCTTTTCGTGATCCAGCTTCACCGCGCTCAAATTCAATCCAACCTTCGTTAAATCCGTCCAACATTCGAATCCGTGGCATGGGATTTTTCATCCCCTGCGACTTAAAAAGAGTCTCCCAGGATTCGTGCGGCACAATTTCCGACAGCACCGGCCTGCCCAAGAGGTTGGCGAAGGTCGCGGCAATCTCGTTTGGCGTCACGCGTTTCGGTCCTTCCAATTCGATTAAGCGATGGCCGTTCCACTTTTCTTGAAGAATTTCAGCCGCGACCTTGCCAATGTCCGCCGTCGCCACCATCGGCACCGGTTTGTCGAGCGGTTGGAGAAAACTCGGAATCACGCCACGTTCCCGCGCCGGAGCGACATCCCAACTGCAATTCTCCATGAACCAAGCCGGACGAAGGACCGCAAGCGGTATTGTTAAATTGCTGATTGCCTTCTCGATTATCGTGTGCTGGGTCAGAAGATTTGACTGGCTCGCCTGTGCTCCGATGGTGGAGAGATAAACCACTCGTGCCGGACGCGCCGCTTCCAGCGCAGATCTTAACGTCGCTCCGATGGCTCGCGCTTCAGGAAACTCCGGCAACGGATCAAAACTCGACGGCACCATCACAAATACAGCCTCTGCTCCTTGAAATGCAGCCGTGAGCGAAGCAACGTCACCTATGTCGGCGAAGGCGATTTCACATCCGCGTTCCGCCCACTCCTGACCTTTGCCGGCATTCCGCACCACCGCGCGGACCGGCCGTTTTGCTCCCAGCAGAGCACGTCCGATGACGCCTCCAATCTGGCCTGTGATTCCTGTAACTACATACATATTTGCACCGCTTTCATAAATTGATTTTGCTCCTGTCAAAAATTTTGTCCATAAAAAATCCTTCGCCGCCTTCGCGCGACATTTTATTTTCGGGGAGCACACGCGCCCTCGCGTGTTTCGGCGGACGCCTCGTCCGCGGGTCGTTCGACGCGAGGCGCGTCGAACCGCATCCGAGGCGGATGCGCTCCCCAAATTTCTTCGCGTGACGATTCTTCGTATCTTATTTTGGAAACTGCCGGTCAAAATCTTTGTGGCTGCCAACCCAGACCCAAATCCAAACGTCGCCGTCAAATCTTTGGGCGACGGCGCGATAATCGCGAGTGACGCGCACCGACTAAAAGCGTGCGTCAGAACACAGCCGTTCCAATTGCAGTGACGGATGCGCGGGATTTTCTAAAAACTTCCGATAAGCGGCGCGGGCGGCGGATTTGATTTCCGGCGGCAGCGCGCGGTAAGCTTTCCAGAATTGCGCTGCGCCAAGCGATTTCACGATTACTTGTCAAAATCGCTGTCTTTAATTTCGGAGAATTGGCGGGGAGTTTTTTTGAATTGCGCCGCGATTTCGTCGCCCAAAGCCGTGAGCGCCGGACGCGGGCTGGCGTCGGCAATGATGCGTTCCCATTTCAAGTCGCCGTTGAGTTCCGGCAAAATCGAGGGCAAATCTTCGACAAGCCGTTCGCGTTCTGCGGAAGGTAACGCTTGAATCGCTTTTTCAATTTCAGCCACCGTGCTCATTGTTGGAACAATACTCCGACATTTTCATTTGAACAAACTTAAAATCGCCGTTGCCGCGCGTCCCGCCGCGCCCGGTTCGCCGAGCGAGGAAATTATTTTTGAGAGTTGCAATTTGATTTTCGCCCGGCGCGATTCGTCCTGCAATAATTCCAATGCCGCGCGCGAAATATTTTCCGGCGTCGCGTCGCCTTGGACGAATTCAGGATAAATTTCTTCGCCCGCCAGAATGTTCGGCATTGTCAGCGATTTCACCGTCACGATGCGCTTGGCGATTTCGTAAGTGACCCATGACGTTTTGTAGAGCGTCACCGTCGGCACGCCGAAGAACGCGCACTCCATCGTCACCGTGCCCGTCGAGGCAATGGCGACATCGGCTTCGGCCAATGCCCAAGGCAATTCACCGATTTGAATCTCCACATTTGCACCGAGCGATTTCGCGAGTTGCAACAACGTTTGATTAGGCAAAACCATTTTGACTTTCACCGCCGGCAATTTTTCCTGAATCATTTTCAGCGCGCCAAGCATCACCGGCAAATGCTGTTGCAATTCGCCTTTGCGGCTGCCGGGAAGTAAAAGAATTTTCGGCGAAGCCGCTGAAACTTCTGACTTCTGACTTCTGACTTCTGACTTCAGCCTTTCCACCATCGGATGCCCGACAAATTCCACTCTCAACTTCGGCACGCGCTGCGCATACCAATCCTTCTCGAACGGGAAAATGCTCAAGAGCAGATCGTAATCCGCCGTCAGCAGGTTCGCGCGGCCCGGACGCGACGCCCAGACCTGCGGCGAGACGAACTGGACGATCTTCGGATTCCATTTTGAGAACGGATTGTTGCGGACGTATTCCTTGACCGCGTGGCCGAAGCGCAGGTTGAACCCGCCGTAATCCACGCCGATGACGACGTCCGGCTTGCGTTCGATGGCGAGCGCGAGCAATTGGTTGAATAGCCGCCGGAACTTGAAATAATTTTTCAGCACGTCGGAAATGCCGATGACCGAATGCTGCGTCAGGTCAAACGCCATTTCGACTCCGGCGGCGGCCATCTTCGCGCCGCCCGCGCCGAAGAAGGTTGCGTCCGGCAATTTCCCGCGCAGTGCGGAAACCAATTCCGTCGCGAGCAAATCTCCGCTCGCCTCACCGGCGATGAGCATGAAGGTTTTTGGTTTCATTTCAACTCGCCGACATCGCGCAAAACTTCCGCGTAGAGAATTTTGTCAAAGCGAAAACGGTTGGCGATCAATTCATCTAGCAACGGTTTTAATTCGGAAATTAGTCCTTTTTTTCGGGCGCGCACCAGCACGCCAACGGTTCCCATCACCGGAAGATTTAATTTTTGCGCGGCCATCCGCCCGTCTAAATCATCAATCAAAACCAGACTCGGCCGCAATTCTTTTGCGAGAATAATTGCTTGGGATTCGCCCGCGCCAAGAGAAAACAGCAATGAGCGAACGGCTTGCTCGTCATGTGGCGATTGCACCTTGATCCATCCGTCGGCGATTGCATTTTTGACCAATGAATGAACCGGCAATGCCACATGATTGATTTCATTCCAAACGGCAGGCGGGATGAAAATCTGGCCGAAAAGTTTCTGCAGGCAATCGAATTGCCCGGTCACCGACAGGTAGTGAAGCACGGACGTGTCACTGACAACTGCGGGCATAAGCGAGGTCTTCTGCGAGTTCCTTCTGGCCGTAGTGCATCGGGATGCCGCGCGCCGCCAGCACGTCGTTGAAATCAAACCAGTTCATGCCCGCCAGTTCCGCCGCCTTGCCCTGGCTCAACGCCTTTTGCGCGTAAAGCGCCACGGCGAGTTCCAGCTTGAGGCGCGGTTCGGCCTCGGCGGGCGTGACGTGCAACGCCTCGTGGATGTTGTTCGGAATGTCGAGCGTGATGCTCATGGCTATGTTTTACACCCGTTCCGCCGATTAGTAAAGCCGCCCGCCGCACCGGCGATGAGCAGGAAAGTTTTTGGTTTCACGAATTTAAAAGTTGTTTCCAACGATCCCGATTTTGTTCAACAAAAGATTTATTCCATTCAAACTGCCAACCTTTTATTTCGCAAAGGGCTTGTGATGCTCTTAACGATCCACCAGGAGAATACCGATTTGGTGTTTTTATGTCTGGGTCGAAGAGCATTTTTGCTAGGTATGTTATAGCTTTTTTGTCGCCTAACTTTCCAAGTCCCCACGCAGCAAAAATTTTAACGTTTTTTTCGACAGCACAATTTGTAAATGCCTTTTCAAGATAAGGACGGCAATTCGGGCGGCCATATTCCTTTAATGCTTGAACCAAACGACTCTGAATTTCCGTAGATTGCTCTGCTAGTTCTAAAAGAATTGGGAGACTGCTTTCACAAAGAAGCTTGCTCACAGCCCAAATTGCCATGTCTTTGCAAAATGGGTCTGGGTCGTTTTTAATAATAATGTCCAACAACGGAGCAAACTGTTTTAGTTGTCTGTGAGCTACAATTTGTATCAGCCAACTGCGGGATTTAGGATCGGGGTTTTGTAATTCCTTGCCAACCCAAGCAATTACTTCAGGGTCATCCGCAAATTCTGAAAGAATGTAAATCAATTCCGCTTTTAGACGCTTATTTTTCCCCGCTGCTTCTTGCGCAGTTGTTAAAATATTTGTTCGAGGAAATTTTTTTAATGCGGCAGCAACTTCATTGTGAACAATTTCTCGATCATCGTTCGAAAGTTTTCTCGAATCGGCTAGTGTTTCTAACAAGCCTCGCATCATTTTGATTGATACAGTGTCAGCGTTCATGATTAAGCTTTTTGATTTTGAATCTGCCGCGTGATTTCAAACGCCAAGTCCAGCGCGCGTTTGGCGGATTCGCCGCTGACCATCGGGGTTTGCTGCGCGCGGACGCATTCGACGAAATGTTGCAGTTCGAGCTTGAGCGGTTCGTCCTTCGCAATCGGCACGGGTTCGCGCACGATTTTTTTTCCGGCAAACTGGCTGACGATGGTCGAGTCTTTGCCGATGCCGAGCTTGGCGGCGAGAACTTTTTTCAGCAGCGAACTTTCTTCCTCGCCGTCGCGCGCGACGCGGTAGATGAATCCTTCCTGCACGCGATAATCGAGCGAGATGTAGCAGGGATTGGTCGGGCCGCTGAAGACGCGAATCTTGCGCATCCGCTCCGGGCTGACGCGGCTGGCGGTCAGATTCGCCACGCAGCCGTTAGCGAAGCGCAAGCGCACGTTGGCGATGTCCTCGCTCTTGCTCAACACGGGAATGCCCACGCCGTCCACGCTCGTGATGGGCGATTTCACGAACGCGAGAATCACGTCGAGATCGTGAATCATCAAATCGAGCACGACGCCGATGTCGGTGCTGCGCGCGGGAAACGGCGAGAGGCGATGGCACTCGATGAACTTCGGCTCGGTGGCGACAGTCTGGAGAAAAGTGAAAACCGGATTGAACCGCTCGACGTGGCCGACTTGCAGGACGAGATTTTTTTTCAGCGCGAGTTTGCACAATTCGGTGGCTTGCGCGGTGTCGTCGGTCATCGGTTTTTCGACGAGAATGTGTTTGCCTTGCGCGAGCAAAGATTTGGCGATTTCAAAATGCGTGACGGTCGGCGTGACGATGTTGAGTGCGTCGGAATTCTCGGCGGCTTCGGCGATGGAGTTGAAAACGCGCGCGCTGTGTTTCGCGGCGATTTTTTTTACGGTGTCGGCGTGCGCGTCGAAAATGCCGGCGAATTCAACTTGTCCCGCCTTTTCGAGTTCGGCGTAAAGTCGTGCGTGATGTTGACCAAGTGAGCCGACGCCAAGGACGGCGACGCGAAGTTTTGCAGTTGAAATTGCCACGCGCGGAGTTTGCCATTGAAACCCGGAAACTGAAAACTGAAAACTTTGGACTTTTCCTTTTGGATTGGTAAAGTGTTGCATGCTCAACATCCCAGATTTTGAAAAAACTTACGGACGTCCGCCGCGCTGGATCGTTGCCGCGCCGGGTCGTGTGAACGTCATCGGCGAACATACGGATTACAATGACGGCTTCGTGCTGCCAATGGCCATTGAGCGTTACACCGTGATGGCGGCGGATATTTCTCAATCCTCTGCGCCAAGAATCTTCATTCATGATTTGCGCGCCGGTGACACGGCGCAGATTGATGTTTCAAAACCCATTACCAAAGGCAATCCGCGATGGTCGAACTACATTCGCGGCGTTGTTGCCGGATTTCAAAATCGCGGTGCGAAAATTCCCGCGCTTGACGTGTCACTTGTTTCCACCGTGCCACTGGGCGGCGGATTGAGCAGCAGCGCCGCGCTTGAGGTTTGCATGGCGACTTTGCTCGAAGCGGTCACCGGCGAAAAAATGGACCCGGTCGAGAAAGCGTTGCTCTGCCAGAAAGCCGAACATGAATTTGCGGGCGTGCCGTGCGGCATCATGGATCAGTACATTTCCGTGATGGGGCGCGAAAATAATCTGCTGCTGCTTGATTGCCGCTCGCGTAAAACGGAACTGGTGCCGATGAACGATCCGTCCGTCTCGCTGCTCATCATCAACACGAATGTCAAACACGAACTGACCAGCGGTGAATACGCCAAGCGCCGCGCACAATGCGAAACGGCGGCGAAAATTCTCGGTGTGCCTTCGTTGCGCGACGCAACCGCCGACGCGCTGGAGCACGCGAAAAGCAAAATGGATCCTGTTGTTTTCCATCGCGCGCGCCATGTCATCGGCGAAATTGAACGCACGCTTCACGCCGCCGAAGGCATTCGCGCTTCCAACTGGCCGACCGTCGGCAATCTCATGTATGCGAGCCACGCTTCGCTTCGCGACGATTACGAAGTCAGTTGCGCAGAACTTGATGCCGTCGTTGAAATTGCCGGGTCTATTGGGGTCGAGGGCGGCGTTTATGGCTGTCGCATGACTGGTGGTGGATTTGGCGGCTGTGCCGTTGCACTGGTGAAAGCCAACGCGATTGAAACCATCTCGGAAAAAATGGCCGCCGAGTACCAAAGAAAAACCGGCATTAAAGCGACGATTTTCAGTTCGCGTCCGGCAGCGGGCGCGCGAGTTATCAAAGGTCTAATCGCCCAGACAAGTTCCGACACGACGGGCAGCTTCAACCCACGGATGGTCCGGGGGAACGATTTTGCGTTTTCCGGCGATGCGTTCCAGCGGCACCGGTTCAGTCCGGTCGCCGCGCGAGGCCACCATTACGCCAAAGACTCCTTCGTGAATCAAATCACCGCAAGCGGCACCGAGTCGCGTGGCCAGCAAACGGTCGGCGGGCGACGGGATGCCACCGCGTTGCACGTAGCCGAGAATGGTCACGCGTGACTCAAGCCGTGTGAGTTCTTCGAGTTGTTTTGCGAGGCGCAAGGTGTTTCCCGTGTGTTTGGCTTCAAGCGCGGCAAGTTCGATTTTTGCGTCGTGCTTTTCGCGTTGCGAGCGGGCTTTTTCCCGCCGGACTTCAGCGGTTTGGTAGGCGCGCGCATCTTCCTTCGCCATCGCGCCTTCGGCAACGGCAACGATGCTGAAGTTGGTTCCGCTCCGGCTGCGACGACGAATGGCCTCAGCGATTTTGTGAACGTCGTAAGGAATTTCAGGAATTAAAATCACGTCCGCACCGCCCGCAATGCCCGCGCCGAGTGTCAGCCAGCCTGCGCGATGCCCCATGATTTCCGCAACAATGATGCGGTGGTGGCTGTGCGCGGTGCTGTGCAGCCGGTCAATCGCATCGGTGGCGATGTCAAGTGCCGTGGCAAAGCCGAAAGTGTAATCCGTCATCGCCACGTCGTTGTCAATCGTCTTGGGCAGCGTGATGATGTTGAGACCGGCTTCGTGAAGGCGCAGGGCACTTTTTTGCGTGCCACCGCCGCCGAGGCAAACGAGCGCGTCAAGGCCGTAACGTCCATAATTTTTGACGATGACATTGGTCATGTCGTGAATGCGTCCGTCAATCGTCATGCGATGCGGCTTGTCGCGACTTGTGCCGAGAATGGTTCCGCCAACGGTGAGAATGCCGGCGAGTGTGGATTTATCGAGCTTCAAGCGCCGGTCTTCGACCAGGCCGCGAAAGCCGTCACGGAAACCGACTATTTCCATGCCGTAAAAACCGAGCACAGTTTTACCGACGCCGCGAATGGCCGCGTTCAAACCGGGGCTGTCACCGCCTGCCGTCAAAATGCCGATGCGTTTGGTCTGTGCCATTGCCCTGCGAAGCTAACAATGTGTCGTTGTCTGTCGAGCAGAAGTTAAAAGAAAAATCGCCGATGCCATCAACGCGAGCAAAGAAATTGTCGCGCCGATTTCAAACGCGCGGTCTTTGTAAACGAGTTCAATGTGATGCTGTCCCGCCGGAACTTGAACGGCTTGGAAGGCATAATTCGCGCGCAGCAACGGTGTCGGTTTGCCATCCACGAGCGCGCGCCAGTTGTGATAATAGGTTTGCGAGACGACGACGATAGAAGGTTCGGCGGCTTCGGCTTCAATTTCAACGCGCTGATTTTCAAAGTGCGAACTTAAAATGCGGACCTTCGTTTGGTTTGTAACAGTTACCAACGACTTCGCTTCCGTTGGTAAAAAAACTATTTTGCTTCCGTCGAAATTAGTCTGGCTCAATTCGTGGAATGTATTTGCGCGGTCGAAGAAAACGGGTTTTTGTCCTGCCGTAACAAACGGCAAGAACGTGTGGCGCGGCTGCCACGAATAAAAATTTGTCGAAGAACTGATTTGCGAAACACACAAAAAATCTTCGAGATGCGGCAGGCTGGTATTCAGGGAACCGTAAAGCAAATCAGTCAAATTGCCGTTTTCGAGGGTATAAAGTGAAAAAAATCCATCCACTTTCGGCACGGCGTCGAGGAGATTGCAGTTGGCAAAGTAACTAAGCCGCTTCACCAAAAATTCACCATGGGGAGTTCGGATGGTGACGTAATAGGCGTCGAAAAGTGCCGTCGGAGACATCATGGCGCGCGATTGACCGAGTGTCGGCTGTGGATTCATGGCCAATTTTTCCCGCGCCAGATTTAGTTCGTAAATATTTGGCGGCGTGGTCGGATTTTGCGTCGGTTCATGGGTGAACACATCGAGCCATGCGATGAGAATTAAAATCAGCGGGGCGACCCGCGCCCATTTTGTTTTGGTTAGAACGAGCAAAACCGCGCCGGTGACAACCAAAAAAACCATGCGCGTCAGGCCATTTAACAAAGTTGTGCGGACGTCGTCATAAGGAAATGGAAATCGCCACGTCCAAAATAAGATTCCGGCGATCAATACGAGCAACACTGTTCCAAAAGAAATAATCTCTTTCCGAAAATTCGATTTTTGTCCAGTGTCTGCGTTTTGCAAGCCCGTCAAGGTAAATGCGGCCAGCAACGGAACGAGAAAGGCAATCAACGTGACGAATTTGACTGGATAGTTTATCAAGCTTAATTGCGGAATGAGTTTGTGCAGGTCGCGATAAACAAAGGTGTGCTCTCCAAACGCAAAAATCAATGCCACGACGAAAATTGCGGTCAGCAGCATAACACGACGATTTCGCATTTTGAAAATGGCAAGCAGTGCCAGCCACAATGCGCCGATGCCGAGATAGTATGATGTTGTCCAATATTGATCGTATTGAAAAAACACGCCCTCATTCCATGTGCCGCCAAAGGCCATCGGCACGAGAAAATTCACCCATCCCCAGCCGGGCATTGACCAACGCATGTCGGCAAAGCCGATATAACGCTGCGAATGTGCAGTGAAATCCAGAAACGGGAGTAACTGTGCCGCCGCCAGTGCCGCGACCAGCAGCACGACGAGCGGAAAACGTCGGAGCATCGGGCCGCGCGGTGATTCATTTTTTGCAAATTGTTGAATCCACAATGCGAACAAAAAAGTCCATGTCAGGAAAATGGTTTCCGGTCCGCCGGCCAGCATTTGCATCGCGCCGACAAGTGCAGCCAGAATGATTTTTCGTCCGCCGTCGCGCCAGGCAAGTTCGACCGAGAGCACGACCCACGGCATCCAGCTTAACGTTGCGACGTGGCTGGGCCACATGAGTAGATTCAAAGTCAGACCGTTAAATGAAAATACGACTCCGGCAAACGCGGCGGCGAAATTATTTCCCGTCCAGCGTCGCGCCAGAAAAAACATGCCCATGCCGGCGAACCATAAATGGAGCAGGCAAAAAAAACTGAGCGACCATTGCAACGGCAGCAGCAAATAAATCAGCGCTGGCGGATAAAGCGGCATCGTATTCCATTGCGCGAGGAATGGAATGCCGCAGTTATCATAGGGATTCCAAAACGGCAGTTCACCATGCCAGAAACAATCGCGCTGAAAATGTGCCAACGGATACGAAAAAAATGCATAATCACGGACAACGAACGTTTCCAAACCAAGCAGGACTTGCGGAAATGTCGCAAAAATCAGTAGCGCGAGCAAAATCCCAAAGCGGAAGGGTGTGAACCAATCCAACACACGGTTTTTGTTTGGTTCGCTCATGAGTTTCGCGGCGCTATTTTATTCATGAAGTGAAACGGGCGGCAAGTATTCACCGACGAATTCGCGTTTCCACCACGCACCGGTCGCGCGGCGTTCGGCAATATTGGTGAAATGGTAATCGTAAAATTCGGCGCGGATGTAACGAGGCGGTTTGTTGGGAAACGGATTTTTGTCCAGCAACGCCAATACCTCCGGCGAACCTTGCAATAGCCGCTCGCACAAATTTCCGAACCACGGGTTCTGCTGAACATTTCCCAGCGCGGCGAACCACATCTGCCAGTCGAGCCGCGGTTGGAACGGTTCAATGAAGCCGGGCCGGCGGTTCACGTAGCCGGGTTTGTATTTGAATTCGTAAGGCAGCCAGTTCACGCCGTCGTCGCTGCCTTCGACGATGATTTCGTTGCGCGTCGTCGTCATCACGGCGAACAGGCCGTAGCTGTTCACCGTGCGCAACGGTTGCAGCCATTCGTCGGCGACTGCGACTGGAAATAATACTTCACTTCGCACGCCAAACATTGAAACCATTTGGAAAACGGAAATGGAAAGAACAATGATGGCGAGCGGAGTGGTGATTGCGCGCGGCCAGCGGCGTCTGTTGATGGTCGAGAGTTGATGGTTGATTGATAAAAGGCCAAACCATTTTCTCGGCAAAATATTTTGCAGAACAAAATCGTCAAGCAGCAACAGGCAAAGCGCAATTGTCAGAAAATTGAAGAACGTGTAATTGCCGGTCAGCAAAATCAAAATTTGCAGAAAGATAATCACCGCACTGCCGGAAAAACGGATTCGGCACGGCGCGAAAATCAAAAATGGCGCGCCGAGTTCGATGGTAAACATCACGGCACAGGAAAATTTTTGAAAGCAAAACGGCAGTTGGTGTGCATACCAGCCAATCCATGTCGGCAGCGGCTGCGTTTGATAATGAAATGTGAGCGCGGTGAGATTGCGCCAGTTCGGATCACCGCTCAAAAGTTTTACGCAGCCGGATGAAAATATCAGTTTGAACAACAGCAGTCGCAGCAGCCAGAGAACAATCCGTGACGGTGGTGCTTCATATGAAAGTTTTGACAAGAGTTGGAGCGGTGCAAAAAAGATCGCGAGGAAGCCGGCTTCGAGCAGGAGATTGTCCCATTGAAAACCAAGAAAATCGCGGCCAACGGTGGCGAGCGAAAGATAAAACAGCCAAAGCAGTGCAAGGCACGGTGCGGGTGCGACGCCGACGATTAGTAAAATTGCAAAAGCAATTCCAGCGGCGCATTGAAAATTTAGAAAACTGTCGGAGGAATCAAACCAGCACAAAGTCGGCAGCAAATGAAATCTTTCAAGGCCGATGCCTTGCACGTCGCATTGTTGTTGGACGGCGGACATGAATTGGTCGGTTGGCAAAATTCCATTGTGGCCGATGAGTCCGCCGATTTGCGTCCAAAGCGAAACAAAGGCAATGAGATAAATCGCGCCGAGCGCGCGCAGAAAAATCCAGCGCGTGAGAAAATAATCCGGTAGTTCTACATGCTTGCCCCAAGAACCAGCGGGTGAGCCGTGAGAAAAAGATCCTGTGACGGGCAACGAAGCGATACGCCCATTCAGTGATGTTTGCGGATGCCGGTGAACTTTCGTAAGCACGCAGCGGCCATTGCCGTTTTGGATTTTTGGCCAGCAAGCGAAAAACGGCTTCCGCGCCGGAATAAACCGCGCCGTCAGTTTCAATGAGTTGAACTGACGTTTGAAACCGCTCACGCGAAATTTCCGGGAATTGTATGGCGACATTTGCATCTTGTGACGGCAGATAATCCACGGCGTCGCCGGTAATTTGCTGCCAGCGGCGAATCCAGAGCGTGCAGAAATTGCAATCACCGTCAAAAACCAGCAGCGGCTTTGGCGGCGGCGTGGCGACGCGGATGTCGCTTTTCATGGTTCGACGTTAAACCAGCAGCCGCGTGAAATGCAATGTGTTCTCGACAGCATATTTCTCTTTGATTTGCCACCATTTTAAGTGCAATTGACGCTTTCGCCGCGAGGTCTTACGCTGTTCGCAGATTTATGAGCCAATTGCCAGATTCCCTGCTTGAACTTATCCGCCGCACATCGGCGGAAATTCCCGATGACGTGCATCAAGCTGTTCTCACGTCGCAGGAAAATGAAAAAAAAGGGACGCTGGCCGAGAGCGCGATGAAGATCATTGATAAAAACATCGCCATCGCCAAAAACAAATCGCAGCCGATCTGTCAGGACACGGGCAGCATTTTATTTTATGTGAACGGTCCGGTCGGCTTCGATCAAATTGCTTTCACCGAAACGGCGCGCGAGGCCGTGAAGCTCGCGACCAAAAAAGGTTTTCTCCGGCAAAATTCCGTGGATTCGTTGACCGGAAAAAACGACGGCACCAACTGCGGGCCGGGCGCGCCGGCGTTTCATTTTCATCAGCATCGCTCGCCGGAAATTTCCGTGCGACTGGTTTTGAAAGGCGGCGGCTGCGAAAACGTCGGCGCGCAATACTCCTTGCCGAACGAAAAGCTCAACGCGAACCGCGACCTCGACGGCTGCCGCCGGGTGATCCTCGACGCGGTGTTGCAGGCGCAGGGCAAAGGCTGCGGGCCGGGCATCCTCGGCGTGTGCATCGGCGGCGACCGCGCGACGGGCTACGAGTTGAGCAAGACGCAATTCCTGCGGCTGATCCCCGACCGCAATCCGGTCCCCGAACTCGACGCGCTGGAGCAGGACATCTTGAAGACGGCGAACGAACTCGGCATCGGCCCGATGGGATTCGGCGGCAAGACGACGCTGCTGGGCGTGAAGATTTGCGCGGCGAACCGCCTGCCCGCGTCCTTTTTCGTGAGCATCAGCTACATGTGCTGGGCGTATCGGCGTCAGGGCGTGACGCTCGGCGCGAATGGTGAAATTCAAAAATGGCTTTACTGATTAACCGCGAAATATGCGAACTACGCGAACGGATTTTAACAAAAAAACTTTGACGCGAATTTCACGAATTAACGCGAATTTTATTTCAAATGCCTAAACAAACCGTTCCAGACATTCAATTCGGCAAATTCGTCATTGCCGAAATTCCGAAGCTTTTTGCCGAACAGAAAATTTTAATTAACACCAATTATCAGCGAGGCGATATTTGGAAACAAAAGCAGCAAATCGGACTTATCAAATCAATTAGCGATAGGTTTTCGATAGGAGTAGAATTCTCTTCTTCCAACAACAAGGTTTATGCGCTGAATGCAAAAAGCCAATGGATTTCAAAAACACCTCAAGCCACCATGTAACTGCCCACTCAAAAGGCGGTAAAACTTCTGAATTGGATCAGGCCCAACTGCTCCACGATAAATGCCATAAAAAAGTTGAGAAGCGAAAACGCAAGGCAGATTAGAATTCGCGTTAATTCGTGAAATTCGTGTCAAAGTTTTTTCGTTAAAACCCGTTCGCGTATTTGGCGTATTTCGCGGTTTCAGTTCGCTGGACTTTTGGGCGCGTTTGGATTGAAATGCGGCCATGACAAATTTGAGTTTTCCATTTTCCGAAGAAAAAAATCCGCGCGCTGAAAGTCGGCGGCGGGACTTGCAAATTGGGATGAATTGGTTTTAATTGCACCATGCAAACGCTGGAGAAAATCGAAGAAGAAGTGAAGCGGTTATCTGCTTCTGAACAGGAAGCGTTGCGCGACTGGCTGGAAAATCTGCTCGAAGACCGGTTGGAATTGAAGGATGAATTCAAGGCCGAAATCGAAGCCGGTAAGAAAGACATCGCAGAAGGTCGTTATCGCATTCATCGGCCATGAATCCTGCCAGCGGCGCGGCGACGCAGATTTGTTCGCCCCTGTTTGACCGGCGTTTTTTCAGTCTGCCAGCGGGAATGCAACAGCAGATTCAGCGCAAAATTGACGAACTCGGATGCAACTTGCGCGGGTTTTCGCATCATCGGATGCAAGGCGTGGATGCGTTCCGGTTGCGTGTTGGAGATTTTCGAGTCATTTACCAGTTCAACGTGGAAAAGAACGAGTTGCTTTTAATCACAGTTGGAAATAGACGCGACGTTTACAAAAAACCACTCAATTAAAAATTTGTTTTCATGATTAAACTTTCATTCCCATTCACCGAAGAAAAAATCCGCGCGCTGAAAGTCGGCGACGAGGTTTTGATTTCGGGCATCGTGTTCACCGGGCGCGACGCGGTCCACAAGTATCTGCACGAGGGCGGCACGCTGCCGCCGGAAGTGAAGTTGCGCGACGGGATTCTTTATCATTGCGGCCCGGTGATGATGAAGCAGGACGACGGTTCGTGGAAATGCACCGCCGCTGGCCCGACCACGTCCATCCGCGAAGAGCCGTATCAATGGCAGGTCATCCGCGATTTCGGGATTCGCGGCGTCATCGGCAAGGGCGGCATGGGCGACAAAACGCTCGCGGCGTGCAAGGAATTCGGCTGCGTGTATCTGCACGCCGTCGGCGGCGCGGCGCAGGTGCTGGCGGATTGCGTGAAGAAAGTTCGCAATGTTTATATGATGAAAGAGTTCGGCGCGCCGGAAGCGATTTGGGAACTGGAGATCGTGGATTTTCCCGCCGTGGTGACAATTGATGCGCACGGGAATTCACTGCACAAAACCATTTTCGCATCGAGTCAGGCGGAATTGGCGAAGAGGCTTTGAATCTCACGCGAAGCTTAAATAAATTCTTTGCGACTTGGCGTCTTTGCGTGAGGTTTTTTTAAAACTTAAAATTCCATTCGCGCGTTGCGTATTTTTCGCGGGCGAGCTTGGAAATTTCTTCGATCGGCGGATTTTTTAATTCTTCGGTTACGTTCCATTCTTTAGCGAGCGCGGCTTTCACTTTATCGGCGGGCAGATTCAAGTTGGTCACAAATTCCTCGTGCGAACGGCTGGCGCGATAATCTGGTTGCAACGACGGCATGGGCAACAATTCGCCGACGAGCGTAAGATTACAGTTCAACAAAAGTGTTCCGTGAAACAGCAGGAAATGTTTCCGGCGACGCTGCGAGTTGCCGGCGAACTTCAATTCGCCGAGGCAAAGATCAGTGTGGCCTCTGACCGAAATTTTTAATTTTGAATTTCTAATTTTTAATTCAGGCAAAAGCGTTTCAATCGCCGCGCGGTTTTTCCCCATGATAAATTTGTTTGCGTTGGAAATGCTGCGCGTCGGACCGTTTTCCGTGATGGACAAAATCAGGCTGTAATTCAATCCGCCGAGCATTTGGACGACGGTTCCGCCGCCGGAACAACGCCGGAAAATTGGGATTTTTTTCACCTCGCATGCGGCGAGGTTCACTTCAGTCGCAATTTTATTCGCGTAGCCGACGACGACAAACGTTTCGCGCGGCTCCCAAAACAAAAGCGTTTCATCGCCCGCGCCGGCTTCGCGCAAATCGAGCAGCGCCTCGTCCGCCGCGAGATTTTCGGCGGGCGTCGGAAACGTGAGGTCGAGGATTTGCATGGCGTTTGATTTTACTGGCGTTGGGCGCAAAATTGAGTTTAATTGGCTTGCGCGTTTTGCGTGCAAAAAACAAGTGAGTAACACAGTGAGCGTTGAGACAAAAGACATTTACGGTTCGCGCACCGCTTCCCATTCCGGCAACGGCAATGGCGACAAAGTGGGCGACTCGTTGCAATCCGTTTTTGAACTGGCTTTGCAAAACCACGGGCCGGAGCACACGGCGAAGCTGCTGGAAAAACTCGCGAACCAGTTGCGCTCGACGCCGCGTCCGTCGCCCGGCGTGACCACGCCTTACGTCAACACGATTCGCGTCGAAGATCAGCCGGAATATCCCGGCGACTGGCGCGTGGAAAATCGCATCAAAAGTCTGATGCGCTGGAACGCGATGGCGATGGTCGTGAAGGCGAACTCGACAACGAATGTCGGCGGGCATATTTCCAGTTACGCCTCGGCGGCGACGCTTTACGAAATCGGCTTCAACCATTTTTTCCGTGGCGCCAAAGGTGATTTCACCGGCGACCAGATTTATTTTCAAGGCCACGCCGCGCCGGGCATTTATGCGCGCGCGTTTCTCGAAGGCCGGTTGAGTGAGACGCATTTGCAAAATTTTCGCCAGGAACTCGCGGAAGGCGGCGGGCTGTCGTCGTATCCGCATCCGTATCTGATGCCGGAATTCTGGCAGTTCCCGACCGTCTCAATGGGACTCGGCCCGATTGGTTCGTTGTATCAGGCGCGTTTCAATCGCTACTTGAAAGCGCGCGGTTTGATTTCCGGCGAAGAACCAAAGGTCTGGTGCTTCGTCGGCGACGGCGAATCGGACGAACCCGAATCACTCGGCGCAATCACGCTCGGCGCGCGCGAAGGTCTCGATAATTTGATCTGGGTCATCAATTGCAACTTACAGCGGCTCGACGGCCCGGTGCGCGGCAATGGAAAAATCATTCAAGAACTCGAAGGACTTTTTCGCGGCGCAGGCTGGAACGTCATCAAAGTCATTTGGGGCAGCGAGTGGGATGAGATCATTCAGCGCGACAAAACCGGACTGTTGCTCAAGCGCATGGAAGAATGCGTGGACGGCGAATATCAAAAGTATTGCGTCGAGCCGGGCAGTTACACGCGCGAACATTTCTTTGGAAAATATCCCGAACTACTCGAACTTGTAAATCATTTGAGCGACGAGCAGATTCACAAGCTGCTGCGCGGCGGCCATGACACGAAAAAAGTTTATGCAGCCTACAAAGCCGCCGTTGCGCACAAAGGCCAGCCGACGGTGATTCTCGCCAAAACCGTGAAAGGTTATGGTCTCGGCGAAGCGGGCGAAGGTCGCAACATCACGCACAACCAGAAAAAAATGAATGAGAAGGAACTCCGCGAGTTTCGCGGACGTTTCGACATTCCGATTTCTGACGACGTGATCGCGGAAACGCCGTTTTATCGTCCGCCCGCTGAAAGTGCGGAAATAAAATATCTGTTGGAACGGCGCCAAGCACTCGGCGGTTTTCTGCCGCAAAGAAAATTCAAGCCCGTCGTGATGGACGTGCCGAAGCTGGATTACTTCGCCGAATTTTTCAAGGCGTCGAACTCGGAAATTTCCACGACGACCGCATTCGGAAATGTGTTGAGAACTTTGCTGCGGCATCCGGGCATCAGCCGGAACATTGTGCCGATCATTCCGGACGAAGCGCGGACGTTTGGCCTCGACGCATTTTTCCGTCAGATCGGAATTTACTCGTCCAAAGGCCAGCTTTACGAGCCGGTGGACAAGGAATCGCTGCTTTATTATCACGAGGCGAAGGACGGGCAGATTTTGGAAGAAGGCATCAGCGAGGCTGGCTCGATGGCGTCGTTCATCGCCGCCGGCACGAGTTACGCGACGCACGGCGTGCCGACGATTCCGTTTTACATTTATTACTCGATGTTCGGCTTGCAGCGCGTCGGCGACCAGTTCTGGCTTGCGGGCGACATTAAGGCGAAAGGATTTTTGCTCGGCGCCACCGCCGGACGCACGACGCTCAACGGCGAAGGCCTGCAACATCAGGACGGCCACAGCCTGCTGCACGCGAGCACGATTGCGACGTGCCTGCCTTACGATCCGGCGTTCGCGTTTGAACTCGCGGTAATTATCTCCGACGGATTGCGCCGGATGTATGTCGAGGGCGAGGAGATTTTTTATTACCTCTCGCTCTACAACGAAAATTACGTGCAGTTGCCGATGCCGGCGGGTGTTGAGGATGGAATCCTGAAAGGTTTGTATAAATTCAAGCCCGGCGCGGAAGACAAAAAAATCAAGGCGCACATTTTCGGCAGCGGAACGATTTTACTTTCCGCGCTCAAGGCGCAAACGATTCTTGCCGAAAAATATGGCGTCAGCGCCGATGTCTGGAGCGCGACGAGCTACAAATTGCTCCGCACCGACGCAATCCGCTGCCAGCGTTGGAACATGTTGCATCCGACAGAAGCGCCGAAGAAAAATTACGTCGAAACAATTCTCGCAAAAGAGCAGGGCGCATTCGTCGCCGTGTCCGATAACGTCCGCACGGTGCCCGACCAGATTGCGCCGTGGGTTCCGGGCGGCCTGTTCACGCTCGGCACGGACGGTTTTGGCCGCAGCGACACGCGCGCTCGGTTGCGGAGATTTTTTGAAGTGGACGTGGAATCCACCGTCATCGGCACGCTCTACGCGCTGGCGGAAAAAAATCTCATCGGACGGGAAGTCGTCGCGCAGGCGATCAAAGACCTCGGCGTCAACCCGGAAAAAATCCAGCCGCAACTTGTTTGAAAAGTTTGCGCGGCTTCTTCTTCAAAATTATTTCTGGAAAGCGGCGGCGATTTGCGCCAACTTGTTCCCTTGTTAATTTATGGACGTAAAACTTCCCAAGCTCGGTGAAGGCGCGGATTCCGGCGTCGTGGTCAACATCTTCGTCAAAGAAGGTGACACGGTCGCGAAGGATCAGGCGATTCTGGAACTGGAAAATGAAAAGGCCGTGGCGTCAATCCCGTCCACGGGCGCGGGCGTCGTCACGAAAATTTTTGTGAAGGCGGGCGACCGCGTCGGCGTCGGCCAGAAAATTTTGACGATTGCCGACGGCGCGGCTCCGGCGGCTGCGCCCGTGGCCGTTGCGCCCGCGCCGAAACCGGCGGCGAAAAAAGTTGTCGCGCAGGCTGCGCCGGAACCGGAAGAAGTCGTCGAGGAATCTGCCGAAGTCGAAGAAGAAGTTTTGGATGAAAATGTCGCGGCATCGCCGTCCATCCGAAAAATGGCGCGCGAGCTTGGAATCAATCTCGGCAAAATCCGTGGCAGCGAAGCGGGCGGGCGCATTGTCATCGCTGACGTGCGCGCTTACATTCAACGCTTGGTAAAAGCGGCGGCGAAACCTGCGACCGTTGCCGCGAGTGCCGCTGTTCCAGCAAAGCCCGCGCCGGTGCAAATTGATTTCTCGCAGTGGGGGTCGATTGTCAAAAAGCCGGTAACACAATTGCGCAAAGTCATTGCGCGGCGTATGTCGGAAAGCTGGAACACCGTCGCGCGCGTCACGCAGTTTGACGACATTGATTTTACGCGCGTCGGCGAGCTTCGCAAAAAATTCGCGGCGGCTTACGAAGCGAAAGGCGTCAAGCTCACGTTCACGCCGTTTGTCTTGAAAGCGGTTGCCGAGACGTTGAAGAAGCATCCGATTTTTAATTCGAGCCTCGACGAAGTCGCGAGCGAAATCATCATCAAGGAATACATCCATCTCGGCATCGCGGTGGACACGGACCAAGGTTTGATGGTTCCAGTGATTCGCGACGTGGATAAAAAATCTTTGCTCGATCTCGCGAAGGAATTGGAATCGCTCGCGGCGAAGGCGCGCGACCGGAAAATTTCCGCCGATGAGATGAAAGGCGGCACGTTCACGATTTCCAATCAAGGCGCGATTGGCGGCGCGCATTTCACGCCGATCATCAATTTGCCGGAAGTCGCGATTCTTGGCCTCGGTCGCGGCGCGCTGAAGCCGGTGGTGCGCGACGGAAAAATCGAGGCGCGCGTTTTGACGCCGATTGCGTTGAGCTATGATCATCGGGTGATTGACGGCGGCAGCGCGGCGCGGTTCGCGGTGGACTTGGCAAAGGCGTTTGAAAATTTCGGCGAAGAAGCCGTGAAGATTTAATTTGTATGGATTCGATCAAAACAGAAATCGTAGTTGTTGGCGCAGGCCCCGGCGGTTATGCGGCGGCGTTTTACGCGGCGGACTTGGGCAAAAAAGTTATTCTCATCGAGAAGGAGAAAAAGCTCGGCGGCGTCTGCCTGAATCGCGGCTGCATCCCGTCGAAAGCGTTGCTTTACGCGACGCATCAGATCGTCAACTCGCGCGAATCGGCGCATCGCGGCATCACGTTCGCCGAGCCGAAGGTGGACGTCACGAAATTGCGCGAGTGGAAAGATTCAATCATCGTCAAATTGAGCGGCGGTGTGGCGACATTGGCGAAAATGCGCGGCGTCGAAGTCATCGCCGGGCGCGGTTATTTTGAAGGCTCGAACAAACTGCGCGTCGAGACGGAGCAAGGCCAAAAATTTATTGAATATGAGCAGGCGATTCTTGCCGTCGGCTCGATTCCCGCGATGCCGAAGGCGTTCGACCTCGGCAATCCGCGTGTGATGACTTCGACCGAGGCGCTGGAGATCGAGGACATTCCCGAAAATCTACTCGTGGTCGGCGGCGGTTACATCGGCATGGAACTCGGCACGGTCTACGCCGCGCTCGGCAGCAAGATTGTTTTGGTCGAGGCGATGGAAAATATTTTGGCCGGAGCAGATCAAGATTTGGCGCGGCCCGTCGTGGCGAACGCAAAAAAGATGTTCAAGGAAATCCGCCTGAAGGCCAAGGTCACAAAAATGGCGACCGTCGGAAAACAGATCAAAGTCGAATCCGAATACAACGGTGAAAAATTTTCCGAACTTTACGACCGTGTTTTGGTTTCCGTCGGGCGCGTGCCGAACAGCAAGGACCTCGGCCTGCAAAACACAAAAGTCGAACTCGACGAACGCGGCTTTGTGAAGATCAACGCACAGCAGCAGACGAGCGATCCGGCGATTTACGCCATCGGCGACATCGCGGGCGGCATCTTGCTCGCGCACAAGGCGCACAAAGAGGCGCGCATCGCCGTCGAAGTCATCACCGGCGAGAGCAGCGCGTTCGACAGCGTGATTCCCGCCGTCGTCTTCACCGACCCCGAAATCGCATGGTGCGGTTTGACGGAAAACGAGGCGAAGGAAAAAGGCGTGAAATACGAAGTCGCGAAATTTCCGTGGACGGCGTCGGGCCGCGCGCTGACGTTCGACCGCACGGACGGCGTGACGAAAATGATCGTTGATCCCGAAACCGACCGCGTGCTCGGCGTGGGCATCGCGGGCGCGGGCGCGGGCGAACTCATCGCCGAGGCCGTGCTGGCGATGGAAATGGGCGCGACGGTCGAGGACATCGCGCTGACCATCCACGCGCACCCGACGTTGTCCGAGACGTTGATGGAATGTGCGGACGCCTACTACGGCCACGCGACACACATCTTCACGAAGAAAAAAGTGGCGGTTTGATTTGCAGAAAATTTGGAAACGAAAAACGGCGTGGTGATGAACCGTGCCGTTTTGTTTTAAGATGTAAGGCTAAACAAATCGGAATTAACTCCTTCGCATATGGCCTTTATCCTAACGATTGTGTGCCTGCCGGACGCTTTAATGTTGCCGACATTGGCCTAACCACAGATTTTATTTATCCATCAACCGAAAACTTTGGAAAAAGAATTGGACAATAATATGAATCTAAATTCGATTTAATTTATATTCCTCGTTTTCCGATTTGTCCATTGAGTTTCTATTTCGCGATTTCTTCGCAGCTTTTTCCAGCGCGCCGAAATTTCCTTCTTTGCAACACGCCACAAAACCTTCCGTCACCGTTTTCAATTCCTCCCAACGCGCGCAGATTTATTTTGCCTCGGCAGTCAGCTTCGATTGTCGGCGGTGCGCGTTTAAAATTATTGGTGGTTGAATCCCGTCCCACGCCGCATAGAATGTGCGCTCCAATGGTTCGGGGCGTAGCGTAGCTTGGTATGCGCGCTTGCTTGGGGTGCAAGAGGTCGTGAGTTCAAATCTCACCGCCCCGACCATTCTAAATACATTGAAAACATTGGCGAAAATGCCAACTCCGGCGATTCGCCAAACGAGAGCGCCGAAAGCGACTGCAAACATTCTGCAAACTTTTTGGGCGCTTTAGAGGTCGAAAGCGAACAGCAAGTGAAATTCCCAAAGCGATTGCGGCACCGGGGCAAGGGCAAGGTGCTGGCGACAATTTACAAGATGCCGGCTGGCTACCGCCTTTACTGGCGGCAGCGGTTGGACGGGAAGCCCAAGAGCCAGATGAGGCTTTTCAAGTCCTATGGGGACGCCAAGCGCGAAGGCGACAAACTTGTGGCGGACTTGGCCAAAGGCAGGACAATCACGCTCTCGCCGGGGCAGGCAGCCGACGCGCAGAACGCGATTGAGGAATTGCAGCGGTTCTACCAAACGACCGGCAAGCGCATTTCAATCCGGTTCGCAGTCGGCGCGTTTTGTGAGGCATCCCGAAAGCTGGACGGGCGGGCGCTGGCCGAGGCGGTTGACGGTTTCCTGTCCAGTGTCGCCACAATCAAGCGCGTTGACTTGAACGCCGCCGTCGAGCTGTTCATTGAAAACCGGAAAGCGAGAACAATCGCAACGAACGGCAAACGTCCGCAACTGTCACCGGGCTGGCATTACAACGTCAGCATGTGGCTGCGGGAGTTTGCGAGCACGTTCCCCGGCCATTCGGTTTGTGATTTGAACCGCGAGCATTTGGCAAACTACATCAACCACCACAATGACGTTTCACCCCGGACGCGCAACTGCCGGCGCAACTCGGTTCGGATGTTTCTGAAATGGGCGGTCGAGCGCGACTACCTGCCCGCGAATCACCGCTTGCTGGTAGCGGACGGCATGGCCAAAGAGATTGAAGATGGCGGCGAAATTGAGTTCCACACGCCGAAAGAGCTAAGGGTGATGCTGGATTGTGCCAGCCAGCGTGTCGAATACCGGCCATTGCTCCCCGTCATTGCGCTCGGCGGACTGGCCGGGTTGCGGTTGCAGGAGATCGCGCGGCTGACGTGGGTGGACGTGTTCCGCGTGCCGGGGCATATTGAAATCGCAGCAACCAAGTCCAAAACCCGCCAGCGGCGGCTTGTGGAGATTGTTCCGGCGCTCGCCGCGTGGTTGCAATCGTATTGCGGCATGGATGGCCCGGTCTGGGCTGGCACAGCGGAACGAGCTAACACGCTTGACAACTTCCACCACCTGTTCGGGACGATGTTGGATGAATTGGGAATCCCGGCGCGGCGCAACGGACTGCGGCACGCCTTTTGCACCTACCATTTCGCCTTGCACGCCAACGAGAATCTAACGGCGCAGCAGGCGGGCAACTCGCCAGCGATGATCCACGGGCACTACAAAGGACTGGCGACGAAAGTTGAGGCGAAGAATTGGTTTGCCGTGCGCCCGACAAGGGCCGCGAAGGTGATTCAAATGGCTGCCAGCCGCACTAACACTTGATGGTCTGCTGTGAAGAACAAACGCAAACGGACGAAGTTATCTGAAATTCTGGCCGGACTTCACGGCCATTACGAGTGGGTAGGGACTTGGCCGGCGATCCCCGTTGCTCTGCCCGTTAATGCCCCTGCTCCCCGGCGTGAACCTGTGAAAACACCACCAGTTTTCTGTGCAGAAGCACAACCGGATGGTTCAATCAAACGTTTCACCTTGCAGTTTGAAGAACCACCGGACTTACCGCCACAGTGGGTGGAGAACATCTACGAACGGCTTTTTGAGAGAATCCTGCCGCCCAAACAGCGCACAACTGAGGCTTTGACCGTTGAGTTTTACGACGCGGCGATTTTCGGCTACGCCTACGCCGCTACCAGTCGTGAACGTGCGACCCGATTGAAAGCGTGCAAGACACTGCCGCCCGACTCGGAAGAACGGATGATGCATGAGGAAGTTGTGACGCACTGCACGCCGGCTTTGGAAGTAATTCGCCACCGGATAGACGAAGTGCTGGCTGGCTGGAAATTGCCAGAGGCCGCGAACTATTTGGAAGGCTTCGCCTACGGTATTAAGTGTCAGCATCGTGAAGAAGGTTGGACACCTTCGGCGGATACGGAAACGCTACAAAACTGCAAGGCGCTAGTGAGGCATCAGGAAGCCGTTCAAAATTTGGTCAGCCAGAAAAAGACCGCGAAGGAAATCGGCCAATTCGTCGCCGACCGAGCCTTGCTGCCTGATGGTAAGACCAGCCTTGCTCGTTGCATGGGAAACAACGAAGATGCTTGGGCCGATTACCTCCGCAACTTCCAAAAAACATGCGAGCGGATTGGCCTTCCATTGCCATCCCCCGGTCGCCCGCTCGCAAATCCAAAAATTGCGACGCCCGGAATTTAAGCTGTCGGTTTTTTCTACGTTCATCTCAATCTAACTTCAACGCGATGCAAAAAGGCATCGCGTATGAAAAACGAAAATCAAAAAGCCGAGTCGTCGAAAGACAGTGGATTTATTGACAGAGCCGAGCTTGCCCGGCGTCTGAAAGTTTCGATAGGCAGCGTTCACAACTACTGCCGACAAGGAAAAATCGGCTACATCAAACTGGGGCGGCGCGTTGTCTTCGATTGGGACACAGTGCGTGAGTGTTTATTGCGCCAGCAACGGGGAGGCGGCGAATGAACTCCATCGAAAGTTTCCGCGATGCACTTCGCGTCGCCGGACTCGACTACGGCGGCGATCTGATTCCCGACGGCAAATTGCACCGCTTCAAGGCTGCTGACGACCGCGAGAAAAACTCATGGTATGTCTTGCACGCTGGCGTGCCTGTTGCTGGTGCGTTTGGATGTTGGAAGCGTGGCATCAAAGAAACATGGTGCGAACGCAACGGCCAGTTGTCACAAGTTGAATGGAATGAAGTCCGCCGACGTTGGCAGGAAGCGGAGCGTGAACGCGAGCGGACGGAAAAAGAACGCCACGAAAAAGCGCGGAAAATTGCCGCGTGGATTTTTGACCGCGCCAAACTGATGACGGAACACAATTATCTCAACGCGAAAGGCGTGAAAGTATTTGGCGATGTGCGTGCGTATCGCTGCGCGCTGGTGTTGCCGTTGCGTGACGTGAACGGGGAACTTTATTCGCTGCAATTCATCGGCGCGGACGGTGAAAAACGATTTTTGAGCGGCGGAAAAATCGCTGGTTGTTCTTTTACTCTGGCTGACAAAACGGCTTCACCACTGGTTATTTGCGAAGGCTACGCGACCGGCGCGAGCATTTTTGAGGCAACTGGCTTCGCCGTTGTGTGTGCGTTAAATTGCGGAAATCTTTTGGCCGTGTCGAAGTCACTCCGCGAAAAATTCTCGTCGCGTGAAATCATCATTGCTGCGGACAACGACCAATTCACAGACGGCAATCCCGGCGTGACAAAGGCAACGGAAGCCGCAAAGGCAATCGGCGCGCGTCTGGCCGTGCCGCAGTTCCCCGACGTGAGCACAAAGCCGACGGACTTTAACGACCTTCACCAATTACAAGGAGCAAACGCCGTGAAAACTCAAATTGATTCAACACCCCCATACATTGACATTGAATGGCCAAAACCGAAACCCCTGCCCGCAGACTTGCCTGCTGTGCCGCCATTCAATTTCGCGTTCTTGCCGGACACGTTTCGGGACTGGATTGAGGACATCGCCGAGCGGATGCAATGCCCGCCGGACTTCCCCGCCGTGGGCGCGATGGTTGCGCTCGGTTCGCTGGTTGGACGCAAAATCGGCATCAGACCCAAACGGTATGATGATTGGCTGGTGGTCCCGAACTTGTGGGGCTGTGTTGTCGGGCGTCCGGGGCTGATGAAAACACCCGCATTGGAGCAACCGCTATTGCCCCTGCGCCGACTTGTGGGCGAAGCGTTGGACAAATACGCGGCGGAAATGCAGGAACACGAAGTCAACACCATGCTCAAATCGGCGGGGGAGAAACTCGCAGAGAAGAAAATCACCGCGCACCTGAAAAAGGGCGACGAACAAGCCGCCCGCGCCGAAGCTGAAAACGCCCTGAAAAAAGAAGCCGATGAACCTGTCTGTCGGCGCTACGAAACGAACGATCCCACGATAGAAAAACTCGGCGTGCTGCTGGCCGAGAATCCAACGGGTCTGCTTTTGTTCCGTGATGAACTCGTTGGTTTTCTTCGCGGACTCGACAAAGAAGGGCACGAAAGCGACCGGGCAATTTATCTGGAGATGTGGAATGGGACAGGGAGCTTCACGTCCGACCGTATCCAACGCGGCACCGTCAGAACGCCGGCCATCCTGTCCATCCTCGGCGGGATTCAACCGGATTTGCTCACGGCTTATGTTCGTGAAGCCGTGCGCGGCGGACAGGGCGCGGATGGATTGCTCCAACGAATCCAACTGTTCGTCTGGCCGGACATTTCAAAAGAATGGCGTCACGTTGACCGGTGGCCGGACGCGGAAGCCAAAAACAAGGCGTTCGACGTGTTCAAATATCTCGACAGCCTCCCGGCGGAAACCAGCGGCGCGGATATTTCCAGTGATATTCCCTTTTTGCGTTTCTCAACCGAGGCACAGGAACGATTTGACCTTTGGCGCGCAGAATTGGAAAAAACGCTTCGCAGTGACATCGAGCATCCGGCGTTTGAGGCGCACTTGTCGAAGTATCGAAAACTCGTTCCCGCGCTCGCCCTGCTAACACACTTGGCAAACCGCAAAACCGGCGCGGTCTCTTTAGCCGCACTGGACAAGGCGTTTTTATGGGCGACGTATCTTGAAGCCCATGCCCGGCGCATCTACTCCGCTGTGTTACGCCCCGACATGGCAGCAGCCCGCGAATTGGCGAAGCATCTGAAACGCGGGGAACTGCCGGAGCGGTTCACGCTACGGGAAACCTACCGCAAAGGCTGGGCTGGATTGAACAGCAAAGAGGACGCGGAAGCTGCAACCGAAATTCTCTCTGACTTGGATTGGATTCGCGCGGTTGCTGATACTGGCCGCACCACCGGCAGACCCGCCAGCCCGATGTTTGAGACCAATCCGAAAATTCAAAATCCTACCCGGAGCGAACTGACAGAACTGACAAAACCTACTTCTGTCAGTTTTGTCAGTCAGGTTCCCCCGGCAATTGAAAAATTCACGACGCAGACGGAGGCAGCATCCGCGCGAGAGCAGCTTGCCGAAGCCGTTCTTGTAATATGACCGCGCCTGAACTTTACCACGAAGCCGCCCGGCGCGGGCTACGTTTGGAGCCGCGTGGCGACAAGCTTGCCGTCATTCCCGGCGACCGCGTGCCGCCTGCCTTCGCCGACGTGCTGCGTCAGCACAAGTGCGAGCTTTTGAACTGGCTTGAAGCCCGCGCCGCCGGACTCGCGCCCGATTGCGCGCCGTGGCTCCACGTCGCCCGGCAAATTCTGGCCGGGGAGTTTGACGGCGCGGATAATTCCACCGTCCAAAGCCTCACTATCGGACTGCGCGGCATCCGGCATACGCTTTGCCAGCAAGCCCTGATTCGGTTGAAAGGAGCGCTGCGAAGCGGGGATGCCAAAAAAGCGTAGCACAACACAGGAAACCGATGAGCTGGGAACAAAGGCGCGGACAATCTTACTATTACCGCAAGGTGCGGGAGGGCGGGCGTGTCCGCTCGAAATATGTGGGCAGCGGGATTGTGGCGCAGATTTGCGCTGGGGATGACAACGCCAAACGCCGAGACCGGGCAGCCCAGCGCGCCGCCGACCGCGCCGCCCGGCACACTGAAGCGCAGATTGACCGGCAACTTGCCGATATGGAATCGGCACTGGCAACCATGACACACGCCGCGCTGTTCGCCGCCGGCTTCCATCAGCACAACGGCCAATGGAGAAAGAAACGCCATGAAAAATAAACAACTCCCGGCGAAGACCGCCGATCCCTGGGTCGAGATTGCCAAGTTGCACAAGCGGCTGAATAAGGCCAAGAACCCAGACCCGAAGGACGTTGAACGCCTGCGGCTACTTGCTGTTCAGACAACTGGCTTTCTTTCGGCAAACTCCATAACCCAATTAATCCGGCAACAACTCATTGAGAAAATCAGCCACGGCGTGTCCCGTGCCTATATGCTGGCCGAAGTGGACGTGCTGAAAAAACAACTCGAATATGACGCAGCGCCGCCCCTTGAACGGCTGCTGATTGACCACATCCTGACCTTGCGGCTGCGGCTCATCCATGCCGAAAACGCCTACAATATCCGCATGGTGAATGAGGCCAACGCGACGTTCAAAATGGGCGAGTATTGGGACAACCTGTTATCGTCAGCGCAGGCGCGGTTTATCAGAGCGATTGAAGCCCTTGCCAGAGTCCGGCGACTGGCGCGGAATACGCCCGCTTTGCAAATCAACATCGCGCATGAAGGCGGCAAGCAAGTCAATGTTCAGGGCGACGTGAACGGGAAAAAAGCCGCGCCAGCAGCGCCTGTTTCAATTCCTCCGCCAGACCGAGATAATCCACCACCAACCCACCCGGCTTGTCTTTGAAAACACGATTCACACGCGCAATAGCCTGCATCAATCCGTGACCGCGCATCGGTTTATCCGCATACATCGTGTGCAAGCTCGGCGCATCAAAGCCGGTCAGCCACATGTCGCGGACGATGACAATCTTGAACGGCTTCTTCGGATTCTTGAATGCTTTCGCCAGCTCTTCGCGCCGGCCTTTGCTGCGAATATGTTTCTGCCAATCCAGTTTATCGGAAGCCGAGCCTGACATGACAATCTTTATCGTGCCTTTGTCATCATCGTCATCATGCCACAGCGGGCGCAGTTTTTGGATTGCCTTGTAAAGTTCCACGCAAATGCGACGACTCATGCAGACAATCATCGCCTTCCCTTCCATCGCGGCATAACGCGCTTCCCAATGCTTCACCAAATCTTCGGCCACGAGCGCGATTCGCTTGTCAGTCCCGACCATTGCTTCGATTTGCGCCCACTTCCGCCGCAAACTTTCTTTCGTTGATTCTTCCGCGTCTTCCGTGACTTCTGCAAAGTCCGGGTCAATTTTCGGACGTTCCTCCGGCTTCAAATCAATTTTTGCCAGCCGCGCTTCGTAATAAATCGGCACGGTGGCCTTGTCTTCCTTGGATTGCAGGATGTCGTAAACGTCAATGTAATCGCCGAACACGGCTTGCGTGTTCTTGTCGCCGCTTTCAATCGGCGTGCCGGTGAAACCGATGAATGATGCTTTCGGCAAGGCATCGCGCATATGTTTGGCGAAGCCGTTAATGAAATCGTATTGGCTGCGGTGCGCTTCGTCGGCGATGACGATGATGTTATGCCGGTCGGAAAGGAGCGGGTGTTTTCCGCCATTTTCATCGGGGAAGAATTTCTGAATCGTGGTGAACACCACGCCGCCGCTGGCGACGTTGAGCAGTTCGCGCAAGTGTTCCCGACTCTCCGCCTGAACTGGTATTTGCCGGAGCAATTCTTTACAAAACGAAAATGTATCGAAAAGCTGGTCGTCCAAATCGTTGCGGTCAGTGAGCATGACAATGGTGGGATTTTCCATCGCCGGGTGTTGCACGATTTTTCCGGCGTAGAAAACCATCGAAAGACTTTTGCCGCTGCCTTGCGTGTGCCAGATGACACCCGCGCGCCGGTCGCCAGTAACGCAAGATGCTTCGACCGTGGTTGCAACCGCCTTGTTGACCGCGTGGAATTGATGATAACCCGCAATTTTCTTGATGACCTTTTCCCCGTCATCTTCAAATACGATAAAATTGCGAACCAGATCAAGCAGCCTTGTCTTGTCGAACACGCCTTTGAGCAATGTTTCCAGTTGCAACGAACCGGGCGGGACAAGTTCCTTGCCCGTGATGGTGCGCCACGTCATGAACCGCTCCCAATCCGACGTGACTGTGCCGAGCCGCGCTTCGTGGCCGTCGGAAATCCTCCGGCCATTTCCATTTTTCAGCCCGTGGTCCTCACATATACTTCCGTGCCCGCTGTGCCTTTTGTCCTACAAGAGAGTCCCGTGCTGCCCGGGACCAACTGGGTCACGGCGACCAACGCCATCCAGATGGCCACCGTCAATTCGAGTCAAGCCGTCTTCATCGTGCCGCCTTCCGGCCAGCAAATGTTCTTCCGCCTGCAGGGGCCGTGATGAGATCCCTAAGGGAGGAAATCTATGCGAATTTCCTCCGGCTATTCTTCAGCCGAATCAGTTTCAAATAGAATTGACAATGGTGGGAAATCCCACCATAGTAAAGTCATGCCGACATTGACACAAAAACGAGGATTCACAGTCGTGGAAGATTACGACGTCGCCGCCGACGCCAAAAAGCGCATCAGCCTGCGCAACGCCAAGACCAAGTATTTCCACGTCAAAGCGCTGTCGAACGGCGGCTTTTATCTGGAACCGCGCGTGTTGGTGTCGCCCCAGGCCATTTCCGCCCGTTCCTTGAAGATGCTGGATAAATCAGTGGCTAATTTGAAAAAAGGGCTGGCGTCCGCGCCGATTGACCTGTCTGCATTCGCCGAGGCTTGATTCCAATGGCTTTCAACATCCGCATGGGATTGCCGGAGATGGAAGCATTGTGGAACGATCTTTCGACTCGCAAGCATCATGGCAAATTGGACAAGGATGAAGAAAAGTTTTTCAAGAAGTTGGTCAAATCCCTCGGTTACCTCGCTGAAAATCCCCGGCACAACAGTCTGGCTTCGCACGAAATTGACGACCTGACCCGCAAATACGGGCTCAAGATTTTTCAGTCGTATCTCGAAAACAACACACCGTCAGCGGGGCGGATGTTTTGGGCTTACGGGCCGGACAAGCGGGACATTACAGTGCTGGCCATCGAGCCGCACCCGGAAGATCAAAAACGCGGCGCTTATCAACGCATCAAGTTGTCCTCTTTGCCATCGTCAAAAACAAAGACAGGGTAAAGGCGCGCCGAAGCTTAAACTTTAGACCAGCTGACTGGTTCAATGTGATCAGGAAGAAACGGGAAGAGTTCAAAAAGTGTTTGTCGCGCGGCTTCCCTGCGTCCTGCCGCCGACATAAGTTTCATCAATCTCAACGTCGCCAAACAACGGCCATTCATCATCAATCTGTGCCATATGTTTGCGGATAAGGTCTGCCATGCGCTATGCCGTCTTGTAAGTCACGCCAAGTTGCCGTTCCAATTCCTTTGCTGGAACACCGTGGCGGGAAGTGGTGAACAAATAAAAGGCATAGAACCAAAGTTTCAATGGAGTCCGGCTGGAAATTGGTTTTTATTTGCGTAAATATATTCGTGTCCGCCAAGTGAAACGGACAGAGCGCGAACCGCGCGGTTGATTCGAGAAGGATTGTTGCAATAGTCAAAATGGGCGCTGTGGGTTTTCCACCCACATCGTTTTGTTGTTACAATGTTGTTACAGCGGTCAGAAAAATGAGCGCCGTGGGCAATCCCCCACACCATCTCGCGTTCATTTTGTTGTTACAATGTTGTTACACTCTATGCACGTTTTGGTGCGTTTTGGTGCGCGAAACACCCGCTTGACGACCGCTGAAGAAAAGTGCATGATCTCCTTTATTCATGCGGTCAAGACGCACATTTACGCAGGAGGACGAAAGCCCCTAATTTGGCTTCGACCCCCTCCGTCGGCACCATAAATAAAAATAAGAAGATTCTGATTGGAAACATAAACGGGCATTTTCAGCTCCGACAGCACCAATCAAATTCTGTTCCTGTTCAATCCCGCCGCCAGCAACGCTTTCTTCCGGCTGGTTCATCCCTGAATCGCAGGCGGAATTTTTCCGGTTGGTTTTTGAAATTTGGCGCGGGAAAAAAGCTGGTTAAGAATATCCAGCAAATCAAAGTTTTTGTCTATTGTGCTGGCGCTCAAAGTGGCGTTTCTTATTTCAAATGCTGTTTTGCAAACCAACCCAGGGCTGGCTTTTGTCTTTATCCCAAGTTGCCGGGGCAGGTCTGGCGCGCTTTCGTTCGCCGGCGGAAAAACCGTCTTCGCTCATCGCCAAAATAATTCTGGCCGTCGGAATCATGGCCGTCGCCGGCTTCACGCTTCCGGCTCGGGCGCAATCGCTTCAGCAATCCATGATCTGGTCGCCGTCGTCTCCGGCGGGCACGCAAGTTTATAGGGCGTTTCGGAAAAGTTTCGTGCTGGCGACCAATCCGCCGCCAGCCTCGCTGGAAATTTTTGCGGATTCGCGGTTCATTCTTTGGGTCAACGGCAAATATGTTTTGCGCGGGCCGTGCCGGTTCGACTGGCATGGGCCGCAATATGACACGATTGACATCAGTTCATTTTTGCAACCGGGAACCAATGTGCTGGCCGTGATGGTGCATAGTTATGAAAATGTGACGAGCAAGATCATGATTCATAATCCGGGATTGACGGCGGAATTGCAGTTGCCCGGAACAAATATTTTTACCGACACGACTTGGCGTTCCGGTCCGACGATTTATCAGCCGTCGCCGAATGCCTGGGGTTCCATTCCCGATGTGATTGACGCGCGCGCGCAGACGAATGATTGGACGGCCACCAATTTCAATGACTCGGCGTGGGAAACGGCGACGAACGTGGACGGCACGCAATGGGGCGCGTTGACGGCGCGGACAATTCCACTGGCGCAGGAAACGGCGTTGACGAACGTGACGCTGTTGCCGTCGGGCCAAAATCTTCCCGCCGCGCTGCCCATCACGTTGTCCAGCGGCCAGAGCATCACGCTTAATCTCGGAAAAATGTCGCTGGCCTATCCCAACATCAGCCTGACCGCCAGTTCCGGCAGCGTGTTGCAATTGTCTTATTACTTGCGGTTGGTCAACGGTTCGCCCGGCGAAAGTTATGGCGTCGGCACCACTTATACCGCGCGCGGCGGACAACAAAATTTTATCACCGGCGACGAATGGGGTTGTCATTATGTCGTCGTTCAATGCACGTCCGGCAGCATCACGCTCAACGGATTTACCTGGGCCGATCGCCGCTATCCTCAAACGCGCGTCGGCCAGTTCAGCAGCAGCGACACCATTTTCAACCAGATTTGGACCAACGCCGTCAACACGATTGAACTGACCAGCGATGATGGTTACGGCGCCGACGCGCGCGAACGCAACGAATGGCTGCAAGACCCGGCGGAACCAAATTACATCACCACGCGAATTTCCGAAGTCGGAACAAATTTTGACGGCACGCCCGCGTATTCGGATCCGCGCCTGATAAAAAATTTGATCTGGCACGACTCGTTCACGACCAACCAGACCGGCGATGGGCGACTCAAGGCGCATACTTGTTCCGATCGTTTTGATGTTCACGGTTACATCGAGGATTATTCCTGCCAGTGGATCGAGGCGCTGCGGATTTATTATGACGACACGGGCGACACGAATTTCGTCGTCCAAATGTGGCCGGCTTTGAACGGACAAATGGCGTGGTTTCTGGCGCGCGTTGACCCGGATGGTTTGGTGCTGGCGCGCGAATACACCAGTTTTGACAACGCGCTGGCTTATCTTACCTGCGAAGGCGCGACGTTGAACGCTTTTATTTACAAGGCGCTGAACGATTCCGCTTATCTGGGAAATGTAATCGGACAAACCGCGCAAGCGACGGCTTACAGTCAGGCCGCCACAAATCTCGCGACAGCTTTTGATCAAAATTTATGGAACGCTTCCGCCGGCACTTACAATTCCGGTATCTTGAACGGCCAGACGCTGGGGCCGACGACTCACGCGGCGTTGATTGCGTTGGATCGCGGAATTGTGCCGACGAATCATCTGGCCAGCGTGCAAAATTGGTTTCTTGCCAATTACCAAAATCCCGGGACATTCAATGTGGCGAGCAATCCCAATTATCAAAATTGGATCCAACAAGTCGTCGGCATCAATATGCCGGTCACTTACTACTGGGTTTTTAACCAGCTTTATCAAATGGATTCGCCGGCGATGGATCTTCAGGCGTTGAGCGAAATCCGCCGTCGCTGGACTGACATGGTCACCAACCGCGTGGATACCGGCACGACGACGGAATGCTTTACTGATGTCAACGGCGGCTCGGAATCCTGTCATAATTACGGCTCCGTGCCGGCATGGTTTTTAAGTTCCTATGTTCTGGGCGTTCAACTCGAAGGACCGGTTTGGACCAATCGCATTTTGATCGAGCCGCGGCTGGGCGATTTGAACTACGCCAACGGCGTCGTCGTGACCGAACACGGGCCGGTGCCCGTCGCGTGGGATCAATCGGGCAACAACGGGCAATTGCTGAATTTTTCCTTCACCGTTCCCGCAGGCATCCGCGCGACCGTGCATCTGCCAATGACCTCCAATACCAACACGCTCATTCTAAATGGCGTGACATTGGTAAATCAAGGCAACGCAGCAGGCAGCGTCGGCGTGACAGGCCGATGGTTCACTTTGGATTTGCCGCCTGGCACAAATTCGGGAACACTGACCCTTACTCTTCCGCCAGCATCCATTCAAACCCAGCCTTCGGGCGGCACCGGATTTACCGGCGATAATTTTTCGTTCTCGGTCATCGCGCTCGGCACCGGCTTGAATTACCAATGGCAAAAAAATTCCAACAACATTCCCAACGCGACCAATTCCATCCTGACCTTGACGAACCTTGCGTTGACCGACGCCGGCAATTATCAAGTGGCCATCACCAATCCCGGCGGCGTCACCAACAGCGCCATCGCGACCTTGCAAGTGATCCAGCCGGTGACCAACATCATTTATCTCGATCACTTTTCCGGCGCGTCCGGCGCATTGAATGGCCGCACGCCCGACACCGCCACGATTGCCAGCAACACTTGGATTGCAGCCAGCGGTTGGAGGACCGACGGCACGCGGGCGAACGTGACCAATGCATCCATCAACGCCTTTCTGCCGTTCACTCCGGTTTCAGGCAGATTGTATCAATTGTCGGCGGACATCAACTGCATGGGCAGCGACAGCGCCGACTGGGTTTCGCTTGGTTTTGCCAATGGCACCAATACGACATCCTCGTGGCAATTGGTGAATAATCCCGTCGGCTGGATGCTCGCGCGCGACTCAGGAAGCACTACTTCCGACAATCAAACTTTTATCGGACCCGGCCAGGCCGGTGACAGCGACACAGGCATATATCCCACCGATGTGATGAATTATTCCATCCTACTGGATACTAGGCCTACTAATCCCAACGCGTGGACCTTTACATTTTTGGTCAACTCAAACGTGGTGGAACCTGCGGCCATTTTCGGCGGCAACGGCCCGGTTATTTCCAGCGTTGGCATCGGCCTGTTGAGCAATGGCGGTTCCGGTTACGTGGATAATTTCACTTTGACCGCGCGCGGTTCATCCGCGCCGTTCATCCTTTGGCAGCCGCAAGGCGGATCATTTGCCGCCGGTGCCACGGTCAATTTGTCAGTCGTCGGCGGCGGCACCGCGCCGTTCAGTTATCAATGGCAAAAAAATTCCAACAATCTTGCCAACGCCACGAACGCCACGCTGATCATTACCAATGTCAGCGCGTCCGATTCCGGCAACTACAGCGTCGTCATCACCAACGCCTCCGGCAGCGTCGCCAGCGGCAATGCGGCGGTGATTGTGGGCGCCACAATTTTGCAAGTCACCACGACGTTCGACGCAGGCAATGTTTTTCCCAGCATTCCCGTCTCGACGAACAATGACTTGCTCATGTTCAATCTGGCTTCCGTCAGTCCTGCGGCCAACGGCAATAATTTCACCGGCACTTACATGCGCAACGGCACCACCGGCACCGCAAATTCAGGCAATGGCGGAACCGGCTCTGATCCCGCCAATATCATGAACAGCGGCACGAATGATTTTTTTCTGAACACCAATTCCGCGCCCAACGGTTATGACATTTCTTCGATAGTTACTTACTCCGGCTGGACGGACAGCCGCGCGGGACAGGATCATTCGCTGTGGTATCAACTCGTCGGCACCACCGGCTTCATTGAAATCACCAACGTCACCGTGACGGCGAGCGCCGGTTCGCTGCGCGTGGCCGTCAACAACAGCCAGGGACCGTTGGCGTCCGGCGTCCAGGCCGTGCGCGTCATTCTCAATCAAAGTTATTTTGTCTATCGCGAAATCGTCGTGACGGGCACGCCCACGGTCGCGGTCGCGGCTCCGCCGGTGTTGCAGATTGTCGTGATGGACAGCGGTTCGGTCAAAATTTGGTGGCCGGTGTCAGCCGTGGGTTACACCTTGAAATCCACGCCGACGCTCGGGGCGGGAGTTTCGTGGCAAACGGTGACAAATACTCCGGCGCTGACCAACGGCAATTATCAAGTGATCCTGCCCATCACCAATACGCAATTTCTCCGGTTGCAAAAGTGAATTGGCAATTGCGCGGAAAATTTTATTTCAACCGGCCGTTCTCCGGGCATTTTCCAGCAAGCTGCGGGTCAACGGATATTTCCTGATGGCCAGCAGCGAGAGCAGACAGATAAATGCGCCTAGAACAAATGTCACCAGGCCCAATCGCCAGATCGCTTCTGGGTTTTGCGTCACGGCTTCCGCGTTTTGAGGCACTTTGTATCCGATAAAATTCAGGCAGTAACCCGACGCCAGCAAGCTCATCGAAATCGCCATGCGCATGGAAAGGCTGAAAACGGACGAATAGCCGCCATCTTTCTTGATGCCGGTCTGGAGGCGATGAATTTCTGAAACGTCCGCCATCATGGAATTGGCGATGGGCAGCATGACGCCATTTCCAAACCAGTAAGCGGCGTGAAGCGGAACAAACAAACACAAAGCCAACGGCACGGTTCGTCCGCCGATGATCCAGGTGGCTTCGTGCGGAACCAATCCGGTCACAAATATCAAACCAAGAATCAGGCTGGCCGTGACGCTGACCAGTCCGCCCATTAAAACTGTGTTGCGCTTGTCGAATTTTTTTGCCAGTCCCACCGAGGTCAACGCGCCCAGCGCCATGCCGGCCATGGTGCCGCCGTGGGCGATGGTTTTTTGGAATGCGGAAAATTTCATGTAATCGTCATAGATGAAAATTTGCAGCGAGCTGACCAGCACCATGCCGGCGCAAACAACAAAAACAAAAACGAATACCCAGCGCGGATTTGGATCGCGCAGAATTTGTTTCATGTCCGCGAGAAAACCATTGATCCAGCCGGCCCTGCTTTCCCTTTTTGCATGGCGAGTGTCCTCATGCCAATGAAACGTGAATACGACCACGACGAGGACGAATATCGCCGTGCTGATGGCAAAGGCCGTGCCCATGTGAAGATAATTCGCCGCCACGGTTGTGCCGCGGATAGTTTCGCGATCCTGGAAAAAAATTGACCACGCCATCGCCGGGCCGGCGAAGTTGGCGGCCATGTTAAAAATTTGCCGGATGCTCTGAAGCTTGGCGCGGCCCTGGTAATCAGAGCACATTTCAAAGCCTAAAGCCATGTAGGGAATGAAGAACATCGTCAGGCCGGTGCGCAAGACAAGGTTCACTACGATCACATATCCCAAGGTGGCAAAGGGACTGGAACGGAAAATTTCCGGCACGAACCAAATCATATACGAACAGACGGCCATCAGCATTCCTCCGACCATCATGTAGGGATGCCGTCGTCCCCAGCGACTGCGCGTGTTGTCGCTGATATGCCCCATGATCGGCTCGAAGATCGCCTCCCAAACAACGGAGACCGCCATCGCAAATCCGGCCCAAGCTGGATTCAAGCCGAGGGCTTTGGTGAAAAAAATCATGGCAAAGCCGAACACGCCATTCATCACCAGCGAATTGGCGCAGTCGCCCACGCCATAAGTGAGCATTTGCGAAGAGGAACAGGAACGTCCCGGCGCAGCGGTCTGCAAAATCATGTCAGCAGTTACAATAATTAACCGGTCATTGCAATCGTTTGAAAAAATTCACGACAGGAAAATTTTCCGCGCCGCCGGGGAAAATTTGACAAGCTGATTGAAAATTTTTACGGCGTATAAATGGCGTTTTGTAGGCGGGTCAGGTCTGACATGAATGGGGCTGCGGATGCGCCTGCGCCATATTCATGGTTCAACGAATTCCATTTCCAATGCTCGGCATGGCCGTCGGCAAAGGCCAAGGTGCAACCTTGAGAATGGCGCGCTGAAGGTGCATTGTCCCAAGTTCCAGTTGCATTCGGAGGGCAGGTCAGAAAAAAAACTCCATCACCAAGAGAGCGAAGGCTTTCATCAATGAAAGTCAAGGCATTGACCGGACTGGGATTGCGAATATCTGTTGATTTTCGAAAAACGGGATATGCCGCAGAAACCGTAAACGTATTCACGGTGCCTGCCGTGCTGGTATCGCCGGGCCGCGCAGCTCCCATACGCGCATTGAGAGAAACCGTGCGTAATGGGACGACGGTCAGCGGAGGCACAGCTGTGGCGGATGGGCATTGGTAAATTCCAGGATTGGGATTATAAGGATATAACCGGCAGGTAGTAATCCAAGTAAGATTGGTAGCATCCGTCGCCGATTGCATATTGCCGCCCACCCAAGATTCAGGCGGTGAAACATTTGGGTTGCTGGCTAGCACCCAGTTGGGCACAAGGCGTTCTTGGTAGTCACCAGCATACATGATCCAACCTATATCCAATTGTTTCATGTTGCTGACACACTTGATTGCTTGAGCTCGAGCCTTGGCCTTGGCCAGTGCCGGCAGCAACATGGCCGCCAGAATGGCGATGATGGCGATGACCACCAACAGTTCGATGAGCGTAAAACCACGCGACGCGGTTTTGCGCACGTCAAAAGTTAAAGGCTTTTCAAGTCGGTTCATAATTCACAGGGATTATGGCGATGAATGCAATATGGCTCACACTTTACAAAGGACAATGGACAAAAGGCGAAGTTGGATAGACTTTTCTAACATGGCCAAATTCAGTCAATTTCGTCCCAAAATTCTATTGCGATAGTCGGCGGGCGGCACGCCGTTCATTTTCTTGAAAAATCGGCTGAAATAATATTCATCCGCAAAGTGCAGCTTGTCGGCAATTTCTTTGATCAACGCATCGGAACGGATGAGCAGCTTGATCGCTTCCTGATTAAGCCGCCGGTTCAGATAAGCCTTCGGACTCAATCCGGTGCTGCGAGCGAAAGCCATCGAGAACGCGCTGACCGGCAGCCGCAACGTCGCCGCCAGAGTTTCGACGCGAAGATCGGCTCCGAGACGTTCTTCAATCAGATCAAAAACCGGCTTGAACCGCCCATGCGTCTGGATGTGGTTGATGATGATTTTGTCCAAGTCCGGCAATGCCTTCGCCAGCCAGGATTGGATTTGCGCCTGGAGCAGCAAAAGGCTTCTGACTTCCTTGCCCGGTTCAAACTGCCAGTCGCCCAGCAAAGTTTTTTCCCTCCAGCGTCCGAGGCGGATCGGTTTCCGTCCCGGCCAATCTAGCAACGGATCCACGCCCGGCAGCCATTCGCATCGGAACTTGAGAAAATAAACTTTGAACGGCTCGTTGCAGCGGCGTTCTACCGGCACGCAGCCCGGCAAATACCAAACCCAACCCGGTTCCAGTTCGATCACTTTGCCGTCATGGATAATTTGCCGATGCCCGGAAAGCGTCAGGTCAATGTGATGCAAAAAATCACTTTCTGCGCGGCCATGCGAACTCCATTCCGAGCCGCCTTCGGAATAATAAAGCCCGATCAAATGAATGTGAAAACTCTCGGTAATCTTGAGTTTTTTTTGCAACTCACTCTCGTTGAGAATCGCCTTTGCGCCGACGAGACTGCTGGGATTGGTGGTATCTCGGAGTTGCACGTGCATACGGTATTGGAGTTGTTTGAAAAGTGCAAAAAGCAGCACCTCTCAATTCGATTCACGAATCCAGTGTAGCGTCCAACTGGAAAAATTATACGCGCCCATTTTCGTCGTGCCCATGCCGTAAAACATGAATTGCAGATACCACGTCACGCCCGCGACGGCGGCGAGCAGATAATTTATTTTCGTCGGCCCGCCACGACGGCCAAGATAATCGCCCGCGCTGCGGTTTTTGAGATTGAGGGCGAGACACCAGATGGCGTTCGTCGTGAAACCGCCGGCGAGAATGACCACTAGCACCGGTGTATTCTTCCAAAGATCGGCGACGCCATTTTTCGTCGCGAGCGTGGCGATGGGTTCGCCCGCGCGAAAGGCAAAGGCCATGCACGAACTCATCACGCCCGCGAAAAGCGCGACGAGGATGCCTTTGAAAAAACTGAATTCGTTGCCGCCGGATTTTCCGGCGCTGGAAAGTTCCCGCTCTTTCGCTCGGCCCGCGACGCCGCAGACGCCGATGCCAGCGAGACAAACCATCAAACCGAAAAGCAGCACGAGGCCGGACGGCTTGTGCACAATATCGCCAAACGCCCCGTCGTAAATCGGCGGCACAATCGTCCCGAAAAACGCGCAGAACCCGAGCGCAACGGCGTAGCCGAGCGAAAGGCCAAGATAGCGGCACGAAAGGCCGAAGGTCAGTCCGCCGATGCCCCACAGCACGCCGAAAAAATACGTCCAGAAAATTGTGCCCGCCGGCACGGCGTGCAACAGTGACGGCAAATCCGGCGCGATGAGCCACGCGACGAAAACCGGCGCGAGAATCCACGAAAAAATTCCGTTGATGAACCAGCCGCTTTCCCACGCCCAGCCTTTGATTTTGCGGAGCGGCAAATAAAAACTTCCGGCGGCGAATCCGCCGACGGCGTGCAGGAAAATTCCGAGTGGTATCATAATTGTTTAGCAGACTTTCACGGTTTCAATGCGAAGTAATTTTCCGAGCTTGTCAATTTTGTGCGCGATGTGGCCGACGCCGACGGCGCAATGATGCGCGGGGCCGTGCGCGTTCCAGTCGTTCACAAATTGCCGCGCGCCGATGGAAAATTTGTAGCGCGAATTCGTGTTGCCGATTTCCAAAATCGGGCCGGGAACGGATTCGCCCTCGGCCACGAGCAATTTTAATTTTCCATCCGCCGTTTCGACGACGGAAAGCAGCGTGACCGCGCCGTGTTTCACGGACATTTCGACGGACAATCCGCGACCGACTTTGCCGTGATACACTTTGAGCGGACGCACTTTGGTTTTGCCTTGCGCGATTTTTATGTGGCCGGGGCCGTCGTGGCCCATCAAAACCACGTCGTCCGCAAAATCCATCGTGTAATATTCCGTGAATGAGCCGCCGACGCCGAACGCATCCAAAATTTTCATCGCCTGAACATTTTTGACTTCGTATTCGCCGGCGACGGGAACGCCGCGCGCGGTCAAAAGTGAATTGCCCAAAATGATGGAACTGATCGCGTCTTCGTTTTCAAAATTTCCTGTGCCGTTGTAAAAATACGCGAGCGAACCCAAATCGTGTTCGGCAACCAATTTATCCAGCGCGACGGAAGTTTTTGCGGCGCGTTCCAATTCTTTTTGCGAGCAATCGCTTTGCACATCGAAAACTTTTTTGAAATGCGCGACGCGATTTAGGATTTCTTTTGCGGAAATTTTTTTGCGCAGCGCGGCGAGTTCGTCCACTTCCAGAATTTCCATGTGGCCGCCGAACGTCGCGCATTGCAGCGTCGTGTCGGAATAAATGTCGAGCATCCCGCCGTAATAATGGCCCATCAGGCCGAGGCGGTTGTGGAACATCACGTCCGCCACGCGCGCGGCTTCGATCCACGCGTCCACTTCGTTCCAGAAAATTGGGTCATCGTGGAGCATGCCGGTGACTTGATGAAAATCAATTTTTGCGCGTAGAAAAACATTGGCGATTTCCGGCACGGGACACGCGGCGCAATGCGCGAGCCATTCGCCGGTCATCGCCGTGCGGTCGGACATTTTGTTAAAATTTTCGTAATCAATCGCCGCCGCAGGCTGCAAATTCAAAACAATGACGGGAACTTTGGCGCGTTGCACAACTGGCAGCACAGTTGAAGAAAGCGCATAAGTTGTGACGTGGAGAAAAATCAAATCCACATCCGCCGCGCGAAATTTATGCCCGGCTGCGAGCGCTTTTTTTGGATTGTCAATGAGGCCGAGGTTGACGATTTCGACGCCGGGACGTTCGAGATTTTTCTGCACGGCGCGCAGATAATTTTCGAGGCGCGGCTTGAGTCCCTTGAATTGCGGCCAGTAGGCGTCGAGGCCGATGCCGAAAAGTCCGATGCGCGTTGGTTTCATGGACGGTGAAATTACCCAATTCAATCGGCATTGGCTTTCCAAAAACCGTTGTGCAGTCGCGAAGTTAACGGCACATCAAGCCATCGTCCTTGCTGTTTCACTCCTTGCGCGCTGGTCTTAAGAGTGGCCTTATCCAGTCCGGCAGAGAATTTTCCCGTGCCAACCGGAAGACGCAAGTTGATGTTGATTCCGGGTTTTAATTTTGAGGCGTCCACCGAGTAATTCCACCGATCGCCATTTTGCTTCCATGACACAGTCACCGGGCCAAATTCCGTCACAACCGTTCCCGCAGCTTCGGTCAAGTCGGCCAGACGCGGTTCGATGAGCAGGGATTTTTGTTGAACCGGTCCGTCCAGCCGCACGCCCAGGACATAGGAACTTAAAAAATAAGCCGGGAACATTCCGTAGCAATGCGCTTGCGAACCGCCGGAATGCAACGCTTCAAACGTCGCCTCGAAAGGACTTTCGGCCATGTCCTTCCATTCCGCGCGCTGCTTGTTCAAAACCGCCAAATCTTGCGCCGCGTCATCCGCCGCGTATTGCTGTTTGAAAAAATAATAATACTGCATGATGTCGTTTTCCGTCGGCGCATGGGCCATCAGATATTTGGTCACGCTTTCCCGGCGATCCGCAGGAACAATTCCTTGGTCCAATGTGAACAAGGCGGCGTGGCGCGTCGGTTCAATCAAATTATTTTCGACCTTCAACTTGAGCGGACGATAATCAACCGCTTTTTTGGCGGCATCCAAATCGTAGTAGCCCGCGTAATAAGTCCCGGCATTTTCATCCCACAGAACAGAGTTAATCGCCGTCGCCAAATCTTTGGCTGCGCGGTCAAATTTTTCCGCCTGTTCATTTTCGCCAATCAGATTTCCCAAAAATGCCGCGTCGGCGAGCGCGCGCTGGATAAAGGCATTCAGCGCCGTGCCTTCACACGTTTGATAACCGACCGGATCGCCCCAGACAACCCATTCGCGCGCGAGCACCAGACCGCGCGCCGTGCGGCGGTCGAGGAAATAATTCATCTGCTTGACGATGGCCGGCCAGATTTCGCAAATGACATTTGTCTGGCCGCAGCTTTCGTAATAACGCCGCGCGCCTTCCACCCAATCGCACGCGCGATCTTCCATTTTCGCGTGAATGTCAAAGCGGTCGGAACTCGTATGCGCCTTCACCCAGCCATCGGGTTGAAGCGTGTAAGCGGTGCGACGCAACATCTCCTCGAGCAGACGCGGATCGGCAAAAACTTTTTTTCCATCGGCAGCCGGGCCGGCCATCGCCACGCGCGTCACGTCAAAAGCCGGCGGATCGCAATCCATCCACTCTACGCGTTCGCGGTCGGTGCAATCTATGTAAGCGTCTTCGCTGGTGATTTCCAAACCACGCACGCAGGTTTTCCAAAGCCGGTTCAGCAACGGATCGCTGGATTCAAAAGTGCCGACCTCATCGAAAGGATAAAGTCGCTCGACAAATTTTACGCTCTGTAACGTCACGCGCCCGGATTTGACGCGGATGCCGCCCTCAAAAATTGAATGCGTGTCCGTGGAAATATAAATCTGCCTGCCCGCGCGGCAGGTTATTTTGGTCGGCTGCGAATAAGTCAGTTCGAGCACACTGCCTTCGTCTGCGTCCATTTCAATTTGCACATAGGCGAGAACCAGATGTTTGAACTTGAATGAAACTTCCTCGCCCGCGTTGAGGGTCAGCGGCCAGTGAAGTTCATTTTTCCAGACCGGTTCCACCGGAGTTTCACGCAACAAAGGAATGCGCCGCGCCGTCAACTCGCCCCAGCTATTCTGGGTCGGTTGCGCCGCCGTCCATTTGCCGTCATCGTAATCTGGCAGCGTCCAGTCGCCATCCTCGACGCGCGCGTCAACCACGTCGTAGATGTTCGGCCAGTCCGTTTTTGCCTGACGATAACGAGTCTGGTCACTCCATTTCCAAGTGACATCCGTGGCGCAAATCGTCCGTTCTGCTTGCATCAAGCGCGCGGTAAAACCCGGCGCGTGCATGCGAACCTTGCCGTTGCTGATCCGCGAAGTAACCAGCACGGCAATCACGTTGTCGCCTTTGTGCAGATACTGTGTGAGGTCTATGGAATCATATTCAGGAGCAAGTGGTTCAAAACGCGCCGGACCGCGCTGCACATACTGGCCATTGACCCAAAGCAGATACCGGGCGTCGGCGAAAATTTGCAGCGTGGTTTTCTGCTTTGCATCTGCAAGTTGAAAATGTTTGCGGAAAGCGACACAGCCGCCATTCTTTTGCTCGGAACCCGGCTGCCCCGTCCAAACCAACGAACTCGAAAGTGTTTTTCCAGCGGATTCGTCATTCGCGGCCTTTGCCGAACTTATCGGAATTAAAATTGCACATATCGCGATGATGATTTTGTAAAAAAACTTTTTAACCGCCGCGCTTGGCATATAACTGGCGTAGATCGCCGGCAAAATAATGGGATGGGTCATAAAATTTATAAGTGTTAGTTAGATGAAATTGTTAATTTAGTTGGGCGGCCAAAGCTGTTTTTACTTGCAGTGTTCCGTCCAAAGTCAACCGGCTCATGTCCCAGTCCAAACGATTGCCCGGCGACGACGGAATTATCCGGTCAAATTTCCCCGTATAATTTCTTGCTCCAAAAAGTTTGAAGGAATCGCCCGCCGACAACGCTCTGCCGCTGCAATCCACTTTCAATACTCCGCCATAAGTCAGAGTAGAAATGCCTGCAATCAAATCATTGCGCCGCCGGATAGTCTTGCTGATCTTCATGACGTTCGTGCCGCCCAAAGTCAGCGCATTGCCTATAGTTAAAGTGCCGAATGATTTGCCGGTCGCAATTGTGCCTTGAGTTTGAACAGCCATAGAGCCACTGATTTGTCCTCGGCCTTCCAACGTGGCATTGGCAGTTATAGTTACAGTTCCGCTTTCCAGTGAACCATTTACCCGCAACGTGCCGCTGCTGATCAGAGTATTGCCCCGGTAATTATTCGAGCCGGTTAGAGTAACTACATTACTGCCGCGTTTAATTAAGTTACCAAAGCCAGAGATAACTCCATCGAACATTGTATCCACCTTGCCATCAAGAGTCAGCGTGCCACGACCAAGCTTTACTTGAACGTCTGAATTATCCGTGGAAGAAAGTGTCGCGCAGCTTTGATCAAGGTCGTTGAGATCCAATGTCCCGCCCTTGGAAAGGTTCACTGTGGTCGTGGTAGGTAGGAGGTTACTCATAGTTCCGATGCCAAACCATTTGGCGTTCAAGTAAGCCTCGGTTTGCAATCTCTGCGTCTCGGTCAACGGGAAATCATAGATCAAAACTTCCGTCTGATATTGGTCGCCGGCATGACAAAACCTATCTTTGTTGAAGCCGCTGGCAGTGACTGAATTCGTCGTCAATACTTCCACCAGATTAAATCCATTGTGCAGATTGGTAGGCATCAAGTCAGTCGCGCCGTTCACCGGCAATCCATTGACATAAGTTTTTCCAGATAGAATATATGGGCTGGTAAAATCGCTTATCCATAATGGTGCAGCGGGATTGGTGTCATCGGGCCGGTGGAAATGACACGCGCCATAGTCGGTCAACAAGAAGCTGCTGCCTTTGAAAATGGAGAAAACCGTGCGAATGTTCAAGTCGCTGACAAATGTCAAAGCCTCGCTGTTCAAGGCCGGGTTCAAATCCTTGGCAACCGCAAAATGAATCGCGCCAAGACCGGTTCCAGTTTTGGCGTCGGCAAGATAACTTGGAAAGCTATTCTCACCGACTGCAACGGAGGCATTGGCATCATGTCCGCTCAAGTCTTTCCACAGGCTGACATTTGCGCCGTCAGCCAGTTGCAAGCTGGAAGCGTCAAACCAGCGGGCCATGCCTGCAACCGGCGCATGACTGGATAGCTTGAGCGTGCTGCCGGCAATTTTGGTTGCTCCAAAATAAACTTCGTTGGTAGTCACGAGTAATGTGCCGCCGCCAGTGAGAGTCAAACCATTCGTGCTGGCGAAATTTTCGTTCAAAAATTGCAGGGCGTCCGCAGGAACTTGAAAATTTCCAGCGACAGCCATTTGTGACGGTTCAACTGCCACGGGTTCGAGGCTTCCCTGAAAATTTGCAGATTCGGAATAATTCGCGGCCATCGTGGAGTTGGAAATTGACAGATAACCATTCACATTCAACTGGATGACAGTATCCAATCTATCCCAGGCATTGGTTCCCAGCAATGTCAGGCTTACTCCATAATTACTTTGCGACAAGGCTACTTTCTGCTTATTCGCCAGCAACCTTGCCGAGTCAAATCTTTTGTGGTCGGCCGGCGACGGCAGCAGCAAGGTTTTACCGGTTGGAGGCTTGAGCACATGGAGGTATTCGTAGCGGTCATCCGTTGACTTTGTGGCCACGCCCCATGACAAGCTTTCGATGGTTGTGCCCGGACTAGTCACATAGGAAGTGCTCGCATAGGTATTGGTCACGGAACAAGCGACAGGGCGAAGATAATTGCCGACTAATTGCATCGTTTGCAAGATGCCATCTTCCCATCCGTTTCCGCAATAAATGCCCGCCGCCCACGCCGGTCCGCCCGCCATGGATTTGACGCCGGCATTTAATACTGTGTATCGGAAAATCGTTTCGGGCGAAAACCGAAGAGACAATTGTCCTTTAGGCTTGCTGGCCCACCAATTGGCGCTGATATACGTCGCGCTGGGAACGTCCGGCGCGGGCCAAATATTTCCGTCCATAGGCAAGGCGTTGATTTCCTTGTCGCCGAGATCGCAATTATAAATGCTGCCATAAAAATTTTGCAGCATGATCAGGTTTGTATTGGCGGCTTTGATGGTTGTGCGCAGCCGGTTGTAATCCACGTATTTCGAGTTGCCACCATGCTCGTCAATATAGACGCCTTCAATGTCCTTGCCGTAGCGGGCAATCAAATCGCCGTAAATGTCATTGATGAAATTATTCCACTTTGCGTAGTCAAACGTCGGCCCCCAGCCGGTGGCTTTCTGCTCGACCGGAGTCAAATCGTGTCCGTCGCGCGGATGCGTATAGAGCAAGACGCGGATGCCCCTGGCCTTGACCGCCGTGATCATGTCCCTTAACACATCGCGCCGGGAAGCGTGGCCGGGCAGCCAGTGATTCATCTTTTCGCTTGGCCACAGACAGTTCATGTTCGCGTGCCAGGCGGTGAAGATGATATATTCCACGCCCATGGAATGCAGGTCGTCAGCGAAGCGGGCGGCGTCGAAATGGTCAGCCAAATCATCCAAGCCGGCGGGACTGGAGCCATCGGGATTGATGGTTGCCCTGTAAGCCGTGCCGCCCCAGACATAATGAACAAAAAATCCATACTTCATTTTTTTAAAGTTCTGAATTCCCGACTCTTGGGCGCAAATTTTATTTGGACAGGCCAGTGCCGCTGCGGTTGTCAGCAAAAGGAAACAGTTCAACCAACTTCTGAAAATTGCATCGAGTTGCATTGCCTGAAATTTAACAACTGCCTAAATTGAAAGCAACGCGTCGAGTTAGCCCGACGCCTTGCCATATTTTGCGATCCCCACTGAACTGCGCCTTCGGCTAGTTCAGCAGCCGGAAGAATTGTGCACTGTTGGTGACCGGAATCGTCACTTGATTGGTGCCATTGACGATAGTCGGCGTGCCGCCGACCGGTTGCCACGAGGCTCCCGCGCCCAGAACGGTCGAGCTTGTCAGGTTAAATCCGCCGGCTGCCGCCGGCCATGAGATGACCGCTGAACTACCCTGCCGGCTGATGGATAAGGCTGGCGGCGCCACAGTTGCCAACGCAGAAGGAGTTCCATCCACTTCTATTTCGCGATAGACATAGAATGTGGTATTGACGACCACACGAATGGCATTGACGTGTGAAGCCAGGATGCCGCCCGCGGAATTGGTAATGGCTTCACGCAGCGAACCATTGCCGGGCGAAGGATTATACACGCTGGTGAGCAATACGAAGTTGGTGCTGCCTACTTGCCGGTAATAGACCGTATCATCCTGGCCGGCGCGATCTGTCCAGCCGGAATAGGTAACGACCGACGCAATGTCATATCCATTCGCATTGACCGACGTGTCAAAGATGAAATCGTAAGTGCCGCTGTTCATGACATTGGCTGGATTGGTTGTTGAATTTTCAGTATTAGTGCCAGTGGTCCCGTTGCGCATATTGACACCTGTGAAGTTATTACCGCTAGCCGCCGGATTAACCGATGCCAGATTGTTAAGTATCAAGTTGTTAGTTCCAGTGTTGACAGGAATGCTCGGATAGACCCCCGCACCACTTGCGTTCGTGTCGAAAGTGGTGGCAACAACCGGTATGCTCGACACCACATTTATGAAGGCATTGGTGCTGGCGCTGCTACCCGTCGCATTACTCACGAGCAACCGGTAGTAGCCGGAATCAGCGAGGCCTAAATTGGTCAGAGTAAGTTGCGGCGATGTGGCTCCCGCGATGTTGTTGGAATTTTTCTGCCATTGATAGGTCAATGGCGCGGAACCGCCGGCATAAGCCGATAGAGTTGCCGAGCTTCCGATCAGGTAAGTTCCGCCGACCGGTTGGGTCAGAACTGCCGCCGAATTGGAAGTCGAAAAGGCAACCGTAAGCGTGAAGTTTGCCACGGTGCCGCTGCTCGTGTTCAGCGATCCAAATCCTACGGTTGAAATAGTCGGACCAGAACCGCCAAAGGCCGTCGGGCCGGACACAGTGACGCCATTGGCCTGGAAGGTGAACGTCCATGCGCTGGGATTGACTGGGCGCGTATCCAAAATCGTCGTATAAGTGTTTGGTCCTTGCGGACTAATTCCCGTGTCGCTGCCGCCGGCGGTGCCGGGTCCGACAAACGCCTGATTATCTATGGTAAAGTCAGGACGCACCAGATTCCAACCGACGGGGCTGTTCACCGTATGCCACTGGTCGTTGATATCCGTGCCATTGGCGAAGCCCACGGCAAGCCAACTTCCGGACGTGCAATCAACGGTGGCGGACAAGGTATAAACATTTCCGGGCTGCGGAACGAACGGCAAAAACGCGTTGGCTGAAGTGGTGGTGTTGGCCACGGCTTCACTTCCATCACTGCTCCACTGGCCGTTGGCTATCCAAGGCTGGCTGCCGGTGGTGTCGGGCAAGTTGCCGTTGATGCTGCTAGTCACGTAGGAGAAGTTATCCTGATAGATTGTGTTGACGGCCACGGGCACAATCACTTGTAACGAAGCTCCCAGGCTGTTCGTGCTGCCTTGCGGATTCGTGACTACCACCCGGTAACTGCCGGAGTCCGATGTCTGTAGGTTGGTGAGCGTTAGGACCAGATTGGTCGCGTTGGCGATGTTGTTGGAATTCTTCTGCCACTGATAGGTCAGCGGATCGCTGCCGCCCGCTTGGATAGTGAATGTTTTAGTATCGCCCACAAAGTTGGTTCCACCCACCGGCTGGAGTGTGACGAAGGGAGGTGAAAAGGGAACCTGCTGCGACAACACAAAATTTTTCACATTCCCAGTCACCGCACCTTGGTTGCCAAAACCCACGGTGGTGATGGTGGGGCCGCTTCCGCCGAAGGGTGTTGCAGGGACATAGACTGTTCCGTTGGCCAGATAGGTGAACGTCCAGTTGGCTGGAGACGACGGCGTGGTGTCCAGAATAATCTGATAGTGAGTCGAGGTAGTCGGAGCATAGTTAAAGGCTTGTCCATTTCCCGTGTTGGGTCCGATGAAAGCCTGATTTACCGTCGTGTTATCTCCGCGCGCGAGAAACCAGCCGACTGGATTGTTGCCTACTGTATGCCATTGACCATTGACAAGGCTTCCATTGGCAAATCCCAAAGCGGTCCAGTTGTTTCCGGTGGTATCAAAATTTTCAATGTCCGCCGACAAAGTATAAATGCGGCCGGCTTGCGGAGTAAATGGCAGGAAGGCCAGGCCGGTATTGGCCGCCGTCGCTTCCGTTCCGTCCGTGTTCCAGACAGTCGCCGCCGTCCACGTCGCTGAACCAGTGTCGGTGGTGTCGGGAGTCCGGCCATTCAATGCGCCGGGCGAGTTGGTCATGGCGTCTGAATAAATCACCGTCACCGGCGGAGAAAGGACGCTGATCGCCGCGACAATGCTGGTCACGCTGCCGGCGGAATTTGTGATTACCACTTGATAATTTCCTGAATCCGTCGTCGCGGCATTCGTGATGGTCAAAATGTCGGAAGTCGCGCCGGCGATGTTGTTGGAATTTTTAAGCCATTGATAGCCGATGCCCGTGCCGCCTGCATTGACGGAAAGTGTAAATGGATTGCCCACGAAATAAGTGCCGCCGACGGGCGCGATCAAAACCGTGGGTTTCGTGATCGGCAAAGAATCGAAGGCCAAGCCGGACAGGCGCGGAACCGTATTGGTCGTGCCGGTCAAATTTATCGTGATACTGATATCGCTGCTGCCGGCGGGAATGTCCCAGGATTGATAGGTGGTGTAGCCATTTGTATTGGCCGCGAGACTGGGATCTCCGCTTAACTGGCTCACCGCACCGCCACCATCGTTCAAAGTCACATTCATCCCCAGCGGATCGTCGTTGTTGGGGATGCCGGCATTGTTGACGACGGTGGTGTTCTCCGAGATAGCGCTACTTTCAAAAGTTGTGAGCGGGTTTGGATTGTTGCCGAAAATCAACGTCAGGCGAAATGCCGGTGAATTGTTCCGTTTAAGTTTCAAGTTAAGCACGTTGGTTCCAGCCAGGCTCGGCAAGATGCCAGCACCCGTATAACCAATGCTGCCGGGAACGGTGTCATTCGTTCCGTCATCGCCAAATTCACCGCCCCACGAACTGCCGACTTGCGCGTCGGTAAATTCCAGGTCCGTGATGTAACTCGGCAATGCGTTGACGCCTTTCGGATCAGGAGTAATCACGTTGGTGCCGGACAGGAGCGGATTGCGATAACCAAATTGCTGTCCACTCGGCAGAAAATATCCGGCGGATCCATAAACATTGTCGCCGTCAATATCGTTGGGTTTAGCCACGCTCGGCGTGCGCCAGGCGCCGCCGGTCGTGATGTCATTGCCGACAAAAGTCACCGCGGCTTGCGTGGATAATCCCCATAACGACATGGCCAAGGCGGTGCCAAAGACTGTTTTTTGAATGATTGCTTTCATAGTTTGGTTTTTTTGCTGATGTAATTTCCTGTCAATAGACATGGGCGACAAAATTTATGACGTGTTTTTATTACGCGTTCGCAGATTTGTTGGTTATCTTCTAACTTATAAATCTGAAAGTGGATTTGACCAATAGACGAAACCGGCGATTAAATGGATTTTTTTAACACGGTTGGTTTGGGAAATTAGGAATGCATCGGTTGGCAGACGGTGGCGTAGGGATATGCATCTGCCAATCACATTCCGGCAAGAAACAGTTAATTGATATCGGCAGTCATTAAAAATACGGGTTAAATTTATTCAGAAATGCTCCAAAACAGTGCGCAATCAAACTGGATTCGTCGCCAACCCAATTAGATTCGTGAGCAATCCAGTTAGATTCGTGAGCAATCCAGTTAGATTCGTCGCCAACCCAATTAGATTCGTGAGCAATCCAGTTAGATTCGTCGCCAACCCAATTAGATTCGTGAGCAATCCAGTTAGATTCGTCGCCAATCCAATTTGATTGAAGACCAATCCATATTGGTCAGACGTGCAAAAAATGATCGGCGTTTGGCGGCCATTGCGTTGTTGTTGTTGTTTTTCCTGTTAAAAACGTCCAGCCAACTCCTGATTTTATGGTAGTTGCCAGACGCTGCGGCCATCTTCAGGCTGTTTTGCCCCAACTATTGAAAAATCCACTGGCACGCATCGTCGTAATTTTTCGTTGGACATTGACGATGCTGGCTTTGGTTTTGATTGCGGCCAATGCGTCTGGCCAGACAAATCCGTCTTCCACCGCGTGACGCAGCGCTGCCGACGCGCGCATTGAAGCGATTCGCAAACAAAATTTTCAGATCGAAATCACCGACGCCGCCGGCCGTCCGCTGATCGGCGCGCAAATTAATTGCCGGCAATTGCGTCCGGCGTTTCTGTTCGGCGTTTCCGTTCGGCGCGGCGATGAGCAAGAAGCTGCTGGACAATCCGCGTTACCAGGAATTTTTTCGCAGCCATTTCAACTGGGCCGTTTTCGACAACGAAGCCAAGTGGTATGCGAACGAACCAGCGCGCGGCGCGGTCAGTTACGCGGACGCCGACGCGATGCTGGATTGGTGCGAGGCCAATCACATTCCCGTGCGCGGACATAATTTGTTCTGGTCGCCGGAAAAATGGCAGCCGCCGTGGCTGACCAAACTCGACACGAATGAATTGCGTCGCGCCGTCGAAAGCCGGCTCGAAAACGCGACGACACATTTTCGCGGACGTTTTCAACAATGGGATGTTAACAACGAAATGTTGCACGGAAGTTTTTTCCGGGATCGCCTCGGTGAAAACATCGAGCCGTGGATGTTTCAGCGCGCGCACGAACTCGACCCGGACGCAAAACTGTTCGTGAACGATTACAACATTCTTTCCGTGGATCAAAATTTCAAGGACGTCCAGACCGACGAATATGTCGCGGAGATCCAAAAATTATTATCGTCCGGCGCGCCGATCCAAGGCATCGGGATTCAAGGCCACATCTGGAATGAAAATATTCTGGCGCACCCTGAAATCATCAAGGCGCGGCTGGACAAAATCGCCGCGCCCGGTTTGCCGATTTGGATCACGGAATTTGACGTGGCGGACGCGGACGAAAAATCCAACGCCGACAAATTGGAGTTGGTTTATCGCACGGCTTACAGCCATCCGGCGGTCGCGGGCATCATGACATGGGTGCCGTGGGCGGGTGATTCCTGGCGCGGCACGAACGCGGGTTTGGCGCGAGCGAATTGGACATTGAGCGCGGCGGGAGAACGTTTTGAATCGCTCATGCGCGAATGGTCAACGCAAACCAACGGCCAGAGCGATGCGAACGGAAATTTTTCTTTTCGCGGTTTTCCCGGCGAATATGAAATCGCCGTTTCCATTCCCGGCGGCGCGAGCGTCACAAAAAAAATTCTGCTCGACGCGGCCAATGGAAAGACAAATTTCATTTTCAATCCCGCCCCAGCCGCCGCCGGACGCGTGATTGCCGCCGATCTTGCCGGAAAATCCGAGCCGATGAACCGGATGTATCGCGTGTGCGTCGGCGCGGGCCGCGCGAACGAGGGATTGCGCGCGGACTGGCAGCGGCAACTTAAATTTTGCCACGACGAACTCGGCTTCGAATTCATCCGCTTTCACGGATTGTTCGGCGACGACATGGGCGTTTATTCCGAAGACGCCGGCGGCAATGCGCATTACAACTGGCAAAATATAAACGCGCTTTACGACTAGATTCTGGCCAGCGGCATGAAGCCGTTTGTCGAATTGTCGTTCATGCCGTCCGCGCTGGCCAGCGGCGATAAAACGGTTTTCTGGTGGCGCGGCAATGTCACGCCGCCAAAAAATCTGGATCGCTGGGCGGAATTTATCCACGCCTTCGCCGCACATTTGACCGAGCGTTACGGCGCGGACGAAGTGAAGCGCTGGCGTTTTGAAGTCTGGAACGAACCGAACCTTTCCATTTTTTGGACCGGCACGCAGGCGGATTATTTTCAACTTTACGAACGCACGGCGCGCGCGATCATGTTTGAAGTATAACCATGAAAATCCGGCAGTCAACGCGGGAATTTCATGTTTCACTGCAAGCCAATCTTGACGGCGCGCAATTTGGGCGTGATTGTGCGGAGTATCGCCGAGGATTTGCATATCAAACCGCGCGTGCTGGTGGCTGCGAACAATTGAATGTGAACCCCTCACCGGCACGGAAAACCACCGTGAAATTTTCTCTGATGACTGACGGAACGGCTGTTCCTTTTGCCAAAAAGCCAACGGTCATGCCATCTATGTATCGAGCCGTTATTTTTGGCGAAGAACATATTGTGAAAGGTTGGAACGGCGAAAATCTTCTCACGGACAAGGGAGAATTTGTTTTCCGGCGACTTAAAGGCAAACAAGTGGATTCAGAATGGGCGGGCGAAATCCCCGGCGGCGTGCCGAGCAATCATCCTATTCAGTCAACGACGCTTTTGGAAGTGGCAACTCTGCAATCGGATGAAAACGGCGGATGGTTGCTTAACGGGCATAACTTTTTGCCGCTTCAATTTCTGCCAGCGGGCTGTCGGCTGAATGGTATCACAAGCAGCGAAGTTTTGCGGGTGCATAAGGGAAAAATTCACGCCGTTGCTTGGGTTCAAGCAATCAGTGCCGGGAACATAACATTGCAACTGGACACCGTGTTGGCTGATTGGAAAACGGCGCGGAAATTTGATCAAGCAAATGTGAAGTCTGCCATAGCCGAGTGGTCCGGCCTCGTAACAACTGCACACCCGGTCGGCCAGCGTAAGCTGCTTGGCCGCCCATTTGGGAAACTCGTCGGGTGTCATCTTCTGCGCGGGTTGTGGAGTGGCTCCATCAATCATGCGCACGACCCGAATCGAATCCGCGTGAACGTCCAGACCGAGTTTGATGCAACGATCATGTTTGCTGACGACGGGCGCCCCGTCAGCTTGGGCGTTGTTTTGTTGATCGGTAGTTTTCATGGCATTTATGCGCTACGCGATAATCGCGCTGATCGCAACTCCATCATGTCATCTAGAGGCAAAATCCCGGAAGCCGGGCGGCGGGTGCAATGTGGAGCGCAGCCGGATGAGGCGAGCAATACATTGACGCGACGACCGGCGACACACCATCACGCCTCTGATTCACGCGCACGGCCCCGGTGACAGTGGCGGAACATCCGCCAACATCCCATCAAGGCGAATATCTCGCGTTTATCTTGCCCTTATCTGCGGGCAATTTTCGGTCGGGTAAGAGAGCGGCATTGCTGCCGCTCCCTCCCCTAAGAACCGGACATGATGGTTTCCTCTCATCCGGCTCAAGCCACTGCAAAGCTCCGCGCGAGCGGAGCCGGTTTCACGACGGTTTTATTCCGGCCTCATGGCGATGGATGCTCATACGCTTGAAGAATGCACGATCTTCAAAGTAGTCGCGCCAGCGCGGGTCAAACGGATTGGCTTCCGCTTTAACCTTCACGAATCGCCGAATGCGGGTTTCGGTCGGGTCCACCAACCGGAACAGTTTCGGCTTTCCGTCCGGCGTCCTTTCGCCGGAGTCTGCCGCGAACGTGCGGCGTATCCTTCCGAGCCGGTGCCAGTATCGCTTGGCGATCCAGTTCACCGACTTTTCCGAATGCCGACGTTTGGCCCAATACCAGAGGCGCTGCCAGATGACCATTTCCGCTTTTCGGAATGCCTGTGCTGCCGTGATATGACGGTGATAATTTGTCCAGCCCCGGATGACCGGGTTGAGCATCTTTATCAAGAACTTCTGTTCAACCGCTCGGTTCCGGCGAATCGTCGCCCGGACTTTCTCCAAGAAAGCGTGCATGTTTTTCTTGGACGGTTTTATCAGAAGTTTGCCGTCATACTTTCGGACGTGCATTCCGAGGAAGTCGAACCCTTGCTCAATATGCGTGACGCAGGTTTTCTCTGGCGAGAGCTGCAAGCCCCGGTCGCGCAGAAACTGCTCGACCAGTGGCTTGACTTCATTTTCCAGCAGTTCCTTGGTCGCGCCGGTAATGATGAAGTCATCCGCATATCTTACGAGGTTCACTTTGGGATGATGCCGCTGCCCATTGAGTATCTTCACGCGGAAGTGCTCATTGAGCCGTTGCTCCAGTCCGTCCAGTGTCAGGTTGGCCAGCACGGGGGAGATAATCCCGCCCTGTGGCGTGCCTGCCTCTGTGGGGAAGAGGATTCGATTTTCCACGAACCCCGCTTTCAACCATTTTTGCAGTATCACTTTGTCCGTGGGAATGTGCCGGAGCATCCATTCGTGCGAGATGTTGTCAAAACATCCGCGAATGTCTCCTTCCAGCACCCACGCGGCGCAGGTCTTGCGACACAGTGCCAAGCGACACATCTCAATGGCGTCAGCGGTGGAGCGTTTGGAGCGAAAGCCGTAGGAATTGAGGTCGCCGGTAGTCTCGGCGATGGGTTCCAGTGCCAGCAAGTATAACGCTTGCATGGCACGGTCTTTCATCGTCGGAATGCCCAGCGGTCTGGTTTTCCCATTGGCTTTTGGTATGTGAACACGCCGCAGCGGGAGCGGTTGATAACCGCGCCGCCGCAACGTGCCGATGGCTTTATATCTGGTCGCCGGGGTTCCCCAAACTTTGCCATCCACCCCGGACGTTCGCTTGCCTTGATTTTCCGTCACCCGTTTCACGGCCAAGGCACGACCGTGGAACGAGTGGGTCAGCAGCCGTTGCAAGGCTTTCACCTTGCCCCAGCGACCTTCCCGTGTGGCCTTGACGATACGCGCTTGCAACCTCCTAACGCGGCGTTCACACTGAGTCCAGTTCAACTGTTCCCAGGCTTCCGCTTGGCCGGAGGATGCACACGCAGATTGCTCTGTGTTCATTTGCGATTTCCTCCTACGAAGGTTTTGCCAGTTTTCTCGTCACGCATGACCGGCTGGAAGTCTGCCCGTTTGCACGGCGGGGTGATGTTGCAACCCCTATTCGTTTCGTTACAAAACGACCTTCGCTTTTTCCAGCATCCTCTGCCCAGCATCCCCGCAGCGCACCTTGCGATGACGCCTGCCTCAACGAGGCGGGATGCCGGATTTACCATGTTCCGCTCAGATGACACGAATGAGTTAGTCCCTGTCTTGGCACCGGCAGTCATAATGTTCGTGTGCCCCAAGTCAGCATGAGGCAACCGACTGCACGCCTTTTGGCTAGAGCCTGTCAGCGTCTTTGGCTCAGTGGGATTTGACGGCACTTGAGACAGTTCACTTACATTGGGCATGTCATTCAGCCTTACCCTCCGACCACCGTTGACGCTGGCAGTCGCGGAGACGACCTCACGGACATCTCCTCGTCCCTTTGGACGGAGGTATGTTGTCTCGGCAGCTTTCGACCCGACCGTTACCAGTCGCGCCGATGCCGATAGGCTAGTGTGGACGAAACCACACGTTCGTCTTATGTCATTCAACATATCGAACCATCATCCGAGCAGTTACATGTCGCACATAGACACCATCCCCTTCGACATTCGGCCAACGAAACAAGCCGCATTCGCACCAGTGACAAATTGCGGCAAAATGCGGCAACAAACTTGTCGCAATTTGTCGCCTTTTGCCACTGCGCATTTGCCGCCATTTGCCGCCTTCAGCCGAAGGCTTTTATCGCACGGACGCCTTACTCCTCGTCAAAACGAGGTTTTTTGTCCACGCACCGGCCACGATCCGGCCAGCGTGTTGAACAGTGTTGACAGGTTCAACGCAATTCAACATCGCGCATCCGCGCCAGGTATGCCTTCGGCTCCGCGTGAATCGCCCTTTGATTGTGTGGCTCGCTGCGCGTCGTCAAGGTAAGACTCGCCCTGCCGCCCGCGAGTTCCACCTGTGACGATGCTCGCTTCGCCGGGAGTCAGGCAGGCGATTAAGGATTCACGCGGGAAGTGTCGCAGCCGTTGGCGGGTCATCACACGGAAAATGCGAAACCGTGACGCGGACATTTTCCGGCCAGTCCAAGTATCGGGACACGGACGGCCACGGTCGCGGACATGGACTGCCCACGGACAGCTTGCGGACGCGGGCATGGCCCGGTTGCGGACTGGACACGGCCCCGGATCGGACACGGACTGACCGTGGCTGCGGACATCGGCGCGGCCATTTGACCGGACAGATTGCGGATTCACCGCGTCCATTGCGCGGACGCAAAAACCTCGTTTTGACGAGGAGTAAGGCGTGTGTGCGTCCAAAACCGGTAGGTTGCAACCGTGCGGATGCAAGTCCATCGCGGATCAAGTGAGAACCGATTTACCCGCTTCGCGGATGCGATTGGACAGATTGAGGGGACACTTTTCATTTCGGCAACGTGTCAGCCGCTTTTTGAAATTCCCGTGTGCGTGACACGCCCGCCCTGTCTCTGCTTCGCATAAATTCTCCGTACATGAATGGTGAACGGAAAGATTTTTCGAGCGTGACGCCTGCCAGCGTGGGCTTGCTGGACACTGGCATCCGCGCCGAACAAAACCAAACACCGGCAGGCGAGGCAGGCTTCATTGACGAAAAGCAACTGCTGGCGCGGTTGCCCGTAAGCCGTGGCACGTTGAGCAACTGGAAAGCCAGGGGACTCATTCCCTTCATCAAGATTGGCAGACGTTGCCTGTATGACTGGGTGAGCGTGCAAGGCGCGCTCCTACGCCGTCAGCGCGGCGGGCAGTCGTGAATTTACCTCTCGCAATTTTTCTATTATCGGCTAAAATTTATTCTGTGAGCACAATAGATTTGATCTACGAAAAAGCCAAAACGCTTCCCGGCAAATTACAGTCGGAGGCTTTGGGCTTTGTCGAATATCTTGGCCGCCGCCGCGCCGCCCAAGCCGAGGCTGGCGAGTGGCAGCGGTTATCGTGCGCCACGCAAGCCATGCCCGCCGCCCAGCGCATCACGGACGCTGACATCGCCGCCGAAATCGCCGCCTACCGAGCCGGCAAATGAGGGTGGTCGTTGACACGAACGTCGTTGTTTCCGCCATTCTCCGCGACCGGCTTCCCGAAAAGGTTTTGCTCTTCATCATCAGCCAGCCGGATTTTGAATGGTTGGCCTCGCCTGAAATTCTGACGGAATACCGCGAAGTGCTTCGCCGCCCGAAATTTGCGCTGCCGAATTCTCTGTTGTCTGAATGGGACGAACGCTTTCGCTCCGCCATCGCGGAATGGCCGGTGGAAATTTCCGTCCCCTTTCCGCGTGACGTGAAGGATGCCAAATTCCTTGCCTGCGCGCTGGCAGCCGACGCGGATTTCTTAATCACCGGCGACCTTGATTTTTCCGAGGCGCGCAAGCTGGGCAACACGAAAATTGTTTCGGCCAGCCAATTCGACGAGTTGGTCATCCGACCGTTGAGTTGAACCTAGCACCCGAAGCGTTTGCGGCGCGTTTTGCGGTAGTGCCCGGCGCGGGCGCATATTGACACGCCACACGGCCAAAACGCGCGCAGGACGCGAATGCGCGCGGATACCACCGCGAATTGCCGCCAGTCACGAGCCGAAGAAATCGCGGGGAAGGGCAAAGTTGCAACGCTGTCCAATGACGTGCAATCAGGCACAAAACAACCCCTTGCCGGAAAACCAAGTTTCTTTGATTTTTTTAGGCCATCTACGGGTGCAAATATTCTGCAAACATTCTGGCTGGTTTATCGCCCGCAAACATCTGCAAACAATTTCTTGTGCCTAGTTGAACGTCTTTGAATAAAAACGCTTGCATTTACAAGGCAAATCGCGTATATTGACGTGCAAACAATCACAACAAAATACAACTATGACCAACGACGCAGAGAGTGAAAAACTTGCTTGGGGTGCAAGAGGTCGTGAGTTCAAATCTCACCGCCCCGACCATTTTAATCCTCACGGTCGAACACGAACGATTCCGTTTTGTTGGTCATTGTCAGCCGGTCGCCGATGATTTCCGCTGCCATCGTTTCGGAAAGGTTATCGTCGCTGAGTGTTAGATCGTAATTCGTTCCATTCGCAGCCCACGAACCTTTCCAAATTTCAAGCATTGGCGGCTGACTTTTGAAATCCGGCAAATTTTTCAGAAATGCCTGTCCGTCGCTGCCGGCAACAAATGTTGTTGACGCGAAACCTTGAATCCACAGCGAACGAATCGCCTTCATTTCGTTCGACGGAATATTTGGCCGTGCCATGCGCAACATCGCCAACGTCGAATTAACATTAAAATCCCAGCGACCAAGAATTTTCTCCGGATCATACTTTGGCGACTGGCCAGTTTTGAGATAAGTCAGCAAGTCGTCCAGATTGCCTTCGACGATTCCTAAAACCGTGTTGATCAAATCATTGTTTTTGAGCATGGCTTTGACTTGCGGGTCGTTCAGCAATTGGCCGATGGGCGCGCGCCCGCTCCAGCCGTCAGTAAAATTGTTGTCTTGTGCGAGTTGTTGGAAATCGCTGCTTTCGACTAATGAGAGGAACGCGGGATACCGCACGAGCCGGTCGCCTAAATCGGGATTTTGACAAAGCAATCCGGCCAAATCGGCCATTTTATAAAAATTATCCGGCAATGGTGCGATCGCGTGCGCGGCCTTGTCCAAACCGGTGCTTTCCAAATCACGTCCCAAACGATTGATGAACTTCGTCGTTTTCGTTTCATTGTCAGACGAAGCGATTTGGACTGTCCAATACGTGAAATTGAAAATAATGAACGAAACCAATACGAGCCAGGCCGTGCCGTTCAGCAGGCCGACGCAAAGGCCGAGCCGGTGATTCAGCCGTTCCCACAATGCCTGCCGCAAATCGCCTGCTTTGTATTTGTAAAATAATTCAACTTTGCGATGAACCAGAAATCCGGCCACCTTGAATAAAATCCACACAACGACAAATCCTTCGAGCGGTGCGATGGCCGAGATCAACGTCGAACTATGAATGCCAACATGAGGCAGCAGCGGTTTGAACAATTTCCCCAACGGCACGGCCAGCAATCCGGCGGCGACGATGCCGACGAATGAAAACGCCGCGCGAATCGCGCCCTGCCGCAGTCCCAATCCCGCGCCCGATGCCAGCAGAATCAAAGCAATAATCCAAATGGTCATGCCCACAATTAAAACCATTTTTTAAAAAAAGCACGCGGAAAATTCGCCGGTTGAAACGAAGTTGAACTTCGTCCAGACTGCACTGCGTGAAAATCTCAATCGTCGTCCCGGCTTTCAACGAAGAACGGTTGATTGGCGAATCGCTCGCACAAATCAAATCTGCGGCGGGCGCGTTCGCAAAAATCGGATGGGAAACTGAACTGATTGTCTGCGACAATAATTCCAAAGACCGCACCTCGGAAATCGCGCGCTCGGCAGGCGCGATTGTGGTCTTCGAGCCAATCAATCAAATTGCTCGCGCTAGAAATAGCGGCGCGGCGGCAGCCACAGGCGACTGGTTGGTTTTTGTGGATGCCGACTCGCGTCCAAGCGTTAAATTATTCGCCGATGCTGCTGATGCAATTCAATCTGGCAATTATCTTGCGGGCGGCGCGACGGTTAGATTGGATGAAAAATATTTCGTAGCTGGAATCATTACGCATCTCTGGAATCTGACCAGCCGCTGGAAAGGATTCCTCGCTGGAGCATTTATTTTTTGTGAAGTAAAAGCATTCCGAAAGCTCGCCGGCTTCAGCAATGAATTTTTTTGCGCGGAAGAACTGGATTTGAGCCAACGCTTGAAAAAGCTGGCCAAAGAAACCGGAAAGCGCGTCATTATTCTGCACCGGCATTCGATTCTTACCTCCGCGCGCAAGATGCGGCTTTATTCACCGTGGGATCATCTTTGTTTTTTGTTCCGCGCCATCTTTGACACGCGACGCGCCATGGGCAGCCGCGAATCAGCGTATATGTGGTATGACGGGCGACGTTAGAATTTTTACTGCGCGGCAGTAACGGTGGCTTTTTTTCCGGCGGTGAGAAAATCCAGATACGCGATAAGTTGCACCTTCATTTCACTGCGTGGAACGATGGCGTCAATGAGTCCGTGGTCGAGAAGGAATTCGGCGGTTTGAAATCCGATGGGCAGTTCGGCTTGGGTTGCGTCCTTGATGATGCGCGGACCGGCGAAACCGATCAGCGCTCCCGGTTCTGCCAAAATTAGATCGCCGAGGCTCGCGTAGCTGGCCATGACACCGCCGTAATCCGATTGGGTGAGAACGCTGATGTAAGGCAGGCGGTGTTGTGCATGATACGCGAGTGAGGCGCTGGTCTTGGCCATTTGCATGAGGCTGAACGCGCCTTCCTGCATCCGTGCGCCGCCACTGGCGGAAATGATGATGACCGGCAATCCCTTTTCTGTTCCGCGTTCAATCAGGCGCGTCAATTTTTCGCCGACAACCGAACCCATTGAGCCGCCCATGAAACCGAATTCCATCACGCCCAATGCGACCCGATGTTCGCCGATTTTGCAAAGGCCGCTGATGACCGCGTCTTTGAGCATGGTCGCCTTTTTATCGCGCTCCAATTTGCCTTCGTAAGCGGCGAATTTCAGGACGTCTACACTCATCATTTCCGCGTCCATCTCCTCGAATGTGCAGGTCTCGACCAGTGAGTGGATGCGTTCGCGCGCGCTGATGGGAAAATGATGATTGCACTTCGGGCAGACTTTCAGATTTTCATCCAATTCCTTGTCGAAAACCATCGCTTCGCACTTCGGACATTTTGTCCAGAGTCCTTCGGGAATGTCGCGCTTCTTGGATTTTGAAGTGCCGATCCTCGGTTTTTTGGCAAAACTGGTCTGCCCGTTTTTCGTTGGCGGTGGGGTTAGACCCGGCTCTTTCGTTGTAACACCGCCAATCGATTTCTTCATGAAAGAAGTGGTGTCCATTTGATTGGTAGAATAATACTAAAGCCCGCGCGCAACTGTCCAGACGCAAACATCACCCGCGCCGGCGGCCAAAAGCGTTTGCGCGCACGTGCTGGTCGTCGCGCCGGTCGTGAAAACATCGTCCACTAAAATAATCCGCTCGCCATCCAATTTTTTTCCGCCGCGAACGATGAAGGCGCCGCGCATATTCGCCGCGCGCTGTTGTCGAGTGAGCATTGTTTGGGTGTTTGTGAATCTGACACGTTGAAGTAATTTTTCGTTCAGCGCAATTTTGGTTGCTTTGCTCAAATGAACGGCCAGACGCCCAGCTTGATTGAATTCGCGTTCGCGCTTTTTGACCGGATGAAGTGGAACGGGCACAATCAAATCCCAATTTTGGCCGCGCAATGCAGGCACGGCTTCGCGCAAAAGTAAATCGGCTAGAAAATTTTCAAACCACAAAGCGTGTTGATATTTAAAACGGTGGATGGCTTCGAGCACCACAGTTTTTGCAACGACTGCCGAACGCGCGGCGCTGAAATATAATTCCATTTCGCGACAATTTGTGCATTCAAAGGACGTCGTCAAATCGCCTTCAAACGGCAAACCGCAACGCTCGCAAAACGGCGGACGGATGAAGCGGACTTGCGTCCAGCAATGGCGGCAGACAAATCCTTCGTCAGCCGTTGAACGTTCTGATCCGCAAAGTTGGCAGATTTCAGGATAAAGAAAACCAAGGCCGACATTCAGCCAGTTTTGAATGGGCGTGGCGAGCGTGGTCATTTTCGAATCGTGAACGGTGATGGCCTTTCGCCAACGGGCAGAAATTTAAAAATGGCGAGCGTAAGCGCAAGAACGAAGAACGCGAGCCAGCCGTCAATCAGCTTCCCGGTTCCCCAAAACCATATTGCGGCGTTTGGAACGTCGGTGGTGAATGCGCTGTAAATTTTTAGCCAAAAAATCCAGCCCATGTGCAGGCCGATGGAAAAATATAAATTACCCGTGCGTTGATAAGCGAAAGCAAGCAATGCGCCGACAAGTGTTAAATTAAAAAAGCCTGGAACGAGCGCGTGAAAATCCACAAAGCCGGCCAGCATTTTAGGAAGCAAAATCAGGCCGGAGTTCCAAGTAACCGTGCCGGTGAATTCAGTGTGTTGCAAAAAATGAACCAATGCGTAAATGATGCTGCTAAATACCAGCGCGAATGGCCAATGAAGAATGCGGCGCAGTCCGCCGAAAATTCCGCCGCGAAATAAAATTTCTTCAAGTGTCGCCACGATTATCGCTGTTGCAATTGCACTGAAAATGGTTCCGACAATTTTATGCATCATCAGATTTTGAGCGAAGGCGCGTTCACCAAAACCAATGGCAATTCCCACCACGATGGCCAGCGAAATTAAACCGAGCAAAATTCCGCCGGAAAATTTTCCCATTTGGCCATAAGGCGCGATCAAACCAATGTCGCGCCTTGATTTTACGCCGAGCGAGCGCAGCAGCGGCCACAGTCCGGCGAGCGCGATGATTAAAAACGAACGGTCAACGAAGCGATGAAACGGCGTCGTTGCCTGAATTGGAGATAAACGGGCAAGTTCATAAAGCCACGGCGCCAGCAAAGCGCCGCCCAAAAAAACCGCGACAGTATAAATGACCAGCGCCCAAAAAGGTCGCATGACAGAAAAGTAAAAGCAGATTGAATTTAAGCCAAGCGCGAATTCTGAAACCGAATCTGCTAATCTGTCGTCTGAAAATGTGAGTATGTTTCGTTGGTTGTGGTAAAAATTGTGTGTTACGGTGCATTGGAAATATGGCAAGCAGTTTGCAAGACGCGGTGGAATTTGAGGCGGCACAGGAACGCTTCGGACGATTTTATCTTCAAGAGCTTCTCAACAGCGGCGGCATGGCGGATATCTGGTTCGTCACGGATGGACGCGGCAAACCGTATGCGTTGCGAAAATTAAAAGGCGAACTGCGTTTTAATTTTCTGGCTCGGCGGCGTTTTATGCGCGGCTGTGAAGTGCTTTCAAAATTAAACAACAGCGATTTTATCGTTGGTTACGTGGAGCATGGCAAGATTGACGGCTTGCTTTATCTGGTGATGGATTATGTCGAGGCGGCGAATCTGAAGGAACTTTTTGCGCGGCACGATCCGGTGTTGACTGAAAATGTGGCGCAAATTTTGATTGATATGGCCGTCGGATTGGAGCACGTGCATGAAAGCGGTTTCATGCACCTTGATTTCAAGCCGGAAAATGTTCTGGTGACCCGCAACGGCAGCGTGCGGCTGATTGATTTTGACCTTGCGCAGCCGATTCCCGAAAAGCCGAAGAAATTTTCAAAAAATCCCGGCACACCCGGCTACATGGCACCGGAACAATTACAGCAACTGCCAATTGACCCGCGCGTGGACATTTTTGCCTATGGCGTCGCCGCGTATGAGGTGGTGACAAATCAAAAACCGTTTCCCGGCGCAACACCCGCGCAAATTCTTGCGGCGCAACTCGACCTTTCCTGCCCGATTCCACCGCGCGAGCACAATTCCGAGGTTCCTGCTGCGCTCGAAAAGGTCATTCTCAAATGCCTCGCGCGCGAACCCGACCGGCGTTATCCATTCATGAGTGTGCTCACGCGCGATTTGCAAAGCGCGCTCTATCTTTGAGCGCGCTGGCTATTTCCCAATACAAAACTGGCTGAAAATGGAGTCGAGCAAATCTTCCGTCGTCGTTTTGCCGACGATTTCACCGACGGCATTGACGGCAATGTGCAAATCAATTGCGACAAGTTCCAGCGTTACGTCGTCGCGCAACGCATCAAAAGTGCGCAACGTGGCCGCGCGCGCGCGGTTTAAAGCGTCTTGATGCCGCGAGTTGATCATCACTTGCAACATCTCCGCTTTAATTTCGCCTGCCCAAACCAATTCCTTGATTGCATCCTTCAATTTTTCAATTCCATTTCTGCTTAAGCAGCAAACGTCCACGACCAGCGCGGAAATTTTCGCCGGCAAATTTAATTTTTGCGGCAAATCGGTTTTATTGCGGACGAGAATGCATTTCTTTGCGGCGAATTCAGTGAAATAAATTTCGTCTGCGTCAGTGAGCGGTTCGCTTGCGTCGAGAACGTGCAAAATCAATTCCGCCTTTTCCAAAGCTTCGCGGCTGCGGCGGATGCCTTCAACTTCGATTTCGTCGCGCGCCTCACGCAAGCCGGCGGTGTCAATGAATACGACGGGCAGGCCGCGGATGTTCGCCGTCTCCTCAATCGTGTCGCGCGTCGTGCCGGGAATCGGCGAGACAATCGCACGGTCGTGGCCGAGCAATTGATTGAGCAGGCTGGATTTGCCCGCATTTGGCCGGCCGACAATCGCTGCCCGGATGCCACGCCGTAAAATTTGTCCTTCATTCGCCGTGCGCAAAAGTTCATCCATGAATGCCATGCCGTCTTCCAATTGCTTTAATAATTTTTCTTTCGTGTCCGGCGCAATGTCTTCGTCGGGAAAATCAATGTGAGCCTCAACGTGTGCAAGTGTGTGCATCAAATCGTCGCGAAGTTGATTGATGCGCTGCGAAAGTTTTCCAGCGAGTTGTTCGTTGGCCGTAACGAGGGCGAGTTCTGTGCGCGAGTGAATCAAATCGGCGACCGCTTCGGCTTGGGCAAGGTCAATGCGGCCGTTGAGAAATGCTCGCTTTGTGAACTCGCCGGCTTCGGCCAGTCGTGTGCCATTTTCGAGAATTGTGTCTAGCACAAGTTTCGCGGGCAAAATGCCGCCGTGACAGGAAATCTCGACGGTGTCTTCGCGAGTGAAGGTTCGCGGCGCGCGCATCACGGCGAGCAGTACTTCGTCCACTTGTTTTCCGTTGCGAACAATTTTTCCGAAATGAATCGTATGCGTCGGCGCAGCGGAAGGTTTCAGCGAGTTTTTCCCCGCGGGCAGAAAAATTTTATCGGCGACGACGAGCGACTGCGGACCGGAGATGCGAACGATGGCGAGTCCGGCTTCACCAAGCGGTGTGGCTATCGCGGCAATCGTATCATCGAGGATCATCAGCGGACAGTTTCAAGCAAAGGCGCAGAGACGCGAAGTAAATTCAGTTTCAAACATGCCGGCAACTGCCGACAGCGTTTTCGGCATCATGGTCTTGCAAATAAAGCCGTGCTTTCTCATAACTTTTTTTGTGCAAATAATGCAGCAATGTCGGATCAGTATCACGCGGCAGTTGTTTTGTCAGTTCATCAATGCGCGCGAAAAGTGAAAGTAAATTCGGTTTCGCTTTGACCGTTGATATCGCCTTTACACTGACGTCCAGTTCGACGAGCGTGTTCAGGAGAATTTCTTCAATAGGTGCCTTCATTTTAAAACGGCAAGTGCGAGGCGAGGTTTGAAATGAAAGTTTGCACCGGAAGGATTTTCCCCTGCAAATACCATGCGGTGATGAACCGCGCCAAGCCGGTCGTCATCGTCAACAGGATCACACTCACGAGATATAATCCAAAGGCATGTGGCGGGTCGGGCAACATAACGCGCGGCGCCCCTTGATAAAGAATCGCGGCGGAAAGCATGATGCCGATGAGCCAAGGAATCCACGGATTCATCCTTGGGAATATGTCAAGGAGATGAAGCAAAAACATCGGGCTCAATCCGTAAGCCACCATGGTGAACGCTTGAGTGTAGGTATGGCGGCCGTGAAATGTTTCACCGATCATTTCGACCAGGCGGGCGCAAATGAAAACAATCACCAGCGTCAAAAACAATTGCAGGATTTCAAAAACGACCACTTCGCCCACTGGAAAATTTCTTACGATGCTGAACATCGGTTGCTTTTTGCCCCAATAAGCCAGACCAAAACCTTCAACAAACGCCACAATCAGCAGCATCGGCAACAAATAGAGCATTAAGATTTGTCCCAAACTGCGTCGTGCCAAAATAATGCGTTCCCATGTCGCGCCCGGATCCATTATCAAAAAAATTGCCTTAATCATGCGCGCATAGTGTTAACGATGCAGCGGCATTTTGACAATACAATCCGAACGCCATCGGTTGCATTCGTGCCGTCGCGGAGTCTCATCCATTTGTGAAAGACTAATTTTGTTCGCAGTCGATGCGCCGGTTTCGTCTGTTTGTCCCTCCGATTTGACGCGACCGGAAAACTGGAAATGTGGAAAAATTCGCCAGATAAATTCTTTCGCCCGCGCGGCGCTCGTGTTTAACTCGCCGCGATGAACGTTGACCTCGGTATTTGGAGCAAACTGACAAAAATTGTCGTCGTGCTGTTGCTCAGCGCCGGGCTGCTGCTCGTCGCCGTCTGGTATTTGCCGCTCATTCAGCAAAACGAGCGGATGCGCCGCGACGTTCTGAAACTCGATGCGCAAACCCGGCAGGAACAGGAAATATCCAAACAACTGAAATCATCCATTGACGCGTTGCAAAACGACCCGAAAACCGTGGAACGTCTGACGCGCGAAAAACTCGGTTACGCCAAATCCAACGAAACGATCATTCAGTTTCAACCCTCCGCGACCAACAATTCACCGGCGCAATAATTTTGGCGGTCATTACGCCTTCCAAACCTGTCCCGGTTTGGTTTTGATTTTTGCCATCACATTTCGCGTGTCCACAATGCACGAACTCCACTTCGCTAGTTCGTCATAATTCACCGCTGCATGCGCCGTGCTGATGAGAACCAAATCGAAGTTCGAAATGTTTTTCTGATTCCATTTCGCCGATTTTGTTCCCGTCCAATGCCCGTGCTCGCGCGTCGGTTTGATGATTGGAATGTGCGGATCAAAATAAGCCACCGCCGCGCCGCGCGCCTTCAGCAAATCCATGAGCGCAAATGTTGGCGACTCGCGCATGTCGTCCAGATTCGGTTTGTAAGCCAGGCCAAGAATCAAAATTTTACTGCCTTTGAAATTTTTCTTCTGGGTTTTCAATGCTTCGGTGGCGCGGCTTACGACATATTTCGGCATGGTCGTGTTGATTTCGCCGGCCAGTTCGATGAAGCGCGTCCGTTTTCCAAATTGCCGAGCCTTCCAGGCCAGATAAAACGGATCAATCGGAATGCAATGTCCGCCGAGCCCCGGTCCGGGATAAAACGGCATGAAGCCGAACGGCTTGGTTTTCGCGGCGGCGATGACTTCCCAAATATCAATTCCCATCGCGGCGTAAACAACCTTTAGCTCGTTCACCAGCGCGATGTTGACGCTGCGAAAAATGTTTTCGAGTAGCTTTGTCGCTTCCGCCGCGCGGCACGAGGAAACTGGGACAATCGTTTTAATTGCGCGCGAATAAAGTGCTCGTGCCTTTTCAAGGCAGGCCGGGGTCAGGCCGCCGACAATTTTTGGAATTTCGCCAACCTTGCTGTTCGGATTGCCCGGGTCTTCGCGTTCCGGCGAAAATGCCAGATGAAAATTCTTGCCCGCGCGGAGGCCGGAATATTTTTCCAAGACCTCGCGCAAATCCTCTTCCGTCGTGCCGGGATAAGTCGTGGATTCAAGCACGACCAAAGTTCCCTTTTGCAAGTATGGCGCAATTGCCTTGCCCGTTTTCAAAATGTAGGAAATGTCCGGCTCACGATTTTTTTTGAGCGGCGTCGGAACGCAAATTAAAACTGCTTCAACTGCGCGCACGCGGCTGAAATCCGTCGAAACCGAAAAATTTCCGCTGGAAATAGCGGCGGCAATTGCATCGCTGCCGATGTGCTTGAGGTAGCTTTTGCCTTTTTGGAGCGATTTGATTTTGGCCGGATCAATGTCCAGACCAAGCACGCTCACCTCCGAGCGCGCGAATTGCAGCGCCAGCGGCAGGCCGACGTAACCGAGTCCGATGATGGCAATTTCCGGCATCGAAACACTTTATTTCAGAATGAAGATAAACGGCAAGTTTGTTTGGATTGCACTGGCAGGACGGCGACGGAAGATTTTTTGCCCGGATCAATTTACCGGCGATTGGCTCCGGCGACTTGTTAGGCAGCGTGGTCATGGCTTTGCTTGCGGCGTGAAATAAATCCGTAGCCCGCAAATGTCCACAAAATAACGGCAGCACAAAGGGGCCACCAAATAAATCTCTCATTTATTTGAACTGGATAGCCCACTGCCGCAATCACGGCTGGCACCTGCCAATAATATACAAATGCTGCATATGCGGCGCATACAGTGCCGATAACTGCTGCGGTGATGGCTGGTGTTTTTGTTTTCATAATTTTGTGATGTGCGCGAATGCTGCCTAACGACAAAAGCTGAGCCACCGCCGACTCGCTGCGGGAATTGCAACCGCAGCGCCAACGGCGGTTGTCTCCGGCGACTGGTTAGGCATTTCGTTCGTTGTGCGGCTGCGGGAAAATGCCATCAAAACGATGACAACGCCAAGTATGGTGCCGTAGATGACCGGTGCTTCCATGCCCATTCGCCATTGATAAAAGAACCAGCACGACACGCCATTAAAATGACCGAGGATGAACGCGAAAACGGAAACTGACGCGATTGATCTCGAAAGCCTAGAAACGAGTTGGAACGCACCAAAGGCGTAAACCAGATCGTAAAGAAAATACGCCCACCAGCCGTAGCCCAAAAATAGACGGCTGACGGAATTGGCCTCATGCATCGTCTCTGGATGATGCCAATAGCTGCTCGGTTGTCCGATGAGCGTCACGGTGAGATCTGATAGAATCATGACAACCATCATCCAACGTAGTCGTTTGATGGCGGGATCAATGGTTTCAGCCGACGGAAAGGCTGCGAAAGCCACGACTGCGCCCAGCACAATGCCGTAAATTGACGGGCCTGCCACGCCAAAATGCCAACGCACCGCCAGCCAGTTGGAGGCACCAAAATAATGACCTAGAATAAGAGAAAAAATAGCAATCAATGCGGCCGTTTTCGGAAGAATCGATACGATTAAAAATGCGGTCGCAACGTATACCGCACAAGCGGGCAGATAAGCCTGCCAACCATAGCCTAAAAAAAACTCAAAAGTGTGATTGGTTTCGTTGTGAATGGATAATCCATCACCACGAATTGCCGTTTCTGGATGATGCCAAAAACTTTTTGGCTGACCGGAGAGCGTATTGAACAGGCTAAAAAGCATCACGGCCATCATTGCCCAGCGAAGCCGCTTAACAATTTGATCATCGGTGAATTTAATTAGAGTCATAACTTTGTCGGTTGTTTTACGGAAACGCCTAACGTAGAAAGCTGAGCCATGCCGACTGGCGGCGTTGGGAACGCAAACTGCCAGCGCAAGGCATTGGCTCCCGCGACTTGTTAGGCCGCATATTCCAGACTGTGTGTGTCATTTGCCGATGTCGTCCTCATGGTCAAGAATAGCAAGTGCCAGCCTGCCACGAAACTGCGGGCTACTCTCCGGGTCAATGGAATAATTGGGTGTTGACCGTAAAAACAGAGCTTCCCATCCCAGTGTTGTGCGGCCACGATACGAATACTCGATTGGAATTCGCGGTGCCTCTTGTCCCGGACGACTCAAGGAGAATGCATAACCAAAACTCTCCTCCGTCGTGGTGGGAACCAGCCCAAGCGTGAGCAAAGTCCATAAGGGAATCGCGCTACTGCCGTAAATCTCTCTCTCCACTCGCGCAACCAATGCCGGAGGACTGCTGAATCCCTCCAAATGATCTACGCGAACAAAGACCCCAGTGTTACGCAGTGCTTTAACGAGAGCGTCGGAATAAGCCGGAAACTTGTATGTCTCAACTCCAACGGTGAACGTCAATCGAGCGGTCTTAAGCCTGTCTTTCTCGGTTGCGGAAAGAGTTGGCGGCAGAGTGGAACTCGCACACCCGCCACCGAAGGTTGCAATTGTAGCCAGCAGTAGTATCAGTGGAATGAACTGGGCGTATCGTTTGGTTTGCTGGCTCATGGCGATGCGGGTGAAATGCGGTCTAACGTAGAAAGCTGAGCCACCGCCGACTCGCGACGTGAACCGCGACAGCGGAACGACAAGCGCCAACGGCGGTTGGCTCCGGCGACTGGTTAGGCATCGTTTCGTTCATATCGCAAATTCCTGGTAACACAGTCAGTGCAAATACCAGCCTCGTTGACTTCCAATGGATGAAACCACTCTCTCAACCGCTTCTGAAAAATACGTCCCTGCTTCATCTCTATCTTTACTGGGTCGTAGCCTATCTCTTGGCACACAACGCATTGGTTTAGATATTTCTTTCTGATGTCTGGAAATGCCTCCAGCCATCTTTCTCTTCGTTCATTGTGGCGACCAAGTTTCACGATGCCTAACATTGTTCTTCGACCGCACAGTGCGGTGCGATTTTTCTCATGGTTTTAACCGTATTTGAGTCTTTCCCTTTTGCCAAGAGCAATTTATGTCTGGCGCAGGCAAAAATATGGAGACGACAAAGGCGGCTTTTTGGAGGCAGACCTCTCATTCCTTGTGGGCAAGGAGACCTCTCCTACCGGGCAAGTATCTTGTTCCTTGCGGGCAAGGTGCTTGATCCTTGCCGACAACCGTCTCGATGCTTGGGGGCAATGACCTCAATCCTTGCCGGCAACCAGCCTTATCCTTGCCGGCAAGGTGTGCAATCCTTGGGGGCAAGAAGACCTCTCCTTGCGGGCAAGGTGCTTGATGTTTGCGGGCAACCTCCTTAGTCCTTGCGGGCAAGGGATGAACACCTTGGGGGCAAGGAACACGTCCCTTGCGGGCACAAAATGATTGATTTATTGGCTTTTTGAAGGAAAGGCGGGGGTTGGCGGCGATTTGCGGCCATAAGACCGGGGTTTTGCCGGCAGCCAGAACGAATGGCGGTTGATTTGATGGGACTTAAGTTCAGCCGTTCGTTCCGTAACCGGTCAGGCTGCCTTTTCGGGGGGTGCCATTAGTTTACAAATGAAGTGAAGTGCGATGACCCCAAAACAGGAAAGTGAGCAAACCAATAAATCGCGTGGATGCGGAGGAAACAGTAAAATAAAGCCTTTGCCTTTTATCAGGGCGGAATAGCTTGAAACGCAAAAGGGAATAAGAAAAAGACGGAAAATAATCCAATGATCAATTATTTGATTCGGCTGTCGCATGGCCAAATTCAACGCGAGCCCGATGAAAAAACTGATGCCAAGGGAAGAAACCCAAAGCATGGGCGAGGCGTCGAAATACCGGCAAACAATGGCAATATACCAGGCAAGGTAGCACCAAAGAATCAACCTTGGCCGGCTGAGTCGGGCAAAATACGAAATCATAATGATATATCAGACCGCAGTTTGGTGGTTAATCTCTGTTTCATGTTTAAACTGTATTTTGGAGGAAAATTTCTGTCCAGCATGGTTTTTTTAGCGCCGTTTGAATCAAAGTTCAGGGCTGGTGTAATTAAACCGGCGCGTTTACCTTTGCGGGCAACCTGATTATGAACAAACAACAAATCGCGGAAACGTTGAGACAAGAAGTCGGCGAACTGGAAGCTTCAATCAAAAAAGTCCAGGCCCGTTGCGAACGGCTTAAGAGATTCGTGCTTGATTTGGAGGAGGAGATCAATCCGACCCAGCCGCCGCAGAAATCAATTCTGGACGGCAAATTCCGACAAGTGATTGATTCGGTGTTCGGTGAAAAACCAAAGCGGCCCAAACGCTGACACAATGTGAGAAACGGCGACGGAAGATTTGCTCGACTCGATTTTCAGCCAGTTTTGCATTGGGAAATGATTTTTAATTCCGAAGGGACAATGGAAATTAGCCAGCCACATTGTGGCTGGAAAAATCGGCAGAATAAATTGTGTCCTGAAAGGACGCTGGAAAATTGAGCCGTTCCGCCGTCCTTTCAGGACGTTGACATTTTTGAACCGGAACCAGCCACAATGTGGCTGGCTAATTTCCGATGTCGCTTTGCGACTGGAAACGCCAAGCCGGAAGGACGCAACCATCGGCGCGGTTCAATTTGTCTTTGAAACGAGCGGATATTTTTCGGGATGCTGGATGCGTTCCAAATCCAAATCCACGTCGAGTTCCGGCCAGTAAAGATGTTCTCCATGCAGCAATTCAACGGCGAAGAGTTGTTGCAGCGTCGCGCCGCGAAACCACGGAAAATCGGCAAAGGCGAGAAAGTATTCGCGTCCGCCGACGAACAGCCAGAAACCATGTTGAGACACGTTCAGAATCTCAACTTTTGAAATGTCGTTGCCAACTATCGCGGATTTCATTTTGTCATTCCTCTACAATCTTTTTCAGCTCGTTCAGTTCCGTCGCGCCGAGGCCTTTATTAACTGCCAGTTCAATTTTCGGTTCCAGCCAGAATTTCGCCTCGCCGTCCGGCGAAATCACATGGACGTGCATTCTCGGCTCCTCGCGTGAGAAGAAATAAAACCGATAATTGCGATACCGGAAAATCGTCGGACTCACTGCTGCAAGGTATCAGAACCATTCCGGCAATTCAACTGATGTTCACCAAACTTCCACCGGCCCTTTCGGCACGGGAATTTGTTCGCGTTGAGTCGAGGCGGGTTCGCGCATGAAGGACGCAACCATCGGTGGCTGTTGAAATCGGGGAAGCAATTCGCCGTGCTCGTCGAGAAATTGCCGCCGCCAATGAATGTAATGAGTCAGGACGTCGTGGAATTCCGCGCGCGTGGAAATCTGCACGACGCGTTTGTTGAATTCGTGGCACGGGCCGAACCGCTTGGCATACCACGGCGCGACTTTGCGGAACATTCGGCAGCCGAGTTCCTCGCCAAAAATTTCAATCATCAGATCGAGATGGCGGCACATGATGCGGATGCGTTCGGCGAAATCGGGTTCGGGCGGAAGTTCGCCCCTCACCCCGTCCCTCTCCCCGAGGGAGAGGGTGGTCGAAGACCGGGTGAGGGGAGTGTCGAATGATTTCAGATATTGCAGCGTGCGCTTGAAAATCCACGGGTCATAAAACGCGCCGCGCCCGATGCTCACGCCCGCGCAGCCGGTGTCGTCGAACATTTTTTTCGCGGCCTGCGGTGTGATGATGTCGCCGTTGCCGATGACGGGAATGTTTTTCACGGCTTCGACGACTTTGCGGATGCCGGCGAGATTGACCGTGCCGCCAAAACCTTGCTCGCGCGTGCGTCCGTGCACAAAAATCGCGGCGACGCCGACGTCTTCCAACGTGCGCGCCAGATCGGGCGCGGTTAAATTATCGTCGTCCCAGCCGAGCCGCATTTTTGCCGTGACGGGAATTTTCACGGCGTTGACCATGCCTTTGACGAGCGCGGCGGTTTTGTCGAGTTCAGTCATCATCGCGGAGCCGCCGCCGACTTTCACAACCTTTTTCACGGGACAGCCCATGTTGATGTCAATGGACGCAACGCCGAGATTTTCGAGAACCAATGCGGCATCGCGCATTTCTTCCGGCACGCTTCCGAAAAGTTGAACGGCGAGCGGCGAATCGGCAGGCGAAGTTTCAATCAGTTTGAGCGCTTTTTTATTTTTTTCCAAAAGCGAGCGCGCATTGACCAAATCAGTGGTGCAAAGGCCGACGCCGCCGACTTCGCGCACGACGAGGCGGAAGGGCAGGTTGGTGTAACCCGCCAGCGGCGAGAGAAACAGGTTTGATTTTAATGTCAGCGCACCGAAACGCATGGGTCTGATTGTAACAAAAAATTAACGCGAGTTAATCGAATTCGCGCATTGCGGGCGGCACAGGGGCATGATAGTGTGTTTTGACTTTATGTCCGACGAAAACAAACAGAACAAAGATGAGCGCGGGCCAAAAAAGTCCGGTGATTTCAAAATGCCGGCGAACGCGTGGATTATTTGGATCGCGATTCTGGGTGTGCTGCTGACGTTGATGACGTTGAAGGGACGTTTTCAAACGCAGAGCGAAGTGCTTTCACAGTATGATTTTCTCCAAAAATTTCACACAAACCTGATTGCGCACGCGACGATTGATTACAATCAGCAGACGCTTCCGCTCACGCAAATCGAGGGAACGTATTACAAAACGGACAAGGATGGGAATGCCATTAATCCCAAAGTTGAAGTGCCGTTTCTTGTCAAAAATGCGCTGATCACTTCAAAGATGGAGGATGAACTGCTCACTTCGGATAAAATCTCCGTGAGCCAGCCGAACGCGTTGCTTTACAGCATGGGAATGGAGCTTTTATTTTTCCTCGGCATCGGCGTGCTGTTCTGGTTTTTCTTCATCCGGCAAATCAAACTTGCCGGCAAAGGCGCGCTGAGTTTTGGCCGAAGCAAAGCCCGGATGCTTGCCAAGGAACGGAACAAAACGACTTTCAAAGACGTGGCGGGCGTCGAAGAAGCCATTGAGGAAGTTTCCGAACTCGTTGAATTTTTAAAGGATCCGAAAAAATTTCAACGCCTCGGCGGACGAATTCCCAAAGGCGTTTTGATGGTCGGCCCCCCCGGCACGGGCAAAACGCTTTTGGCCAAAGCCATCGCCGGTGAAGCCGATGCGAGTTTTTTCAGCATCAGCGGTTCGGACTTTGTGGAGATGTTTGTCGGCGTCGGCGCGAGCCGCGTGCGCGATATGTTCGAGCAGGCGCGCAAAAACGTGCCGTGCCTCATTTTCATTGATGAAATTGACGCAGTTGGACGTTCGCGCGGTCATGGCCTGGGCGGTGGCAACGATGAACGTGAACAAACGCTTAACGCTTTGCTGGTCGAAATGGATGGCTTCGACACGCAGGAGGGAATTATCATCATTGCCGCGACGAATCGTCCGGATGTACTTGACCCGGCGCTGTTGCGTCCCGGTCGCTTTGATCGGCAGATTGTGGTGAGTTTGCCGGACGTGCGCGGACGGGAAGCGATTTTGAAGGTTCATGCCAAAAACGTGAAGCTCGCGCCGGAGGCGGATTTGTCCATCATTGCGCGCGGCACGCCGGGTTATTCCGGCGCGGAGCTGGCCAATGTATTGAACGAAGCGGCGTTGCTCGCCGCGCGGACGAATAAAAAGGCCATCGGCATGGAGGAATTGGAAGAGGCGCGCGACAAGGTTCGCTGGGGACGCGAACGCCGCAGCCTTGCGATGACCGACGAGGAGAAGAAATTTACGGCGTGGCATGAAGCGGGGCATGCACTCGTCAGCGTGATGCTCAATCACACGCATCCGCTGCACAAAGTGACGATTATTCCGCGCGGCCAGTCGCTTGGCTCAACGATGCAATTGCCGGAAAACGACGTTTGGAGCCGCCGTCGCAAGGAAATGCTCGACATGATTGCCGTCACGATGGCCGGACGCATTGCCGAGGAAATTGTTTCCGGCGATATTTCGACTGGCGCGGCGATGGACATTCAGCAGGCGACGAATCTGGCGCGCGCGATGGTTTGTCAATTCGGCATGAGTGACAAACTCGGCATGGTGCAATACGGCAGCGACGACGAATTTGTTTTTCTTGGCCGTGAAATGCAGCGCACAAAAGTCTACAGCGAAAACACCGCACGCGAAATTGACGAGGAGATCAAACGCTTTTGTGATGAAGGTTACAACACCGCGCGCGAAATTGTTTTCAACAATCGCGAAAAACTGGAATTGATTGCCAGCTCGTTGCTCGAACACGAAACGCTGGACGGCTCGCAAGTCGATGAAATTGTCAAAACCGGCAAGTTCACTCCGCCACCGCCAAAGCCGAAAAGTGAAATTATTTTGAGCGCGCCTGCCGGAACGCCATTGCCGGAAACTCCCCCCAAACCGGTGCCGCCGCAATTGCCGGGCCTTGGCACGCCCGCGCCTGCGGCAGCTTGAAAAGTTTATTGGCCTTGCTCGAGGACGACGCGGAAACCGAAGGTGTTCGTCGCGTCGTCCGGTTTCGCATACCATCGAAAAGCAATGCGTGAGTTAGGTTCAGCGGACGTATTCCATGAACCGCCGTGCAAAACACGATACGCCGGATCATGTGAATCAAGGCACCATTCCATGACATTGCCGCGCGTGTCGTAAAGGCCGAGGCTGTTCGGCTTTAAACTGCCCACCGGCGCGGTCGAGGAGCGAAAGTTTCCATTTAAACTCATGATGGCATCGTCCGGCGAAGCATCGCTGACGAGCGATTCCCATTGTTCTTCTGTCGGCAGCGAATAGCTGTAGCCGCCAGGCAATTGGCGCAGGCTCTTTTCTTTCTCAGTGAGTTTTGAGCAAAATGCCGTTGCGTCATTCCAACTGACCGAATCCACCGGATGATCCCCGCCTTTGAAAGCACTCGGATTCTCGTCCATGACTTTTTCGTAGGCGCTTTGGGTCACTTCGTATTTTCCCGCCCAAAAGCCGGATGAAATTTTCACGAGCACAATGCCGACGGTGTTGGTGACGACATCGTTCGTGGTCATCAATTCCGCGAGTGTCGGCAGGGCATTTATGTCAGTGTCAGTCGTTATCGTGTCCCGAGATTGTGCGTAACTCCTCAACAGTGAAGAAAGCAATGCGGCAATTGCCAAAAATGCTGGAAGCTTCCAATTCATTTTCATGACACAAACAAAGCCCGCTGCCGCCAATTGTCAAGCTATTGCCGTTTCTCAAGATTTTTTAGATCTTCGGCCAAAAACTGCGTCACATCCTTAAAGCGGGCGATGTTATCTGGATTAACGGCCATAAGCGTCTTATGCGCCTCGAGGCATGTGCGCGTGATTTGCTCGTGGGTCGGACTGACGGAATCGGGCGTGCATATTGGTTCAATGTCCCGCGGCAATTCCAGCGCGCCGGTGGTGATTTTGAAAAGATGTAATGCGCCGAGATTTTCGAGCAATTCTGCGACACGTGTGCTGGAGTTTAATAATTCTACCCCGCCGCCGTCTTTCGCAGCGTCTGCGCTTATTTTCAATCCAAATCCGGCTAGCACACCCAGAAACGTGCTGTCCATCAACAAACATTCCGATAAATCAATAATGAAACGTTTATAACCCTTCTGACTTAATTCATCCAGCAACGTTTTGAAATTCGGGCCAAACGTGAAGTTTGCGCGTCCCGTGATTTTAACGCAGGCAAATTCCTTGCTCACAAACACGGACATTTTTGCTGACTGCATGCTCATTTTTTCCAGATAAAATAAAAACTTTTTATGGGTCAAGCCGCTTTGCGTTCCGGCGCGACAATTTGTACCAGCGTTTGTTGCAAAACCAGCGCGTCGTCAAGCCCGCTGGAGACCAGCCGCCGGTTGCATTGCAGCAGTAAATCCATCGCGCGCACCAGTTCGCCTTCCGTGTAACGTTTCACTTGTGGCAGCGCCTTATAAAGCACATACGGATTCAACGCCAGCGGATTGAACCGTCTGTCCGCTGGGAATTTATCGGCGGGAACGCGCTCGAGTTGCGCCTTGAAACGGGTGTAATCCATTTCCGGTTTGACGCAGCCTTCGCGCAACATTTCCTTGAGCAACAACATCGCGCGCACTTTTCCGATCAAGCCATAAAGCAAACCGATTTCCGATTTTTGCGAATCGGATTTCATTTCCCACAATTCTTCATCCAGCCGCCGCAGCAAACGTGGCACATCGCGGTCGCCCAGAGCGTCGCCCAGAGCGAACGCGCGCGCCGCTTTGTTTCGAATGCAAATGGCATTAACGTCATCAGCTTCAACTTGCATCCGATTGCCAACGAACAAGCATAATTTTTCAATTTCACTTTCAAGCAGGCGCGGATTTGGACCAATGCGATTGACCAATTCAGCCAGCGCTTCTTCGGAAATTTCCTTTTGCCTTGCGCGAATGGATGAACGTGTTTCAACCTCCGCGCGATTTGCCCAGTCCTTGTCATCCGCCGAAAGACCCGCGAAATGTTCAGCCGACCCGATTTTGTCGAGCGTTTTGAAAAACGTTTTACGCTTGTCCACTTTGCCTGCGCTGATGAGCAGTCGCACGTTTTGCCACTTGAAATTTTTTAGTTCGTCGGCAAGTTCGTTCAAGGTTTCCGTAACGGCCTGCGCGGAAGCCGGGCGTTCATCGCCGAGAAAATTGCAGTCGCGCAGCCAGACAACTTTGCCCGAACCAAAGAACGGCAGCGTTTGAAGAGCTTCGCGAAGTCTTGAAATCGCATTCAGTGCGTCGCCGCTGTTGGAAACCGACGCGTCAATGATTTCGTGGTCCATGCCGCCGAGTTCGTCGCACCACGTTTGGTAAATTTCCTTCGCGCGTTTTTTGACGGCAAATTCATCATCGCCGCAAATGAGTGCAAGTGATGAAGCAGGCTTGGCGGGTGCAGGCATTTTTATTCGGCGGTTTCACTGCCGGTCTCGTTGATCTTGTTCAACACTTCACTCATATCCTCGACCTGCTCAAAAAGCAGGGCGGCAACAAAAATGGGTTTTTTTTGCGAGGCGGCGATGGCGAGGCAATCGCTTGGCCGCGCGTCCACTTCGACAATTTTTCGCGCGACTTCGTTTTGCTGTTGCAAAATCAACCGTGCGAAATAGGTGGAATTTTTCAGATCCGTGATGATGACGCGTTCGACGCTGATGCCGAAGCCCTGAAAAACGCGGTTGATGAGATCGTGCGTGAGCGGGCGTTCCTTCGGCGTCTGGCGCAGAAACATCCCGATGACCGCGCCCATTTGCGGCTCGACGTTGATGACGAAAACCTTTTTATCATTGCCGACAAAAAGAGCGCAGCCGCTGTTCGCCGGAAGAATCCCGCGAATTTGAACGGGCACAACATCGTTCTTCATGCCTTCAATCTAAACCGTGTCACGCGAAAGACAAGTCCCGTTCAAATCTTCAAGGATTGTAATTCAGCCACGGACCGAGCCAGCGTTCCATTTCGGAGACCGATTTGCCCTTGCGCTTGGCCAAATCTTCCACTTGGTCTTTCCCAAGCTTGCCGACGGCAAAATACTTTGAATCGGGATGCGCGAAATAAAGTCCGCTCACCGAACTGCCCGGCCACATCGCAAAACTTTCCGTGAGCTTGATGCCTGCATTTTTTTCAACGTCGAGCAGTTTCCATAGAATTCCTTTTTCCGTGTGGTCGGGACAAGCCGGATAACCCGCCGCCGGACGGATGCCGCGATATTTTTCCTCGATCAAATCTTCGGGTTTCAAATTTTCAACTTTGCCAAAGCCCCATTCTTCGCGGACGCGCTTGTGCAAATATTCTGCGAACGCCTCGGCGAGTCTGTCTGCCAGCGCTTCGGCCATGATTGCGTTGTAATCGTCGTGGTCGGCTTTGAATTTTTCGACAAGTTCTTTCAGGTTGTGTCCGCTCGTGACGGCAAAGCCGCCGATGAAATCCGGTGAGCCTTTCGGCGCAATAAAATCTGCGAGGCACCAGTTCGGCGTGCCGTCGCCTTTTTCGATTTGCTGGCGCAGAAAATGGAACGTCGTCAAAACTTTTGAACGCGATTTGTCGGTGTAAAGTTCCACATCATCGCCAACGCGATTGGCCGGGAAAAAACCATAAACTGCTTTGGGTTGAATCAGTTTCTTGCTGACGATTTCATCTAGCAATTTCTGCGCGTCGGCAAAAAGTTTGCGTGCCTCTTCGCCATGTTTTTCGTGCTGAAGAATTTTCGGATAAACGCCGCGCAATTCCCATGTGTGAAAAAACGGCGACCAGTCAATGAACGGCACGAGTTCCTCAAGCGCCGGCTCAATCGTTTTCGTGCCGGTAAATTCCGGCTTCGCCAAATCATCAAACTTCAATTTCGGCGCGTTCTTGCGCGCGGCTTCGAGCGACAGCAGCTTCGCCGTCTGGCTGCTGTGCGTCGCGCGGACGCGGTCGTATTCTTCGCGGATTTGCGCGGCGAATTTCGGCTTTTGTTCCGTGCTGATCAAACTGCTCGCGACCGGCACGGCGCGGCTCGCGTCGAGGACGTGGACGACTGGCTGGTTGAAATTCGGCGCGATTTTCACCGCCGTGTGCGCCTTGCTCGTCGTCGCGCCGCCGATGAGCAGCGGCAGCGTCAGGCCTTTGCGTTCCATCTCGCGCGCGACGTGAACCATCTCGTCCAGCGACGGCGTGATGAGTCCGCTCAAGCCGATGATGTCCACCTTCTCGTCAATCGCCGTCTGCAAAATCTTTTCGCACGGAACCATGACGCCGAGGTCAATGATCTCGTAATTATTGCAGCGCAGCACGACGCCGACGATGTTTTTGCCGATGTCGTGAACGTCGCCTTTGACGGTCGCCAGAAGAATTTTCCCCTGCGTTTTCGCGGCGCCGGCGGATTTTTCTGCTTCCAGATATGGCTGCAAATACGCGACGGCTTTTTTCATCACGCGCGCGGATTTGACGACTTGCGGCAAAAACATTTTTCCCGAGCCGAACAAATCACCGACGACGTTCATGCCGCTCATGAGCGGGCCTTCGATGACGAGCAACGGCTTGACGTATTTCTGGCGCGCTTCCTCGGTGTCGGCGTCAATGAAATCCACGATGCCCTTCACGAGCGCGTGCGACAGGCGTTCCTCGACCGTGCCGCTGCGCCACGCGTCCTCGACGACGGCGACCTTGCCGCGTTGCTTCACCGACTCGGCGAATTTGATCAGGCGTTCCGTCGCGTCGTCACGGCGATTCAGCAAAACATCCTCGACCAGTCCCAAAAGTTCTTTCGGAACTTCCTCATAAACTTCGAGCATTCCGGCGTTGACGATGCCCATGTCGAGTCCGGCGCGGATGGCGTGATACAAAAATGCGCTGTGCATCGCCTCGCGCACGGCGTTGTTGCCGCGAAACGAGAACGAAATGTTGCTGATGCCGCCGCTGACTTTCGCGTGCGGCAGATTTTCCTTGATCCACTGCGTCGCACGGATGAAATCCACGGCGTAATTCGCGTGCTCCTCCAAACCCGTGCCGACGGTCAGCACGTTCGGATCGAAAATAATGTCCTGCGGCGGAAACCCGACTTTCTCGACGAGCAGATCGTAGGCGCGCTTGCAGACGGAAATTTTCCGTTCAAACGAATCCGCCTGACCGAGTTCGTCGAACGCCATCACGACGACCGCCGCGCCGTAGCGATGGACGAGTTTCGCGTGATGCAAAAACTTTTCCTCGCCTTCCTTGAGCGAGATGGAATTCACGATGCCTTTGCCCTGAAGACATTTCAGCCCGGTCTCGATGACTTCCCATTTCGAGGAATCCACCATGACGGGGACTTTGCAGATGTCCGGTTCGCTGGCAATGAGGTTGAGAAAACGGTGCATCGCGGCGACGCCGTCAATCATCCCCTCGTCCATGCAAACGTCAATGACCTGCGCGCCATTCTCGACCTGCTGACGCGCGATGGCGAGCGCAGCCTCGTAATCACCGGCTTTGATGAGCTGCGCGAACTTCGGCGAACCGGCGACGTTCGTGCGCTCGCCGATGTTCAGAAAATTCGTCTGCGGCCGGACGG
>CAVRAN010000005.1:0-257351 GCA_963719075.1 uncultured Verrucomicrobiae bacterium | reverse complement strand
TGAAACGATGACCGAATACGCCAAGAGTTTCGGCGCGAAAGGTCTCGCGTTCATCAAGGTCGAAAACGGTGAATGGAAATCGCCCATCGTGAAATTTTTCAACGAAGCGGAGAAAGCCGCGCTCACCGCGAAATTAAAAATCGAAGAAGGCGATTTGATTTTGTTCGCCGCCGACCAATGGCTGACGGCGTGTGAAATTCTCGGCAAGATTCGTTTGTATTGCTCCGACGTTTTGAAAGGGCAGGGGAAGCTCGTGATTGATCCGCATCAATTTAATTTTCTTTGGGTCATCGAATTTCCGCTGCTCGGTTTTGATCGCGAGCAAAATCGCTGGTATTCGAGCCATCATCCGTTCACCGCGCCGGTCACGGAAGACATTCCACTTTTGAAAATCGATCCGAAAAAAGTGCGCGGTCAGCATTACGACGTCGTCGTGAACGGCGTGGAACTTGGCGGCGGCTCGATCCGAATTCACCAGCCCGACGTGCAGAAAACTATTTTCGAGGAACTGCTCGCGATTCCGCCGGACATGGTGAAGGCGCGGTTTGGTTATATGCTCGAAGCGTTTCGTTACGGCGCACCGCCGCACGGCGGCATCGCGCTTGGCTTCGACCGGTTGATCGCGATTCTCTGCGGCACGCCGAGCATCCGCGACGTGATTGCATTTCCGAAAACCGCGAAAGGCACGGATTTGATGACCGATTCGCCCAGCACTGTCGAGCCGAAGCAACTGCGTGATTTGCACATCGAGTTGAAAGTGGCGAAGAAGGAACCATAAAAAAATCATTTCGCGTGAAACGGAAGTTTTGGAAAAGAATTTTTCTCGGACTGGGTTTGCTTTTTCTTTTGCTGCTGATTTTGGTCGCGCACCCGATTTTTTTCCTCGTCAAAACCGCGTGGAACGATAGAAACGACATCGTTCCAACTGCGCCGGGAAAAATCAACGACGCCAGCCGTCTGGACGAAACAAGCGTCGCAAAAATCTGGAAAATTCCGGCGGACGAAAAAGCGGCGGAAGAACAACTGGCCGGGCTTCTGCAATTCGCGCGCACGAACCACCTGAAAGTTTCCATCGCTGGCGCGCGGCACAGCATGGGCGGCCATGTGATTTATCCCGACGGCATCGTGATTGACATGCTGCCGTTCAATCGCATGGAATTGGACGGGACGAATCTCGTCTTGCACGTCTAGGCGGGCGCGCGCTGGAGCGAAGTGATTCCGTTTTTGAACAAGCACGGCCTTTCGGTGGAAGTCATGCAATCGAACGATGATTTTTCCATCGGGGGTTCGTTGAGCGTCAATTGTCACGGCTGGCAGTTCAACCGTCCGCCGATTGATTGCACTGTGCTGTCGTTTCGCCTGATGCTGGCCGACGGCACAATCGTGAAATGCAGCCGCACGCAAAATCAGGAACTATTTTCGCTCGTGCTGGGCGGTTACGGTTTGTTCGGAATCATTCTCGACGCGGACTTGCGCGTCGTGCCGAATGAAAAATTTCAAATTGAAAGGGTCATCGTTCCGGCGTCTGATTACATCAAGACGCTCGCTGAAAAAACTTCCGGCACAAACGACATCGCCATGATTTATGGCCGGCTGCGGGTGACTGCCAATGACTTTTTGCAGGAAGGCATTATCAATATTTTTCATCGCCTGCCTTCGGCCAATGTTTTGGTGACGCCGCTTGGCCAGTCAAAAAACCGGGAACTTCCGCGCGTGATTTTTCGCGGCGGCGTGGGCGACGATTATGGCAAGGAACTTCGCTGGAACGCTGAAAAATATTTTTCGCCCGTTTTGTCCGGCGACATTTTTGAGCGCAACGCCATCCTTTATGAGCCGTCCGACTGGTTTTCGGATCATAGCACGAACAGCACGGACATTTTGGTCGAGTGCTTTGTTCCGCCGAAGCAATTCGAGCCGTTTCTCGAAGAGTTGCGAAAAATTATTCCTCAAAATCAAGCCGACCTGCTGAATATCACCGTGCGGGACATCAATCGTGACGATGATTCGTTTTTGCGTTATGCAGATAAAAATGTAATTTCGCTCGTAATGCTTTTCAGCCAGACGCGCGATGCGGCGGGCGAGGAGAAAATGTCAAAGCTGACGCAGGAAATTCTTGCCGCCGCATTGCGGCATGACGGGACATATTATTTGCCATATCGTTTGCACGCGACGCCGGAGCAGTTCAACGAGGCGTATCCGCAGGCGAAAAAGTTTTTTGAATTGAAACGAAAATATGACCCGGAAGAACTGTTTCAAAATGAATTTTATCTTAAATACGGCAAGTGATTTTATTCCTGCGTGAAGTAGCTCAAATTTTCCAGTTCGATGGCGAGATTCACGTTGTTGACCATGACTTCTTCCGGCACGGAAAGCACAATCGGCGAAAAATTCAAAATGCCCGTCACGCCCGCGTCGATGAGTTGGTTTACCACTTCCTGCGCAACGGCGGCTGGCACGGTGAGAATCGCCATTTTGACGTTTTGCTTTTTGACGAACGCCGCCAGTTCATCCATGCCGTAAATCGGTTGCTTGGTCAGCTTGTCACGCTTTCGGCGTGGGTCGGCGTCAAACGCGGCGACGATTTCAAATCCTTCCTTTTCAAATCCGCGATACGAAAGCAGCGCGAGGCCGAGATGCCCGACGCCAACGAGAATGACGGGCTGCAACCGTGACGTTCCAAGCTCCTCGGAAATTTTTTTGAAAAGCTCCGTGACATCGTAGCCCAATCCACGCGTGCCGAATGTGCCGAAGTAGGCGAGGTCCTTGCGAAGTTGTGTAGGTTTGACGCCGGCAGCTTTGGCAAGCGCTTCGCTGGAAACCGTGCCAATGCCGTTTTCGTGCAATCGCGCAAGGCAGCGCAGATAAATCGAGAGACGATAAATCGTCTTGCGTGGAATTTCGGGGCGACCATTCTTTTTCAAAGCGCAGAAAAATTAAGCGAGTTGCTACTTCAATGCTAATAAAAAAGCGCGAAGTGAACGTCACTCCGCGCCATGCGAGTCTAAAAGATTTTAGGTCAAAACGATCTTGTCGCCGTCTTTCAACGTCACGATGGCTTTTTTCCAGCTCGACGTTATGCCGGCCTGCAACGTGCGTTTGCGGCGGGCTTTGCCGCGCACGTTCAGCGTGTTGATCTTGGTGACCTTGACCTTGAACAATTCCTGCACGGCCTGCCGGATTTGCGGCTTGGTCGCGAGACGGTCGGCCACGACGGTGTATTGATTGTATTTTTCGCCCTGGCGCGTGCCTTTTTCCGTCAGGCGGACGGTCTTGATGATTTCGAAAGCGTTCATGGTTCGTTGAATCGTGAAATGTTAAATCGTTAAACCGGCCATCAATCAACGGCCAGCCGCGCCTCGACTTTTTCAAAGGCGTCGCGCGTGAACAATAATTTGTCGGGACGCAGCACGTCGTAAGTGTTGAGCGAATCGCTCGTCGTCAACGCGACTTTTTCAATGTTGCGCGAGGCGAGCGTCAGATTTTTGTCAATGCAGGAAGAAACCACGAGCGTCGTGCCTTTCAATTCCAGCGCGGAAATGACGCCGACAAAATCTTTCGTTTTCGGCGAGGACAATTTCAAATCGTCCACGATAATCACGTCGCCCAGCTTGATGCGTTCGCTCAAGGCTTTCCGCAACGCGAGCGCGCGGGTTTTCTTGGAAATTTTTTTCCTGAAATCGCGCGGCTTCGGTCCGAAAACCACGCCGCCGCCCGCCCACAACGGCGAACGGAACGAACCGGCGCGGGCGCGGCCCGTGCCTTTTTGCTTCCACGGCTTTTTGTTGGAACCTTGGACATCGCCGACGGTCTTGGTGCTGGCGGTGCCGCTGCGTTGCGCGGCTTGATGCGCGACGACAACATCGTGGACGGCCTGCGTGCCTTTCCCGCTTTCAATCAGTGCGAACTTCACTTCGAGTTCACCCTGGCTTTTTCCTTCGATATTTTTAATGGCAATTTTCATGGCCTGCTAAATTATTTCTTTGCTTCGGCTTTGGGTTCGGTCTTTTTCTCTGCCTTTGCATCAGCGGCCTTGCGTTTCATTGGTGCAACGCTGACCGGCGGCTTCCAACCCTTCGGACGTTTCTTGGATTCGCGAATGATGACGTAATCGCCTTCCGCGCCGGGAATCGCACCTTTAATGAGCAATAAATTGTCCGCCTCGCGCACTTGAATGACCTGAAGGTTTTGTGTCGTGCGTTGAACTTGTCCCATATGGCCGGGCATCTTCATGCCGCGCATGACGGTGCCGGGGAACAAACGCTGACCAATCGCGCCGCTTCGACGATGCCAGCCTTTCGCGCCGTGCGTCGAATCGCCGCCGGCAAAACGATGGCGCTTCACGACGCCTTCAAAGCCGCGGCCTTTGGTGACACCAATCGCATCAATAAAATCGCCAGCTGCAAACAATGTCGGACCGACAATATCACCGGGCTTCACTTCTTTTGAAAAATTGCGAAATTCCTTGATGCGTTTTACCGCCGCGCCGTTGTGTTTTTTGATGTGACCGAGTAACGGTTTTGTTACACGTTGCTCTTTTTGGTCGTCGAAACCGAGTTGAACGGAGTTGTAACCGTCTTTGCCAGCTTGCGTTTTGACCTGCAAGACGCGATTGGGGCCAGCGAGCACAATGGTCACGGGAACCACGTTTCCGGTCGCGTCATAAATGCGCGTATGTCCAAGTTTTTTTCCTAAAAGTCCGAGTGGCATAACAAATTAAATTTTGATGGTGATGTCCACACCGGCGGGCAAATTGAGTTTTTTCAATTCGTCCACGGTTTTGGCAGTCGGGTCGAGGATATCAATCAGCCGCTTGTGGGTGCGTTGCTCGAAAGTTTCCTGCGATTTTTTGTCCGAGTGCGGCGAGCGTTGAACGGTGAAGCGTTCGATGCGCGTCGGCAGCGGAATCGGCCCGGCAACGCGCGCGCCGGTGCGTTTGACGGTGTCCGCGATTTCACGCGCCGACTGGTCTATGACACGATGGTCATAGGCCTTAAGTCGAATTCGTATGCGTTGTGCAGCCATAGAAAGAACAATTGTCTGTTAATGGTTTAATAAAATTTCCCGTTTCCAATTTGAAAGCGGGCACGCAATATATCAATTGAACGGTTTCGCGCAAGAAGTTTTTTAAGGTTTTTTGGTTGTTGCCAAGCCAAGCCGGACAAACAATTCGACCGTGCGCGCAATTATGGACACAAAGGAATTTTTCACTTCTGGTTGAGGATGCCTTTGGGCATCATGTCCCGGAAAATTAGAAAGTTCATGTTTGGCGGAAAAAAAATTGTCGTGGTGATGCCGGCTTACAATGCCGCGCAGACATTGCGTCAAACTTATGACGAAGTGCGGGCGCAGGGCATCGTGGACGAAATCATTCTCGTGGACGACCGTAGTCGCGATGACACCGTGACGGTGGCGCGCGCGCTCGAAGACATTCATGTTCATGTTCACGAACGCAACACCGGTTACGGCGGCAATCAAAAAACCTGCTATCGTCTCGCGCTAGAAGCGGGCGCGGACATCGTCATTATGCTTCATCCGGATTATCAATATACGCCCAAGTTGATTCCGGCGATGGCTTCAATCATCGCCAACGGACTGCATCCGTGCGTGCTGGGCAGCCGCATTTTAGGTGGTTACTCGCTCAAAGGTGGCATGCCGGTCTGGAAATATGTCTCGAACCGTTTTCTGACGTTTGTGGAAAACATTTTGCTTGGCGCGAAGCTTTCGGAATATCACACCGGCTACCGCGCGTTCTCACGGGAGGTTTTGGAAACACTTCATCTGGATGAAAATTCGAATGATTTTGTTTTCGACAATCAAATGCTCGCGCAAATTTTCTGGCACGGATTTACGATCGGCGAAGTCAGCTGTCCGACGAAATATTTCCCCGAAGCATCTTCGATTAACTTTCGCCGCAGCCTTAAATATGGTTTTGGTTGTCTGGCGACCGGGCTCGAATTTAGGCTGGCAAAAATGGGCCTGTGGAAATCCAAACGGTTCAGCCCACGCGATTGAGGGCGACCGCGAGACGAGATTTCTTTCGATTGGCGGTCGGACGCGGCAAGGTGCCAGATTTGACGGCTTTGTCGAAAGCTGAATTGACGCCGGGCAGCAGTTTGGCGGCTTCATCCTTTTTGCCTGACCCAAGCAACGCACGATAGTTTTTTTCCAAATGATGCAAGTGTGATTTGATACTGCGGTTGTGCTGGCGCTTGCGTTCACTATTGCGCATCCGGCGTTCGGCTGACTTCGTATTCGGCATAAATCAAAATTGTGGTTTCGCTTAAAGGGGGCGAAAAATAATCAAACGTACGAGAATGTCAATGGCAAAAGCCAAACCGATTCGCGACCACTTGTTTCATCCCGCTTTACTTTTGCAGCAGTTAATTGTTTTTTGTGGTCATGATGTCGTGGTTATTCCAAATTCAGAACGTAAGCCTGTGATAAATGGATAAATCATTGCGCATTTTGCACCTCGAAGACGACCCGGATTTTGCCGATCTGGTTCGCGCACTGCTGGCGCAAGACGACCTAAAGGCCGAAGTGAAACGCGTCGGCGACCGTTCGTCATTTGATCTGGCGCTGGAACTCGAAACGTTTGACATCATTCTTTCCGATTATCATTTGCCGCAATTCACAGGATTGGAAGCGCTGGCGGCGGTGCGGAAAAAATATCCCCATACGCCGTTCATACTTATCTCCGGAACCATCGGTGAAAATGCGGCCATTGAAAGTCTAAAGGCCGGCGCAACTGATTATGTGCTCAAGCAACGGCCCGAGCGCCTGGCGGCCGCCGTTTGTCGCGCTGTGCAAGAAGCCGAGGAACGCCGCGCGCGGTTGGAGGGCGAGACGGAATTGATTCGCCGCGAAAAATATTTCCGCGCGCTCACGGAAAATTCACTTGATGTCTTGTCGGTTTTGACCGGCGAAGGAGTGGTCATCTACAAAAGCGCGTCGGTGAAGCGGGTATTGGGTTACGAGCCGGAGGAATTAATCGGACAAAGTGTCTTTACCCACATTCATCCAGATGATTTGCCTCAAGTTCAAAAGGTATTTCAAATCGCTTTGGCGGAGCCGGAGCGCACAATCACGCTACAATTCCGTTATCACCATAAAAATGGATCATGGCGGCATTTAGAAGCTGTCGGACAGAACCGGCTGGCTGACCCGCAAATCGGTGCCGTCGTTGTTAATTCGCGTGATGTGAGTGACCGGCTGCACGCCGAAGAAAATTTACGCGAAAGTGAGAAACACTATCGCCTACTTTTTCAAACCAATCCGAATCCAATGTGGGTTTTCGATTTGGAAACGCTTTCTTTTTTGGAAGTCAACGAAGCCGCCACCCGGCGATACGGCTATTCGGCTGAAGAATTTCTGAAAATGAAGATGACGGACATACAACCTGGAAAAACCCAGGAACGCGGCGGGTTTACTTCGCCAGAGGGCGGTCGCGGGCGTATTTGGAAACATCGCTGCAAGGACGGCAGTTTTATTGATGTCGAAGTTATCTGGAGCCCGATGGTTTTTCAGGGCCGTTTTTCTGCGCTGACAATGGCCACGGATGTGACCGAGCGTTTGCGGATTGAGCATCGCAATTCCATTTTTTCCAAACTGGGTTATGAACTCAGTTCTGCAACGACTCCATCTGAAGCGGCAATGATCATTTGCGAAATGGCCGACGCACTTTTCAAGTGGGATAATTTTGCGATTGACCTTTATTCCTCTGAACGCGACGAAGTTTTTTCACTGCTCAACATTGCGACGGTTGACGGAAACCGAGTTGAATTGCCTCAATCCATCCAATCGCAAACGACAACCAATGTTGTGAAACGTGTCATCCAGCGTGGCGCGGAATTGTTCGTGCCTGACGCAACCAAACAAAACTCGGCGACGATCATGCTCGCACCCATCCGCAAAGGCAGCCGTGTCATTGGCGTCTTATTTATTCAAGGCCAGGTGCCCGGCGTTTACACAAATCGCGATCTCGAAACACTGCAGGTTTTGGCCGATCATTGCGGCGGCGCGCTGGAGCGGTTGCGCGCCGAACAGGCCTTGCGCGAAAATCAGCAGCGTTTTCGCGATTTGTTTGAAAATTCTCCCGACGCCATTTTTGTTGAAGATTTTAACGCCAATGTGCTGGATGTGAATCCGCCGGCATGCGCGCTGCATGGCCTCAGACGGCAGGAATTGATGGGCAAAAATGCCGTGGACGATCTAGCTCCGGCGAACCATCGCGAAGAGGCACGTCGTGATTTTCAAAAACTGACGAGGGGCGAATTGTCCCGCATCGAAGCCGAAAGCAGGCGCGCCGACGGGAAGATTATACCGGTGGAAGTCCGTGCCAGCCGCATTCAATATGACAGCCAGCCGGCGGTTTTACTGCACGTGCGTGACATTACCGAACGGCGCGCCGCAGAAGCGGCTTTGCGCAGTTCGGAAATCCTTTTTCGTTCGGTTTGGGAAAATTCTGCGGACGGAATGCGATTGACCGACGAAGATGGAATGATCGTTGCCGTCAATGGTGCTTATTGCAAACTCGTCGGCCTGCAAGCGTCGGCGTTGGAAGGCAAGCCGTTCACGGTTGTTTATGCTGAGTCCGAAAACCATAAGGAAATGCTGGCGCGGCATCGTGAATTTTTCCGCATCCGCGCGGGCGAGCGCAAAATCGAACATCGTTATACGTTGCAAAGCGGTCAGACGGTGACCCTCGAAATTAACGATTCCTTTATCGAGTCGCATAGCCAGTCGCTGCTTTTGCTCAGTTTGTTCCGGGACGTGACTTTGCAACGACGTCTTGAGGAACAACTGCGCCAGGCGCAAAAAATGGAAGCCATCGGGCAGCTCGCCGGCGGTGTTGCGCATGATTTTAACAACATTCTTGTTGTCATTCACGGCCACGCATCGCTGCTCATGGCATCCAACCTTGATGACACGGCCGTGAACTCCGCGCAAAAGATTACGCAGGCTGCCGAACGCGCCGCCGGCTTGACGCGGCAACTGCTCACGTTCAGCCGACGTCAACTCATCCAGCCCAAGAAATTGGACATGAACAAAATCGTCGGCAACATGACCGACATGCTCGGGCGGCTTTTGGGTGAGGACATAGCTCTGCAACTGAATTACAGCCCGTCGTCGGCAATGATCGAAGCCGATGCGGGCATGATGGAACAAGTGTTGCTCAATCTTGCCGTCAATGCCCGCGATGCCATGCAGCGCGGCGGTCAACTGACCGTGCGCATTTCCATTGTGGAAATCAATGACACCCATGTCCAACGTCATCCCGAAGCGCGCGTTGGCAAATTTGTTTGCGTCAGTAAATCGGACACTGGTTCCGGCATTTCGTCGGAAAATCTTTCTCGCATCTTCGAGCCGTTTTTTACAACGAAGGAAGTCGGCAAAGGCACCGGCCTTGGTCTCGCCACTGTTTACGGTATTGTCAAACAGCATCAAGGCTGGATTGAAGTGGAAAGCCGGATTGGCAAGGGCACAACCTTTCGCGTTTATATCCCGTATGTCGGCTCGGAAGAAACCGGAGCCGAAAAACCCACCACGCAGATCACTGTTCGCGGAGGCACCGAGACGATTCTACTGGTCGAAGACGAACGGCCTGTGCGCGAACTCGTCGCCCGCATCCTGCAAAAGTATGGTTACAAGGTTTTTCAGGCCGGCACCGGTGCGGAAGCCATTGAAATTTGGCCCGATCACAAGGAAGAAATCCATTTATTGCTTACTGACCTCATCATGCCCGGCAACATGAACGGGCGCGAACTGGCTGAAAAGCTTTGGGTTGAGCGTCCCGAACTCAAAGTTATCTTCACCAGCGGCTACAGCGCGGACATCGTCGGCAAAGATTTCAAATTGGAACCGGAAGTGAATTTTCTTCAAAAACCTTACCATCCGCAAACACTCGGGCTTACTGTGCGCCGTTGCCTGGACGGAAAACAGCCTTCTTGAAACGCGTATCTTCCAACTTTCTTCGCCGCCTCACTCCGTTTAAACTTCGTTCATGATTATTGCGCCCTCGCTGCTCGCTGGAAATCACGCCGCCTTCGGCAAAGAAGCCCTGCGCGTTGACCGCTCCGGTGCCGATTGGTTGCACCTCGACATTATGGACGGCCATTTCGTGCCAAACATTTCCTTCGGCCCGCAAGTCATCAAAGCCATCCGCCCGCTGACAAAAATCTTTTTCGATGTTCACCTCATGTGTTCCAAGCCGGAAATTTTGATCGAATCATTCGCCAAAGCCGGTGCGGATGAAATGATTATTCATGTCGAACTCGGCGAACAAGTTCCGTCGCTGATTTGGAAAATCAAATCGCTCGGTAAAAAAGTAGGCCTCGCCATCAACCCGCCGACTTCAATTTCGCTCGCGCAGCCGCATCTGGATCAAATTGATTTGCTGCTCGTAATGACAGTAAATCCGGGTTTTGGCGGACAGGAATTTATTCACGAAACGCTGCCGAAAATCCAACAGGCCGAGGCGTGGCGGCGCGATAAGAAATTGCCATATCGCATCAGCGTCGATGGCGGCATTGATTTCCAGACCGCCGCCGAATGCGCCCGCGCCGGAGCCGACACATTTGTGGCCGGCACGAGTTTGTTTGGCGCACACAGCCTGAAGGTGACTGTGACCAAAATGCGAAAAATTGTTAACGCGCACGATCCGGCGCTGGCAGATTTGAAAGTTTAAAGTTTTCTATGTCTCAAATCAAATTCGGCACGGACGGCTGGCGCGCGGTCATTGCAGAAGATTTTACGTTTGCAAACGTCGCGCGCGTCGCGCAGGCCACGGCGGATTACTGGAGTGCAAATCCCGTCACTGGAACAGAAAGAAAAGTCATTGTCGGCTATGACCGCCGGTTTTTTTCCGACCGCTTCGCGCAAACGACAGCGGAAGTTTTTGCCGGAAATAATTTTCAAGTTGTCCTCACGCCAGAGCCGACACCGACGCCGCCAGTTTCCTTTGCCGTTAAAAATTTGAATGCGATTGGAGGGGTGATGCTCACCGCCAGCCACAATCCGCCGATTTTCAACGGCTTCAAACTCAAGTCATATTACGGTGGCTCAAGTGATTCAGAAACGTGCCAAGCCGTCGAGGGTTTTCTCGACAAAAACCCAGTCCGGTTGATGAAACCGGACGCCGTTATTGCCGCGAAACAAATTTTGATTCAAGACATCCGCCTGGCGCATTACGTCGCGCTGAAAAAACTGGTGGACTTTAAGTTGATCGCAAAATCCAAATTGCGTTTCGCGCACGATGCGCTTTTCGGTGTCGGTGCGGGCTGTTTTGAACAAATGCTTGCGGGCACGACTTGCAAAGTCACGACGCTGAACGCGAAGCGTGATGTTCTTTTTGGCGGCATCAATCCCGAACCGATCGAAATAAATTACGCGCGCAGCCAGAAATTCTTGCGCACGCATCCGCATGACATCTGCCTTGTGACCGATGGCGACGCCGACCGTGTCGGCGGCATGGATGGTTACGGCAATTATCTAACGACACATCAAATCATTTGCCTGTTGCTGCATCATTTGATTGTGAATCGCAAGGACAGTGGACGGGTTGTCAAAGCACTGACAACGACTTCGATGGTGGACAAAATGTGCGCGGCTTACGGCTTGCCGCTGGTGGAAACAGGCGTCGGCTTCAAATACATCTGTGCCGAGATGCTCAAGGGCGGCGTGCTGCTCGGTGCGGAAGAAAGCGGCGGCATTGGTTTTCAAAACCACATTCCCGAGCGCGACGGCATCGCCGCTGGATTGATAATGCTCGAACTGCTCGCAACCGAAAAAATTTCCGTCAATAAAATGCTGGTGAAACTGGAAAAACAATTCGGTCCGCACCATTACGGGCGGATCGACACGCATTTTCCGCTGGAAAAACGTGCTGTGCTTATGGAATTTTTGCAAAAAAATCCACCGGAAAAATTGTTGAGCTCAATACTCGCCGACATGAAAACTTTCGATGGCGTAAAGTTCATCGCGCAAGATTCTTCGTGGCTCATGCTGCGCGGTTCGGGTACTGAACCAATTTTACGGATTTACGCGGAAGCCAAATCGGATGCTGATGTCAAAAAATTATTGCGACTTGGTATAAATTTGACGCGAAACGCTTAATCACGTCTGCGGGGAACCTTGTTTTTGTTTGCACATCAAAGAATTGAGTGAAAAAGATATTGAAATGGATTTTTGGCTTGCTCGTTGCGGCATTCGCGGTGTTGCAATTCACAAATCCAGCCCGACCAAATCCGCCAATTTCGTCCGGACATGACTTGATGGATGCAAACCCACCACCCCTGAAAATCGCCGCGATTTTGCATTCGGCATGTTATGACTGCCATTCTTATGAGACGAAATGGCCGTGGTATAGCCGCATTGCACCGGCGTCGTGGCTGATAACAAGTGATGTGAATCGCGGACGCGAACGGCTTAATTTTTCCGAGTGGCCGCGTGATTTTCCCGAACGCGCCGCAAAGCGATTGGAAGACATCAGCGAAGAGCTGGACTACAACGAAATGCCGCCCGCCAAATACACTTTGTTGCATCCTGAAGCTCGGCTCAGCAATGAGCAACGCAAGCAGTTGTCTCAATGGGCGGATCAGGAAGCCGCCAAGTTAAAATCATCAGCACCGGTGGAAAAATAATTTCATGCTGCACAGCGAATTGATTCCCGCCGTTGAAAAAAACTCCCGGCGCTTGATGGTGATGCTGCACGGACTCGGCGACAGCATCGAAGGTTATCGCTGGCTGCCGGACGCGTTGAACCTGCCGTGGCTGAATTACCTGCTCGTCAACGCACCGGACGAATACTACGGCGGCTATTCATGGTTTGATTTGAACGACATCACGCCCGGCGTCCACCGTAGTCGAAAATTGTTGTTCGAGCTGCTCGATGATTTGCGCGCGAAAAACTTCCTAATTGAAGAAATAACACTCTGTGGATTTTCGCAGGGTTGTTTGATGGCTGTTGAAATTGGATTGCGTTATCCGCATCGGTTTGCGGGCATCGTTGGCATCAGCGGTTGGATCTGTGAACCGCAAAAATTGCTGAAAGAACTTTCGCCCGCTGCACGGCAACAACGTTTGCTTATGACGCATGGCACGAATGACACGCTCATTCCAATTGAAAAAGTCCGCCCGCAGATTCCACTGCTCAAAGCTGCCAGCATCCAAATTGAATGGCGCGAATTCCCCAAAGTCCACACGATTCATGGCGAAACCGAACTAGCCATCATCCGTGAATTTGTGCGCGCCGGCTATTCGGCGACAGGGGAATAGCCGGCGCGGTTGTGGTGCCGCGTCAGTTCGCGGATCTGGGAAGCTTAAACTTTTACTTCGCGCCGCGCGCCGGGAATCCAGATTTGCTCCGGTCGCGGTTCACCGGCGGTTTCCCAATCCATTGCATTGCTCACGATTTGACGCATTTGGGCAAACCACCAACTGCCGCGCGCCACGCGATTTTGTTGCCGCGCCGTTCGAATTTTGCCAGCACCAAAACCGAGTTCGAGTTGTTCATTTGTCATAACGAGCCTTTCATTTTTGAAGGCATCGTAACAGGTTGGGTTGGACAAATGCTGTCCAAGCAACGAAAAATGCGGGAGCATGTAGATAGCGCGAAAATGCGCCGGATTTACTGGCGAATCGTGATTGTATCACCCGGCTGAAGCGGAACATCATTACCGCGAAGCAAATCCTTTGGGTCAATGCGAGTCACCACGCCCTGTCGCAGCAAAATAATTTCCTTTGGATTGTCGTTACCGGTGTAATTTGCCGCGACGAGAGCTTGTGCAAGAGTCAAGCCTTCTGTCCATTGAACTTCCGGATTTTGCACCGGGCCGGTGACGACGACGCTTGTGCGTTGCGCCGCCGCGATGTTCGCAAAAGCAGCTTTTTGACCGGCAAGATAAGCTGCTTGTGTCTCGGCATTGGCTTTCGATTTAGTCGTGCAGCCGCTTGCGACCAACGTAAAAAACAAAATAGCGATGAAAAACTTCATCTGTAATTTTAACACCGCTGCTTCACAAAATGTTGCGCGCGTTGGGAGAAAATTATTTGTTCGCGTCCGCTAATTCTACAGAATTTTTCCATGCAACCACGGCGGATTTGATCTCCGCTGCGCAATTCGCTCGTGGTTTTACAAACTGCGGCGTGAACCACGGAAAAGCTCCAATCAAATCTGGCGTCACCAGAATTTGCCCGTCACAATCCTCGCCGCTGCCGATGCCGATGGTTGGAATGGAAATTTTCCCGGAAATTTCCTTTGCAACCGGCGGTGTCACGAGTTCGAGCACAATCGCAAACGCGCCTGCGTCCGCCAAAAGTTTTGCGTCTTCGAGCAACGCGTGCTGTTCATTTTCATTTTTGCCTTTGATGCGATAACCGCCTTCTTCAATCACGCTTTGGGGCAACATTCCGAGATGTCCGCAAAATGGAATCCCGGCGGAGATGATGGCGCTGACCTGCCGCAAAATGTTCGCGCCGCCCTCGGCCTTCACAAATTCCGCGCCCGCCGCGACAAGCCGTTTTGAATTTTCCACCGCGCTTTGACTCGTCTCGTAACTCTTGGCCGGCAGATCCGCGCCGAGCAGCGCATTTGGTTTCGCGCGGGCGGCGGCGCGGACGTGATGCTCCATTTCCGCCATCGTTACATGAGTCGTGTCGGTATAACCCAAAACCACCATGCCAAGCGAGTCACCGACGAGCAGCAGCGGCACGCCCGACTCGTCAAGCAGTTTCGCCATCGGAAAATCGTAAGCCGTGAGCGCGGCGATTTTCTCGCCGCGACTTTTCATCGCGCGAATCGTTTCAATGGTGATTTTGTTGGAATTCATTTTTTGTTTGTAGCCGCGTTTGTGAAAACGCGGAATGTCCGCCGATTCACATCGGCGGCTACGAATTAAAACTCGCGATCAATTCTTCCGTGCTCGTCGTCGCCGTGCCAATTTTACCGACGACGATTCCGGCGGCGTGATTGGAAAGAATCGCAGCTTCAATCGGCGACGCGCCCGCAGCAATCGCCAAAGTAAAAATTGCGATGACCGTATCGCCCGCGCCGGAAACATCGAAGACTTCCTGCGCGACGGTCGGGATGTGAAATGGTTTTTGATCGCGCTGGCAAAGCAACATGCCGAGTTCACCAAGCGTGACGAGCAAGACTGCCGGGCGCAATTCATTCAACAATCGTTCCGCGACGAGCATGAGATTTTTATCCGCAAATGGATTTTTATTTTTTGTTTCGTCCGGCAAATCCGCCAGTTCAAACGCTTCCTTGCGGTTCGGCGTGATGAGCGAAAGGTTGGACAGATTCAAATGGTGGACGGGCTTCGGATCAAGGCTCAACCAGACGCCGCGCGCGCGGCAGAGCGATTTGATCTCGTTCAGCAACGGCTGCGTGACGACGCCTTTGCCGTAATCGCCCACGATGACGGCGTCGGCATTTTTCAATTGGGATTTCAGCGAGACCAAAAGTTGCCGCGTCAGTGGCTCGTCCAGGCCGTCGCGCGTCTCGCGGTCAACGCGCACAACCTGCTGCTTCTGCGCGACGATCCGGGTCTTGACGCTCGTGTGCCGCGCGGAATGTTTCACGAGGCCAGCGCAGCCGATCTTTTGCGCGGCGAGAAGTTTTTGCAGGCGTCCACCGGCGTCGTCGCTGCCGATCGCGCCGAAAATTTCCGTCGGCACGTCGAGTGCGGCGAGGTTGCGCGACACGTTGGCCGCGCCGCCGGGCATGAAGCTCTCGCGTTCAAACTCGACGACCGGCACGGGCGCTTCCGGCGAGATGCGCGACACGCCGCCCCAGATGAACTGGTCGAGCATCACGTCCCCGACGACGAGCACGCGGGTTTTGGTCGCGGCGGACAAAATCTGCCGCGCGCGCGAGGCGGATAATTTATTTGCACTCATTTTATTTTAGCCACAGATGAAACACAGATGAAAACAATTTCTAAACACCATGCTGAAATAATAAAGTCAAAAGGCCACCGATTATACCACCAATAATCGCCATTATGAATCTCTCCACATTTGGCCAAAGATACCGCATTCGACATTCCATGCGTTCGATTTCTTTAGGCGATTCTTCATACTGTAAAGAGTCTTGATTCTTGAAAGTGACGATGCTTCCCATTCCGTTCTCCGTCTCAATCGGTGTAATCTTCCAAATATCATCTGGGTCAATACGATTCTTTTCTGGATAATTTAGTCTGTGTAAATAAATGTATGGCATAGAACATTTATTAGTTTGTAATCGTATAATCGCCCGAATGAATCCATTCTTTGTCCAGTGCAGTTACATCAATAAACCCATCACTTTTTTCCCAAATTGTAGCGTTTTGCAAAATCATAGTGCCATCGGTTTCACCTTTGAAAAAGTCCCCTAAAGTTAAAAGTTTGGCCGTTTCTGGCGTGCCAATTCCAAAATATGGATTTTTATGCTTGCGCGGCGTAGTTAATAAAATAGAAAAATTTCCAGAATAATCAAAATCCTTTCCGCCAACCCTGAATTTTAGCGCGCCTTTTTTGATGCTGATGACATCAGCGGGAAATCCTGTTTTTCCACCTCCTAAAAAGTTATCAACGTAAACCAAGGCGTTTTTTAGATCAGGCGGCGTGGGACTCAATGTGACTTGGTTTGTTTCTGGTTGCGCTACTTGAGCATTGGCTATTTCAACATCGGACCATCCTTGAGAATGATAATAAGCTACAGCTTCTGAAGAGATAACATAACCTTCTTTATTAGTAATTGCTTGAGCAGATGCAGGCTTATTAGTGACAGTTTGCGCTTCAATTTGCCAGCCGAGAATTACAAAAAGCACAATGATAATTTTCGTTTTCATGGATTTTAGAAATCTTTATTCAATCCGTGTTTCATCTGTGGCTCAATGATAATTTTCAATTTAAGAAAGCCGTCAACGGACTCGTCGCACTGGCGGTTTCTTTCGTTACACCAAGTCCGGCTTCAAACGCGGCGCGTCCGGCTTCGACGGCCATCTTGAATGCAACCGCCATTTTGTCCGGGTCGCTCGCGACGGTGATGGCGGTGTTGACGAGCGCGGCGTCCGCGCCCATTTCCATCGCTTCGGCGGCGTGGCTCGGCGCGCCGAGGCCCGCATCTACGACAACCGGTACGGTCGCCTGCTCAATAATTATTCTGATCTGGTCGCGCGTCTGGATTCCGCGATTCGAGCCGATGGGCGAGCCGAGCGGCATCACCGTCGCGACGCCGATGTCCTGCAATCGTTTCGCCAAAACCGGATCGGCATTAATATATGGCAGCACGGTGAAACCTTCCTTGACCAAAATTTCCGCCGCGCGAAAAGTTTCAATCGGGTCGGGCAGCAGATAGCGCGGGTCGGGATGGATTTCGAGCTTCACCCAGCGCGGCAATCCGGCGGCGACGGCGAGGCGCGCGAGACGGACGGCTTCCTCGGCGTTCATCGCGCCGCTGGTGTTGGGCAAGAGTAGATATTTTTTCGGGTCAATGAATTCGAGGATGTTCGCGAACGGATCATTTTTCCCGCTCAAGTCGGCGCGGCGCAAAGCGACCGTGACCATTTCTGCGCCGCTGGCGGCGAGCGCGTCGCGCATGACTTCCGGCGAAGAAAATTTTCCCGTGCCTAAAATCAAACGCGAGTGAAAAATCCGTCCGGCAATGACCAATGGCTGATTCAATTGCACTGCGCAACCATAACAATTATCGGTTAAGTGTCGAGGCTGCCTTTGTTTCGGTTACCAAATATTTGGAGAAAATGATGATATGTGTTCCAGCGACTTAACCGTCGAAATCAAGAATGTCAGCACTACAATAATTGACGTGCCCGCCGCTGTAAAAACAGTTTTAAACTTTTGGCGAAAAAATTTCATGTGCGTCGGCAGAATATTTTCGTGAGAACGTCATCTATTTAATTCTGGCATGAGCGGCGTTCCCTCGCATAATTGAATCATGCGCTCCAAACATTTTCACATTTCGATTTTTACAGCCATTGGCTTGATTGCTGCGAGTCTCTGCCGCGCACAGATGGTCGTCGCGCCGGACAGAAGCAATGGCGTTTATCAAGTCGGTGAGACAATTCACTGGACGGTCACATGGAAAGGCGAATTAAACGCGCCTGCGGCGCATTACACGCTCAAAAGCGGCGGCCAGACGGACGTGGGGCAGGGCGACTTGAACTTCACAAACGGTGTTGCCGGGATCGAAACGACGTTCGCCGCGCCGGGCACAATGCTCGTGGAAGTGAAATGGCCACCGGAGAACGATACCAATCGTGCGGTTGGCGGCGCCGTGGACGCACCCGACCAAATTACTCCCGCCGCGCCGCCGCCGGACGACTTTGACGCATTCTGGAAAGCCAAACTTAAAGAGCTGAAACAAGTTCCGGCCAATCCCCAACTCGAACCGGCGGACAGCGACAAACCGGGCGTTGCATATTGGAAAATTAAGATGGACAACATTCGCGGCACACATATTTACGGACAGATTGCGCGACCCGAAACTGGCGAAAACCTTCCTGCGTTGCTCATCGTGCAATGGGCCGGCGTTTATGGGCTGCAGAAAAACTGGGTGACCGACCGCGCGGCGGAAGGGTGGCTTGCCTTGGACATCGAACCGCACGATTTGCCAATTGATGAGTCCACTAATTTCTACAAAGATCAATTTGCCGGGCCGCTGAAAAATTATTGGTCAATCGGCAATGATGACCGCAACACCAGTTATTATCTGCGAATGTATCTCTCGTGCTACCGCGCTGTCGAATATTTGAAAACTCGCCCCGATTGGAACGGCAAAACGCTCGTCGTTATGGGCGACAGTCAGGGCGGGCAGCAAACGCTGATGATCGCCGGATTGCATCCGAAAAACATCACCGCCGCGCTCGCGCTCGTGCCGGCGGGCGGCGACATGCTCGCGCCCGACGTTGGACGGGCACCCGGCTGGCCGCACTGGTATTTCAACACCGAGGGCAAAGACCCCAATAAAGTCCGCGAAGCCAGCCGCTATTACGACACCGCGAACTTCGCGCGCCACATCCAATGCCCCGTGCTCGTCGGACTTGGATTGCGTGACGAAACCTGCCCGCCGTCGAGCGTGCTCGCTGCCGTGAGCCAGATCACTTCGCCTAAGGAAGTCGTCATTCTGCCGAAGTCCGGCCATCAGGACGAACACGGTACGCAGAGCTATTACAACCAACGCCGATACGGCGTCTGGCTGCCCGCGCTGCAACAGGGCAAACCCGCACCGGTGAACCAATAAATTATTTTGCGCCGGGCGGCGGCAGGGATGGATTCAAAATATTGTTGTCCGCCAGCCAGTCCGCCAGCCGTTGCGGCCAGCCTTTGATGGTTGCCAGCTTCGACCGGTTGCCCATGTTGAACGCATGACTGCCTTTGGCAAAAAGATGAACCTCCGCCGGAACTCCGGCCTGGCGGTATTTTTCCAGCAACTCGGTGATTGTGTGCGCCGGACCGACATCGTCGTTCGCCGCGAGGAAAAATGCCGGTGGCGCGTTTGTCGGAACCGTGTCCGGCAATCCCAACGGGCCGGGATAAATCTCAATGAGAAAATCCGGACGGCAACTCTCGCGGTCAATTGCATCCGCCGCGTTCGGATTTCCGTCCGTCGCGCCGAACGCGACCAACGATGTCAGTTCGCCGCCCGCCGAAAATCCCATGATGCCGATGCGGTTCGGGTCGAGATTCCATTCCTTTGCGTGACTGCGCACCAGCCGCATCGCGCGCTGCGCATCCTCGCGCGCATCGTCAATCGTGTAAGGTGAATTCGTCTCCCGCGCGAGCCGGTATTTCAACGCGAACGCCGCCACGCCGAGATTGTTCAGGTAGCGCGCCGGCTTGATGCCTTCCTCGTTGAAAACCAGTTCGCGATGACCGCCGCCTGGAACAATCACCACCGCCGCGCCGTTCGCCTTTTCCTTCGGCGGCAGAAAAACCGTGAGTGACGGATTGTTAATGTGGCGCACCCAATAATCTTTCGCCAGCTCCGGCTCGTTGCGGAGATTTTCAAAACCCGGCGCACCGTCCGGCCAGAGCGGAACGACTTGCGGCTCATCTGCGCGCAAAAACCAGACGGCAGCAAACACTGCTGTGACTATGGATACCGTTTGTTTTGGATTCATGCGGAAAGAATGAAACAATCGTGCATCAACGCAAGTGCGCAGTCGGTATGTTGAGCAGAGCAGGGGAGCCTCGGAGAAAGCAAACGGCGCGATGATTTCATCGCGCCGTATTGTTCAAGCAGATGAACCGGTCAGGAAGCCGGAATAATTTCGATGCCGTTGATTTCCGGGTTCTCAACGTTGGATGTGAACGTGATGTCCAGTTTGCCGTCAGTGACATTTACATTGACCGTTTCAAGGTAGGCGCGTTGCGGGCCGCCGGCTTTCACCCAAACATCAAAATCCTTGAAATCCTGACCCTGCACATTGAAGGAAAAAACCCGCTGACCGGGGCCGGTGATGCCATCGTAAGTTTCGGCGAAATGAAGTATTACCGTGTATTTGCCGTTCGGAACGGTGTAGGAAAATGAAGTCATGCCGTAATGCTCGGTGCGATAAAGCGCCGGGTGAGCCGTGTTGGTGATTTGCATCGAGCTGTCGCGTTCAATGGTATCGCCGTCCGCAAAGCCCTGGTCGGGAAGCCAGACATTGCCGCTGGGATCGGTGTAAGAGTTGGCCGAGCCGGCATCAATGCGGATTGTGGTCGGCGTGGCATTGGATTCGGGAGCCGTGACAGGTGCCGGAGTCGTAGTGGTTGTGGTAGCTTCGGCAGGTGCTGTAGTGGCGACGGGTGCCGCAACTGTAGCCGGTGTTGTGTCTTCAGTTTGTTCTTTGTTTGACGCGCAGCCGGTAAGCAGAAAGGCAGCCAAGGCCGGAATGAAAGACGAGTAGAAAGCGAAACGTTTTGCGGTGTTCATAAATATATTCATTTGCTTTGAGTGTTTGTGGGTGATTGCCGGATGCTGCAATGTCAGCCTCGCAACGACAAGCGAAAAACGGCTTCTACTTATTGTTTGTGGAGTCGTAACATCAGGACATCATGTCCCGACCCAGATTCAAAAAGCTTTTGAGAACTTAATTTTCATCCACAAACACGGCGCAGACTGGCGCGCCGACAGCAATGGTTTGCCCGTTCGGTTTCAGTTTGCCGGTATCCGCGTCAATGGAGAACACGACAACTGAATCAGACGCCTGATTTTCCGCGAGCAGCCAGTGTCCGGTCGGATCAATCACGAAGTGTCGTGGTGTGCGGCCTTGCGTGGATTGACATTCGATGAAGGTGAGCAGGCCAGATTTCTGATCCACCGCGAACACGGCGATGCTGTCGTCCCCGCGATTCGATGCGTAGAGAAATTTTCCCGATGGGTGCATGATAATTTCGGCAGCGGTGTTGTTCCCGGAAAAATCTGTGGGCAGAGTGGAAAGCATTTGCATTTCGGCCAACGCCGCGTTCGTGGCATCGTCGGCAAACGTGCTGATTGTAGAAGCCATCTCATTGATGACGTAAACGAATTTGCCGTCGGGAGAAAAAGTCAGATGGCGCGGGCCGGAACCGGGCGCAACATTTGCGAACGGCGGGTCGCCCGGCGACAGTTTGGCTGTATCGGCATCCAGACGATAGGCGAACACCTTGTCCAGACCGAGGTCGCAATTGAGCGCAAAACGGTTGTCGGGTGACAGACAAATAAAATGCGCATGTGGGCCGGTCTGGCGCGCGGGATTCACGCTGGAACCGGTGTGCTGGATCGTTGTCGTTGCTTCGCCCAGACTGCCATCGGAATGAATAGGCAGTGCAGCGATGCTGCCGGAGTTGTAGTTCGCAACGAGGAGACATTTGCCAGTGGCATCCACGGCGAGATGACAGGGACCGCTGCCGCCAGAAGCCTGCCGGTTTAGTGGAGTGAGCTTGCCGGTGTTGGTATCAAGCGCGAACGCGCTCACGGTGCCGGTATGGTCCGCTTCATTGACAGCGTAGAGATAATGTCCGCCGGGATGGACGGCGAGGAAACTCGGGTTTTGCGTCTCGGCGGCGAGTTCCGGTGCGCTCAATCTGCCGGTTGCCGGGTCAAATCTGGAAACATAAATTCCCTGACTTTTTGCGCCGGTATAGGTGCCGAAATACACCAGAGATTCACCGATGGAATTGTTAACAGCGACTCCGACGAACACGGCGATGGCAAGGACGACATGCTTGGGATTCATGCAACAAGCATGTCACGTCGCCGGAAATCTTGCAAGACGGCGATTGACTGCTCATCCTTCCAACTTCGCATCCAGCGATACTTTTGCATTCAGCAAGCGAGAAATCGGACAACCGGCCTTCGCGCCGTTCGCAATGGCGGTGAACTTTGCCTGGTCAATTCCGGGAATTTTTGCCGTCATGTCCAGATGCGATTCGGTGACCGTCGGACCGGTCGGAAGCATTTCCAATGTGACGGTTGCCGTGGTCGCGATGGAATCGGGTTTGAAGCCGGCCTTGCCGAGTTCCGCCGAGAACGCCATCGCGAAACAACCTGCGTGCGCCGCCGCGATGAGTTCTTCGGGATTCGTGCCGACGCCGTTCTCGAAGCGCGTGCTGAACGAGTATTGTGTTTCCTTGAGCGTGCCGCTCTCGGTGGAGATTTTTCCTTTGCCGGATTTTAAATCCCCCTGCCAAATGGCTGATGCGTTGCGTTTCATAAATAGATTTTCCTTCAATGACTGGAACGTGAATTCGTTCCAACGCCAGATAGACTAACGCGTGTTTGTTAAAACCTCAAGTGCGGCAGACGGCATTTTATAATGTTGATCCATAGATTGCCGGATGGATTGTGCCAAGCCGGAAACTGCCGGTGGTTTCATAATGGTCTCGTGGTCCCCTTCCAACCAGTGAATGTGGTTGGGCCGGCGCGTCCAGCGGTTCCAACCGCCGTCCGGCTGGTGATGAGTCTGCCAGGCATGAAGGGGATGCGGCGGGGAATTTAATTCGTCGCGTTCGCGGAAAATCTCAACGGAGATGTCCGATATTGGAAGCGGCCGGTATTTTTCCATGAGACCAATCATGTGGCGCGAAATGGGTGACGAAACCCATTCCCATTTCTCCACGGGCAGGCGGGTTTGAGCCAGATTCCGCCTTGTTTCCCGAGCCATTTCCCGCCAGCGCATCAAACGCCGCCGGCAATGTTTGTAATCCGTAATCAAGTTCCAGAGCCAAGGCGGAAAATGCCGGCTGAAGTGTGCAAGGCGGGAAGTAAAATTCGTCGGTCGCATGGGAGCCGTGGTTCCGATCAGGGCGGTGTAGCAGTGAACCCCCTCGGTTATTGCCAACTGTCGCGCCACTTGAAAAGCCAGCAGGCCACCCCAAGAATATCCGACCAACGATGGAATGCCTTGCGGGTGGACTTTTCGAATATGTCGCAAAACTTCTGCTGCTGCTTCTTCCATAGATGGCGGCAGCCGGGACAAATCCTCGAGCGCAGGTGAACGGATGCCGAAGACAGACTGGTCATCGCCCAGTGCCTTCGCCAGATTGAAATAGACTTCTATGTCGCCGGTGTGGCCATACAGGCAGAACAGCGGCGGACGTGTTCCATGTTTATGAAGCGTTAATACGGGTTCAAATTGGGTTCGCGCCATGCGATTTCTTACTGCCTCACACAATCCGGCAAAGGTCGGTTTGATAAGAAAGGCGGAAGTTTCGATCCGCTGGCCCGTGATTTCCTCAACGCCGAGCACTAATTTAATGGCCAATAATGAGTCGCCGCCCAAGGTAGCGAAGGTAGCATCCGCAGCCGAACCTTCTGCCGCCGGCAGCAAGGAATGCCAGAGTTGGGCAAGCGCCTTTTCCAGTCCGTCCTCGCCGGTCACGGCTTGAATTGAAGCTGGCTTGGCCGCTTGCAAAGCTGACAAGGCCGCACGATCCAACTTGCCTTGCGGCGTCAGCGGAAGGCTATCGTGGAGCACGAATTTTGAAGGGACCATGTAATCCGGCAATCTGGGCAGGAGATAGGAGCGCAATTCGCTTGATAAATCGGCCGTGTGATTTTGTGGAACGATGTGAGCGATGACAGCCGACGGCATTCCTTCGTCGAGCCAGGGCACACAGCAGACCTGCCGTACCGCTCCATGAGCGAACAACGTGGCTTCGATTTCTCCCAGTTCCACACGGCGCCCGCGAATTTGAATCTGCCCATCCTTGCGTCCCAGAAAATCCAATTCACCATCAGCCAGCCAACGCGCCCAATCACCCGTCCGATACATCTGGGCACCTGGCTTACCCGCGAACGGATCCGGTAAAAAACGTTCTTCCGTCAACTTTGGACGGCCAAGGTAACCGCGGGCAATCTGCTCACCGCCCACATAAAGTTCTCCAGCCTCACCCGGCGGCACTGGTTGCATCTGCTCGTCCAGCACATAGGCTGTAGTATTGGCAAGAGGGCGACCGATGGGCGGCGGCTGTTTGGTGCCATCCTCCGGCAACACCAAGGACCAAGTACTGAAAACCGTGTTTTCAGTCGGTCCATAGCCGTTGATGACGGCAAAGGACAGGCCGGCGGGAGGACGAACACGCAGCCGGTCGCCACCGGTGATCAGGAAACGCAAACTCATCCGTTCCGGCCATGGCTGCAGCAGAATAATTTCCAACAGGCCGGTTGACACAAAGGTCAAAGTGATTTTTTCGGCCGCCAGCCATTCCACCAGTCCGTCTGGTTTCAACAAAAGGCCTTCAGGCGGAATGACCAGAATTCCGCCGGCACAAAGGGTGGGCCAGATGTCGCCCACCGAGGCATCAAACGAAACATACGCCAGCATTGAGGCACGATCCTGCGCGGTGATGTCAAAGCGCCGCAGACAACAGCAGACAAAATTCATCAACGCGTGATGTTCAATTTCAACGCCCTTTGGTTGGCCGGTCGAGCCGGAAGTATAAGTGATGTAAGCGCGGCGATTGGGATCGGAAGGAATGTTTGGATCCCGATCTGTCTCCGCGTTGGACTGCTCAATGATTAGCGCAACATCCAGAACCATGCCGGACCAGCCGCTGCAACGTTCCCTGCCTGCCTCATCCGACAGTGCCAGCCGGCTGCCGCTATCGCCCAACAGGTATTCGAGACGTTTGACCGGCGTGTCCGTGGCCACCGGAAAATAAGTTCCCCCGGCTTTGAGCACTCCTATGATCGCCGCCAAAAATTCACACGATGCCGGCAGCAATACGACCACCGACTCCTCAAGCTTGAGTCCGCGTCGGCACAGTTCATTAGCCACACGATTGGAACACAAGTCCAATTCTCCATAGGTCATTACGCGTCCAGCATCTTTGACAGCCAAAGCATCTGGCTGCGCACGAACTTTTTCGCAAAAAAAGTCCAGCACTGACCGCTCGCGTGGGAACGGCATTTCCCCTCCATTCATAAAGTTATCCAAATTATTCATGGCACCAACACAAAATACATGGACTTTGGCACAACGGTTTGCGGGTGAATTTTTCTTTTCTGAAAGATTTTGGCGAACCTATCGCTGAAAACAATTTATTATTTTCTCGCGAAGATTGAAAGTCAACTCACAGCGATGTAAGACAATGTCCTACGCTGGTTGAATGGCAATGACGAGAAATGCGAGACGATTATAGTCGCATCTTCGGCAAATATTCTCCGAGCCGCTCCAAAGTCTGTTTGCCGCCTTCGATGGCGCCGAATTCTTTGACGACGCGATCGCGATCTGCTGCCGTCGGGAAAACCATGCGGATGGTCACTTTTGTTTTGTTATCTCCGACCAAATCAAAAGTCCACGTTGATTCAAAACTTACGCCCGGTCCGCCTTCGCGCTTGCCGCCGTGCGAATAAACGATTCGCTCCGGCTTCACAATTTCCTTGAAGACACTTTTGTTCGGATAATTCACACCGTCCGGCCCGCGCATGACGTGCTGCCAAACGCCGCCGACGCGAAAATCCATCGTCTCAATCGTCGTCGAAAAACCACGCGGCCCCCACCAGTTCACGACGTGCTTGAGATTGGTCATCGCTTCCCAAACCAGTTCGCGCGGCGCATTGAACTCGCGCGAAATGACAATTTCGCGGTCGGCGGTTTTTTCAGCCGGGTTGTTTTTGACCGTGTTCATGTTTTTTGGAAAAATTTTTAATCCTGCGGAATGATGACCATCCACGAAACGCCGAAGCGGTCGGCCACCATTCCGAAGCGCGGCGAGAAAAAAGTTTTGGTCAATGGCATCTGCACTTGCCCGCCAACCGCCAGCACGGCAAAAAAACTGTCGGCGTCTTCGGTGGTTTTCACGGCCAGCGACAACGAAAAGCCGGCAAAACTCATCTGGCCGGTGCAACGTCCGTCGGATGCGAGAATAATCGTTTCACCGATGCGGAGGGTCGCGTGCATGACCTTGTTTTCCGAACCGGGCGTGCACATGGACGGGTCCGGCGCATCTTTGAAACGCACGAGCATGATGATTTCTGCGCCGAGCGCCTGGCGGTAAAATTCAACCGCCTCTTCGCAGCGGCCGTTGAAAATCAGATACGGTTGGATGGAATAATTTTTATTGGCGGTCATAATTTTCAGTCGGTTGGTTCGTTTAGTTTTTCGATTCGACAAATTGTTTCAGTTCCGTGCCGATAAGTGAAGTCCAGCCGCGCACGAAATTTTTTCCACAACGTCGGTGAGGCGTTCCAGGCTTTGCGTCATGCCCGCTTCAAATCCGCCGATGTATTTTTCCGCGTCGGGCGCGATCAACTTCATCAAGCGCGACCGCATCGTCAGCGTCGTTTTTCCATCGTGCTCCACCAGCGTCAGCGTGTGCCGGAACTCAAACATCAAATCGCCGTTGCCGTCCAGCGCGCCGGTCAGGGTCACCAGTTTTTCGGGCGGGACGACTTCCAGAAATTCGCCGCCCATCGGATAACGCGTGCCGTCTGGCGCGCGCATGACGACGTAAATCTTATTGCCCGGCACCGCGTCCCATTCGCAAACCGGCGCGGTGAATCCGCGCGGCCCCCACCATTGCGCCAGATGTTTCGCGTCGGTGCAGGCCAGCCAGACCAGCTCGCGCGAAGCGGCGTATTCGCGTGTGATGACAAATTCCTTGCCGACCAGATTTTTGCTTTCGGTTTGCGCGGCCATAATTTTATTTTGCAACGAATTTTCCAAGCGAATCAAGACAACGACCCCAGCCTTCGTTGTGGCGGTCGCGGCTTTCGACGGTTGCAAATTTTTCGTGTGTCAAAGTCAATTCAGTCTGCTTTCCGCGCGCTTTGAATTCCAGCGTCACCAGCATTTCCGGCGGTTCAACTTCGCCGAATTCATCGCCGCTGCCGTCTTTTTCAAACGCCCAGGTGAAGACGAGGCGTTCCGGCGGCTTCACTTCGCGATAAATCCCGACGGTCGTAAAATATTCGCCGTCGTCTTTTCGCACCTGCAGGCGATATTTGCCGCCGACGCGCGCGTCCACTTTCACGGATTGCAACGCCCCGCCGTCGCACGCCGCCGCGCCGAACCACTGGTGGAATTGCTTCGCGTCCGTCCACGCCTTGAAGACCAGTTCGCGCGGCGCGTCGAAAACGCGGGTGAGTTGAAGTTTGATGTTATTTTCTTTGATGGTTGCTGTGCTCATTTTTTCTCCTTGGTTTGTAGTTGTTTCAGATATTCGTCCAAACGGTCAAAGCTCTCTTCCCAGAATTTCCGATACTCCTCGATCCACGCCTGCGCTTCTTTCATCGGCTTGGCCTCCAATTTCAGCGAATGCACACGTCCACGACGACGACGGCTGACTAATCCCGCGTTCTCCAAAATGCGCAAATGCTTTGAGACCGCCGGCAACGACATGGAATACGGTCGCGCCAGATCGGTGACGCAACGGTCGCCGTGCGCGAGATGCTCCAAGATGCGGCGGCGCGTCGGGTCGGCCAGCGCGGCAAACGTGCGGTTCAACAATCTCGGCGAACATTTAACCATATGGTTAAGTGTTAACGCAACGTGAAATGCGATGCAAGAGAAATTTTTAGGAATTTAACCTCGCTCTGCCTGATGACGAACTTTCCAAAGAAAATACATATTTTCATTTCGAATAACATCTTCTCCCGAAGATGCTACCGCTCCTGTAGCCAAATCGGCGGCAACTTTTGTTAGCCCCAATGCTTTTGCCGCAGCGATTAAACTTGATTCAACGAATCCAAAATAAAGTCCTGCTGAAATAGCTGCCGCCCAGCCCAGAATTCCTGCCGTGGACTTTTTAACAATCGATTTGCTTGCAGTCGCAACCTTGCGATTCATTCGTGCCAGTTCAGGCTCTACAATGTCACTATAAATTTCTTTAGCATCTTGTTCGGAGATTTGTCCCGTTTTCGATTTCAAATGCTCATCGACAGCCTTTGCAAAAGCATGGCGGAAAGCAATGAACGAATCGGACTCGGATTGTCTGAGAGAAATAAGTTCTTGTGGCAATACTGCGTCTAAAAACGGAACGACACATGTGAGATGGCGCTGAATCAATGCATTTCGACGGCTGATTTCCTTATTTTGGAAAAACCCATTAAGAATTTCGACGTGGATTGGCCTACTCGTTACCACGCTTGTCTTCAAGCATTGGGAAACTCCCATTTCAAAACCAATATCACTAAACAAATCATGCGCACAATCGCTATCGACTTCTAATTCTTTGCGCAACTGCTTAGGGACAATAACGCGGCCATTAGCATTCAGCTTTTGTTTAAGATTCTTATGCGAAGCGAGTAGCTTAGTTAAATTCTTATTTCGAAAGTTCATCCCGCCATGCTCAATGAGTTCTTCACTGCCAGCAAGACGAAGCCTAAGCTCGCCGACGCTGTTATAACAAATAGTAGCCTCTGTCTCATTCGCAAATCGTCTAACAAATTTTGCAAGAGACCGATTGAATTTTGTTTGCTCACTCTTTTGCAACATCGATTTGCCATAACAATGAAAGCACAGTTTTGGATTCGTGGTAACTGGCACAATTAGACCAGCCTCAATTAATGGGCGTAGAACTTTTAGAATTTCCAATTCTCGCTCGAAATTCCGCCTCGCATCCAATTGAGATTTTCTTTTATTCGATTTCCCGAAAGAGAACAGACCGTTATTGATGAAAACTCTGTCGCTGTAAAACGCTGCAAACTGAGCAAGTTCATTGGCATTCGTTAGACGACACTTCATTCCTGAACATGGCCACGGACTTCCGCTCAATGAGAGCGAAGACGTGTGACAAAAATTCGAATTAATAGTTTCAACCGAAGAAGAGGGGGTTAATTCTGCTGATTGCTCTGCAAGATCAAAAAAGACTGAAGGACTTGCGTTAGAAATCTTTTCCGAATTAATTTTATCTCCTCGAAGAAATCCTGAATTTTCTAACATTTCGAAAATGATGTGTGACATATAAATCCCGTTCTTATTTCCCAAAAAGCTTTTCCACCTTCGCCTTCACGCTTTCATCCATCTTGATCAGCGGCGGCCAGGCGCGTTTGAAACCTTCGCCGGGAATTTTCTTTGTCGCGTCAATGCCCAGCTTGCTGCCGCTGGCGATTTCGCTCGTCGCGTGATCCAGCACGTCGGACGGGCCTTTGGTGAAGATGCTGTCGCGCTGCGGATCGGTGTTGGCCGTGAGATGGAACAGCACTTCGCTGGTGTTGTGGACGTTCACGCCGGCGTCCACCACCACGATGTATTTCGTGAACATCATCTGCCCCATGCCCCAGAGGCCGTGCATGATCTTGTAGGCCTGCATCGGGTAGGTCTTCTTGATGCTGACGAACACAAGGTTATGGAACACGCCTTCCGCCGGCAGCGCGATGTCCACGATCTCGGGAAAATTCATCTTGAAGATCGGCAGGAACAATTTCACGCTCGCGCCGCCGATGTAAAAATCTTCCATCGGCGGAATGCCGACAATCGTCGCCGGATACACCGCATCCTTGCGATGCGTGATGGCCGTGACATGAAAAACCGGATACGGCTCCGGCAATGTGTAATAGCCAGTGTGATCGCCGAACGGCCCTTCCTCACGCAACGGCTCGGTGGGATCAACATAACCTTCGATGACGAAATCGGCGTTGGCAGGAACTTCCAGATCGTTCGTCTCGCACTTGATGAGTTCGACGGATTTTTTGCGAAGATAACCGGCCAGCAGAAATTCATCCAGTCCATCGGGCAACGGCGCGGTCGCGGCGAACGGAAACATCGGGTCGCCGCCGATGAAAATGCTGACGGGCATGCGCGTGCCGTTTTCGTAATAGCGTCGTCCGTGCCGCGCGCCGACTTTTTGCAATTGCCAGTGCATGCCCGTCGTGCGGTCATCGTAAATCTGGATGCGATACATGCCGACATTGCGTTCGCCGGTGTCCGGGTCGCGCGTGACGACGCACGGCAGCGTGATGAAACGTCCGCCATCGAGCGGCCAGCATTTGAGGATGGGAATGTTTGCGAGCGTGGGGAGCGCGCCCGTCTCGGGCGCAGTCGTTGGCGTCTCGCCAACGACTTGTTTGTTTGACGAAGTGTTTCCGGCGAGGACGCCGGAAACTGCGGGCGAGACGCCCGCGCTCCCCAGAATGTCAATTGCCTTCGGCCACGGCTCTTTGCGCGATGGTGGCGCGTCAAACTTATGAATCACATCTTTGCAGCTTCCCGTCTTTACTGATTTGGGCTTCGCGTGGCGCAAATCCAGCGCGAGCGAGAGCAGCTTGATGGCTTCCTTAAAACTCGTCGGCGGCTTGGCTTTCATCAGCGCGCCGAGTTCGTTCGCCACTTCATCCACGGACTCCGCACCCATGCTCATGGCCATGCGTTTGTGCGAGCCGAGCGTGTTGATGGCGACGGGAAACGGCGAGACGACGCCATTTACCGTGGGTTTCTCAAACAGTAGCGCCTTACCGCCGCCGGGCGATTTCATTTCGCGGTCGGCGATCTCGGTGATTTCGAGTTCGGTGGCGACAGGCTGGGAAATGCGTTTCAGTTCGCCCGCCTTGTCGAGGGCGTTGACGAAATCGCGGAAGGAATCAAAAGCCATACGCGCGCGAGACTAGCAGAAAAAGCCCAGCTGGCAATGAGTTGAAGACAAAATTGAAGTTCGCAAAAATTTTCCTTGAATTCAACCAGCACGGTTTCAAAACTATAGCATTCATGAAAAAATTTCTCGCGTTCTTTTTTCCAGTTGGTTTGCGCGTCGCAAAAATTATCGCCATGGTCTTCGGATTTTTTTGCTGGGCTGCACTCAGTCCCGGTTCGTCTGCTTTGGCGGATCAGACAATCACCATTGATGGGACTACCGAGGGCAAGTCATTTGACGGAATTGGCGCGGTGAGCGGTGGTGGAGCTACCTCGGTTTTGTTGAAAGATTATCCGGAACCTCAGCGTAACGAGATTTTGGATTTTTTGTTCAAGCCGGATTTCGGCGCGGCGATGTCGGCGTTATTTGTTGAGATTCCGGGAGACGGCAACTCGACGCAAGGCTCTGAATTGAGCCACATGCATTATCGGAACGATGAAAATTATAGCCGCGGTTATGAATGGTGGTTGATGCAGGAGGCCAAAAAAAGGAATCCGGCCATCACACTGGACGGCGTTGCGTGGGGCTGTCCGAACTGGGTGGGGAACAATAATTTTTGGTCGCAGGATATGTGCGATTATTATGCCAAGTGGATCAAGGGACTCAAAAGTGTTTACGGTTTGGATTTCGACGCCATTGGCTGCCGCAATGAAAAAGGCGTCAACGAGGATTTTGTGAAGAAATTGAGGCGCACGCTTGACAGCAACGGCCTGGAAAACGTCAGGATCCATGGCTTTGACAACTGGGGCAAATCCAAGTGGGATTGGTGCAACGACCTCGAGACGGATGCGGACTTGCGAAAGGCGGTGGCCATCATGAGCAATCACACCATCTCGGAAGTTCCGGCTTCGGACGAGGTCAAGAAATTGAGCAAAGAATTCGACATGCCGATTTGGAACACGGAAGAACATGTCTACAAAAAAGGTTTTGATTGCGAGATCAGTCTGGTCAAGGCTTTCAACGAAAATTACATTTCCAGCGGCGTGACCAAGGTGTTGTGCTGGTATCTCGAATCTTCAACTTATCCGATTGAGCCTTTCTTCAATGTCACCACCCTGGTCGCCGCTTCGCCGTGGAGCGGCCATTATACGATTAATCCGGCGCTTTGGGCCTACGCGCATTACGGCCAGTTCGTGAAGGTCGGCTGGAAATATGTGGACGGTGCGTGTGGCAGATTGTCCGGCGGTGGCAGTTATGTGACGCTCGCGTCGGGCGCGGATTACAGCACCATCATTGAGACCAAAGGCTGCGCGGAAAATCAAGAAGTCACCTTCAACATCGCCGCCGACCTTTCCACCGGCAAGGTTTGCGTCTGGCGCAGCAATGATCGTGAACAGTTCGTTCGGCTTGACGACATCACGCCGACGAACGGCTCGTTCAGCCTGACGTTGGAACCGGATTCCATTTACAGCATCTCCACCACCACCGGCCAGCAAAAGGGATCATTCAACGATGTTCCCGCCGCCACAGATTTTCCATTTCCATATTACGAAACGTTTGACCATTACGGTGACGCGAAGTCGTGGGGTTATTTGCCGCATTACACCGCCGACATTGATGGCGGATTTGAAATTGTGGATCGTCCGGATGGAACCGGAAAATGTCTCCGCCAGGTGGTTGATCAAAAAGCGCAGAGTTGGGCACCCGAATGGATGCCTTACACCATTATCGGTGACCGGAACTGGACGGATTATGAGGTCAGCGCGGATGTTTGCCTCGACCAAGGCGGCTGGGCCGGTCTGTTGGGGCGCGTCAACAACACCGGCAGCGGCTATGGTTGTAATCCCAAAGGTTACTATTTGCGGGTGGACGCCGATGGCCAATGCTTTCTGTATGCCTCGACCCAGACCAAAAACGGCGACCCCGGACGTCAATTGGCCGCTGGTCAGGCGGGGGAAATTGGCACCAACCAATGGCATAACTTGAAGCTTCAGTTTTCGGGCACCAACATCACCGCTTTTGTTGACCAGAAACAAGTGCTGACTGCGAGTGATGACGCTTATCCCAAGGGCATGGCCGGACTTATGACAGGCGGTCTCGGTGACGCGCGAAATTCGGCACTGTTTGACAACCTCATCATCAACACTGTCAATGGCCCAAAACCGCAGCCGACCGTATTCGCGCAAGACGCCCATCCCATGTATGACTTCAACCAAAATCCCGCAACGGTGATGTCCGCTTATGCCGATGATTTCAATTCCGGCAGTCCCGAAACCAAGAATCTTTGGGATCAGGTTGTGGCCACCGTGAATTCGGGCGATTACGCCACCGCGCTTTCGACCTTGGAACAATTACAGACGGATGATGGTTTGCCGCCCCGGCAAAAGCGGGCGGTTCAGGAAACGGAATCCGCAGTGAAAAAACAAATGGGCGATTCCGCCAAAACGGTCGCGCCAAGCGAGTGATTTCATCAGCCCTTTTATAAATTTTTTATCGCAGTCTGAAAAATTATTTCGGCAGCAAATCGGCTACCATCGCGCGTTCTTCCTTCAATTCGTTTTCCGTCGCGGCGATTTTTGATTTGCTGAATTCGTTGAGCGGAACATTCTGGACAATTTCCCATGAAAGTTCTGATCCTTCCGTAAACGTAGCACCATTTCTTGAAACTATTTTAAGCTTTTCGACGGTGCGGATCGGGTAACTGAAAATCAAATTTTTCTCGATGCCATAATCGCCGGGCGAACAAACCGCGACGCTGAACCAGTCGCCGGGTTTTGTCGGCGAGGTGAGATTGCGGACGGTGTCCACGACGGCGTTCGCCGCACTGGCCGCGCTGGAAAGTCCGCGCGCCTTGATGATGGCCGCGCCGCGTTGTTGCACGGTGGAGATGAAATCGCCTTTGAGCCACGCGTCGTCCTTGATGACGTTCGTGACCGGCTGTCCGGAAATTTTCGCGTTGAAGAAATCAGGATACATCGTCGCGCTGTGATTGCCCCAGATGGCAAGGTTGCTGACGGCGGTCACGTCCACGCCCGCTTTTTTGGCGAGCTGCGTCTTGGCGCGGTTTTCGTCAAGCATCGTCATCGCAAAAAATCTTTCTTTCTGCACGCCGGGCGCGTTGTTCATGGCGATGAGCGAATTCGTATTGCATGGATTGCCAACGACAAGCATGCGCACATCGCTAGCCGCATTTTTTGCGATGGCTTGACCTTGTCCGGTGAAAATTTTCCCGTTGATGCCGAGCAAATCTTTGCGCTCCATTCCTTGTTTGCGCGGGACTGCGCCGACCAGCAGCGCCCAGTTCACGCCCTTGAAACCTTCGTCGAGGCTCGACGTGGGAACAATTCCTTTGAGGAGCGGAAACGCACAATCGTCAAGTTCCATGCAGACGCCGCTGAGCGCAGCCTGCGCTTTTTCGTCCGGCACTTCGATAAGGTTTAGAATGACCGGCTGTTCCGGTCCGAACATCGCGCCGGAGGCAATGCGGAAGAGAAGTGAATATCCGATTTGTCCGGCAGCGCCAGTGATGGCCACGCGAATGGGTGTTTTGCTCATAAATTTTTTGGAGGGACATTATGTTAATGCTGGCGTTTCGGCGCAAGTTTTCGGCGCGGCTAAAATTTTACTTGGATTTTTTTTTATTCGGCGTAGAAAGGAGGTGTTCTTTGAAACGGCGGAAAATTTTCCGCCAAACATCGCAGTCAAATGTCAGGGAACCCGGTGAGAATCCGGGACGGTTGCGCCACTGTAACGGCTACAAATTCCAATGCCACTGATGAAAATCGGGAAGGCGGAATGAGGTTTGAGGCCGAAGTCAGGATACCGGTTTGATTGTGCTCGTCGGACTCCGGACGTTTTCGGAGTCACTTCTCCGTCAAAGAGAAGGATGAGGCCAGCCTGATGAACTGTTTTCATCAGGGTTCGTTGGATGCCTTCATTCCCCGTTTTGCCGGAATTGAAGGTTTTTTATTTTAATCTTCAATTTCGCTCTGGTCTCTCAATCGTAAAACCGTTCCGTGATTTTTTCACGGGACAAAATTGAAAGATCAGTTCATGAAAAAAACATTGTTCGTCGCGCTGGCCGGTTTATTGGTCCTGCGCAGTGCACATGCAACTCTTGTCCACGAAAAATTCACCACCAATCCGGCGCTCGATGGCTGGCAGATTTTCGGTGACACAAATTTGTTTCAATGGGATTCCACCAACCAAAATCTCGAAGTCACGTGGGATTCATCGCAAACGAACAGTTATTTTTACCATCCGCTCGGAATGACGTTCACGAAAGCCGAAAGCTTCTGTGTTCTGTTTGATCTGAACCTGACGGATGCAGAGGTGACTGGATATTTTGAACTGGCCATTGGCTTGTGCAATCTTGCCGACTCCACCAGCACCAATTTTTCCCGCGCCAACGGCATTTCGCCGAACCTGTTTGAATTCGATTATTTTCCCGATGGCGGTTACGGCCCGTCTATTGACGCCACGCTCTTTGACGCGAACGACAATTTCTATTACACCTATGATGACAGCCAGTCGCTGGCCATTGGCATGACCTACCAGGTCGTTCTTATCCACCGCGCCGGCGAATCTACCATCAGCGGCACAGTTTTCACCAACGGACAGGTTTTCTCAACACTGCCAGAAGTGTCCTTCGGCGGTGCGGACGACTTCCAGCTCGATACGCTGGCCATCAGCAGTTACACGTCGACCGATGACTATTATGGCGATTCACTCCTCGCGCATGGCATCGTGGACAATCTCGCTTTTGCCTCGCCGTTGCCCGTTGGCACCATCAATCCTATTGCCGCCGGACAAGTCGAGTTTGCCAGTGACACCAACTGGCTGTATACGTTGGAACAAACCACTAATTTCCAAACATGGGTGCCCGCCGCGCCGGGTGTTTTTGGCAACGGGACAAATCTTGTGCTCCAAGCCACGAACCTGTCGGTGGACACGACGTTTTATCGTGTCCGCGCCGGCCTGCCATGAAGCCGCCGCAATTTTTCAGTCCCGACCGATGTCCACTTTGTGGCAGGTCGAACGATTGCCAGCTTTGTTCGCCCGCCACCTACAAAGGCTCGTGCTGGTGCGCCCGCGTGGAAATTCCCGCCGCGCTGCTCGCGAGCGTGCCGGAAAATTTACGCAACCACGCCTGCATCTGCCAAAACTGCGTGGAAAAATTCCAGCGTGAAGAGAAATTATCCAAGCACCTGCCGGCCGCCGCACGCCGCGCGCCGGCGTTCACGCTCATCGAACTGTTAGTCGTCATAGCCATTATTGCGATTCTCGCGGCGATGCTCGTGCCCGCCCTCGCGCGTAGCAAGGCACACGCGCAACGCGCCGTGTGCGAGGGTAATCTGCGCCAGCTCGGTTTTGCCACGGAAATTTATCTCGGCGACAATGCGAATTTTTTTTTCAACCGGTGCCAGGCTCCCGTGACGGCCGGCCAGCAATGGTGGTTCGGCTGGCTGGCCAGCGGCGTGGAAGGACATCGTGCGTTTGATCTGTCAACCGGAGTTTTGTTTCCGTATCTGCACGGCAGCGGCGTGCGACTCTGTCCTTCGCCCGTGTGGGACTCGCCGCAATTCAAACCGAAAGGCACCAACGTCATCTTCAGCTACGGTTGCAATGCCTATTTGTTTGCCGCGCAAAGCCAGAAACCCATCAACGCCAATAAAATTTCACGCCCGTCGGACACCGCGCTGTATGCCGACGCTGCGCAGGTCAACACGTTTCAAGCGCCTGCGTCGGCGAGTAATCCCATGTTCGAGGAATGGTATTATTTGGATTTGGAAACGAATTATGTCAATTTCAATAACACGCCCAATGGCCATTTTCGGCACGCGCAAAAGGCGGATGTGACTTTTGCCGACGGCCATGTCGATTTGGAAAAACCCGTGCCCGGCTCGTTTGACAAACGGCTGCCCAACCAATTCATCGGCCAGTTGCGACCGGAGATTTTGATTTCGCCCTGATTTTGTCCGCAGATCACGCGGATTTTCGCAGATTTGTTTTGGACAGATTCATCTGCGTGAATCTGCGGATGCTTTCCGGGTTCAACCCGCCGTGCTCGCGCCCGGCGCAGCAGGTCCGTGGCTGAAAATTTTTTTCTTGATATTCCGAAATGGCAGCAGCAATTTTAATTTCCTAAAAAATGGATTGAATTTTATTTCTGCGAATCTTCAAATTCTTTTTGCGAAATTAAAACACGCCAGAACCCATCTTTTCCCAATTGCATTTTGGTTATAAAAGGCTTGAAAGAGTTCGTTGTAATCCGAACAAAAAGAACATTTGCCGCAACCAAACTTTCAAAGTCAGTGGAACGAACATTTAACTCCAAAATCCCATTCTTGTTTGTTGGACTATTAAATTCAGGAATGGAAAAATTTGTGATAGGCGGGAATGCCGCACTGTCGCTAGGAAACAAAGGCCATGGGCTTTCGGCTGACCAATACTGTATGTTTGTTGATTGGAGTTTCCATCCGGCAATTATTAAATGCTGGCCAACTGGTCGCCATTTGGTGGAATCCAATCTACACTCCCAATCTTTTGGAAAACCCATGGCGACTGCAAGATCGCTGACTTTCACGGACGAATCATTTTCTACCATTAAATTGAAAACTATATTTGATTCTGCTGGCTTGAGTGGAATCACGAGACATCCGTTAGCGTGGCTATTAAATAAAATATTCCCATTTGGAAGGTCGCCCGATTTAACAATGTGTTCGCTGAACAAAAAGTCATTTGTCAGCAATACGGTAGATGCGGATGAATCTCCAATTTGCAAAGAAAGCGCAAAATGTGGGTGTGGTTTTGGTCTTTCAGGAATTAGCCATGCAATAAAAGTTACTATTCCAACAATGGAAGCAATGACTCCTAATTTATTCCAAAGAGTAAGTCGTTTGAATCTTTGGAGCAGTGTCATTTTCAATCCCTAAAATTCGTCGCGGCTATTGCTGTTCATACTCCAATCTGCTTCTGAATCGCGCCGCAGATTTTTTTTGACCAGCTTTCCAGAACTTTCGCGTCGCGGCCTTCGAGCAGCAGACGCGCCTTCGGTTCGGTGCCGGAATAGCGCAGCAGCACGCGCCCGCCGGCGGATTTCAACTCCTTCTCCGCGCCGGCCACGAGTTTCACCACGCCGTCGAGCTGATCGAACGGTTTTTTCTCGCGCACCTTCACGTTGGTCACGAGCTGCGGGAAGCGCGTCCAGCATTTCGCGAGTTTGGACAGCGGCAAATTTTTCGCCTTCATAATCCGCAAAATCTGCAGCGCGGCGACAAGGCCGTCGCCCGTCGTGCCGAAATCGCGGAAGATCAGATGCCCGCTCTGCTCGCCGCCGAAGTTGAAGCCGTGCTTGAGCATCTCGTCAATCACGTTCTTGTCGCCGACGGCGGTGCGGATCATTTTTCCGCCGGCGGATTTTATCGCGGTTTCCAGTCCGGCGTTGCTCATCACGGTCGCCACCAATGTTTTTTCGGCCAGAGTTTTTTGCGCGAGCATGTCGAGCGCGGCGATGGCCATGATGTCGTCGCCGTCAATCAATTTGCCATTTTCGTCGCACAGCAAAACGCGGTCGGCGTCGCCGTCATGCGCGATGCCGATATGCGCCTGATGTTCGGCGACGTTGTGGCACATCTGCGCCGGGTGCATCGAGCCGCAATCCTTGTTGATGTTCGTGCCGTCGGGGCGATGGCCGTAGACGATCACTTCCGCGCCGAGTTCGTGCAGCACGGATGGCGTGGATTTGTAGGCCGCGCCGTGGCCGCAATCCACGACGACGCGCAGGCCTTCGAGTGTCATGCCGCGCGGAAAACTGGATTTCGCAAATTCGATGTAACGGCCAAGCGCGTCGTCAATGCGAACGGCTTTTCCAATTTCACCGGCGGTCGGGCGGACCTTTTCAATTTCGCCGCTGAAAACAAGACTTTCAATTTCGTTTTCAATCTTGTCATCCAATTTGTAACCGTTGGCACCGAAAAATTTAATGCCATTGTCTTCGTAAGGATTGTGTGAGGCGGTGATGACGATGCCCGCGTCCGCGCGCAAACTGCGCGTGACGTAAGCAACGCCCGGCGTCGGCAGCGGCCCGATGAACAAAACGTCCACGCCCATCGAAAGGATGCCGGACGAAATGGCGTTTTCCAGCATGTAGCCGGACAGCCGCGTGTCCTTGCCGATGACAATTTTATGTTTGCCGCGCCCTCGAGCGTGCGATTCGAGATTTTTGAAAACGTGCGCGGCGGCGCGTCCGAGTTTCAGCGCGGTTTCAGCGGTGACAGGTTCGACATTCGCCGTTCCACGAACGCCGTCGGTTCCAAAAATTTTCTTAGGCGCACTCATTATTTTTTTGGCGGCACGACCACATTTACGTCCGCCGGTTCGACATTGACGAGCGTGACGCCGGGCGGCATGGAAACGTCCACGCGCTTGCTTAAATCCTGCGCCGCTTCGATGCCCGTGAGATTAACCATCGGATGAATTTCGTTTTGTTTCAAGTCTGTCACAATTGGTTCTGCGCCGCTGATAGTAACAGTCACCACATTGGGATTCACCGTGAATTCGCGCACGTCTGCCGCCGCAGAAACGACCAATACGGGCAGATTGGTGAATGTAATCGAACTCGTCATGGCAAGCGGATTTTCCATCTGGGGCTCACCGCGAATTGTGACGTGAACGATGTGCCAGATGGCCGCCGCTACAACCAGCGAAGCCAATTTCCACATGAAATCTTTTGTTGCCCAATCGCGCAATGCCATAATTTAATGATTCGTTGGTTTGGTTGCGGGGCGGACTTCGTGATTGGTGGCGATGTCCGGATCGGTTTTGGGATGTTCGCCCAGTCGCGAACGGATCCATTCGATGAGGCTGTGCGATTTAGCCGGTTGCACCAGCACAAAAGTCAGAAACGCGCGCAGTTCCTCCAGGGTAATTCCACGCACGAGCTGGCCTTTGTAGGCGTGCGAAATCATGCCCGTTTCCTCGGACACGACGATAATGACGGCATCTGTTTCCTCGCTCAAACCGATCGCGGCCCGATGGCGCGTGCCGAGCGATTTATTCAAACCCGTCCGTTGCGTCAGGGGAAAAATGCACGCGGCATAAGCGATGCGGTCGCCTTTGATGATGACACCGCCATCGTGAATCGCATTATTCGGAAAAAAAATCGTTTCGAGCATTTCGGGCGTGGCTTCGCAATCCACGCGGACACCGGACTCCACCGCCTCCTGAAGTTGGATGGATTGCTCAATGGCGATGAGCGCGCCGATCCGCACTTCGGACAGGCGTTCACAAGTTTGAATGATAACCTCAATGCTTTCGCGTTTTTCATGCGCGGTCGCGAAGAGCGGCAGGTTGCCAAGTTCGGCGAGCAACCGGCGCAATTCCGGTTGAAAAATAATCAGAACGGCCACGGCAAGAAACGCCGAGAACGTGCCGAGTAACCAGCTCAACACTTTCAAATCCAGAATTGTCGTCACCAGCGCCAGAACCAGCAACACAATGACGAATCCAATGACCACCGGCCAGCCGCGTGTACCGCGAAGAAATCGCGTCGTGTAATAAATCCCCACCGCGAGGATTAAAATTTCCAGCGCGGGCCGCCAACCGTTTTGTATGTAAGTCCAAATCATTTTTTCGTTCGAGCAAGCACGGCTTCCGTCATGCGGATGGCCTGAACCGTTTCCACCACGTCGTGGGCGCGGATGATTTGCACGCCCGATTCAATCGCCAGAATCGCACACGCAAGCGACGCAGGCAAACGCTCATTCAATGTTGCGCCCAATAATTTTTCGATGAAAGACTTTCGCGAAACGCCGAGCAGCAACGGACGCTGCAACTTTGTAAAACCCCGCAGGTTCGCGAGCAACTGTAAATTTTGTTCCAACGTTTTTCCAAAACCAATTCCCGGATCAAAAACAGTCTGCTCCGGCGAAATTCCGGTGGCCTTCATTTTTTTCAAGCGTTCCTGAAAAAACCTCCCGACTTCCAAAACCATGTTTTTTTGCTTTTGCAATTTATGAAAAGCGGGTGGCGTGTGTATGCAAATGTAGCCCGCGCGAAATTCTGAGACAATTTTCCACATTTCACTGTCGCTGCGATTAGCCGCAACGTCGTTGACGATGCTCGCGCCCGCTTCGAGCGCGGCGCGGGCAACGGCGGGTTTCATCGTGTCAATTGAAAGTGGAATTTTGATTTTGCTGCCAAGTTTTTTGATGACAGGCAAAACGCGCCGCAATTCCTCGGTTTCAATGACTGGGCCGGCGCCCGGACGCGTGGATTCACCGCCAATGTCGAGAATGTCTGCCCCTTGGGCGACGAGTTCCAGTGCGTGTTCAACGGCGGCGTTTGCATCCAAAAACTTTCCGCCGTCGGAAAAGGAATCCGGCGTAACATTGATAATTCCCATGACGAGCGCCGGTCGCGGAAAAATAAATTCAAACTGGCGCGCGCGAAAAATCATTTGGGCGAAGCCTGTAATCAGACCTTCGTCTTGAAATAGGCGATGGTATCCGTGAGGCCTTTGGCCAATGGAACTTTGGGTGACCAGCCAAGAATTTTTTTTGCGCGTCTGATGTCCGGCTTGCGCTGTTTGGGGTCATCCTGCGGCAGCGGTTTGAAGGCGATTTTGCTTTTGGATTTTGTCGCGCGAATGATTTCTTCGGCAAATTGCAACATCGTCATCTCGGTCGGATTGCCGATGTTCACCGGTTGGTCACAACCGCTCATCATCAAACAATATATGCCTTCGATCAAATCCGAGACGTAACAAAAGCTGCGCGTCTGTTTGCCTTTGCCAAACACGGTGACGGGTTTGTTTTTAAGCGCCTGGCTGATGAATGCGGGCACGACGCGGCCATCGTTCAATCGCATTCGCGGCCCGTAGGTGTTAAAAATACGGACAATGCGCGTCTCAACCTTATGTTCGCGATGATAGGCCATCGTCATCGCCTCGGCGAAGCGTTTGGCTTCGTCGTAACAGCCGCGCGGGCCGATGGTGTTGACGTTGCCCCAGTATTCTTCCGTTTGCGGATGGACGAGCGGGTCGCCGTAGATTTCCGAGGTCGAGGCGATGAGGAAACGCGCCCTTTTATTTTTGGCCAGACCAAGCGCCTTGTGCGTGCCCAGCGAGCCCACTTTCAAGGTTTGAATCGGCAGTTCGAGATAATCAATCGGACTGGCGGGTGACGCGAAATGCCAGACGTAATCCACCGGCGCGTCGAGAAAAATGAATTCGGTCACGTCCTGCTGGATGAATTTGAAATCCGGGTTGCCGCCGAGATGCGAAATGTTGTCAACGCTGCCGGTCACAAAATTATCAATGCCGATGACCTTGTGGCCGCGCGCGAGCAGCAAATCGGTCAGGTGCGATCCGAGGAATCCCGCCGCGCCAGTGACGACGGATGTGGGTTTTTTCATCACGTTAAATTGTTAGTCGTTGAACCGAGAAACGAGGGAAGCTTATTGAAACAGTCCGCCGATTCAATGATTAAACGATTTCATTTTGCGCCGGTTGCGGCAAAGACTGCGGGAATGGTGCGCAGCAAAATTTTGAAGTCGAGCCAGAGCGACCAGTTGTCAATGTATTCGAGGTCGAGCCGAACCCATTCCTTGAAATCCGTGATTTGATTGCGTCCGCTGATTTGCCACAGGCAGGTGAGGCCGGGCTTGACGCTCAAACGGCGGCGGTGGGCGAAATCATCGAAGCGTTTGACTTCGTCAACGGGCAGCGGGCGCGGGCCGACAAGGCTCATTTCGCCGCGCAGGACGTTGAAGAGTTGCGGCAATTCGTCGAGGCTGTAACGGCGCAAAAATATTCCCAGCGGCGTGATGCGCGGGTCGTTGGTGACTTTGAAAACGGGGCCGCTCATTTCGTTCATCGCCTCCAGTTCGTGTTTGAATTGCTCGGCGTTGGTGACCATCGTGCGGAATTTGTAGAGCGTGAACGGCGAGCCGTTGAGGCCGGAGCGTTGCTGCCTGAAAAATACGGGGCCGGGGGAGGTCAGTTTGATCATCAATGCGATGATGGGAATCACGGGAATCACGGTCAGCAAAAGCAGCAGCACCAGTGCGCCGAAGAAATCCGTAAGCAGTTTGATGATGCCCGGCCAGGACATTTCCGGTGCCGTGCGAAAGATGATCAGGGGATGGCCGAGCAATTCGTCAAAACTCGCGCGCGCGATTTGCGGTGCAAAAAAATCGGCGATCAGCCACGCCTCAACGCCTTCCAGTTCGCAAACCTTGATAATATTCTCGACGCGCTCAAAATAGGCGTGTTTGGCGCTGACGATGACCCCGTTGGCGGAATGATCGTGCAGCAGTTCAACGAGTCGCTCCACGGACGATTCGTTGAGGTTTAATTCGGCCACTATTTCGACGCTCTCGTCGTTGCGTTCTTTCAATTTGTGGTGCAGGCGCGTGGGCTCGCTTCCCGCGCCGATGAGGATGAAGCGACGTTTATATTGCGATTGGGCGATTTTGCTTTTAAAGGCAAACCGCAGGATTTCTTCCTTGAGATACACCAGACCAAAACTGATAAAGCCGAACCATACCATCACCCAGCGCGGAACGTCCAAATGCAATGCATACAGGGTGAGCACCAGGCCGACGGTGGTGAGGAAACAACCTTTGAAAAGCGGCCATAGAATCTCATGGCGCGGGCCAAGTATGGCATGGTTGTAAAATCCCTGTGATTCGAGAATCAACGGCGCGGCCGGGATCAGGACGATGTAAAGCCCCACAAATTCTTTAAAAGCGTTTTGGGGTAAGATTGGAACCAGATTCAGCCACGCGATGATTTGTGGCGCGGAACGCAGTTCATACGCCAGCCAGAAGCTCATGGCAAAAACACCGGCATCCACCAATTGGTGGATTTGTGTTCGTATCTGGCGGTCGCGTTGCAACATATTTTCAGCGAAGAAGGCTTTTAACAGATTTTTCGGCGCGGGGCAATGTTTGCATCATTATTGCGCTGCGGCACCCGTGGATTTTGGTGGCAATTGAAATTCCGGCACTGAGCCGGCGATAAGTTTTTTCATTTGTTCAAATGTGGCGTCCTCTTGTCCCGGTTCGCAAATGGCAAAGTAACTGACATAGGCCCAGCGCTGCAGCACGCCGGTTTCGAGCAAGTCCCGCGTCAACCACCAGATGCGCTGCCAGTGACTGGCGGTTTCCTCTTTGTCCGCCGCAAACCAGAATACGTAAAGGCCGCGCACCTCCGTTTTTTTTCCGGCTGATGTTTGAATAAAATTGGTGATCAGCCATTTTGCCACCGGCAGTTGATAGGCATGGGTGCCTTCAATGGGAATATTGACGGTCGTTTTTTGGTCAATGCGCCAGCCCTGTCCCGGCAGGCAAAATTCCGGCTTGTGAATGCTGGTTCGATCCATGCCCATCAAAACAATGTTGGCGTTGACCCAGAAACCGTCCGGGGCGGTGTAACGCCGCTGGGCGAAGCTGGTGTCTTGGGGAAGCGTGTCCAGAACCAGCTTGTCTTCGGGCACCTGGATGGAGGTAAAATCAAGGACGTGCGCCGGCAGATCGAAATTCATTTTTATGCTTCCCGGCGTGGCGGTGGCCCTGATGCCCGGCTCGCCCAGCCGTTGATTTTTCTTGAGCCACGTCAACAGGGCGGCGGCGCTCGTTATCAGGGCCAGCGTGACAAAAAGAATCAAAATTTTCTGATGTTTCATGCGGTGGGCGTTTGGCTTTTAACTTCTGGCATTTCCATCCACCGTCCCACCAGCAGCAGGCCGATGATTGCCGGAACATAGGGAACCAGACTGATCAGGGTGCTTTCATGGACATAATTGCCCCACTGCTGCCCGCCGATTCCCGCCGCGATGATGATGAAAAGCATTCGGACCAGGTTTCCCAAAACTGAAAATGGAAATGCCAGCGCCATGAGCAGCAGTCGTTTCCACGGGGAGCGAAAGGTCATGAAGCCATAAACCGTGGCGAGCAAAAAAATCGCCACCAGGCTGCGAATGCCGCTGCAGGCCGCCACAACATCGTATTGATAGGTGCCGAGCGGATCGAACAATTGCGTGCCCATGCGCAGCACGTCAATGCCCAGAATATAATGCGCCACCCATTCGGTCAGCGTGGAAACCAGCAGGCGCAGCGGAAAGGTGATGGATTCGGCGATGGTGCTGAAGGGCACGGAAAAAATGAAAAGAAAATATGGAAAAGAACTGTGGCGCAGCCATACGCGTCCCCAGGCCAGCCCCATCAATCCGTAAATGCCGGTGAAGAGCGCGATGATGGAAACCCGCGGTTCCTGAATCAGGTAACCCGCAATGTGCAACGCCAATCCCAGCCCGACGAACAGCACGGCGGGCGGCCAGATTTTCAATGGCAGTCCCAGCAGTTCCCTGCGTTTCCACCAGAACAGGGCCACCACCAAAAACGGGACCAGATTCCCCAGGGCGTCATCAAAGTAGGGATTGCTGCTGTTGTAGGAATAGATCATCCACCGGAACAGCGATGGGTTGTGCAGATAGCCAAAAGTTGAATTGCCTAAGAATTGGAAAAGCGCCAGCCATGCGGCCAGCATCGCAAGGAAGAAGCCTTTGTTGGGCAGTCGCTGCCAGTTGGCGTGAAATTCGTGCCAGAGGTCCGGCTTGGCGGTGGTGATGGTGTCGTTCATTTCCGGAAGCATCCCGATATGACATCAGAAAGCGTGTTTCTGCTCAATTAAAATCAAAACACCGCCGGCGTGAGGGGTTTCATTTTGGTGATGGGATGTCCGTTCCGGCATCCGACCAATACAACTTTTCGATCTTTTGTTTTACTATTTCGACCGTGACCGCCTCAAGACAAATGTAAGAAGGCATGAGACACCGGTCGAGACAGGGCCGGTAAGGGCAGGCATTCTGTTTCGCAACCAAATCCAGACTGCCGTAAGGCGCAAACCATCTGGGCAGGCTTGCGCTGAAAATGCAAACGACGCGTTTGCCCAGCGCGGCGGCGGCATGGGAAACCCCCGTGTCATTGCAGACTACATAATCAACGCCGCTTAGGATATTGAAAAACTCCGTCAGACTGCCCGGGCGATAAGTAAAAATCCCGGGCGGCCATTCGCGGGGAAGGGGTGATTCCACCGGATCAATCACCAGCACCGGAATTTGACTGTGGAGGAAAGTTTGCTCGATCAACGTGCGGAATCGTTCGATTGGCCAGCGCCGGTTCGGCGTCCGTGCCCCCGGATGCAACAGCCAGATTTTCTGGCGGCGTGTCCGCGCCGTTTGCAACCACTCGGAAACTTTTTCAGGCAATGGCGTCGAAGACGTCGAAAACCACGGAAATTCCGTGCTCCATTCCAGCTCCAGCGCTTCGGCCAGTTGCCGCCAGCTTTCAACATGATGCTGGATATAATTATTTCGGCTGATTTTTTTTGTGAGCAATGTCCCGCCCAGGCACGCGCTTGCGAGGAGGTTCAGGCCTTTTCCGATGAGGATTTGCCGCCGCCGCCACGGCAATGCACTCGCATAGACATTTTGCCTTTCCATCGGAAACCCAATTCGCTCCTTGGCCGCGCTTAAAGCCATGAGCAGATGAATGCGCGTGTCCGCCCAGACGCTGACCGCCGCCTGTGCCCGGACTTTTCGCAGGCGCTGGAGCAAGGATTTGATGCCGGCGTTTTTCCACTTTGCCAGACCGTATCTATTCTCCTCATCCAGCCACGGCGGGCGCCAGAGGATGATTTGTTCTTCCGGCAGCGACGTGATGAATACCTCCTTGACCGATGACTGGCAGCAGACGAAGACGGTGTATTTTTCCCTTGCCGCGCGGATGAACGGCAGGCTCATGACGGCGTCGCCCATCATGCGCAGTTCGAATATTAAAAGGGATGGTTTCAACGTTGCGGATAATGTAATGATCTTGGCTGGCTTTTAATTCGCGCCTGATGCTCCGTGCACTTATTTCCGCCGGTTGAACAACCTCACCCGGTTCGATTGGAAATTATTCGGGTTTCTTTTGGAACACCACATAAACATTCCAGCCGAAAAGGTGGATAAATCCGGCTAAAAAATGATGCCAGTCTCGTTTTAAAAACGTCCACGGCATCCCCAGAATCAAAAGCCAAGAACGATTGTGTCCTTTGGCAATCGCGCGCATCCCTTTAAGTCCGAATACGCCGTTGATGCGACCGTAGGACAGCGGGGCGATGTGGGTGGCGTCATCCCAAAAATTAAGCGTGACGGTTTGAAGTGAACTGGGGAATAAAAGCGAACGGGGTCCGGGACCCTCGACATAGAGTCGTCCGCCGGGCTTCAAAACCCGGTGAAATTCAGCGGGGGCTTTGCCGAACTGTGGCAAATGTTCCATGACGTGCATCAAGGTGATGCTGTCAAACGTTGCATTCATAAATGGCAGATTGTCCTTGATCAAATCCAACTGGTGAAAATCAACCCCGGAGGGAACGTGGCTGGAAAAGTCATGATAATCCAGCGCGCTGAATTTAATGTCCGGCCTTAATTCGGCAAAGTGTCGCAACGGCAGGCAAGTCGAACAGCCGGCTTCCAAATGCCTTCCGCCCACGGGCGTCCCGCTTAGAAAACGCGCCCGCCGATCCAGCCATTCAATGCCTTTCAGGTGTCGCCAATGCATCGCGATTTCTTATCAGCAACAATCGCGTTTGTCCACAAAGCAATGGGTTTTGCCGCAAACATTGCCGCGCCGCTTCGTCAGTATTATATTCATTTTGATTGCAACTGGTGGGCGAGCGTCCTCGCGAGCCGCGAATTCAATTGATTGTTCGGCTCGCGAGGACGCTCGCCCCAACAAATTGATACAACACCGCTTCGTCATTGCGAAAACGTCCGTGCCAACTATCCTGATGGCATTGAAAATCGGCATTCTTCAGCTTAACCCGACCATCGGCGATTTCGCGGCGAACCAAAGGAAACTGCTCGCCGGTTACGAAAAAGCCTGCGCCCTCGGTGCGGAATTTGTCATTGCACCCGAACTTTTCCTTTGCGGCTATCCGCCGCGCGATTTGCTGCTGCGCGCCGATTTCATTGAGGCCAATCTCGCCGCGCTCGCGGGAACGGCAAATGGCATCGGGAGCATTCCATTATGCGCCGGTTACGTGGATAAAAATCCCGGACGCCCCGGACGTGCGCTGTATAATTCCGCCGCCGTTTTGCAGAACGGGAAAATCATCTGGCGCGCACACAAATGCCTGCTGCCGACCTACGACGTTTTTGATGAAGACCGGTATTTTGAGCCGGCCAGAAATGTTGCGCCGTTTGAATTCAATGGACGCAAACTCGGCATCACGATTTGCGAGGACATCTGGAACGATCAGGATTTCTGGCCGGAGCGCCGCTATCGCCGCGATCCGGTCAAAGAACTCATCGCGCAGGGCGCGAAAATCATCCTCAACCTTTCCGCGTCCCCGTGGCATGACGGCAAGGAGCGCATGCGATTGGAAATGCTTCAGCGGGTCGCTCGCGACGAAAAAATTCCGATCGTCCAAGTCAACCTGGTCGGCGCCAACGACGAATTGATTTTTGATGGCCACAGCGTCGCGCTTGATTCGCGCGGCGAAGTCATCGCGCTGGGCCAAGGCTTTGCAGAAGATGTTTTTGTCGCGGATTTGGAACCCTCGCCCAGCGGAGGGGAGAGGGTGGCCGAAGGCCGGGTGAGGGAAGGGGCGAAGGAATTTCCCTCGCGCGAGCGGCAATTGTTTTCCGCGCTGTCGCTGGGCATCCGCGATTACGTCCAAAAATGCGGTTTCAAATCCGTGATTGTCGGGCTGTCCGGCGGCATTGATTCGGCGCTGACGGCCGTGCTGGCGGCGGACGCGCTCGGCGCGGACAACGTGTTCGGCGTTTCGCTGCCCGCGCGCTATTCAAGCGCGGGCAGTCTAAGCGACGCCGCAGCGCTGGTAAAAAATCTTGGCATCCGTTACGACGTTTTGCCGGTCGAGCCGGTGTTTCAGGCGGTGGAAAAACAACTGGCGGAAAGGTTTAACGGAATGAAACCGGACGCGACGGAGGAAAATGTGCAGTCGCGGTTGCGCGGCGTGACGCTGATGGCGTTGTCCAACAAGTTCGGCGCGCTCGTGCTGACGACCGGCAACAAGTCGGAAATGGCCGTCGGCTATTGCACGCTTTACGGCGACATGAACGGCGCGCTCGCGCCGCTGGCGGACGTTTTCAAGACGGATATTTACCAAATCGCGCGCTGGGTCAATCGCGGAAAAATCATCATTCCCGAAGCCTCCATTATGAAACCTCCCAGCGCCGAATTGCGTCCCAACCAAACCGATCAGGATTCATTGCCCGCATATGAAACGCTCGACGCCATTCTGGATTTATGCGTCGTCCAGAATTTGAACAAGGAAGAAATCATCCGGCGTGGCTTTGATGCGGGCATTGTCAACGATGTCATCAACAAACTTACCTTCAGCGAATACAAACGCCGCCAGGCCGCACCCGGCTTGAAAGTGTCGCCTCATGCGTTCGGCATCGGGCGGCGGATTCCCGTCGCCCAAAAATTTCGGCTGGGCACGCTTGGCTGACGCGCTCAAAACGTATAGGGTGCAATCCTACGAGAAGTTGGGGCTTCATCTTACAAGTAGTTTTCGTGTAAACGTTTGACAATAAAAAGTTGTAACCTATTTTTCTCGAGTCACGTCAAGCTTGGCAAGATACAGGGGAAATTTGGAAGGTTGATTTTGTAAAATTTGTGAGGCTTTTTGCATAAATTGACTCGATTTATTTTTAACATTCTTGGAGTATTTATTGGTTTCTAATGTCGGTTTGTTTGGATATGAAAAAAGTAATTACTTACGGGACTTACGATTTGTTGCATCACGGTCACGTTAATCTTCTGCGGAGGGCAAAAAATCTGGGGGATTATTTAATTGTTGGTTTGTCCACCAATGCATTTAATGCCATTAAAAACAAAAAGACTTATTATTCATATGCAGAACGCAAGCTTATCCTTGAGGCAATCCGGTATGTTGATGAAGTCATTCCAGAAAAGCGATGGGAGCAGAAAGTTCACGACGTGATCCATCATAAAATTGGTGTCTTCGTGATGGGTGACGATTGGAGCGGAAAATTTGATTTTTTGAAACCCCATTGCGAAGTGATTTACCTGCCGCGAACGGAAGGCATTTCGACATCACGGATCAAGCTGGAATTGCTTAAAGATTCAGGCCGCGGCAAATTCCAGTCCGCCAAAGGACGAAATAATTCTCGACACTCCTTGGTTAACGGCAAATTAAATGCTTAAAGAATTTTTCAGGTCTTTAGTATACATAGTTTACCGGGTATTGCCCAAATTTAACTACGCCGTCATCTTCGGATCGCCGGATTACGAGGGTTCAGCCTTGGCGTTGCAGGAAAAGTTGAATGAAACATCTCTCCGCCGGGTGATTTTTTTTATTTGTGGCAATGTCAGCGATCAATTTCAACTGAAACCGAAAACCAAGGTGGTCCGCAAGGACAGTGTTCAGGGAGCGTTGTATTTTCTTTTTGCCAGATATGTTTTTTTTACTCACGAGTGTTTCATGCGGCGCTTTCCGCCAAATGTAGTGTCGGTCAATGTTTGGCACGGAATGCCCATAAAAAAAATTGGATGGTTGTCCGAAGGAGACAAAGGGATCGCTGCCCATTACACGATCGTCACTTCCGAATTTTGGACGGACATTATGCAAAAAGCGATGATAGCATTTGACGGCACGTTGATTACCGGCCTTCCTCGCAATGACCAGCTATTATCGAATCCGGCTTCCGTTCGTAGCCGGTTGAAATTTTTGCGAGGCAACGCATTCAAAAAGAAGATTGTCTGGCTGCCTACTTATCGGAAGAGCGTATTTACCCAAGTTCCAGAGCACGGCAGGGATAGCGGAAATGTTTTTGGAATGCCGGGCATCACCGCCGAAGCGTTGAACGATCTTTTCAAACGACATGATGCTTTTGCCATTGTAAAGCCGCATCCATGGTCCCGCCTTAAGCAATCCATTGAGTTAAGCAACCTCGCCGTCGTTGATGACCAGTGGCTTCGCGACCGGGGATTGACGCTTTATGAATTGCTAGGGCAAATGGATGTTCTGGTCACGGATATTTCAAGTGTGGTGGTTGACTACTTGATTCTCGACCGTCCCGTCATCCACAGCTTTCCGGATCTTGCGGAATATGAATCTTCCAAAGGATTTACCATTAATCCCGTGACGGATTATCTGGTCGGGCCGATGGCCGTAAATGCCGAAGAATTGTTCGACTGCCTCTCGCGGGTGTTGCAGGGTGAAGATGCGCACGCGGCTCAAAGAAAGCGAATGCGGCAACTGTTTCACAAATACACTGACGGCGATTCTACAAACCGGCTTTTGAAACATCTGAAATTGCTGCCGAAATGAACCTTGATTTTCAATTCTATTGATATAGTAACGAGCTTAAAATATAGTCAAACCGCCTGTTACTATGATAAAAAGCAAAATTAAATCAGTAATTGGGAGACTTGGATTTGAAATTCGAAAAACTCGACTGCCTCAAGCATATTCGGACATTCCCGATAGCGAATTATATCGTCCACTCTTTTCGCCTTGGCTTGGTAATGGTGAATTCGGACGTTATTATAAGATTGCTGCCCCCAAAACACTTGTGTCAGTCCCTCGTTGCTACATTCTTTATTCGCTTCTCATGCAAGCCATGAACATTAGTGGCGACGTTTGGGAATGTGGCGTCTACAAAGGTGGAACTGCAGCGATGATCGCATCTATTCTCAAAGATGGAAGTTCATCCAAGAAATTGTATTTGTTTGACACTTTTGAGGGTATGCCAGAGACAGATTCGGAAAAAGATCGGTTCAAGAAGGGTGATTTTTCAGACACGACAATCGAAGCGGTAGCCAGTTATGTTGGATGCGACGATGGTGCATTCCTTGCCTATCTCAAAGAACACCGTCCGAAGTCAATTGTATTTGGAATGGATATATCAGCAAATGCCGTTTCCTTCTTGAAAAAACGTGAAATAAATGGAGCCGCAATAACGGCTGGAAAGAGTCTGCGCGAAATTGCAGGCAGAGACTTTGATTATGTTGTGATGATGGAAGTTATCGAGCACGTGCATGACGCGGAGGGCCTTTTTCTACAAGCACTTCGATTTAATCCCAAGACCTTATTTATCACCATTCCGAATACAGGTTATATCATGCACCGTTTGCGGCTGATGTTCGGAGGAAGGTTTCCGATAACTTACATTATTTATCACATGAAAGAGCATATTCGATTTTGGACGGTGAAGGATTTCATTCAGTGGGCAGAATCAATGGGCTGTAAGGTGGTTTGTTATAGAGGCCAGGAAAAAACGATCAATCCACTGCGATTATATCTCATCCGTCATTTTCCCAGCTTGTTTGCTGCACAAATGATTTACGAAGTTGAGCCGAAACATTCTACTTAATAGGTCTGTCGACGTTGAGTCCGGGCTCATCTTGCGAGCCAACATTTGTGTGGACAAACCGGTTTTAATTTAAAAACAATGAGCATGGAATTTGGCTTGGGTAGCCGGATTTTTACGCAAACACCAGTCGTGCCGAAATCAAAAGCAATCCTATCATCCGGTAACCGGAAGGCATCCGCCAGACAACGCGTTCAGTTGAATGGATACGTTCTGTGGCTGACCGGCCTCAGCGGTGCCGGCAAAAGCACCATCGCCGCGCAACTGAAACAGGAACTGTTGGCCAGGGGCCAGCCGGTTTGCGTGCTGGATGGTGATCGTCTTCGGACCGGCTTGTGTTCGGACTTGGGCTTTTCGCCCGAAGATCGCAAGGAGAACATCCGGCGGATTGGCGAGCTGGCCAAGCTTTTTGCCGCGACGGGAGTGATTTGCATCGTCGCGGTGATTTCGCCGTATCGGGCTGACCGCCGGCAGGCGCGAACGTTGATCGAGCAGGGGCGGTTCATTGAAATTTACGTCAACGCACCCTTGGAAGTTTGCGAGCGGCGCGATCCCAAGGGTCTTTATGCCAAAGCCCGCAAGGGCGAAATCGCCGAATTTACGGGCGTCTCCTCGCGCTACGAACCGCCGGAAAAACCGGAGATTGAACTGCACACGGACAAATTGTCCATAATCGAATCCGTGGCGGAAGTATTGGATTTCATCCAGTTGAACATTGCCGGTTAAAAATCCACGAAGGAGGCTGGCCTTTTCAATTGGCCTCCGTCCGGTTTTTAATGTATTAAACCCGCTCCAAATTCATGATGAAATTGCCGGAAGGCGGTCAATAATCAACTATGAGCGCAAACATACTGGTCACCGGCGCGGCGGGCTTCATCGGCTCCCACGTTTGCGGCGAACTCATCCGCAAAAAGCATCATGTCGTCGCGCTGGACGATTTAAGCGGCGGCTTTGCTGAAAATGTCGCGACGGAGGCCGTCTTTGTGAAAGGCTCGATCAATGACGCCGCGTTGATCCAGCGCCTTTTTGCCGAACACCATTTTGACTACGTTTTTCATCTGGCCGCGTATGCCGCCGAGGGCTTGAGCCATTTCATCAAGCATTTCAATTACACCAACAACCTGCTGGGCAGCATCAATTTGATTAACGCCGCCGTGAATGCCGGCACCGTGAAATGTTTCGTGTTCACTTCGTCCATCGCGGTTTACGGGCGCAATCAACTGCCGATGATCGAGGACGCCGTGCCGCAGCCGGAAGACCCCTATGGCATCGCCAAATACGCCGTCGAATTGGACTTGAAGGAGTCCCATGAAATGTTCGGATTGAACCATGTGATTTTCCGTCCGCACAATGTTTATGGTGAAAATCAAAACATCGGCGACCGCTACCGCAACGTCATCGGCATTTTCATGAATCAAATCATGCAGAACAAGCCGATGACGATTTTTGGCGACGGCAGCCAGACGCGCGCGTTCAGCTACATCGCCGATGTCGCGCCGGTGATTGCCGCGAGCATCGAACGTCCGGCGGCTTACAATCAGGTTTTCAACGTCGGCGCGGACAAGGCTTATTCGGTTTCCGAACTGGCGCGGGTCGTGGCGCAGGCGATGAATGCCCAACCGGACATCAGGCATCTGGACGCGCGCAACGAGGTGGTTCATGCATATTCCACGCACGGGAAGGTCCAAAAACACTTCGGCGACTTGATCAGGAATGTTTCCCTTGAAGAAGGCGTCGCCCGCATGGCGGCCTGGGCAAAGAAAACCGGCATCCAGCACGGCCAGACTTTCGACGCGGTTGAAGTGAAAAAAAACATGCCGCCGTCGTGGGCCGCGCTCATCAAACAATAATCTGATTTTTCTCCGTTCCGGACATTTCCACCGGTGCCAGTGAAAATCGCCATCCGCGCTCTAACACGGCTTTGAAGTCACTTTTTTACGAGCAGTTTTTGAAACAGCGCCTCGTAACGATCGCAGATGGTCTCCCAATTGTAATGAGTTTGGATTCGTTGCCGCGCCTTTTCGCCCAAAGCCGTGGCGAGGCCGGCATCATCGCTGATTTTTTTGATGGCCGCCGCCAGGCTTTTTCCCGGTTCCGAATGGCTGAAGGTGATGGCCGTGTCGCCGACGACTTCCAGGTTTCCCGGCGTGTCGCGCACAATCACACAATTGCCAAAACCCATCTGGTCGAGCAGCACGGGGCGCGTCGCGTCAATCGCCGTGGGCAGGATGAATGCCCGCGCGTGAAAGCTCAATTGCTCGTAGGCCGCGCCGAACAGAAAACCGGTCATCACGATGTTTTTCGATTTTGCCGCGAGCGATTTGAGCCCGCCGATGAATTCGCGCTGATACGGCGCGTCGCCGACGACCACGAGCGGCAGGCTTGAGCCGCTGGCCAGATAGGCTGTCATCGCCAGATCCGCCGCGTTTTCCGGTGTCAGGCGCGAGACGTAGAGAAGATAATTATGCGGCGTCAGTTGGAATGGTTCGAGCCGGTCCGTGCCCGGATTTTGCGTCACCACATTCGCGCCGTAAGGAATCAATTCCGCGTCCGTGCCGTAAAGTTCCCGGTAGCGTTTTTTGATGGCGCCGTTGTCGGCGATGACGACGTCGGCCAGATGCGACGCCCATGATTCGCTGCGGCGCAGCCACCAGCGCCCGAAACCGCTCCATTTGGCGCGGGCGAAATCCGCGCCATCCACGTTGACCACGGTTTTCATTCCGCGCAGTTTCGGCACAAATGACAAAAGGCTGTTGCCCACGCCGCAGAAATAGGCGATGTCGCAATCCTTGCCCAGTAAATGCAAAACACTCAACCCTGTATGCACGATGGTGTCGGTGGCTTTGGTCGGAATCGTCGGTAGCCGGACGATGCGGACGCCTTTAAAATCGTTTTCTCCATATTTGTTGAAAGGCAGGCGGTTATAGACCGTCACGCTGTGTCCGCGCCGGACGAGCCGGACGGAAAGCTGCTCGACAAACGTTTCAAAGCCCGAGTAACACGCCGGAATGCCGCGCGTGCCGAGGAAGGCGATTCGCATCGCGCCAATCTAAAAAACGCACCGGCCAAGTCGAGCGTTCTTTTTTTGAGCGCCGGGGAAACGGGCGGGTGAAATTTCGGCGGCGTCAACGCGGCATGAGCAGAACGTTTTAAGCCGCGTTGATGAGCGAGCGATACGTGTCCAGCACCTCGCCGGCGCATTTTTTCCACGAGAATTTGGCCGCCTGTGCGAATCCCTTTTCCACCAGTTCAGCGCGCAAACCGGAGTCGCGGTTCAAGCGCAGCATGGCGTTGAGATAGGCCGCAGGGGTCATTTCCGTGAACATCGCGGCGTCACCGCCGACTTCCGGCAGGCTGGCCACGGGCGAGCAGATCACCGGGCAGCCCAGCGCCATGGCCTCGGCCACCGGGAGGCCGAACCCTTCGTATTGGCTTGGAAAAACCAGCGCCCGCGCGTGGCGGTAAAGATAAACCAGCGCGGCATCGGGCTGGCGTCCGGCATAGTGCCAGTCTTTGGGCGGCGCGCCTTCGTTGCCCACGCCTTCCCAGCGCGCGCCAACCACCAGCAGGGGCGGCAGCACGCGGCCTTCGGCTCCGGCCAGCGCATAGACTTGTTTGAGCAAGGCAAGGTTCTTGCCCGGTTCCAGCGAGCCGACGAACAGGAAAAAATCGGCGGGGACGTCGAAGCCGGGTTTGATTTCCGCCGGCGATTCATCCGGGTGAAAATCACAGCCGTTGTGAATCACGGCAAGTTTTTTGGCCGGCAGATTCAGCAACGCCATCGCCTCGTCGGCGGTAAAACGGCTGATGCAAATAATCCGGTCCGCCCGGCGCAGCTTTTCCAACCGGTGACGGGAGGCTGTGCGGTGCCAGCGGCGGAAGCGTTCCGGCTGCCGGAGCATGGCCAGATCGTGCAGGGTGGCCACTCGCTTGATTTCCGGCGGCGGGTTGACCAGCAGCCCTCCGGCGGCATGATACACTTGGACGTTGTTTTTTTGGAGCAGGCGCGGCGCGTGAAATCTGGCCCAGATGAATTCACGGTAAATGGTTTTCAACGCCCTTTGCGGCTGGCGGTAGCTGAAATTCTCGACTTCCCAGGCGAGCGGGATGATTTCAATGTCGGGCGCGGCAATCTGTTTGAAACCCTTGAGCAAACCCCGGACGTAGCGCGCCACTCCGGCTTGAGTGACATAGAGGGCGCTGGTGTCAAGGTTGACGCGGATCATCTTTCAGGTTTTCTGAAAATATAGAAAAAACCCTCGGTGGTCGCACCCGCCAATGCGTCGGGTTCACGGTGAATCAATTTCAACCCCGCCGCCGCCGCCGTTGCTTCAACCGTCGCGGCCGGGGTGAAATACATGTCAAACACGACGGAGCTTCCGTGCCGCCACTGCCGGTAGCGACGGCCCCAGTTAAAAGGGAGACGGTCAATCAAGGTTTTTCGGAATCTGGCCGCCCAAGTAAAGCGCGGTGCCCGGCTGGGCAATTGGAAGGCGACAATCCCGTCGTGCCGGCAGATGCGGGCGAATTCGGTGATATATCCGGCGGCCATTGGCGGCGGCATGTGTTGCAGGCAGGCCAGTGAAAAAATCAGATCGAAGGTTTCGTCTTTGAAAACACGCAGGTCCGGATTTTGATTGAGCACGAAATGGACGTTGTCCCGGTCCGCCGCGTTCTTTTTTGCCATTTGCAGCATGGAGCTTGAGATGTCCACGCCGGTGGCCTGCCGCGCGCGTTTGCTCCAGGCGCAGGTCAGGCGGCCCGCGCCGCAGCCAAAGTCCAAAACGTGCGCGAACGTGCCGGCCTTTGGAACGTGGCTGGCGATTATCTGGTGATAATGGGCAACGGCCTGCTCGCCGCCTTCCATGAACTCCGCCAGATTCCAGCGTCCGCCGCGTTTGTCCGGCACGCTGGCCACCGCCCACAAAGGATCCTGCTCGCCCAGTTCTTCCCAGGTCCGGGAGAGTTGCTGCAATTTGGTTTCGGGATTTTTCACTAAAAACTTCCGGCGGGTTGCAGCCGCGGTGTCTGCATCGCCGGTTTGATCGCCTGCCGGACGGGTGCCGGTGCCTTCTGCCGCACCCCGCCGTTCAGGGTGAGGCTGAGTCCGACCGCGCCGGTGAAGAGCATCAAATCCTGATAAAACGACCCAAAAATGACCACGTAGAAAATGATGTTCCCGATGAAGAAGGACAATAAAAAGGTGTTGATCCGGAGCAATTCCGGGTCGCCGTGGCGGAAATTGGCATAAAGCACGCGCACCCCGCCCCAGCAGAAGGCCGCAAAGGCAAGGACGCCAAAAATGCCGAGCGGAATGATCAGCGTCAAAATGCCCTGATGATAATCGCCGGTGATCATCAATGAATCATTGGCCGGATTATGAATGCCCCGCTCCATCTCCTTCTCGGTGGTTATCTGGGACAGGATTAAATCCGAGCTGTCAAACCCGTAGCCTTTGCCGATGAAAAAATACTGGGGCACAAGGGGTGCCACGACCTCCCACATGTCCAGCCGCCATTGCAGTGTGGTCTGGGCGTCAAACCGGGCCAGCGGGTCAATTTTAATCCCCGGCACAAAACTAATGGCGCGCTGGAATGACAATGGCAGCCGGTCGGAGAACGTAACGACAAAAACGCCCAGCACCAGCCCGCCGGCCAGAATCATCCAGATGAGCGAAGTGCGGAACAGTTTTTCATAGTAGAATTGAACGGCGAACACGATGAGAAACAGGATGATATAAGAGCGGAATCCCCCAAACAGGCCGAGGACGGCTCCGGCCGCGAAAAAGCCGAATCTCAAGGGATGATGCCAGTTGAAGATGCCGCGGATGCCATAGCGCGCCAGCATGAACCAGCAAAAAGCCAGCGACATGAAATTCAAACCGATAAATCGTTCCAACCCCCCGCCCGTGGTGGCGAAGGCGGATTCAGTGACCGTGTTCGTGGGGAACAGCACGAGCAGATTTTGGAAGGCTGATCCCAGCAGGGCAAAAATAACAGAGAACACCCACAGGGTTCCGGGCAGAAAATATAGCACGGTCATCAACGTTGCCCGGTTCGGCGGGGTGGGTTGCGCAATCAGCGCGAAGTAACCGATGATGCCGCCGATTACAAACAGGTAACGCGTGGCTCCCCATTCATTCGCGCCGAACATTCTTGAATGCAGGCCGCCGGTCGCGGCCATGGTGACGAACACCACCACCGCCAGAAAAATCATCGGCCAGGTTGTGCCCGGACTGTGGATGAACAGCACTCTCCGCTTCTTTTGCATAGTCCAGCTCACCAGCGAAACAAACAGGCTGGCACCCGCAACAAAAATTCCCACGTATAGCTTGCCCGGAAGAAAGAAGACGCTGAACGGGAGGTTCCAGCAGAGGATGGCCAAGGGATGATGCCACCGGATTAAGAACGGCACCAGCATAAAGCCCAATATTCCCGCCACCCATGCCAGGCTCGTAAGATCGTCGGGGGTGGCCAGTTGATAACCCAGAAAAAGCGCCAGCACCAGGCATATGCCCCCAATCACCATTCCGCGAAAAATTGCCGAATCTCTAAACATCAGTCGGGAGATTAAAATGGAATGCCGGAAATTTTACAACCATTTTGTCGCTGAGAAATGCTCTAATTTGCCGGAGGGTCATCCGCAAAACCAAAACTGGCCGGATGCCATTTCCTCTCCCCGGGGGAAAGGATAAAAGGTGAGGGCGGGCTAATGAGGGCGGGCATAAAAACAAAGATCAGTTGGAACGACCGTCCTCACCCCGGCCCTCTCCTCCGAGGAGAGGGGGAATCGTTTGCCGTCTCCTTGAAAATTCACACAACAGGATTTGCCGGACGCTCATCCGCAAAACCAAAACTGGCCGGATGCCATTTCCTCTCCCCGGGGGAGAGGATAAAAGGTGAGGGCGAGCTAATGAGAGCAGGCGTAAAAACACAAATCAGTTGGAACGACCGACCTCACCCCGGCCCTCTCCTCCGAGGAGAGGGAGAATCGTTCGCCGTCTTCTTGAAAATTCACACAACAGGATTTGCCGGACGCTCATCCACAAAACCAAAACTGGCCGGATGCCATTTCCTCTCCCCGGGGGAGAGGATAAAAGGTGAGGGCGAGCTAATGAGAGCAGGCGTAAAAACACAAATCAGTTGGAACGACCGACCTCACCCCGGCCCTCTCCTCCGAGGAGAGGGTGAATCGTCCGCCGCCTCCTTGAAAATTCACACAACAGGATTTGCCGGACATAATCCGCAAAACCAAAACTGGCCAGATGCTATTTCCTCTCCCTAGGGGAGAGGATAAAAGGTGAGGGGAGCTGAATGAGGGCGGGCGTAAAAACATAAAATCAAAATTTACCCTCACCCGGCCTCCTTGCACCCAATCCTCTTTCTAAACATTCGCCGTCAGCGTGGAATAAATCCGGGTGAATTCCGCGACCATTTTCGCCGCCGAAAATTCTTTTTGAATCCGTTCCACCGCCCGGCGACCGATTTGCTGCCTTGTCCCGGGTTGCGCCATCGCCCGTTTCAGGATTTGCGCCGCCGTTGCTGCATCGCCCGGTTCAAACAGCCAGCCGGTCTGCCCGTCCGCCACGATTTCCGGCACGCCGCCCACCCGCGCCGCCAGCACCGGCACACCCGCCTGTCCGGCTTCCAGCAGCACCGTCGGGAACGGATCGAATTCACTCGAAGGCACGACGAGCAAATCCAGCGTCTGCAAAAAATCCCGGGGTGATTCCACCCAGCCATGCCAGTGGACGTGCCGCCACCAGCTTTTGCTCTCATAACGGCTGCGCAGTTCCGCCAGCAGGCGTTCACCGCTTTCCCCCTGCGCGCTGCCGGCCAGATGCAATTCCCACGGCCCCCCGCTGTCCGCCAGCCCGTCCGCGATTTTAAAAAAATCGCGCAACCCCTTGCGTTCGGAAAAGGCGCCGAGGAAGCCGATGCGAAAGGGGCCGGGGATGCGTTCGATCGTCGCATCGGGAACGGCGGGCAGGCCATTGTGGACGACGGTCAGTTTGTGGACGGGGTAACCCGCCTCCACGCAGGCGTTTTGCACCGCTGCCGAAACACAGGTAATTTTTTTTAAGGCCAGCCGCGCGCACCAGCGCATCAACCGCCGCCGCTTTTCGGAAATAAAAGTTGCATTGGGATGATCGTGCAGCGAGCCGATGGCCGGGCGGTGGCACCGCCAGCCGGTCAGCGAGGCCAGTTCCCAATCGCGCGCCGCCCAGCCGTGGATGACATCGAAGCGAAATTTGTCCCGCTGTCGCTTCAAGGCTTGCGCCTGCCGCCAGACTGCGCCGGGGGAAAAAGCCGGGCTTGGCTCAAGCCAGAGGGGAATGATGGGTGACGGCAATAATCCGGCCACACGGCTTCCCTCAACCACCGCCACGGCCACCTGATGATGTTGAGCGGCAAGTTCAGTGAGAAAATAGCCCAGCACTTTTTCCGCGCCGGCAAAATACGTGTTTTCAGGATGAATGATTAAAAGGCGCATTCAGGGCGGCGTGCATGTTCTGTCCGGCGTTGCCGTTTTTGAAAAAAGGTCCGGCCTGTTTTGGTCTGATGAATCCCGGCCGGCGTCGACAGTTTTCGTAGGCAGCAAGTTCACGACGGCAGCGTCTCAAAGCCGTCGGGTCAAGTCAAACTTCGTGCATGGGATTTGCCGGATACTCAATCGAAAAACCAAAACTGGCCGGATGCCATTTCCTCTCCCCGGGGGAGAGGATAAAAGGTGAGGGCGGGCTAATGAGGGCGAGCGTAAAACTGATACACCGCCGCATATTTTCCTTGCTAATTGTCCGGTAGTAGTTATTAATAGTTCTCGCAAAGGGGTGGTAAATAATTGCCATCAAAAAACAAAAGGAAAAAATTATGCATCTATTACTATTGCCAATTCTTGCCAGTGATGCCTCAGTTGCGCCCAGCGGGGCCGCCTTCATTGCCATCCTGACTATTTTGGCTGTGATTCGTGGTCGTTAACCATCGTCACGACCGGTTACGCGGGGTTCGCTTGCGAAGTGTTGCGCAGCCTGAGCGCGTGCGGAGGGGCTTGGCTCGTCATTGACGCGGCGCAGGGGTGCCGAGGTATAAAACTTCGTCAGAAAGATCAATTCTTGCTTCTTCAAGAATTGCAGGTTTAATTCCTTGCCTTCTCTCTATTATCCGTTGTAAAAACGTCTGCCCGTCGGAGTATTTTCCAATGCACATCAACAGGCAATGAAACTGTTCAAACACCTCCCGTGCGCGCTCGCCTTGTCGCTGCTCGCGGTTGCGGTGCGGGCGGAATCGCCCATGGGCGACGCCCTCTCATTCAATGGCGTCAACCAATACGTCACCGTCGCCAATTTCGGTGCCATCATTCCCACGAACGAAATCACCGTCGAGTTTTGGGCTTGCACCACCGCGCTTGCCGGGCAGTCGGCTTTCATGTTGAATCCCGATCAGGGCACCAATCGCCTCAACGCCCACATCAATTACAATTTTGGCCCCGCTGATGGTGAAACGTTCTGGGATTTTGGCGACATCACGGGGAGTGGCCGCCTCGGCCCGGTTCCCGCCCCGGCCAGCTCCATCAGCAACTGGGTTCATTACGCGCTCGTCGCCAGCCAGAGCGGCAATTACATGAGCATCTACACCAATGGCGTCTTGTGCGCGACCAAGAACGGCATGACTCCGTTTGTGCGCGGCAACTATAGTCTGCAAATCGGTGGACCCGGCTATCCCTACAACGGACAACTCGACGAGTTCCGCGTCTGGAACATCGCGCGGTCGCAGGCGCAGATTCAGGCCGATCTCGGCACGCCGCTCACCGGCGGCGAAACCAACCTGCTGCTCTATTATCGCTTTGACAGCGCCAGCGGCAATGTCGCCACCAACAGCGCCATCGCCACCGGCGCGGCCTACAACGGCACGCTTGTCAACAGCCCCGTCTGGGTGGGTGCGGGTGAGCCTTTTGCAACCGGAACGGTCGCCTCCATTGCCTATACGTTCACAACGTTTGCCGGCGGTTCCGCAGCGGGCAGTTCGGACGGGGTGGGCGACGGCGCGCGATTCACCAACCCGCATGGCGTTGCCGTGGATGCCAATGGAAATGTCTATGTGGCGGATTTCAACAACGACACGATTCGCAAAATAACGTCTGCGGGTGTGGTGACCACATTGGCGGGGCTGGCGGGCACTCCGGGCAGCGCCGATGGAACGAATGGCAGCGCGCGGTTCAATCAACCCTACGGGGTTGCGTTGGATGGTTCCGGCAATGTTTATGTGGCAGATTCCATGAACAACGCGATTCGGAAGGTGACTCCAGCCGGGGCGGTGAGCACCGTTGCCGGGCTGGCTGGAAACTACGGTTACGCCGACGGCACGAATAGTGCAGCGCGATTTAGTTATCCTTTCGGCATTGCAATAGATGACAACGGCAACCTTTACGTCGCGGATGCCTACAACCATTTGATTCGGAAAATGACACCGGTGGGAACCAATTGGGTGGTTGGCACCCTGGCCGGAAATCCAGGCGTAAATGGAAGCACAGATGGAACCGGGACAAATGCCCTTTTCAATGCTCCCTATGCTCTCACCGTGGACGCATCCGGCAATGTTTATGTGGCGGATAATGGCGACACCAACGCCTTGATCCGAAAAATCACACCTGCCGGAGTGGTGACTACCATCGCCGGAAGCAGCCGAGGCGTGGTTGATGGTCTGGGAACAAACGCCCAGTTTTACTCGCCCTTTGGCATCGCGGTTGACACTTTCACCAATCTCTATGTCGCGGATGGCAACGGAAATACGGTCCGCAAAATCACTCCGGTGGGGACAAATTGGGTCGTGACCACCTCCGCTGGCATCCCCAACACTATCGGTTCAATTGATGGGACTGGCACCAACGCCGCGTTCGGCACTCCTTGGGGTATCACTGTGGACATTTCTGGAAACCTCTATGTGGCGGATGAACTCAACGACAACATCCGTAAGATCACATCAGCCGGAGTCGTGACCACCCTCGCCGGGCCCGAAAATTCCTCGTCATACCTTGATGGAACTGGTGCGAATGCCCGGTTTCAGAACCCCTCCGGGGTCACTGTTGACAATGCAGGCAATATCTATGTGGCCGACAGTCAAAATCAGGTCATCCGCAAAATTTCACCGGCCGGAGTGGTGAGCACACTGGCCGGGCGGGCGGGCGTCCCCGGTGAGCAGGATGGAGCCGGCAACGAAGCTCTTTTTGATCAACCCTGCGGCATCGCGGCCGACCAATTCGGAAATGTCTATGTGACCGATAACCATTCGGGCGCAATCCGCAAAGTGACGCCTGCCGGTGTGGTCAGCACCATTGCCGGAAGCAGTGGATCGGGTTATCAAGACGGCCCGGCCGCCACTTCGCAGTTCCTCTTCCCCGCCGGCATTGCCATTGATCAAACCGGCAACCTTTACGTTACGGAACAGGACAACCTCATTCGGATGATCGCGACCAACGGGATGGTGAGCACCATTGCCGGTTCTCCGCAACGCGATACCAACGGATTTCCCGTCAATCTTTACGCTTACTACCACATTGGCGGCTATGTGGACGGAACGGGCGCCAACGCCCGCTTCAATTTTCCATCTGGAATTGCCGTGGACAGTGCCGGCTGTCTTTATGTGGCGGACAGTGACAACTATGTCATCCGCAAGATTTATCCGCCCGTACCCGGCGGCTTAAGCATGACCAACCCCGCCAATTGGTTCGTCACCACCCTGGTGGGGACGGCAAGAATGGCAGCGAATAACCCCGTTTATGTGGGCACCGATGGAACGGGTGCCAATGCCAGCTTCGGGGTTTATTTCTATTATCAGGGTCCCGCCGGCATTGCGCTGGACGGCTCGGGCAACCTCTACGTTACGGATGACATTGACAACACCATCCGCAAAGTCACCCCGGCAGGTGTGGTGACCACTCTGGCCGGACTGGCGGGAACCGTTGGCAGCGCGAACGGATCGGGCAGTGATGCCCTCTTTAATGTGCCTGCCGCCATCGCTCTTGATTCTACCGGGGGTATTATTTATGTGGCAGACAGTGGCAACAACACGATCCGGAAGGGAACGTTCACGGCGTATGCGCCGGCGAATGCGGCTTCCACCGTGCCGCCTGCTACCGGTGCATTGACGGTGACGCTGGTGCCTGCGGGTGCGGGCGGGCAGTGGCGGTTTGGGTGGGAAGAGAACTGGCGCGCCAGCGGGACGAGCGCGGGCAATCTGACGGCGGGCAATTATCCGGTGGCGTTCCGCAGTCTGCCCGGCTGGCTGGTCATTCAAACGACGACGAACTTCACGGTGGCGGTGACCAACGGGGGGACGACCTACCTCACCAACGAGTATTATCCGACCCTCGGGACGGTGGACACCAACAGCGGGGGCTTGCTGAGGGTCAACCTGGCGACGAGCCCCGCCCAGCCGCCGCCGGGAGCGGGCTGGCAGTTCTTGGGGGACACAAACTATTATTCCTCCGGTTACAGCACCAACCTGGTGGCCGGGACATATCTGCTTGGCTTTGCGCCGGTGGCCGGCTTTTCCAAGCCGCCCAATCTGGCGGTGACGGTCAATGCGGGAGTGCCGGCGGTGTTGACGGAGAGTTACTCGGTGGCGGCCTCTGCGCCGCAAAACGTGCTGCTGCCCTTCCCGGTGCCGACCAACGAGATCGGTGATCTGGCGGGTTATCCCTTCGGGTTCAACGGCCAGTTGCAGTCGGACGTGGGCTATGGGAGCGGGGTGGCGGTGTCGGCCAAGGTGGTGCTCAGTGCGGCGCACCTTGTCTTCAACGACGAGACGTTGTCCTATGTGAGCCAGACGTATTGGTATTTCCAGGAGGAGACCAACGCATGGGCGACGGCACCGCCGCAGGTGGCGCAGGGGTGGCTGGTGTTGAGCGGTTATGCGTCGCAACGGACGAACGATCTGGAGGGATTGGGCGGCCAGACGTATGGGCCTGATGAGTCGAGTCCGCAGTCGCGGGATCTGGACGTGGCGGCGTTGTATTTCACGTCGCCGGTGGCCGGGGGCGGTTACAGCGGCTACCTGCCCTCGGACGACTCGCCCAATCCGTGGCTGAGTGGCAACAGTTTGAAGATGCTGGCGGGTTATCCGGTGGACGGGTCGCTGTTTGGCGACGCGAGCATCATGCCCGGGGTGATGTATCAAACCCAGCCCCAACCCTATGCGCTGAACCCGGACATCGAGCCGGAGGTTTACACGGCTCCGTGGTTTTTGAGTTATCCGGGCAACAGCGGGGGGCCCTTGTATGTCCAGTTCAACGGTTATTATTATCCGGCGGGCGTGTATTTGGGAACGATCAACAACGGGAGCTACGCGTCGGCGGTGCGGGCGATAGACGGCGAGGTGGTCAACCTGATCACCAACGCACAGGCGCTGGCCGACTACGGGACGAACAACACCGGGGGCGGGGTCATCACGATCATCCCCAGCCAGGCCGTCAGCGCTTCCAATCCGGGTTATCTGGAGTTTATGCTGGGACCGCCCGCAGCAGTGCTGGCGGGTGCGGGCTGGAGATTGCAGGGCGACACCACTTATTCCAGCGCGACCAATTACATCCGGGCGGTGCTCTCGACCAACGCCTTTGGTGTGGAGTTCAAGCCGGTGGCGGGCTGGATTGTGCCCACCAACCAGTCGGTCAGCGTGTCGCCGGGAAGCATTGCCAGTTATGCCGCGTTATACACCGTGGCCAGTCCGCTGCTGGTGGCCAACCCTCTGGGCATTGGCATCACGGGGACGACGGGGACGGTTTATCAGATTGAACAGCGCAGTTCATTGACCGGCGGCTCCTGGGTGCCCGTCAGCACCAACACCATCAACGCCACCGGCTTCAACCTCGTGCTGCCCTATCCCCTGACCAATGCCCCAACCCGCTTCTACCGCGCCCGCTGGCTGCCCTGAGCGAACGTAAGGACTCAGGGCTCGGAATGAGGATCATTATTAAAAAGCCGGAACGGCTTCCCGTTCATTCCCTCATCCGGTCTTCGAGCACCTTCTCCCGTAAGAACGGGCGAAGGATTTATTTGGAGTCCGTCCTCACCCCGGCCCTCTCCTCCAAGGAGAGGGAGAATCGTCCGCTGTCTCCTTGAAAATTCACACAATAGGATTTCCCGGACACTCATCCGTAAAATCAAAACCGGCCGGATGCCATTTCCTCTCCCCGGGGGAGAGGATAAAAGGTGAGGGCGGGCTGATGAGGACGGGCACAAAACACAAAAACCCTCCCAAGGGCTTTTATATCCGCCCCCGCTTTTCCTGCAAAAAGCCAATAAATCCGACATTTTGTGCCTTCAGGGGACGTGTTCCTTGCCCCCAAGGTGTTCATTCCTTGCCCGCAAGGTGTTCATTCCTTGCCCGCAAGGTGTTCATTCCTTGCCCGCAAGGTGTTCATTCCTTGCCCACAAGGAGAGGTCTCCTTGCCCGCAAGGACTAAGGAGGTTGCCGGCAAGTATCAAGCACCTTGCCCACAAGGAGAGGTCTCCTTGCCCGCAAGGATCAAGCACCTTGCCCGTAAGGATCAAGATGCTTGCCCCCAAGCATCGCACACCTTGCCGGCAAGGATCGAGGTCATTGCCCGCAAGAGGAGGTCTCCTTGCCCGCAGGGATCAAGCATCTTGCCCGCAAGGAGTGAGATGCCTGCCTTCATTTTGTGAATAACTTTTCCTTGAATTTTTTATCCGGTCTGGTAAAAAGCTCCCAGATGTTCCTCTGAGTTTCGGTGGGCAGCCAAAGGGTTACCGGAATACTCAGGGCATCGGGGTTTCAATAAAAACAAAAATACAGTTAATATAGAACGGGCAATAAAAGGGTATGCAACCAAAACTAATCATCAGCTTCGACGCCTTGAGCGAACCTAATTTCCTCGCCAAGGCCGAACTCATCAACGACTCACTCGGGGGCAATGCGAATTTTCCATTGCCGTGGCCGGCAAAGGTTCCCACGCTCGCGGAACTCGGCGCGGCCTTCACAACGTATCAAACCGACTATAACGACGCCGAAGGCGGCGATGCGGGCAGCATTGCCGTGCGCAACGCCGCGCGCGATGCGCTGACCGTCATCCTCAAAAAAATCGCGCCTTACCTCGAACTGGTCGCCGACGGCAGCGTCCCCATCCTGCTGACGACCGGCTACGATCTGCGGCAGGACGCGGTTCGCAGCACGGGGGTGAATCCGCTGCCGGCTCCGGCGGGTTTTAACGTCGTGCGCGGCACGATGAGCGGCGTGCTCGTGGCCAGTGCGTCGGCCCTGGCCGGCGCGGGCAGTTACGAGGCGCAAATCTGCACCGGCGACCCGACCGTCGAGGCAAATTGGACCGACGCGGGAACATTCATGCACTGCTCGCACATTGAGCTGAAGGGATTGACGCCGGGCAAAATGGTTTCCGTGCGTCTGCGCGGCATCGGGTCGCACGGCCCCGGCGCGTGGGCGCCGGCCTTCAGCCTCATGGTCGTGTAAATTTGGGGACTCGCCACGCAGGGGCAAAGGGGCGCGGGCACAGTCCCATGGCGGCCTTCGGAAAACGCAGGCCGCCATCTTTATTTCCTCTTCTATCTGAATTTGGAGCGATCTGAATTTGAAACGGTCGAAGCAGAAATCATTCAGGATTGCCGGGACAAGTTACATGGCAGATTTTGTTTTATGGAATTATTCCTCCTCCTGACGAATTCAGATAATAAATGTAAGGCACTCCATTGCTTAAATAAATCACCACCGGAGTTCCGTTGCTCGAAACGATGGAGGATGCAAAATTGGCCATGCCATTGGTGTAGGTTGTGATATTCCAGGCATTTGAATTTATGACGAATCCGGTCGCCGCAGACGCGCTTCCAGCGACAACAGCGGCGGCTTGCAGGGTGCCATTGCTTGAATTGTTCGAGCCAGTTCCTACGGCAACAACACCCGCCGCCGGACTCGACAGGCTTGTAACAGGCGTTGCCGTTCCTGCCACAGTCCCCGACCAGGTAACTTCCCCATTTGTTCCCAGGTGAAGACCATTCGTTGACAGACTCGCAGTCGTTGATCCGCCAAGACCGTCATTGGCATAAAACCCCAAAAATTGAGCGTTATTCGTGGACTCTAAAGATTCCCCGGAACTCGATGGCATAAAATTGACAACGTTTGTGGCACCATCACTTATGACCTGATTTACAATGGCCGAGGGCGTTAATATTTGCTCGTTCGTAATATCAGCATAAGGAGAGGAGAGAATAAAGTTTAGCCCATTCCAACCGAGTGTCTGGCCGGCGGTTGTGGCCGGATACCACGATATCATCAACGGCTCGGCAGTCTGTGCGCCAACCGTGACGTTATAAGCTGACCCTTGCGTGTCGAAATTTGTCTGCGCCCAGATGTCGCGGATGTAAACCAGATTTGCAGCCGAGCCTGCATAAGATTCAATTTGGGTCAAAGAAATCAGGCAGTTGGTCGCGAATGTGTGGTTATTGACCACAACCACATAAACACGCTGTCTTGTAAGGTCGCCATCCAGCGGTGAAAGATTCTTCTGCCACACGCTTAATCCCATAATCCTGCCGTTGTATCCGCTTATGTTTGGCACGTCATTGGTTATGTTCACAGGAGGATTCCAGGCGGGGTCATCCCATGCTGATTTTATGTCTTGATTATTGTAAAGTACGGCGGGAGCGTTTGAGCCAACCCACGACTGGCTGCTCCACAGGGCGTCTATGGCAATATCGGCTTTGACATAGTTCGTGTCAGTAATGGAACTGCCGACGAAGGCATCCCACCAGCCGCCGATTCCGATTGAAACGCCGGGTCGAATCTGATTGGCGAATGGATAGGCGTAATCCATTTTGAAATTCAAATTGGTGAGGCTTGGATAGTCTATTCCCTGAGCAGCAAACTCGCTGGAATTTGCTCCCTGCATTGAATAGTTAAGGTTGTTCGGGTAAGGATTTCCACTGTAAGGCAGCCCGATGTCGTATTCAAAATTGCCGCCGTCAATCGCGACAAGATTAAGTGCAAACGGGCGGAACGGGGTGGAAACGGCCGGCGCACCATTGTAAGTTAAGATCGCATTGCCGACCGTTCTTAACACCGCCCGGATGAAATCCGGCGTGACATATTGATCGTCCGCGTCACAGTGATCATACATTCCACCATCCATTAAATTAGTGATGTCGCCAACGGTATCGGCATAAGCGGTGTAAGGAGTAATATAATCGCTATTGTTACAGAAATCCAAGCCGTTCGTTCCGACGCCGCCGAAGGCATGATAAACAAACACTTTGCCGCCTTGTGAATGGACATAATTTGCGACCGCCACGCCGCCGCCCGGAAATTTGTTGGTGTCCCACATCAAAGGCTGAGTCCAGTTTGTGCCGCGAGGAAAAAAAGAATTCGGACCGACAAAGATGTTGTTGAATCCATTGGTCCACATGCCATTGGCTTCGGCGATTTGAACCGTGTTTGAAAGCTGTTGAAAATCGCAACCAAAGTTAGGCGCGTCACCCCAAAGAATATAACCCCTCAATGGCGTGGGATTCTGCTGCCCGTAACGGGTGGAAACCGATTTCAGATAATCATCGCTCAAATCTTCCACGTTGGTTGCCTCAGCCGTTGAACCCACCAATGCGCCGTAAAGCGCTCCGTTGGCTGGAAGAAAAGCGTTGGTAACAGCCGGAGTGACATTGTTCAGCACTAATCCGAAATTGCTTGGGTTGTTGGTAGAAAGAGGAGTAAACTGCCCCCCCCCGGTAAAACTTCCCGCGCTCACCGCCACGCCCGAAGTTTGCGCATAGACCGCATACGGCACAGGCGTCAATGCCTGAAGCGGACTCAACGTCGTGAACGCGCTTCCGCCATTCGTCCGCGCCGCTATTTGCAGCCAGTAATTGCTACCGTTGAACACCCCGCCGAAATCCAGTGTGACGGTAAACAACCCATTGGTCACCGCCGTGGCGGCGTTGGTCATCGCCGAGCCGACTTGGTTCCCGTTGGTGCTGGCGTCGTAAAGGGCAAATTGCAAATCGTAATCGCCATTGGCCGGATTGCCGCCATCATACAACCGCCCTTGATACGTGAACGCCGTGCCTTGGGCATGCAGATTAATGGCAAAGATGAGGAGTATCAAGGTGAGAAGAAACGAGACACATGCTCTCATAGGCTTTTTATCTTTGGATTAAAATTGCAGGCCAAAGGCTCTCACAAGTGCGCTGGATTGGCGAGTATTTTATCTGTTATTTGGCGGGCGAAATCCGACTCACTTCAACCCATGCTGCCGTTTTGAACGCTTTGATTTCAGTAACACGGTTTCAAACGCTGATGACGCCGCAGTAAAACGCTCAAGGCAAAATCACTCAGGATTGCTGGGCGAGGCGCAGCCGATAATGTTCCAGCACTTCGTCGCCGTAATGCTGCCAGGTGCGGTCTTTGACCGTATTGTAACCGGCTTGTCCGAGCTTTAGGTTGAATTCTGGAACGGTGACACGTTGCATGGCTTTCGCAATTCCTTCAACGTTTTGCGGTCGCACGATCAATCCGTTCTCACCGTCTCGAATAATGGTCGTCGCCCCGCTTTCGTAGGAGGCGATGACCGGCAGGGCGCAGCCCATGGCTTCAAGAATGGCGCGGGAAAAGCCTTCTTCGCACGACGGGAAGACAAACGCAGCGGCGCGTTGCAATTCGGTCGCCAACTGCGATTGCCGGCAGAACGGGATGTGCTCGAAAACACCTTGCCATTTTTTCAGCTCGCTTTTGAACTCGTGACTGATGCCGCCGACCAGCGTCAGGCTGGCGGCAGGCAACTGTTTTTTGACCAGCGCAAAGGCGCGCAACAGATATTGCACTCCCTTTCTCAAACTGATGATGCCGACAAAAATAAAACGGGGATTTTCCGGGATTTGAGGACGCGGAGTGAACAGTTTATTGTCAAACCCGAAGGGGCAGACGAAGCATTTTTCCGCCGGCACGCCGTTGGCGATCATCGTGTCCCGGACAAAGTCCGAAGGACACAACAGGACGTCGGCCAATGCAATTTCCCGGTTCATGCGGCGGAACATGAAAGGGGGAACGACCGGTTTCTGTCCTGGCGCGAAGAGATTCAGCTCACGCTGCCAGTAACCGGCCTGCGTCGTGGGATGGCTGTTGCAACAATCCACCACCTTCAGGATTTTACTGCCGGCACGCCGGAAAGGTTCCAGCGCATAGCCCGCGCGGCCGTGAATCACATTGCATTCGGGAAAACGCTGCAGCTTCAACCACGCCTGCCAGACGGGCAGGGTGTCCCAGAAAAACCGTTCGGCCCAATAGCCGCGCACGGGAGTGAAACGGAGCAATTTTGTCAGGCCGAAAACCGGCCAGCACCAGTTGAATTTATTTTCCGGCACCCGGCCCTTGTTGCGGTCGGACATCCACAAACCGGCCAGCGCGTCTTGCCGTTCAAAGGCCGCCGCCGTGTACGGCAGATGCCAGCTGCCGGCGGTGACAAAAAGAGTTTTTACCGGGGAGGTGGACATGATGGCTTATACTTGCAAAGGTCGGCCGGTTGAACGACGCATAATATTTCCCGACCGGACAGAGCCGGTTTTTAAAATCAATAACCGGAGGATATGGCTGGTTGCTGTTTGTTGGTCAGAGTGACTTGCATCGCGAACTAATTTAGAGAAACCTCAGCGATCATTCAAGATGTTTGGCAGTGACTCAATTTGGTGGCGCGAGGCTACTGACGAGCCAGCTCGCGAGGACACTCGCCCCACCAAACTGACCCACTTTCGCATTGGCGCTTGAGTTACGACCCGGAAAATTTAGAATCAATGAAATGAACGCGGAATCGTTTTACGATCAATATTGGGCCAACGGTCTGCATAACAGCAAAAAAGAATGGGATGAAAGCCGGTTTCGCAAGGTTTTCAACCCGCTCATCGGGCGTGAACGGATACTCGATTATGGCTGCGGTCTGGGAGACACTTACCAGCGGCAGTTGGCGGCGGCGGTGAAACAATACAACGGGGCCGATGTGGGAGCGCTGGCGCTTGAAAGCGCCCGGCTGAAGGGATTTGAGGCGTTCAAAATCAACCCGGACCAAGGCACGCTGGACCTGCCCGACAACGTCTTTGATGGAGCCACCTGCATCGAAGTATTCGAACACCTGTTCGACCCCCTGCAATCGGCGCGGGAATTGAACCGGGTGCTTAAACCGGGCGGGGTGCTGGTGGCCACGGTGCCGAATTTCGGGTATCACGCCTGGCGGCTGCTCGCGTTCCTGCGCGCGCAGGTTCCCGCCGAGCCGGAAAGACCCGAGATGAACCGCTACAACGGCGTGCACATCCGTTTTTTCAGCAAGCTGATGTTGAAACGGCTTCTGCGGGATGCCGGGTTTGTGGACATCGCCATCAGTGATTTTGACGACGCCTCCGTCTGGGATGTTTTCAGGGCCATGGGGCACATCGGGATGATTTCAGCATTTGCCCGCAAACATTTCCCGGCGCCATTCCACCTGCGGTTTTTACAAACACTCTGGCCGAACTTTTTTGCGATGCGTTTGCGCGCCGTGGCGCGCAAGCCCTAGCTGCATCCGGCCTTGAATTTTTATGGCTTTGGATTTCAACGGCGTCAAGCTCCTGTTCTGGGCAAAGAACCTGGGGGTTTCCTACCGGCGAACATTGACCCTGGGACGGCAAAATCTCGTTTGCCCGCCGCGCCGGCTGCATCGCGCGGTGCATGATTTTGGCCTGCCCGGCTCGCGCGAGGAAATTGACCGCTGCCTGCGCCGTCCTTCCATGCAGCCGCTTTTCGCGGATGAATTTTTCCGGTATCTGGGGGCGGAAGAGCTGGTCACCGTGGACAACAGCGACTTTGAAGGGGCGACACTGTTGCATGATCTGAACCAGCCGTTTCCGGAGCGCGAGCGGGAACGATTCGACTTTGTGCTGGATGGAGGAACACTCGAACACGTCTTTAATTATCCCGCCGCTTTGCGCCACACTTTGGAAACGGTGCGCCCCGGCGGCCATTTTCTTACGATAGCCGTGGCCAGCAGCTTTATGGGCCACGGCTTTTATCAATTCAGCCCCGATCTTTTTTTCCGGGTTTTCAGCGCCGAAAACGGGTTTGCCTTGCGCAAGCTCGTCTTGTTTGATTCCTTGAAAACGGACGCCCCCTTTTATCAGGTCAACGACCCGGCCATCACCGGTCAGCGCACGGAACTTTTTTCAGCGAAGCCAATGCTCCTCGCCGTGCTGGCGCAACGGACCGCCGTGACACCGATTTTCCATCAGCCGCCACAGCAAAGCGATTATGTCGCCGTCTGGCGGCAGCACCGCGAAACCGCAAAGGCGGCGGAGTCCCGCACCGGCTGGATTTGGCGGATGCGGACCAGGTTAAGCCCGTATTGGCCGTATTGGATTTCGAATTGGAAAACAAAATGGCTGTTCCGCAGAAAATCCGGCCCGCCCAAATTAAGCAACCGTCGCCATTTTCGTTTGCTCACGAAACCGGAAATCACGGGCGAGCGTTCCCAATCGCAAAAAGCTTAAGCCGGACGCATCCGGTTTTTGATTTTGCAGAGGATTTGAGCCGCCTCATCCCGCAAAGGTTGATTCAACCCCAGCCGCCAGAATAGACAAACACCGATGAGTGAAATGCCGGTGGCACTCACCAGCAACCGCGGCCAGGGCGTCAGCGGCCGGGTGAATTCCCAGACCAGCAGCGTGGCGGCGAACATCGCCCCCAAAAGCAGATACGTGTTTTGATACCAGGAGAGCAGGATTTCCCGGAACGGAATTTTGAAATAGTCCGTGACCCGATGGACCGAATAAAAACCGCCGCAGAGCAGGTCGGTAACAATGGCGCTGATCATGACGCCAGCCAGCCCGAACGGTCTCGCCAGCAGCAGGCTGAAAAGGACAAACAGAACCCCCTCGATGAAATAAATATATTTCATGGCGCCAATTTTTTTGGTCATGGTGATCAGGCCGGCAAAAGAGTAGCTGTTGGAATAGATGATCATCATTGCCGCAAACAGGAGGTCGTTTTTGAAGCCCCAAAAAATGCGGCCATGCGTCCAGATTTTCAGAAAACTTTCGTTGCACAGCGCGACCGCCAGGCAGATCACGACGCTCGCCGCGCCGGCCAGAATGATCAGATCACGGAAGCGCGATTTCAGCCGTTCCCGCTCGTCGCGCACCATCATTTCCGCCTGCGCGCCGGAAGCGTAATAGTTGATTTTGAAAACGACCTGCTGTGCGAACGTGAACATTTTCGAGGCGATGCTCCAGGTCGCGGCGGCCTCCAGACCCAGCACGCGGGTGATGACGGGCACCTGGCTGGAGAAAATCAATTGGTTGCCGATGGAGATGAGAAAAATGTCCATGCCGTAGAAAAACAATTCCTTGAAGGTGGCGGAATTGAAGCGGCCCCAGTTTCCCCTGCCGGGGAACAGGCCGAGTTGCCGCGCGACGATGCCGGTGAAAATAATGCCAAACAGAAGACTCGCCGCGTAAGCCAGCAGCAAACTGTAAAGCCCCAGATGCCATTTGAATCCCAGCCACAAAACGGCCAGATTGACGATAAAACTCCCCATGGCGGAATAATTGGAAATGTCATAACGCTGATGCGCGGACAATATGAAACCGAACATCCTGCCACTGAACGTGGCTCCCAGCAGCAAACTTTCACCGATCAACAACCACCGGAAAACATGCCAGAATTGCCCCGGCAGGTTCATCCAGTCCGGCAGCCAGAAACTGATGCCGGTGCCGGCCAGGGCGATGACAATTCCCTGGACCGCCAGCACCCCAAAGCCGGTTTGAATGACCGAGCCGTAATGGGCGGAAGCGGGATTGTCCTTGTGGTCAATCAGAATCCGGGAAATGGAGCCGGTCATTCCGAAATCCACCAGCATCAGTTTCAAACTGGCGATTTGCGTGATCAGCGCCCACAAACCGAATTCTTCATTGGACAGGTAATGCAATGCCAGCGGCACGGACGCCAGCGTGTAAACGCCATTGACCCCCATCAGCAGGTAGCCGGAGGCGAGCGAATGGGCAAATTTCCTAAGCCGTGACATTTATTTGAAAACAACGCCGGGCGGCTTTTTCAGGAATCCGGGCATAATGCAGTTGACGTAATTTTTTCCGGCCTTCGGCGAATCCATTTCAATGGCATGAAAGCTTGGATTTACCTTTTGCTTTTGCAATTCATTTTTTCCGGCGGCAGGGGAAGAAAGCCGGGCAGTTTGCCGCAACGTTCCGGTGCCGGACGCCGGCGGGTTTAAACGTCAACCGGTTTTCAAAGCTTCGCGTTCGCAGGCAGCGTATTTTTCAATCAACTTGTCGTAAATGCACGCGGCCTTCCGGTTCGGGCGGATTTCACTGTTGGGAACGGGCCGGGTGAAACCGGCGGCGACGTTTTCCCAATTTGGTTTTTGGCCGGCGGCGACCAGCCAGCCGTGCGCGGCCTGCAACGCGGCACCCAGCGCGGCGCTCTTGGAAATTTCGATGCGTAAAACGCGGCAGTTCATGACGTCGGCCATGACCTGCAGCAGCGCCAGGTCGTTTGACGCGCCGCCGGTTGCATAGATGCAATCCGGCTTCACTTTCATCCATTCCGAGTGCCGCCGCAGGGACATCATCTGCGCCTCGAAAATCGCGCGGCAATTCGCGGCGGCGTCTTTTTCGTCCAGATCAAAACGGTGAATGCCCGGCCGGTTCACGCGCGGAACGATTTCGGCCTCGAACCACGGCAGCAGAATGCCGCCGCGGTTGCCGGGTTTCGTCGTGGCGAGGAGCTGGCCGAAGGCCTTCCAGTCCTTGATGCCGTAGTGTTCGCGGATTTTTTCGCGAGCGAGCGAGCCGTTTTTGAAACAAATCAGCGTCATGTAACCGCCCGCCGGCGAGCCGAACACATGGCCTTCGCCGCGCCCGTCCACACGGCAGTTTTTCATCGTGCCGAAATAGGTGTCGCTGGTGCCGAGGCTGACGGCGGCCATGCCTTCGCGGATCAGGCCAAGTCCGATAACGCTGGCCGGATTATCGCCCGTCCAGACGGTCGCCTGCGCTTCGGGGTTAAGCCCGTATTTCTTCACGAAATATGGGCTGGCTCTGCCGATGACTTCACCGGATTTTGCGAGGGGCGGCAGTTTCTTTTTCAAATCCGGCGCGGTCGCCTTGAGTGCCTCCGAGTGCCAGATTTTTTTGCGGATGTCCATGAGGTTCATCCCCGCGCCGTCGCCGTGATCCATCGGCGCGATTTTTCCCGCGAGCAACGAGGCCAGGAACGAGCTGACGAGGGCAACGCCGGCAGTTTTCGCGTAGGCCTGCGGCTCGTTTTTGTAAAACTTGCGGATTTGCGGGCCGGTGAAACGCTCGAACGTGTCCGAACCGGTCTTTTGCGCGGTGGCCTTGATGCCGCCGAGTTTTTGGCGGATTTCGGCGCATTCTTCGGCGGTCGAGGAATCCATCCAGATGGGCGAGGTTCTGCGCGAGAAAACGGCGCGGAGATTTTCGACCAGGGATTTTTTTGGATTCAAATTCGCGAGCGCGGAATCAATCCGCCCATTGAAATAGACCGAGCCGTGCTGCTGGCCGCTGCCGCTGATGGCGAGGATTTTATCCAGCGGCACGCCGTCGTTTTTCATCTGGGCGAAGAGCAAATCCAGCGCCTCCGCCCACATCAACGGCGGACTGTGTTTGACGAGCTGGTCGGCATTGGGCAGCACGCCGTTTCGGGTTTGGTAACGGGGCAGGGCGCGGTCAAAGTTCAGCGACTTTTCATAAACCACCTTGCGGTGGTCGCAGTCAATGACCACGGCACTCAAGCTTTGCGTGCTGGAATCGAGTCCGAGGAAAAGTTTGGCCATGATTTTGAATAGGTTGCGCGACGCGTTTTGCCTTCAGTAGAAACTGCAAGCCAATGGCCGTCAAGCCGAAGGCGCGGGTACCGGAAATTAAAATTGCCATGCGCCGCGCCGCCGTTAATTTCAAGCGTGTAACCAGGTCATATTGCCCATGAATTTTTCCATTGAACACGTGGCTGTTCCCGCGGCTGATCCCGCAGCCTTGAAAAACTGGTATGTGCGCGTTTTGGGCGCGCGGGTGATTTGGGACAAGGGGCAATCGCCGCCGGCATTTTTAATCGCACTGGGCGGCGCGTGGCTGGAAATTTACGCGGCGGAAAAGGTTTTTGCCGGACGCGGTGACAACCACCTTGCGGGCTGGCGTCACGTGGCGCTGCGCGTGGATTCGCTCACGGCGGCGAAAACCGAACTGGAGAAACGCGGCGTGGATTTTACGGAAGAAATCCGGCCGGCCGGCGGCGGCGGGCGCGTTTTGTTTTTCAAGGATGGCGAAGGGAATTTGCTGCATCTGGTCGAGCGATCGGTGGATTCGCCGCTCGGCAAAAAGTGATTAAGACGTTGCGCAATCCCATTTTTCCGCCGGACGAAAAAACGGGATGTGTGTGCAATGGCGCGAATAAGTCACTTTGCCCGGAGAAGGAGCACGGGCACGCTGATCCGATGCTGGACGCGGCTGGCGGTTGCGCCAAGAAAAATGTCCGCGATAAGGTGGTGTCCGTGCGTGCTCATTGCCACCAGGTCGCAGCCCTTTTGCCCGACCCATTTGACGATTTCATCCGCCGGCTCGCCGTAAGCCAGTTCCGCCTCGGCGGGAATTCCGGCGGATTGAAACTCCGCGCGGATTTTTTCCAGATATGCGGTGTCCTCGGTGATTTCGGGGCTGATCGCGTCCGGTCCGAAAGTTCGCGCGGCCCAACCGTCGGCTACATGCAGCAATATCACACGGCTTTGCGCGAATTGTGCAAGCTGTTTGATGTGTTCAATAATGGCGCGGTCGGTTGGCGTGGCGTCCAATGTCACGAGAATGGTTTTATACATACGTCAGTTTTTCAATTTATCCGCCTCTGATAACTTGCCAGGCCTGTTTCACGGCGTCCGGCAAACCGTAGAAGTCGAAGGCCGTGATCAGCAACGCCGAACCCCAACCGGCGATGAGCAGAAACCAGCCGAGCCGCCATCGTCCCATCCGCTTGCCGGAGCTAGCGAAGTGCAGCAATGGGAACATCGCAAACGGAAGTTGCAGTGCCAGCACCACCTGGCTCAAGACGAGCAGGTCGTTGATGTTATTGGCTCCGTGGATGCCGACATAGATGGCCGTGGGGATGATGGCCAGCGAACGGGTAATCAGCCGCCGCAACCACGGCGCGATTTTCCAGTGCATAAAACCTTCCATCACCACCTGGCCGGCCATCGTGCCGACGATGGTGGCGCTTTGCCCGCTGGCCAGCAGGGCGATGGCGAAAAGCGTGCCAGCGGCAGCCGTGCCCAGCAGTGGTGCCAAAGTCAGGTAGGCCGCCTGAATCCAATCGGTGTCGTCATTAAACTGGACGACTTGGCCGCCCGCCACAGTGACGCTGGTCTTGCCATAAAAAACAATCGCGGCCAGCACCAGGATGGCGGCGTTGATCAAGAAAGCCACCGACAGGTTGGCCATGACGTCAATGGTGTTGAAACGGATTGCGGTGCGGATGGATTCATCGTCTTTCTGAAATTTCCGGCTCTGCACCAGCGCCGGATGCAGATATAAAACGTGCGGCATGACCGTTGCGCCGATGATGCCGATGGCCACATAAATCATGGTGGCCGAACTCAAAGTGGGCGCGATCATCGCCCGGCCCATTTCCAGAAAGCTGGGCTGCGTCTGCGGCAGGACGAAAATTTCGATGAAGTAGCAGACACCGATGGTCGCCACCAGCAGCAGCACGATGGCTTCGATGGTGCGCATCCCGAACCGCTGCATCGCCAGCAGCAGCAGCACGTCCACGCCCGTGATGATGACTCCCCAAAAAATTGGGATATGAAACAGCATGAGCAGGGCCACCGCGCCGCCCAGAACTTCAGCCAAATCGCACGCGATGATCGCCAGTTCCGCCATGAGCCAGTTCGGGACGCGTGTCCACTTGGGATACCAATCGTAACAGCACTGCGCCAGATCGCGCCCGGTCGCGATGCCGACCCGCGCGGCGATGATTTGCAAAAAAATTGCCATCAGGCTGGCGAGGCCGACGACCCACAGCAATCCATATTTGAACTGCGCGCCGCCTTGGAGATCGGTTCCCCAATTGCCCGGATCCATGTAGGCCACGCTGACCAAAACGCCCGGGCCGAAGTAGGCGGCCATTTGCTTCCAAAAACTGGCTTTACGGTCGGGCACCGTCACGCTGTTGTGCATTCCTTCCAGCGACACGGCGCCGGGGCGCGGAACTGCGACGACTTTGACTGTCGTAGCTTCATGGAAGTCCGCGGGTGTGTTGTTGTCTTTGCTCATAAAATTTTATTCATCTGTCAAAATCTCACGGTGATTCCGGCAAATGGATTGTAATCAGCCGCCGCGCGCGTTACGCCAAAGTAGCAGTCCAAATCAAGTTGGATATTTTTAGTCACCAGATATTCCAGACCGGTATCCACCATTCCCGCCCAGCCGGCGTGGCTTTCCGTGGTGAAGTTGCTGAAGAATTCCAAAAAGCCGCTTAACTTCCCGACGATCTGATGATCGAGGCTGGCCGACGCGATGAATTCCTCGTGGTAGCCGCCGTTGTCATCATTTTTCATATAGCTGACAGCCGTTTCCAAACTCAAGTCGAAATCATGCGGAAAAATCACCGCCAGCGGAAAAATCACGCCGCCTTCGACTGCGTTGTTTCCAAGATTGTCCGTGCTCGTCGGAAACTTGACGAACGGCAAAAGTGCGAACGCCGTTTTCCCGCCGTCATCGCCCCAAAGATTTATTTTCAGCCGCGTAGTGAAATCGCCAAAGCCCGATTGCGTGGTTGATTTGCCCGAACTGTCCTTCGTCTGCACGTTCAGGTAATTGTCATAGACAAGTTGGACATCCACATTATTGAACAATCCGGCCTTGAAGTTGAAATCGCCCACGTCCCACGCCTTTGTGGTCGTGCCATCCGTTTTATTGTAAATGAAATTGGCAAAATCCATTTCCAACTGGTAGTGGCCGGCATCCACCGTATAAGCCGACTCGGTTACATCCGGGCGGTCGGGACTCAAATCGCGCATCAAATTTTCCGGCACCGGATTAAAAAGGTTGTAAATGTTTTTGTCAGGCGGAATGGCGTTGGTTTGCTGCGCCGCTGTGCGGCTGCCGGGCGCGGCAAACAATCCAACCGTCAAAAGCAGGCAATTATTTAGCCTGAACAAAACCATGTAGCACTGGTTACAATATAAAATCCAAACCGTCAACAAAAATGTAGCTTTGGTTACAAATTAAAACCTCGACTAAACATGATGCTTGGGGTTTATTATCAAGAATTATGCCGCGTTCGACCCGTAAATCATCCGCCGCGAGCAAACTTGAGGTGCGTCCGACACCGCGACAGGCTGAAAGCTTTCGCCGTTCGCGTCGTGACCGGGCGGCGGAAATCGCGCAGGATTACGTTGAGGCCATTGCTGATTTGTCGGTTTCGCTGGGCGAGGCACGCGTCGTGGATTTGGCGCGACGGCTCGGTGTGACTCATGTGACGGTCAACCGCACGCTGGTACGGTTGCAACAAGCCGGTTATGTGAACACCAAACCTTATCGTGCCATTTTTCTGACCGATACGGGACATCGGCTGGCTGCGGAATGTAAACGGCGGCATGAAACGGTGGTTGCTTTTTTGCGTTCACTCGGCATATCGGAAAAGGCGGCTGAAATGGACGCTGAAGGAATTGAACATCATGTCAGCCCCGAAACATTGGGGGCGTTTGAACGGCTGTTGAAGAAAAGTTGATGCGCCCTTTGGACATCCAGCAAATTGGAAACGAATTGGCCATCAAATGGAACGACGGCGGCGAAAGTTTCATTCCGCTCGAACAATTGAGGAGATCTTGTCCGTGCGCGGGTTGCAAGGGCGAGACGGATATTTTGGGCCACGTGTATAAAAATCCCGAACAAAAATTTCTCGAGACGGCATTTCAACTGATTCGAATTACCGGCGTGGGCGGTTATGCCATCCAACCAGTGTGGAGAGATGGCCACGCGACGGGGATTTTTTCTTTCGATTATTTGAAGCGGGTCGCCAATGAAAGTCCACGGAAATAAAAAATGGCGTGTTCAATTTGAACACGCCATTAAAATTGCGGATCAGGAACCGGTCCAGTTTTATTATTGAACCTGCACCCGGTAGAAGCGAACGCCACCGCCAGAAGCGTCATGTATTTCCATGTTGCCTCCGGTGCCGGTATTTGTGGAAATCGAAGTCCATGAGCCGGGGAATAGGCCAGGGGAGCGCTGGATGACATACTGCTTGCCCTGCATGCTTGGCCAGTAAATGACACTGTCCTGCTGGCTTTGCGCCATGGACTGATCGGTACCGGTAAACAAGTAGGATTTGGGATCCGTGGGATCCGTGCCTGCCACGTATTCCTGCCAGTTGTTAAAGCCGTCGCCATCGGCGTCGGCATTGGAAACGGAAAGGAAATTGTCCACCGTTCCGAAATAGCGCAACCGCCATGAATCCGGGATGCCGTCGTTGTAAGTGGAATTGGTGCGACTGGATAGCGTGATCAGGCCGGTCAGCGTTTGTCTGGGGAACGATACGATACCGTTGGGCGAGCCGGAGGCGTGATCAAAGTGGATCGCATATGAAGACAGACTGGTCGCGTTTGCCGGGATGGTGACAGTCAGTGTGCCGATGACTGCGCTGCTGGAAATCCCCTTAATGGTACTGTCCAGCCATGCGGCGGCGTAATTGGCCACAGAATTTGTAGTTATGTAGGGCGTGCCGAGCGCGGCGTTCGTGCTGTTGGGCGTGAACGAGATGGGTGTCGTCAGAGGTGGTGAACCATCCAGCGGCACCACGCTGATGTTTAACAGCGCCACGCGCAATGGATATCCGCCGAAAACTTTGGCCGTAATAGGAATATTAAGAACCTGTCCGGCCGAAGCCAGGTAATCGGTGGTGGCGAAATTAACTGATGGCGTATTGGTGATTGGAAAAGGGCTTGGATTGATCAAAGGCTTGACAGGCTGGGTTTGAATCAGCGGTTCCGACTTGATACCGGGGTTGAATACATTGGGGGTGGTTACCGCAGCCAACCCAGAATAACCATTCGCAACGTCATTTGTCCAGAACCGACTGTACCATGTCAAGCCCGGATCCAGCGATCTACGGAAGGTGACATATACGTCGGATACGTCCAGTGTGCCGTCACCAAAGACGTTTTGATTGATGCTCGTGTCGTTGCCGTCGTATAACGTGGCTTCGCTGGCTACCGGACCGGCAGGTATGAGATAACCATTGCCGCTGTCCACGCCAAGGCCGCCGGCGGAATCCATGCAGTCGAAGAAATCACTGCCCGGTGCTTGGAAGGCTGGAGAATTAAGGGAATAAGCAGCCGCCTCGAACACCTGCTCGACGTCGGCATTATCCAAGTTGGTGTCGCCGAAGTCGCCAGCGTTGAACCAGCGAAACGGAGCTACATCACCGACAATATATTGGCGCGATCCGACAGTCACGTTTTTGATCGAATTGAGTGGTGCACCAGCCCCCGTCGAGCCGTTCGTGGGGGCGTAAATAAACACATCCGAACCCGGCGCGCCGACACCATCAGAGGTTGCCGACGGCCTGCCAATCTGGATCTGGTAGGTCTGTCCGTAGGCGGCATTTGCGGGCACTGTAAACGCGTATCCACCCAAGATAACTTGTCCGTTACCTTGCTGGAAGAGAGTGTCATGCGCCTGCGAGTATTGGATAAGATCCTGCGACTTGGTGTTGTAAAGGTTCGTTTCGCTGTAGCGTTCCACCCAGCCTACACCAAGCAGATTTTCCGAATAGTTGTAGTTTAACAAAGATTCCAAACCAGTCCCAGTGACAAACATTGCCGGCGGAATGGTTATGAATAATTCTGCATTTGTGGGATCGGGTTGTTCGAGATCGGATACAAATCCGTATGCTCCCGGCGTGATCGCAGGCGCAGGGCCGACATTGGTGACGGTCACATTGAATTGCATACTGTAAATAATCGTGGTTGGCAGCGGTGACAGGGTGACCGGGGCGTAAAAAGTCTGGCCGGGCGACGCGACAAAAGCGCTGGAGGCCTCGCCTGAGGTAAAACCAAAGCTGATGGTGTTTGGCACAAAATTGGAAGGAGAAAAAACCGATGTGGCCGCCCCGGCCGTGCTCGGAAAATAGCCGGTGCGGAAACCGCGGACCTGAAATGTGATATTGCTGTTCCCGTTGAGAGAAATCGTTGCCGGATTGTTTGTGATCGGCCCGATGGCGGTGCCGGAACCATCGTTGGTCGGGGTGGAGCCATCCGTGGTATAATAAAATACCACGTTGCTCGTTTCGTCACTGACGGTAAATGAGGAGGCATTGTTTCCCGTAATCGTCGGGTTTGCCACTTGAAATATAAATTCTGCTGAAACAATGGGTCCACTGACGCCATCGGCGTTGTAGCTTACCGCTTTAATCGTCAGATCCGGCACACTTGGCACCGTCAAAGGCTGCACTTCATTGGCCGCGAGGCCGTCTTTATAATACGGCGGTTGACCGCCGTTGCTGGGACCGGGATTTCCCACGTTCGGGGTCGCCGCCGCCGTGTAATACGTCTGGACGCCGTTTGTGCCGGGATCAATTTCAATTAACGTGTCATTGTTAAAAATTTCCGTGGTGACGGGATGGAGCACGGAAAAGAATCCAGTCTCATCATTTCCTTCGAAATCCACCCAGCCAATTCGCGGAGCCGGCGGAGCCGGCGGTGGTGGTGGTGGTGTAGGGAAACCACCACCGGTGACTTTGCGGATGATATGATAATAATCTTCAGTCACGTAAACCGTGCCGTCGGGCGAGAAAGCCACACCGAAAGGCAAACGCGCTGCGACACCGCCAAGCGTATCCGGCACCGAAACCGTTCCGTCAACCCAACCGGGGTAGGGGGCTGTCCAGTCATTGGGAGTGACGGCATAGAGATTGGTCACAGCACCGTCACTGGCGCGAACCACTTTGACGCGGCCGTTGCCGTAGTCAGTGACGATTAAACTTCCGTCGCCCACTTCGGCTACGCTCATTGGCTGGTTAAATTTGGCGTTTGGAGCCGAAGCGATGTCCGTTCCACTTGGAAAATCACCCGCCCCATGAAAGCCGGCATTGGTGGTGACGACACCAGAGGTTGGATTAATGAGCAAAATCCCATTGCGTCCGGAATCGCAAACTGCAATCAACCCGTTATTGGGAGTTTGTTGCTTGACGACAAGTCCCTGCAAAGCGGCACCGGCATTGGTAATCGTTACAACCGTTGTAATAGTGGCACCGGCGACATGGAATAGCGAATTGCCCGCAGTTACATAGATGTTGCCAACATCGTCCAGCGCAATGCCTCCCGCGTTTGTCAGTCCACTGATATTTGTCGCGATCACATTGCCGAAGTTGTCAATTTCAACAACCGTTCCGTTGTTTCCATTGCCTTCATTCAAAACATAAACATCGTTCGAAGTGTCAAGAGCGACACCAACCGGTTTGTTAATGGAGTTGGTATTACTGACGTAGAGGGTTTCAGTTTGGCCTGCTGATAAGTCAAGAATACGGATCGCATTATTGTCGCGATCTGCAACCAATAAAAAACTTCCCGAGCTGTCCGCCACAATCCCTGACGGCGTGTGAAATTGCGCTTCGCTGGCGGTATCGCCATCTGCATATCCAAAATAGGAATAAGGATCTGCTTCAGACGGACCGCCGCTTAAAGTGTCAACCACCACCTGCGCCACGAGATTAGCGGCAGTAAATAGCAGACATGCAGCGGCCACGGCGATGGACTTGTGTGTCAGTCCAAAAATCCGGGATGGGAATTTGAAAGTCTTGGTTATCATGGGTCAGTTTGCCTTTAGCAGCCTCAATGCATTGATCAGTATAGCATGCCCGCTCCGAAATTGATTGCGTTAATTGGTTCACTCATATTTTAACAGATTAACAACATATCACACTCCACTAAGTTTCACTACAGATAATCATCTAATTAAAAGCAACCTGCTATTTCCAAAAGTCATGGTCTGGTTGAAACATCAACTGAAGTGGTTGAGTTCGTCGCCGGACCCACTGCTTTGTCATAATAATCAGGACGCACTGAATTCGTTCCATTGTTGGGATTGCTCCAGTCATGCGGTTTGGAGCTGTCCCAGAATGAATTTGGGTGTATAAAATCACCCTTTTCCACGACCGGCTCCGATTTAAGAAAACTGGTTTCAGTAGGCTGAAAGTCTGAATCATTCAGAATTGAGGGAGTTATAAAAATTAAAAGATTGTCCTTGGCCAGGGATTTATTTTCCGAGCGAAAAGCGTATCCAAGAATGGGAATGTCTCCCAAGACCGGCACCTTGGTGTAAGCGGCTTCAGGATTATCATTGACCAAGCCGCCCATGACGAGCGTATTAGCATTGGGAACAAGAACCTGGGTCGTGACCGAGCGATAATCAAATACATCGGCTTGATAAATGGCACCGGCGATGGTTTCGGTATCTTTTCCAAAAAAACTTGAAACCTGCGGCACAACCTTAAGCCAAATATAATTATTGGCGGATATGCGCGGAGTAACATCCAGAATGGTGCCAACATTAGTGTAGGCGACCTGCGAACCGCCCGGAGAACCTTGCGTGCCCGCGGTGATATTAAAGACCGGGAACGCGCGCGTGACGGAAATATTTGCAGGTTCATTATCCAGTGTCACAATGCGCGGAGTGGAAATGACCTGTGCATCGGAGGACGAGTTTAGAAACGAGAGCACCGCATGCAAGCCGTCGGCGTTAAGGAAACCGATGTCAGGCGTCAACCCGCTGAGAGTGTTGACCATGAAGCCGCCGGGGTTGATTGAACTTTGCGGCTCGGAATTCAACGTTGTGGCGGTGCTTGAACTTGGAGTGCTGGAAGTTGTAATCATCCGTCCGCCCGGTAAAGTCGTGGTGGAGGTTACAGTCGCTCCAGGAACGGCGGTTGATGATGACGAAAGTGTATTCCCGTTTAATATGCCATTTCCGAATGAGATGTTTTGCGCCGCAAGAGTGCCCGTCCAATCAACACCTTTTGCAGTCGTCGGATCGGTTGTGACTTCGATTAAATGGGTTTCAATCAATACTTGACGGGTGGGTTTATCGAGTTCATCGACCAGAGTGCTGACGGCGTCCTGCTCAGGCTCAGTGGCGACAACCACGAGCTGGCTGGTGCGCGAGTCCGGCACCACTTTGCTGCGTTTATCGCTCAATGTATTCTCAACCGCTGTTACCATGTTTGACACTGCGGCGTATTTCAGTTGTATCACTTTGGTGAAAAGCGGCGGCGGCGCAGTCGGGTCTTTTATGGTAATGCGCCCAATTCCAGTTCTTTTATCTTCCACCAATTGAAGACCGTAATTATCCAACAACGCCAATAGCGCCTGTTCGGCAGTCACGTTTTCCCAGCGGATGGACAATTCAGGCTCGGGTTTGATCTGGCCGTTTTGATCCGGCTGGCCATAATCGATTTTTGGATCCAGCAAATAGTTAATGCCCGCCTGACGCGCCAGATTTTCAATGGCCGTTCTGATCGGCACGTCTTGGAATTGTATTAACGGAATGCTCTCGGCGACCGTTTCATTGGTGTCAGCGGCCTCGGACGTCGAATTTGTTCCTGACATATTCGTTTCTGCCGTACCTGACATTTGATTGCCGGTCACGGCCATGGCGTTAGTTGGCTGATTTGTTTCGGTGACAGCGGCAGCTTCGTTGCTCGAACCCATCCCGGACGGCGAATTGCTCATGGTACTCATCGGTTCTGCGGGTTGATTGCTTCCGGCAGCACTGGCCGTTCCATTGGTGATGGTAACACTTACATTGACCGTCACATTGGAAGCGGTAGCGTTGGTCGTGACGGTATTTGTAACCGCGGCTAGGGCATTGCTCATGGCGCTCATCGTTTGTGCCGCTTCGTTGGTATCGGCAGCGCTGGCCGCAGCGGGGGTGGGTTGGTTCGTAACAGCAGTATTCGTTTGGCCCAGCGCAAACTGATGCAATGCGAGTCCAAAAATCAGTGCAATGGTAATTTTTTTTGATTTCATTTTAATTTTTGGTCTTCCGATTTAACTCCATTAAGCCTATTTATGGTCATAATGCCTTGACTTGCATGTCATGCCAAGACTTTTTTAAAAATTTTCAAAATTAAAAAACTATTGTGACGTCGAAAAGGTCAACTCCTCGCGCTGACCGTCGGCTTCAACAAGCACCGAATCACCTCTAATCTCAACACAAAGAACTCGAATTCGCCCAGCGGGTGTGGTGACATCTTCTTCATCACCTTCACCAAATGTATGGTTATTAATGATAACGAGACGATGGCCCGCCGGACCAGAAAAACCTCTCAAAACAAGAGCGGATACGCCTGTGTGAGTTACATTGTAAGCCGCTTCGTAGGGTCTCATTGAGTTTGGAAAAAAAGGGTCGCGTCCTTCTTTAGAACTTGTTGGAAGGTTAAAAACTGATTTTGGTGCCTCATTGGTTTCATCCTCCGCCAATAATGGCAACATCATCATGGCCGAGGCAAAGAGGCAAGTTACTATGCTGAGTGATGAATGCGATTTCATTTGGGCGTTGTGGGATTTGGTTTCACCAGCGCAACGATCTCCATGCTAAAAGAAAGTTTCTCGTTGCCCGTGCCGGCTGGCTGGAGTGTCAGGTCAATCAGGCGCATGTGTGGAAAACTGTTTTCAAAATCGGCCGCAAACCTGCCAAAATCGTGATAAAAAGCCGTGCCGCTGACAACAAATTTTACTTGTTTGTAGGGAAAATTTGGCAACAGATCCACGTCACCAATTTCCGGCTGGCCAATCTGCGGAATGTCCACGTCTTTGTATTGGGATTGGGATTTGAAACGGCGGATGGTATCATAGGTCCAGGCGTAAATATCGCCAGAAGCCATGTCCTGTTCGCTTTGAGCCAAATTATAAGAGGCATCAATCAATTCCGCCTCGACGGTGTCAGAGCGTTTGATGGTGTCCTTGATATTTTGAAGTTGTGTTTGTGCAGCACTCGTATTGTTTTTGATTTGGGACAGGGAGTTATATTGTGACCGGATCAACCCGAAAATAATTATCGCCAGCACCGCCGCCGTGCCCGCAGCAACGAGGATAAGTTGATTCGTCTTTTCTTTGGATAATTTGTTCATCGAGTGTATTCAGGAAAATGACATTCCAGCGTGAACAATACATATGGGCGCCCATCTGGACCCATTTGTGGTGCTGATAAATCCGCAAGACGGATGGCGTTTTTCGGGTCCAGCATGGTTTTGAAGTAAGATTGATTGCCGATGGCATCTTTGAATTTATTGACTTGGTCGCCCGGATTGGCGCTCGAATCTTGCGCATCCAGCAAGAGTAAAATTCTTTCAGTTACACTAGCGGGCCTTCCGGGTGTGGGGTTATCGCCGCTCGATTGACCCGCAGTTCCTTCAGTTAAAAAATATGATTGTTCCAGATGTAGTCGGGTCAACAGAACACCATCCACTGTAGATTGCTGGAGCGCGTTAAGAAGATTGCCTTGTAGAAAACGGCAGGCGCTTAATCGTTGCAGCGCCGACAATTTGCTTTTTGCATCATTCACCTTCTTCTGGCTTGACACTACATGATCATATTCGTTTGTTTGGCTTGCAATTTCTGATTCCACGGCATTGAAGCTACTATTTGCGAGCATGGTTTTAAGCTGAATCGAACTGCTCCACACCAAAGTCAGCACCACAATCAGTGAACCTGCAAAGATTGCGCGCTTTACAGGATTCCTTCGCCGTAAATCTTCAGCGGCTTGGGCTTCAGCGAGCAAATTGATGTGTATGGGCATAAATCAAATAGCGGCCAGTGCGGCACCGATCGCCACAGCTAATTGAGGGCTGACCTGCTCAATATCCACGGCCTGTTGTCCAGATAATGCCAGTTGGAGAAATGTAGTTGGACTCCATGTTTTACATTCAACAATCAATTGGCTGTGTAATGTTTCCATTATCAATTCGGATCGCGCCGACCCGCCACTGATGTAGACTTGAGTTATGGGCTTGTCATACTGGTTTTCAAAGAAGTCGAGTGACGCTCGCAGTTCACGTCCCAATGGGACGACTTGATTTTCTATGGCAGATTTTGCTTCCAGAGCAGTGCCTACCTTGATTCCTTCGGCTTCAGCGTAGGTGATTTTCATCGCATCCGCAAGCCCGTCTGTCAGCTTGTCACCGCCAATACTTACCACACGGCTCAATATCAACTCACCTTGATCTAATATACAAATCGAAGAATGTTTGAAACCAATGTCTACCAACGCCACCGATTCATTGGCGAACGCTTGAGGCATGGCCATTTCAAATGCGTTCACCGGGCCAATCAATCCTGGAATAATGTGATCCGCCACCAACCCGGCTTCTTTAGCTGCTGCCACAAATTCTGCAATGGTTTGTTCCTTCGCCCCGGTCACGAGTACTTTTAATTTGGGGATTACGCCGGGCTTTTGCATCTCATGCAGGTTGGCTCCCGGCTTGGGCGGAAAGATGTGACAATCAAAAACGTGGCGAGGCAAATCCTGTTGCAAATAACCTTTCGTGTTGTTTTTCAACACCAGCCGCATCTCGTCCTTGGGAATTAGGGGCAACTCCACCTGCCTAACAATGGCATCATCAAGGCCGATCGCCAGTGTTACAAATTTGATTTTGGTGTCCAGTGTTCTGGCTACCGTTCTCAAATGTTCGGCGAGCAATTCAGGGGAAAGTTTTTCTTCATAGACGGGCGCGTCGAGCAGCGCGTAGCGGGTCAAGGCTAGCACCTCACCCCGCCGTTCCAAAAGCACGGCCTTCGTTGTGCGGCTGCCCAGATCAACCGCAATCATCTGATCCCGTTTTTTTCTAAAGTCGCCGTTCCAAAATGGCAGAGCCATACCAATCTGTTAACGAGTTTCAGGTTTTATTGCAAGCAGCATTTGTAAAATCTTTCACTGCTGCATTTTTTCATTTGCCGCCAGAAACTTCCTGACCAAGTTCGCGTGCGCGTTTAAAATGCGCTATGGCAAGCTGTCTTTTCCCTTGTCGTAAAAAATAAAATGCAAGGTTGTTGTGCGCGACGTAGTTTTTCGGATCCAACTCCAAGGCGCGATTCATCAATGTTTCAGTGTTTTGCCAATAAGTGAGTTGATGACGCGTTAAGATTCCACAAGCCGACAGAATTCCCGCCGCAGCAAGGGAAAAACAAATTCGCCGGATTTTTGGCAAAAATAAAAATTCGGCCAATTCCACAACGCCCCAGGTCAACATCACTGCCAGACCAATCGAAGGCAGATAAGTATAACGGTCTGCAATGGATTGTCGTCCGATCTGAACAATTCCACTGACTGGGAACAGCATAACAAGAAACCACAGCCAGCCGAAAAGTAAATAAGGTCGTCGCCGAAAATTTACAACGGCGACAATTGAAATGGCCGACAAAATCAAAGTAGCAAAAATCAATGGTCCGACGCCCACATTTTCAGGACGCAAATAAAGAACAGACAGATTTTCAGGCCAAAGAATTTTTTCGAGATAACCGAGATAATTCATCAACACGCCTTCGACCCGGAAAATGTAGTCCGTGAACTTTACAGAAGCGGGCGCGCTGCCTGATTTCTGAACCAAATAGGTAATCACGCTGAAAACGATGGCAAAAAAGATAAAGGGACTTTTTTCCAACAACAAACTTCGGGCGGTTTCTCTTCGGGAAGCCTTCGGCAATTGATTTAAACTCTCAAAGCGGTTCAATGGCCAAAAATCAATCAGCAGCAGAACCAGCGGCACGGTCACCAGCATCGGCTTGGAAAGAAGGCCCAAAACAAAAAAGCAGAGCGACAGTTTGTAAAAATCAAAACGCGAAATAATTGCGGTCGGCTTTGTTTGTTCCGAAGCATTTTGAATTGGCCATCTGGCGTAGCGAACGTAGGCCAAAAGCGTTAGCATAAAAAAGAAGCCGCTTAAAACGTCTTTGCGCTCCGAAATCCACGCGACTGATTCCACCCGCAACGGGTGCAACGCAAATACGGATGCGATGAATGCGTTTCGCCAAAAGGTGTTGGTCAATGAATTGAGCAGCAGGAGCAGCAAAACGGCGTTGGCGCAATGGAACAGTACATTGACCAAATGATGCGCTCCGGTGTTCAGTCCGAAAAGCTGGCAATCAAGCATATGCGAGAGCCACGTGAGCGGGTGCCAGTTGGCCGAGTGCGCATCCACAAAAGACCAGACGAGTCCCCAATGCGTTAATCCCGCGCGCACCACGGTGTTGTCGAAGACATAATCCGGATCGTCGAATTCGACAAAGTTGTAATGACGAACCGGCCAGTAAATTGACAGCGTGGCGAAAAAGATGAGCAGACTGACAAATGCAGTCCGATAACGGCTGGCTTCAAAGCGAATCACGTTTCAATTCTGAAACATAAATAATGTTTTCCAAGATTTTTCAGTCGCTGGGAACCCTTGATGAATTTTCAGAATGATAAACGCAAAACTTGCCTGCTCAAAATGTTGGTGGTTAACTCCGTTCGATGTTGGAGAATTTAAAAGAAACACCGTTCTCATCCCGTGGCTTCTGGTCTCTTTTCGTCACTCAATTTCAAGGCGCGTTCAGCGACAATGTCCTAAAAAATCTGGTCGTGTTCATGATTCTTGGGATGAGCGTGCCGCTCGCGCAGCAGCATCACATCGGCGAACTCGTCGGTGCGCTGTTTTCATTGCCGTTCATTTTGTTTTCCATGGCCGGCGGATTTCTGGCCGACAAATACAGCAAACGCAGCGTCACCATCGGCGTCAAAAATTTTGAAATCTTTGTCATGCTGTTTGCAACCGCCGCGCTTGCGTTGAAAAATCTGCCGATGGAACTTGCCGCCGTTTTTTGCATGGGCGTTCACAGCGCATTTTTCGGCCCGTCCAAATATGGCCTGTTGCCGGAATTGTTGCCGGAAAAAAAACTGTCATGGGGCAATGGGCTGCTTGAATTTGGGACGTTCACCGCCATTATTCTTGGCACCGTCACCGCTGCGTTCATGGCCGTATGTTTCGGCGGAAAACAAATCTGGTCGGGTGTGATTCTCGTCGCGCTTGCGCTGGCCGGTTTGATCGCGAGTCTCGGCATCACGCGCGTGCCGGCGGCTGATCCGGCGAAAAAATTCCGCGACAATCTCATCGGTCAGGTATTTGAACAGTTGCATGCGGTTCGCAATGATCGCCCGCTCGCGCTCGCCTTTGCCGGCAACACCTATTTCAATTTTCTAGGTGCGTTGCTGATGCTGAACCTGTTTTTTTACGGTGCGAATGTGTTGCACGTGAACGCAGCCAAAATCGGATTGCTTAATGTTGCACTCGCCTTGGGAATCGGTCTTGGCAGCGTGGCCGCCGGTTATCTTTCCGGCGGGAAAATTGAATACGGACTTGTGCCGTTCGGCGCATTTGGACTTTCAATTACTTCGGCTTTGCTGGCTGTTCCAAATCTGTCAATCCCCGCCGTGTTGGTCTGGCTGGCGTTGCTTGGATTTTTTGGCGGATTTTTCATCGTGCCTGTTTCCGCGCTCTTGCAGCATCGTCCCGACAAAACCAAAAGGGGCGAAGTCCTGGCGGCGGCAAACCTGCTCTCCTTCGTTGGAATTTTTCTGGCTTCAGGCGTGTATTATCTGCTCGCGGATGTCGCGCAATTAAATCCACGGCAAATTTTTTTATTCGGCGGCGTGCTTACTTTGGCCGGGGCAATTTTAGCGGTGATTCTTTTGCCGGACGCGCTGATCCGGTTTGTGCTCTGGGTTTTGACGCGCACACTTTATCAGATTCGCATTGAAGGCCGCGACAACATTCCCGAAAAGGGAGGCGCGCTGTTCGTCTGCAATCACGTTTCCTTTGTGGACGCGCCGTTGCTCATGGCCGCAACCGACCGGCAGGTGCGTTTCATCATAGATAAAAATTATTACGAACGATGGTGGATGAAACCCTTCAGGGAAAGTCTCGGGCTCATTCCCGTTTCGCCCGCGCCCAATCCGCGCGAGCTTCTCCAGTCATTGCAAACCGCCCGCGACCTGATTTGCGATGGCCACGTCGTTTGCATTTTTGCCGAAGGCGGCATTACTCGCACCGGCGAACTGAACGAATTCCATCGCGGCTTCGAGCGCATCATGAAAAATGTCAGCGCGCCGATTGTGCCGGTTGCGCTGGCTGGTTTGTGGGGCAGTATTTTCAGTTTTGCCGGCGGAAAGTTTTTTTGGAAATGGCCGCGAAAATTTCCGTATCCGGTCGGTGTGAAATTCGGGCCGCCGCTTCCGCCTGATTCAACTCCTGAACACGTTCAGGAAACTGTGAACGAATTGTTGAACGGCGAAGAAGCAAAGGTGCCCGATGCAAACAAATCTCAGGCATCCGAGTCTCCACAATGAAAATATAATTGTGCATCCTCCGTCTCTGAATTCGGAAGTTGAACCAGCACATTAAAAGATTGAACCTGCGGATATGAAACCTGAACCGTCAAATCCATCGCTTCAAACGTTGAATTCAACTCTGTTGCCGCCGCATCCGCCGGTTCAACTGTCAGATTCGGCTGTTCAACCGGCGGATTGAATTCCCTCGCTGGCGAATGGGAAACTTCAAAAGTCGAATCCGCCATCCTGACTGTCGCATTTGCCGGCTCAAAAGTTGGATTCGCCGCCTTGACCGGCGAATCCGCCACCTCAACCTTCCGATTCGCCAGTTCAACGGTTGCAACTATATTCTCCACATTCAGAGGTACTTGCGCGGTTTTTGAAAGATATTTGAAAGATTGGGCCTTTTTCATCCGTATTTATAGATAGGAAGACTTCACTGACAGAAGCGAAGCCTTCCATGACCACAGCGCGCGCGGCGGCGGCAGTGATGCACCGGCCGAGGCGAAGAAATAAAATCAGCCACTGCAACAAGCCTATGCCCGTGTTAACGGGCATAGGCCTTATTTGACAGACTTGAAATTGTCTTTGTCAGCCTGGTTAACGACATCGCCTAAAGCAATTTCTAGTGCGTCAGTGATTCGCAACAAAGTATCCAAATTTGGAATTCTCATTTCACGCTCAACATAACTTATGGCTTGTTGCGAAAGACCGGTTTTTTCAGCGAGAGTAGTCATTGAGAACCCGCGTTTGATTCCCAAAGGACGTCTATATTCACTTGAACTGGTAATTCACTTGAACTGGTTATTCACTTGAACTGGTTATTCACTTGAACTGGTTATCCCAACCGGTTCGACTAACAGATTTTTAGGGCACGTCCACATTTTTAGCGGAACATCTACAAATGTCGATTTACCTATTGGTTCGGATCTCCTAAGACAACAGTGCAATTTTCTCGATGCACAAACAAATTTCGATATGGAAATTACATTTGACCAACTACCACCGCCTTCAACGTCAATCTGGTTGCATTGGCTGCAAGCGTATAAGGACGTGGATTGATGAACGGGCAAAAAAGCATCGCCCCGATTTGGTGAGAGGCATTGTGCAAGTGTATGGGTTAAAACTCCCTGCCGAGTTCACCCAACAAATCTTCGACGACCCAATTTTTTTGCATCGCCTGCAATTTGTCCGCCGCCTCGCCGTGCTGCCAGACAGCAAAGCGGATTGTTTTGCCGACATCTTTTTGCAATTCAGGCTGCGCGAGCAGGCCCGCGAGAAAACCCGCCAACACGTCGCCGCTGCCGCCTTGCGCGAGAAACGGATTGCCGGACGGATTCACAAAAATTTCCCCGGTGCTCCGCCCGATGAGCGTTTGATGTCCTTTCAGCACGACCCAGCAGTTGCCGAAGCGCCGCGAAATTTCGCGCACGGCGTGTGCGCGATTCGCCTGCACTTGTTGCACAGTCATGTTGAGCATACGCGCGGCCTCGCCCGGATGCGGCGTGACGACGCGATTCAGATCTTTCGCCAGATTGTGGCTCGCCAGCCAGTCCAGCGTGCTCGCATCCACAATCATCGGTAATTTCAAATCGCGCCAAAGCCGCCGCGTCAGCGCCTTCATTTCGTCCGCCAGATTCGGCGCGGCCAGACCGGGGCCGATCAAAATTGCGCCTGCGGATTCCGGCAGTTTCGTTTCCGGTTTCCAAACATTGACCATGACGGCTTGCAATTGCGACGCCACGACGTGATAAACATTTTCCTGCGTGAGCAATGTGACAAGTCCGGGCCGGGCGCGTTGCGCTGCGCGAGCCGCGAGAATCGCCGCGCCATGAAATCCAAAACTGCCGGCGATAATGAACAAATGCCCGAATGAACCTTTATGGCTTGCCGCCGCCCGACGCGGAGGAAAATCCTGAAAATCTTCCGGTATGATCCAATTTAATTCAGTCGCAAAGGGGCAGGGGATTAACCCAACATCGTTCAAAACTTCGAGTTGCCCGACAAACGGCCAAGCGCTCTGCGCGAGCATTCCGGTTTTCGGCGCGCCGATGGTCAACGTAATGACGGCTTCAATCGCCGCGCCTTGCGGCTCGCCGGTGTCGGCGTTCAAACCGGACGGAAAGTCCACGGCGAGAACAGGAATTTTGGATTCGTTGACCGCCACGATGAATCTTTTCCAGCCGTCGTCGAGGGCGCGGTTCAAGCCGATGCCAAACAAACCGTCAATGATGAGGGCGGGTTTTTCGCGCAGGGATTGTTCGAGTTTAGCCAAATCAGTTTCCGGCGAAGCAACGTCTAGTGTTTCAACGCGCCGGTTGTTCAAATGTTCGCGCGCGGCGCGGGCGTCTTCACCGTTGTGACCCTTGCCGGCAAGAATCAGAATTGCATCGTCGGAGCGGGTGAGTTTGCGCGCGCGCTTGGCGATTTTTTTACCGACGCGACGAATAACTTCAGCTTCAGTCTGACCTGCCGTCCAGGTGGCGTTTTCCCATTCGCGCATTTGGGCGATGTTGATGACCGGAATCGGCATGGGCGAAGGATATAGAATTTTTTCCACCGCAAAAGCAGAATCGAATCGTCACAAAATTGTCACGCGGTTGTCACAAGACTTGAGATTAAAATTGTGTGACGATTTCGCACATGTTATGCAAGCCAACGTGAAGCCGCGAATTTTAGTCGTGGACGATGAACCGGAAGTGGTCGAGTTGATCGAGTTCAACCTGAAGCAGGCGGGTTACACGGTCAACACTGCGGCTGATGGCGCGGAGGCGCTGAAAAAAGCGCACGCGCAGCCGCCGGACTTGATCATCCTTGATGTGATGCTGCCGGAAATGGACGGTTTTGAAGCGTGCAAAGTCTTGCGACTCGATCCGGCCACAGTGCGCGTGCCCATCATCATGCTTACCGCAAAGGCGGCGGAAATTGACCGTGTGCTCGGACTCGAACTCGGCGCGGACGATTATTTGACGAAGCCATTCAGTCCGCGTGAACTGTTGCTTCGCATAAAAAAAATTCTCGCGCGTGGTCAAGTCGGGGAAAAACCGCGCGAACAATTGCGCTTTGGCGATTTGCTCATTGATACGCCGCGACATTTGGCGAGCTGGCGCGGCAAGACGATTGAATTGACGGCGACGGAATTCAAATTACTCACCGTGCTCGCCCAACGCGCCGGGCGTGTGCAGTCGCGCGATCACCTGCTGCGCGATGTGTGGGAATACGACAGCCTTATTGACACGCGCACCGTGGACACGCACATGCGCCGTTTGCGTGAAAAACTTGGCGCGGCGTCGAAGCATCTGGACACCGTCCGCGGTGTCGGTTATCGCTTCGTGGAGTAATGTGGCGTTCTATCGCAATCATCGCCGTTGTCGCCGTGATCGGGATTTTTTTTTGGTGGCGACAAAAATTCCGCCGTTACCAGCGGCAAGTGCAGGCTGACGTTGAAGATTTTCAACGACGGCAAAAGCAAACAACCATTGAAGCACAGGCGCAGCAACAAGTTCTTTTCAATTCGATGCTCGAAGGCCTCCTGCTGCTCGACCGCAACCGCCGGATTTATCTCGCCAATCGCGCTTTCAAAAAGCTTTTTGGACTGAAAACCGAGTTGCGCGGCAAAACCATTCTGGAAGCTTTGCGTCTGCACGAACTTGCCGAATTGGTGAATCGCGTCGAAGCGCAAGGGCAGGTTTTCGATTACGAGCTTAAGTTGCCGGAATTAAACGAGCGCTGGTTGCAGGTCAACGCCGCCGCCATTTTCAATGCCGCTGGCGAACGCGAAGGCACGATTCTCGTTTTTCACGATCTCACGCGGCTCAAACAGCTTGAGCGCACGCGTGAGGAATTCGTCGCCAATGTCAGCCATGAACTACGCACGCCGCTCTCGCTCATCAAAGGCTACGTCGAGACGTTGATTGATGGCGCGCGCAACAATCCTGAAGTCGCTGAACGTTTTCTCAAGATCATCGAACGCAACGCCCAACGGCTCGACTTGCTCATTCAGGATTTGCTTACCATTTCCGCGCTCGAATCCGGACGTATCAAATTGAATTTGCAGCCGGTCGCGCTGCGTCCACTCGTTGAAAAAATTTTTAATGATTTGAAACCGCCCGCCGACAACAAAAATATTAGGCTTGTCAACAAATTGCCCGAACTTGCTGTGACTGCGGATGCGAACCGGCTTGATCAAGTCCTCGCCAATCTCGTGGACAACGCCATCAAATACGGTCGTGCGCAAGGCATGGTTGTCGTCGGCGGGAAAAAAACCGATGATGGCAAGATTGAAGTTTTTGTGCAAGACGACGGTCCCGGCATTCCGCCCGAGGCGCTCGACCGCGTGTTCGAGCGTTTTTATCGCGTGGACAAGGCGCGCTCGCGCGAGCAAGGCGGCACGGGACTCGGTTTGTCCATCGTTAAACACATCGTGCAAAATCACGGGGGCACGGTCTGGGTGAAAAGCGAACTTGGCAAAGGCGCGACGTTTTTCTTTACGCTGCCAAAAGTTGAATAAGGTTGAAGCGAGTAAATTAAAAGCAAAGGTTGGACAGCTTTTGTCCATACCATTATGGCAGGATTTGACACGGCATGAATTTAGGTTCAATTAAAGTTCGCCCGTGAACGTAAAAACGCCCAATCGAATTTTACATGTGGATGGCGACAGTTTTTTTGCAAGCTGCGAAATCGCGCTCAATGAAAAACTGATCGGGCGTCCCGTGTGGGTCGGCGGCGGTCGTCGCGGCGACGGTATTGTCATTGCGGCGAATCGCGCGGCGAAAAAGTTTGGCATCAAGACTGGCATGGCGTGCTTTGAGGCGAAACGACTTTGTCCGCGCGGAGTTTTGTGCAGGCCGCACTATGACGAATATCGCCGGCTCTCGGCGGAGATGTTTCACGTGCTCGAAGAATATGCGCCGACGCTCGTGCCGATTTCGATTGATGAAGGCTTCCTCGATTTCACGACGATGGACAAACACGTCTGGCACGACACGACACCGGGAAAATATGTAAAGGAAATCTGCGCGCGGATTTTGCGCGAAGTGAAATTGCCTGTTTCCGCCGGGCTCGCCAATTCCTCGCGGCTCGCCAAACTCGCGACGGATGCGGCCAAGCCCGGCTTTATCGAAATCAAATCCGGCGATGAAAAAGAATTTTTGAAAGACCGCTGTGTGCGCGAACTTTCCGGCCTTGGAAAAAATCGTCAGCGTGCGCTGGCTGCGCTTGGCGCGCAGACTTTTGGTCACGTCGCAAAATTGCCTTCTACGCTGCTGAAACAAAAATTCGGCATCTGGGGCCAGCAACTCTGGCTTTTCTCAAATGGACTTTGGAACGAGCCGCTGCTGCTCGAAGTGAAAGACCGCACGACGATTTCCAGCAACACGACGCTGCCTTACGACGAGCCGGATTACGAGGCCGCGCTGACGTTCACGTTGAGCGAGGCCACGCGGCTGGTCAGCCAGTTGCGGCGCGAGCAATTGCAGGCGCGCGAATTGTCGCTGACGATTCGTTTTGAAGATTTCAGCGAGGTCGGCGGTTCGCATCGTTTCCAGCATCCGCAGTTTCAGAACTCAATCATCAATTCAGAACTCGAAGGAATTTTTCGCAGCATCATGGCCGGACAAACAAAAATGGTTCGCCAAATCCGCATCGCATTTTGGAATCTGGAAAAATTCGACACACAACCGACATTATGGGGTTGCACACAGGCTGAGCGCTGGGGGGCGCTGGACGAAGCGGCGCAAACCGCCCAGAAAATATTAATCGAGAAATTTAAGATTGATAAAATCCCTTTGATGACCGGTGCCCAATTGGCGTTACAGCAACTCAACGACGCGCACAAAAATCCAAAGGCGAAATGCCCGTTCGTGCCGCAGCGCGAGATGGTGAAAAAACTCTGGGGCACGGACGCCGACCCGCTGGCGCACAAGGGCGATTGGGAGAAACGGCTGGCGAAGGTCAGCAAGCAGTTGCAGTTTCGGCACTAACTTTTTAGAGAAAACAATAGTGAAAGCTTTTCAGCCGCTTCACGTTCGAGATTTGGTGAAAGCCTTCCGAGTTCGCGCTGAATGATTTTAGTCGAGAGCGTGATCAATCGGTGCAAACGCAAAACTGAATTGACGCGTAAGCCGGTCGCTCGAAAGTCTGGATGATTTGTAGGTAGCGCAATGTCCGTTGGAAGCAAATCAAAAATTTCGCTGCTCGTGATGAAAGCCACAACGACGTGGCGGTTTGTGCCGATTGGTTCAGTGAGGCAAACAGCCGGGCGAAGTTTCGTCGCCGAAAGGTCGTCAAACGGAAACGGAACGAGCACGACTTTACCGCGCGTCGTGGAAGGGCTTGCCATCGGTGGAGCGGTAGAGGTTGGGTTCGTCGCGCAGGAAATCGAAGGACGGATTTTTTGACGCGGCTCGCAGCCACGCGCCTTCGTCCACGTCGTCGTCTTCCTCGCCATTTGCTTCGACGGTCGAAACAGAAACTTTCAACGGCTGGTTCACCGGAAGTTTCACCGGCGAATCAGGCACGAGCACTTTGCCGTCGAAATGTGCCGTCAGCGTTGTCATACGAAATGAAAGTAGTTCTTTTGGCAGGCAAACGCAAAGGAGAAAACGTCTAGCCAAAGTCAGCAAGGTGCTTGTCAATCAAAGGTTTTAACTTTCGCATTCTGCACGTCCTAAAATTCTTCAAAAAGCGCTTGCGTTCTATTTTGCGTCTGATAGTTTACGCGCTCCTCGTCGTCCGCAAGGTCGTCAGGACAGCATGTTTGTGGACCGATAACTGATTTCCCACGGAAACAGGATTGATGGCTCGCCGACTTCGAAGTTGCTGATAAAAAACTTTTGCATTTATGCCAGTCAAACATTTTAGACCGCTAACGCCGTCCACGCGATACATCACGATCGCGGACTTTAGCGACATCACGAAGACGACGCCGGAGAAGTCGCTGGTCGTCACGCGGAAAAAATCCGGCGGACGCAACGCCTATGGTCGCGTGACTGCGCGCGGCATCGGCGGCGGTCACAAGCAGAAAATCCGCCTCGTGGATTTCAAACGCAACAAGCACGGCGTGCAGGCGACGGTTTCGGCGATCGAATATGATCCGATGCGTTCGGCGCGTCTGGCGCTGCTGGATTATTCGGACGGCGAGAAGCGTTACATCATCGCGCCGGTCGGCGTGGTGGTGGGCGCAAAAATTTCAAGCGGGCCGACAGCGCCGCCGGAAATCGGCAATGCGCTTCCGCTCAAGGCGATTCCGGTCAGCACGGCGATTCACAATTTGGAAATCACGCCCGGTCGCGGCGGACAGATGGTTCGTTCGGCGGGCGGTTCGGCGACGTTGATGTCGCGCGACGAAGGTTACGCGCAAATCCGTTTGCCTTCCGGCGAAATCCGCAAGATCAACGAAGAGTGTTACGCGACCATCGGCCAGGTCGGTAACACCGAGCATGAAAATATTATTTTGGGAAAAGGCGGTCGCACGCGGCATCGCGGTCATCGCGGCATCACGCGCGGCGTGGCGCGGAATCCGGTGGATCATCCGAACGGCGGCGGCCAGGGCAAATCCAAGGGCGGCGGCGGCTGGCAGCAGTTGGTGTCGCCGTGGGGCTTTGTCGCGAAGGGCGGCAAGACGCGCGCGAAATACAAAATCTCAAATCGTTTCATCGTTGTTCAACGCAACGGTCTGCCGATGAAAAATAAATAATTTATGGGACGTTCGATCAAAAAAGGTCCGTTTGTTGATTTCAGCCTGCTTGATAAAATCGTGAAGGCGAAGGCATCGAACCAGAAGACGCCGATCAAGACGTGGTCGCGCCGCTCGACGATCACGCCGGAATTCGTCGGCCTGACGTTCACCGTGCATAACGGAAAGATTTTCAACCCGGTGTTCGTGACGGAAAACATGGTGGGCCACAAGCTCGGCGAATTTTCGCTGACGCGCACATTCAAGAAACACGGCGCACACACGGCCAAGGCGGAGGCCAAATAGTTTTATGGAAGCTTTTGCAATAATGAAAAACGTGCCGATGTCCGCGCAGAAAATGCGCGAGGTCGTGCGGCAGGTTCAGGGACTCGGCGCGCTTGAAGCGATGGCGGTGCTGCAATTCGTTCCGCGCAAAGGCGCGCGGCTCGTCGCGAAGACTTTGAAGTCGGCCATCGCCAACGCGGAGAACAACAACAAACTCAAGCCGGAATCGTTACGCGTGAAAGAAGCAGTTGCCGGAACAGCGACGACTTTGAAACGCTTTCAACCGAAGGCGCGCGGCTCGGCGGGACCAATTTTGAAACGCCGTTGCCATATTAAGATCACCGTTTCCGACGAATAATCTCATGGGCCAAAAAACAAATCCAATCGGTCTGCGCGTCGCGGTCAACAAAGACTGGCGCTCGAAGTGGTATGCCAACAAAAAAGAATTTGGCGCGCTGTTGACCGAAGACCGCAAGATCCGCGCGTTTCTGAAAAAGAAACTTGAAGGCGCATCCGTGCCGAGAATTTTGATCGAACGCGCGACGAGCCGTTGCCGCGTCACCATCATGACGGCGCGTCCGGGCGTGGTTATCGGGCGCAAGGGTTCGGAAATTGAAAAGCTTAAGGAAGAATTGAGCAAGATGACCGGCAAAGAAGTCTATGTGGACATCGTCGAGGTGAAAACGCCGGAACTTGACGCGCAGCTCGTCGCAGAAAACATCGCGTTGCAATTGGAACGCCGCGTGTCGTTCCGTCGCGCGATGAAAAAGGCTTTGCAGACGGCAAAAGATTTCGGCGCGGAAGGCATCAAGATTCGTTGCGCCGGGCGTCTGGGTGGCGCAGAACTCGCGCGCACGGAATTGTATCACTGGGGTCGCGTGCCGTTGCACACGTTGCGCGCGGACATTGATTACGGATTCGCCGAGGCGCTCACGGTTTACGGCAAGCTCGGCGTGAAATGCTGGATTTGCAAAGGTGATACTAAACCGCAAAAGAAAGAGCAGCAAAACGTGTCTGCTGAAACCGCTGCAAATTAATTTTAGAAAAGATTTTTGTTATGGCAATGCAACCAGCAAGAGTGAAGTTTCGCAAGATGCACCGCGGCAGCCGCAAGGGCACGGCGCGCAGCGGCCACACGGTCGCGTTCGGCGAATACGGTTTGATGGCGCTGGAACGTTGCTGGATGGACGCGAAGCAGATCGAGTCCGCGCGCGTGGCGATCGCCCGCAACATGAAGCGCCACGGAAAGATGTGGATTAGAATTTTCCCGCAGAAATCTTTCACGAAGAAGCCGCTCGAAACCCGAATGGGCAAAGGCAAAGCGCCGCTCGAAGGCTGGGTGGCCGTGATCCGTCCGGCGAACGTGCTGTTTGAAGTGGACGGCGTGACGGAAGCGATTGCGCGCGAGTCAATGCGGCTGGCGGCGACGAAATTGCCGATCAAGACGAAATTCATTTCGCGCCACAGCCATTGATTTTATGAAATTTGCAGAATCAAAAGACATGACGCTGGTTGAGTTGTCGGCCAAAAGCCGCGACCTGCGTCACGAGATGTTCAACCTGCGTTTGCAGCAGGCGAGCGCGCAGTTGGAAAAACCCGCACGCCTGACGGTGTTGCGCAAGGACATCGCGCGCATCGAAACGCGCATTTCACAACTGCGCAACAAGGCAAAGACAGTTTAATTTTGCGGTCTGATTTTTTTGTATGGCTGAAATTGTAAAACAACCTGAAGCGAAACGCGGCAACCGCAAGGAACGCGTCGGCGAAGTTGTCTCGAACAAAATGACCAAGACGATTATCGTCCGCGTCGAGCGCCGTTTTCCGCATCCGCGCTACAAGAAGATTGTCACCGCCTTCAAGAAATTTTACGCGCACGACGAGAAGAACGAGGCCAAGATTGGCGACCGCGTGCGCATCGAGGAAACGCGGCCATTGTCGAAATTGAAATGCTGGCGGCTCGTTGAAGTCGTCGAGAAGGCGGTTCAGGAAACATCGGTGGCGGCTTAAAAAGATTTTATGTTGCAAGTTCGTTCCAGTTTGGATGTCGCGGATAATACGGGCGCAAAAATCGCCTGGAACATCGGCGTGCTGGGCAAGAACCAGCGTTACGCCGGCATCGGCGACGTCATCAAGGTGCATATCAAGGTCGCCGCGCCGGATGGCACGGTGAAAAAAGGCGAGGTGCATGACGCAGTAGTCGTCCGCACGCGGGATATTATTCGTCGTAACGACGGTTCGTATCTGCGGTTCGACAGCAACGCCTGCGTGATCATTGACAAGGAATTGAACCCGAAGGGAACGCGCATCTTCGGCCCGGTGGCGCGTGAGTTACGCGACAAGAAGTTCATGAAGATAATTTCGCTCGCGCCGGAAGTGATTTAAAAAATTTATGAAGCGTCATGTTAAAAAAGGTGATGAAGTGGTCGTGCTGGCCGGAAAAGAAAAGGGCAAGCGCGGCAAGATCATCGCCGTGTTGACGAAGAAATCGCGCGTCATCGTCGAAGGCGTGCAGATGATCAAGCGGCACACGCGCAAGAGCCAGCAGCATCCGCAAGGTGCGATCGTCGAGCGCGAAGGCACGATCCACATTTCGAATGTGATGAAGGCCGAGCACGTTGAACAACCGGCGGAAGCAACCGCATAAATAATTTTGTCACGGCAAAATCCGTGACGCATAAAAATGAAAGCCAGACTTTACGAAAAATACGCGAAGGAAGTCGCGCCGGCGCTGAAAGAAAAGCGCAAATATACGAACGTCCACCAGATTCCGAAGATGGTGAAGATCGTGGTGAACATGGGCGTGAGCGCGTCGCTGGAAAAAGGCGCGGTCGAGGACGCGGCGAAGGATTTGTCGCTGATCACCGGGCGCAAGCCGGCCATCAGCAAGTCGCGCCACAGCATCGCGCAATTCAAGCTGCGCGAAAACCAGGCGATCGGCTGCCGCGTGACGTTGCGCCGCGACGAGATGTATGAATTTTTTGACCGGCTCGTCGCGACGGCGCTGCCGCGCATCCGCGATTTTCGCGGGTTGTCGCCACGCAAGTTTGACGGTCGAGGAAATTATACCTTTGGTATCGGCGATCAGACGATTTTTCCTGAAATTGAACTGGATAAAATCAAACGCCAGCAGGGCATGGACATCACGATTGTGACGAGCGCGCCGACGAATGAAGAGGCGCTGGATTTGCTGAAGCTGATGGGTTTTCCGTTCGCGGAAAAATAATTTTTAATTTTATGGCCAAGAAAGCATGGTTGGAGCGCAACAAGCGCAAGACGGAAACGGTGAAGAAATTCGCCGCGATTCGCGCTGAAATGAAGGCGAAACGCGATTACGCCGGCCTCGCAAAACTGCCGCGCGACGCCAGCCCGACGCGCATCGTGAACCGCTGCTCGTTCAGCGGACGCCGCCGCGGTTATCTGCGGAAGTTCGGCTGTTCGCGTCTGACGTTCCGCGAAGCCGCGTTGAACGGTTTGATTCCCGGCATCACGAAGGCGAGCTGGTAAGTTATTACGATTTTAATATGAGCGATCCGATTTCAGATATGTTGACCCGCATCCGCAACGCGAGCCGCGCACTGCTGCCAGCGGTGGAATTGCCGCACTCGCGCATGAAGGAAAGCCTTGCACAAATCCTGAAGAAGGAAGGCTACGTCGCGGAAGTGTCCGTTGACGGCAAGACGATCAAGAAGCTGAAAATCCAGCTCAAGTATCAGGGCAAGAAAAATGTCATCGAAGGTTTGAAGCGCATCAGCAAGCCCGGTTTGCGCAAATATGTCGGCGCGACGGAAATTCCGCGCGTGCTCGGCGGTTTGGGCGTTTCGATCGTGTCCACATCCGAAGGCGTGATGACGGGCACGCAGGCGAAGAAGAAAAATCTGGGCGGCGAGCTGCTCTGCTATATTTGGTAAAAATTTTATGTCGCGAATTGGAAAACAACCGATTGCCATTCCTCCGAAAGTCAAAGTGGAGGTGAAAGGGCAGAAAGTTTCCGTCGAAGGTCCGAAAGGCAAGCTCGGCTGGGAATTGCCGAAGCGCACGAGCCTCAAAGTTGACGGCGGCAACATTGTCGTCAGCCGCGACGGCGAAGACGCGCAGGCGAAGGCGTTGCACGGCTTGAGCCGCGCGCTCGTCAACAACATGGTCAAGGGCGTCGCCGAAGGTTTCGTGAAGAAACTGGAAATTCAAGGCGTCGGTTTCAAGGCCGCCGTCACCGGCAAAGTCGTGAACCTGTCGCTCGGTTATTCGCATCCGGTGAATTACGACATTCCCGACCAGATCAAAGTGACGGTCGAGGAAAACACGAAGCTGACGATTGAAGGCCCGGACAAAATGATGGTCGGCAAGGTCGCATCGGAAATCCGCGCGTTTTATCCGCCTGAACCTTACAAGGGCAAGGGCGTGCGTTATGTCGGCGAACACGTCGAACGCAAGGAAGGCAAGACGGTTCAGTAACAATTGAATTTGTTCACGGCTAAATCCGTGGACGCGAAAAAATGAGAACGGAAAAGAAACAAAAATTGAAGCAGTTGCGGCGCTGGCGCATCCGCAAAAAAGTGACCGGCACGAAGCTGCGTCCGCGCATGGCCGTGTGTTTCACGAACGAAAACATCCACGTCCAGTTCATTGACGACGACGCAGGAGTTACAATTGCTGCAGCCTCGACGGTCAGCAAAACTGCGGCAAAAGATTTGTCGGCAAACGTCAAGGGCGCGAAAACGATTGGCGAACTCGCGGCGAAGAACGCCTTGGGCAAAGGCATCAAGGAAGTCGTGTTTGACCGCGGCGGCGTGCGTTATCATGGCAAAATCAAGGCGCTGGCCGATGCGGCGCGCGAAGCTGGATTAAAATTTTAACCCGAATAAATACTGTGGCTGAACTCAATCAAACTGGTGGTGAAGGACAGCGTGGCCCGCGTGGCCCGCGCGGTCAAGGCCAAGGTGGACGCGGCGGTCGCCGTCGCTCGCCGGGCGACGTTCCTGAAAATGCGTTTAGCGGCGGTGTGTCGGAAGAATTGATGGAGAAAGTTGTGTTTATCAACCGTTCCTCAAAAGTCGTCAAAGGTGGCCGTCGTTTTAATTTCAGCGCGCTCGTGGTTGTGGGCGACAAGCGTGGTCGCGTCGGTTATGCGCTGGGCAAGGCAAGCGAAGTCGCGGACGCCATCCGTCGCGGTGGCGAACTGGCGCGCAACCAGATGGTATCCGTCTCCTTGAAAGACGTGACGATTCCGCACGAAGTATATTCCCGATACGGCGGCGCAAAAATTTTACTGCGTCCGGCATCACCGGGAACGGGAATCATCGCGGGCAAAACAGTTCGCGCGGTTTTGGAATCCGCCGGCATAAAAGATATTTTGAGCAAATCGCTCGGCTCGAAAAATGCGGCCAACGTCGTGAAGGCGACGCTCAAAGGCTTGTTGAGCCTGCGTCTGCGCGAGGACATTTACAAGGGCCGCGGTTTGGAAATTAGAAAAATTAAAACGCCCGAAGCGCCGGGAATCATTCCGGCAACAGCCTGATTTTTATGCGACTGCACAATCTTAAACCTCGTCCCGGCGCGAAGCACCGCACAAAACGGCTCGGCCAAGGCGAATCCAGCGGGCACGGCAAAACATCCGGTCGTGGCGGCAAAGGCCAGACGGCGCGCTCCGGCAGCTCGATCCGCATCGGCTTTGAAGGCGGCCAGATGCCGCTCATCCGCCGCATTCCGAAACGTGGTTTCAACAATGCGCGTTTTACGACGAAATATCTTGCCGTGAATGTTGGCGACTTGAATAAATTTGACGATGGCGCACGTGTGGACGAAACGGCGTTACGTACGGTTGGTCTGGCAAATGGCCGTGCGCACGGAATCAAAATTCTCGGTAACGGTGAATTGTCCAAGAAACTCACGGTTAGCGTGAGCGCATTCAGTGCTTCGGCTAAATCAAAAATCGAGGCCAAAGGCGGCGCATGTGAAGTTGTCAGCCGCAAACCCGGCGCGCTGGCCAAATCCTGATTGCGGCGTTTGACGCATGTTTCGCTCCATCTTCAACACGTTTGCCAACTGCTTCAAGATTCCTGAACTGAAGTCACGGATTTTGTTCACGTTGGGAATGCTGTCGGTCTGCTGTTTGATGACTTTCATCACCATTCCGGGTTTGGACAGCACGGCGTTGCGGAATTTTTTCAACAGCAATTCGCAAGGTGGTGGTGCTGTGGGATTATATAATACATTTGCGGGCGGTGCCTTGGAGCGTTGTGCCATTGGCGCGATCGGCATCATGCCTTACATCACTGCGACAATTATTTTGCAACTACTCACGGCGGTCTGGCCGAAATTGAGCAAACTCGCGCGCGAAGAAGGTGGTCGTTCAAAAATCATTCAATATGGCCGTTACGCGACCGTGTTGATTTGCCTCGGCTACGGTTTTGCGACGGCGTTAGGCTGGGAAAATCCTGAAAAAGCATTTGGCGGGGGCATTAGTCGGCTCGTTCTATTCAGCGACAATTATATTTGGTGGTATCGCATTCAAACGACTTTAATTTTAACGACTGGCACGATATTGCTGATGTGGATTGGCGAACAAATTACCGAACGTGGAATTGGGAACGGCATTTCATTGATCATCACGGTTAATATCTTATCGAGATTACCGTCGGCGGCGACGGGGCTTCATGACATGTTTTTTCCGAGCGGCGGTATTGAACCTCAAAATCATTTGATAGGTTCTGGTTTGGTTATGGTGATTTTGCTGATCACTGTGATTGCAGGCGTCATTGCCATCACGCAAGCGCAACGAAGAATTCCCGTGCAATACGCCCAACGCGCCGTAGGACGCAAAATGTATTCCGGCGGCACGTCGTTCCTGCCGTTGAAGGTGAATTATGCGGGCGTCATGCCCATCATTTTCGCCCAATCCATTTTGATGGTTCCGCAATGGGTTTTTTTGGCTGCCAGCAACAAGTTCAACATCCCTTTTTTTGCCGACATCGCGCGGTCATTGAATCCGGGATCGCCGTTGTATCTCACCGTCTATTCGCTGATGATTTTGTTCTTCTCATATTTTTGGGTGGCGACACAGTTCAACGAAATACAGATCGCCGACGATTTAAAGAAAAACGGCGGCTACATTCCCGGCGTTCGCCCGGGGCAGGGGACCAGCGATTATTTGCACAATGCCATGAGCCGGATCACATTGGCGGGCGCATTTTTTCTGACCGTGATTGCAACGATTCCTATTTTGCTGGCTAATTGGATGGGAATTCCCTACGCCGTGGCGAGTTTCTTCGGTGGCACAAGTATTTTGATTACGGTTGGTGTTTTGCTGGATACGATGCGCCAGATCGAATCGCATCTGATGATGCGTCACTACGACGGCTTTTTGAAAAAAGGGCGGATCCGCGGACGGTTTTAATCACGTTCGTGAAAGGCAAGATGATTATCCTAAAAAATGAACGTGATTTGGAACTGATGCGTCCGGCGTGCGTGGTGGCGGGTAAAATTTTGGACGATATCGCGGCATTCATCAAGCCAGGCGTGACAACGCGGCAGGTGGACAGTTTTGCGGCGGGGCAAATCAAAACACACGGCGCGAAGAGCGCGTTTTTTGGTTATCGCAAATATCCGTGCCACACGTGCATTTCGGTAAATGACGAAGTCGTTCACGGATTGGCGAGTGAACGGGAACTGCATTTCGGCGATATCGTGAGTGTGGATGTAGGTGTGAGTTACAAAGGCTATATCGGCGACAATGCGCGGACTGTTGCGGTCGGTGGTTGTGGCGTACTGGCGCAGCGGTTGATGGACGTGACGGAACACGCGCTTTACGAAGGCATCGCGGCGGCGGTTGCGGGAAATCGCGTAACGGATATTTCGCGTGCGATTCAAGATTACGTTGAAGGCAATGGGTTTAGCGTTGTGCGTGAATTTGTGGGCCACGGTGTCGGACGTTCGATGCACGAAGAGCCGCAAGTGCCTAATTTTGTTGATTCAAAAATGAACCAGAAGCTGCGGGCGGGCATGACTTTGGCAATTGAGCCAATGGTCAACGCCGGTTCGCCCGGCGTAAAAATTTTAAAAGACGGCTGGACAGTGGTCACGCAAGATGGTTCACTATCCGCTCATTTTGAGCACACCGTCCTGATAACCGACGGCGAGCCGGAGATTTTGACATGTTTGGAAAAGAAGCCTTCCAAGTTGAAGGTCGCGTGATTGAAGTTTCGCCGAACGGCACCTGTCGCGCGGAATTAAAAAACGGACACCGATTGACGGCGTTTATGGCGGGCAAAGCGAAGAAAAATCTGGCCGGGTTGAAATCCGGCGACAAAGTAAAATTGCAGTTGATGCCTTACGATTTGAGCGTGGGGCGGATTTTAACGGAAACAAAATTTTAGATTTAATGAAAGTCAGAGCGTCAGTAAAAAAAATGTGTGAGCATTGCAAAGTGATACGCCGTCGCGGCGTCATCCGCGTGATTTGCACGAACAAACGTCACAAACAACGTCAGGGCTGATTTAATTTTATGGCACGCATCATTGGTGTGGAAGTTCCGCCGAACAAGCGCATAGACATTGCGCTTCGGTATATTTACGGCATCGGTCCGGTTAACGCCAAGGAAATACTTGAGCGTGCGAATATTGATCCCGCGATTCGGGCAAAGGATTTGACCGAGCAGCAGCTTTCACAAATCGTCCATGCGATACAGGAAGGCAAATACGTCATTGAGGGCGACCTCCGCCGTGAAATCGGCATGAATTTGAAACGGCTGCAAGGTATCAAATGTTATCGTGGCATCCGGCATATGCGCGGATTGCCCGTGCGTGGCCAGCGTACCCAGACCAACGCACGTACGCGCAAAGGCCCGCGCAAGACCGTGGGTGTTCAGCGCAATCCGAACGCCAAGACCGGCATTCACTAAAATTTTGATTTGTCGTTATGACTGAAGAAAAGAAAAAATCTGCGCCTAAAAAGGAGACAAAGCCAGCCGCCGCTAAAACAGCGGGGGAAAAACCGGCTAAAAAAGTCGCGCCAACTGTCGAAGCGCCGAAACCTGTGGAAACGCCGGTGGTCGCCGCGCCAACTGCGGCTGAACTTTTGGGCGAAGACGCCAATGCCAAAAAAGTCATCAAGGCAAAGCACGCAAAAAATGTGGTGGCGGGAATCGCGAACATTCTGGCTACGTTCAACAACACGCAGGTCGCTATCACCGACGCGCATGGAAATCTCATCGGTTGGTCGAGTGCCGGTCGCGTTGGGTTCAAAGGCTCGCGTAAAAGTACCGCTTATGCTGCGCAGCAAGTGGCGCAGGACGCCGCGCGTCAGGCGATGGCGCACGGCATGAAGGAAGTCGAAATTCGCGTTAAAGGTCCCGGTTCCGGTCGCGAATCCGCGATTCGCGCGCTTCAAGCCATTGGTTTGGAAATCAGCGCAATCAAGGACGTAACTCCGATTCCTCACAACGGTTGTCGTCCTCGTAAAAAACGGCGCGTTTAATCAAATCGAAATTTTAAATTTAATTTATGGCTCGTTATACAGGTCCCCGCGTTCGCATCAGCCGCCGGTTCGGTCTTCCGATTTTCGGCCCGTCGAAATATCTTGAACGCCGCAACTACGGCCCCGGTGTTCACGGCCCGAAGTCACGCCGCAAACACACCGATTACGGTCTCGGTTTGATCGAGAAGCAGAAGCTGCGTTATTACTATGGGCTGATGGAAAAACAGTTTCGCGGCGTTTATGAAAGAGCGTTGCGCCGCCGCGGTGTCACCGGTGAACAGATGCTGCAGATTTTGGAGACGCGCTTGGACAATGTCGTTTATCATCTTGGTTTGGCGAACACCCGTGCCGCTGCGCGCCAGATGGTTTCGCATGGTCACGTTACGGTCAAAGGCCGAAAGGTCAGTATCCCGTCGTATGCTTTGAAGGTGAATGACGTGATCGAAGTTAAAAACAACAATGTGTCGCGTCAGCTGGCGACAAAAAATTTGGAAGTCGCCACGAGCCGCGCAGTGCCGGATTGGCTCTTGTTTAACAAAGAAGAATTCAAGGGCACAGTAATGCGGATTCCGACGCGCGACGAGATTCAACCGATTGCGAACGAACAGGCCGTCGTCGAATTTTATTCCCGCTAAACCAGTAAAACATAAAAAACAATTACACGGATTTCTACGGCATGGGAATAAATCAGCCGGAAAAATCAGATTAAAATTGTTGAAAGGAAAATATGCCAGTCAGACTCGGACGTTTTGAAATGCCAAAACGGTTGCAAAAGGAAGAAGCAACCGCCACTCCAACTTACGCAAAATTTATTGCCGACCCGTTTGAAACCGGTTACGGCCACACCATCGGCAACTCGCTTCGTCGCGTGCTGCTTTCGTCGCTCGAAGGCGCGGCCATCACCTCGTTGAAAGTGGACGGTGCGATGCATGAGTTCGCTACGATCGATGGCGTCGTCGAGGACGTGACCGACATCGTTTTAAATTTGAAGAAGGTCAAATTCAAGGCGCACACCCGCGATGAACAGGTGCTTTTGCTTTCCGTCAACAAAGAGGGTGCGGTGACCGCTGCCGACATTCAAGTGAATCAAAATGTCGAGCTGGTTAATCCCACGCAGCACATCTGCACGCTCGACAAGAAGAAAAAATTTGAGATGGAGCTGACCGTGAAAATCGGACGCGGTTTCTGCCCGAGCGACGAAAACAAAAAACCCGGACAGGCCATCGGCGTCGTGGCGATTGATTCGCTGTTCTCGCCGGTCACGCGTGTGCGTTATGCCGTTGAGGCTGCGCGCGTCGGTAACCGCACGGATTACGATAAGTTGGTTTTGGAAATTTGGACGGACGGAAGGCTTACGCCCGATGACGCGCTCACGCAGGCATCGGCGATTTTGGCCCATCATCTCGACGTGTTTGTCGGTTATGACCAGAATGCAGTCGAGTTTGAGGAAGCCGCTGACAAGCAGGATGAGGAAAAAACGAAGATGAAGAAGCTTCTCAATATGAGCGTTAACGAAATCGAGTTGAGCGTCCGCGCGGCGAATTGTTTGAACAATGCGAACATTACGACCGTTGGCCAGCTCGCGATGAAAACCGAGCAGGAAATGCTCAAGTATCGCAACTTCGGAAAAAAGTCGTTGAACGAAATCAAAGAGAAACTTACGGCGTTGGGCCTGACGCTCGGCATGAATTTTGATCCGGGCTTGGTGGAGGTCGGGCCAAAAGAAGGTTTGGCGACTGAATAAGGAATTCTATGCGACACTTAAAACGAACGGCCAAACTGGGTCGCACCTCCGAACATCGCAACGCGATGCTGGCAAATCTCGTTTGCAGCCTCATCAAACACCGGCGCGTGACCACGACTTTGGCGAAAGCCAAGGCCGCGCGTTCTGTCGCGGAAAAATTGGTGACGCTCGGCAAGCGCGGAACGATTCACGACCGCCGTCTTGCCGTGGCGCGTTTGCATCAGGAAGACGCGGCGAAAATCCTGTTCAAGGAAATCGCGCCTGCATTTAAAGAGCGCAACGGCGGTTATACCCGCATCATTAAAATGAACCAGCGTCAGGGCGACGCCGCGACGCGCGCGATTTTGGAATGGATTGATGTTACAACTGAAACTCCAGTCACGACCGAAACTTCTCCTGCGACTGAAAACAAGCCGGAGGAAAAAACAGCTTAAACTGGAACTTTTGAAAATTACCAAGCCCGCTCTTGCGAGCGGGCTTTTTACTTTTAACCGCTTGCGCTCGCATATTCCTCATCGGTCTTCAATTCAAGCCCCATCAAAATATAATCGTGCGAAACGGCCTGCATGTCTTTGACATAGTCTTCAAGCCGGAGAAGCTGGCTGAAACCGAGCAGCGCAAACATTTTGACGGCCGCCTCCTGTTCGCCGATAAATTCGGCCTCGACCTTTTCCAGGCCGGCTTCGCGCGCGATATCCACGATTTCCGAAATAAGTCTGGTGGCGATTCCGCGACCGCGAAAGTCAGGATGAACAAGCACGCTGACGCGTCCGATGTGCCGTTTCCAGCCGCCGAGCTGTTGGTGCAATGTTGCGTCGCCGATGATTTTTCCGCCGACCAGCGCGACCAACGGTAGATTGCGCCCGTAGTCAAGATTCCGGCACCAGTTGTGAATTAATTCGATTTCCGTGACGCGATGTTTGATAAACATCCGTTCGGGTTCGGGAATGCCGAGAAAAAGCTGATGAAAATCCTTTTCGTCATCGCGCCGTAATGGCCGCAGCGTTGCTTTTGTGCCGTCCTTGAGCGCAATCGTCTTCGGAAATTGTTGGAGTTGGAGTTCGATGTTGAATGACATAATAAAATCACTTTGTCGGTGCGTAATAGAATCTTTGCAATATTTTTGTTTTCTGCAAATCTTTTTATTTCCTTAATTTGCCCGCTGATTCGTTTCCAACGTGGGGAGTTTTGCAAATGAACTGGAAGCAATCTTCAGCAATACATCAAATGACGGAGATTTGGTATTTTTGCTTTTGAATTCTTCATTGACGCTTCGCCGCGCGTCGTTAAAATTCCCTTTCGGTTTTAGGAAAAGGAACAAACAATTTCCATCACCAATTAGAAAATAAAAATTATGGCAGTCAAAGTTGCAATCAACGGATTCGGTCGCATCGGACGTTTGGTCTTTCGCGCGATCGCTGAACAAGGCCTGCTCGGCAAGGATGTCGAAGTCGTCGCGGTCGGCGACATCGTGCCTGCCGACAATCTCGCCTACCTGCTCAAATACGATTCCACGCAGGGAAAATTTGCTGGCACGGTCGGCTCGAAAAAATCCGCCGCCGACAAAACCGAAGACGATGTGCTGATCGTTAACGGCAAGGAAATTTTCGTCGTCAGCGCCAAGACGCCGGCGGAATTGCCGTGGAAAAAATTCGGCGTGGACGTCGTCATCGAATCCACCGGCCTGTTCACCGACGCCGACAAGGCGAATCCGAAATCCGCCTACGGCCACATCACGGCGGGCGCGAAGAAAGTCATCATTTCCGCCCCGGCGAAAAACGAGGACATCACCATTGTCATGGGCGTCAACCACGAGAAATACGACGCGGCCAAGCACACCATCATTTCCAACGCGAGCTGCACGACGAACTGCCTCGCGCCCGTCGTCCACGTGTTGCTCAAGGAAGGTTTCGGCATCGAGGAAGGTTTGATGACGACGATCCACAGCTACACCGCCACGCAAAAAACCGTGGACGGTCCGAGCAAAAAAGATTGGAAAGGCGGACGCAGCGCGGCCATCAACATCATTCCCGCCTCGACCGGCGCGGCCAAAGCCACCGCGCTCGTTTGCCCCGAAGTGAAAGGCAAGCTGACCGGCATGTCTTTCCGCGTGCCGACGCCGACGGTTTCCGTCGTTGACCTCACGGTGAAGACGGTGAAGGAAACGAGCTACGCGGAAATTTCCGCCGCGATGAAGAAGGCCAGCGAGACGTATCTCAAGGGCGTTCTCGAATTCACCACCGACGAAGTGGTCAGCACCGATTTCATCCACAGCAATGCGTCGTCCATTTTCGACGCCGGCTCGGGCATCGAATTGAACAAGAAATTTTTCAAGCTCGTGAGCTGGTATGACAACGAATGGGGCTACTCGAACCGCGTGGCCGACCTGCTGAAATTCATGATCGGCAAAGGGCTGTAATCGAAATCAAAATTCAAAACGGCGGACTGGAAACAGTCCGCCGTTTTTATATTTTCTAGAATCAATTTAATATTGCAGCTTATTTATGTATTAGGCTGTCGTCTGCCTCGAAAATAAAAATAAATCCAAACTCCATTCGCGGCGACAAATAAACCAAGAAACGGATACGCCTTCCAAGCTTCATGCTTCCGCATCAAACGCAACTCGTCTTGAACTTTTGCTTTGGCCTCGAGTGATGAATGATTTTCGTAATTCGAGAAAGCTGCGTCTCGCTCCGCCCGACGATAGCTCACATTGCCATTGCCTGGAAAAAGTATCGAGAGTAGTGCAAGCTCGAGAAAGAGTGCCAGAATAACGACGACTGTTTTAAAAAGTATTTTCATGGCGCGTGAACGCGTGCCTAACAGTGAGTAAGTGGCGCATTTTGCAGTCAAGCCAATTTCATTTCAGACAACTATTTTGGACGTAAATAATTTGTCCAGCACATTCACTTCACTTCGCGAGTCTCGTAGCGGCTTTTCGGCAGAAAGCCGCAAACCATTTTAATGCGGCGGTCTGCCGACGCGCCGCTACTTTTATTTCACCGTCTGCGGCGTTTCCTGAATCACTTTTTCTTCTCCAGCTAAAGACACCTCGTAAATCACACCGTTGGTGGGATGCGTTTACGTTCTCCTTTTTCCTGCGTTGGCGGCGATTGGTCTGAACCGGGCGGGGTGGGCTTGGGCAGGTTGGCGGCTTCGTAGCGCGCCCGGCTAAGCGGACCGCTGGTGTCCGGCAAAACCGGCGGTTCTGCGGTATTTTCACCGAAGCGAAAAGCGGAAGTCAGGTCGCCAAAAGTTTCCCGCCGCCATTTGCTAATGTTGTGTTCGCGAACGCCGGTAAATTTTTCCAAAAATTGCAGGATGGAAGTATGATCGAACGGCTGGCTGCAAACCCATCCGCCGGCCGTCCACGGCGAGATGATGATGCTCGGAACGCGAAATCCGCTGCCAATCGTCACGCCATCCACGAATTCATGCGCCGTGCCCGGAGGGGGAACCACAGGTGCAACGTGATCGAAGATGCCATCATTCTCGTCGTAATTGAGAATGAATACCGTTTTGGCCCAGACTTCGGGATTGGCAGCAATGGCGTCGAGTTTGCTGGCAACAAAGGCTGCGCCATCCGCCGGCATGAAATCCGGATGCTCGGACTGGTAGCTGGTCGGCATTATCCAGGAAACCGCCGGCAGGTTGTCATTGATCGCATCGTATTCAAACTGTCCTTGCGGACCGCGCACCATGCCTTTAAGGTATAGCGGAGAATTTTTATCGGCGTTTTTGAACTGGCTGAAATTTTCCAGCACATTGAGACCGTAATTATCCTGCTGCTGATAGACTTTCCAACTGATGCCGGCTTTCTCCAGTCGCTCGGCGTATGTCGTCCAACCGTAGCCTTGCGGCGGTGCAATGTTGCTGATGATGGGGCCGCCGTGTTTTCCATCGGGATCAATCGTTCCCGTCATCCAATACATTCGATTCGGCCAGGTCGGTCCCATGACGGAACAATGATAGGCGTCACAAATGGTGAATGCTTCAGCCAGCGCGAATTGAAACGGAATGTCCGCGCGCGTGTGGTATCCCATCGTGTAGGGGCCGTTCGCGCCGTCGGCCTTCCGGTGCGCGGGAATCCATTGATCCATTTTGCCGTTGTTCCAAGCCTCGTGCTGCACAGGCCAGGTATGATTCGTGGAAGGAATTTTTTGCGCATTGGTCTTGCGTGTGTCCAGATGAAACGGCAGCAAATGCCCATCAGGATTTTCCACGTCCGGTTGATAAAAAACGGAACGCCCGTTTGGTAACAGCAACGCTTTAGGGTCGTCGAAACCGCGCACTCCGGCCAGTGTGCCAAAATAATGATCGAACGAACGATTTTCCTGCATGAGCAGGACGACGTGCTTGATGTCTTTCAGAGAACCGGCGCGTGGCGACTCGGCCAGTGCGCGTCGGACATTGGGAGGCATCAACGTGTAGGCAAATGCGGTGGCGGCAAGTCCGGCACTATATCCCAACATGCGCCGCCGGGTCATTTTGGTTGAATTCGGATTGGGGTTCTGGTCTGGCACGGAGAATGGGATGGCAATTTACTGTTTTGTTTGTGGATTTTCTTCGATCACTTTTTTCCTTTCCAGCTTTTCCAGTTTCGGCGCGATAACGATTTGGCAATAAGCCTGGTCAGAATTGTTGTCGTAGTATTCCTGGTGGTAATCCTCGGCCTTGTAAAATTTTTTGAGCGGCACGATTTCGGTGACGATGGGATTCTTGAAATTTTCCTGCGCGGCGATCATTGATTTTTCCGCTTCGAGTTTTTGTTTTTCACTTCGATACAAAATGATGGAGCGGTAGGACGTGCCTTCATCTGCGCCCTGACGGTTCAAGGTTGTTGGGTCGTGCGCCTGCCAGAAAACTTCGAGCAGCTTGTCGTAGGAAATTTTTGCGGGATCAAATTCAATTTCCGTCACCTCGGCGTGGCCGGTCGACTCGGTGCAGACTTGCTGATAAGTCGGGTTTTCCGTTGTGCCACCAGCAAATCCGCTCGTGACGGAAATGACCCCCGGCAATCGTTCAAAAACGGCTTCCATGCACCAGAAGCAGCCGCCGCCCAGATCGGCGATTTCAGTTTTATTTGTGTTCATGGCGTTGGTCGTTTGTGCGGTCGCGGCCAGGTTCATTGCGCCGACAGCCAGCAAAAACCAAATCAATCGTTTCATGTATGTTAGATGTCAGACTGCGAACTTTATTTCAAATTCGTTCGCGCCATCAATCTTCCAATCCCGGCTGGTCCAGATGTTCTCCCGGCGGCAAATCAGCATATTTTTCAAAATGTTCCGGGCGCAGCGGTTCAGAAATGACATGTTCGCCATCGAACCATTTGCCCAGATCAATAAGTTTACAGCGACGCGAACAGAACGGCCCGTAAATTCCGACGAACCAATCGCCCTTTTTCCTGCACATCGGGCAAATGACTTTTGCGCCGCGCTGATTCATCGTTAATTAGCTATCAATAGCTGGTTTGACGACAAAACCGAAATATAGTCCAGCAATATGTGTTCAGTTTCGGACAATCGCGCGGCGTCGGCCTGCTGATTTTCATCCACATCGTTGCTGTCGGCATTCGCAGGTTTTATGGAAGCGGGGGTTCGATTGGTTATGCCATCGGCGTCAGTTATAGTGTTGGCGTTAGTTTCTTGAACTGGCGCAGGTAAACCGGACTGGTCGGCGCTTTCGAGCGTCAAATCATAAATTTTTTCGTCCGGTATTTTTCGTTTTTCACGTTCTTGCGCGCGTAATTTTTCCTTCGCTTCGATTTCCTGATGTTCTTTTAACTCTTCATCTTCGTTAAGCGAAGCAGTTTTGTCGGCTTCCAATTTTTTGAATTCGTCAATGTCCTGCCGGATGTAGATAAAATCCTGATTCGTCGCGATGCGCGCGTCCGATGCCGCACGCAAGGCGGCGATATAAGGTGCCGTGAGATTGAGTTTGTCATACTCCGCGCTGGGAATGGTGTCCCACGGCAACGGATTATCCAGCGAGGCTTCACCAATGTCGGTCGCATAATTCCATTTATCAGGCAGCACAATATCCGACATGACGCCCTTAAACTGTGTCGAAGCTCCACTGATACGGTAAAATTTCCGAATGGTGATTTTAAGTGTTCCTGGATCGTTGGTCGCTGATTCGAGGAATGGTTGCAACGGGTCGAGATTTTGCACGGTGCCTTTGCCAAACGTTGAGGTATCGCCGACGACGATCGCTCGTCCGTAATCCTGCAACGCCGCAGTGACAATTTCCGAAGCTGAAGCGCTAAACCGGTTGGCGAGCACGATTAGCGGACCATTGTAAAGAAAGGAAGGGTCGTCATCACTGTCCGTAATCACACGACCATCCGGCGTGCGCACGAGCACGACGAGTCCTTCCTTGACGAACAAACCGGTGAATTTAACCGCTTCTTCGAGCGAACCGCCGGGATTATTCCGCAAATCGATGATAATGCCGGCGACTTTTTCCTGCTCGAGCTTTTTGATGAGCTTCGAAACATCGGCCGTTGTGCTTTTAATCGTCGAGTGATCTGCGCCGGGCAAATCAACCGTTGCATAAAACGACGGCAAATCAATAATACCCAAACGCGTTGTCCCGCCTTTGCCGTCCGGCAATTCAACAAGTTGCGCCTTCGCTTCCTGATCGGCGAGTTTGATTTCATCGCGAATCAAACTGACGACCCGACGCGTATTTGGCGCGTCAGCCGGAACAATTGTCAGCCGCACTTGAGTGCCTTTTGGTCCGCGAATCATCTGGACGACTTTGGGAAGCTCCATGTCCACAACATCCACCGGCGGTTGATTACTTTGTGCGACGGCCACAATTTTATCATTTGTCTTAAGCTGGTTGCTTTTTGCTGCCGGGCCACCGGAAACGAGTGAAGCAATGGTGCAATAACCGTCAGGCGATTCGAGTTCCGCACCGATGCCGAAGAGCGAGAGGCTCATGCTGATGGAAAAATCCTGCGCATGCTCGGTATTGAAATAATCCGAATGCGGATCGTAAGCGTGCGCGAGCGCTTCAAGATATATCTGCAATACGTCGGAATTGTCGCGTTCCGTGAATGTGCGCAAGCCGCGCTCGTAGCGCCGTCGCAAGGTGTCCACGATGTTTGTTGTGGCGGATTTCGGGAGGCTTAAAACAACGCTGTTATTTGTCGGCGAAATTTCGAGGCTGAGTTTTTCTTGCAGATACTCCCAGCGCAAGTGTTCCTGCCAAAGCCGTTTGGCTTCATCAAGGTCTTTCGAATAAGCCGCGTCATGACGGTCGATTAAAATTTGTTCGTGACCATTGAATTGAAATTTGTCGTGTTTCAGCAAATCGTCAACGTAAACAACTCTTTGCTGCAATCGTTCCAGAAAACGCCGGTAAATTACATAGGCCGGTGTCAGGTCGGCGCTGCCGCTATCATTGATGGTCAGTGTGTCGAGGTTCGTCCGGTAATTGGTAAATTCGGCGATGTCCGATTGCAAAAAGTGAAGCCGCTGCGGATCGAGTTCTTCAAGATAGCCGTCAAAAAACTTTTTCGATGTTCCTTCATCCAACGGCTGTTGCAAGTAGTGGTATTCTTCGAGCAGACGTGCCGTGACGTAGGCGATGCGTCCGTCGTTCGGGCTGGGAACCAGTGGTGCGGGCGGAGTAGAAGTCAATAATGTTGTATCCGGCGCAGACAGACCATTGGCGTACGGCGCGGCGAGACACTCAAATTGTATCAGCACCGCCACCGCGAAAATTTTGAACATAATTTCCAACCTAATTGTCATTAGCATCAATTCGACTCAATCTAACAGAATCCGTTCAGTATGAAAAATATTTTACACACCGCTAAACGAAAAGTTCAAAAATTGGATTGCAATTTACGCCGCATTATAACAGCATTTTTAAAACAAATGAAAATTATTCCTTTAACATTATTTTTTTTCCTGTTGGCACCAGCTTTTTCACAAGCTGCGGACACAAACGTATTGAGCGACGATAAATCCCGCATCAGTTACGCGATTGGTGTGACGGTCGGTTCCCGCTGGAAAGAACAGGGGATCGACGTGAATTACGATTCACTGTTGCGCGGTTTGAAGGATGCGCAAAGTGGCAGCCCTGAGTTGATGACCGATCAGGAAATTCACGACACGCTGAATAAATTCCAGCAGCAACTAATGGCCGAGCAGCAAAAGAAACGTCAGGAAATGGCCGAAAAAAACAAGGCCGAGGGTGATGCGTTTCTGGCAAACAACAAAACCCAACCCGGCGTCGTTGTCCTGCCGGACGGCTTGCAATATAAAATCATTACTCCGGGTACCGGCCCGATCCCGTCGGCGGACGACACAGTGACGGTCAATTATCGCGGCACGACCATTGACGGCACGGAATTCGACAGTTCCGCCAAAGCCGGACATCCTGCTCAATTCCGTGTGGGTGGTGTCATTCACGGCTGGACAGAAGCGCTCACGAACATGCCGGTCGGCTCGAAATGGCAATTGTTCATTCCATCTGATCTGGCTTACGGTCAATTTGGCCGTCCGCCGCGCATTGAGCCAAACGCAACGTTGATTTTCGATATCGAACTACTTTCACTCGAACATCCCAAGCCGCCGCAGCCGCTTACCAGCGACATCATTAAAGTGCCTTCCAGCGAAGAAATGAAAAATGGCGCGAAGATCGAAGTCATCAAGCCTGATGACGCGGCAAAGGCGCAGCAATAACCGCAACCTCGCCGCGGCATTTGAACATTCAAACGGTTGCAGTGTCCATTTTTTGTAATGAAACATACTGCGTCGGTTGGTTTTTTTGCGGCGATTGTGGGTGCGCTGATCGTTCTGTCCGTTTTCCATTTTTCACCAGCACTCAAGGAAACCGGATCTGCGCCGCAAGTAAATCTGAAGGTCGAGCCGGGTCCGCTGATTCGTGATTCCAAACTCGGCACCAGTTTTGCACCGGTCGTTCAAAGAGTCGCGCCGAGCGTGGTGAATATTTATTCAACGACGTTTACTCGTGACGGTTCAACACCTGTTGATCCGCTTTTGCGCCAGTTTTTTGGCAATCAGTCTGACAATAATGACCATCCCCGGCGTTTGCATCGCGATGAAAGTCTTGGCTCAGGGGTCATCATTTCGCCGGATGGCTACATTCTCACGGCGAATCACATGGTTGAAGGTGCGGAAGAAATCAAAGTTTCCATCGCGAAAGGTAAAATAGAATTTGCCGCCAAAGTCGTTGGCACCGATCCGCCGACCGATGTGGCTGTGCTGAAAATTGACGCAAAGGATTTGCCCGCCATCACGCTTGGCGACAGTGACCAACTGGAAGTTGGGGATGTGGTGCTGGCCATTGGCAATCCGTTTGGCATCGGCCAGACGGTGACGATGGGGATTGTGAGCGCGACGGGGCGCGGTGGCTTGGGCATCAACGCTTACGAGGATTTCATTCAAACGGACGCGGCGATCAACATGGGAAATTCCGGCGGCGCGCTCGTGGATGCGGAAGGACGTCTCGTTGGCATCAACACCGCCATCATGAGCGGCAGCGGCGGCAATCAAGGCATCGGCTTCGCGGTGCCGATTGATCTTGCGCGCAATGTCATGGAGCGTCTCATCAGCGTTGGCAAAGTCACGCGCGGCTACCTTGGCGTTTTTCCGCAGGACATCACGCCCGGCCTCGCGGAGGAATTCAAATTACCCGATGAAAACGGCGCGCTGGTCGGCAATGTCATGCCGAATACGCCTGCTGAAAAGGCCGGAATCAAAGTTGGCGACGTCATCATTGAATTGAACGGAAAACATATCAGCGATGCCAACGGCCTTCGTTTGCTCGTTTCGGAATTGGTTCCGGGAACGAAAACCAGTGTAAAATTGATTCGCAGCGGCAGTGAAAAAAACGTGACTATCACGCTTGCTGAACTTCCGGAAAATCTAGCTCAAAATGACAACAATGAAAACGGTTCAGACAATGAAAATCAACCAACTGCTGACGCGCTGGACGGTGTGACGGTCACTGATTTAAACCGTCACATTCGTCGTGAGCTTGATGTGCCTATGGAGATTCAAGGTGCGCTCGTCACGGATGTTGATTCCGATTCCAATGCCGGTGATGCCGGTTTGTTGCAAGGCGATGTTATCATCCAAATTGATCGGCAGGCAGTCCGCAACGCCGATGATGCCGTTGAATTTTGCCGCAAGGCGAAAGGCGGCCAGATTCTGCTTCAAGTCTGGCGGCGCGATGATGACCTTGCCGGCACACGCTATATCAGCGTGGACAACAGCAAACAAAAGTAGCGCGGGAAATTTTGACAAACTCCCTACAATGGGCAAATTCTTCGTTGTCTTATGCCCGTTCAATATAAAGATTATTACGAAAGCCTCGGCGTGCAGCGCACCGCGAGCGCCGATGAAATTAAGAAATCCTTTCGCAAACTCGCGCGCCTGCATCACCCCGACGTCGCCAAGGACAAAAAGAAATCCGAGGAAAAGTTTAAGGAAATCAACGAAGCTTACGAAGTTCTGTCCGACCCGGCCAAGCGGAAAAAATACGACGAGCTGGGCGCGAACTGGAAATCCGGCGCGGAATTTCGTCCACCGCCGGGCGCGGGAAATTTTTCCGGTGGCCGCACTTACCGGACAACGGGGCAGGGTGGGGTTGAGCATGAATTTGAATTCGGCGGCACGGGCTTCAGTGATTTCTTCGAGCAAATTTTCGGCGGCGCGCGGCGCGGCGCAGGTGGATTTGGTCAGCACGGAAGCTTTTCAGATGACGAATTGGCCGAACGCGGACGCGACGTGGAAGGCGACATCCTGGTCACGCTCGAAGAAGCCGCGCGCGGCTCCGTTCGTTCCGTCACCGTGCGGCACGGCTCGCGCAACGAAACGCATCAGGTCAAAATTCCCGCCGGCGTCACCGAAGGCCAGCGCTTGCGGATTGCCGGACGCGGCGAACACGGTTCGGGCGGCGGCACGGCAGGTGATTTGTATTTGCGCGTGCGGCTCGCCAAACATCCCGACTTCGATGTCGAGGATCACAATCTGATTTATGAAGCCGAACTCGCGCCGTGGGAAGCCGCGCTTGGCTCGGAAATTTCCGTGCCGACGCTCACCGGCCGCGTGAAAATTAAAATCGCGCCCGGAACCCAAAGCGGCCAGAAACTCCGCGTGCGCGGACGCGGCCTGCCGCCTTCCGGCGATTTAATGGTCGTCGCGAAAATCGTTGTTCCTGCAAAATTATCTGACGCGGAGAAAAAATTGTGGGAACTGCTCAAGCGCGAATCCAAATTCAACCCGCGCGCGTAGCGGCGTCTCGGAAGAGCACCGCATACATAATCATAATCCGGCTTTCTGCCGAAAGCCGCTACGGCGTTTATGAAAACCATTCTCATCACTGGCGTCTCGCGCGGGCTTGGCCGCGCGCTGACGGAAGAATTCATCCGCCTCGGCCACGTCGTCATCGGCTGCGGACGCTCGGAAAAAGAAATCGCGCAGTTGCAGAAACAATTTCCTGCGCCGAATGATTTTTCCGTCGTGAACGTCGCGGACGATTCTCAAGTCGCGGCGTGGGCGAAAAAAGTTTTGTCCACGCCCGTCGTGCCGGATTTGCTGCTCAACAACGCCGCGCTCATCAACCGCAACGCGCCGCTCTGGAAAATTTCCGCGCAGGAATTTTCCGACGTGATTGACGTGAACATCAAGGGCGTGGCGAACGTCATCCGCCATTTTGCGCCCGCGATGATCGCGCGGGGCAGCGGCGTCATCGTGAATTTCAGTTCCGGCTGGGGACGCTCGACCGACGCGGAAGTCGCGCCGTATTGCGCGACGAAGTGGGCCATCGAGGGACTCACGCAATCGCTCGCGCAGGAACTGCCGCCGGGCCTGGCCGCCGTGCCGCTCAATCCCGGCATCATCAACACCGGCATGTTGCAAAGCTGTTTTGCCGGCGGCGCAACCAATTATCCCGCCCCGCGCGAATGGGCCAAAACCGCCGCGCCATTTCTGTTGAAAATAAATTCCGCCGACAATGGCAAACCATTGACCGTGCCGGTTTAATTTCGGAAACTTTTGCCGTCCGCAAATTTTCGTAAAAATGAAAGACACGCAAGCCGCATTGAAAGTCGTCAACCAGATGCAGGCCGCCAGCGTCATCGGCAAATACGCCATCGGCGGCGCGGTGGCGGCGACATTTTATCTTGAGCCGGCGGCCACGCTCGACATTGATATTTTTATTTCCTTCAAGGACGTTCCGAAAGGTTACCTCGTCTCGCTCGACCCGATTTTCAATTACCTGAAACCGCTCGGCCACAAGGTTGAAGACGCGCACGTCGTCATCGGCGGCTGGCAGGTGCAGTTTCTTCCTGCCGACGACGATTTGTATCACGAAGCCCTGTCGCAGGCCGTGGAGACAAACGTCGGCAAAGTCAAAACCCGCGTGATGACGGCGGAACATCTCATGGCCATCGCGCTCAAGACCGGGCGCGGAAAAGATTTCATCCGCCTCGAACAATTTGTCCAAGGCAAAATCTTTGACGGGGAAAAATTGGATGAAATCCTCGCGCGCCATAAACTGGTTGCGAAGTGGAAACAATTCAACGATAAGTATGTTCGGAACAAATGAGCGCATTGATGGGAAAAATTCTGGCCGGCAAACGCAAAGCGCGCAAACGCCTTGCCGCGCTGCCGTTTGAACGGAAGCTCACGCTCATGGAAAAGATGCGCGACCGCAGTTTGCTGCTCGCCAAAAATCCATTGCGGACACAGCGGCATCATTGACACGGCGCGGCGACCAATTATTCCGCCCCGCGCGGATGGGCAAAAACCGCCGCGCCATTGCTGTTGAAAATAAATTCCGCCGAGAATGGGAAGCAATTAACGGTGTTGACTTAAAAATAGCGGAAGCGCAGATTCAAATAATTATGTCCGAGATAAGATTCGTAAGTTTGCTCCACCAGATAGTCCTATTCTTAATTTCCTGAATTGGTTTTAACCGACGAACTTTACGCAACGGCTTGACCGGGTTGGACGCTGGCTTTAGGCTGGATTGATGTCGAACGCGTCCAAAAAGAAAATTCCCCGGGCAGTGATGCTCGGCGTCGGCCTTGATTCCGACGGCCACAAGCGGCTGACGACCGGCCCGAATTTCGCGCTCGTCGGCGGCTCGCAGGAAACCCACGAGCAGATGACCGAGAAGGCCGTCAAGATCAACGAGAAACTCAAGGCGCGCGGCAAACAACTCGAAACCGTCACGCACGAGGAGTTCGACGACATCGCGCAGGAGGTGGGTTTGAAGAAGGCCAAGCGGCGTCAATGATTCGTAGCAGCGGACGCCGGCAAGGAAACGCGCGACGATAAAACCGTTCAGCAAAAAAATCGGACAACCAAGAAATGAATGCAATCGTTACAGTAAATTCACTTGTTGATAGACATCCATTTAATACAGGAACGCTCATCCTTTTGGTCGTTGGTTCAATGCTGATAATCTATGGAGTTCTTTTTCTCATTCTAAAGATGAGAAAATAATTTGAGTGAATCACAAGCCGCCCGCGTTTTTTCCGGCGTTTCATGTAAAATCGCTTGCCAGCCGCGTGCGCGTCCCGCTTCGATATTTTCCGGCCGGTCGTCAATGTAAATAATTTCCGCGCCGCGCTTCCCGGCCATCGCCTCCATTGCCTCGTAAATTTCCGGCTGCGGCTTCATCGCGCCGACTTGGTAGGAGAAAATGTAGCCGTCGAAATTTTTGAAGAATGGATATTCGCGGCGGATGTGCTCGATGGCGAGGTCGTTTGTGTTGGAAAAAATATAAGTCAGAAACCCGCGTTGCCGTAATTCTTCATGCAACTCAATCATCGGCTGAATCGGCAGAAAAATATCAGCGAAGTCGCCGGCAAATTCGTCCATGTCGCCGGTGAAGCCCGTGACTTGTTGAATTTCCCAAAAAAATTGTTGCCGCGTCAGCAAGCCTGATTCATATCGCACAAGAATCGGCGAACTGCCGAGAAAATGTTGAAGATCCTTGACCTGCTTTGTGCTGCGCGCGGCGACTTTGCGCGCGGCAATGGTGTAGTCAAAATCCACGAACACTTTGCCGAGATCGAAAACGATGACGTTGTTCACGACATTTCTCTCCGGCCTTCGAGCGCGCGATTGAGCGTCAGTTCGTCGGCGAATTCCAGGCCGCTGCCGGCGGGCAGACCATACGCGATGCGGGAAATTTTGAGGCCTTTCCGCGCGAGCCGCTTCGCGAGATAAAAACTCGTCGCGTCGCCCTCCACATCCGTGCCCAGCGCGATGATGATTTCCTTGATAGGTTCAAGCCTCAGGCGTTTTTCCAAATCTGCGATGCGCAAATCGTCCGGTTCAACGCCGTCGAGCGGGGAAATTTTTCCGTCGAGAACGTGGAATTTGCCGCGAAACGCGCCGGACTTTTCCACGCTCAAAATGTCCACCGCGCGTTCGACCACGCAAACAAGCGACGAATCGCGCCGCGAGTCATCGCAAATCGGGCAGGGGGATTTTTCCGTCAGCGAACCGCACGTCGTGCAGAACTGGATTTTCTCTCGCGCGTGAACAATCACGTCCGCCAGTTGTTTGACGACCGCCGAATCCGTTTGCACCAGATGCAGCGCGATGCGTTCGGCGGAACGCGGCCCGACGCCGGGCAGTTTGCTCAACGCGGTTATGAGCGACGAAATGGATTCGGGAAGCGCAGCCACAGGAAAGCAGTTACATCATGCCCGGCAGACTCAAGCCCGCCGTGATTTTGCCCATTTCAGAATTGGAAATATCTTTGGCCTGGCCGAGCGCCTGGTTCGCCGCCGTCAAAATCATGTCCTCCAACAACTGCGCGTCGGAGGGATTGAGCGCCTGCGGATCAATTTTGATTGACGCGATGGAGCCGTCGCATTTTGCTACGACCTTGACCGCGCCGCCGCCACTGGTGGCTTCGACCGTGCGCGCGGCGAGTTGGGCTTGCACTTGTTCCATTTGCTGCTGCATTCGCGCAGCCTGTTTCATGAGGTTTGCGATGTTCGGCATGTTTTGGTTAAAAGTTGATGGTTGAAAGTTAAGCGCGGACTTCGACGATCTGGCCTTTGAAAATTTCCAGCGCTTTTTGAATCAACGGGTCGTTCTTGAAATCATTTTTGCTGAACGGAACGGACGCGGTTTTTTCTTTGGCACCCGGCGCGCCCGCCGCCGTTGGTTTTTGAATCGGTGGAGCAGGGGATGTGGCGGACAAGTTTCCGGCAGGTTTCAATTTTTGTCCGACGGGCACTTCGGCTTTCACAAATTTAATCTGGCAATTCGCGTGGCCGAGTTCGGCGAGTTTGGTCTGGAGCAGTGTGTGATTGCGCGCGTTGTCCACCAGGCCGAGGTGATCTTCAAATTCAGGATCGAAACCGATGACCAGAATGTTTTTCTCAAACGACACCGGATTTGCATCCACGAGATAACTGCGCGTGAACGGACTCACGCGGCCAACAGCTTCGATGAGTTGCGTCCACAAGCCCGCCAAGTCCGCGAAGACGGGTGGAGTTTCAACCCGTGTGGCGGGCGTGGCAATGGCAGCGTGAGTTTTTAAAGTCGATCCGGTTGCCGGCGCAGCAATCGGAGAACTTGCGGTTGCGGTTGGCGACGGAACGCCCGTATGGCCGCCGCGCAATTGATTCAACTGTTTCAAAACGGAATCGAGGTTGATGGCATTGCGCGCTTCGATGGCCTTGAGCAACGCGACTTCGAGAAAAATCTTCTTGGACGCGGCATCGCGCAAATTTAATTCAGCGTCCGCCAGCACTTCGAGGATGCGCGTGAACGAATCCGTGCCGGCCAGCGCGGACTGTTCTTTGAGCGCCGCCACTTCCGCTTCGGAAACTTCAATCAAGTTCAAATCCCCGCGCGAGATTTGGAAAATGAGCAGGTTGCGGAAATGATTCAGCAAATCGGAAAGCAGGCGTCCGAGGTCTTTGCCGTTTTGCGAGAGTTCGTTCAACACCGTCAACGCCGTCTGGATTTCTCCGGCGAGAACGGCTTTGCTCAAACCGAGAATCTGGCTTTCGGCGGCGAGGCCGAACATGGAAAGCACGTCGGCTTCCTCGATTTTGTCGCCGCAAAAACTGATGAGTTGGTCGAGCGTGGATTCGGCATCGCGCATGCCGCCGTCCGCGCCCCGCGCAATTGCATAAAGCGCGGCTTCATCAATCTTTACTTTTTCTTTTTTGGCGATTCCGGCGAGATGTTTGGTGATGAGCGCGGCGGGAATTCTTCGCAAATCGAAACGCTGGCAGCGCGAGAGAATTGTCGGCAGGACTTTTTCCGGGTCGGTCGTCGCGAACATGAACTTTACGTGCGCGGGCGGTTCTTCCAAAGTTTTCAGCAGCGCGTTGAACGCCGCCGTCGAGAGCATGTGAACTTCGTCAATGATGTAGATTTTGAACTGCGCGTTGGCGGGTGCATATTTGCAGGTCTCGCGCAGTTCGCGGACTTGCTCGACGCCGTTGTTGCTCGCGCCGTCAATTTCCATCACGTCGAGCGCGCGGCCTTCGGTGATTTCCTGGACGCGCGAATCGTTGTCGTCAAAATCCACTTTCGGTCCACCGGTGCAATTCAAACATTTCGCAAAAATGCGCGCGATGGTCGTCTTGCCCGTTCCGCGCGGACCGCAAAAAAGATACGCGTGCGCGATGCGCTTTTGCTCAATCGCGTTGGTCAATGTCTGCGTGACGTGCTCCTGCCCGACGACGTCGGCGAAACGCTGCGGGCGATATTTTCTGGCGATTACTTGATACGACACAAAATAAAATTGAAAATGTCAGGGTGACCACGGCAGATACGGAGCAAACTACCGTTGCTGCCTTCCGGCCCTGGCGGGGTTCGTAAGTCCACATTCCATGGGCCCTGACGGCAAAAGGCTGCCGTAAATTTTCCCCGTTGTCGAGACAAAGCGCGGCAGCGCCCCGCACATTGGAAATATCTGTCGGGTTCAAGCGCCGGTTTTCATCGCCAGCCCGCTGCAACCATGCCCTTGTAACCGCCCATCAGCGAATGGACGTTGCGATAACCCATTTTTTGCGCCGCGTCCGCCGTGAGCGCCGAACGAAATCCGCCGCCGCAATACATGATGATTTCCGTTTCTACGTCGGGAAACATTTTTTCCAGATCACGCTCCAAAACTCCTTTGCCGAGATGAACTGCTTCGGCGGCGTGTCCGATTTGCCATTCCGAATCTTCGCGCACGTCCATCAACACCGCGCGCGGATTTTTGGCCAGCCGCGTGCGCGCCTCTTCAATCGTGATTTCGTGAACGCGTTTTTTCGCTTCGTCCGCAATTTTGAGAAAGCCGGGTGAATGATCCATGAGGCCAACTTAATTTGCACAACGCAGCGGTCAAACAAATTCACGACGATTCGGCAAGTTGTCCCCGCTGCCGCGTGAAGCGTTGTGAGGAGCGGTGATGATAGAGCCACCGGAGGATTGGAAATTTGTAAAAAAAGCTTGTAAAAAATCACCCGATGCTTATCATTAAACTTTAGAATCTCGGAAGCTTATAAGCCGGAAACAAAGATTTTAAATGCCTGGGTCTTGAGAACGGCTAATTTGACCTGAGGATTTATTATCACATGAATTGGCGATGCAATTCTAATATTTGCCATCGGTATCATTTACTTTCTTCAAAGTTTTACTTTGCTTTGCTGGTGATGGCGAGTTGGCTCTCGACTCATGGAGCGACCATTACTTGGACCAACACCAGCGGTGGAAACTGGAGTACCACCAACAACTGGAGCCCCAATCAAATACCCGGCACCGCCGACACGGCGCTCATCACGGCCAGCGGAACTTACACCGTTACCCTCAACGCCAATGAACAAGTTGCCGGGCTGACGCTTGGCGCCACCAGTGGAATTCAAAGCCTGGCCGTTTATGGCAGTACTCTTACATTGCCGAATGGTGGCACGGTTAGCACCAACGGTATTTTGATTTTGAGCGGATCAACTTTGACCGGTCTTTTAAGTGTCAGTGGAACACTCGATTGGACTAACAACTCAAGCATCGGCGGCGGGAGTGCCGTGACCATTGCGACCAACGCCGTCTTGAACATCGGCGGGAGCTATGACAAATTTCTGTCCGGTGTGTTGACCAACGCAGGCACGGTGAACTGGTCCGGGACGGGAGACCTCGATTTATACAATTATAATAACAGTACCTCCGACGGTGGTATCGTCAACCTAGCAGGCGCGTTGTTCAATGCCCAGAACGACCAGACGATTAACACCGAGGAAGGTTCCCCCTATTTCAACAATGCGGGAACCTTCCTCAAATCGGCGGGAACTAATACCACGACGATCAACGTGGTCTTCACCAATTCGGGCGTGGTGAACGTGGCGAGCGGGACGGTGGCGTTTAATGCCGGTGCTACGGAAAACGGGACGTTCACGGGTGCGGGTAATTTTAGCGTGCCGGAAAACGGCACGCTGACCCTGAATGGTGCGGTGCCAAACCTGATTCTGGCGGGTGGCACGGTCACTGGCGTCAATGCGAGCATCACCAACTTGACGTGGAGCAGCGGCACACTGCAAGGCAGCGACACTCTCGCGGGGTTGGCGAATTGGACGTATGGTACGATCGGCAACGAGAGTGCCGTGACCATTGCGACCAACGCCGTCTTGAACATCGGCGGGAACGAAGGCAAATTCCTGTCCGGGGTGCTGACCAATGCGGGCACGGTGAACTGGTCCGGCACCGGCAACCTCGAGCTTTACAATTATAATAACAGCACCTACGACGGTGGCATTGTCAACCTGGCGGGCGCGCTGTTCAATGTTCAGAACGACGAAACGATTGACACCGAGGAAGGCACCCCGTATTTCAACAATGCGGGGACCTTCCTCAAATCGCCGGGGACCAATACCACGACGATCAACGTGGTCTTCACCAATTCGGGCGTGGTGAACGTGGCGAGCGGGACGGTGGCGTTTAATGCCGGCGCCACGGAAAACGGGACGTTCACGGGCGTGGGAAATTTTAGCGTGACGGGCGGCACGCTGACATTGAACGGTGCGGTGCCAAACCTGATTCTGGCGGGTGGCACGGTCACTGGCGTCAATGCGAGCATCACCAATTTGACGTGGAGCAGCGGCACCCTGCAAGGCAGCGACACTCTCGCGGGGTTGGCGAATTGGACGTATGGTACGATCGGCAACGGCAGTGCCGTGACCATTGCGACCAACGCCGTCTTGAACATCAGCGGGTATAGCAAATACCTGTCCGGTGTGTTGACCAACGCGGGCACGGTGAACTGGTCCGGCACGGGAGACCTCGATTTATATAATTACGCCCTCCAAGGGCAAGATGGCGGCATCGTCAACCTGGCGGGCGCGGTGTTCAACGTCCAGAACGACCAGACGATTGTCAACGATGGAGGTTCCCCGTATTTCAACAATGCGGGAACCTTCCTCAAATCGGCGGGAACCAATACCACAACGGTCAACATGACCTTCACCAATTCGGGCGTGGTGAACGTGGCGAGCGGGACGGTGGCGTTTAATGCCGGCGCCACGGAAAACGGGACGTTCACGGGCGTGGGAAATTTTAGCGTGACGGTTGGCGGCACGCTGACATTGAACGGTGCGGTGCCAAACCTGATTCTGGCGGGTGGCACGGTCACTGGCGTCAATGCGAGCATCACCAATTTGACGTGGAGCAGCGGCACACTGCAAGGCACCAATGTCGTCATAGGAACGGCCAGTTGGACGGGAGGTTCGATCGGCAACGGGAGTGCCGTGACCATTGCGACCAATGCCGTCTTGAACATCAGCGGGAACTCCACCGAATTTCTATCCGGGGTGCTGACCAATGCAGGCACGGTGAACTGGTCTAGCACGGGAGACCTCGATTTATATAATTACGCCCTCCAAGGGCAAGACGGTGGCATCGTCAACTTGGCGGGCGCGCTGTTCAACGTCCAGAACGACCGGACGATTAACAACGATGGAGGCAACCCCTATTTCAACAATGCGGGAACCTTTCTCAAATCGGCGGGAACCAATACCACGATCAGTCTGGTGTTTAACAACACCGGGACATTGAGTTTTGACATTTACAGTCGGAGCAATTATGCGCGGATTAATTTTCCCGGCAATGTGGCGCTGACTGGGATGGTCAACATCAATTTCAACAATACTTACTCTCCGGCCACAGGCGATTTCTTTGCGCTCATAAGCTACGGCTCAGAAACCGGAGTCTTTTCCTCCGTGAACCTGCCTCCGTTGTTGTCATGGCAAACGAATTCTATAACTTATGGCTCCACGGCGTTCAGCTTGACGGTCGGCAGCATCTACAAACTGGCGTTCACCGCTAGCCCACCAGGAACAACCAACGCGGGAGCCGTGTTTGCGCCTGTTGTCGTGCAGGCGGAATATCTCAACGGCAACCCGTTTGCCACTAACGGCGTGCCGGTAACGATTGCATTAAGCAGCGGCAGCGGGGTATTGAGCGGGACACTAACACAGAATTCCGATGCAACGGGCAAGGCGACATTCAATAATTTAAGCATCAACTTGGTCGGGCCAAAGACGCTCGCGGCATCTTCACCGCCCTGGGTAACACCAACGAACAGTTCCGTGACAATTACGCCGGCAGCGGCGGCGCAATTGCTTATTACCACCCCCATTAAATCTCTGCAAAAACAGGGATACACATTTTCACCCGCGCCAACCGTTCAAGTGCTTGATCAATTTGGCAATATAGTTTTAAACTCGACCGTTTTGATCACCGCCAGGTCCAGTTCAAGCGGCGGCGGTGCGTTAGGCGGCGCGACCGGTGTCAGTGCGAATGGGACTAATGGTTTGGCGACTTTTAGCAACCTCCATTACAATCTGGGCAACCCTGACATTGCCGAATCAGTCACGCCTTACTTCACATCTCCCGGACTGATGTCCGTGACCAACGGCCCAATCCAAGTGGATTTTGTCAGCGGCCTGATTACCCTGACGAACGGGAATTCGCTGGTTCAAATTGATCCCAACTCCCAAGCCGGCATGTTTTCCTGGGTAGTTGATGGCACGGATCAGTTGTACCAACACTGGTTCTGGTTGCGCCAGGACCCAAGCACCGCACAGGCATCCTTCGATCAACTTGGCACGCCCTTGGGATTGTCTTGGACCTCCGCCAATGCGACGATCAATTACCTGCCACCAGGACTAAACGTGACGCTTTCTTTCACGTTGAATGGCGGCACGACCGGAAGTCATGCTTCAAGTATTGCAGAAACCATTTCCATTCTGAATACCAACAACAGTTCCGTTGGCTTGCACGTCTATGATTATGCGGATTTTGATTTGGACGGCACGAACGAGGGCGACACCGTGTTTTTTCCGACCACCAATATGGTAGTGCAGCAAGGTAAAGGCATTATTGCGACCCAATCCGTCCAAGGTCAGACGCCCAATTTTTGGGAGGCGAGCTGGTATGCGCTGACCCTTGACACCATTAATGACGACACCCCGGCGATCCTTTCAGACGATATTACTCCCGGCGATCCGGGCGATCAGACTTTCGCATATCAATGGGACGTTACCTTGGGCGCGGGACAAACCTTTGTTCTGAATCTGACCAACAGCATTCAGTTGGATCAGATACTGTTGAACATCGCACTTGCTGGCAGCGACGTCAAACTATCCTGGCCGTCCAATAATGCCGCGGGTTTTAATCTGCAATCCAGCACCCTTTACCCCGGCAGCATGTGGACGAATATTCTTACGCAGCCGATGGCGGTTGGGAGCAACTATCAAGTCACAATTCCGATGACAACCAATGCGCAATTCTTTCGTTTGAAAAACTGAATCCATGAACCTTAACCCAAACACGATCATGACATCAAAGCCCCGGCTTCTAGTTGTGCTGTGCGCCGTCCTTTTTTGCGTCGGCGGCGCAACTTGGGCAGCTGATCAAACAGTGGTAAAATTGAACTTTTCCGCGCAACCGACGGATGCCGAACTGTTCGCGGCCCGCGTATTGGACGAACCACTGGTCCCATTGGACGGAGAAGTGCGTATGAATGAGAATCAGGCGCTGGCCGCCGCGCTTATGGCCTACGCAAATCGCACCATCCCGGATGACTGCTCCAGCCTCAGCGCCTTTACGGAGGCTTACCCTGATTCGCGTTGGACCGGGCCGCTTTTGCTTCATCTTGGGGCCGAGTATTACAACTACGGCTATTATTCCAAGGCGCTCGACGCTTGGGAACGGGCTTGGGCGTTATGCCGCGATGTCCGTTCCGGCCCGGCCAAACCGGAAGCAGACCGGGCCTTGGGTGAACTGGCGCGGATGTATTCCAAACTCGGCCGGATGACCGAGTTGAGTCAGCTGCTGAATTCAACGACCAACCGGGACTTGGCGGGACCGGGCACGCAATTGATACACGCCGCACAGGAAGCCCTGTGGATGATGCAGAACCGGCCCGGCTACTGTTTTCGATGCGGTCCTTTGGCCTTGGATAGAATTCTCCTACGCACAGACCCTAAAAAAATGGCAAACCCCGCATTCGATGACTATATGTCACCGACTAATGGCTTCACATTGACTCAGGTCGCCACCTTGACCGACCGGTTGGGAATGAATTATCAAATGGCCTTCCGTTCTCTAGGTGCTTCATTTGTCGTGCCGGCCGTGATTCATTGGAAAGTCGGCCACTACGCCGCAGTCGTGGAGCAAAGAGGTGATCGTTTTTTGGTTCAAGATTTCACTTTTCAGGGTAGTGTTTGGATGACGACCAATGCCTTGGAAGAAGAAGCCAGCGGTTATTTCCTCATTCCGCCGGGGACCTTGCCAGCCGGTTGGCGGACCGTTTCCTCCTCGGAAGGCCAATCTGTTTCAGGCAAGGGATATACAAGTGGGAAGGACAATCGCGGCACAGGTAATGCGGATCATAAGGTAGCAGATTGTAAAGGCCCGGCGCATGGCATGGCAACTTACAGCATGAACACCATGCTGGCGAGCCTGACACTAACAGACACCCCAGTGGGACATGACACTCCCATCGGGCCGGCGGTTCTTTTCACGGCGCAGTACCGCGAACTTGAGGCTAGTCAACCGGCCACATTTTACTATTCGAACCTCGGACCTAAATGGACATGTAACTGGATCACTTACATCACGGACAATCCCACTAGCCCCGACGCCGACGTGTCTCTTTATGTCGATGGAGGTGGAACGTATGGCTATACTGATTTCAATCCAGCGAATGGAACTTATATGCTGGAGCCGATGAGCCTTACTCTCCTCCGTAAAACCGCCAGTGCCAGCTATGAACTGCAATATAGCGACGGTTCACGGCGGGAGTATACCATGTCAGACGGCTCCACCGGTTCAACCCGGCGGATTTTTCTGACTCAGATGATTGATCCCTCCGGCCACACGACCCAGTTTCAATACGACTCCCAATTGAGGATCACCAATGTGGTTGACACCATCGGTCAGGGAACGACCCTCCTTTACACCAACACCGCCTATCCGTATGCCATCACCGCAGTCATTGACCCCTTTGGCCGCACCGCTTACCTCCAATACAACTCATCCGGACTTCTGGTGCAGATCACCGATGCAATGGGGCTGACCTCGCAATTCAATTATGGCACCAACGAATTTATCAACGCGCTCATTACGCCTTACGGCACCAGCACCTTTGCCACCGCCACTACCAATGGCGTGACCTATCTTCAGGCCACCGACCCCGATGGACAAAGCGAATTGCTGGTATCCTCGCAAAGCTCGGGCATCGCGCCCAGCCTGCCAGCTTCTGAAGTGCCTCACGGATTGTCTACTTTCAACCTCTTCCTGGATGCTCGTGATTCTTTTTATTGGGACAAACGGGCTTATGAGGAAGGTGCTTGGGATTATTCCAAGGCACATATTTATCATTGGCTTCATCTAAGCCCGCAAGGGGCTGACTCCTCACGGATATTGGAAAGCGAAAAAGCGCCTCTGGAAAGCCGGGTCTGGTACAACTATTCAGGCCAATACACCAACTTGGGATCGCCCTACTATCTGGACGGTGCCTATACAGGTTCGAATGCCGCACCCACGGTCATAGCCCGGGTTCTGGACGACGGAACCACGCAGCTATCCTCGTACGCTTACAATTCCATGGGCAATATCACCAATGCCACTGATCCCGTTGGTCGTAATTTTACGTTTATCTATGACAGCAACAACGTTGACTTGCTGGAAGTGCGCATGACTCACAATGGCAAAAATGAATTGCTCACGAAGTCCACTTACAATGCCCAACATCAACCTCTCACCGTCACGGATGCGTCCGGCCACACGACCACGTTCACCTATAATAGCCTCGGCTTGATGGCGACGGAAACCGCCGCCAACAATGACGTAACCACGTACAGCTACGACACCAACGGTTACTTATTAAGCGTTCAAGGCCCGCTTGCTGGCACCAATGATAGCGTTTCATTTACCTACGATGCCTGGGGGCGTCTTCTGACCCTGACGGACACGTCTGGTTACACGATCACCTACACCCGCGATGCCTTCGACCGGATTACGCAATTGACATTCCCCGACGGCACCTCCGAGCAATACGTTTATAACCGGCTTGATTTGGTGGCAGTACGCGACCGTCTGGGCCGCTGGAGCACCAACACCTATGACGCGGTCGGTCAGCTACTTTCGATGACCGACCCGCTGGGACAAACCACCCGATTAGAATGGTGCAAATGCGGTGCCCTCAGCGCTTTGACAGATCCATTAGGGCGGACCACCAGCTGGGATTATGATGTGCAAGGCCGTGCTATCCAAAGGCAATATCCGGATGGTTCCACCATCGTTTACAACTACGAAAATAACACCAGCCGACTTCATAGCCGGCAGGACGAAGCCGGCCAATTGACCGTCTTGGAATATAATGCAGACGACACGATCAAGCGGATAAGCTTTCCCAACGCGGTGATTCCGACACCCACCGTTTCCTACACCTATGACCCCGATTACGCCCGTTTACTGACGATCCAAGATGGAGTTGGTTCAACCGTGCTTAACTATAATCCCGTCACCTCGCCTCCTAGCTCGGCCGCAGGCGAAGTGGCTTCCATTTCCGGCCCGTTGCCCAACAGTCTAGTTGCCTACCAGTATGACGATGTAAACAGGATCACCAACCGTTCCATTGCCGGCGTCAACTATGAAATAACCTTTGACGCCCTAGATCGGCCTGTGTCCGCTTCCAATCCGCTGGGGGTATTTCACTACAGCTACAGCGATGCTTCGGCAAGATTAGCGTCCGTGTCTTATCCCAATGGCCAGACCACCCTTTACTCGTACTACGATACGCTTGGCGACAATCTTCTCAAAAGCATTACTAACTTGAAGCCAGGCGGTGGCTTGCTGTCTGCCTTCAGTTACGCCCACAATGCCTTGCTCATCACCGCCCAAACCAATCAGTGGGATTCCCTTCCTACCCGTGTCTGGCAATACAGCTATGATGCCGCCAACCAGTTGACGAATGCCATTCTCTCGGATGGCGTTTCCCCCATCACCACACTTGATTATGCTTATGACGCTGCTGGCAATCGCATTCTGGTCTCCAGTAATGGAGTCCAAACCGCCTCCACTTTTAATTCCCTGAATCAACTCGGATCTGGCCAATCCCAATCTGCCAGCGCGCAAACCTTCGAGTGGGATGCGGAAAAACGCCTGACAGCCATCAACCAAGGTACTCATCGTAGTGAATTTACATACGACGCCCAGGGTCATCGAGACCGTATTGTGGAAAAGGATAATGGCATAGTTTCCAGCGATAATTACTTTGTCTGGGCCGATTCGACGCTATGCGAAGTTCGGGATGCGACGGGTGCCACTGCGTTGCGGCGGCTCTTCGTACAGGGAGAATCCGTGAACAACGGTGGCTCGATCTCCAACTACTATTATACTTCGGATCATTTGGGCAGCATCCGTGAGTTGTCCGATGCGGGCGGCAACCTTGTCACTCGATACGACTATGATCCGTTCGGCCTGCGAACCGTGGTGGAGCAGGGTGTGCCAGCCACCCTTGGTTTCGGCGGCCATTACATCCACGCGCCTTCAGGTTACAATCTGGCGCTATTCCGGGCGATGGACAACGCGAATGGACGATGGTTAAGCCGGGATCCTATGGGAGAGGATGTCAGCCTTAATCTTTATGAATTCATGGGCGACGACCCGGTGAACATATCGGATCCGCTCGGCCTTTGGTTTGGCTGGGACGATGCCGCAGCCATCGCTCTTGGTGCGCTGACGGGAGTTGCCTTTCAGGCGGTCAGCGATATCGTACAAGGCAAGTCATGGGAGGAGATAAACTGGGGTGACTATGTGGGAGCGGCGGTCGGAGGAGCAGCGGCAGCAGAGCTGGGGCTTTATTTAGGACCCGGAGCGGCGGCGGTATTCAAGGCGGGCGCAATTGCTGGAGCTGTTGGCAACGTTGCCAAACAAGCTTCAAGTATTTATGTATTCAAACAAAAATGTGAATGGAGTCTGGGAAGCTTTGCGCAAGACACGGTTATTGGCGGTGTTGCGCCGGTTCTTTTTAACGGTGGCGCAGTGAAAAGCCTGCTGAGTGGATCGCGTTCTGGCAGCGCACTTGACAAAGCAGCAACCTTTTTGGCCAATGGTGCCGAGAATGCCAAAATCACATCCTATATTGGACGGCAAAATCCGGCACCGAACCTCAAAATTGCCGAGTTCTTGGCGGCCAACCAGACGCCATTAGCAGCTGGGCAAATGGCGTTAGGGACCGCCTTTGACTCAGGCCTGGTCCAATCCGGTCTCGCAAGTGCCCTTGGCGGATCCGGGGCGGATAATGTTAGAGAGCTTGTCGTTCCACCCTGCGATTGTAAACAACAGCATTGAAATGAACCACCCATGCATACCACGAATAAGCGTTTAACCGGATTGCTCTCCGTCAGGCTTCTGGCCTTGGGAATGCTTTTAAACCTGTCCTGCTTCGGACAAATCGGGGCCACTTATTCTTACAGTTTGGGCGGCAATCTTGTCGCGATTGCATTAACAAATACAGTTCCGGTGATTCTTGCCCAACCCCAATCGAGCTTGCTCCAGTCTAACTCCTTCGCCACCTATTCCGTCGTGGCGACCGGTTCCGGTCTTTCCTACCAATGGCTCTCCAATGGCATCCCGATCATCGGTGCCACCGGAGACTCGCTCCTCGTGGCCAGCCTGCCGCTGACAGGAACCAATCTGGGCAACTTTTCCGTCATCGTCAGCAATGCGAGCGGTTCGGTCACCAGTTCTCCGGCCGCCCTCTGGCCCGATGCCAATGGCAACGGCATTCCCGATTGGTGGGAGATGAAATACTTCGGCAATCTGAACCAGACGGCACTTGGTGATTATGACGGCGACGGGGTGGACAACTTGGATGAGTATTTGGAAGGCACCAATCCCACCAACCGCAACTCTTTCAACCCCCGGTTGAGTGTTCAAGCCTCGCATGGCTCCGTGACTGTTTCTCCTGACCAGCCATATTACACCATGGGGCAACTGGTCAACTTGACCGCCGTTCCCGATCCGGGTCAGGAATTTGTCAATTGGAGCGGGAACGTCTCAGGAACCAAATCCACAGTCTCGCTTTTTATGAACACCAACGAATCCGTCACGGCCAATTTCGGCTTTCCACTCAGCGTGGCGCTGGACAATACAAACCTTGTTTGGACAACCAGCGGCGATGAACTGTGGTTCGGCCAGGCTGAAGTGTCCGAGGATGGGGTGAGTGCGGCGCAGAGCGGCCCGATCGTGAGCTATTATAACTACAATACCCTTACCTTTGTCGGGGACCAAACGTCATTGCAAACCACGTTTTATATCGAACAACCGGAACAGCTCGGATTTTGGTGGGGTGTTTCATCCCAACCGCCCGACGGCGTCACTTTTTCCATAAACGGCGTTGTCGTGGCGTCTCTCTCGGGCGAGTTGTTGTCGTGGCAGTATATGCAGACCAACCTGCCCGCCGGGGTTTACACGCTCAATTGGACTTATTCAAAAGGGCCGGTGAACATTCCTGATGGGATTCCCTATTCCGATGCCGCCTGGGTGGATCAGGTAACGCTTGCGTCGGCAACGTCGCCACCGCCGCTTGCGCCCGTGCTGGGCATTCAATTGGCCGGTGTCAACACCGTGCTGCTTTATTGGCCGGTTTCCTCGAACGTCTTTAGGCTGCAACAAACTCCCACCTTGAATCCAGCCAACTGGACGGACACTACCAACACTGTCAATGTGGTAAACGGAACGAACCAGACTTTCATAATCTCGGGTGGCAGCAACCAGTTCTATCAGCTTGTTTATCCCTGAAACCGTGCCATTGAACGGCTGCGGGAAACCAAATCTTTTTTTCCCGGCGAGCCATCCCTGCCATTGGGTTGCATCTTTTGAAATAAATTTCCTGTTGACAGATTTTTGGTTTTTCGGTAAAAAAATTCACAGTTCGGTTTCACCGGGTTTTGACAGTTCGGGAATTTAATTCCGTAGTTTGCCGGGTCAGGGGACGGATATGGCGTGGATTGCAAACAATTTGGGTTCGGGTCGCGGTCGTTTGAGGGATGACTGCGGACGACGGCATTTTCTCTCAGGCAAACTCCCCGCTGGCGCGGCAGTTTTTCCCAATCTTTTTTCACCTTTCCTCAGGCTTCCGGCAGTACTCCGCAAACTTCCGGGAACAGTCCCGAACCATCCGTCACCTTTCCCCAACGCTTCGGGAGCAGTGCGGAACCGTCCGGCACCTTTCCTCAACCATTTTTCACCTTTCCGCAAAGGTCGGGGAGCTTTCCCCGGCCTTCGGGCACCTTTCCCCGATGGTCGGGGAAACTTCCTCGACGTTCCGGGAAAGCTCCGAACCGTCCGGGAAACCACCAAAACAGTAAAAACCCAGCAAAAACACATAAAACCTATGGCAAAAATATCATTCATGCCCAAAGATGAGCCGGGCAGACGCACTTGGCTCACAAATTTCTCCGCCAAATTGCCGACCGACGGCCCGACCGTCGGCGTCACGGCGGGCGAAATCGCGCAAACGGAGGCAGACGACCTCTATTTCGGCTACGTGTGCGATGCGCACAATCAACACACCAAAACCACCCGCGATTGGACAGCCTACAAAGCCGCCCTGAGCAAGGGTACCGCTCTGGGCGATATGCCCACCACGCCCGCGCTTGGCCCGCCGCCGCCCGCCGTGCCGCCGGGTATTTTTACCCGCGCCTCGGCGCTGGCCGCGCGCATCAAGAAACATCCCGCCTACACCGAGGCCATCGGTCAGGATTTGGGCATCATCGGGGCGGAACAGGTGATTGATTACAACAGCCTCAAGCCGGTGCTGGAAATCACCCTGCAAGCCGGGCATCCGAACGTCGGCTGGACCAAGCAGGGGACGGACGGGGTGGAACTGCTGGTGGATCGCGGCACGGGCACGTTCGCGTTTCTGGCTTTCGCCACCGTGCCGGATTATCTGGACACCGCGCCGCTGCCCGCGCCCGGCGCGAGCGCCGTCTGGAGATACAAGGCCATCTACCGCGTCGCCGATGAACAAGTCGGCCAGTGGAGTGACATCGCCAGCATCAGCGTGATGGGCTGAAAACAAGGTGGGGCGAGGCTACTGACGAGCCGGACTGTCATCCATAAACCGGCTCGCGGGGACGCTCGCCCCACCAAAATTAAGACACAGCGGCCTTCGGAAACGGAGGCCGCTTTTTTTACCAAAAAATCTCGACTCGCTTCGGAAATAGGCGGATTCTGCGAATCTATCCTAAAAGTGGCAATCTTTATGAGTTATGAGCACTGCAGTTGAAATCCTAGATGAACGAGAAGCTGATGGGACTGTGCATTCGCTGGCCATAGCCTGCATGTCACGCACGATGTACCCGGAATGCGGGCACGTTGATTCCAAAATGGAAACCAAGGCAAACCATCCATGCCAGAAGTGTGGACAAATAGTTGAGTGCCGGAGAATTCTTTTCTCAAGCGAGCATCGGCTTCTTGAAATGATTTTTGAATGTTACCAAAGCGATCGCTCCAACGAATTGTGCGTTCTGCTTTTCTGTGCGCTCCTCGAACAACACCTCCTTAATCTTTTGAAAAGCAGATGTCTTCGAGTGAACATCCAGTGGCCTGTGATGAAACTCTTGCTCGAAGGTTACGAGAAGGTTCACGAACGGTTGAACCTCTTTGAACGATTGACTGGCGTAACGATCAAAACAGCATTAGCTGGCCAGCCAGCCTACGCTCAGATTAGCAAAAATGTCGTTGACATAAGTCGGGACACTCGGTAGGCTCGTCAGGCTAGGCCGGTGGAGCAAGTAAAGTATGAACAGGCCTTGAGTACGTTATCGAGCTTATTAACACAGGCGTCACGCCCGAACACTAAGGTAACAAAAAGAACATGGCAAATCCATTGCCACGGTCAACAAAAAAATCATCCGCAGATCCTCGCTGGCAGTGGTGGGCGGGCGCGGCCGCCGTATCCTTGGCATCCGTCCCGGCCGCTCACGCCCAGGGCATCATCGTGCCACTATCGAATAATTACTTCATTTTAGGATCGGGAAATCATTTGAATGCCGACCTGACAGGCGATAACACCCCTGATATCACCATCTCAAACGTAGGATCCGATGATCAAGTCATAAATAATAATTTCACAGATGAGGGTGTCCATTGTTTAATAAATGGATATATACTGCGTGCTCAACACACTCGTTTTGGCAACTCCAATGTCTATCTAGCACAAATTGGACCTGGCATCGATATATCGGCCCGGGGTCCTGTAGAAAACACTTCATCCATCCCAATAACTTTCTCCGACCCAGCGATCAACAACGGCACCACAACTCCCGGACAGCTCGAAGTATCTGTGGGAATCTATGAATACGCATTATTCGGGGAATTCAGAGATTACGGAAGTTATATTCAACTTGATAGTTACACCTACGACCCAGTCCCGGAACCATCCACACTGGCCCTGTTAGCCCTCGGCGCTGGTGGAGTCCTGGCCCTTCGTCGGCGTCGGTTGGCCGCGTAGGATGGCCGCACCTCGCCGTTCTGACCAGTGTAGTCAGTTGGTATTGGGATAATCCCGCGGAGGTCCACGCCAGCCACCGTTGCACGTAATCACCAATGCGGGCACTTTCCGCATCTTGCTCATAAAGCTGGGTTAACCGCGGACATCCGTGCGGAACACAAAGCGATGGCCGGGTAAATGGAGCCCTAAAATCAACCCCAGGATCGGTGGCAAAGTTATTACCGCCAGTCCAGATTGCCCGTTTCTGGATATTGTGGCATACTGGGTTCTAACGATTCAGACATGCCGCCCAAACCTACACCCCGCAGAGTCTTGTTGATTGGCTGGGACGCCGCGGATTGGAAGGTCATCATGCCGCTGGTGGATGCGGGCAAAATGCCGAATCTGGCTAGGCTCATTAAACAAGGCATCTGCGGCAACCTGGCCACGCTCCAGCCCGCCCTCAGCCCCATGCTCTGGACTTCCATCGCCACTGGGAAGCGTCCTTACAAACATGGCATCCACGGATTTTCCGAGCCGGACCCGGTCAGCGGCGGTATCAGGCCCGTGACCAACCTTTCCCGCAAAACCAAGGCGATCTGGAACATCCTCAATCAAAGCGGCCTGAACACGATCACCATTGGTTGGTGGCCTTCCAATCCTGTTGAAGAACTTTCCAAAGGCGTGATGGTCTCCAATGATTACCAGACCGCTCATGACATCAACCCGCAACAGTGGCCGCTCAAGCCCGGCACCATCCATCCAGCCAGGTTGGAGAAATCCCTCGCCGAACTCCGTTTCCATCCCGCAGAACTGACTGAGGTGGAGTTGCGCCCTTTCCTGCCCGGTCTCAAAGGTCTGAGCCGGGAGGACCTCGATAAAGCACAGAAAGACCCCCGCATGCAGTCGCTGCTCAAGATCATTGCGGACTGCACCTCAATCCACTCCGCCGCCACCGATCTGATTCAGAAAGAGCCGTGGGATTTTATGGCGGTTTACTACGATGCCATTGACCACTTCGGCCACGCCTTCATGCGCTATCATCCGCCCCAGCAGAAACAAATTGATGACTGGGATTTTCGGGTCTTCAACTACTGTCTCGAAGGCGGCTACCGCTATCACGACATGATGCTCGGAGCGCTGCTCAGGCTAGCGGGAGAGGAAACTACTGTCATCCTCATGTCCGACCACGGCTTTCATCCCGACTACCTGCGTCCTTCCAACATTCCAAGAGAGCCGACCGGTCCGGCTGTCGAACACCGCCAGTTCGGCATCTTTGTGGCGAAAGGACAGGGCCTCCGGAAAGACGAGCGCATTTACGGAGCCAACCTGCTGGATGTTTGCCCGACGCTGCTCCATCTCTTCGGGCTGCCGGTGGGCGAGGACATGGACGGCAAAGTGTTGCTCGACATCTATGAGGGCAACCCGGCAGACATCCAGCGCATCCCGAGCTGGGATGCGGTGGAGGGCGTCCACGGCATGCACCCGCCCGACAAGCAAATCTCACCCGCCGACTCGAAAGCCGCCCTTCAGCAGCTCGTGGCCCTGGGTTACATCGCCGAACCCAATACTGACAAGGCGAAGGCATTGGAGGAAACGGTGCGCGAGCTGGACTACAACCTCGCCCAGGCTTGCATGGATGGCGGCGTTTACAACCAAGCCGTTGACATTCTGGAGCGCCTTTACGCGACCTGGCCGATGGAACACCGGTTCGGCTTTAAGCTGGCCATCTGTTACCAGGCCCTTGGCCGCGCCTCGGACCTGCGCCTGCTCGTCACGACCTTGATCGGGCGCAGAATCGAAGAAGCGAACACGGCTGGCGAGACATTGAAAGCCCTCAAGCTCGACGACCAGGAAGTGCAGAATGCGGAGCAGGAACGGGTGGAGAAAATGACCGAGCCGGAGAAACAGAAATTTGGCCGGGAACGGCGGGAGCTGATTGGCAAGGCCCGGCCTAACCTCTTCTCCCTCCGCTATCTCGAAGCCTGCGCCGACTTTGCTGAGAAACAATATGCGGACGCCCTGGCCAAGCTCGAACAACTCGACAGCGACTTCGGCGCCCGCCGCAACGCGCTGGTGTTGCGCGGTGAAATCTGCCAGCGTCTCAAACGCTGGGCGGATTCGAAAACAGCTTTCGAGGAAGCGTTGAAGATTGACCCGGAAAGTCCAGGCCCATTGCTCGGTCTGGCTCGCACCGCTTTGGCGACAAAAGATTTTGAAGCCGCCATCCGGTATTCAAGGGAATCTATTGGCCTGCTCTTCTTTCAGCCCCGAGCCCACTACATCCACGGACTCGCGCAGTATCGCCTCGGCCACTGGGAGGAGGCTGAGCACGCGTGCCTGATTTGTGTCTGGCAAGCACCGCTGTCCTCCGCCGCCTTCCGTCTGCTGGGAGAGATTGCGCGTTGGCACAAAAAAGACGTGGCCGAGTCTGCCCTCTACCAATTCAAAGTGCATGACACCCGCCGCAGGCTCATACAACTCCGCCAGCAAAAAACTGCCGAAGCCCGCGCCGCTGCCACCACTCCAGCTCATGGCCGGGAGGTCCGCCCGATGCCGGAACTTCAACCCCATCCCGAAATTCTGGCCAACGTTCCAGTAAACCGCATCATTACCGTCGTCTCCGGTCTACCCCGCTCCGGCACCTCACTCATGATGCAGATCCTTGAAGCGGCTGGCATCCCGCCCTTTACCGACCACAAACGCAAGGCTGACGAGTCGAACCGCAAAGGTTATTATGAGCACGAACGAGTCGCCTCCCTGCTCTCCAACCCGGATCGGTCTTGGCTAAAAGAAGCCCGTGGCACCGCCATCAAAATTGTGGCCCCCCTCCTCGCCGCCCTGCCACCCAAGCTCCGTAAAAAGGACACTGAACCCGAGCCACTTCATTACCGGATTATTTTCATGGAACGCGATATGGAGGAAATCCTCCAGAGCCAGGGCACTATGTTGCAGCTGCTCGGGAAAGCTACGGCCAGCGGCGAAACAACGCCCGACATCGGCAAAGCTTATCAGCAACAAGAGCGCCATGCCAAAAGCTGGTGCGCCACACTAGGCGCACACGCTTTGAGCATCAACTATCACACCCTCGTGCATAGCCCGGATAAGATTTTGCCTCAGCTTGCCGCATTCCTCAATGCTGCTGACAAGCTCGCTGCAATGCGCGCCTGCATCGACCCCGCTCTGCACCACACCCGCGCCGATATGCAACGCAAAAGCCGCAAGCTTTGTTAGAACGCATTCTTTCGGCCAGCTCCAACAAGGGCGACATCGTGCTTGATCCGTTTTGCGGTTGCGGCACGACTGTTCATGCAGCGCAAAAACTAGGCCGTCAATGGATTGGCATTGATGTCACTTATATCGCCATCAATCTCATCAAGCGCCGACTTAAAGATGCTTTTGGCAAGGACATTCAAATTGACGAAAAAGGCCAGCCGACAGATTTCGAGGGCGCAAAACGATTGGCCAAATTGGATAGAGAAACGCACAGGAATGATTTTGAGCATTGGGCGCTTTCACAGATCGATGCAATGCCGCGCACCGACGGCAAAGGCGCCGATCGCGGCGTGGACGGGATGCTGTATTTTTACGAGAGCAAAGAGAAGCGCGAGAAAATCCTCGTGCAAGTCAAAGGCGGTGGCGTGCAGCGGAATGACATTTCCACCTTGCTCGGCGACGTGAACAATCAGAAATTTGCCGCCGGAATTTTAATCACGCTGGAAAAACCCACGAAGCCGATGCGTGAAGAAGCGGCGGACGCGGGACGTTACGAATCAAAACTCTGGCATGACAAGGATTATCCCAAAATCCAAATTCTCACGGTTGAAGGATTGTTGAGCGGCAAAGAGCGCGTTGAAGCTCCACCGCAGTTAAATCCATTTGCCAAAGCGCTTTGCAATGAGGCGGCGAGTTCACGCGCGGCGGAAAGTTCAGCGTGAAGCGGCGCGAGGTTCATCGTCGCCAACTCTGACGTGTCCCAGCCGACGAAGGTTCAAACTTTTTGAAACTTTTTTTCAGGCCTCGCGCTCATACCACGGACGCAATTTGCCTCCGCGCAAATCCACGCCGTCGGTCAGCATCGCCAGCGCTTGGGGTGTCAGCTTCAACTTGGTCGTTCCTGGCTCGACATTCCTTGGCCAGGAAAAAGTGCCTTGCTCCAGCCGCTTGGTCAGCACCCATAATCCCGTGCCGTCCCAGCACAAAATCTTGATCCGCGTGTGCCGCCGTTGCTGAACACAAACAGCGCGCCGGTTCGTGGCTCCTCACCCAGCCGTTCGGTCACCAAGGCGTGCAGACCGTTGAACCCTTTGCGCATGTCGCACGCCTCCACCGCCACGAACACTTTCAGGCTGCCGGAAAAACATACATGGTTTTTCCAATGCCCGCAGCAACACCGCCGCCAAAGCCGCTTGCTTGGCATCGGTGATTTGCACCTTCGCCCCGCCGGGCAGCTCCAACACCAGCGGCAACGGATTTTTATCACCACTGCCTTGCGCCTCTCCCACCACCGCAAACTTCTGGCCGGTCAACCCACGGCGTTCAAACTCGTCGAGCAGTTGCTCCCGCCGTTTACGGGACGTTCGCATACGTCCCAGCACATCGGCTTTTATCACCACTTCATCGGCCTGTGTCGTATTCGTCATAGCATTATGCTATGACACTTATGACTTCACGGAATAAAGGTGCTTGGCGTGACGCTTACGGGCCATCGGCGGCAGCACCGGTTACAGCGAATGGAGCGCACCGCGCCCGATCATGGCGACTTAGTTTATCACCTCACCCCATCGCTCTCCCAATCCGATTGGGAAAGGGTGTCCGCAAGGACGGGTGAGGGAGAATTTGCCGCGGCAACCGGCGGCAGGTGATGTTTTAACCCAAATCCTGACATCCCTGCTGTCCGGCATTTTTTGGCGGTCAAGCCCGGCTCAATTCCTGCCACAGCAACACGCTCATCGCCTGTCCCTTCGCGAAACAATCAAGATTGAATTTTTCATTGGGCGAATGGGCGTTGCCATCGGGCAGGCCGAGTCCGAGCAACAATGAATCCGCGCCGAGAACTTTTTTGAAGTCGTTCACAATCGGGATCGAGCCGCCTTCGCGCAACAAAACCGGTTCGCGCTTGAACGCGCCTCGCAGCGCGCGCAACGCCGCCTGCGCCTGCGCGCTCACGGGCGAAACCAGATACGCCTCCGCGCCGTGGCCAGCTTCGATTTCCATCCGCACCGTCGGCGGACAAATCTTTCGAAGGTGTCGCAAAACCTGTTTGCGGATGTGCGCCGGATTTTGATTCGGCACGAGGCGGCAGGTGATTTTTGCGCGCGCCCACGCGGGCACGATGGTTTTGCCGCCTTCGCCCTGATAGCCGCTGGTGAGGCCGTTGATTTCAAAAGTTGGTCGCGCGCTGCGCTGTTCGATGGGCGTAAAGCCGCGTTCACCGAAAAGTTTTTTCACGCCGATCAGTTTTTGGAGTTCGGCGTCGTTGGTCGGCAGGCGGGCAAATTCCTTCCGCTCGTAGGCGGTCAGCGGTTTGACCTCGTCGTAAAAACCGGGAATGGCGATGCGGCCGTTTTTATCGCGGAGTCCGGCGAGCAACTGGCTCAAAGCCATCGCGGGATTGTCCACCGCGCCGCCAAAAGTGCCGGAATGCAAATCGCGCGAGGGTCCGCGCAGCGTGATTTCAAAGGCAATGACACCGCGCAACGAATAAGTGAGCGCGGGATGATCCGCGTCGGGCATTCCGGTATCGGAAACGACGACGGTGTCGCATTTCAACTCCGTGCGATGCGACTTGAGAAATTTGGCGAGGTTCGCGCTGCCGACTTCTTCTTCGCCTTCAATGACAAAAGTCAAATCGCAGGGCAGGGGAGTTCCGGTTTTGAGATAGGCTTCCACTGCTTTCAAGTGTACAAAGTGCTGCCCCTTGTTGTCGGTGCTGCCGCGCGCGAAGAGTGAACGACCTTCGAGGCGCGGCTCGAATGGCGGCGTCTTCCACAAATCAAGCGGTTCCGGCGGCTGCACATCGTAATGCCCGTAAACCATGAAGTGCGGCTTCCGGGAATTTTTTACGCGCGGCGTTTTGGCAACGACGATGGGATGTCCGTCGGTCGGGTAAACCTGCGCTTCGAGTCCGATTTTTTTGCAATGGCTCACGAGCCACCCGGCGCAGGCTTGCAAATCGCGTTTGTGTTGCGGCTGCGCGGAAACGCTGGGGAAACGAAGAAATTCGCACAACTCGGCGACGAAGCGGGTTTGGTTGCGTTTCAGATAATCGAGCACATTTTGCATGGCGTTAGTTAAGCCGCGAATGGCGCGCTTGCCAAAACAAAACTCATCGGCAAATTGCTTTGCATGAATGAAATGAAACCGCCCAGCCCGCACCGACACCGGGGATTTTTCTATCATCATTCGGGCGCGCGCTGGCCAATGTCATTGATGTGCTTGATCCCGACATTGTTGTGCTGGGCGGCGGCGTGTCGAAGTTCGAAGCGCTGTACACCGCAGGGGTGGCTGAAGTTGCCAAATCTGTTTTCAACGACCAGCTTGAGACGCCAATTGTCAAACATCAACTCGGCGATTCCGCAGGTGTCATCGGCGCGGCGTTGATCGGAATCTAAGCACGGTGCATTTCACTTCAAGGTTGCCATGTCAATGACGAAGCGGTATTTCACGTCGTTCTTGACAAGGCGTTCGTAGGCTTCATTGATTTTCTGGATGGGAATGAGTTCGATGTCGCAGGTAATATTGTACTCGCCACAGAAGTCCAGCATCTCCTGCGTTTCTTTGATTCCGCCAATCAATGAGCCGCTGAAATTTCGCCGGCCAAAGATAAGGCTGCCAACTTGAACGGAAAGCGGCTCGGCGGGAACGCCTACCTGCGTGAGCGTGCCGTCGCGTTTTAACAAAACAAGATAGGCATTGATGTCATGTTGCGCGGCCACGGTGTCGAGAATGAAATGAAAGCTGTTGAGATGTTTCTTCATCTCGTCTTCGTTTTTGGAATTAACCACTTCATGCGCGCCAAGCCGGAGGGCGTCCTGCACTTTGCCCGGTGAAGTGGTGAAGACCACGACGTGCGCACCGAAGGCTTTCGCCAGTTTTACGCCCATGTGACCAAGTCCGCCGAGTCCGACGACGCCGACTTTCTGGCCTTTGCCCACCTTCCAATGGCGCAAGGGTGAATAGGTGGTGATACCGGCGCAAAGAAGCGGTGCAGCGGCGGCCAAATCCAAATTTTTCGGCACATGCAGCACGAACGCTTCATCCACGACAACGCTGTCGGAATAACCACCGTAGGTCGTGCCACCAGTGTGTTTATCCGGCGCATTATAGGTGAATGTCGCGCCTTTCTCGCAGAATTGTTCAAGATTGTCTTTGCAATTTTGGCAGGTGCGGCAGGAATCCACCATGCACCCGACAGCGGCGATCTCGCCTTCTTTGAACTTCTTGACTTGCTTGCCGGTTTTCACGACACGTCCGATGATTTCATGACCGGGCACGCACGGATAAGTTGTGCCGTTCCATTCATTGCGGGCGATATGAACATCCGTGTGGCAAACACCGCAGTAAAGAATCTGGAGTTGCACATCGTGTACACCGGGATCACGGCGCTGAAAGGTGAACGGCGCCAGTGGCGCGGTTTGGGTCTGGGCGGAATAAGCTTTGGCGTTATACATGCCTTATGTTTATCACACCAATACAGTGAAGGCAAAGGACAAGAAAATCAGAGAATGCTTAATTTGAAATCAGGTTTGCCGCCAGTTGCTCCCAGAACTTCTTTCACGGTGTCCAACAATTCCATGATGCCATAGGGCTTGGGCAGCGTTGCGTTGATTTGCAGCCACGAGTGCTCTCTCAACACCTCCATTGGCATCTTGCCTGACACCAAGATGACCGGCAACGCCATACGCGCGGCCCGCGCCTTCTTGACCAATTCAAGGCCTGACAGTTTCGGCATATCATAGTCGGTGATGAGAAGATCGTAGCTTTTAATCTGAAGAATATCCCAAGCGATGGCACCATCTTGGGCGGCGTCCACATGATAGCCTGAGTCAATCAATACTTCGGTATTAAGACGGCGAACGTCGTGATCATCTTCCGCCACGAGAATACGATGGGGACTGGTCGTTGGCTTTGCCACTGGCGAAATGTTATTTTCTTTCATGGCACTACCATAAGCCGAAATGACTGGCAGACGCGATGGGGTGTTTCCCTTACTAATTAGAAGATTGCCATTTCAAATTACGGCACTGCCAAAAATCATCGTCGGTTATTTGATAAATTTTGTTTTCCGCATTCACATGGCGATTTGACTGGTTTAATTGAGCGTTTTGGCGCAGACTGCGTTATGAAGAAGAACAAGCTGGCGCGCCAAACACGTATGCAATCACTTGAAACCGGCCAGGTCTGGCGCATGGCGGAAATGAATCTCCGGGTGGAACTCGTTGGCAAATTGCTGGTGCATTACAAACTGGCCAAGCCCAACGCCGTCAGAGTGCCCAATTTGGTCAGCGGCAAGGCGACCATTGAAAAGTATCTGAAAAAAAACAAAGCCGTGCTGGTTCAGGGATGATTTCGTGCAAAGGGCGCAAATCCTTAAAGAGAATATGATTCACACCTTTGTGTCCTTTGTTTCTTTGCCTTCGTCTAGAAAAAAATCCGCCGGCCGGGTGAATTTTTCTCCCAAATCATATGGCGATTTAACTGGTTTAATCGAAAGTTAAAGGGCAGGATCAGCCATGATAAAAATTAAAGCAGCCCGCCGCACCCGCTTGCAACCACTGGAAGCCGGTCAAGTCTGGCGCATGGCGGAAGCAAATCTTCAGGTGGGAATGGTCGGCAAATTTCTGGTGCATTACAAATTGGGCAAGCCCAATGCCCTGCGCATCGCCAATTCATGCAATGGCATAAAAACCATTGAGAAATATCTAAAAGCGAACAAGGCTGTCTTGGTTTAAACGCCGTTGGATTTGTTTCCGAAAATAGAGACGTGAATGCAATCTCTTAAATTCGCCCACTTGTAAATCATGCTTCCAGTTACTAATTAAACCGCACGGTCTGATTGCCGTCCAGCCGTTTAGATAAATCAATGGGATCACCCACCGAGACTTGCTGGGGATTCACTTGATAAGCCCAGACTTCAAAATAGGTCAGATTGGCCTCGCCGTAAATTGTTGCAAACGCTCCATCCACCGCGTCCGCACCGTGCGCGACTTTAACGCGACCGATACGCGGAACATTGTAGCGGGGATCAAAGGTGAGCCATTCCTGACCGAGATAGACTTCAAAATAAGCGTGAAAATCCATCGGCGTGCCCGGATCAACGTAGCCGATGTCCGGCAAATGTCCGGTGACGTAGCGGGCGGGCAAATTGAAGGCGCGACACAGCGCAATGGCGGCGTGCGCGAAATCGCGGCAGACGCCGTGACGGCGGGCGATGACTTCCGAGGCGGAAAGGTCAGGCCTGCCGGAACCGAAGCGGTATTCGATGTTGTTGTGAACCCAGTCACAGATGGCTTGCACCCGCGGCAGACCGTGGGTGATCTGGCCGAATTGGTTCCACGCAAAATTCATCAGCTTGTCCGAATCGCAATAACGGCTCGGCAACGTGTAGCGCAACAATTCAAAAGGCAGTTGTCCCACCGGCAGAATTTGACCCAATACTTCCCGGCTATCGGGCAACGAAGAAACCGCAACGAGCGCGTCGTGACGGATTTCGTTGCGACCCGGCATGAACATCGAGCGATAGGTGATGTTGCCGTGTGAATCCTGAAACTCATACGACGGCAGACCGATACCGAACGAAAGTTTTTCCTGCATCACCAACACCCGGCCTTCAAGACGTGGTTTGAGCACGAACAGCACTGGCGTCTGCACGGTTGTTTCGTAGGCGAGTTTGCAACCGACGCGGACGGTGAGATTTAACGGAATCCAATTCATAATTGATCGTAACGGCTGGCTCTTGATCCTGAAACAGAGTCCGTTTATCACCGCCATAATGCCGTAGAATACCTTGCGGCGGTATGGGGTATTACCCTACCCGGAAACTTTTGCAAAAATTTCAACTCGCGTTCCACAGCGCGATGACCGGCGACTCGACGCGGTTGTGTTCGTAACCGAGAATGCTTAGCGACGCGGTGTCCAGCAGGAAATGTTGCGCCTCGTTCACCGGCAATCCAATCCAACGCGCTGCCAGCACGCGCCCAAGGTGGCCATGCGAAAAAAGCGCGACATTTCCTTCCAGCACGCGGAGACGGGCAATCAAGTGGTCAACGCGACCGGAAATTTGCGCGGGCATTTCGCCATTCGGACAGCCGTCCCGAAAGAGATTCCAGTCTGGTCGCACCTTGCGAATTTCTGCGGAGCGTTGACCTTCGTAATCGCCATACTCCCACTCGGCCAGGGCTGGTTCGATTTCGGCCACCGAACCCAGCCCGGCCAGTTCACACGTTCGGCGTGCACGTTGACGTGGGCTGGTGAACACCCGGCTGAAATTGAGGCCGCGCAACCGCTCTCCCAGTCTGCGTGCATCCTGCTCGCCTCGTTCTGTCAACTGAATGTCCGTGCAACTGGTATGCTGGCCAGAGAGCGACCACTCGGTTTCGCCGTGTCGAATAAGGTAAATGCGCGGTAACATGTTCTGCCTATCAATTAATTGTTAGTCATGGTTCTTTGCCTTCAAGGCCGTCTGTAGATGGATTTTAATTCCCGCTGCCGACCGGAGTTTTCATTTTGCGCTCTTCAATTTGCGATAACGGCGGATTAGATTATTTGTCGAGCTGTCGTGTTTCAGTTTCGGTGCGGTTTGGTTTTCCAGTTCAGGAACGATGCGTTGCGCCAAAACTTTTCCGAGTTCAACGCCCCATTGATCGAACGAATCAATGTTCCAGATCGCACCTTGCGTGAACACGCTGTGCTCGTAGAGCGCGACCAGTTTGCCGAGCATTTCCGGCGTTAGTTTTGCCGCGAGAATTGTGTTCGACGGCCGGTTGCCCTCGAAAACTTTGTGCGGCACGAGCGCGGCGGGAACTTTTTCCGCCTTCACTTCGGCGGCGGTTTTGCCGAACGCCAGCGCTTCGGCCTGGGCAAAAACATTCGCCATGAGAATGTCGTGATGCCGCCCCAACGGCGTCAGCGCGTGCGCGAACGCGATGAAATCACACGGAATCAATCGCGTGCCTTGATGGATCAATTGGTAAAATGAATGCTGGCCGTTAGTGCCGGGTTCGCCCCAATAAACCGGGCTGGTCTGATAGTTAACGTGTTTGCCGTCGAGTGTGACGTGCTTGCCGTTGCTCTCCATCGTCAATTGCTGCAGATACGCGGGAAAGCGTTTCAGATAATTTTCATAAGGCAAAACCGCGACGGTTTCCGCGCCAAAAAAATCCGTGTTCCAAACCGTCAGCAGCGCGAGCAGCACCGGCAGATTTTTTTCAAACGGCGTGGTGCGGAAATGCTCGTCCATTTCGTGAAAGCCGGCGAGCAATGCGTGGAAGTTATCGGGACCAACGGCGAGCATCGTCGAAAGGCCGATCGCCGAATCCATCGAATAACGTCCGCCGACCCAGTCCCAGAAGCCGAACATATTCGCCGTATCAATGCCGAATGCGGAAACTTTTTCGACGTTCGTCGAGACAGCCACGAAATGTTTCGCCACGGCTTTGACATCACCGCCGAGTCCCGCCAGCAGCCAGTCACGCGCGCTTTGCGCGTTGGTCATCGTTTCGAGCGTCGTGAATGTTTTGGACGAAATGATGAACAGCGTTTCCGCCGGATCGAGATCGTGCGTCGCTTCCGCGAAATCAATGCCGTCCACGTTCGAGACGAAACGGAAATTGAAATTGCGGTCGCTGTAATGTTTCAGCGCTTCGTAAGCCATCACCGGCCCAAGATCAGAACCGCCGATGCCGACGTTTACGATATTCTTGATTCGTTTGCCGGTGAAACCTTTCCATTCGCCGCTGCGGACGCGGTTGGAAAAAGCCGACATTTTATCGAGCACCGCGTGGACTTCCGGCACGACGTTTTTTCCGTCCAATAAAATGTTTGCGCCTTTGGGCGCGCGCAGCGCGATATGCAGGACGGCGCGATTTTCCGTGACGTTGATTTTCTCGCCCCTGAACATCGCGTCGATCTTCGCACGCAAGCCGGATTCATCCGCCAGTTGTAATAACAGTTTCAGCGTTTTGTCCGTGATGCGATTCTTGGAATAATCCAAGTGAAGGCCGGTCGCCTCAACCGTCATGCGCACGCCACGTTTCGGGTCATCGGCAAATAATTTACGCAGATGCAATTTTTTGATTGTCTTGTGGTGGGCGGCGAGGGACTTCCAAGCAGGGCGATTAGTCAGTGGTTTGATCGTTGCTTTCATAATTTTTGACTGATATTCTGCATTTAATCTGGGGCTTGAATCAATGCTATTCAAGCCATCGCGGCCAGCAGTTCATCCAGAGAAACGGTGGCGAAATTCGTGACCGAGTCGCTCATCCCGTAGGGAGGATGAGTTCGCTTCCGTGCAGTAGGCTGCCGCAGGAATAAACCACATTCGGCACTTAACCTTTGCCGCTTCATTGGGGCACAGCAACGGTTCGCGCAGGCGGCGGAAAACGCGCGTCGGATCGTTCAAATGGTTGCTGCATTAAATGTTTTCGGGCAGCGCGGGCGGATTCACCTGTCAGTTTCGCGGCCTTCCATTTTTTCTTTTTGCTCGCAATTCTGCGGACGGAACGCCTGCCAGATTGTGGAAACGAGTCCCGCGCCTTTGACAATGGTTTGCAGCCATGAAGGTTTTTCTGTGGCGGGCACAGACTTTTTGCGCCGGAAGGACGCAAGGCCGGTAACCAGCGATGCAGCAGCTGATGCGAGCGAACTTATGGTTCTGGCCCGGTTTGCTAGTGAGTGAACTTCGTCAGCCATAGTTTGTAATTCCTGAACCAACTGCGCACGGTTGAGTTCGCTTTCTGCGATCAAAAGTTTTTTTCGCGAGTCGAGCGGGTTCATGCGAGAAATTTTTCCAGACAGGCGCGATCCTTTCGAAGTTGATCAAACGTGGCAGAAAGCATCTGCCAATTACGCAGCAGTCCGGTGAGTCGCCGATAAAGACAAATCCCGGCGGCTCCGTAAAGAGCCGTTAATATCAGGAGGACAGCTACGTGTGACCAAGCCCACAGCCAAATCACGATGGCCGCCGTAAGCGTCAGGCCGGCGAGCAGAGCGAGCACCGCCACACTGAACGCCAGCAGGATGGCGTGCAGATGGCGTTCGCGTTCCTCCTGCACTTCCACCGCCAGCAGTTCGAGTCGGTTTTCTCCTATGGTCACCAGCCGCCGCGCAAAATGTTTCGAGCTTACGCCCAGTTGCCCGACGCTGACGGTGGGTTCTTCCATAACAAAATCAGTCGCGGGAGCAACGGCGCGCGAGGAGATAGCCAAAAATCGCCCCCAGGCCGACGCCGATGGCGATGGCTTTATACGGATGTTCATGCACGGCTTCGTCCGCCGCTTTAGCACCGGCGACTGCTTTGTCACGGACATTGCTGGCGATTTCCTTGCCGCGTTCCAACGCAGCGGCGAGACGCTTGCGGGCGTCCCCGACTTTTTCTCCGGCCACGTCAACGGTGGCAGCCATCAACGCACGCGCGTCTTCGGCAAGTGAGCCAATATCATTACTGTGAGCTTGTGTATGTTTGTTCATATTTTTCTGTCGTTTCCATTTGTTTGTTTTTTCAACGGTAAATTTTCTGCGTCGGCGAGATGCGCGGCTGCTGGCGAGCTGGCCACTTTCAATATCGAGTTTCTTCCGCCAAACGGGTTGGGCACGGATTCTTTGGCGCGCGGATCGGGCATCCATTTGCCGTCCACCACAAGGCAATACTCATAGGTGCCGGGTGCGAGAGCCGTTTCCTTCCACCAGTGGCCGACACCGGAGGAATGCAGCGTCTTGGCTTCGGGCTGCCAATGATTAAAACTTCCCGCGACGCAAACGGTCGTGGCCGTCGGATGCGTGAATTCAAAGCGAATAGGCACCAGTTGCTGGGCGGCGCTGCGGGCGTTGTCATGATTGTGATTGTGTTTCATATTTTGATCCATCGGAATGGTTGACTTTTAATTTTTGGAGAATGTTTTTATTTTACATCACGATAATGCGCAGGGAAGGCGTGCGGACGCCATGGGGTGTTACCCTACCAAACATTTTTGAATCCAGTCCTGACTGGCAGACTGGGATGATTACATAAATCGAATGGGAAGTTTCAGTGCCGACTCCGGCTTTCTCACGGCAAAAATTTTCCGCAAAACCAAGTGGGTGGGGAGAAATGCGACAAGCCACAACATGCCAAACAACAGGGCAACATAAAGGTTTTGGTTGACCCAGTGTTGCGGCTGCTGGTCGTTAAATCCGTAAACATAATTAATATTGACGGGGACGTTGGGGTTGGCCGGATGCGCTCCGGCGGGCAGAGTAAAAACGTAACTGACCAGTACCAACCCTGCCGCCACGACCGTCCACGCAGTCAATGCGCGTTTATCGTAGTCAAGACGGAATAGCAGCCAGACGAGCAGGAAAGGCAGCCAGCCATGAAACAGTGAAAGCCCGCGCGTGAAAAGGGGAAGATGCGGATCGAACATATAACCCGTCAGGTTCAGAAAGGGAAAACCCAGAAGATTGCTGCCAAAATCCGCGAGCCAGAGGCATTGCGGAAGCAGTATGCCCACGGCGCACATGCTGATGAGCAGGGAACTTTCCAGCCATATCCCCGCCACCGTGAGAATGAGCGCGGCATCGCAAAACCATAAAAAATTGGTCGGCCCGTAGGTGTGCAAATAGACCGGAACGAGGACGGCGAGGAAAACGGTACAGATGACTTTGGCCGTCAGTGGAATTTTGCCGGTTCGAACGGCGCGCTGCCACTCGACGGCAATTGGAATTGCCCGGATGGTGAATGCTCGAGCTTCAGATTTCATGGGCGGAAATTTTTCATAAACGCTACAAGCATAGACAGGGAAACCTTGACGATGCTATGGGGTGTTTCCCCCATACGCGTTGACGCCTGAAATTTTCCCGCATGACCCACGCGCAAGATTTCGCGGGAAACATCCGGGATTTCATGGGAGCGAGCCGGGACTTTGCGGGGAGGCTGCGGGATTTCGCGGGAGGACGACGGGACTTTGCCGGGGTGGATTCAGATTCGCCAGCGCTTCTAAAATTGTTTTTTGCACGGTCGGATTGAAGAGATTTCCCAAGTGTCCGCCGCGATTGAAGACGGTCAATTGTTCCGGCGAGAACGTGGCGCGGAGCCAGGCCAAATCTTCGTCCGCCAGAAGAAAATCGTTTTCATTGCAGATGACGCGGATGTCCGGGTTGGCGCGCAGGCCGGCGTCATACGTCCGCAAGTCACCGGCCTTTTTCAATGTTTCCGCCGCGTCCAGTCCAAGTCCGTGGGCCTGATAATATGGGATCGCAAATTTCTCAAAATAATCCTGGTAGGAATAATTGAAGAATTTCCTGATACACCGGCTCGCGCCGGAAATTCCGGATCGGATGTTGCAGGACTCCCTGATTGTTCCGCCGCTGGCTGCTGTAAATGATGTCGCGCAGCATGAATCGAAACGTCAGGCCGATGAGAAATTTGGATTCGATGGCGTTGAAGGGCAGGGAGGTTTGCGGCGTGAGGGTGAGCTTGCTCAAGGCGGCCACCTTGAGAAAAGTGTTTTCGATGTTGTCGGTTCGGTCCGCAGCCGGCCAGCTCAGGGGCGCGTGGTAAAATTCGTCCAGCTTGGAAATCCCGTGGAGCAATCGGACCGGGGGTGTTGATGGCCACATAACGGTCAAATTTAATCAACGGCAACTGATTCGTCGGTTCGGTGGACGCGACGTACAAAGAATCGAATGCGCCCATGGAATAACCCATCAACGCCCTGTCGCCCAACCGGTCCGGATACAATTCGTGCAAGTGGCGGTCAATTTCCGTCAACGCGACGTGCAAGTCGTGGCCGTCCACCGGCAGATAAGCCGGCAGGGCCGCGGTCGAGGCGTTTTCCATGAACTCGGAGTTGAACGGGCTGCTGACGACTCACGGCGGAGAAGCCGTTTTTGATAAACCAACTCGGCCAGCGCCAGAGAAGTTTCGGCCAGCCGATGTGAGCCCAGACCGGGAACGATGTAAACCACGGGCGCTTTTCCCGGTTGCAACCAAAACGTGAATTTTAATTTCCGGCCTGTCGCCGGAATCAAAACCGACCGGGTCTTGCCGTGGCCCGGGAAATTCAGGGTCTTTGATAGGTGAAGAAAACGGATTCGAGGGTTTCCAGCGAAGCCTCGTCCTGTTTTCCCTTCACCTGAAAATCCGCCACGCGGTTCGCCCGCGCGAATGTCCAGGCATATTGAATCTCGGAATACGGATCCATTTCAGCCTGGCTGAAGCGCACATATTCACCCACGGTGTCGGACAAATCGTTATACATGACCGCGTAGGTGAAATAAGTGTAGGGGCCGAGATAGGTCAGCGGATTGTTCGCGTCGAATTTGTAGGGAGCGATATAGAGCAACGGATTGGCGGCGGTGTCGGCGGCCAAGCCGAGGGTGTCGCGTTCGTTGCTCGGCCCAAAAACCGGCAGCATGAAAAAACAATGCGGCTTCCAGCCCCATTTGCCGAAAGTCTGGCCAAAATCCGCGTCCGATTTTGGAATCTTCCATTTGGTTCCCACGTCCCAGAATCCGGCCACGCCGACGGTGGTATTGCAGAGAAACCGGTAGGTTTCATCGCGCGCGCCGCTCCACTTTCCCTGAAGCAGATTGTTGATCAATCGTCCCGGGTAAGTGAGGTTCCTGCCAAAATTTCCGATTCCGGTTCGAACCGGTTTCACAACAATGAACCGATAAACGCGGCTTGTCGGCTTGATGACGTCGGTCATCAGCCCCACATTAAAGTCCCACATCACCCGGTTGAACGGTTCGATGGGGTCGGGAACGGATTTGGGGAGAACAACATTCTCCGCTCCCAGCGAATTTGTGGAGTCAACGGCTGATCCTTGCGCGTATGCGAACAGCGAAAGATAAAACGACAGAACCACCAGCGCTGAACTTCCAATTCTCCGGCCCGGTTGGATATTCAAGCCGGCCGCCTTCCTGAAGTTGAAACGAAAATCTTTTTTGAGGTCTTCAAAAAATCACGAAGCGTTGTTGTCCGCGAAACTCAATCAAGTGCGTCTTGATGGCAAGACGGACAATTCCTCCGGCTTTGTGTTCGCCCCAGATATCATAGACACGTGCGATGAATTCACCGAACGTCAGCGACTTCTTCCTGCAATTACTTTTCATAGTCTGAAGTATAAACATGAAAATTACGTGGACACTATGGGGTGTTCTCCCCATGTCGGAGTTGATGAATTCAGCCCTGCCACAAGAGATAAGAACGGCAGGCTAACGTCCTTTCTCTTTGAATAAACACTGAACTGCAGAGTGAAATCATTATTACGGCTAACCATTGGGTAACGGCTGGCCTTGCCAGTTTGACGGCGGCTCAAGTTGCTCGTGATCACCGTTGGTCGCACGCAGAACCTTTCTCACAGTTCCTAACAACTCGTCGGCGGTAAAGGGCTTGAGCAGGGTAGCCTGAATTTGCAGCCACGGATGGCGTTTCAATTTCTCCGTCGGTATCGTTCCCGACACCAAGATGACTGGCAGTGCCATGCGGTCGGCATGTAGCTTCTTGAGCAATTCAACGCCTGACAGCTTCGGCATATTGTGGTCGGTAACCAGGAGGTCATAAGTGTTAAGTTGAAGAGCGTCCCAGGCGACAGCGCCATCTACGGCGGTATCCACCTTGTAGCCAGAGTGCATTAACACTTCGGCGTTGAGACGGCGGATTTCATCATCGTCCTCGACCACGAGAATGCGTTGGCGTGGATTCGGTTTGTGTTGGGGCGCTGCGCCGACCGGTTCCCTGGCCTGCGACGTTTTTTTATCTATCATTAAACTAAAGTATAAGCTGGAACATTTTGCAGGCTATGGGGTGTTACCCTACCAGTCACTTATGAATCCAAATTTGTCTCAGCAGGTCGGGATGGCGGACTAATGCACTTTTTTTGGGTGCCGGAGGGTGGCTTTCTGAATTTTCCTTCACCACCGCAATTATTTCTTCCATCCCTTCCTTGATCTCGCCAACCTGTGGATGGACTTCCTTGATGAGATCATGTTCAACCTTGGATAACTTTTCGATGCGTTTGCCCTGATCACGAAGTTGATCCAAAAGGGCATTTTGTTTTGTTGAAAGCCGGTGCATCCACCAAAAGCAAATACCCCAGCAAACGGTGCCGGCCAATGTCATCCAGAAAGCGAGGCTGTTTTCCTCCATAACCAATAATGCCGCCGATCAAGAAATGTTGGCGCGAAACAAAAATCGCAGAGAGTTGCTAAACAATCGTCAACTGGACACTGCTCTCGATGATGCCCTCGCTGATGGCGTAACGGGTGAGTCCGGCCGTGTCATGGATGTTGAGCTTCTCCATGAGATGCTCGCGATGCTTCTCGACGGTCTTGATGGCGATGCCCAGTTCGGCGGCAGTTTCCTTGTTGGCTTTGCCTTCGGCAATCAATTGAAGCACCTCCGCCTCCCGCGAACTCAGATGGGCATTGCGCGGCTTCAGTAATCCGCTCCGATTCGGCGATTTGCGATCGCGTTCATGAAGACGTTTGGCAATCGAAGGGCTAAAAAATGTTTTTCCCTTGTAAACTTCCCGAATCGCCCGGCACACTGCATGGGCGGAGGTTTGTTTGAGCAGAAATCCCACCGCGCCGGACTCGGTTGCGTTTTTGACATACGCGTCGTCGCTGTGCGCCGAGAGAATGAGTACCTTGGTGGCCGGGATTGCTTTGAGCACCTGGCGGGTGGCCTCCAAGCCATTGAGCAGAGGCATCGCAATGTCCATCAGCACCACGTCGGGACGAAGTTTTTTTGCCATCGCAATCGCCTGGCGACCATCTTGTGCTTCTGCGATGATTTCGATGTCGTCTTCGAGTTCGAGCATCTTGCGAAATCCTTCTCGCACAATCGTGTGATCTTCCGCCAATAGGACAGTGATTCGTTTCATGGGCATTCCAGTGTGGTTTTTTTACTAGATTTTTTCAGCGCGTCTTTCCGGACGTGGGCGAATGGAATCTCCACGCGGACGGTGGTGCCATGGCCGGGTGCGGATTCGACGCAAAAAGTGCCGCCGACCATTTCGACTCGTTCCCTCATGCCGAGCAGTCCTAATTGTTTGTTTCCGCGTGCGCGCAATACGCGCTCGACTTGAAAAGATTTGCCGTCGTCCTTGATTTCCATGCGGGCGACTTGATGAATTTTCTGGATGTTCAATTCCACGCGGCTGGCTTTCGCGTGGCGGCCGACATTGTTCAGCGATTCCTGGGCGACGCGATAAAGCACCGTGCGCTTTTTATTGTTGGTGTCTTTGTTGGTGTCTTTGTTGGTGTCTTTGTTGGTGTCCAACTGTTCGACACCCGCAAAAATTTTCATGTGAACGTGGATGCGCGTCCGCTTGGAAAAGGTTTTCACAAACGAATGCAAGGCTGGAATCAATCCAAGATCGTCCAGCACCGCCGGGCGCAATTCGCGCGCGAACTGGTGCACAATGTTGACCGACTTTTCCACCAGCTTTTGCGTGCGAGCGATGTTGCGGTCAAGACCATTGGTGTTGACTGCGGCGTCCTTTTTCAACGTAGCCAGCCGGACGTTGATGCCGGCTAAAGTCTGGGCGATGACATCGTGCAGCTCGCGGCTGATCTCGCGGCGTTCCTCCTCCTGCGTCAAAAGAATCTGGCGGGACAATTGCCGCAACTGTTCCTGCAGGCGTTCCGACTGCGCCAGCAATCTGCTGTAATGCAACTCGCTTTTTTTGAGCGCGGCCTCCATCGCCTTGCGCTGGGCGATTTCATTTCCCAAGTCCAGGTTCGAGGCGGCCAGCTCCACAGTCCGCTGGCTCAACATCTCGACGATTTGGTTCAGGTGGATGGCGGCCTCCCGCGCACCGCGATGAATTTTCTCGATCGGCGTGATCGCCTCGGTAAAGAAAATCCCCGCCTGTTTGATGAGCGCGGTGCGTTTACCGGGCGGACGGCCCGGCAACACCAGCGTGACCAGGATTTGCTCATGGAGCTTGGCAATGTCCAGCGTCTGCAGGCCAGCGGTGAGCGCCTGCTGGCCCATGCCGCGCGCCGGTTGCAGGCGCGCGCTCGAACGTTGCTTGAGATACGCCAGCAACGCCGCCTGATAGCGTCTGGAAAATTTGCGTTGTTTCATGAGCTGCCGAATTCACGCGCGACCCGCCGCACGGACCTGGCCGACTTTAGCACCAATCGTTGCGTGCTGGCGATTTCATTCTTAAGACCCTTGGTGTTGCTCCGGGACTGCTGTTTCAACGAGAGCAGCCGGACATTGATCCCCAGCAGAGTCTGGCCGATTTCATCCTGAAGTTCGCGGCTGATGTGCTTGCGGTCATCCTCCTGCGCCGCCAGCACCCGGTGCGTCAGTTGCCGCAAACGCTTCTGCAACTGGAGCGATTCCTCCAGGCATTTGTCGTGGTGCTGCCCGTTTTTCTCGGCGGCATCTTCCATGACCTTGCGCCGGATGACGCCGCGTTGCAACTGGCGGTTGGTGGCGGCCAGTTCCTCCGTGCGCTGGCCCAGCGTTTCCTGCAGCCGGCTCAAGTGAACTTTGGTCTGCCGCGCGGCGCGGTGCGTCTCCACAATCGGGGTGATGGCCTCGGTAAAAAAAATCTTCGCGCGCTTGAGCTTTCCATTTTTGCTGCGGGACAGTTTCAGTGTGATGAGTGCCCGCTCGTGAATCCGGGCCAGTTCCAGTGTCTCCAGTCCGAGGACGACCGCCCGGCGTCCCAGTCCCAACGCCGGCTGCAAGCTCGCACTTGGTCCCTGCTTCAGGTGTTTTCGCAACGCCGTCACATATTGTTGTGACAACCCGATTAGTTTTTGTTTCATGTCGGTATGCCGAATTCAGCGCAACTTTCCGAAATATCCTCGAGCATCCACCGATTTCATTGATTCGTATATGGGGTGAAACCCTACCCTGATTCGAAAAGAAATTGAAAGCCCGGTGAACACCGGAGGAAAAGTATTCGCCGGGCGATGACGGCCCAAACAAAATTTTATTTCGTCCGGGCTGTGCAAATGATTCAAGTCCACTTTGACTCCACTCGTCAGACACTCTTGGGTTTCACGAGCAGCAACACGATTCCGCCAACGAGCGCAAGCGCTCCAACGACTGGCGGGATAAAATGATTGTCGGTGGTCGCAATGTGCATCCCGAGGAACACGATGGGTTTTCCCGGGGTCGTGAAGCTGACGCCTGAATAGGCAAGCACCACAATGCCCAGAGTAACCAGAATGAGAGCAACAATGTTTTTTGTGTTCATATTGAATTTATAATTTGATTTTTTGGACGACAGTTTCTCAAAGCACCGGTTTTCTACCGGATATGATTCTGAGCAAAACCACCACAATGGCAATCACGAGGAGGACATGAATGAAACCACCCATCGTAGTGCCGGTCACCAACCCTAATAGCCACAAAATGAGCAGTATCACCGCAATCGTATATAACATAAAATTTCTTTTTATTGTTTGCTGGCTGGCGCGCTTTCGCGCCAGCCAATGTAGGTCAATTATTTAGTTCAAGGCCACGGGCACGGCGATGGTCATGTTGTTGACCACGCTGGTCACGCCGTTGATGTCGGCGGTGAGCTTGGTGACGAGGCTCTTTTCAGCATCGTTTTTCGCAATGCCGGTCAAGGTGACAATACCGTCCGTAGTCGTAACTCCGGTATGTATGGCGCTGGTCGCGCTATGCGACATCAATGACGACTTGACTTCAGCCGTGATTGAGGCGTCATCAATTTTATCGCCTACGGTTGCGTCTGGCGCTGCCGGCGTCGAAGCAATCGTCATCTCGTTATTGACCGATTTAACATTGTCAATGTCCTTGGCGTATTCGGTAGTGAGTTCTTTTTCGGCCATGCTACTGGCCACACCTTGCAAGGTGACGACGCCACCATCCGTATACACGGTGGTTCCGGTGCCGCTCACGTTGCGATGGAATAGCAGCGCGGTTTTTACTTTCATGGTGATCCAGGCGTCGGAATGTTCAGCCGGTTGTTCACCATTGATCAGCAGTTCATTGTCCACGCTCTTGACGCCTGGCAAACTTGCCACGGTATCTTCGGCCATGGATTTGTGCGACGCATTGGCAACTGTGCCGGTCAGGGTGACGACACCGTCCTTGGAATCAGTCTTGATTGAATCGTCCTTGAGGTAGTTTTTGAAAGTATAGGAGTTCGCAGCGGACGATTCGATGCGGCTGTCCATGTCGGCGGCGCGCAGGGGCGCGCTGGTGATTAACATTGTGCTTACCGTCGCCATGAAGGCGAGCGTATGGGTTGTTTTCATTATGTTTTAATTCGATTGTTGAGTTGTTTGTTTTTAATACTTGAAACACGCTAAGCGATGCGTCCGTTCTCCGCTATGGGGTGTAACCCTACCTGCATTTTGGGGATGTTCCTCGAAGGAGCGGCCGGACGCAGTGAAGAAATAGAAACGAGGCAGGTTCACAAGCCGGGCTGCGAAAGCGGCTTTGCTTTTTTGTTTAAGAAAAAAGTTGCGCCGAAATCAAAAACCCCTATTCTTCAACTTGTCACTGGCAGCACATGGAGTGCTCTAGCTGATAATGCAGAAATAAATGCAGCAGGCTTTAATGCCTCTCGCAACAAACATATGAAATACAGAATACCTGCCTTGGCGGAACGAACTCGTTCCCTGAAAGATCCCAATAACGAAAAGATTCGAATTGTTCACGCTTTTGTAAATGTGAATGACCTCCCATTCGACATTCCGTTAGACCCCGATCCTCGAACTCCAAAAATCACCGGTGGCGCAGTGCCGAAAAGGATTGTCGCTTCTTTACAATCAAACGATGGCAAGTTTCATCTCAAGAATCGTGGAATCACAATTTCGGCAAAACATTGTGAGTTTGACAACAAAAAAAATGAACTGACACTGGTCATTCCTCGTGATGAAGAACAATTTGGCATTCTTGATGGCGCACATACTTACGAATGTATTAAAAGCGCAGTTAGTGAAGAGCGCCATCGAGTTGGAAAAATTATTGCAGCAGGTAAAAGCGGAAAAACCAACCCGATTGATAAAGAATTGCGTGTTTTTCCAGACCAATTTGTTCACCTCGAAATTCTTGAGAATATTGAAGCCGATCTTGCCGACATTGCTGAAGCGAGAAATTTTAGCGTGGCACTCAAGGCTTGGACGCTGGCAAGTTATCGCGATAAGTTTGATTGGCTGCTTGAGGCTTTAGGCAAGGATTTCGCAAAAAGCATTAGGGTTAGTGAAAACGATCCAGAGCCAGTGGGCATTCTTGACGTGGTTCAAGTTATCAGCGCTGTCAATCCATGGCTTTTTGCAGATGAAAAACCTGCTCAAGACGCATATAAGAATGCAGGCAAGATGCTTCAAGCCTTTGTCGCTGATGACGACCGGCATGGATTTAGGAAATTAGCTCCAATATGCAAGGACATCATGCGTCTACATGACCATGTTCGCTTGAACTTCAAATCAAAATACAATGCTCCTGATGAAGCGGGAAAGGGTGGAAAGTTTGGATTAACAAAAGAAGCTCAAGATGCAAAGGACAAGCGTAATTCAAGAGCTAAAGCCACTTATTATTTTCTTAAGGCATCCGAGCCGGTCGAAGGTGATGTTCCAATTGATAAAGGTTTAAGTATTCCTCTCATTTCTGGCTTCCGTGTTCTTTTAGTTGAGAAAGAAGGAAAATTTGAATGGCTTACAGACCCATTCGTATTTTTTAATAAATATGGTCCAAAACTCATCCGAAGTTTGATGAACGCAAGTGATGCAAATAATGATGACCCGCACAGTGTCGGTCGTGACCCGCAAGTCTATCAGCAATTAACTTCAGAAGTTCGTCGTTGGTATCTTGAATCGCTTCTTGAAAAGAAATCAGCGGAAACATTGCTGTAATAGGAATTCATAAAATGAAATTGCCGAATTCCAATGGCGCTTTTGTGGACATCACAAAATTGCGCGATTAATCGCTTGATGTCGTGCATAAAGAGGGCAAACACAAGGCACGCGTTTTTGCATCGGCGCTTGGCCTGACTCGCAATGATGCGGATTGGTTGCGCGAACAATTGCTGGCAGTCGCCCGCTCACATGATTGCCGTTTCGGTCGAAAGACAGATCATGGCCAGCGGTATATTTTAGATTTTATTCTGAATCGTGGCGATAAATCTGCACTCGTAAGAAGCGTTTGGAATGTCCGCCCGGAAGAAGATTTTCCTAGATTAGTCACTTGTTTTGTGCCATAAAAACAGTGTGCTTAATGCGCCTGTAAAATTATTGGATATTGTGGCATTGCTTGACGACAAGCCTGCGGAAGGATTGGGCGTCGGGCAAGTCGGCACGATCGTTGATGTTCTCGCTCCGGGCGTGTTCGAGGTGGAATTTCTTGATTCCAACGGCAAAACGCTGGCTTTAACCGAATTGAAACGTGCGGAGTTGCTGGTTCTGAAACATGAAGCTGCTGTTGCGGCTTGATGTTTGCTCAAGTCGGCCAAATTTCCTTTTCTTCAATCGTTTTCCGATTATCCTGTTGCGCTCGACATTCGAGATTTGTAAATGGATGCCGCACACATCAGAAATTTCAGCATCATTGCCCACATTGACCACGGCAAGACGACGCTTTCCGACCGCCTCCTGCATCGCACCGGCACGATTGCCACGCGCGATATGTCGGAGCAGTTGCTCGACGCGATGGATTTGGAGCGCGAGCGCGGCATCACCATCAAGGCGCATCCGGTCACGATGCTTTACACGGCCAAGAACGGCGAGACTTACGAGCTGAACCTGATTGACACGCCCGGCCATGTGGATTTTGCCTACGAAGTTTCCCGCAGCTTGAGTGCGTGCGAAGGCGCGTTGCTGGTGATTGACGCGGCGCAAGGCGTCGAGGCGCAGACGGTGGCGAATTATCATCTGGCGGCGAAGCTGAATCTCGAAATCATTCCCGTCATCAACAAGATTGACCTCGGCCACGCGGACGTGCCGCAGGCGAAACGGCAGTTGGAAGACGTGCTGGCGATTCCGGCGGAACTCGCGATCCCGTGCAGCGCGAAGGAAGGCATCGGCATCGAGGACATTCTTGAGGCGATCGTCGCGCGCATCCCGCCGCCGAAGCCGACGGGCGAACCGAGTTTGCAGGCGCTGGGTTTTGATTCTTATTTCGACACTTACAAAGGCGTCGTCACGCACGTCCGCGTTTTCAACGGCGAATTGAAGGCCGGACAAATGGTGAAGCTGTTGCACTCCGGCAAAACCGTCGAGGTGAAGGAAGTCGGCAGCTTCAATCCGAAACCTTACACGCGCGAGAAACTTGAAGTCGGCGAGACGGGTTATTTCACGGCGAACATCAAGAGCGCGGCGGAAGTGAAGATGGGCGACACGATCACCGACGCGCGGAATCCGTCGCCGGTGCTGCCGGGCTTCAAGGAAATTCATCCGATGGTGTTCAGCGGCATTTATCCGATCAACACGGCGGATTACGAGGCGTTGAAATCTTCGATGGGAAAATTGAAGTTGAACGATTCGGCGTTCGTTTATTCCTCGGAAACATCTGTCGCGCTCGGCTTCGGTTTTCGCTGCGGCTTTCTCGGATTGTTGCATCTGGAAATTGTGCAGGAACGTTTGCGCCGCGAATACGACATGGACATCATCGCGACGTATCCGAGCGTGGTCTATCACGTCACGCTCTCGGACGGCACGCGCAAGCAGGTGGACAATCCGGCGTTCATGCCCGACGTGACTTACATCGAAAAAATCGAGGAGCCGATGGTGAAGGCGTTCGTGATTTGCCCGAACGAAAACATCGGCGACATGATGGCGTTGATCTCCGAAAAACGCGGCGCGGTTGACCACACGGAAACGCTCGACGCGAAGCGCGTGATGCTGACGAGCCTGATTCCGCTGAACGAAATCCTGATTGATTTTCACGACCGCATCAAAAGCATCACGCGCGGTTTCGGCTCGATGGATTACGAACCGGCGGATTACATGGCGAGCGACATGGTGAAGCTCGACATGCTCGTCAACACCGAGCCGATGGATGCGTTTTCGTGCATCGTCCACCGCACGAAGGCGGAGGGCAGGGGACGCACGCTGGCGGAAAAATTGAAAGAAGTCATCCCGCGCCAGCAGTTTCAAGTGAAAATCCAGGCGGCCATCGGCGGAAAAATCGTCGCATCCGAAACCATCAGCGCATTCCGCAAAGACGTGACGGCGAAATGTTACGGCGGCGACGTCTCGCGCAAACGCAAGTTGCTTGAGAAGCAGAAGGAAGGCAAAAAGCGCATGAAATCCATCGGCAACGTGAACATCCCGCAGGAGGCGTTCATTGAAGTGTTGAAGGCATAAGGGGTTTATTGCCTGTTACCTTTACGGCATGCTTAATCGGTAGAAACGGCCGGGATAATTCGTCCATTGCGGATCGCTGAAATAGTTCGTGCCGCCGGTCAGGGTGGTGTTGGTGCTCACCGGAATCCAGACCGGATTGGCCAGATTCGTGGCGGCTTCCACCACGACGGAAGCGTTCGTTGCCCAGGAGATGGTGAAACCAAACCCGCCGGGTTGCACGCCGAAGCTGGCGCTGTGGTTAAGGATTAGCGGGTTCGGAAGGAACCATGGCGCGGTCGGCAGACCGTCAAACATCGCGCCCCAGCCCGTGGTGCCCGGCAAGTAATAGACAGTCGCGGGGTCGGCGTTGGGGTTGCCGCCGAAAACAGTTGAATCATTGGTTGGTGACGGAGCGTTGCCCGTGAAATAGACGCTCGTCAGTCTGGAACAAGCCCCGAACGCAACCTCACCGATACTGGTGACGCCGTTGCCGATGGTCACACTCGTCAGGCTCGAACAATACACGAACGCACCACCCCCGATGCTGGTGACGCCATTGGGAATGGTCGCGTTCGTCAGGCTGCTGTCATTCTCCAAACGCAGCTTCCCCGATGCTGGTGACGCCATTGCCAATCGTCACGCTCGTCAGGCTGAAACAAGCCCCGAACGCAGATTCTCCGATGCTGGTGACGCTGTCGGGAATCGTCACGCTGGTCAGGTCGTGACCATCGAACGCATACTCCCCGATGGTGGTGACCGTCAGGCCGTTGATATTGGTTGGAATGGTCACCACCCAGGGAGGCCCGGCGTAAGCGACGATGTTGGCACTGCCGTCGGCGTTGGTGCTGTAAGTGTAGATGCTGCCGTCGGCATTGGTGCTGTAAGCGTCTTGGGCTTGCACCACGGCGGGTAATCCCAACAGCAACAGCAAGGGCAACAGATTTTTAATGCGCGTTTTCATAAAGCTCCCTTCTAAAAGACAATGGCGGATTTAGTAATTAAACCCGCCATCGCGTCAAGCAGTTACTTTTTATTTGTCTAGCCCGGAATGGTTGCGCTTACCGGGTCGCTCCACGGGCCTTTTTCGCCTCGGGTGTTGACCCAGCGCAGCCAATACCAAACCATCTGCCCCGCCTGTGCGCCGGTGTATTCTTCCAGTTGCGGCGTTTTGCTGGCGTTGCCCAGATAGGTCAACTGGCTCACGTCGGTCGGCGCGGGCGCGCCCACTTTGTTCCAGATTTCGCAATAGGCCACGCCCGCAGGCTTGGCTCTGGAGCCGGCTGAATCCTTGTAGTTGATGATATGGCGCAGGCGCTGGCTGGTATCAACAGTGGCCGCCGGAGCGGTGGTGGGGATGCTCGCCGCCGTTCGCGTGGTGGCGCGGACGGAGATTTGCATCGCGCTGCGCTGCGCATCGGTCACGCCGGGGCTGACCTGCAATCGCTGCGCGAGCGGGCGCACGACGCTTTCGGCATCGGAGCGCGCATTGTCCTTCGTCGCCTTTGCGCCAACGGCGGCGTTTTGCGCGCTTTGATGCGCGGGATAGGCGGTGTTCCAATTGGTCGTGGAATTTGTCAAAGGCGTCACGTCGCCGGGCGTCAGGCCCAGAGTGGCGGCATTTGTATTGACGTAATCGTGGAAGTTGCCGAGCCAGTTGTGAAATTCGGCATCGGCTGGCGGTATATAATCGTTTCCCATAATTTTTCTCCATTTTCAGTGTTTATTTTTACATTTTATTTCATAACTGCTTGATTTGCCGCGTGTTGGTTAAGTTTCGGCGGCAAAATTGGATGTTCCGGCGCTGATGGCGGAAGCTCCGCCGTGCCACGACTAACCTCCGGCGTCGAACGCCGGAGGTTAGTGGAGCGACGCCGGAGCTTCGGGACGGCGGGACGGAAGGTAATGGCGGCACGCCGGAACTCCGGCGAAAGACGCCGGAAGTCCGCCGCGCAACAACGGAGGGTAGGGGATGACAGCCGGAGGTTGCGGTATAGCGGCAAACTTGCGGGAGTGTCGGAAGAAAAGGATTGCGTGAGCGAATCTGCGCCCTTCCATAAATGCCCTGACCCGGCATCAGATGTCCTAAATCCCTTCATCTGTTGCGCCGCCTACTTCACCAAAAGCAGAGCGGGTTGTCAATATTTTATAGAAAAATTTTCAGGGGCAGGGCAGGGGAAATTGTCTTTCATTCGCCCGCGTTACGAGTATTTTGGCTCGAATTAAATTTGTGAAAATTCGCGCAATTCGTGTCAAAGCAAAACATTTATGATCCGCTGGCTCTTTTCTAAAACCGTTCGCGAAGCGTGTGCGATGCGCAAGCACGTGTTGCGCTTGTTGAACGCACAGCGCGACATTCTTTCGCCACAGGCCATCGCGGCGGTGCAAATAAAAATTTACGAATTGAATGCGACTATCGCCGAAGGAGCGAACAACGGGAAAATTCGGATCAAAGCGGAAGAGCTTCAGTTTGCCGCCGAGAAATGGCTTAAGCCGTATCCAAATGCCGTGTGGCGCGAGAATGTCGAAGTGCTTTTGGTCGCGCTGGCGGTGGCGATGGGCATCCGCACATTTTTTGTGCAACCGTTCAAAATTCCGACCGGCTCGATGCAGCCGACGCTTTACGGCGTCACTTCAAAAAATCTGCTCGGCGACAAGAATTTTCAAATTCCCACCGGACTGGAACGAATCAAGCAATGGTTTGAAGGAATTTCCTACGTTCACGTCGTCGCGCCCGCAGACGGCAAAATTGACGCGCTGAGTCCGATGCGGCGATTTTTGATTTTCAACATCAAGCAGACCATTTCGATCGGGGGCGTCTCGCACACGATTTGGTTTCCGCCGGATTTTGGCGAAGCGCCGCCCGGAGAAGACCCGCTGGCTTATCGCGCCCGTTTGAAGCAGGAGCATTTTTATCACCAAGGCGACGATGTGATTAAATTGCAAATGCGCGCCGGCGATCATTTGTTCGTGGACCGGTTGACTTACAATTTTCGCAAACCGCAACGCGGAGAAATCATAGTGTTCGAAACCAAAGGAATCCCTGAATACAAACGCGAAATCTATGGTATTCCTAGTGATGAATTTTACATCAAGCGCCTTGTTGGATTGCCAGGCGAAAAAGTTCAGATTGGCGACGACCGACATTTGATCATCAACGGACAGCGTATTGACGCCTCGACCTCGCATTTTGAAAATGTCTACGGCTTTGACCCAAAACAACCGCCGCGTGACAGCCAATGGTCAGGCCATGTTAACGGCACCGTCGCCCAAGAATATGACATAACAGGATTATTGAATGAGCCTCCCGGTGGCGTCTTTCTTTTTCCTGACGAACAAACGGTCGTTGATGTGCCGGAAAACTCCTGTTTGCCAATGGGTGATAATACTTGTAACAGCCTTGACTCACGTTTTTGGGGACCAATTCCAGAGACAGCAGTCATCGGCAAATCCTTCTTCGTCTATTGGCCCATCACCAAGCGGTTCGGCTTGACAGGACAATGAGATCGTCATGAACGCTGCCGACCGTGAAACGGTTCTAGTCACCGGCGCGTCGTCGGGAATTGGTCTTGAGTTGGCGAAATGTTTTGCAGCGGACGGCTGCCGCTTGATTCTTATCGCCCGAAACAAAGAAGCTTTGGAAAAACTTGCGGGTGAATTGCGTCGGAAAAACAAAGTTGAAGCAATTGTTTTGGCTGCGGATTTATCATTGCCGGAAACGGCAAAACAAATTTTTGAAGAATTGTCGGCGCAAAAATTTTCCGTGGATATTCTCGTCAACAATGCCGGCTTCGGGCTGCACGACGCTTTCGTAAAACTGCCATTGCAGCGGCAGCTTGAAGTCATCCAGGTCAACGTCATGGCATTGACGGAATTAACAGGATTGTTTTTGCCCGGCATGATCGAACGCCGACGCGGTGGAATTCTCAACGTCGGTTCGGTTGCCGGATTTCAACCCGGTCCCGGCATGACTGTATATTATGCAACCAAAGCTTACGTGCTGTCGTTCACCGAAGCGCTGGCCGAAGAACTTTCCGATGCTGGTTTTACCGTGACGGCGCTTTGCCCCGGCCCGACCACAACGAATTTCGGCAATGTCGCGCGCGGACAAAAAACAAGAAAAATTAAGACCAAAAAAATGTCTGCCGAGACTGTCGCGATTTACGGACATCGGGCATTTCGAAAGGGAAAGCGGCTGGCTGTGCCCGGTTTGAGCAACCGTTTGCTGATTTTTATGAACCGGATTACTCCCCGTTGGTTTCCTCGTAAAATCATCAAATTCTATAACCGAACAAAAACGGTTTAATTCTGCCTGCCTTCAATTCCAGTTTTCTGCTTTCACGGAAGGGTGGCCAAATTGTTTCGCTGTAAAAATCCGTGTTTAATCTGTGTTCCTTTTATGCTAAATGAAATCGTCATGGATATTAAAAATTTACAGGAAGTTTCCGCTTTCATCACGAAGGACGGCTCAGAAATCCGCGAACTGCTTGCGCATCGCAATTCGGTCATTCGCAATCAAAGTCTGGCCGAAGCGCGTTTGGCCGCCGGCGCAAGCACGCAGGAACATTATCATCCAAAAGCCGAGGAAATTTATTATATCACCCATGGCACGGGAAGAATCCGCATTGAAGATGAGACGTGCGAAATCAGGGCAGGGGACGCGATTGCGATTCCGCCCGGCCAGAAGCATCAATTGTGGAACACCGGCAACGAAACCCTTCGTTTGCTTTGTTGCTGTGCCCCGGCTTATGAGCATAATGACACGATTATCACCGAATCGTGAATTGACCTTTGTATTGAGGCGCGTTTAACTTTGGCCATGAAATTTTTAATGCCATTTTTGCTGTTGACCGTCGGAATAATTCTTGCGGGTTGCGCCCAAACAAAAACCAAAATGACATTTACGCCCGCGCAGCCCGCGTCCGCTGGATCCCTCGCAGTTGCCACCAACATGCCGCCAATGATTGTCGTGCCCGCCAATGCGCTCACCGGCAAAGTAGTTTCATACAATGCCGTCGGACGCTTTGTCGTGCTGAACTTTCCCGTCGGCCAGATGCCAGTAATGGATCAGAATTTGTCTCTTTACCGGGCTGGTCTGAAAGTTGCCGATGTTAAAATCACCGGCCCTCAGCGCGACGATAATATCGTCGCTGATCTTGTTGCCGGCGAAGCCCAGGTTGGCGACGAAGTGCGCGACCAGTGATTTTTGCGCACCGTTTTATTCCTCTTTCGGGGATATTTTGGTGAACGCCTTTACTGTTTTCGGCAACGCGTTTTTTTGGTAGGGCGAATGGAGGTTGAAATAAATCCCGCACAGCGGGCGTTCCTCGCCGCTCTCGCTCAAAATAATTGTGGCCTGTTTATCCAATGCGATGCCATGACGCATCCCCGCGCCGCGATTTTCGTAGGCTTTGATCGCCTTTTGCATCAGTGAATTCAGCGACGTTTTGAAATCCTCCGGCGTTTTTTCAATGCACACAACGTATTTATCGTATGCCTTGATTGCTTCGGCGATCTGTCGTTTGAATGTTTCGACGGTCACAACTATAGCTTAAAAAATCAGCGCCAAAAGTGAAGTGTTATCTTCGTAAGACATTAGGATGAGTGAACGCGAATTTTGTTCCGATCCGGTTACCTTGCGCCCAATGGTTTCATTCTCGCACCGAACAATGCGGTGCCGATGCGAACCATTGTCGCGCCTTCTTCAATCGCCGTTTCAAAATCGCCGCTCATGCCCATGCTTAAATGGGGCAGGGGAACGCCGAGAATCTTTTCGCACTGATTTTTCAATTCGCGCAACCGGCGAAAATGCGGACGTGTCTTTTCCGACTCCGGCGACCATGGCGGCACGGCCATCAGACCATGAATTTCAACTCGCGGCAATCTATGGATGGTTTTCAAATCGGTGAACAACTGCTCCGGCTGGTAGCCGAATTTATTCGCTTCACCGGCGACGTTGACCTCCAACAGAATGGGCATTTGCTTTGCCGCCTGGTCACAACGCTTGTTGATTTCCTGCGCGAGCGGCAGACTGTCCACGCTCTGAATCATTTCAAAAAGCTCGATTGAATCGCGGCATTTGTTCGATTGCAAATGACCGATAAAATGCCAGCGCAATTTACCGGAACACAGTGGAATTTTTGCCTTTGCCTCCTGCACTTTGTTTTCGCCAAAAAGATTTAACCCTATATCAGCGGCAGCGTTGACAACTTCCGGCGGCTGACTTTTCGTCACTGCCAATAAAGTCACGGAATTCACATCACGCCCGGCACGTTCGCATGCAGCGCTAATCCGTTGTTGAATTGTTGCCAAATTTGCGGCGATGTCCATAAACCAATTTAGGCACAGATGAAACATGGATGAAACATAGAATTTTATCTGTAACATTATCGAATTTTACTGGACAGATAGAATTTACAGCTTACCTATCTTTGCATGGCGTGACGCTTATGACCCAGGACGACATCAATCAAGCCGAATGGAACAAGCCGGGCAACTGGTCGTGTGGACTTTATTTCAGCAAAAAAGACAATCGCGTCTGGGTTCCCAAGCGGATAAAAAGTTTAGGTTGGACTCTTAATCTTGGGCAGCGAAAAGGAGCAATCTGGCTTATCAGCATTGTCATAGGTGCCATCGCATTTGTCGTCGTATCGAACATTGTGGCTATAAATTTAATCAAGAAATAGCCGCCATCCATCGTTAAACTTTCGCCATGAATTACTGGCTCGTAAAATCCGAACCCGAAGCTTACTCATGGTCACAATTGTTGAAAGACGGTAAAACCGCGTGGACGGGTGTGCGCAATTTTGCGGCCCGGAACAATTTGCGCGCGATGAAAAAGGGCGACGCCGTTTTCTTTTATCACAGTGGTGAATCAAAATCCATCATCGGCATCGCACGCGTGGCCAGAGAATTTTATCCCGATCCAACGGCGGATGAAGGCGACTGGTCCTGTGTGGACTTGATCCCCGAAAAAACTCTCGTCAAACCCGTCTCGCTCGCGCAAATCAAAGCCGACAATATTTTTAATGAAATGCCGCTCGTGAAACAATCGCGCCTGTCCGTGTCGCCGCTGACGAAAGCACAGTTTGAACGATTATTAAAACTGGCGGGTGGTTAAAGTGTACTTCACAAACGATTAAAAACTTCCCGGATCGAATCGCGCAAAACGGAAACCATTTTCACCGCTTGCGCCGTTGTCGTGCAATAGGGCGGCATTAAAACAATGACGTTTCCAATTGGCCGCGTCAGCACGCCGCGTTTTGCCATTGATTCGCAAACTTTAATGCCCAGGCACTCGCGCAAATCACAGGGTTCACGCGTCCGCCAGTTTTTTACCAGTTCGATTCCGGCAATCAAACCGACTTGCCGGATGTCACCGACGTTTGGCAGCGACCAAAGCGTTTTCAATTCTTCGCGCAGAATCTCTTCCAATTTTTCCCGCGCTTGAGTTGATTTGCCGCTCTCCAAAATTTCCAGACTCGCCAGAGAAGCCGCCGCTCCAAGCTGATTTCCAGTGTAACTATGGCCGTGAAAAAAAGTTTTAAACTGGTGATATTCGCCAAGAAACACGTCGAAAACTTTTTGCGCCGTCAATGTCGCCGCCATCGGCAGATAACCACCAGTCAGGCCTTTCGCCAAACAGAGAAAATCGGGCTGCACGTTTTCTTTTTGACAGGCAAATTGAATACCGGTCCGTCCAAACCCAGTCATCACTTCATCGGCAATGAGCAATGCACCGTGAACGCGCGCAATTTCCGTCACGCGTTTCAACCAACCGTTCGGCTGCGGAATCATTCCGGCCGCGCCTTGCATCAACGGCTCAAAAACAAATGCCGCGTAAGGATTGCCTTTTTTCTTTTGCGCGGAAAATTTTTGTTCCACTTTACCGACGCATTCCCAGTTGCATTTTCGATATTCACGCGCGTCGGCACGTTCCGGCTTCGCGCGATTGAATGGACAGCGATAGCAATGCGGCGACATTGCTTTGTCCGTTTTAAAAAGCAACCCTGAATAATTTTTGTGAAACAAGTCAACGTGGCCAAGCGAAACCGCACCGACGGTGTCACCATGATACGCGCCTTCGAGCGAAAGAAATTTTGGGTTTTTAATCCTCTTTGTTCGCCGTGAAAATTCGTAAGCAAGTTTAAGTGCGACTTCCAGTGCGGTTGAGCCGTCATCAGAAAAAAAAACTTTTTTTAATCTCCCCTTTGCAAGTCGAACCAGTTTTTTCGCCAGCAAGCTCGCCGGTTCATTCGCCAAACCAAGCGCGGAACTGTGCGCGATCTTTTTTAACTGTCGTTGGATTGCCGCATTGATTTTTTGATGATTGTGGCCGTGAAGATTTGTCCAAATAGAAGAATTGGCATCGAGATATTTTCGCCCGCGAACGTCGCGCAATACTGAGCCTTTGCCAGACTCAATGATAATCGGCTCGCGCCGCAGCCAATCACGCATCTGCGTAAACGGATGCCAGACGAATTTGTGATCGAGTTGGGCGAGCTTGTGCATCAAGTCCAAAGCTAAAGTTCAATATCCAATGTTTTGAGCGCGCCAACCAGCTGAAAAACATCTTCAGTCGAATGCGCAGCGGTCAGTGTCACACGCAATCGTGCTTTGCCGCGCGCGACGGTTGGATAACGAATTGCGGGGACGAAGATATTTTTTTTGCGTAATTTTACGGCAGTTTCAACGGCTTTCATTTCGCTGCCGATTAAAACAGGGATGATCGCGCTCGGGAATTTTAAATTTTGAGTTTTAAGTTTGGAGTTGAGTTGTTCCGCACGTTGCCAAAGTAAAATTCTTCGTGTTTCGCCCGTTGATGATTGAACAAACTGGATTGCCGCAGTCGCAGCGGCAGCGGCAGCGGGAACGGGCGCGGTCGAAAAAATAAAACTGCGGGCTCGATTCACCAGAAAATCAACCAGCACACGCGAGCCGCAAATGTAACCGCCACTTGCGCCGAGTGCTTTGCCGAGCGTGCCCATTTGAATTTCAATTTGTTCGCTCGCGCCAAGTTCTTCCGCGAGGCCGCGACGGTTTTTTCCATAAAGCCCGGTCGCGTGCGCTTCATCCACCATAAGCAACGCGCCATATTTTTCCTTAAGGGCGACGATTTCGCGTAATGGCGCTGCGTCACCGTCCATCGAAAAAATGGATTCGGTGACGATGAAAATTTGTGATTTGAGATTTTTTGAGTTCGCCCATTTAAGAATATCTTCCAAATCATTTAAATCATTATGCGCGAATACACGAACTTTTGCGCCGCACAGCCGCGCGGCATCCACGATGCAAGCGTGAACGAGTTTGTCGAGAATTACGATGTCATCCTTGCCAAGCAACGCGCAAATCGCGCCGATGGCCGTCATGTAGCCGGAAGAAAAGGTGAGTGCAGCCTCGGTATTTTTGAAGTGAGCAAGCGCTTCTTCAAGTTCATGAAGCAGTGAGAGCGAACCGCATATCAACCGCGATGCGCCCGTTCCCGCGCCAAATTTTTCAATGGCTTTGATGGCGGCGTCTTTTAAAATCGGATCGTTCGCAAGACCGAGATAATCATTGGATGAAAAATTAAGAAAAGTCTTGTCGCCGATTCTGATGCGCGGTGATTGAGGTGAATCGACGCGGCGCAATTCGCGATACAAATTTTGTTCGCGTAACGCGACTAGCCGCTGATTCAGTCCATGATCAAAATCAGTCACGGTGCGATTGCCCACTGGCCGTCAATCATTCGGGTAGCAATATTTCCTGAATGATGCAACACAGTATCGTAAATATCCGTGATTTTTCCAGCGAACGTAATAGCAATCAAATCAGCAAAGGCGTCTTCAGAAAGTTCGCCTATTTGACCACTCATGCCGAGCGCACGAGCGCCGTTGATTGTCGCCATTTGCAAAATTTCTTTCGGCAAAAGTTCGCGGTCGTTGACAGCGAGCATGCGCATTTCTTCAAATAAATTCAATTCGGGTTTTTCTTTTCCAACGCTTCGCGTCGTGGCAAGACTGTCCGTACCGAGGCAGATGTTGACACCGGCTTCGGTGAGTTGTTTTCGCGGGAACCGCGGGTGGCCAAAATAATCGTGGCTGCGCGGGCAATGAACGACGTGGACGCCGTGTTTGCCGAGCAACCCAGCGTCTCCGGGCGCGAGCACATTGGCATGAACGGCGACTAAATTTTCACCGAACAAACCCGCGCGTTCCAAATGTTGAACTGGCGAGCCGAACCCGCAGTCATTTGTGTCCCGACCATTTCGCTGGAGCCAGTGAAACATCTCGCCGTGCGCATGTGCGAACATTTCAAATTCCTGTTCGGATTCTGCAACGTGTGTGGTGACTCTAATTTTCTTTTCGCGCGCGGCTTCCGCGCAGAGCCGCAATAATTCCGGCGAAGTGGAGTAGGGAGCGTGGGGCGAAAGTAAAATGCGATTGCGGTTGTGCGAGAGCGAATCAATTTTTTCAACAGCTTCGTGCAGAATTTCGCGTGGTTCGCGGCGGGCACGGATGCCGGTCATTTCGAGGAATGAAAAAACGCGGAGCGGCGTTGCGTTCCAAACATCCGGCAACAATTCCGGCACGGCTTCGATATCGGCGACGGTTGTCGTGCCGTTGTGCAAAAGCATTTGTGCGCCGTTGAGCCACGATTTTGCATAATCGGTATAGCTCCATTCGGCTTTGGCGGCGAGCATGAGCGGGATCCAGTCAACGAATGTTTTTGGCGGCGGCCAAAGCCCGGCCATGTTCGTGTAATCAAGATGGCAATGCGCGTTGACAAGTCCGGGCAGCAGAACGGAATCGCCAAGGTCGAAAATTTCGCCGTCGGTTTTTTCAGGAGAAAAATCGTTCCAGCGACCGACACGTGTTATGCGGTTTTCAGAAATAAGAACCGCGCCGTTTTCAATCGGCGGGCGTGAAATTGGTAGGACGGCGCGGGCGCGAAGAATCATTAAAGGCTGGCTTCCTGTCGACGGAGTTTGGTGCGCGCAGCAATTTTATGTTTTTTGGCTTTGTTCTTGTTGTGGCGCGTGCGGATTTGCTGCTCAATTTTTTTGGTGACTTTGTCAATTGCCGGATAAAGGTCGCTTTCGGCATCCTCAGCGAACAGGTCTGGGCCGCGCACACCCAGGCGAATTGAGCAACTGAACTGTTTTTCTGGCGCGCGTGTGTGGTCGTGCTCAATGGTTACACGCGCGTCAATGGCGCGTTTATCGAAATGTTCTAATTTTTCGAGGCGGTCGAGAATATGTTCTTCAATGGCTTTGGTTAACGTCACGTTATGCGTCGAAAGAATCAATTTCATGCATCCAAGATGCAATGATTGCGCTCCAAAATCCAGTTGAATGTAGCGAATTTCGTGCCATTTTGCTTGTGGCTGCCCGGGAATTAATTAAGCTGAATCCATAATGGTTCAAGGCCTTCAACTATCCGCGCGCCTGACGCAGTCAATGGTGCTGGCACCGCAGCTCCAGCAATCGCTCGCGTTGTTGCAGGCACCGTCAATGGAGTTGAAGGCGCTTGTCGAACAGGAGTTGCAACAAAATCCAGTACTTGAAGAGGTTGAGGAAGTGGAATCGCGCGAAAAGTCCGAAGATTCCGAGGAGGTGCGAACACTTGCAGATCCCGCCGAGCTGCCGCCAGATGTGACGTTTGATTCGACGGTTGAAAAAAATTCCGACGCGCCCGTGGACGAATTTCAGGCGGAATTCGACCGACTCGTGCAGCTTGACCAAGAGTGGCGCAATCATTTTGCCCAGACTAACACTCCAATTCGCCATTCGTCCGAAGAGGAAGAAAAACGACAATTCATGTTTGATTCGCTAGTTTCGGGAACATCTCTGTCACAAATGCTCATGGAGCAGGTTGGGGAAATGGAATGGAACGAAGAACAGCGGGACATCGCCGAATTGATTGTCGGCAACATTGACGATCATGGTTATCTCAAGACGACGGTGGATGAATTGGCAGTTTCAACCAATCTGGCGGTGGAAAAAATTTCGGAAATTTTAAAAGGAATTCAAACCTTTGATCCGCCGGGCATCGGCGCGTGTGACTTGCGCGAATGCCTTATGCTTCAACTGGAACGCGCTGGTCGGGAAGGCACGCTCGAATATTGCATCGTGCGTGACTTCATGAACGAACTCGGCAAACGGCGAATTCCGGAAATTGCCCGCAGCCTCGGACGTTCAATTGACGAAGTGCAGGATGCCATCGGGCGCATTGGCCGCATGGAGCCGCGCCCGGGCCGCGCTTTTTTGCCGGACACCAACCAATATATTTTACCCGAAGTTTTCATTCAAAAATCCGGCGACGATTTTGTTGTAACGACCAACGACGAGCACATCCCGCATTTGCGCATCAGCAACCTTTACAAAGATTTAATGTCACAGGAGGAAAATTCCGCCGAGGTCAAAAATTACATCCGCGAAAAAATCCGCGCAGGAAAATTTCTCATCAAAAGCCTGCACCAGCGGCAGCAAACGATTTCAAACATTGCGAAGGAAATTGTGAAGCGTCAGCGCGAGTTCATGGAAAAGGGCGTCGCGCATTTGAAACCGATGACGATGGCGCAAATCGCTGAAGTCGTCGGTGTTCACGAAACAACCGTCAGCCGTGCGGTTTCCGGCAAATACATGCAAACACCGCAGGGCATTTTCGAGATGAAATTTTTCTTCACCACCGGCATACAGACCGGTGCTGGCGAGAACATGTCGAACACCAGCGTCAAAGACATCATCGCCGAAATATTCAAAAACGAAAATTCAACGCAGCCGCTATCTGATCAGGAAGTCATAGAATTGCTCGCGGCTAAAGGCATCATCATTGCACGCCGCACCGTCGCCAAATATCGCGCTGAACTCAACATCCTGCCGTCTAATTTACGGAAGGTTTATTGAATCACTTTTTCCGCGCCGATTCCAATTCTGCCTTCGTCGCGGCTTGAAGAACATCGAGTTCCTCCCGAAATGATTCCTTGGTTTTTTTGTCCATCCGGTCAATGAACAAAATACCGTTCAAGTGATCCATCTCATGCAGCACCGCGCGCGCAAGCAGACCACCACCGCGAAATTCGACCTGCTTGCCTTTTTCATTCGTCGCCTTCACATCCACTGAATCAGCGCGTTTGATTTCGGCAAAAATTTCCGGAAAGCTCAGGCAGCCTTCGCCGCCCGCGATCATTTCACCAACCGGTTTGATTTCCGGATTAATCAAAACCAGCGGCATGTGCTCTTCCAATTTGACACGCTTGCCGCTGATTTCCATCCACGCCGGACGGTCTTCAATTTCCGGCACGTCAATAACCGTAAGTTGCAACGCGCGTCCGATTTGCTGCGCCGCGAGACCGACGCCGTTTTTTTCGTGCATCGTTTCAAACATGTCCGTGATGAGCTTTTTGATTTCCGGCGTGACTTTTTCAATGCGCGCACCTTTTTGGCGAAGAACCGGATGGCCGTATTTGACAACGGGCAGGATCATTTAATCTTGCGTCGGCCACGACCGAAGAGTTTTTGCCAAATCAGAAATGCTTGGGCTTTGCGCTGTGCGAACGTAATGACCGCTAGTCGTGACGCCGGTTAAAACGCTCAGCGCGTTGTCAAGGCCGAGCAGTTTGCCGAGGCAAAAGCCGGAATTAAAATGATCGCCCGCACCGGTCGTGATGAGCGGTTTTGGTGTGAACGGGCCTTGCACCAGCGAAACTGCGCCTTTACTCGCCGCCAACGCATAGGTGACAGGATGAATCACCAGCGTGCTAACCGGCACCTGCTTGTTTATTTCCAATGCCAGCACGGAAAGTCCGTCCGAAGATTTATCGCGGATTTTCAATCCCAGAACATCACTGATTTCATAGGCTTCCTTTTCGTTCAACCCCAGGATCACGTCAAAAAAATTTCCAAATTTAACGATTGTTTCCAGTGCGCGCCGGATGTCCTCTGGCTTGCGCTTTTCCGGATCGGCCAGATCGAAAAACATTAAACGCCGTTTACCCTTCAGCGTCGGGCAAATTTCCTTCAACAGGGCTTCCCAGATTTCTCCCATGTAGGTCAGCATCGTCCAGTTCACGAAACCGACCAAATCCGCGCCGGCTAATTTTGCGGCGAATTTGTCTCGCCCGAAGCGGGATTGAATGTTCGCCCAATTTACATCCTTCAACGACGAATGTTTGCCCATCATGATTTTGCCATCTTCAAATTCGAGCGCGTCCGTGTGGCCCGGTTCGGCTATTGAATAAACTTCCGCGCGCTTTGCAAAATCCGCAAAAATCGGATGCAAATGCGGCCAGCCGAGATTCCCGAGATAGGCGACCTTTAGCCCGAGACTTGCCAGCGCGTTGGCCATGATCGGCCCGTTGCCGCCCAGCTTGGTAACGCGATTGACGATTTCAATGTTCGCACTTTTGCCCGCCGCACCCGCCAGACGCTCGGCGAGTTTTGAAATGGTTGTCAGACGTTGAAACGAATCCGCGCTTTCGCGCTTGTCCACGACGTGTAAAATCTCATCCACAAAACCGTCGAGGCCAACGAACGCCGACATTTTTTTTGCTGCGGCTTCACCGGCCAGCAGTTTTTGCGCACACTGTTCGCGTAATTCAGGAGTGTTCATTTATGGAAAATTCTGCCGGAATCGGTAATGATGCGCAATTTCTAATCCGCCCTTACACCAATAATCTGTAGAATGCGTTCCAGTTCCTCGTCGCTGAAAAAGGAGATTTCCAGCGCGCCCTTCCCTTGAATATAATTCAATTTTACTTTCGTCGCAAAAATTTCGCGCAACTTCGCCTCCAAATCCGCGACATGCGGATCACCAATTAGAACGGCCCCGGTTTTGACATCAGCTTCCGTTTTCCGCGAACCGCGCTTTTGTAGCTTGGCGACCAAACCCTCGGTCTGTCTGACATTCAGACCATCTTTGATGACGCGTTCAGCGGCGAGTCTTTGACTCTTTTCATCCGCAAGACCGAGAATAACTTTTGCGTGTCCCACCGAAAGCCGTCCATCGCGGATATATTTTTGGATCGTTTCTGAAAGTTTCATCAACCGCATTGCGTTCGCCACGGCGGCGCGGCTCTTGCCGACTTTTGCCGCGATTTGTTCCTGCGTGAGCTGAAACTGCTCTGCCAATTGCGCGTAACCATGCGCCTCTTCAATCGCGTTCAGGTTTTCGCGCTGCAGATTTTCGATGAGCGCCAGTTCCAAAACCGCGCGGTCATCAGCCTCGCGCGTGATGACAGGAACTTCCGGCAAATTCAAAAGCTGTGCCGCGCGCCAGCGGCGTTCGCCAGCAATCAATTCAAAAAAATCCCCGCGCGCCCGCACAATAAGCGGCTGCACGATACCCTGTTCCCGGATGGAATCGGCTAGCTCGCGCAAAGATTCCTCGGAAAATTGTTTGCGCGGCTGTAACGCTGATGGACGAATGCGATTCAACGGCACGCGCTGCACGCGCTCGCGCGAGTCGAGGGCAGGCGTAATTGTTGGAATTGGAGCAGGGGATTGAACGACTGGCGCAGTTGCAGGTTTAGTCAGAACTGGGCTGCCGCCGAGTAATGCGCCAAGACCACGTCCCAATGCAGGTTTTGCCATGCGCGCAAATTGTCGCAGGGCAGGGGACTTGTCAATGTGAAGCGCAAAATCAACTTGGCAAAACATTTACGAAATGATTGAATAAGTACACCGAATGAAAATTCTGCTGCCAGCGGTAATAATTTTTTGTGGCTTGCTCACTGCTGTTAATTCCGCGTTTGCTCAGACTTGGACACAAGCCCATGAGGGCTATCTTCCTTGGACTGGTGTTGCCACCTCGGCAGACGGAACCAAAGTGGTGGCGGTACTTACCAATGGTCCGGTTTGGTTTTCGACTAATTCAGGGTACCAATGGTTTTCGGTGAACTTGAACAACGGTTATTACAGCACTGCTGTCACCTCTTCAGCAGATGGAACCGTGTTGGCGGTAGCAACTGGCTACAACTCTGCTGGACCGATTTTCGTTTCAACCAATTCGGGAGCAGTTTGGACAACGAACAACTCACCTTACGAATATTGGACGTCCATCTCGTGTTCTGCAGAAGGCAGCGAAATAGTAGCTGCCGCTACTAACGGCGCAATTTATGTCTCAACAGATACAGGAAACACTTGGATCCTCAGCAGCGCACCTAATGAGGATTGGATTTCCATAGCATGTTCGGCGGACGGCAGCCTATTGGCAGTCGTCGCCACCAACGGCCCGATTTGCGTCTCGACGAATGCGGGAACCACTTGGATGACAAACGGTTCGTTTTCGTCTTTCTCTACCGTTAACAAATCCCCATTGTATTTACCGGAAGGGCAGAACAGTGCACCGAATACGAATTGGCAGGCCGTCGCGTGTTCGGCGGATAAAACCAAACTGGTGGCAGTGGTCAACGGCGGTCCGATCTACATTTCGACAAACGGCGGAACCGCTTGGATGCCAAGCAGCGCGCCGAGTACGAATTGGCAGGCGGTCGCGTGTTCCGCAGACGGAACCAAATTGATAGCGGCAGTCAAAAATGGTCCAATTTATACCTCAATGGATGCGGGAGTAACATGGATATCGAATAGTATCCCCAGTTCATTTTGGGCTGGTGTTGGATCTTCGGCGGATGGTAACAAATTAGTAGCAGCTGTAAGTGCCAACTTTGCATTGAGTCCCATTTATACTTTGCAATCTACACCCGCACCACGGTTAAACCTCAAATCTTTACTTAGCAACGTTGCCCTTTCTTGGACTGTGCCTTCCACAAATTTTGTGCTACAGCAAAAACCGGATTTGAGCACGGCGAATTGGGTAACGTTGACGAACAAACCCGCGCTCAATTTCAGTAACCTACAAGATGAAATCGTCCTTTCACCCTCCAACAGTAGCAGCTTCTTCCGGCTTATCTCTCAATAGGTATGTCTAAACGATAGTTGTCAAATATCGGATAAGTATATAATAAAAGTTGCACAATGTTTGTTATATTTAATACTTGATAACTTGTTTATGACCTATAAACTGCTATTCTTTGGCATTAGATGAGAATTCGATTGGTCATTTTGGTTGTCTGCGGCCTTTGGTTGGCGGGGATTGCGTCGGCGATGGATCGTTGGTCGGCTCTTTCGATGCTTGAAAGCGGCGATAATGACAACGCCACTGGTCCCGGCGGCGAGATTTCACGTTTTCAAATTCAGCCACAATTTTGGCCGGGCGGCGATCCGCATGATTCAAAAATCGCGCTGTTAGTAGCGCAAAACATTATTCGTCCGCGAATCGATAATTTTCAAGCCAGCCACAAACGTTTACCGACGGACTTTGAATTTTACATTTTATGGAATGCGCCGTCGGAAGTAGATCATCCTCGCCCAGCCGTTACCGACCGCGCGCGCCGGTTTGCAAATCTTGTTCAGCTTAACGAGAACGCCCCTCAGACGACTAATTCATCCGCCACTAACTTTTGAATAAAACCGATTGGTAGGCTTTTAGGTATTCGTTTACGGATCGTTCCCACGAAAAGTCGGCTTTCATGGCATTTCGCCGATAGCGTCGCAACAGATCCAGCCGTTGATATAGCGCCAGCGCCTTGCGAATGGCTTTTGCCAATGCGCGCGATGAATATTCCCGAAACTTGATTCCATTGACGCGCGCCGCGTCTTGTGAAAAGTCAATCACACTGTCATCCAAGCCGCCGGTTGCGCGGACAATAGGAATGCAACCGTATCGCAAACTATACATCTGGTTCAAACCGCTCGGTTCATAACGCGATGGCATCAAAAAAAAATCGCACGCGGCCTCGATGCGATGCGCCAGACCTTCGTCATATCCAATGTGGACGGCGACCTTTGATGGAAAACGCCGCGCAAGTTCATGATAACTGTGTTCATAAGCTGACGAGCCGCTACCGAGCAGGACGAATTGAATGTCTGCACTCAACATTTCTTCCAGTGCGCCGAGTTGGATGTCCACGCCTTTTTGGTCGGCCAGTCGCGAAATCGTGCCGAACAAAGGAACTCTTTTCGTTTGCGGCAAGCCAAATTCTTCCTGCAAGGCAAGTTTGTTGGCGTTTTTCCCTGCAAGACGCGTGACAGAATATGAATGATCCAGAAAAGAATCGCTCGCTGGATTCCATTCCTCATAGTCCACCCCGTTAAGAATTCCAAAAAGTCGGTCGCTACGCTTGCGCAGCAAACCGTCCAAGCCGCAGCCAAATTCTTCGGTCGTGATTTCCCGCGCATAACGCGGACTGACCGTCGTAATTGCGTCGGCAAAAACAATTCCAGCCTTCAGACAATTTAACTGTCCGTAAAATTCTGCGCCCTCAATCGTGAAAAACTGGCCCGGCAAATTTGTCAAATTAAATGCGCCCGCTTGGAAAATTCCCTGATACGCCAGATTGTGAATCGTCAGGCATGTCGGCGGTGGATTTCTCCACCCTTCCCGCTTTTGTTGCAATATCAATGCCGGCACCAGCGCGACCTGCCAATCATGAACATGGATGATATCCGGTTGCCACGGCAAATAACGTGCAAGATGCGCCACACACTTCGAGAAAAAAATAAACCGCCCGGCATTGTCCGGATAACTGACGTTGTTTTCAAAATAATATCCCGCGCGATTGTAGAAATCCGGCTGTTGAATGAAATAAATCGTGAGTCCCTTTTCAATTTCGAGCAAAAACAATTCCCCCTGCACACGGCTTGTTCCTAGTGGCAAATCGAATTGCCAATCCATGCGCTGCATTTTCGGAAATTGTTCTCGGATTCCACGATACAGCGGCGTGACAATCACCGCTTTGTGACCCGCGCGCGCCAATGTTTTACCAAGAGCGCCGACCATGTCCGCCAGCCCGCCGGTTTTGGAGAATGGATGGACTTCACTGCTGGCGAGCAGAATTTTCATCGCATGGAAAATAATTTAAAGATTACGTGCTGATACGTTCCGTTTTCAAATACGGTTGCAATACTTTTGGAATTAAAATGCCACCATCTGGCTGTTGGTGCGTTTCAAGCAACGCGACGAACAACCGCGCCAGCGCCGTGCCGCTGCCGTTGAGGATGTGCGGAAATTTATTTTCGCCACCCGCTTCCGGCTTGAAGCGAAGTTGCATCCGGCGCGATTGAAAATCTTCGCAGTTCGAGCAGCTTGAAACTTCGAGATAACTCCCCTGCCCTGGCGCCCAGACTTCGATGTCGTAAGTCTTCGCGCTGGTGAAACCCATGTCGCCGGTGCAAAGCATGATGACGCGATAATGCAGGCCGAGCAGTTGCAAAACTATTTCCGCGTTACCGACGAGTTTTTCCAATTCGTCGTAGGCATTTTCCGGCTTCACGATTTTGATCAATTCAACTTTGTCGAATTGATGCACGCGAATCATGCCGCGCGTGCCGACGCCCGCCGCACCCGCTTCCGCGCGAAAACACGGGCTGTAAGCGCAATAAAAAATCGGCAGTTGTTTCTCCGGCAAAATTTCTTCGCGATGAATGTTAGCCACGGGCGTTTCCGCCGTCGGAATCAAATAAAGTTTGCCAAGATTTTTTGCATCATCGCCCTCGGCCACGCCATAATACTGGTCTTTGAATTTTGGAAATTGTCCCACGCCGACAAGACATTGCTCGCCAACCATGAGCGGAGGCGAAACTTCCGTGTAGCCGTGTTCCGAAATATGCAAATCGAGAAGAAATTGAATCAACGCGCGTTCCAGCCGCGCGCCCCAATTTGTGTAGAGCAAAAATCCGCTGCCAGAAAGTTTTGCGCCGCGCGCGAAATCCACCAGCTTGAGCGATTCACAGAGTTCGATGTGCGATTTTGGTTTGAAGGCGAAATTGATTTTCTCGCCGTGGACGCGCACGACCGGATTTTCATCGGCGGTTTTTCCGATGGCGACGGATTCGTGTGGCAGGTTCGGCACGCGCAGCATTAATTCATCGCGGTCTGCCTCGGCTTTGGCGGCGAGCTTATCTAGTTCCCCGATCCGGCTGCCAAAATCACCCGCTTCTTTTTTCTTTGCCTCAGCCTCCGCTATTTTTTTCTGTCCCATCAACGTGCCGATTTCTTTCGACACGCGATTGCGCTGCGATTTGAGCGATTCGACCTCCGCCAGAAATTTCCGCCACTGTTCATCGGCCTGAAGAATCCAATCGATAAGTTTTTCGTCCCCTGCCCCGCGCGTGGCGAGGCGTTCACGGACAAAATCCGGCTTTTCGCGAATCAGTTTGATATCGAGCACCGCTGAATTATAGAAATCAAAATCATCAACAGCAAGATAGAAGCCTGTGCGCAAATTTCAAAAGCGGAATGTATTCTAAATGTCCTAACGGCCATGGCGTAAAAATATCCCGACCTTTTACATTTCTTTTAAGACGAAATTTCTTTGTTTAATCGTTCTTCGGCTTGAGCATTTGTCAAATCATGCCGCGCGCGCATTGCAGCCATGCCTACGACCGGCGGATAGGCTTGGTCCGCTTTCATTCGCGGCTCGACATATTCAATGACCTCAAACAGCAAATGGTTCGCCTGCGCGTAAGTCAGGCCGGTCAGCCGCTCGATGTAGCGCGTCGCACGGTCAATCAACTTCAAGTTGCTCGCCACGACCCAGATCATCGTGTTGCCCATCACACGCCCCAGCCTCACCATCGTGCAAGTCGAGAGCGCGTTCATGACCAGCTTCACGCCCACGCGGGTCACGCCGTCCAGCAGAAGATCTGTCTCCGGCACGGAAACGAAAGTGAATTTGTATGTGGTTGCAACACTCTGTTGAGCCTTGATTTTTCCAAATGACTTTTCCCGCCCGAAAAAAACCAACCCAATCTCTGCGCCGGCTTTCCGCGCTGCTTCAAGTTGAACATGATAAAATCCGCCTGGCGAAAGCAATGAATCCTTTTCCACTTCCGACAAAACACCAATCGCGCTATCGCCATTCTGCAAAACGCGATGCACTAATCCGTCCAGACCGATCTTGAACCGCATCAATTCCGCCCCACTTATTTTACGAATTGTTTCTGTCGTCCTTGCAAATTTTTCCTCGCTGACCAATTTCCGCACTTCGTTTTCGCCCCATTCGACGCAGCGAGGTTCGCGTTGCAATATATGCCGCCATGCGTCCGGCGTTTTCGTTGGCGATAAAAACAAGAATGCCCACGATTCCGCCGCCATCGCGTCGTCAAATTTCCGAAACGGCGGCGTGCAATACGTCGGCGAACGCTCCGTCGTGTCCGTCAAAACGTCAATGCCGAAACGGTTCGCGAAATAATTGTTCTTATGCCCGTTGCGATAAACCGATTCTTCCAGCGCCACGAGTTTGGCAAGTTGGGCCAGCAGTTCGGGCGACTTCAAACTCGCGTGCAATTCGACCAGCTTTTCCAGAAACTTTTGGGGCGCACTCGCCGATTCAACTTCGAGCAAGTCACGCACAAGCATTTCCAAAATGGTTAACATCACGCAAAGTTGAATGGAAGTCGCCTGCATCCGCGTCGAGCCGGTGATGGCCATCGGCCCGGTCGTGAGATTTATTTTTTCGATTCGCGAATCTTGAATGACTTCGCGGCTGCGTTCGACGGTTTTGCAAAGCACGTCGTCGGAATTATTATAAACAAAATAAACCTTTGCGCCCGCGTCCACGGCTTCCCACGCCGTTCCGATTACAAACGAAGTCTCCCCACCTTCGGTAATTGCGAAAACAACGTCTTTTGCGGAGATGCCGAAATCAGCCATCTGCTTTTTGCCAAAAGCGGTGAAATCCTCGAAACCTTCAACCGATTTGATGAGTGCGTAATCGCCGCCCGCCATCACGCTAAACGTGCAATTCTCTAATTCCGGGTTGCGGCGCTCCCGCCAGAAATCGCGCCAGACCGAATCCAGCAAGATACTCAAACGCCCCGTCGAGCCGCAGCCGGTGAAAAAAATCCGTCCGCCGGATTTGAGCGAACGCAAAACCGCTTCTTTGATTTCCTCCGCTCTGCCCGATTCCATGAATTCGCGGAATTTGCGGATCACGTCGTCGTCCACGTCGAACAACAGTTTCAGCGCGGCGGCGATGTCTTGTTTCGCCACTTCGCTTAAATTAGCCGTGACCGGATGCGATGATTCCGTGATGAGCGCGCCGAGTTTGAACTGGTCGGCGATTTTCAGAAATTCTTCAGATCTTTTTTGGGAAGCTTCGCTCACTGGTTTATTCGTAGAGATTTTGCAGCGCGCCGCGTAGTTCGGGAAATTGAAACGGGTAATGATTTTCCAGTAATCTTTTTGGCGCGACACGGCAGCCGGCCAGCGCGAGCGACGGTTCGCTTCTCATCAGGCGCGCGCCGAATTTTACTGCGAATTCCGGCGCAGGCGGACTCCAGGGACGATGCAGTGCGCGGCGCAATTCGCACATGAATTCCGCATTCGTCACCGGATTTGGTGCAACAGCATTGAACACGCCGGTTAAATTATCGCGTTCCACCGCTTCGACAAACATCCTTGTCAAATCGGTAATGTGAATCCAACTGATGAATTGTTTGCCGTTGCCGGCCGTGCCGCCCATAAACCATTTCGTCAATTTTTCCAAAACCGGCAGCGCGCCGCCATCACGTCCGAGCACAAAACCGATCCGCAGCAAAACTTTGCGCGTCTTCGAAATGTCTTCACGGTTGTAGGTGTTTTCCCATTGCCGGCAAATCTCCGCCAGTGTGTCATTTCCGGCGGGCGAATTTTCATGGCAAATTTTATCTTTCTGGTCGCCATAAAATCCGACGGCGCTGGCTTGAACCCAGACGCGCGGCGGGGTCGAAATGTGATGCAGCGCGACCGCCAGGGCGCGAACTGCATTGACGCGCGAATCCATGATCTCGCGGACGTTTTCCGGCGTGTGCGGACAATTGATATTTTTTCCGGTGAGATTGACGATTGCTTCCGCGCCATCCAACGATTTTATCCATTCGCCAATGTGGTCACCGTCCCATGCGGCTTCGCTGACGCCATCATTTCGTTCGCGCGGTGAGCGCGTCAACACAACGACCTCGTAATCACGCGCGAGCAATTCTTTCGCCAGCGCGCCGCCGATAAAGCCGCTGCCGCCGGCGATGATGATTCGTTTCTGGCTCATGACGGAATCACTTTTTGCAATGCCAGTTGCGGCACGTTCATCGCCGACAGTGGATTGGTTGCAAAACCGCCGCGCTCCAGTTGCCGCAACCAGCCGGCGATCAATGCCAGCACAGCGATGAGATTTAACTGTTCGTGAACAACAGGATATTTTTCCAGATTGGCGTGCGCGAGTTTGAACAGCGCGGCAGCGGGACGCAGGCGGTTTTTTTGCAGATGCACGAACGCGCCGGCCAATTGGATCAATCCTTTGTAAAAATTTCCATTCGCGCCGTGTTTGTCTTTGAGCCACAAATTTTCCAGAACATCGTGCGCTTCGTAAAAAAGCTGCCGGTTGAAGCAGTAAAAATAACCGGCGTAATGCGGGTCGAGGTTTCCCTCGCGGAATTGTCCGACCATGGCGGTGATGCGGGCGCTTTTGTGACTCACGGCTTCAGGTTAAAGCCCGGCGCCCGAAGGCCAAAGCTTAAAGTCGCAAAGATGGATTCTACAATTAAAACGCCGTTGCCAAATTCTGTCCAAAGTGATTTTCAATTTGACCGCAAACAGTAGGGTTACACCCCATAGCTAAAGACCGGCCCGGCGCGTAACGTCGCCATAGATAAATGACGGCAAATGAATTGCCATCAAAAATGAAAGACAAACTATGCACCTCTTATTATTGCCGGTTTTTGCCAGTGCGCTTTATATCGGCGGCGGCTCGCTCGGCCTCGTTCTCCTCATCGTCATCGTGGTTCTATTGCTCCGCTGACCGTTGAGCCGTTCCACCGAAGACTTTACCAAACCACGTAACTGAACGTTTAAAAACCAAAATCAAGAAATCTATGACCACACTCGAAATCAAAGGCGACTGGAACATCACCAAGGGCAAGCTGAAACAGAAATGGGCCAAGCTCACGGATGACGATCTTCAATACTCCGCAGGCAAACAGGAAGAACTGTTGGGCCGCATTCAGAAACGGACCGGCGAAAACCGCGAAGCCGTCGAAAAAGCCATTAAGGAACTTTTCGCCGCCTGAAGCAGCCGATGCACGGATACCGGAAATTCGAACATGAAAGACCCCGTCTATAAACTCATCGAACTGACCGGCACTTCCACTACCTCCATCGAGGACGCCGTGGACAAGGCCATCAAACGGGCGCACAAAACCATCAAGAACCTGTGCTGGTTTCAGGTGCTCGAAACCCGCGGCAACATCGTCAAGGGAAAGGTGCATCATTGGCAGGTGACCCTCAAAATTGGCTTCGCCGTGAAGGACTGACTTTTAAAAATGAACAATAAAACAAAAATAAACTTATGAAATCAATCATTCCATTGTTAGCAATTCTAGTTGTAGCCGCATTGGCGTTGGTGGGCTGTAATCAAAATAGCCCGAGCAGTTCAACCGATATGCCATCCACCAATTCAAGTATGGGCGATACCAACAGCATGTCGGATATGAATACGAATATGCCTGCAACCAACGGCATGTCGGACATGAATACGAATATGCCTGCAACCAACGGCATGTCGGACATGAATACGAATATGCCTGCAACCAACGGCATGTCGGACATGAATACGAATATGCCTGCAACCAACGGCATCTCGGATGTGGATACGAATATGCCTGCGACCAACGGCATGTCGGATGTGGATACGAATATGCCTGCGACCAACGGCATGTCGGATGTGGATACGAATATGCCTGCGACCAACGGCATGTCGGATGTGGATACGAATATGCCTGCAGCCACCAATATGCCGGACATCAATACGAATGTCCCGGCGAGCACCAATCAATAGTTGATCGTCTCTACGATTTGATCGGTTTGATTGAAAGTCAAAAGTAATAATTTATGAAAGGTAAAAATATGAGGACTCTGCTATCCCTGACGATTCTGAGTATGCTCGTCGTTTTGAATGTTTCGGGACAGACTTCCATGCATCCGTCACCGCCTGTTCCATCGCCACAACCCGGCCCGTCACCGCAACCTGCCCCCTCACAACCCGTGCCATCGCAAGTTGCCCCATCACCGCAACCTGGCCCATCACCACAACCCGGACAACCCATTCCCAACCAGCCGCCGACATACACGAACAGTCCTTCCACCATTAATCAACTGTCTTGATTTTCTGTCGGCTTTTTTAAATATGACAACATTATCCAAAAGTCTTTTGGCGGTTTCCGTGACCGGACTCGTGGCGGGAAGCGACATTAACTTTGGCGGCTTCAACCTCAATCCGGCGTGGACGGTCGTGCTGCCGTTTGGCGCGGTTTTTTACGGGCTGTTTTTAATCTCGTTCATGCTGGAAAAAGAAGTGGCGAAGTTCGACGAGGAAGAGGCGGAGGAATTGCGATTGATTCAACGTAGCTACGTCGCGCCTGCGCCGAAGCAAAAACCAGTCACCCAGCCAATTATCATTCCGCTCCCGTCGGAGAAGTTCGGGCATTAAACAAAAACTTCGCAGGCAGGTTCGGGATAAAAGAGGTTAATCAATCGTGCAGGATGAGGGAATATTGTAAGCGTCACGCCAAACACCTTCTTGACGAAGAAGGGAAGTTTGGTCATGAAACTTGGAAGTTCCCTCACCGACCAAACAAGTTTGGTAATGAACCAAACAAGTTCCGCGACGAACCAAACCATTTTCGCGAAGGAAAAGGGAATTTGTGCAGGCAAAAAGGACGACCGCCCGAACCTATGGCGTCTTGCTCAACCCGTAAAAGGCGGGCGGCATCCCCGGAACGACCGGATTTGTGAAGGTAAAAATTCCATTCGTGTTGAACACATTGGAGGACAACTCGGACCATTGGTTCACCGGCAACGCGAGATTGGTCGTGTCCAGAATAAAGCAGGATGACCCCGGCAAACCATTGGTCGCGGTAAAAATCTGACTGGCCCCAACCACTTTCAAGTTAAGAACGGGGACAGGTGTTGACGCCACGAAACCATGGGTTACGCCGTCGTTGTCAAGGTAATAGCCAACGATGGTGCCGCCGGAAATTCCCTCCACAAAAGTATTCCCGGGGGCCAGTGGATCGTGCAACGACGTCGCCGTGTAGTTGCTGCTGACCATGTTGTAGATAAAGCCACTGTAGTTGTAGCCGTAGTTGGGATCCGCGTAATAGCCGACGACATTGTTACCGTCAATGCCAGTGAGCGGACACCCGCCACCGGATGGGCTTGCCAGCAGCGTGTAACTGGCCGTGTTGAGGTTGTAAATATACCCGTGGTAAACATAGTTTTCATCCAGCCAGTATCCCACCACATTGGGGACGGAGATGCCAAAGGCCCGCGTCGTATAATTGGACAAGTAGTAGCTTTCTTCGTTGATGACCTGTGACGGTGAAGGATAATAAAACGTGCTGAAATTCTCTCCCCCGGCGGAAGGCGTGGCCAAAAAAACCTCCTGGTATGTGCCGGCAAGGGGCACTAAGCTGATGACATTACCAACGATATTGGAACCATCAATGCCCAACGCTTCGAGGTAGCTTGTGTTGCCATCGCTGACCGCCGCATCGGCCAGCGTCGTATAGTTGCTGGTGGCAATGTTGTAGATAAAACCGTAGGTGCCGCTGTAATTGGTGGCTTGATAATAACCGACAATGTTATTGCCGGAGATGCCATTGGCAGCGGTGCTGGAGTCCGTGCCGGTGGTGCCGGCCGGCACATCCAGCGTGGTATAGTTGGTCGTGCCGAGGGTGTGATAAAAGCCGTGCAATTGGGGGCCGAAGTAATACCCGGCGACGACATTCCCGGAGATGCCGGTGACGTAGGTGGTCCCGCTGGTTGCCTTGGCCACGGGATCATCAATCGTCGTGTAAACATATTGCCCCTGCGCTTGGGCGCCGAGCAGTCCCAGGGCAGCCAGTCCAAGGAATAATTTACGGCCAAAGCCTTCCCAAAATTTCATATTTTTATTTTTAAAGCGGTTTATGCCGTTTGCGGGGCAAGACGTCACCCTCAATTATACGAGATGAAACCGGGACTGCAATTACAAGTTTTTTCAAAGCAGCCCACTGCCTCCCGGCGCGATTCTTTGACACGAATTTCACAAATTTTAGCCAATTCAATTCGTGTTAATTAGTGCAATTCGTGTCTAAAATTTCCCGACCCGGTTCGGAAACGGGCAATCAAAGGCGTGAAGTTTGATCGCAGATGACACCGATAAAATGTCCGTCTTCCGCAGGCGACTTTCAGATTTGCGAGGCGGCGGTTCGCTTGAGCATGATGCTGATGACGCGGGACACGTTGTCCTTGTATTGAGAATCGCCCGCCAACTGTTTCCAGACGGGGGACGCAAAGAATGCCTGCCAATGTCGCTTGTGTGCGTCCGGGTTTTCGCCGCAGGTCATGTAGACCAGGCAGGGCATGTTCAGCCCGGCAATCGTCCGTCCGTAAAAGATTGGGGCCAGCCCGACTTTCTTCATCAATGGGATTTCACCGCTCTCAAACATCTTGATTTTATTCAAGCCCCTGCCCTCGCTGGAACTTAAATAAGTGCGCAGCTCAAAGATATTTGGTTTCCTGTCTGCCGCCGGCACGACCATCCGCTTCATGCCGTCGAAAGCGACGAGCAGGGAGCTTTCAAAACGGGTATAGGCCGGATTTGATTTCGGTGCGTTCAAAAATTCAGCGGCGGCCTTCTGGTAATCGGCGTCGGCGGCAAGTTTGGCCGGAATCGCGGCGAAGTCTTCCGGTGAGTCGCACGGGATAAGCACATAAATGTGGTTGGTCGTGGAATCCTGCGACTCGGTGAAGACCCCGACCGGCTGGATGCCCATGCGGTTGTAAGCAGGCACCGCCGCACTCTGCCAATAGTCATTAACGCGCTGCTGTTGTTCCGCTGATTGGGTGGTATAGATCCGCACTTCGTAATACTGCGGTTTTCCGGCATCCGCTGCCGCGGCGCGTGTTGGATTGCCGACCACGGCGGCGACAATGGCGAGCAGAATCAGGATTCGTGAGGTCATCGGGTGTTAGCGTGCGAATTCAGACGCATTTTTGTTTTTAAGAACCACTGTCAAAAAGACGGACAAAAACAGGTTCCACCGCGAACCATGCCAAACACGCGGAGGATTCAACGACTGACCGCTTGACGGTGGCCGGCCGCAGGAACCGGTTTCAGTGACGCGAGCCAGCGCTCATGGTGCGGACGGCTGAACCAACGCCGGATGGGCACTCGCGCCGGTTTCTTACGGTTGCGAACCGTGACCTTGTATTTGTGCCGGTGACACAACAGCGCGGCATGACCATACTTGACTCCCAGTTCCCGCGCCACGGCGGAGATGGTGAGCAGCGGCGGCAAATTTTTTATCCGCTTCCGCCAATAAAAATGTCTCGCGGCGGGCCGGCTGATGAAATGGAACTCATAACCCGCCAGCTTTCCGTATTTTTTAGCCACTTCCACCGCAAGCCCCAGCTGCGAGGCTGCTGCCTTGGCCGTAAGTCCCGGTTTCAGTCCCCGTATTTGTTCAAACCTGCGTTGGATGCGTTGGATGGTGCCGTGGACCTTGGCGATTTTATACCGTTTCCGCTGAAAATGCACCGCCGTCCGGCTGACTCCCAGCATCCGCGCGATCTCCGCGTCGGTTTTGTCCAGGTTATTGCGGATGATTGCGAGCCGTTCAACGGTCAGGGCATGTTGCCACTTGAGTCTCGGTTTGGTTTGCATAGACGGCAGACATCAATCACAATTTTTACGGGGAATTCAAGCTTTATTCCAGCGGATGAGGTGAACCGCGAACCACGCGAACATTTTTAACCACGGATGAACACGGATTTTGAATTTTGCAAACAGATCGGGATTAGGTCTTTGATAAATTTTTCAGATATGTTGTGGTATTTCGGGCTTAACTGGGCATGGGTAGCTTAAATTTTGAAACCTTGAAACCATGCTTCATTCATTCACGTCTGCCAGTGTTGTCTCACATTCATTATGAAAAAATTGAAATCATTCGCTGGCATTTTACTCGGCGTCGGCCTGCTGGCCGGCAATCTTCCCGCCCAAACTGACGCTGCGTATAAAGTTCTTGATATGACGCGGCTGATGGGCAGCGGCGGCACGGATTATGTTTATGCCGACAATGACGGGCGGCGGGTTTATGTGCCGCGCGGCGCGAGCACTCTGGTTTTCGATTTGGACAGCCATAAATATATCGGCTCCATCACGAACATCAGCGGACACGGCGTCGCAGTAGATACCAAAACGCATCACGGTTTCAGCAGCAGCCCGCAAATCGGCATGTTCGACACGGAGACGATGCAGAAGTTAAAAAGCATTGATGTGCAAGGCCGGCCGGATGGAATTCTTTTGGAGCCGTTTATTGACAAGATTTATATTTTCAGCCATGCATCGCCGAGCATCACGGTGATTGAGCCGAAAGACGGAACCGTCGTCGGCACGATTGACGTGGGCGGCGCGATGGAACAGGCGCAAAGCGACGGGCAGGGAAAATTATTTGTGGATGTCGAGGACGAGAAAAAAATCGCGGTGGTTGACGTCAAAACGATGAAGGTCGTCACAAAATTTGATTTGGACGACAGCGCGGGCGAGCCGGGCGGATTGGGATTGGACGCGAAGAATCATATTTTGTTCGCAATGTGCAGAAATCCCAATGTCTGCGTCGTGATCAGTGCCGACACCGGCAAAATGCTCGCGACCTTGCCCATCGGCAACGGCACGGACGGCGGCGGTTTTAATCCGAACACGATGGAAGCATGGAGTTCGCAACGCGACGGCACGCTGACCATCATCAAGGAAAACAGCCCGACCGATTTTGCGGTGGAACAGACGGTGCAAACCAAATCCGGCTGCCGGACTTCGACGCTGGACACGAAAAACAATTGCATTGTTTTGATCTGCACCGAACACCCGCCCGGAACAAATACCGCGCCCGCCCAAATTGCTTCGACAACTTCAACCAATCAAACAGGTGCTGCTCCGCGGTATCGGCGTTACACCGGCCCGGCATGGCTGGATGTTCTGTTCGTGGGAAGATAAAATTGGAAAACCGGATTGTTTAAAGCGAAAATAACCGGCATGGAGCAAAACGGCGAAAAACTTTTAAGCAAAGTCCCCGAAGTCACTTTCATTTTTTGGCTCATCAAAATTGCCGCGACGACTTTGGGCGAGACCGGTGGTGATGCGGTTTCGATGTCCATGAATCTGGGCTACCTGTTGAGCACGGGGATTTTTGCGGTTCTGTTTCTGGCTTTTGTTTTCGCGCAGATCAAGGCGGAACGGTTTCGCCCATTTTTATATTGGGCGACCATCATCGCCACCACCACCGTCGGAACCACCCTGGCGGATTTTTGTGACCGCTCATTGCACATCGGTTACGCCGGCGGTTCGTCACTCCTGCTGGTTTTGCTGGCGGCATCTTTATCGGTTTGGTATTGGACGATGGGTTCGGTTTCGATCAACACGGTCAGTTCGCCCAAAGCGGAAATGTTTTACTGGGTCACCATCATGTTTTCGCAAACGCTGGGAACCGCGCTCGGCGACTGGACGGCGGATACCGAGGGCTTCGGCTACTTGAATTCAACGGTGCTCTTCGGCGGGTTGCTGGCGGTCATCGCGGCGCTTTATTTTTTCACAAAAATTTCCCGGACGGCTTTGTTCTGGGCGGCATTCGTTTTGACCCGGCCATTGGGCGCGGTGCTCGGAGATTTTTTTGACAAGCCGCTGAATCAAGGCGGGCTGGCCTTGAGCCGCTATTCTGCATCCCTCGCGCTGGTGATTTTCATCGTTGCCAGCATTTTGCTTTTCCGGCAACGACCGGCAAAGGTCCGGCGGATTGGTTCACCGGCAACCTAAAATTTATTTTTCTCCGATTGTTTCCGAACGGCCACTTGAAAAAATCGGAACGTTGGTGGATGTTGCATCGCATTTGATAAACAAAAAAATCGTCCATGAAACATCCGCTGATTGCCTTCTTGCTGTTCAATACGATTTTGTCAACGCTATGGGCTTGTGGCAGCGGGCCAAAACCGGTGCATTACGGGGTTTATCAGGCCGCTAAAACCACCAGCCCGGCCGCCACCATCACAAACTCCGTCGCCATCACAACCAACAAAGTTTCGGCCATCAAATAAAAAATTCAAACTATGGAAATCAAACGAAGCGGCTCGCGGCCTTCCGGCAAAGGGCCGGCGGATTGGTTCACCGGCACGGTCCGCATTGACCCGCTGTTTCAGCCCATCGCTCCGGCGCGCGCGGTCGGCGCGAGTGTGACGTTCGAGCCGGGCGCGCGGACGGCCTGGCACACGCATCCGCTGGGGCAGACGCTCATCGTGATTTCCGGCTGCGGACTTGCGCAAAGCTTGGGCGGGCCAGTTGAGCAAATCCGGCCGGGTGACGTGATCCAGTTCGCGCCGGGCGAAAAGCACTGGCACGGCGCGTCACCGACCACGGCGATGACACACATCGCCATTCAGGAACAACTCGATGGCAAAGCAGTTGACTGGATGGAAAAGGTCAGTGACGAGCAGTATCACACCTCACCCTGACCCCTAATTATTGCTCGCGGACTCACAATGCAGAGGGGGAAACCTGAAAACCATCTGCTCAAGGGAAAGTCCGGGGTAAGGAATCGCATTCGCAAACCCGCTTCGCGCTTCTTTTTGGCATAACTCACTGTGCTTTTGGAACAACTTACTGTGATTTCGTGATAACTCACTGTGATAAAATGGCAACTCGCTGTGATTCCAAGACATCTTACTGTGATAAAACGTCAACTCACTGTGATTCCAGAACAACTTACTGTAATGGAGAGGCATCTTACTGTAATAAAATGACAACTTACTGTGATTCCAGAACAACTTACTGTAATGGAGAGGCATCTTACTGTAATAAAATGACAACTTACTGTGATTCCAGAGCAAAACACTGTGCTTTTGGAACAACTCGAAGTGATTTTAGAACAAAACGATTTGATAAAATGGCAAAAATTACCATTTTCCAGCCGGACGGGGTTGAAAGTGATTAAAAGAGACAAGTTTAGGGTAAATGCGTAAAAATCACGCATCATTGGCCGGAAATCAAAGCTCTTCAACCAAGTCGCGGACTCGCAACGCGGAGAGGAACGGGATGCTTGGGATTTTAAGACAACGCTACTTTTTGTTTGATTTATTTTTACCGCATACCAGGAACCAAATCATGGCGGCACCCAGCAGAATTACCCAAACATCCATTTTTTTATTTGGATGCAAATCACCCGCAGAATACGCCGCATAAATAATGGCAATAACGACAAACATAAATCCGTCAAGGTTGGGGCTAAATGTGTGAATTGAGCTTCCGTGCCGGCGGAATTGCGGCGGACATTTTATTTTCCGCGCTTTTCCACGAACCAACCGGGCGGTTTTATTTCTTCAGGTTGCCATCGAGGGTGTCGCGCAGGATTTTGGCGAGTTTAAACGACTGGAACGGTTTGGTCAGATAATTGAATCCTTCCTTCATTGAAAGATCCCCGGAGGCGACTTCCGCACTGTAACCGCTCGCAAAAACCACCTTCAACTTGGGATTGTCCGCCAGCAGTATTTTGGCCAGGTCCTTGCCACTCACGCCGTGGGGCATGATCATATCGGTCAGCAACAGACGGATATCGGCGCGGTGCTGTTTCCAGACTTCCTGGGCTTCGACGCCGTTGACGGCTTCGAACACGCGATAACCCAGCTTCAAGAGGGTTTTGCGCACGACCGCCCGCAGCGCGGCGTCATCCTCCACCAGCAAAATGGTTTCGCTGCCGCCGGGCTTGGCCGACAAGTCCGTCGTGGCGGGTTTGGGTCTGGCCGCCGTCGTGAGGGGAGTCTGGGTCAGCCTTGGAAGATAGATTTTGAAGGTCGTTCCCTTGCCGACTTCGCTGTAAACATTGATCCAGCCCTGATGCTGCTGAACGATGCCAAAGACCGTCGCCAGCCCCAGGCCGGTGCCTTTGCCGACGCCTTTGGTGGTGAAGAAGGGCTCGAATATCTTGGGCAGAATTTCCGACGGAATGCCGCTGCCCGTGTCGCTCACGCTCACGCAGACGAACCGGCCGGGCCGGGACTGGGAAGATTGCTCGCGGACGGTTTCATCAAAGTCCACGGCGTAAGTTTCGATGACGAGCCGTCCGCCGATGGGCATGGCATCGCGGGCGTTGACGGCCAGGTTCATGATGACCTGGTCCAGCATGCCCGCGTCGGCGTTGACGAAGAGCGATTCAAGCGAGAATTTAAAATGGGTCTGAACGTGTTCGCCCAGGACGCGTTGCAACAGCTTGGTCATGCCGTTGATGGCCTGGTTGAGTTCAAACTCCTGCATCTGCATCGCCTGTTTGCGGCTGAAGAGAAGCAGCTGGCGGGTGAGTTTGGCGGCGCGCTGGGCGGCGTTGCCGATCTCGCTGGCGAAATCCAGTTGCGTTCGAGAAAGATCGCCTTCGCTTTTCATCAAGTCCGACTGCATCTGGATGACGCCAAGAATGTTGTTGAAATCATGCGCCACACCGCCGGCCAGCTGCCCGACAGCTTCCATCTTCTGCGAGTGCCGGAATTGTTCTTCCATGCGTTTTTGCGCGGTGATGTCCTGAAGCGCTCCCTGCACCCGGATGACGGCACCGCTGGCATTGCGCACCGCTTCGCCAATCACATGCACCCAGATGGATTTTTTTTGGGTGGTGGTCAGTTCGGCTTCCAGATCGAACGGCTCGCCGTTCCCGGCGCAGGTATCGAAGGCCTTGCGGATGGTCTCACGCCATGCCGGAGTGTAATGATTGATCGCCTCCTCGAGGCCGGGCATAGTGCCGGGAGGCACGCCGATGATGAAACAGAGCTCATCCGACCAGATGATGTGATTTCCCGGAAGATCAACCGTCCAGCCGCCCAGCCGGGCGCTGCGACCAACCATGCGGAGCAGCGCGTCTCTCTTTTGCAGAATTCGCTCCATGCTTTTGCGCTCGGTGATATCCCTGGAGATTCCCCACGTGCCGATAATGGTTCCGGCTGAATTGCGCCAGGGCAATTTGGAGGTTGAAACCCATATTTCCTCGCCGCCCGGCAGGCTCCGGTTTTCTTCCTGATTTAAGAGGGGTTGTCCGGTGGCGATGATGCTTTGCTCGTCCTGAAACGCCGCCCGAGCCTGCGCTTCCGAGTAAAGATCAAAATCAGTCTTGCCAATCAACTCCTCGCGAAGGGTCTTGTTACAATGTTTGAGAAATGGCTCGCTGACACTCACAAAGCGGGATTCCCGATCCTTGAAATAAATGTAATCCTTGGAGTTCGCCATCACCGTTTGCATCCGCGAACTCATCTCTTCCAGCGCCGCCTCGGCCAGCTGGCGATCCTGCTCCTTTTCGAGCGCCTCCAGGGCGATGGAAATTTCATTGGCGACCGAAGCCATCAGGCGCATTTCGTCGTCCAGAAAATAACCCGTCTCGCCGGCATAGAGAACCCACACGCCGATCATGGCTCCGCGCAGATGAAACGGAAAGGAGGCGTTTGCAAGCAAGCCGTGCTTCAGGGCAGTTTCGTGCCAGGGTTTCATTCGCAAGGCGCCCGCAATGTTGTTGCAAAAATCGGGCAGCCCCGTGCGGAGCGCCGTGCCCACGGTGCCCTGACTCAGGGGACCTCCATCCATGGGAATCACACTCGTTGGCTCGCGCAGATATTCCAGGCCTTCACCGAAGGAGGCTACCGGTCGCGCCAGCCTGGCTACCGCGTCCACTTCGGCAATGAAGGCCATGCGCAGCTTTCCGTCTTCCATCACGATCCGGCAGACGTCATTGTAAAGCTCCTGTCGGTTGTGCGTCCGCACAATGACCTCGCCGACCTTGCTCAGGACGGTGTGCAGCCGGTTCAGCCGCTGCAGCCGGAACTGCCCCTGCTTTTGCTCGGTGATATCCTCAGCGACCACGATGAACTTTACAATCTCCCCCCCGTTTGCCCTCACCGCCGCAACGCTGGCGCGTGACCAAACGCTCTCTCCATTCTTTTTTAGATAACGCTTTTCCATGACGAAGCTTTCCCGCTTCCCGGACAGCATCTCGTCCCGCAAATTAAAGTTGATGGTGAGGTCTTCCGGATGCGTCAGCGACGCGAAATCCCGCGTCCGCAACTCGTCCTCCGTGTAGCCGAGCATCCGGCAGTAGGCCGCGTTGGCTTGCAGGAAGCGCCCGTGCGGCGTTAAAATGGCGATGCCAGTGGCGGCGCTGGTAACCATGGTGCGAAAACGCTCCTCACTTTCCCGCATCAGACCCTCGGCGTGTTTGCGCGCGGTGATGTTGATGTGCATGACCACGGCGCCCGCCGCGCGGGTTGCATCCAATGGCGCCACCAGCAGCCGGAACCATCTCTGTTCGCTGGGCGAATGGCAGGGATATTCCAGTTCAAAATTCTTTACCGTGCCGTTCAACACGGAACGGACGCCAGCGGCGACCTTCTGCGCCTCCTGCGCATGATCATTCTGCGCCTGCTCGCAGACTTCCAGATAATTTTGCCCCACGCCGGCAGCTTCTTGCTGCAGGCCATTGGCTCCGGCGAAACGCCGCCAGCCTTCGTTCACCGAAAGAATTTTCCCTTCACTGTCAATCAAGGCGATGTTGGAGGGCAGCGCATTGAGGATGGTCAGATGGGTGTCGGCCAGCCGGTGTTGGGCGGCTTCGCTGCGCAGCAATTCCTCCTGCGTCCGGCGCAACATGAAAGACGTTCCCTGGGGAAACAAAACCATGTCCACCTCGCCCCCGGTCAGTTTCTCCAGCCGCTTTTCCAGCTCGCTCATCTGGACAATGAGCGCAGCAATCTCCTCGTTCGGGTCTTCCGAAACCGTTGACAGTGCTTTTGTCATATCGAATCGGTGCCGGCGGGCAGTCCTAACAAGTGCAGCGTGTTTTTCAGCGGGATAAGGGTGCCGATAATTTTGCGGACAGGCTCAGGCAAAAATTTAATCAGCGTGGGCGTGAGCAGGATGCCGTCCGCCAAGGCGCGCTTCGGATCAAGCATCACGTCCACGGTTTCAATCTCGTGACGATTCGGCAGATGCTCGTTGCAGAGCGCGTTGAGGTTGGCAACCGCCAACAATGAGTTCGGCGCGTCACCGGCGATGTATAGCCGGAATTTGAAAACGTCGGCCTTGCCCGTCCCATTTCCATTTAAGTGAGATGGTTTTTTCATGCTTTGTCCACCCCGCGCAGTTCGCGCAAATGCGTCCGTCCGCTGGCCTGCTTGTCGGTGCGATCCGTCGCGTCGTGGGAGAGCGTCCGCTTCTCGATGCGCTTCGCCTGTAGTTCGCGCTCCAATGCCTTGAGCCGTCCTTCGAGTTCCGCCGCCTCGTTGTCGAGGATGACCTGCCGCTGTTTGGCGGCGATCTGCGTCGAGTCCCGCGCGGCGCGCTCGGCGAGTTCCTTTTCCCAGCGCAATGTTCCCATCAGCACTTCGCCGCCGGCGGTGTAGGCGTCGGCCAGCGTCACGCCCGTTGTCGCTCAACACCAGTTCGCGCACCTGGTTGGAATGTGCCGTGCCGCGCGACTTGATGATGGACAGGCCGCGATTGCGTTCGCCGGCGTTGACGAGGTAGTTCAGGTGAATCCAGGTGTCCGCGATCGTCGAGATTTGCAGCGGCGTGCCTTCCATCTGCGTCCACGCCTCGTGCAACAGGCTGGTGCAAAGCAGCGTGATGCCGGAGGCTTTCGCCCAGTCAATCAGGCGTTCCGCGACGCTATAAGCGGTGTCTTCGTTGCCCGCCTTGGCCAGCGCGGACACAGGGTCAATGACGACGCAGCGCGCGTTGTGCTCGACGCGCGTGATTTTTTATCTGCATGAGGTGAATCTCCGCGCTGCCGGTGATGGCGCGCGCCGAGACCAGCCGCAGCACGCCTTTTTTCACAAAGCGTTCCAGCCGGATGTTGACCGAAGACAGATTGCGGACGACTTCGTTCGCATCGGAATCGAAGCTGATGTAGAGCGTGCGTTCGCCGCGCTTGCACGCCGCTTCCGCAAACGCGCCGCTCAAGGTGGACTTCGCCGTGCCGGGAAAGCCGGTGATCAAAATGCCCGCGCCACGATAATAACCGCCGCCCAGCATCGCATCCAGCCGCGCCACGCCGCTGGAAATGCGCTCCGTCAACATCTCCGGTTGCAATTTTTCCGCCATGCCCACCTCGCGCGCGCCCGCCACTTCCAAGCCGTGTGCGCCGATCAAAAATGGCGATTCATTTTCCGCAAACGCCGAGCCGCGAAATTTCACCACGCGCAGACTCCGCTGCGAAACGCCCTTGACCACCTCGTGGTTGAGCACCACCGCGCAGTCCACCATGAACTGCATGAAGCCGAGCTGCGGCTGGTTGACGGGATGCAATTCGCGCCCGCCGGCCTTGGCCGTGATGATCGCCGTCAGCCCGGTGGCCAGCAGCCATTCATGCAGGCGATAAACTTCCCGCTGGGCGGCCACGGGATCGTTCAGCAGCGCCAGCACGACATCCAAGGCATCGAAGACGATGCGTTTTGCCTTGATCTCCCGCGCCTTGGCCTTCAGTATGGCGAGCATCCCGCTCAAATCAAAACTTCCCGATTGCATCATGTCGGGCGACAGTTGCGCGTCGAGAAAGAACAGTTTTTTCTTTTGCAAGTCCACGAGGTCCCAGCCGAACTTCGCGGCATTGGCCACGATGCGCGCGTAATGTTCCTCGAAGGCGACGAAGATGCCCGGCTCGTTGTCCACGCGCGCGCCGTTGACGAGCGATTGCAGTGAAAAGATCGTCTTGCCGCCGCCCGGCCCGCCTTCGATCAGCGTGACCCGTCCGCGTGGAAGGCCGCCGTTGGTGATTTCGTCGAAGCCCTCAATGCCGGTCGGCGCTTTGGCGGGATTTTGTGCGGGTGATTTTCTTTTGGATTTCATAATTTTTGCTTTTTTAATAAATAAAATAAGATGGCTGCCATGCATGTGTTTCAAAAATTGGATACATTTACCTTAGTATACGTTTGATAGATCGTTTTAAATGGGGTGTTTACCCCATATCACAAAGAGGCCAGCCTCCTTGGAAGCATTCTCGCGCCGGCGGCAAAATATAAATCCTCCGCGACTTGGAATGGGGAATTACCCCCCCCCCCAGCAAAAGAGAGCAATTCACATTCCGGCTGTGAAACAATAAATAAAATTGATCCGAGGCGTCGCCAATGGCGGTTTGTAAGGTCAGCCTCTACAGTCGCAGAGAAACGGAGGAGCACAACTTTTATTATGATAAATAAAAGCCGGCGGGTTAAAACTTAATTTGTCGTCAGCGTCAATTAGCGGTTCAATCATTACATCACCTATTCAATGGGTATTCCTGAAGTATTCGCGCAACGTTCGCCGATGCATACCAATCGCCCCAGATCAACTGGAGGCGGTTGACCTCCATTTCGCCAAAGTCCGTGTCGCGATTTTCCGCCAGCAAAGCCGCCAATTGCTTCCAATCGGCATCCGGCCGGCCGAAACGCATGATTGTCATGTGCGCGGTGGTGATTTTGTAACGGCGGTCGAGCCGGTCGCCCAATCCGTTTCGCGTGAAAGCCCGCCGCAATTCATCGCGCATCCGCTCCAGCGCATTGCCAGCGGGAAATCCCTGAATCATCACCGTGCCCGGCGACGCGGTCACACCCTGAAAATGAATCTTAAAAGACGGCTGACGCAATAAAGCATCATTGATAACGGCGCGACAGGCGGCCAATTGACGGATTTCCCTGCGCCAGAGTTCCGTTCCGGAAATGATGGACAGCACGGTGACATGAAGTTCTTCGGTCCGGTAAAAATACTGTCCCGGCGCAACCCCGGCGAGCCGCCCCAACAAATTTTTCACTTTCACCTGCACGGAAGGTGACGGTCGGAAAGCCAGCGTCACCCCGCGCCGCAAATCATTTTCCTTGCCGGATACATTTGGGTCAATCTGCGGCGAGCCGCGTTCAAAGGCGCCCATGGCTTCCGTCCAAAGCTGCTGGTAAATTTGCAACCGGTTCATTCAACGCATCGGCCACGCGTCCAGTTCCGCCGTAAGTTGTTCCACGGGCAAACCAACAACGTTGCTGTAAGAGCCGGAGATTTCCGAGACAATCAGGTCGCCGTGTTCCTGAATCGCATAAGCGCCCGCCTTGTCCAAAGGATTTATTTTTGACAGATAATCGCCGACTTGTCCGGTGGTGAGCGGACGAAACGTCACGTCCGTGTTCACGGCAAAGATGCGTTCGCGATGCCCGCGCAGGTGAATGAGGTTGACGCCGGTGACGACTTGATGCGTCCGGCCTTGAAGTTGCATCAACATCCGCCGCGCATCGGCCACATCGCGCGGCTTGCCCATGATTTCGCCGTCGAGAAACACCAGCGTGTCCGCGCCAAGCACGAGCGCATCGGGAATTTTTTTGGCGACGGCGCGCGCCTTGCGATGCGCGTTTAGCTGGCAAAGCTCGCGCGGCGACAGTTGTTCATCAAAAATTTCCGTTGCGTCGGCGGGAACCACTTTGAATTCCAGTTCCAACTGCCGCAACAATTCCGCGCGGCGCGGCGACGCGGAGGCGAGAATGAGCGGCGGCAGTTTCACGCGGTAAATTTAAACATGAATCGTGAATTGTCCAGAAACGGCGGTGAAAGCAGGCAGACCTCCCGCCCGAGTTTTGGATTTCACCGGCGGAACGCCTGCGCTACGCTGCGGCCATGCAAAGCGACCGCCACATCGTCAATCTCGCGCTCATCGGTTTCATGGGCACGGGCAAGACTTCCGTCGGCCGCCTCGTCGCCGAGCAGTTGCATTTCGATTACTTCGACACCGACGAAATGATCCAGTCGGCCACGGGCAGAACCATTGCGGATATTTTCAAGGCGGACGGCGAACCGGCGTTTCGCGCACTGGAAGGAAAAGTTGTCGAGGAACTTGCCGCCCGCACGAAAATGGTCATCGCCACCGGCGGCGGATTGCCAGCGAATCCTAAAAATCTCGACAGCTTGAAAACGCACGCGCTGGTCATCTGCCTTTGGGCGTCGCCGGAAAAAATCTGGGAGCGGGTGAAAAACCAGACGCACCGGCCCTTGTTGCACGACAAAAATCCGCAGGCAAAAATCCGCGAGTTGCTCACCGTGCGCGAGCCTTTCTACAAACAGGCGGACGTGCTGCTGAACACGGAACTGCGCTCGGTGCGCGAAGTCGCCCAGCAGATCGTCCATCAGTTTCGACTCGCAACGTCCGGCCGGTGATGAAAGATAAAATTCAGCAACGCGCGTTGGAACTGGGCTTTGACGATTGCCGTTTTGCCTCCGCCGATTCCCCGCAAAGCGCGGAAAAATTTCAAAACTGGCTCGCGCAAAAAAAACACGGCGAAATGAGTTATCTCGAACGCAACGCGCCGAAGCGTATTGACCCGCAAAAAGTTTTGCCGGGCGCGAAAAGTGTTATTTGTCTCGCCGCCAGCTATGCGACGGATAACTTGAAGCAAGCGCCCCTCACCCGTCCTTCGGACACCCTCTCCCTTAGGGAGAGGGACGGGGTGAGGGCTTCCCGACCCGCAAACGGTTTAGTTGCCCGCTACGCACGATTCGATGATTACCATGACATCCTCGGCAAACGCCTGAAACTGCTAACCGAATTTATAGATCAACTTGGCGGTCGCGAAACGCGCTCGCTCTGGTATGTGGACACCGGGCCGTTGCTCGAACGCGATTTCGCGCAACGTGCGGGACTGGGCTTTGCCGGCAAGCATACGAATTTGATCAGCCGGAAATTCGGCAACTGGATTTTTCTTTCCGAAATTATCACGACACTCGAATTTGAACCGGACACGCCGGAGAAAAATCATTGCGGCTCCTGCACGCGTTGCATCGAAGCGTGCCCGACCAGCGCGATTACCGCGCCGTTTCAACTTGATGCCCGCCGCTGCATTTCTTATCTGACTATTGAACTTAAAGGCACCATTCCCGTTGAACTGCGTCCGGCCATCGGCCATCGGATTTACGGCTGCGACGATTGTTTGGCAGTTTGTCCGTGGAATCGTTTCGCGCAAGAAGGTAAATTGATGAAGGCGCACGCGCGGCCTGAACTTACTGAACCGGATTTGATCAAACTGCTGCAACTCGACGAGGTTGGTTTCAAATCCCGATTCAATGGCTCACCGGTTTTGCGAACAAAGCGTCGCGGCCTGCTCCGGAATGTTTGCGTCGCGCTGGGCAATACCGGTGATGCATCCGCCCTGCCCCATTTGCAAAAGGCAACTGAAGATTTTGAACCGCTGATTGTCGAGCACGCGCGCTGGGCGATTGAGCAAATTGAAGCGAGAGAGAAAAATATCAAACAGGCCGGTTGATTCTATTCCGGCATTTTCATCATCTGGTCACCGGTCATCGGCGGCGGATTTGAACCCATCTTGGCGCGGAGGGCTTTTATCTGGTCGGCGGTCACGGTGTCGCCTTTGTTACCCCACGAACTGCGGATGTAACTCAACACGGCGGCAAGATCGGCGTCTGACAACGCCGCACCCATCGCGGCCATGGACATGTTCCAGTCCTTGCCTTCGACCTGAATGTCGCCGGTCACACCGGTCAGTGGAATGTGTGCGAGCCGGTTGATGGCCTTGGCGTTGACCCATTCCGAACCGGCCAGCGGCGGAGCCTGTCCCGGTTTGCCAAGACCGTCCACGCCGTGACAGACGCCGCAAATCATTTCGTAAGTTTTCTTGCCTTCCGCCAGCATCGCCTCCGCGCCGGATTTCGGCTGATATGAATCCAATTGCTCCGCCGAGGCATAAGGCCCATAAACCTTCGCGTCGAACCAGCCGCCATGATGATCAAAATAAACCGCGCCAAGATAAATCAGCACAAGCGTCAGCGTAAAAATCCACATCGGCACGGTCGAGCGCGTTGCCGTCGGTTCTCCCTCGGGTTTTTGGCATGAATTGGATTTCGGTTCCTCGCTCATTTTTTGCTGGTTAAAGTCGGCAGGGTAAACGGCGCTTCATACAGCGGCACGTCGGCGCGCAGGCTCAAAAGATATGACACAAGTTCCTTCGCCTCCGGTTTGGGCACGACTTCATAGCCGTCAGCGGGCGCGAACTCTTTTGGCAAATTCAGAGCGTCCGTCGAGGGCGCGTCGCCGATTTTTTGGGTTTCAAAAAGATAACGGAACGGCGGCATTGCGGAATCCTTCGCCACGCTTTGCGGCGCGTACAGGTGAAGCAACTGCCAGTTCGCGTCCGGCAAACGCGCACCGACATCAGCCAGGTCCGGTCCAACACGAATGCTGCCGAGTTGAACGGGACAATCGTAAAGATAATCCGCCGCGACGCTGCGACGAACGCCCCAGCCGCGCGCGATGTCCGCGCCAGTGGCAAGAATGTGCGTTTCAGCTTTTCCGCCCGCGGCCGTGATTTGGCCAGATGCGGCATCAGCTTCATCTTTCGTCAGTCCGGTCAATTTTAAACTGGAAATCAAGTTTGAAACCGCTGACGGATTTTTGCCGGCACTCGTTAAGACGACTTCACAAGTCACCCCGCTCTGCTGAATTTGTTCCGTATGACAGGCCGCGCAGCCATTGGCGCGATAAACCTGCAAGCCCAACGTCGCGTCGCCCGTCCGTTGAATCGGATAAGTGTCGGATGAATTTAGCACGGTCGTTTGTTTCGCCGTGCCGAGTTGCATCGCCGGCGCGAGCACAAAGCCACACCACGAACTGCCCAGCGCGATAAACGCCGCAACAAAGACCAGCGCGCCGTTCTTCATGATTTCACCTCCGCCGTTTCCAGCGGCGCTTTCACGGCGGCAATCGCGGACTTAAGCAGTGCGAGTTTCCATTTCAACGTCATGGCGAAAATATTCGCGGCGAACTGCAGGCTGCCGAGCAGCAGGAGCAACAAGCCGAGCGTGCTGATGCGCAAAAACGGCAATGACGCTTCGGGGCTGTAATTCCCCAGTCCTTGTTCAACGCCGCCAACGGCCAACGGCACCACCAAAAGCGCGACGCCGAGCATGAATAACCAGTGTTGGACGCGAACCAGTTTCGGGAACGGCAATTCAAAGCCCATGACACGCGGCAGCAATTCATAAATCGCGCCGCACATGACAACGGCGAAGAAGCCGAGAATCTGCAGTTGGGTTTGTGCCGGGCCGAACCAGGTAAATTCCGTCACGCGGCTGATTCGCGGACAGGCCAACACAATGAGCATCAAGCCGGACAGGAGAAAAGCCGTCGTGCCAAATTTGATGTAACAGAACGGCCCGCCTTTGCAGGAGATTTTCGCCCCGCGAACGGTTTGGACAAAGATGACGGCGATGGCGATGAGCGGAACGATGGTCAGCACGGAGGCAACTGAACTTAACGCCGGCAGCCATGCGGGCACAGGCGCGCCTTGCGAAATGCCGCACCAGGTCGAAAAAAAGATCAATGTGCAGAATGCGAACAGCGCGAAGTAATGACTGTGCAACGGACGTCCGGCTAGCTTTGGCAGAAAATAAAAGGCCGTGCCGATACCGACGAGCGCGAGCCAGACGAAAATCAAATTGTTTGCAAACCACCAGCCGATGACGGCTTGCGCGACACCACGAACCGGCCATGCGACGACAAAAAGATTTGCCGTCGAATAAATCCACGGAAACCAGAGCAATGCCGCCAGTAAAAACCAATGCGAGGGGTAAAGTTCGCGTTCACGGCGCGCGCCGAAAGTGGCGACGGCGGAAATGGCGATGAGCAAAAACGAGGCAAAGAGCAAAACAGAACTGCCGCGCGGAAATTCAAGCCACGCGAAGCCGGTGCTGTCGCCGATTAAAATACCGACGATGCCGACGAATACACCGAGATGCCAGACGTTTGCCGCGACGATGGGAACGAGCGGCAGGACAAGCCCGGTCTGGCTCAAGCGCGCAAAAATCCACAGTATGACGCCAAGCGCGGCGGGAATCGCAAAGCCGTAGAGAATTGCGTCGTTGGCGGCGGCCTGGACGCGCCCATAAGTCAGCAGCGGACAATTTCCGAATTTTTCCGGCATGTGAAAACTGAGCGAGGCGATCAACGCCAGCAGCAGGCCGACAACGAGCCACAACGCCGCACCGCCGAAGAGCGCGAGCAGCGGCACACGGCAAGAGGCGTCAATTTCGCCGGTGTTCAATTTATCTGGAGAAATTTCGTTCACGATAATTATTCAAATGCGCTGGGTTTTGCAGGGGCGACCGCAACCGGCGCGCCGGCCTTTTCCTGACGCGCAATCAAATCAGCACGGGCTTGCGCCGGATTTTTCCAGGCCTGCGCCGCGAGTTCGATTGCCGTTTCGATTGGCAAGCGCACAATGCCGCGTTGCTGGTCAATCCAGCCGGCATTCTTAAGCGCAGTGGTTTCGGCGGCACGGATCTCCGACAAATCCTTGGCCCGCTCGGTGCCACGGTCGGCGTCAATGTCCGGAACTTTCAACGAAAATTTCACAACGACCACAAGCGCAATGAAAATCAGGCTCGCGACGATGAAGCCGATCACTGCGCCGGATGCGCGATTAACATTTTTGATTTCGTTATTCATTGGCCGGAAGTGTGTCGGGAAATTCTTCGGATTCGAATCCAATGCCCATCGCTTCGAGTACGCGCGGGTCGCGCTGTGGATACGGCGGATGGCTCTGGAATTTTTTCAGGAACGCCCAACTCAAAAATCCGCCCATGAACGCGAAGCAGCCAAGTTGCAGCCAAATCCATTTGACCGGGTAATTGTGCGGATGCAGCGCGGGCAGGATGTTGAAACTTAAATCCAGAAAGGTCATCGCCCATGCCCACACGCAAACGGGCAGCATGATTTTGAAATTTATTTTCACGCGCACGGGCAGCAGCACAAAAAATGGCAGCATGAAATGTCCAAAAATCAAAACCATGCTCACCCAAAACCATGAGCCATGTTCGCGGATAAGATACCAGAACGTTTCAACGGGCATGTTCGCGTTCCAAACGACAAAGTATTGGGCGAACTCCGAGTAAGCCTGAAACAATGTGAACGCCAGCAGCAACACACCGAGGAAATAAAACTGGTTGTCATGCAGCACGCGGTCGAGGATGCGTTGACGCTGCAAAATCATCATCAGGATATACAGTGTCGCGAGTGTGAGCCAGGCACAGCTGGCGAAATAATACACGCCATAAATCGCCGAATACCACTGGAATTGGATGGCCTGCATCCAAAGCACGGGCGCGAATACCATCGTCAGCGAGAGGATAACGACGCCCCAGCCGGAATGAAAACGCATTTTATAGGTGCAACGCGGGTCGCCGGTCACGTCCTGCCGCAGCGACCAATAATTGATGCGCGCGGTCATCAGCCACCAGATGCCGAAGAAAATCGTTGAGGTGATCCAAAATCCCGGAATGGTGAACACCGGCCATTTGACGGCTACCAGATGATCCGACGGATCAAGCGACATCCATGGATAAATTTCCTTCGCAAAAAATCCAACCGGCAAAAACAAAATTGCCAGCCAGGGGAACAGCAACGACCCGATGTGCTCACAAACGCGGCGCGTGGCCACCGACCAGCCAGCATTGCTCAAGTGATGAATGAAAACAAAAATCAAAGCGCCGAGTGACAGCGTCAGGTAAAACATGAACGCCAGCAGCCATGAATAGCCGAATTCCTTCGGTCTCACCACCGCGCCAATCACGGACAAAATTCCGCCAAAGACCATCAAAGCGGCGGGCACTTTCCGCCAGCCGGACAAATCCAGCGGCGGCGGCAAATGAGTTGTTTCGTTGTGCGAACTCATAATTATTTCAGCATGGCTTGCTGGTCGGGCGTTAAATCATTCGTCGAACCGAGCCAGCTCAATTGCAATGCGCGCAAGTAGGCGACAATCGCCCAGCGGTCTTCGGTCGGAACCACCGGGCCATACGCGCCCATCAAGCCTTTGCCGTTGCTGATGGTGTTGAAAATTTCGCCGTCAGCCATCTCTACGATGCGCTTGTCGTGCAAGTTTGCGACTGCGGGCATGACGCCAAGTTTCTTGGTGATGCCATTGCCATCGCCCAGCTTGCCGTGACAGGGCGAACAATAAATATCGAACCGCTCATGTCCGCGCTGAAGTAAAATATCGGTGACAGACAATGGATTGGTTTCGATAAAATTCGTGGTGCCAGTGATGCGTCCGGTGTTGACCGGCGCGTCCTCAAAACCATAAATAATCGCGCCGTCAACGGTTTGAATCGGCTGGCTGCGCGCGATAGTCCCGGGCGGCGGCAGTTGCGAGCTGATGCCGTTGGCAAAAAAGTCGTTTGGCTTTTGCGGACGTAATTTTAACTGGCGAACCATGTCCGAAAAGATTTCGATGGGCGGTTTGCGCGACGTGCCGCCGTGAAAACCGGCGATGCCGACAACCGCCGCGCCGAGCGCCGCGCCAATCAACGCAAAGGAAATAAGAATACCAAGGTAGCGCATCATTCGTCGTCCCCCACGAGTTCGATATACGCGCCGCCGATTTCTTCGAGCAGTTTGCGGGTTTCTGTTTCGGAAAATTTCGGGTCGGTCGCGCCGATGGCGAGGAAAAATTTGTCGCGCGAAACGAGTTCAAAGCGCTTGTTTTTGAACAGCGGATGATGGTGTCGCGGCAACTGGTTCAAGGCGACCATGCCGACGAATGCGCCGATGGCGGAAGCGAGAACCAGCAAAATATAAGACGGCACGAAGGACATCGGCACGCTGAACATCGGCTTGCCGCCGACAATGAGCGGATAGTCAAAGGCGTTCGTGAACCAGATCAAGCCCATCGTGCCAAGGAATGCGCCTCCGCCGAACACGAGTGAGAACCAGCCAACGAGCGAGTTGCCAAGTCCCATCACTTTGTCGAGGCCGTGAACCGGAAATGGCGAGAACACGTCCCAACGCCGGTAGCCGGCGTCACGAACTTTTTCCGCTGCGCGCAAAACCGCCGCGGGCGAATCAAATTCAGCAATGAGGCCGTAGTTTTTTTCGCTCACGGTTTGCCTCCTTTCGCGCCGCCAAGCGGATGATGCGGGTCGGCTTGCGGCGTGATGCCTTTGACCTCGGAAACCGCGACCATCGGCAAAAACCGGATGAACAAAAGATACATCGTGAAAAACACGCCCAACGTGCCGAGGAACGTGCCGATGTCCACCCAGGTTTGTTTGTAAAAGCCCCAGTTCGCCGGCAGAAAATCCTGATACAACGAGCCGACGATGATGGTGAATCGCTCGAACCACATTCCGATGTTGATGAGAATGGCGAGGACGAAAACGAGTTTCAAATTTTGCCGGACACGCTTGAACCAAAGCAATTGTGCCATGAGAAAATTGACAATGAGCATGATCCAGCCCCCATACCAGTACGTTGTGCCAAGCAGACGATGGCTGAATACCCAGCGTTCATACGGGTCGCCGCTATACCAGGCGATAAAATATTCCATCAAATAAATGTAAGTGATGGCGAGGCTGCTCAAGAGCGTCAGTTTGCAGATGCGGTCCATGTGCCGCATCGTGATGATGTCTTCGAGATGGCAAAGTTTGCGCAACGGAATCAACAGCACCAGCACCATGCCGAAGCCGCAATAAACCGCGCCGACGACGAAATAGAGTGGGAAGATTGTCGCGTGCCAGCCGGCGATTTGTGACGTGGCAAAGTCCATGCCGACGATGGAACTCACGGTGAACACCAGCAACGTCGCCAGACCGGACAAAACCGTGTATGCTTTTTCGTAATTATGCCAGTGCCGCGCTGAGCCAGTCCAGCCGAGTGCGAACAAACCGTAAAGAAATTTACGCACGCGCGTTTTCGAACGGTCACGCAGCAACGCCAGATCTGGAATCAATCCCATATACCAGAACAGCGTCGAAACCATGAGGTAGGTGTTCACGGCGAATACGTCCCACATCAGCGGCGAACGGAATTGCGGCCACATTCCTTCATAAGTGGGCACGGGAAACATGAACCAGTCAAACCACGCGCGTCCGACGTGAATGCCCGGATATAGTCCGGCCATCATCACGGCGAAAACCGTCATCGCTTCCGCCGCGCGGCCAATCGCCGTGCGCCAGTGTTGCCGCGTCAAAAACAACATCGCCGAAATCAGTGTGCCTGCGTGCGCGACGCCGACCCACCAGACAAAATTGATGATGTCCCAACCCCACATGACCGGATGATTGTTGCCCCAGACACCGACGCCGGTGGAAATCTGGTAAATCAACATCGAAGGCAGAACGACTGCCGCGCAAAATACCGCCGGTAAAAAAACAATCCACCACCAGCGCGGCGTTTTGCCTTCGTTAAACGCCGTGAGCTTGTCCGTCAAATAACCGAGACCGCGATTGTTGATCACGTTCGGCGAACGTTTCAATTCCGCTGGCGGCGCGAGCGTTTTCAAATTCTCCAGATTGGTCGCGGATTCGGCCATTAGCTGTTTCCTTTCTCCATGCCGTTGCGCGTTTCGTATTCTTCCGTGCTAAACGGCGCGTGATAATCCGGCATCTTCGGATTCGGATTGCGGATGCGCGCGAGATAACTCGTGCGGGGCTTCGTCAGCAAATCGCCGAGCAACAAATAATTCTGCGGCAACGTTTTCAATTTTGAGACCGAGCTGTCCGGGTCACTGATGTCGCCGAACACGATCGCGCCCGCCGGACACGCCTGCTGGCACGCGGTTTTCGGAATTGTGCCTTCAGATTCTTTCAACCGCACGTTGTCGCTCGCCCCCGCTTTCACCTTTTGGGCGATTTTCGCCTGCTCGATGCGCTGGGTACAATAAGTGCATTTTTCCATCACGCCGCGCATTCGCACCGTCACGTCGGGATTTTTTGACATCTTGATCAAATCCCATTCGTCATCCGGACGCATTCCGACATCACGATTCTTCCACCAGCGCGCCAAATCCCATTGGCCATCCGTTTCGTGCAAAATCGGTGTCGGATATAATGGCCCCTTCAAATCTTCCAGCGGGCGTTTGTTGTAATCGAGAAAATTGAAATGCCGGACTTTGTAAGGACAATTGTTCGAGCAATAACGCGTGCCGATGCAACGGTTGTAAGCCATTACATTCAAGCCTTCTTGATCATGCACCGTCGCGTTGACCGGGCAGACGTTTTCGCACGGCGCGGATTCACACATCTGGCACATCACCGGCTGATTCACCGCCTGCACGTCGTCAATCCACTCAGAGAATTGCTCATCCTCGTTTTTCACAAACGAGTCCAAAAACTTTTCCTTCGCCGGGTCCGCCGTGTAATAACGGTCAATGCGCATCCAGTGCATTTCGCGACCGCGATTTACCTGATCCTTGCCGACAATCGGAATGTTGTTCTCGCTCTGGCAGGCGATCACGCACGTGCTGCAACCAACGCACGCGTTCAAATCCACGACCAAACCCCACTGATGCAGCGCCGTCTTCTTCGCTTCGTCGAGCGGATTTGGATAAAGCGATTTAACGATGGGCGGTTCCGTGCCGTGAAAAGCCTCTTCCGCGAAATTCGGCTCTTTGAGGAATTCCTCCAGATTTGCTTCGCGCACCGCCGGACGGCCTTCCATTGACCAATGATTTTGCGTGCAGGCAATCAAATAGGTATCGCCCGTCTTTTGAATCGTCGCGCCGGTCTCGATATATTTTCCGCTGAAAATCTTATACGCGTTGAAGCCGACGCCTGTGCCGACGCGCCCTGCCCGTTCGCGTCCATAACCGAGCGCGAGGCCAAGCGAATAATCCGCCATGCCCGGCTGCGTCCAGATCGGGCCGGAAACTTTTTTTCCGTTCAATGAAATTTCAACCACGTCGCCGTTCGCCACGCCAAGTTCGCGCGCCGTCTTGCGGCTGACGAGCACGGCGTTGTCCCAGGTGATTTTCGTGACCGGATCGGGCAACTCCTGCATCCAGCCGTTGTTCGCGTAGCGCCCGTCGTCCACTTTTGAATCGCGGTAGAAAATGACTTCGAGGCTGTTTGCCGAAGGCGCAACAGCTTTTATTGCAACCGAAGAAATGGCAGCAGAATTTAATGCACCCTGAAACGAAGGTGTAGTTTCATTTTGATGAAAGCCAAAATATAAAAACCTTGACCAAGAATCCTTGACAAGCGGATCCATACTTCCAGTTGTGCTGGCGGTTTGAGTAATTATCAAATTTTGCCGAAATGTCTTTTGAACAATGTCGTAAGGATTCGTCTCTGATTCGCCAGCGATGCGTGCAAGAAATTCCAATTCAGTCATTCCGCCGAACAACGGTTTAATCAACGGCTGAATCGGCACGAGCATTCCGTCACTCGTTTTTGCGTCACCCCAAGATTCCAGATAATGTGCCGCAGGAAAATTCCAATCTGATTTTTCCGCCGTTTCATCTTCGTAATAGCCAAGCCGAACAATTGTTGTTGGAACGCCTTTTGTCACTATTTTCAATGAGTCCAAAGGCAACCAAGAATTAAAGTTGTAAGCCAGATTACCGCCAAGAATAACAAGTGTGTCGGTTGCGGTGTTGCCAAGATTCTTCAAGTCGGCAGAGGAATTTGCTTCCGCTGGAATCAAAGTAACGGTGTTGCCAATCGCGCCGAGCGCAACATTCATTACGTGCGCGAGCAAATGCACTTCAATCGGCTGGCGTTGGCCAGCGACAACGAGCGCGTCTTTTCCAAATTTAAGCAAATCATTGGCGCAGTTAAAAGCCCACTGTGATTCAAAATCGCGATTGGGCGCTGGCACTTCAGCGCCGTGAGAAGCAGCCCAAGTTGAAATTAACTCCGCAACTTGTGCTACTTTGCTCGCAGCGACGCGCAAACGATGATCCGCACTCGCACCCGTGAGCGTGAACAACGATTCAATCGCGTAAAGCCGGCTCATCCCCTCGCCTGCTTTGCGGCCGGCGGCGAATTTGCGGATATGATTATGCGAATCATCTTCGCCACCGAGAAAATCACAGTCGAGCGACAAAATGACTTTCGCCTTGTCGAAATGGAAAACCGGTTTTACCGATAGGCCGAACGCTTGCGTGGCTGCGCGTTGATGAATGCCAGAATCAATCGCGTCGTAAGTGAACCATTTCGATTTCGGAAATTTATGCGCGATGATTGTTTGCAGGCGCGCGCGCGACGGCGACGTGCTGCTTTCGGCAAGAAACGCCAGACCTTCGCCTTGATTCGCAGAAAATTTTGCCGACAAGTCATCGAGAAATTTTAGCGCTTCGTCGCGCGAAACGATTTTGCCGTCCTGCTTGAAATGTCTTGCGCGGTCAGGATCGTAAAGATTCAGGATGGAAGCCTGCGCGTAACGATCTGTGCCGCCGTTGCCGCCGGGATACAGCGCGTTGCCCTCGATTTTTATCGGACGGCCTTCGTAGGATTTGACGACGAGCGGAATCGCGCCGTTGCGCGTCGGCATCGCCGTCGCAAAATATTCCGCTTTGCCATAAACATAATCTTCCGGCTGCTTGCCGAACGGTTCGAGTTTTTCCTCCGGTCGCCGGCAGCCCGCACCGGCCATCGCCAGACCAGCGAACGCGAACGACGCGGACATGATCTTCAAAAAATGCCGTCGCGAAACGTCATCGGTGAATTCGCTCGCGCCCTGCGGAAATTCGCGGTGCAGCCAGTCCTTGAACTCCGGCGTGTCGGCCAGTTCGTCCAGACTGCGCCAGTAACGGCGGCCGGTTGGTTGCGCTGGAGTTGTTGGGTTTGAATTCATTTTTATCGGTGACAGGCCGAGCAGCTTTGCAGTGATTCCACTTTCCAATCGTGAACAAATTTCGCGCCGTTGACTTCCTGCATTTGGGCGGCCTTGACGGGATCGGAATCCCATTTCCAACCCAAGTCCGTGACTTTGTCGGTCGGACGGATGTGCGCCGCGGGGTCCCGATGGCAATCGAGGCAAAAGCTCATGCTGAAAGGTTTGGCGTGATAAACCTCGTCCATCTGATCAACGCGTCCATGGCATTCCACACAACTGATTCCGCGCGCGACGTGGACGGAGTGATTGAAATAAACGTAATCGGGCGTGATATGAACCTGCACCCAGGGAATCGGTTTGCCGGTCGCCGCGCTTTCACGGACGATGGCGAGTCGCGGATCATCTTTCAAAACCTGGTTGTGACAATTCATGCAAGTGGACGCAGCGGGGATGTTCGAGAACCACGATTTTTCCACGCCACTGTGACAATAACGGCAGTCAATGCCGAGCTGTCCGGCATGAACCTTGTGCGAAAATGGCACCGGCTGAATTGGCTCGTAGCCGACGCGCGTGTATTTGGGCGTGAAATAATAAGTCACGCCCGCAGTCACAGCGCCACCGGCCAGCGCGGCGCCAACGCCAAGCACCAATGGCAACCAGTTTGTCCACTTCGGAAAAATCGCTGACATCTCAATGTTCCGCGTTAAAAATCAAGTCCCCTAAACGCGGGACGGCGGAATGTTTAATCCATGTGCGATTCGCCTGCAAGAAAAGTTTGTGAAAAATTTCACGTTTGTTCGAAAGGGGTCGTGGTCGGATTGGAAAACTCTAATATTTCATACCGTCAAAATTTATGTCGCTAAACGAGAACGAGGCCTGATCCACCAAAATTCTTGTCCGCCAAAGACAATTCTGTTAAGTCCAAGCCACATGCCAACACGCCAAGGCTTTATTCGACTCTTTCAGCTTTTCGGCATCACCGTGTATCTGCATTGGGCGTGGTTTATCGCCATCGTGTATTTTGTCAATCGGGCCAGAGGTTATTCGTCTCCAGTCTGGAGCGTGCTGGAATGTCTTTCATTGTTCCTGATCGTGTTGATTCATGAATTCGGTCATCAACTCGCCTGCCGGTCAGTGGGCGGAAAAACCCACGACATCATCCTCTGGCCGCTCGGCGGCGTGGCCTATGTGACTCCGCCGCAACGCCCCGGCGCACAACTTTGGAGCATCGCCGCCGGACCGCTGGTGAATGTTATTTTATTTCCGCTATTCCTGACTTTGTTTCTTTTTGGAAAATCCGCCGGCTGGGAAGATGCGAATCCAAACATCTTCAATTTCGTTTTCATGCTTTTTTACATCAACACCGCCCTGCTCATATTTAACATGCTACCGGTTTATCCGCTCGACGGCGGACAAATCTTGCGCTCGTTGCTGTGGTTTGTGTTTGGCCCAGTCCAAAGTTTGATGATTGCGAGCATCATTGGTTTCATCGGCGTGGCCGGCCTGATTGCGTTTTCGATTTGGGCGCAATCCGTCTGGCTCGGCATTCTGTGTGCGTTTATTTCGATGAATTGCTGGAATGGATTTCAACAGGCGCGCGCGATGTCGCGGATGGCCGCAATGACGCGGCGGGAAAATTTTGCGTGTCCGAATTGTAAAACCGCGCCGCCGATTGGCGCGTTTTGGTTGTGCGGCAAATGCCAGAAACCGTTCGACACTTTTGCAACACAGGGTGTTTGTCCACATTGCGGAGCTCAATATTCAGCCACTTCGTGTCCTGAGTGTGGAAGTTTGAAGCCGTTTAGCGAATGGCATGTTTCAAATTCAATTCCACCTCAAGTATAATGACTTTCGGCAAAAGCGAAGTGACGAAACTACAAGTGTCAATTTTGTCCAAAGCTTGCGGCTTTGTTCAAGTCGGACATCGCGCCATCGTAATCATGGGTGAGACGACGGAGTTCGCTTCGTTCGCGATAAATCTCCGCGTTTTTTGGATCTAGTTCGATTGCCTTTGTGAAATCATCAATTGCACCGTCATAATTGGACATATGTTTTTTCGTCATACCGCGATGATAATAAGCCCGTGCATATTTTGGATCAATTTCGATGGCTTTTGTATAATCATCAATTGCACCGTCGTCATCGTATTTGCCTGCTTTAGCATCTCCTCGACCACAGTAGGCAAAGGCAAATTTTGGATTTAACTCGATTGCATGATTGTAGTCGGTAATGGCGTCGTCGTAATCAGCTTTGGTTCTTTCAACGTCGCCTCTGCCGCCGTAAGCATCCGCAAATTTTGAATTCAGCTTAATCGCTGAAGTGAAATCAGAAATTGCTCCGTCTGCGTCACTCTTTCTAGCTTTGGCGAGTCCACGACTATAGTAAGAAGCCGCCTTCCAAAAATCACTTTCTTCTAATTTTATAGCTTGAGTGTAATTGGCAATTGCACTGTCGTAATCTTTCTGTTCGCGCTTTATATTTCCTATATTCTGATAAGGTTTCGAAAATCTTGGATCAAGTCTTAGAGCCATATTATAATCAGCCAACGCGCCATCATAATCTTTTTTGTCATCCTTAACAATCCCACGATGATTGTAAGCTGACGCATATTTTGGGTTCATTTGAATGACTTTTTCAGCATCGGCTAAAGCTCCATCATAATCGCCCTTTCTTTCTTTTGCGAAACTGCGGTCATCGTAGGCGGCAACGTAATTTGAATTGAGATTGATGGCTTGCGTAAAATCAGCAATGGCTTTGTCATAATCGCCTTTGTCTCGTTCGCTCATCGCGCGATTGTAAAAATTTGTGGCATTGTCTTGCCCGCGAACAGAAAAGACAAAAAATCCAAATGTTAAAATCAGCACGACAAGATTCGTGAAAATTTTCATGGAATCTTTTTCATCTCGAATGAAATGACTTGCCGCTGCTACTTCAACTTCGCCAGCGTCGCCTTGATGGCCTCGAAGTTCGGCAAATCTTTCGGCGTCGGCGTTTGTTCACTGTATTGCACCACGCCGCTTTTATCAATCACGAACGCCGCGCGCGCCGCCGTGTCGCCCACGCCCGCGAGCATCGGGAACACCACGTCGTATTGCTTGATGACCACCTTGTTCAGGTCGCTGGCGAGCGTGATGCCAATTTTTTCCTGCTTCGCCCACGCCGCCTGCGCGAACGGGCTGTCCACGCTGACGGCGATGACGTCCGCGCCGAGTCCGGCATACGCGTCGAGTCCGGCGGTGAGGTCGCACATTTCCTTCGTGCAGACGCCGGTGAACGCGAGCGGAAAAAACAGCAGCACGGTGTTTTTCTTGCCAAAGTTGTTGCTCAACTTGACCTCCACATCGGCGGGCGATTTGGATTTGAGCGTGAAGTCTGGGGCTTTGGAGCCGACGGGGATGGGCATAAATGTTTTTGGTTCTAAATTTTTAATTGTTAAATCTGCTGTGGAGAATTTTGTAAGTTCAACTCCGCTCTGTCAAACTTGTTTGGCCACGGATTTCCACAGATGCAACACAGATAAAAATAAACCAGCGCTTCAAAAATTGTCCCATTTGTGTTTCATCTGTGTCCATCTGTGGCTGAAAATCAAAGCGTAGCAAGAACTTCCGCCGCGTGTTCGTCCGGTTTCACCAGCAGCCAGATTTTTTTGATCCGTCCGTCTGCTCCAATTAAGAAAGTCACGCGGTGCGTGCCCATGTATTTGCGGCCCATGAAACTTTTCTCGCCCCAAACACCGTAAGCTTCGACAATCTTTTTGTCTTCGTCGGCCAGTAATGTGAACGGCAGTTTGAATTTTTCCATAAATTTATCGTGCGACTTCACGGGGTCGGTGCTGACGCCGAGAACGACCGCACCCTTTTTCTTGAAGTCCGCGAAATGGTCGCGGAACTCGCAGGCTTCCTTCGTGCAACCCGGCGTGTCGTCTTTGGGATAAAAATAGAGGATGACGTTCTGGCCTTTGTAATCGGCAAGCGAAATTTTTCCGCCGCCGTTTGTGTTTACGGAAAATTTCGGCGCAACATCGCCTTCCTTCAGTTTCAGTTCAATTGCTTTTGCCATAAATTTTAAGCTCCGACTAATTTAGCATTTCCTTTTTGGTTTTTATCTGTGTAAATCTGTGGCTCTAGTTTTTGCCGAACTTGACGGATGCGAACCGAGTTGTTTCACGCCGTCAAAAACGTAAAGCAATCCCGAAATGCCCGTGCAAATCGCCGCACCGAGCGTCAGATATTTTAACCACAACACGCCCTGCCCCGCGTCCCACTTGAGTAAAATCCAGATGACGACGGACATTTGCAGCACGGTGGAACACTTTCCCAAAAAGCGTGGATACATTTTGACTTTGCCAACCGTGTGTTGAATGACGATGTAGCCGAACACCAGCAGCAAATCGCGCCCGATGATCGTGCCCGTGAGCCAGAGCGGAATCTGACCGAGAAAATTTCCGTGGTTGAAACTCAGCGCAACGATTCCCGAAACCAAAAGCAATTTGTCCGCAAGCGGGTCGAGAATTTTTCCCAGCTCGCTGATCTGGTTGTAGCGCTTCGCGATGTAACCGTCCACTCCGTCCAAAATCGCCGCGACTGCAAATGAAAGAATCGCCAGCAGCCGGTGGATTTCATTTCCCGTGCGGACGTAGTAAATCAATTCGACAACAAAAAACGGAATCAGCAGGATTCGCAGAATCGTGATTTTGTTCGCGGTCGTCATGGCCGGAAAATTTTGACACGGATTTCACGGATTGGCACGAATCAATTCGGATGACTTTTGGACTCAAATTCATTAGATTTTTCCCAACAATGAAAAATTCAACTGACAAACCGCTCGTCGGCATTCTCATGGGCAGCGATTCGGACTGGCCGACCATGAAACTGGCCGCCGATGCGCTGAAAGAATTCGGCATCGCGTCCGAAGCCAAAGTGATTTCCGCGCACCGCGATCCGCGCGGACTGGAAGAATATGTTTCCGGCGCCATCGCGCACGGACTGAAAGTCATCATCTGCGGTGCGGGTGGCGCGGCGCATCTGGCGGGCGTCACGGCTGCGTTCACGACGTTGCCGGTCATTGGCGTGCCGATTTTGGGAAAATCCACGGACGGATTGGATTCGCTTTTGTCCATGGTGCAAATGCCGCCGGGCGTGCCGGTCGCGACGGTGGCCATCAACGGCGCGCGCAACGCGGGCATTCTCGCCGCGCAAATCATCGCGACGGGCGACGCGCGGTTGCAGGAAGAATTGAAAAAATTCAAAGTTCGTCTGATGGAAGAATCGCGCGCGAAAAATAAAACGCTCGCGCAAGATGTTAAATAGTTAAATGGTTGAATGGTTAAATCGTTTTCAACCACGCCGATTCAACAATTTAACATTTCAACAATTCAACAAAAACAAATGGAACAGCTCATCGCCGGCGTTCACAAGTTTCAGCGCGACCAGTTCGGCAATTACCGCAAACTGTTCCGCAAGCTGTCGCAGGAGGGACAGAATCCGCACACGCTGTTCATCACCTGCTCGGATTCGCGCGTGTTGGCGGAACTCATCACGCAGAGCAAGCCGGGCGATTTGTTCGTCGTGAAAAATGTCGGCAACATCGTCCCGCCGTCGAGCGCGACGGGCAGCACGAATTCCACCGCCGCCGCGATCGAGTTCGCCGTCGAGACGTTGCGCGTCAGCGACATCGTCATCTGCGGCCATTCGCAATGCGGCGCGATGTCGGCGTTGCTCGGCGAAAATCCGGCGGATAAATCCATGCCGCACCTGCGCGAATGGCTGAAGCTCGCCGCGCCCGTTTTGGAAACGATGCGCTCGCAATACAACCATCTCGCAAAAATGTCGGAACGGATTGACGCCGCCGCCGCCGAGAATGTTTTGTTCGCGCTGGAAAATCTGCACAGTTATCCGTGCGTGCAGGATCGGCTGATGGACGGCACGCTGCGGTTGCACGGCTGGTTTTTTCAGATCGCGACGGCGGAACTTTTTGCCTACGACCCGGAGTTGTTGCAATTTCAACCGCTCGTGCAGGAAAAATAAATCTCAACGCGGAGAAATTAAAAATTTAATTGCGCTGGAATTTCCGGTTCGCCGCGCGCACCATGCCAGATGCGGGCGATGGCGACAATTTGTTTTTCCATCAAGGTTTGATAAATGATCCGGTAAGAGCGGAAAATAATTTCACGGATCTTCTCATTATTTTCCTCCGGCACGACCCGGCCGATTTGCGGAAATTGTGCGAGCACATCCACTTTGGACATGAGCAGATAGCCGAACGATTCGGCTGCCGGCGGATTATCCTGGGCGATGAATAAGACGATGGATTGCAAATCGTCGCGCGCCTGTTCCGACCAGATTATTTTGAAAGCCATGTCGCCAATTGTCGTTTGACCTCTTCGTGCGGCACGACTTCACCGCGCTCGATTTGACCCAGCCCTTTGCGGATTGCGGCAAGAAATTCGACCCGCTCGGCAATCGCGTCGAGACTCGCGTCGGCGGGCAAACGCTCAATCGAATCCAAGGCCAGTTGCTTGTCGCTCATGTCGCAAAGATAGCAAATCCGACCTCAAATGCAACCTGTCAACTTGCGCGGATTTTCCGGCTTAGCTTTCTTCGCACGACAACTTTGCTTCGTTGGCAATTGGAATTTTCTTTGTTAGCTTTTGTCCGAATTTATGAGTCTGGAAAACAAAGAACCCGCTGGCGGGAAAGGCAACTTGCCTCCGTCTGATTTCATCCGCGACATCGTGGCCGCGCACGTCGCCGAGCAAAAATATCCGCGCATCCACACGCGCTTTCCGCCGGAGCCGAATGGTTATCTGCACATCGGCCACGCGAAAAGTATCTGCCTGAACTTCGGCATCGCGCGCGAATTCGGCGGCGTCTGCAATCTGCGCATGGACGACACGAATCCCGCGAAGGAAGAGGTCGAGTATGTGGATTCGATCCAGGCCGACGTGAACTGGCTCATCGGCGATTGGGCCGAAGACCGGCTTGGCCTCAAGCCAAAAGGCAAAACGCCGGAAACCATCAGCGGCGACGGTAAACGCGATTTTTTTCTGCCGCCGATATTCGGAACTTCGGAAACTGAACGCAAAAATTCAGCCACGAAGTTCGAGCCGTTTTACGCGAGCGATTATTTCGACCAGATTTACGATTACGCGGAGCAATTGATCGAACGCGGCAAGGCCTTCGTCTGCGATTTGTCGCCGGCGGACATGGAATTCTATCGCGGCGCGCCGGATCGTCCCGGAAAAGATTCGCCGTTCCGCAATCGCACGCCGGAGGAAAATCTCGACCTGTTCCGCCGCATGAAGGACGGCGAATTTCCCGACGGCGCGCGCACGCTCCGCGCGAAGATTGACATGGCGTCGTCCAACATCTGGCTGCGCGACCCGATTCTTTATCGCATCAAGCACGCCGAGCATCATCACACCGGCGCGAAATGGAAAATTTATCCGATGTATGATTTCGCGCACGGCTTGAGCGATTACATCGAAGGCGTCACGCACAGCATCTGCACGTTGGAATTTGAAGTGCATCGTCCGCTTTACGATTGGATTCTCGAATCGCTCGGCCTGCCGCGCGCGTTGCCGAAACAATATGAATTCGCGCGGCTCAATTTGAGTTACACGCTTTTGAGCAAACGCAAATTGCTCCAGCTCGTCGAAGAAAAAATCGTCACCGGCTGGGACGATCCGCGAATGCCGACGATTTGCGGCATCCGTCGTCGCGGCGTCACGGCGGAAGCCTTGCGCAATTTTGCCTACAACATCGGCATCACAAAATTCAACGGACTCACGGACGTTGCCGTTTTGGAACACGCCATCCGGGAAGATTTGAACAAACGCGCACTGCGCCGTCTCGCCGTGTTGCGCCCGGTCAAAATCGTCATCACGAATTTTCCCGAAGGCAAAGTTGAGGAACTCGACGCCGTCAACAATCCCGAGGACGAAAGCGCAGGCCGGCGGAAGATTCCGTTCAGCCGCGAACTGTTCATTGAACGCGACGATTTTCAGGAAATTCCGCCGCCGAAATTTTTTCGGTTGAAACCCGGCGGCGAGGTGCGCTTGAAATACGCCTACATCATCAAGTGCGACGAAGTGGTGAAGGACGCGGGCGGCAACATCACCGAACTGCGCTGCACCGCCGACCTCGACAGCAAAACCGGCGGCGCGACCTCCGCGCGCAAGGTCAAGGGCACGATTCATTGGGTGAGCGCCGCGCACGCGCTGGACGCCGAGGTGCGCCTTTACGACCGCCTCTTCACCGAAGCCGAGCCGGAAAAGGACGGACGCGATTTCAAATCCGTCCTCAACCCGCGCTCGCTCGAAGTCATCACCGCCAAACTGGAACCGAGTTTGAAAGACGCGAAACCCGAATTGCGCTATCAATTCGAGCGCATCGGCTATTTCACCTTGGACAAAGATTCCAATTCGCAAAAATCAATTTTCAATCGGACAATCACATTGAAAGACACTTGGGCGAAGGAAGCGCAGAAAAGTTGACGCGACAACCGAAAATAAATTTGTTATTATAGCTCTGAAAAATTTATGACGGCGGCAACGGCATTGGACAAGCAGATTGAACGCTATCGCCAAATGACCGGCGAGCAGCGGTTGAAGATTGCTTTGGATCTGCATGAAATGTCCTGCAACATCGCGCGTGCGGGGATTCGCCGGCAACATCCCGACGCAAATGAAATTGAAGTTGAAAATTTTCTTCACGCCCGGCTCAAACTCGCGCGCGCCGCATGAACGAACAGGAATTGCTCGCAGATTGTTTGCGCCGGTTGAACCGCAGCGGCGTGGTTTATTATCTCACCGGCTCGATGGCGAGCAACTATTGGGGCATCCCGCGCACCACGCACGATCTGGATTTTGTCGTGCAACTTCCGATGTCCGCCGTGTCGCGCATCCTACAGGAATTCAGCGGCGAATTTTACATCGAGGAAGCCGCCGTGCGCGCCGCGTATCAGCCGCCGCACCAGTTCAACGCCATTGACACGCGCTCCGCGTTGAAGGTGGATTTCTGGCTGCCCAAACCCGAACCCTTCGACCGTGAAATGTTGAAACGTCGCGTGCAGGCGACCTTGTTCGGCGAACCCGCGTGGATTTCCACTGCGGAAGATGTCATCATGCACAAGCTCGTCTGGAATCGCATCACGCCCTCCGACCGGCAGCTTGGCGACGCGGCGGGCATCGTGGCCGTGCAAGCCGACGCGCTGGATAAAAATTACTTGAGACAATGGGCGCGGGAACTGAAACTGACCGCCGAACTGGAACGGCTCTTGAGAGGTGAAATTAAACCAAAAAACACATGAAACCGGAACTGCGGCAAAAACTCGCGCGCGAACCCTTCGCGGAAAAAATCCGGAAAGTCGGGCAGCTTGTCCGGCTGGCGAAAACTTTTCCCCGGCGTGCCGCGCGGTCTGCTTCGTCCCGCACGGCCAGCCGATGATTTTCAATCGGACGATTACGTTGAAAGACACTTGGGCGAAGGAAGCGCAGAAGCATTGAACAATATTAAATTGACTTGCAGTTTTCTTAAAAAATGGTTCGTTACTCTTGATTACAAACCCCGATTATCGTTATGAAAAATAAATTCTTCGCCGTCCTTGCCGTTGTCGTTTTGCTGCTATCCATTCCGCGCATTTTTGCCGCCGGAACCAACGACCCCACGGTTGAACTCAAAGGCTTGGTGACGCAAATCAAAGCCAAACTCACCCAAGGCCTGACATCTGAAAGCGATTTTGCACCTGAACTCAAGCAATTCGACAACTTGCTGGCCGAACATCAGGGCGAAAAAACCGATGCGGTGGCACAAATCCTCTACATGAAGGCAACCCTTTATGGCGAAGTGTTTCATGACTTCACAACGGCTGAAGCTTTGATGAAACAGCTTAAGACTGATTTTCAGGGTACTCGATTTGTCGCCATGATCGAACAGCAGGAAGCTAAGGCAGCCGAACGCAAGAAAATTCAGGACGCGCTCGCAATCGGAAGCCCATTTCCCGGCTTCGATGAACAGGACGTCAACGGCAAACCCATTTCCGTCTCCAGTTACAAAGGCAAAGTGCTGATGGTTGATTTCTGGGCGACATGGTGCCCACCCTGCCGTGGCGAAGTGCCCAACGTCGTGGCCACCTACCAGAAATATCATGACAAAGGATTTGAAATCATCGGCGTCAGCCTGGATCAAGACAAACAAAAAGTGCTGGACTACACCCAGCAACAAAACATGACCTGGCCGCAATTCTTCGATGGCCAGGGCTGGAGCAACAAGCTGGCAGTAAAATATGGCATCGAATCCATTCCATCTTCCTTCCTGCTCAATGGCAATCGTAATATCATCGCCAAAGATTTGCGCGGCGATGATTTGCAAGCCGCCGTTGCGAAGGCCGTGGCAGCAAATTGATTTTGATTTTCAACCGGACGATTACGTTGAAAGACACTTGGGCGAAGGGAGCGCAGAAACAATAAATAAAATCATGTGGCCGGACTGGCTAAAAGTAATTCAACTGAAACCAAGATTCCTATTTGGAATATGGTTAATAGGCGCGCTCATTTTATTTCTGCCTAACAAATTCGCAGATGATTTTGGAATTAAGGTTATTCGTGAGAGCTATCGTGGTTGGATTGGAATTGGAACATTGGCTGCGTTTGCTTTTTGGCTCGTTCAATTGATTCCAGAATATAGAGCGACAAGAAATGCTAGAAAAATGCGCCGAGAAATAATGGACTCTGTTTCTTCATTATCATCGGAGGAGAGACTGTTGTTGGCGTTTTGTCTTAATCACAACCAACAAACTGTCACTTTAGAAATTACACATCGCATTGCTGGCGCACTCGTAGCAAAAAATATGCTGATTATGGCGAGCGGGGTCGGCAATCAATTGGCGTGGCCGTTTACTATTCCAGATTTTCTTTGGCATCATATTAGAGCTAACCCGCAATTAATTTACGGCAGAGATGATCCAAACAATCCGCAATTGCAGTCCGCATTTCAACGAATTGAATCACATATTCACCGATGGGATTAAATGACACGTTCAAAGAATTTGTGCTCGACCAGTTGGGCGCGTTGCCGGAGTTGCGCGCGGCAACGCCAAAACCGGCAGGAGCGGGATTTTGACGTAAAAACGCAATAAATTGCCTGAAAATAGTCAAATATGAACAGTCAGACAGTCCAAATGCTCCCGCAAACGCTTCAAATGAATTGTCAACGACTCCAAATGAGCCGACAGACAGGCTAAACGAACCGGCAAAGACGTAAAATGAGTTGTCAGACGAGCCAAATGACTTGGAAGACGGGTAAAATGCTCCGGCAGACAGGCCAAATGAACTTTCATTGACGCCAAATGAGCCGACAGACGGATTGTGCAGACATGGGTTGGGTGGTTGAAACGCTGTTTAACTGAACGCAATGAAATCAATGATTCTGGATAATTTATGCCTTTCGAACGCGCTCCACCATTGCCCTTCGCTGTCTCGATTGGCCATGCCCCGGTATCCTTCACACTGAATCAGAACATTTTGACCAATGGGTGGTAATGTGATTTCCCTCTTTTTCATTCGGGTTTCCGCCTTTTTTGTCATCTACAATAGATTATACTGATTTTATCTAATTGGCGAGACTTATTGTTAAACCATGCGGATGTACATTTCAGTGGAGCAACAGTCGCCATCCATAAAATCTTGACTGGGGTGAACACCCCATGGCGGTCGCCTTCAACATATGGAAGGGTTCATACAATCGCCGTGCGGTATTCGGCACGGCAAGCGTACATTGAACCAATACAATTATGAGATTTATTTTGTCTATATTAACCAGCCTCGCCCTGCTGCCCATCACCGGCTGTGTTTTTCCCGGAAACCGGGATCATGCGGATGATCGGAATCGTCTGGGAGACGAACATCTGGCTAGTGGCGGGAATCATGAGGAATATCCGGGCGATATGGATCATGAGGACGATCGTTAGAACGTAAAACCTCAGACCGAATTTGTCCTCGATCCGTCGCGTGTGCGGTCATGCTCCGCCAGCTTGCGCCAAGGCAGGATTAAATCCTTCCGTTCTGCTGCATTATGACGATGAGGAATCCAATCATGCCTGCTACCGCAAGACCGACGAGCACAGCCGCAGATAAAACGCGCATTTCGCGCCGGCGCTGACTGGGTGACAGTTGCGGAAACAATAATTTTGCAACGTTCGACATCATAAAAATTTTTAGCTTAAGGTTAGTCGCACAGTTTTAATCCCTGTGCCGTGGACTTTAGCATAAGAATCGCCCGCGCAAAGTTAAGAAGCTGTAACGAGCTGTTACAAACCAGTGGCAATAAAAATTGGATTTTGCCCGGTGTCCGCCTATTTTGGCGAACATGCAAACGGTTTCAAACTTTCTGGATCTGGCCTTTGTGGGCTTCGTGGCGCTTTTTCCGGTGGTGAATCCGTTGGGCACGGCGTTCGTGATTGATCCGTTTCTTCATCATTTGACGCGGGATGAACGCAAGCTGGCCGCCGGGAAAATCACGCTTTACTGTTTTCTCATCTGCACGGCGACATTGTTTGTGGGAAGCTGGCTGTTCAAACTGTTTGGCATTTCACTGCCCGTCGTGCAAATCGCGGGTGGAATTTTGATCTGCCGGACGGGCTGGCAACTGCTTTCGTCCAACAACGAAAAAAATTCCGCCGAAACTTCCGGTCCCGGTGATCATAAAGAGGTGGAGGACATTCTTTTTTATCCGCTGGCGTTTCCGATGACCACAGGTGCGGGAACCATTTCAGTTCTGCTCACTTTAAGCGCGCACAGCAATGACAACGCGTGGGTGCCGCATCTCATCAATCTTTCCGCCATTTTTCTAGCCATCGCCATCATGAGCGTGCTGATTTACATCTGCTATGCGTTCACGCCGGCGGTGCTGGGCAGACTCGGCGCGCGTGGCGAACAGATCGTCAATCGCTTGAGCGCGTTTCTGGTCTTTTGCGTGGGACTCCAGATTGCTGCCACCGGCTTGAGGCAGTTGGTGAAGGGAATGTGACTTCGATGGCAGACGACCAAAAAACGGTTCTTGTTTCAACCGTCAGCCGGCGGGCGCGAAAACTTCGGATTAGTGGCATCATCGTGATGGTGCTGGGCGTTGGCAGCGCAGTTATTGTTTATTGGATGGGGACGCGTTCGGCCAATTTGAACGACGATCCTTCCATGTTGGGATATGACCGGGCCGAGACGCAGCAGATGGGAATTCTTTACGGCAAATCAGGCGAACTCATTGAGGACTGGTCGAACGATCTGAAACAACCTGGCACGCAGGCAGTCATCATCACAGCCATTTCAGTGATCATCGCTTCCGGCTGTTTTTATTTCGCCCGATTGTCGGACTATGATGACGTGCCGCGCGGATAATTCTGGAAAATAATCCAAAGTGAGCTATGCTTGGGCATGAAAGGCCAATTTTCGTCCGAAGATAATGAGCCCAACGGTTGGTTTTTGAAAAAGGCCGCCAATTTCAGCGCAAAATTCGGCGCATTGCTAGACCGCCCGATTCCCAGGGAATTTTTTGCGGACCCGGAAAAAACCCGGCGCGCGCGCATGATTACCCGGTTCGGTTTTTTAGGCGCGTTTTTTGGAATTGTCTATGCGTCCTTCTACCTGCTTATTGGACATGTTTGGGGGGCAACAATCATTATCATTTGCAGTTTAGGATATGCCGTCACTCCCTTTTTGATGAGCCGGAGAAAAGCCATTGAGCCGGCTGGTCATTTTCTCGTCCTCATCCTCACTCTGGGATTCACCGCGTTGTGTTTTGTTGAAGGCGGACTGCGGGGACACGCCATTGCCTGGTTGGTAAGCGTGCCGCTATGTTCACTCCTGTTGCTCGGGCAAAGGCCAGCCATCGGTTGGGCGATTATCTCCCTGCTGGCAGCCGGTGTGGTAGCCGGGTTGGACTTGTCGGGAATACAACTACTGGTGGCTTATGATCCCAAATGGATGCCGTTGGTCTCCGCCGCCGGTTATCTGGGACTCATCATTTTTATGTTCATTCTCGGATTGACCTTTGAACGCAGCCGCGCTCAAGCCTTTGCCAAAATGCAGAATGCGCTTGCGGAGCTGGCCGCCACCAATGAAAGGCTTGTGCATCTTAACAACGAGAAAAACGAATTTCTCGGAATCGCCGCCCACGATTTGAAAAATCCATTGACCGTCATTGCCTGCAGCGCCGACTTGTTGTCCAATACGGAGGACGAAGCCCAATTTAAAAAGTTGACCAATGCCATTGCCGCGGCGGCGACCCGGATGCGCGACCTGATTGCCGACCTGCTTAATGCCAACGCCATCGAAGAAGGCCGGTTCACCTCAAAATTGGAACGCTGTGATCTTAACGTCCTGGTCAGGCAAAGCGTGGAAAACAACCAGCTCTCCGCAGACCAGAAACAAATCACGATTTGCGTGGGAACATCCGAGGGAATTTTTGCCCTGGCCGACCGGGGGGCGACGTTGCAAATTCTGGATAATCTGATTTCAAACGCCCTGAAGTTTTCACCACCCATTACCACCATTCACGTGCACACGCTGCCGGAAAAAAATCACGCTTTGGTCACGGTTCGGGACGAAGGCCCCGGCATCAGCCCGGAGGACCAGAAAAAACTTTTCAAGAAATTCAGCCGTCTCAGCGCGCGTCCGACCGGCGGCGAATCTTCGACCGGACTCGGACTGGCCATTGTTAAACGCCTGACCGAAGCCATGTCAGGAACTATCCAATGTCACAGCACTTTGGGAGCTGGCACGATTTTTTCACTGCGACTGCCGGTTTGGTCGGGCAAAAACACTCCGACCGGCGAACCTGGCTTACGGGGGATATTCCCAGAACCTTTGCAATTGACCGCGCGAAATTAAATCATGCGTTAAACCCGTCAGCCCTGATTTGTTGTGTAGAGTTAGGAAATCCTAATTACTCGCACTGGTGTAACGACGCACGGACAGCCGCCAGTACCATTCGGAAATTGTCGCCCAAACGATGCCAAGACCGAGCAACAGTGACAGCGACAGCGGCGAAGTCAATTTGTCCGCCAGCACACGCACTGGAACATTTGAGACCAGCAAAACCGGCAGCGCGAAAGTGAACACGGCTTTGAAAGTGCCGTGAAATGCTTCGTCCGGCATCCGCGCAATGTTGAATAAATTATAGTAACCCCAGACTATGCCCTGCGCGCGCACCGTCCAAAAGCTGATGGCGGCGAGCATGAACATCAGCGAGTAATGAATCAAGATGCCGACGACGCACAGCATGGCAAAACCTAACAACTGCACGAATGTCGGATGCAAATGGAGTTGGTGCGCGGCATAACCCATGACGACCACGCCAAACGAAGCGTTTACAAACCCGCCAAGGTCAACCTGACGGAGCGACACAACGAAGCGGGTGTTGATGGGCAGCGCAAGCAGAAAGTCCATTTTGCCAGTGCGCACGAGTTCGGAAAGATTCGTGCAGTTCACGAGAAAAAACGCCTGAAAAACTTGCTGAATGAAAGTGCTTGCGCCAACCAGCAGTACCACCTGCCAGAACGTCCATGTGCCGATGACCTTGGTTTGCGAAAATAGAACACCAAACAAACTGAGCTGCAAACCGAACCAAAGCAATTCGACGATGATCCAAAGTATGAAGTTGCCCTTAAACGACATCTCGCGCGCAACGGAATTTTTCCAGAGCGCAGTGTAAATCATGAGGTAGCGTTTCAGATTCATGTCCCGGTGGATTGAACTGCTTTAGTGGGATTCAGGCAACTCTGTTTCTGTTGCCGCCATCGTCGATGGGTTTTATATCAAACTTGCCGGTGATGTGGATTATGCAACTACAATCGCTACGTTGCGATTGGTTGAAGCATTACCTTCTTTTCTTCAACCGTCACAGTGTTCTCGTTGCGCAATTCTTCGAGTGGCCGGAAACGGTCGGCGCGGAAGCCGCGCTCCAGATTGGCTTTGGAATCAGCTTTCGGATTCACGAGGCCGATGAGCAGCACGGACACGTCGCCTTCGAGCGTCAGATTAATTCCCAGCCGTATGTCGCGGACGACGTAGGTGGTGTCCTTGACCGGCAATGCGTTGTAAAGCTTGCTGATGTCCGGCGGGAACTTGTCATCCACGCAAACCACTTTGTCGCCGATGTTGAAATTGCTCATGGCAAAATTATTTTACGAGCGTCTGGCAAAATTTCTCGATGCGATCCAGACCTTTCTCGATGTTCGCCATGCCGGTCGCGTAGCTTAAGCGAATGTAGTCGTCCGCACCGAACGCGATGCCGGGAATGGCGGCAACTTTTTCCTGCTCCAAAAGTTTCGCGCAGAAATCTGCCGACTTGAGGCCGGTCTTGGAAATGTTCGGGAACAGATAAAACGCACCTTTTGCATTCACGCAAGAAATTCCGGGAATGGAACTTAATTTCGCGTGCGCGTAGCGGCGGCGTTTGTCGAATTCCGCGAGCCAGCGCGGCAAATGATCCTGCGGGCCGTTGAGCGCCTCGACGCCGCCGCGTTGCGCGAACGAACAGGGATTGCTCGTGCTGTGCGATTGCACCGCGTCAATCGCCTTGGCAATCGGCTCCGGCGCGGCAAGAAAACCCAGCCGCCAGCCGGTCATGCTCCACGCTTTCGCAAAGCCGTGGACGATGATCGTGTGTTCAAAATGCGCCGGCGAAAAACTCGCGACGCTTTTTACTTTCGCGCCGTCGTAAAGCAGATGCTCGTAAATTTCGTCGCTCATGATAAGGACGTTTTTTTCCACGCAAATGTCGCCGAGCGCTTTCACTTCTTCCGGCGTGTAAACCGAGCCGGTCGGGTTGCTCGGTGAATTTAAAATAAACAGTCGTGTGTTCGGCGTGATGGTGGCGCGCAGTTGCGCGGGCGTGACTTTGAATTCGGTCTTGTCCGTCGTTTCCAAAATCACCGGCTTCGCGCCCGCGAGCTTGACCATTTCGGGATAGCTCAACCAATACGGCGCGGGGATGATGACTTCGTCGCCCGCTTCGCACGTCGCGAGGATGACGTTGTAGCAGGAATGTTTGCCGCCGTTCGAGACGATGATTTGCGACGGTTTGTAAGTCAGGCTGTTCTCGCGCAAAAATTTTGCGGCGATGGCTTCGCGCAATTCCGGAATGCCGCTGCTCGGTGTGTATTTGGTGAAACCGGCGGCGAGAGCTTTTGCGGCGGCGTCTTTGATGTGCTGCGGCGTGTCGAAATCCGGTTCGCCCGCGCCGAAGCCGACGACGTCCTCGCCGGCGGCTTTCATCGCCTTGGCCTTCGCGTCAATGGCGAGCGTGAGCGACGGCGACAACGACGCGGCGGCTTTTGAAATTTTGTAATTCATAATTTGAACGCGGAGAATTTACGCGCCGCGCGGGGAAATTCAAGGACCGAAATTAAATTCCGTTCACTTCGTCAAATAATACTTCGTCGTGTATTCCTTGACCATGCGATCGGTGGTGAATTGCGGGACGAGCGTGACCATCGTGCGGCGGATGCGTTGAAGCCATTTGCGCGGGATACCGTGAACGTCGCGGTCGAAAAACAGCGGCACGACCTGTTCGGTCAGCGTCTTGTAAAGATTCGCGCTGTCAAGCCGGTCCTGTTCCGCGACATTGCTCGGCTGCGAATCTTCGCCGATGGCAAAACCGTTCGTGCCGTCATAGCCTTCACGCCACCAGCCGTCGAGGATGCTCATGTTCATGCAGCCGTGGCAACTTGCCTTCATGCCGCTGGTGCCGGAGGCTTCGAGCGGGCGGCGGGGATTGTTCAGCCAGATGTCGCAGCCGCTCACCATCTGTCTCGCGACGTGAACGTCGTAATTTTCGATGAAAACAAGATTGCCCATGAGTTCACTGTGCTGGCTCAAATGGATGATTTGCTGAATAAAACGTTTGCCTTCGTCGTCGCGGGGATGCGCCTTGCCGGCGAAAATGAATTGCACGGGACGTTGTTTGTCGTGCGCGAGTTTTACGATGTTGTCGAACTGCTGGAAAATGAGCGGTGCGCGTTTGTAAGTGGCGAAACGGCGCGCGAAGCCGATGGTCAGCGCGTCGGGATTCAGCAAATGGTCGAAGCGGATGTAATCGCCCTGCGTCATGCGCTGGTTTTGGAGCAGCAGCCGGCGGCGGGCGAATTCAATCAGTTCGCGTCGTAATTTGTAGCGCAACGCCCAAAGTTCCTCGTCCGATAAAAATTCCGGATCGAGCATTTTTTTCCAGAATTCGCAGTCGTGGATCGTGGCCGACCAGTTTACGCCCGCGCGGGCGCTCCAGAGTGCCGTGTCTTCAGGCATTTCACCTGCGCCGCCGTTGGTCAGTTTCTTCCGCCAGAATTTCCGCACCGTGCCTTTCATCCAGCCGAGCAGATGGATTCCATTCGTGATATGGCCGATCGGAACTTTCTCAACGGGCGTGTTCGGATAAAGCGATTGCCACATTTCGCGGCTGACCTGTCCGTGCAATTCGCTGACGCCGTTCGCCGCGCGCGAAAGTTTCAACGCGAGAACCGTCATGCAAAAAGTTTCCTGCGCATTCTGCGGATTCACGCGACCCAGGCCGAGGATGTCCGTGAACGGCACGGACAGTTGTGCACAATACCGTTGCATCGAATAATTCATCAGGTCGGGCGTGAAGCGGTCGTGTCCGGCCTCGACCGGCGTATGCGTGGTGAAATGGCAATGCGCTTTCGTCTCGACGAGGCGCGTCGGAATAATTTTTCCCGGCGGCCATTTTTTCGCGGATCAATTCCAGCGTCAGAAACGCCGCGTGTCCTTCGTTCATGTGAAACACCGACGGCTCGACGCCGAGTGCGCGCAGCAACCTCACGCCGCCGATGCCCAGCAGAATTTCCTGCATGATGCGCGTCGTGCTGTCGCCGCCATAAACGCGCAAAGTCAGATCGCGGTAAAGCTGTTCGTTCTCCGGCAGGTTCGTGTCGAGCAGATAGACCGGCACGCGACCGACGTTGACGCGCCATGCCTGAAACGCGACGACGCTCATGCCGATCTCCACGCTGCATTTCAGCCGCCCGCCTTCGGGATTCAAAACGGGTTCGACCGGCACGTTGGCCGGGTCAACGGGATTGTAAAATTCCGTCTGCCAGTTGTTCGAGTCAATCGCCTGCTGGAAATAACCTTCGCGATAAAACAAACTGATGCCGACAAAGCCCAAACCCAGATCGCTCGCGGATTTCGCGTGGTCGCCCGCGAGGATTCCCAGACCGCCCGCCGAAATCGGCAGCGATTCGTGGAAGCCGAACTCGGCGGAAAAATACGCGACGGGATTTTTATGCAACTCCGGCGCGTGCTGGTGCGCCCACGTTTTGTTGTCCGCGAGATAGGATTGAAAATCATGCGAGCACGGCCCGGGCGCGGGCGGCGAAATGGCTGTCCTGCAGCCGCGCGCGCAATTCCTGTTCCGACACCTCGCGCAGCACGGCGACGGGATTGTGAAACATGTTCTGCCAGCCGCGCGGTGTCAGTTCGTAAAAGAAATCCTGCGCCTCCTGATCCCAGCACCACCAGATGTTGCGGGATAATTTGTTCAAGCCTGCGACCAATTCGTTCAATTCAGCAGCCGTCAGTGGTTTCCTTGTCATACGTCTTTTGGTTCCTTAATTCATCGGCTTGAGGCCAATGGCGACGCGAAACTAATGGCTTGCGCGAATTTCAGCAAACAAAAATTTCGATGCCTTGAAAATAAAAACAGCCGGACAAATTTCTCCGTTGTTTTTATCCGGAAATTCTCGACTCGCGCGGCAACCCGAGCGTCATGGTCAACTTCACGCTTAACAATGTGGGGATGACTTGGAGGCGGACACCGCGCGAATAATGAAATGTTCTAAAACATTTGGTATTTTCTCAAATTTTAGTTTGAAGTTCGGTTTTCGATGCCACCTTGTCGAGCGCACCCTTCAATTCGCCCAAGTCCACGGGTTTGGAAATATAATCGTCCATGCCCGCAGCGAGGCAATGTTCGCGGTCACCCTGCATTGCATAAGCAGTCATGGCGACGATTCGTGTATGAGGCAGGCGGTGCTTGAATTCCAACTCACGGATTTTTCGAGTGGCTTCGTAGCCGTCCATTTCCGGCATCTGGCAATCCATCAGGATGATGCCGTATTTGTTTTGCCGCCACGTTTCCACGGCTTTGAGTCCGTTGTCAACGGCATCCACTTCACAGCCAAACTTTTTAAGCTGCTTCACAGCGACCATTTGATTGATCTTGTTATCTTCGACCAAAAGAACGCGAAGGCCGCTTATTGTGCCGGAAAGCGGAGTCGCGCAGGCCCCATTGATAACATCAGCCGGACGATTGACCGGTGTGGCGACCGTTTTATGCTTTGCGAACTGAAGCGTGAACCAAAACGTAGAGCCTTTGCCCAGGGTGCTGGTGACGCCAATGGAACCGCCCATCAGCTCGGCGAGTTTGCGGCAAATCGCCAATCCCAAGCCCGTGCCCCCGAACTTGCGTGTCGTGGACGCGTCGGCCTGCGCGAACGATTGGAATAGTTTTTTTTGAGCATCTTCGGATATTCCAACCCCGGTATCACGGATGGAAAACTGCAGGCCAATCTCCTCATCTGTCTCGCTGATTAGCGTGACTTCCAAAGAAACCTCGCCTTTGTCCGTGAATTTTACGGCGTTGCCGATCAGATTGAGTAAAATCTGCCTTAACCGTGATGGATCACCGGCAAGTTGCGCGCGAATTTTTTCATCAATCGAATAGGTGAGCGCGATGTTTTTCGCCTGGGCGCGGGGCACAAGCAGCGCGACTGAATTCATGACAGCCTCGCGTAAATCAAATTCAACTTTTTCAAACGTCATTTTGCCCGCCTCGATCTTTGAAAAATCGAGGATGTCATTGATGATGGTCAATAACGCGTCGGCGCTGAAACGGATCGTATCGGCAAATTCGCGCTGGTCGGGAGTCAAAGGCGTGTCAATCAACAGATTGATCATACCGATGACCCCGTTCATGGGTGTGCGGATTTCATGACTCATATTGGCGAGAAATTCGCTCTTGGCCTTACTGGCAACCAGCGCGCCTTCGGCCATTTTCTGCGTTTTCTCCGTGGCGACTTTCAAAAGCTCGTTGGCCAGGGCGAGATCTGCATTTGTTTTTTCCAACGCGGCGGTGCGTTCGCGAACCATTTTTTCCAAATCATCCAAACGCAATTTCGACTGCTGATAGAGCCGCCATTTTTCGGTCATCGAGATCGCCAGTTGCAGCACCTCGATATTGTCGAACGGCTTTTTCAAAATCACGAGCCGGTCGGAATAGCCGAGCTTCTTCAGCATGTCCTCCCACGAATAGTCCGAATAGGCGGTGCAGATGACGACTTGCAGGTCGGGATATTTTTGCCAGATTTTAGCGGTCGTTTCGACACCGTCCCAGCCGGGCGGCATCCGCACATCCACAAATGCCATCGCATACGGTTGATTTTCCTGAAGACTTTTCTCGATCAAATCGAGGCCTTCCTGTCCCTGAAACGCAGAGTCAATTTGAAATTCAGGCAATTGCAGTTGCGGTATGTCGTCGCCGAACAAAGCGGCTTCGGCCTCGGCCAGATTGTTTGGCACCGCATTTATTCTGCCGAGAATTTTTTTGAAATCTTCGTGAATGGCTTTGTTGTCATCAATCACAAGGATTTGACGGTTTTGATTCGGGTTGGGGTTCATAGATTTGTCGTTAGCTTTTAAATTGGAAGTTCCAGTGTGAAAGTTGCTCCGCAGCCAACGCCTTCGCTGAAAGCTGCAAGTGTTCCGCCCATTTCCTTCGCAGCAATGGCGCCGCTATGAAGGCCGAATCCATGGCCTTCTTTGCGTGTAGTAAAACCGTGACTGAAAATGCGCGTCAAGTTTTCCGACGGAATGCCAACGCCATTGTCAATGACTGAAATCTGGATATTATTGCCGTTGTTGACAATACGCAGCGTGATTTTTTTGTCGGCGCGGCCGGAATCGTCACATGCAAATTTTGCATTGCGGATGAGGTTCACCAGGATTTGAAGCACCTTGTGTCTCTCGGTTAAAATCGGCGGCACGTCGGCGAATTCGCACGTGACCGCCACATTGTGACGGATCATCGCGGCATCGTTCATGCGCAGGGCGTCTTCGACCAGGTCTGTAACCTTGAGTGATTCGACAATGCCGGACGATTTTGCATAGCTTTGTTGCATGGCGACGATTTCCTTGATGTGAAGAATGTTGCTCGCGAGCGCGCTGACCTCGTGCGTAATGTCTGCCTGTTCCTGCGTGAGATGCGCGGCGAGATTCGTCAGATAATCCAGCAACTGTTTCCCTTTTGGATCGTTCGCAAAGAAATTTCCAAGATCGTTTTCATTCGCACGCATGAGCGTGACGACCTTGGCGATGCTGGCGACTTTTGAATTGCGGACTTTATCAGCGATCAGCGAACTGGAAACATTGACACTGTTGAGCACGTTGCCGACGTTATGCAGGACGCTCGTGGCTACCTCGGCCATGCCTGCCTGACGCGAGGCGTCGATCAATTGCTTGTGGACATGGTTGAGTTTTTCCTCCGTCTCTTTGATGACGGTAATGTCTTTGGAGATTCCGAACGTGCCGATAATTTCACCAGCCTCGTCTCGCAACGGCCATTTACTTGTCAACGCCCAGGTCACGTGGCCATCCGGCCACGTTTCTTTTTCCATTTTTCCAACGATTGGCTTGCCAGTGCGGATGATGGCTTGTTCGTCTTCAAATGCTGTGAGTGCGTGTTCACTCGTGAAATAGTCACTGTCGCGTTTGCCCACCAGTTCTCTGACATCTGGCACATTGAACATCGACGCCTGCGCGTTGCTGCAACAAATGAAGCGCGATTCACAATCTTTGAAATAAATGGCGTCGTTCGATTTATCCATCAATGCATGCAACAAATTACGCTCGTAATTCCATTCAGTCCCCGCGTGTTTAATCGTTGTCGGATGATCATCGGTTGTTTGAGAATGAGTTCGATCAGGAGATGAATTATCGGGTGGGGCATTGTTTTTCATATGATCATAGTGTCTTCATTAATCGGGGAAACGATCAAACCCCGGTTAGAACTGGTCGGCAAAACGACTCTCAATTTTTAAAAGAACTCCGCTTACGATGGTATAACCTAAAATGCGCCATTCATCATTGAATTACAAGTGTTTTTATTTCTTGGTGAAGCTACCGGCACGGCCACCAAGCTTGCCATTGCAACCGCGCCACTGTCTTCCGGTCTGCAAGCCGGAAGGCAGTCCCATCTTCCCATGCCTTTACTCACAGACAAGGTTGGACGGAAATTCAGATACAAGAGGGTGTCCGCCAGGACGGGTGAGGGTGATTAAATAACCCGGACAATGGCAGGCCAACTTTTAGAGTTGTGCATTGAGCTGAACGATTGCCCGTCCACTTTTTCAGGTTACCATTGACGACATCGTCGCGCTCCACTCGCTGTATTGCGTCGAGCCGCCGATGGCGCGGATGGCACGTTGCACACCGTGCCCGGCGTCAGTCCCGTCAGCACGATGTTGCGCGTGTTCGGATATTTGATGCCGTGCGATTGACTTAAAGCCAACCTGCGGTATCAACTTGGAAATCAAACGAAAGCGGTTCACAGTCTTCCGGCAAATGTCCGACAGGTTAAAGGAGTCGTGCGGGAAAAATTAAATTCGCAATCCGTCCCGCCGGGATTAAAATTCCGGCGCACGGATGAAAAAATACTGGCATGTCATCGGCATCGGGATTCAAAACAACCTGACTTATCGCTTCAATTATTTGACGCGTTCGCTTTTCGGGCTGATTCCGCTGATCGCGATGCTTTCGCTCTGGCGCACGATTTACGCGGGCAAAGGCTCGGCCATCGCCGGTTACACACTGGCGCAAATGATTTCCTATTATCTGCTCGTCACCATCGTGGACGCGCTCACGGCGGTGAACGAGGACGACTGGCAAATCGCCGCCGACATCCGCGAAGGCAATATCAGCCAGTTCCTGCTCAAACCGATGGATTATCTGTGGTATCGGCTGTGCCTGTTTTTTTCCGGCCGCGTAGCGTATCTCATGGTCGCGTCTGTGCCGTTGACCCTCTTCATTCTTTGCTGGCACCAATACTTTGTGCTGCCGCCAGATGCGCCGGCGGCGGCGTTTTTCTTTATTTCGCTGATGCTGACGGCGCTGCTGCAATTTTTTCTTTCCTACGCCATGGCGATGCTGGCGTTTTGGGTGCTGGAGGTTTCCACGTATATTTTCATCCTGTTCGCCTTTGAATACATCGCCAGCGGCCACATGTTTCCGCTCGATATATTGCCGCACGCGCTTGAGCGCGCACTTTTCTTCACGCCGTTTCCGTATCAACTTTATTTTCCAGTCACCATTTACATGGGAAAAATCGCCGGTGCGGATTTGCTGCGCGGAATGTTGGTGCAATCCGGCTGGGTGTTGTTTTCGTATGCATTCGCGCGTTTCATGTGGCGGCGTGGAATTAAAAAATACGCCGCGTTCGGTGGGTGAACAAAAACAGCCGGAATGATTGCTCATTCCGGCTTTTGATCAACCCTCGATGATTTTTACATCTGGTTCACTGTCAGTTTCCAGCCACTTGGGGGATTGCCGGTTGGGCCGGTGCCGGTGTCGACGCCACGTTGCCATGTTCAGACTGTTGTCGGAAAATCACCTGATTTACGCCGGGCAGTGCCATTATTTTATCATTAATTTTCTGCTGTTGAGCGCTGTCCGGCTGCGCTTCGACATTGTTATTCATGGGGCTGTATAAAGTCACCACTCCGTCATTAACCGTGATCACTCTGGAGAAGCGAAAACTTGAATCCGTCAGGTACATCTCGAAGATCTCACGATTGATGACATTGTCCGCCGCCTGACGGTCGGAAACAGACGCGGCTATCGGAGCGGGCGCACGGGTCTCGCCATTGCCAATCGCCGACCAATTGGGATCGGCAGCATAGCCGGCCGTCAAAGCCAGCGGCAACGCGAGCCAAAGTAACGTTCGACATTTCAACCCCGGACTCGGGGCAACGGTGAATCTGGCGGCCTTTGAAGTTCTATCACTGCATATGGATTTTGTTTGCATAATTTTTCTTTCGTTTTTTTGATGGCAATTCATTTACCTTCATTTTCTGTAGTAATATTATCTGCTGGGTCGAATTTATCTATGGGGTATAACCCTATGGTTGCCGACAACGCTTCGATGAAATCGCTGATCGAAACCGGGTGCGGAAAAGTTTTAATAACCAGACACCGCGCCGAAAATAGTTCCTTTACGAAAATCATGGGGTGAACACCCCATAGCCCCGTAAAATATCCCCGCCTAAAGTGTCGTCAATGACTGCCAAACATATCTTGCAAGTTGATGACCCAGGATGCAAACCATCGAAACGCAAACCGAATGCCCGCCAGCGCATTCTTGTGGTGGAGGATAATCGTGACATCCGCCGTCTTAGCGCCGAAATTTTAATTGACTCCGGCTATCATGTGGATGCCGCCGAGAATGGGTCTGCCGCCTGGGACAGACTTCAACTCAAGAGTTACGACCTGTTGATCACCGACCAGCACATGCCAAAGTTATCCGGTGTCGAGCTGCTCAAGAAGATTTACACCGCGCGCATGACGCTGCCAATTATCATGGCCACAGGAATATTGCCCACGTGGGAATTTGCCATGCACCCCTGGCTGCTACCCGCCAGGATGTTGCTCAAGCCCTATACCCTGAAGAATTTGCTGGGCATGGTGAAAAATGTCCTGCACGAAACCACCGCAACCCGCGCAGAAATCGCGCCGCTGACAAACTGGCAAAACCAACCGCTGACAGGCAGGTTGCGCCTGTGAAAAAGATACTCGCCATTCTTGCGGCGTCCTGCGGTTTAATCGGCGCAACTTCGGCGCAACCCTCGGAAACGATTGCCGGTTACCAGATCGGGGAACAGAATGGAAATTCACGGGTCTGGCAGAAAATTGTCCAGACCACCGATGCCCAGGGCCATACCAGCTATCAAACCAACCAAGCCTTTGTGGAAGTGGTGAATGGTTTAAACCATCTGGTCAACGGCCAGTGGGTTGCCAGCCAGGAAAAAATTGATATCTTGCCTGATGGCAGCGGAGCGGTGGCCACCAACGGCCAGCATCAGGTTTATTTTCCAGCGGACATTGATCAGGGTGAAATAAGGATGGTGACACCGGACGGCAAGGTCTTCCACAGCCGGCCAGCAGGATTGAGCTATGACGACGGCTCGAACACAGTGCTCATCGCCCAATTGACCAACAGCGTTGGTGAACTGGTTGGTTCCAATCAAGTGATCTATCCCGATGCGTTCACGGGTTTGAAGGCCGATTTGGTTTACACCTATAAGATAGGCGGATTTGAGCAGGACATCATTTTAAGGGAACAGCCGCCAGTGCCCGGGGTTTTCAATTTCAATCCACAAAACACCCGGCTTCAATTTATGACGGAATTCTTTAAGCCGCCCCAGCCAACAGTAACGGCAAGCCAACTGCCGGCACAGGCCGGGATGATGTTAAGCAATGACAAGCTGGATTTTGGCGTAATGAAATTAACATTAGGCAAAACCTATATGTTGGGAACCAATACCCATGATGGTGGAGCATTGGTGGCCAAAGAATGGATTACCGTGGCCGGGCAGCAAATTTTGGTGGAAGAAGTACCGGTGATGGCCTTGGCCGATGAACTGTTGCAATTGCCCTTGCCACAAAGCAACTCCACCAAGGTCACTCCCAACTCCCCGCTGTTTGTGGTATCGGCCAAACGATTGTTGCCGGCGCAACACCTGGCCGGGACCGGGAATAAACCAATGTTCATGGCGAAAGTCATGCTGTCGAATAAAGGATTGGTGTTGGACTATCAAACCCTTAACAGCAGTTCATCTCTGTTCCGGGTTGATTATGTCCATTGAATGATTTCTGCCTCTCCTCGGAATAGCGGGCCGGATTGAGGATGGTCGTTTACACCTAACCTTTCCTTTCGTCCCTGACAGGAGTCATTGGTGTCCCTGCCAAGTAGTGGCCGTGCGCAAGCACCTCGCCGCTTCCGCATGGGCGAACACCACATCCGGGTCGCGTTGCAACGCCTCGTCGTAATGCCCGGCAAATCCATCGTTGCCCGCCGTCGCCACCAGTAAAGCCCTGGCCTGATCCGCCAGCGCCTTCACCCCGGCCATCGTCAACCGCTCCTTCGCCTCCAGCCTTTCATCCATCGCGGCGATAAGCCGTGTCAGCGGGCGCAGCCACGCGAACCACGCGTCCGTCGTCAGCAGTTGCAGGAACTGATACGGCGACGCAATTTTGCCAAAAGTCTGTTCATAAGTGGTGCGTTCAGAATCCATCAACACTTTGTGCAGGCGCAGCGACGCCTCGCGCAATTCCGTCAAAACCTGCCGCACGTCCTCGCGCCCAGTGACCGATTGGACTGATATTTCATTTTTCACACTGCAATATATCATATAACGCAAGTGTCCGGTGGCAATCTTCGTGCAGCTGGGATTGTGATCAAAAAGGACATGGTTCGCCACCGATGCTCTTTGCATAGTTCAAAACGCTTGTATAAAATTTCGTTGGCTGACCTTATTTATGTCCCAATCTCATAACCGTTATTTGATTATCATCATATTGGGAGCGCTCTCCACCATCAGCCCGTTCGCCATTGACATGTATCTGCCGGCGTTTCCCGAAATCGCCGCCGCACTGCACACTTCAACCGCAAGGATTTCACTGTCCATTGCCAGTTATTTCGCCGGAATGGCCGCCGGACAACTTTTTTACGGTCCCCTGCTCGACCGTTTCGGGCGTAAACTGCCGCTATATGCCGGATTGATTCTGTTCATTGCCGCATCAATGCTTTGCCTCTGCTCGCGCACTGTCGAATGGCTCATCGCCATGCGCTTCGTCCAGGCGCTGGGCGGATGCGCCGCGCAAGTCGCGGCGATGGCCATGGTGCGGGATTTTTTTCCCGTGCATGAAACCGCCAAAATCATCTCGCTCCTCATTTTGATCTTAAGCGTCTCGCCGTTGTTCGCGCCCAGCGTCGGGGTTTTTGTGGCCGTGCATCTCGGCTGGCAATGGGTGTTCATCGTCCTGTCCCTGTTCGCAGCCTTGATGATCGCGGTTTGCTGCTGGCAATTGCCACAGGGACACAAACCCGACCGCACCGTCTCGTTGCGGCTCATGCCCATCCTTCGCAACTACGCCTTCGTCCTGCGCGAGCCGCAGTTTATCACCTATGCACTCTCCGGCGCGTTCGCTTTTTCCGGATTGCTGGTTTATGTCGCCAGTTCGCCCATCATCTTCATGGAAGTGTTTCACGTCAGCGCGCAAAAGTTTGGTGCCATCTTTGCCGGACTGGCCACCGGTTTCATCGGCAGCAACCAGATCAACGTCTTTTTGCTCCGCAAATTTTCCAGCGAACAGATTTTTCGCGCGACGTTGTTGGTGGAATGTCCCGTCGCGCTGCTGCTGCTGGTCGGGACGGTCTGCGGCTGGTTCGGTTTGCCAATGACACTCGTGCTGCTCTTCATCTCGCTGTCCAGCCTCGGACTGGCCTACCCGAACGCGGCGGCGCTGGCGCTCGTGCCGTTCGACCGCAACATCGGCAGCGCCTCCGCCATGCTCGGCTTCCTGCAGATCGGCGTCTCCGGCCTCGCGTCCGCGAGCGTCGGCATTTTCAATTCACACACCATGATGCCAGTGGCGCTCATTCTGGCCGTGACCTCATGGATCGGCTTCGCAATTTTGCTCGTCGGCAAACGCAGCATACCCGCCTGCCGTTACGTCGAGGAAAAAGATGCCAACCCGCTGCCGCATTGAATCCAAAAATCTTGACCCAAATTTCATGAATTGCCGCGAATTTTTGTTTCTCTTTGTGTCTGGGTGCCCTTGTGGTTAAAAATGGTTGTGCTCATCGCCTTCCACAAACCGTTCGGCGTGCTTTCGCAATTCACCGGCGACGGCTCGCCAAATCGCACGCTAGCGGAATTTGGTTTTCCGAAAAATGCCTATGCCCTCGGACGGCTCGACGCGGATTCCGAAGGCCTGCTGCTTTTGAGCGGTGAACCGGCATGGAACGAAAAGCTGTTGCACCCGCGCCATGCGCACGAACGCGAGTATTGGGCGCAGGTGGAAAAAATCCCGTCGCCGGAAAGTTTGCGGAAATTGGCAAAGGGAATTTCGCTTCAAGGCCGGAAAACGTTGCCGTGCCGCGCGTGGATTTTAGCGCCGCAGCCGGAAATTTCGCCGCGCGTGCCGCCGATCCGCTTTCGCAAAAGTATTCCTGATTGCTGGATTGGTTTGGAATTGATTGAAGGTAAAAATCGGCAAGTTCGCAAAATGACGGCGGCCATCGGCCATCCAACGTTGCGATTGCTGCGTGTGCGAATTGGAAATTTCTGGCTGGGCGATCTGCCGGCAGGCCAGTGGAAAATTTTGTCAGTTGAAGAAGGTGAATCCGTATTGAGTCAAAAATGAAACGCGGAGGGAATGTTTGTCCTCAACTTTCAACTTAAAATCGGAAGGTCCATTAAAGCCCAAAAACCTCCGCCAGCAGGCGAAAGCCTTCGATTTTGTCAGAAAGCTTATGGGTGACCATCGTGAGCATGAGTTCATCCGCATCGTATTTTTTGGCACGCTCCAGGATTTGTTTCTTTGCCTCATTCGGAAGCCCGACGACTTCCCGATTGGCAATACGCGCCAAGTGATCCATTTCGTTGGTGCCGAACTTAACATTCTTAATCGCCTCTGGCGTGGGAACGGAAGTCGGGTATCTGCCTGAATCACGCATCACGCGAAGCCAGTCCGATGTTTTCTTATTCTCCTGAAGCTTTTCGGGAGTGGCCGCCACAACCGCATTGACGGCGATCATCACCCTTGGCTCCGGGAACTCCTTGGACGGTCTGAAATTCTGCTTATAGTGTCGAACCGCTTCGGCGCTCGCGTCGGGATTGATGAAGAGCGCCACGGCCAGCCCCATTCCCTTTTCCGCCGCCAGCCTGCCACTGTCAGCGTTACTGCCGGCGGAAAGCAACCAGATGGGTGGAGCGCTCTTGATCGCAGGCATGGCAAAAGCACGCTTGCAGGTGTCGTGAAAAAAGCCCGCCAACTGATCGGCCTGATCGCCAAAGTCACCCCAGGCATCTGGCGTGGGCATCAGCAACGACCGTGAGTAACTGTCGCCACCACTGGCGCGGCCGATGCCACAGTCCACGCGCCCCGGATAAAGCGCCTCGAGCGTGCGAAAGTTCTCGGCAATGTGATAGGCGCTATGATTGGGCAGCATGACGCCACCGGAGCCGAGGCGGATACGGGTGGTCTGGGCGCCAATCGCCGCCAGCAGGACTTCGGGAGTTGAACCCTGAAGGATGTTCAGGTTGTGATGTTCCGAAACCCAGATGCGGCTGTAACCCAACCGATCAAGCTCTTTGGCTAAAGCGACCGTATTGGAAATGGCCTCGGCGGCGGAGCTGCCTTCGGAAAGCGATGATTGTTCCAGGACTGAAAGTTTCATAAAAATGCTGAAACAATTTAACCACGAATGGACACGGATGAACACGGATTTTTCTGACACGAATTAGATGGCAAGTCGAGCTTCGGCTACGCTGAAGGCGTAACGGAAATTAGCCTAGGGTTGTGAGGAACGAACTACCCTAGGAAATCATCCCACAAAATAATTCCTTCTCCGCATCGGATGGGGAGACTTGAGCCGTTTGGGAAACGGCGAAAGGAATTTGCTGTCAGCAAAGGCCGCAGGCCGAATGAGCAGGGATGCGAGTGAGTCAACGTGACCGAAGGCCGGATGAGGTGTCCCCGATTCGCGCAAATGCCTAATAAGTAGTAAAAAATCAGATTAAGCGCTACGATTCACGCAACCGTGATTTGAAACAGTTTTGATTTTGACTCGTAGTTTTTTGCAAGTTGCATATATGGCAATCGTGTGAATCGCAGATGAGAACTGCGATTTTCAACGTCAGTTTTGAATGTTTCAGTGCACCATATTTGATTGCCGGATATTTTTTGTTCGTGAAGATAGGTTTTCATCGGTTGGTCGGTTCGAGAACATTCGATTATTGGATCGCCCTCGAATTCCTTCTTGCCTGAAACTTCAATGCAATTAACACGCCCCCGGTTCAAAACACACCGCAAGACACCCAACATACTTGAATTTCTTAACTTGAATTGATTTAACCGATTTCCAAACTCGATTGCGGTTTCAAAAAGCCACAAAGAATCTGTCGAATAAATCAAAAATCCGTCTCCTTGGTTTTGAATTCGTGCACAAGCTGCCTGTGATTCAATCTCCGTGTTGAGTCCGGCTAGAAAACTTTGAAGCGCAGTTCGCCAAACTTCCTGCCCCTTTACTGCGCCGGAATAGTTTTCAAGGTCAGCATGAAGAATGGATAATTCGATTTGATATGGCCTTTGCTCCGCACGCATTATCAATGGCTCCAATAAAATCTGCGGAGCCCGGCTTAATTCGACAATTCGCGCCAAAAGTTCACGATTCTCCTCTGTCTTACTAAGGAGAGCTTGGGTATAGGCAAGTTCAGTTCGGAGCTGGTTTAGCTGGATCTCCATTTTCATCAGAAAAAGCTCACGCTCCAGCGGCGAAGCATCTTTTCTGAAAGCTATGCGTAGTTTTAGTTCTTCAAAATTGCGCCCGGTGTTTCGCTGATACTCAGCAAAAGATTCGCGGATTGCACCAATGTCCTCTTCTGTTTGCGCGAGGAATTCAACACGAAGTTTCGATCCCTCCAATCTCGTCCGAAGCTCGACTGGAATTCCTTGGGTAATTTTTAGAAAGTCAGCAAACAGTTGGAGGTAATTTGTAACGGCGCTTCGCAACAACGGAGGAACACTCAATGCGATATTCATTCGAATGGGATCGCGTAGATAATCAACAAAGGTGAAGTTTTGATGTTCTCCCTCACCAAAATTACCCTCCGCAGGCACACGGCTTTCTGGAACCACATGATAAACGCGGCGCACGCTGTGGTCAGGCAACTGAACTTCTTCCGTCCGGTAATCAGTAAAGATAAATTTTGTTTTGAGCCGCGTCTGCCGATCAGGTTTCCAGCCCACAGTCAGAACAGCTTTGAATACGGCTCCTGTAAAATCACAGTCCGTGATTTCTTTTCCAGCCAAGTTTACCGAAACCAGAAAAGCACCACGGAACGAGTAATAACTCAATCGTTCGTTTTCCCAGATTTGAGCCGTATGCAGCACCGCGCCATCCATGTTGGCGTGGCGGCAATGTAATTTCTTGAGAAAATCAATATGGGTCTCTGCAAATTTAACTTCTCCATGAAAACGTGCGCCTTCAAAATCCGCACGCCTTCGGAATAAGGTCTGATAAAAATCCACACCGTCAAAAAACACAACTTGTCGGAAATCCGCATCTTTCACGAACTCGTTCGATTGAAACACCACTATTTTATCGAATTTACTCGCCTGCCACGACGCGAAATCCAAAAACTTACAGCCATGAAACGCAGTGCTTCCCCTGAACTTGGAGCCGTTGAAAATTGCTCGTTTTTGGAAAATTGTGCCAAGCATTCTAATACTGCTCGAAAAAACAACGCCAAAGAAGCCGGCATTACCCTTGAATTCTGTGGTGTGAAAATCTGCCTGCTGATAAAAAACCCCATCACGAAAATCAACATCATCTGTAAAAATAGCCGCCCTGAAATCTGCAATTCCCCGGAAAACATGTTTTCGGAAATCTGTTCGTGGAAAAATAAATCCCTTGAAATCAAAAACAGCAGGTTCGTTTGAAGTGCTTTTTCGGTTCAAAATCTCTGGAAGCGCAGCGGCAAACGCAGAGCCTTTCGCTTCGACTTCTGGCGAATGAAACACACAGAGGTTGCCTTTGCCAAAGACAGGATGACAGCACGGAGATGTTTTTCCATTTGTCTTATCTATGTGAACGTAGGCGCAATTCATTTTGTGAATTGAAAGAGATTAAATGTGAGGACGGTTGCGGGCAAGCGCTAGGATTCTTGATTCTTTAAGCAAACACCTCATCCGGCCTCCGGCCACCTCCTCCCCATCCGATGCGGAGAAGGAATTGTTTTGTGGGACGTTTTCCCGGCGTAGGCCGATTGCATCGGCCAACACCGGGCTAATTTCCGTTACGCCTTCAGCGTAGCCGAAGCTCGGCCTGCCATCTTAATTCGCGTCAAGGCCATTTCCAAACCGAGTCGAGAAATTTGAGACGCGAATTGGTTTCCCCAAAGCCCGCCACAAGTTAGATGCCCAAATGATCCGTTCACTTGCGCGAATTGTGGTGCACGAATTAACACGGATTCGGATTCAATCGGTGAAAATCCGTGGAATTCGTGTCAGACTGCGTTCGCGTCTTTCGCGTGGTTCGCGGTTCACCTCACCCGGCCTTCCCCCTGTTTGGCGGGGGGAAGGAAAATTATTTGGCAGTGTCAATTCTGCCAATTAGCAACCGATTTATTGCAGTTGAAGCTGGAAGAAGGCGGCGGGCAACTGGTTGGACACGGTGACGCTGGTGACGGGCACGGCGTTGCTGGCGGTGACCCAATTGGCAGAAGCCAGGTTGGTAGTGGTCTTCAAGACATAATTTATCCCGGAAACAGGCCAAAAGAGAATGCTTTGGTTGCCGGACGGCAGGATTTGCAATGCCGGAACCGGAACGGTCAAGGCGAACAGTGTTCCCACACTCAAACTGCCGCCGCGCGTTGCCGTTCCATAAAGGGTGTTGCCGGATGAAATCACGCCCGAGATCGGAAAAATCCCGTCGCCATTGGTGTTGCCAGCGCCTACGGGGGTGAAATGATGCAGGACATTAAAACCGGTGCCGTTGGTATTGACGGCGAACACCGTGCCATGGCCCGAAGCGCCGCCCAAGTCCGTTGTCCCGAACAGCGCGTTGCCGGCTAAAATCAAACCGCTCGGCACGCTGCCATCGCTGTTGATCGGGCTGTTGTTTAACGCCGTAAAAGCATGCAGGACGGTAAAACCCGTGCCATCGGTGTTAAGGGCAAACAGTGTGCCATTCCCCGCATTGCCGCCACTGTGAGCCGCGCCAAACAGTGTGTTGCCGGCCAAAGCCAGATTGTTCTCCGGCGTGCCGCCATCTATGCCATTCATGAAATTATACAGCACGGTGAAATTCGCGCCATTGGTGTTGAGGGCAAATACCGTGCCCGCACCCCAAACGCCGCCTCGAGACGTGGTGCCGAACAAAGTGTTGCCGGCTAAAATCACGGGGGACGGATTGATGCCATCGCCGTTGGTCTGATCGTCTAACGCCGTGAAATTATAAATATTAGTAAAACCGGTGCCATCGGTGTTGACGGAGAACACCGTGCCATTGCCCGCAGCGCCGCCCAGCTCCGCCGATCCATACAACGTGTCCCCCACTAAAACCAAACCGGCTTGCAGATTGGCCCCATCGTTGCCGCCCGTGAAATTATAAATATTAGTAAAACCCGTGCCATCGGTGTTGAGGGTGAATATGGCGCCACTGTTTGAAGTGCCCTGCGATGTCCCGTAAAGGGTGTTGCCCGTCAAAATCAAACTCGCCGGCCGGAGACCATCGTTGTTGCCGCCCGTGAAACTATAAATGTTTGTAAAACCCGTGCCATCAGTGTTGACGGCAAACACCGCGCCGTTGCCCGAAGCGCCGCCCTGCGACGTCGTTCCATACAGTGTATTACCGGCTAAAATCAAACCGGCCGGGCCGGCTGACCGGGAGCCGCCGATGAAATTATGCAGCGTGGTGAAGGTCTGGGCTTCCAGCGTTGGCGCGGTCGCCGCCATAAACAGGATTAAAAGGTGCGTCAGAAATTTCATTTTGATTTTGTGATGTTTTCTAAATTTTTATGATTTAGCCGATGCCTTTCCAGTGGAATATGCCAGGTGTCCTCGAAGGCTTCAATCTGCGCCTCGCTGTCGTGGCCGCCGGGCGATTTGAAGAGCAGGTTGTAGTCGTGCTTGGAATTGAACGGCGGGTCGAGATAGATGAGGTCAACGGATTCGTCCGCAAGGTGCTCGCGGAGGACTTGGAGATTGTCGCCGTAATAGAGCTGGTTCATGCCCGCCAAAACAAAATCACTATTTCCGAACCGAGTCGAGAAATTTCAGACACGAATTGGCTTCCCCAAAGCCCGCCACGTGTTTGATGCCCAAATGAGCCGTTCGCTGGCGCGAATTGTGGTGCACGAATTAACACGAATTTGTTTCGTCCCAA
>CAVRAN010000004.1:0-70929 GCA_963719075.1 uncultured Verrucomicrobiae bacterium | reverse complement strand
ATGTTCTGGTGAACGCGCGCCTCGAAATTTCGATTGCCAGAAAGCACGCTCGCGGCAACTAGATTATTTTTCACGATCGCGTCTTCAATCGCCGGATGCAGCGGGCCGGAATTGCCGATGCACGTCGTGCAACCGTAGCCGACGGTTTGGAAACCGAGTTTGTCGAGATACGGCGCGAGGCCGGTCTTGTTCAGATAATCCGTGACGACGCGGCTGCCGGGCGCGAGCGAAGATTTCACCGTGCTGTTGACGGTGAGTCCGCGCTCGACGGCTTTTTTCGCGAGCAAACCGGCGGCGAGCATCACGCTCGGATTGCTCGTGTTCGTGCAACTCGTGATGGCCGCGATCAAAACAGAGCCGTTGCGAACGTCGCCTTTGAGTTGCGGCGCGTTTCCGTGAATTGAATCCGGCGTCGGATGTTCGATGGCCATTTCGCGTTCGCTCGGCGGCAATTCACTGTTGGGAACGCGCTGTTGACTGCCGCCGCCCGGATGAATTTCGCCGCCCGCAGAAACATGAACCGTGCGCGACAGTTCTTCGACCTTCATGCCGAAGCCGCTTTCGGTGACGGGTTTTGAAAATGCGGAAATGAAATCGCGCTTCATGTTCGGCAATTCGATTTTGTCCTGCGGACGTTTCGGCCCGGCGACGCTCGGCACGACGGAATTCAGATCCAGTTCGAGTTCCTGCGAATATTGGATGTCGCCTTTTTTCGGGATGCCCCAAAGTCCCTGCGCCTTGTAATAATTTTCGTAGGTCTTGACCGCTTCGTCGCTGCGGCCGGTCGCGCGCAGATAATTCACGCACTCGGCGTCAATCGGGAAAAAGCCCATCGTCGCGCCGTATTCGGGCGCCATGTTCGCGATCGTCGCGCGATCCACGACCGGCAACGCCGTCGCGCCGGGGCCGAAAAATTCCACGAATTTTCCGACGACCTTCGCCTTGCGCAACATTTGCGTGACCGTGAGCGCGAGATCGGTCGCCGTGACGCCTTCGCGCAACGCGCCGGTGAGATGCACGCCGACGACATCCGGCGTGAGAAAATAAACCGGCTGGCCGAGCATTCCCGCCTCGGCCTCGATGCCGCCGACGCCCCAGCCGACGATGCCGATGCCGTTGATCATCGTCGTGTGCGAATCCGTGCCGACGAGCGTGTCGGGATAAAATAGTTGAGAGTTGTTAGTTGAGGGTTGAGAGAGAACGCCCTTCGCGAGATATTCCAGATTCACTTGGTGGACAATTCCAATTCCCGGCGGCACGACTTTGAACGTGTCGAACGCCTGCATGCCCCATTTCAAAAATTGGTAACGCTCGCGGTTGCGCGTGAATTCCAGATCCAGATTGCGCTGCATCGAATCCGCCGCGCCCGCGAAATCCACCTGCACCGAATGATCCACGACCAAATCCACCGGCACGAGCGGCTCGATGATTTTTGGATTTTTGCCGAGCTTCGCGACCGCGCTGCGCATCGCCGCCAAATCCACGAGCAGCGGCACGCCGGTGAAATCCTGCAACACGATGCGCGCGACGACGAACGGAATTTCCGCCGTGCGCGTTTCGGTCGGCTTCCAGTTCGCGAGTTCCTTGATGTTCGCCTCGGAAACTTTTTTGCCGTCGCAATTGCGCAACACGGATTCCAGCACGAGGCGAATTGAAACAGGCAGTTTTGAAATCGCGCCGACGCCGGCTTTTTCCAGCGCGGGCAGCGAATAAAAATTTCCTTGCTTCCCGTCGCCGAGATCAAATTTCTGGAGCGTGTTAAATAAATTATGCGGTGTGCTCATGTCATTCCTTTACCCGCAAGAAAATGAAGGTTGCGCGCAGGCGTGTCAAGCGAAGCGCTATCATACACGGGCAAATTCGCACACCGTGATTTACATATTCGCGATGATGTTGTCGCCGAACTGCGAGCATTTGATTTCCGTCGCGCCGTCCATGAGTCTTGCGAAGTCGTAGGTGACGCGCTTGCTGCCGATCGCGCCGTTGATTCCTTTGAGAATCAAATCCGCCGCTTCGGTCCAGCCCATGTAGCGCAGCATCATTTCGCCGCTCAACACGACCGAGCCGGGGTTGACCTGATCTTTGTTCGCGTATTTTGGCGCGGTGCCGTGCGTGGCTTCAAAGATGGCGTGGCCGGTGATGTAATTGATGTTGCCGCCGGGCGCGATGCCGATGCCGCCGACTTGCGCCGCGAGCGCGTCGCTCAAATAATCGCCGTTCAGGTTAAGCGTGGCGATGACGTCGAAATCCGTCGGGCGCGTGAGCACCTGTTGCAACGCGATGTCCGCGATGGCGTCTTTGATGACGATCCCCGCGCCGGGTTTGCCTTCGGGAATTTTGCACCACGGGCCACCGTCAATTTCCACCGCGCCGAATTCCGTTTTCGCCAGTTCGTAGCTCCAATCACGGAAGCCGCCTTCGGTGAATTTCATGATATTGCCTTTGTGGACAATGGTGACGGATTTCTTTTTCTCGGCGATGGCGTAAAGCATCGCGGCGCGGAAGAGCCGTTGCGTGCCGGTCTTGGAAACGGGTTTGATGCCGATGCCGACGACTTCAGGCGTTTCGCCGAAACGGATTTTCTTAAAATCCTTCGGAAAATTCGTTTTGAGAAATTCAATGGTCTTCAATGCCGCTTCCTTGCCGGCCTCAAAATCAATGCCCGCGTAAATATCTTCCGTATTCTCGCGGAAGATGACCATGTCCACCTTTTCCGGATGCTTCACGGGCGACGGCACGCCGGTGAACCATTGCACGGGGCGCAGGCAGACGTAGAGGTCGAGCATCTGGCGCAGCGCCACGTTGAGCGAGCGGATGCCGCCGCCGACGGGCGTGGTGAGCGGGCCTTTGATGCCGACGAGGAATTCCTTGAACGCCTCGACCGTGTCGTCCGGCAGCCAGTTGTTGAACTTCTTGAAACTTTCCTCGCCGGCAAAAACCTCGAACCACGAGATTTTCCGTTTGCCGCCGTAGGCCTTTTGCACCGCCGCGTCGAACACGCGCACACTCGCGGCCCAGATGTCCGGGCCGGTGCCGTCACCGCGGATGAACGGCAGGATGGGGTTTTCAGGAACGGTGAGCCTGCCGTTCGTGATAGTGATTTTTCCGCCGGCGGGCGGGGTGACGTCTTTGTAGGCCATGTTCAGATTTTGGATTTATGATTTGCGATTTACGATTTTAAAATTCACGCACGTCAGAGTCCAGTTCCGGCACTGGAAAATCAAGGAAAGAAAAACAGCGCGCCACAGGCACGGAAACCATCTTGCCCGACGTCATTTCTTACGGGCAAGGTGCTTGATCCTTGCGGGCAAGGAGACCTCCTCTTGCGGGCAAGCATCTTGTTCCTTGGGGGCAAGGTGTTTGATACTTGCCGGCAACCGTCCTGATCCTTGGGGGCAATGACCTCAATCCTTGCCCGCAACCAGTCTTATCCTTGCCGGCAAGGTGTGCGATCCTTGCGGGCAAGGAGACCTCTCCTTGTGGGCAAGGTGCTTGATACTTGCCGGCAACCGCCTTAATCCTTGCGGGCAAGGGATGAACACCTTGGGGGCAAGGAACACGTCCCTTGCGGGCACAAAATGATTGATTTATTGGCTTTTTGAAGGAAAGGCGGGGGTTTGTGCGGCCTTGATTGCGCGGAAGAGCCAGGCACGGGCATGGGACCAGTAGTTGTCGGCGGTCCGGGCGGAAATACCCAGAACTTTGGCGGCTTCGTCAATCGTCATGCCGACGAAGTAACGGAGCTTTACTAATTCGGCTTCGACTTGGTTTTGGGCCGCGAGTTTGTCAAGCGCCTCGTTCACGGCGAGCAACTCCTCGTCATTCCCGGTCGCGACGACTTCCACACTTTCCAAGTCCACGCGTTGTTGATCGCCGCCGTGGCGCACGGCGCGTTTGCGGCGGGCCTTGTCAATGAGAATGCGGCGCATCGCCTCGGCGGCGGCGGCGAAGAAATGAGCGCGATTCGCAAATTGCGGATTGTCATTTCCAACCAGCCGCAGCCACGCCTCATGCACGAGCGCGGTGGGTTGCAACGTCTGGTTGGGCGCTTCATTGGCCATGCGCGACGCCGCCAGCTTGCGCAACTCGCCATAGACCAACGGCAGCAGTTCATCGGCGCCCTTGGGGTCGCCGTGCTCGATGGACTCAAGGATGCGGGTAACGTCGCTCAATCAGCGACGATTACCAGATACTCCGATGTTGCACCAGAAAATTGGGATTCTGCGCAATCCACAATTTCACACTGGCAGATTCACTGCTCGAGCCGGAAGAACATTTGGGTGCCGGAGATGGGATTGGTGATGACATTCTGCCCGCCGATGACGATCGGGGCCGTGGCATTGGTCTGCCAGGCCACCGGTGGAAGCAGATTGGTGGCCGACTCCAGCGTGTAGCCGGTGGTATAACCGGTGGCGGCGTCCGGCCAGGTCACAACCACATTGGCTCCATCCGCGATGATGGACAGTGTTGGCGGCACCGGCAGGCTGGCCATGGCTGCGTAGGCAGAGACATTGGTGCCCGCCGTCGTGAAATCGCCACCCACATACAACTTGCTGCCCGACACCGCCAGCGCACTCACATAAGGGCCGTAGTAACCGCCACCTGACATCCCCGAACCGAGGGCCGACCAACTGCTCCCGTTCCATTGCGCGATGTTATTGGCCGCGTTGCCGCCCGCCGTCGTGAAATAGCCGCCCGCGAACAACGTGCTGCCCGACACCGCCAGCGCAGTCACCTCGCTGTTCATCCCCGAACCGAGGGGCGACCAACTGCTCCCGTTCCATTGCGCGATGTCATTGGCCGCGTTGCCGCCCGCCGCCGTGAAATAGCCGCCCGCATACAACGTGCTGCCCGACACCTCCAGCGCAAACACGGTGCCGTTCATCCCCGAACCGAGAGCCGACCAACTGCTCCCGTTCCATTGCGCGATATCATTGGCCGCGTTGCCGCCCGCCGTCGTGAAACCGCCGCCCGCATACAACGTGCTGCCCGACATCGCCAACGCAGCCACCTCGCCGTTCATCCCCGAACCGACGGGCGACCAACTGCTCCCATTCCATTGCGCGATGTAATTAGCCGCGCTGCCGCCCGCCGTCGTGAAATTGCCGCCCGCATACAACGTGCTGCCCGACACCGCCAGCGCTAACACAGAGCCATTCATCCCCGAACCGAGAGCCGACCAACTGCTCCCGTTCCATCGCGCAATGTAATTGGCCGCGATGCTGCCCGCCGCCGCCGTCGTGAAATTGCCGCCCGCATACAACGTCCCACCCAACACCGCCAGCGCATTCACATCGGTGTTCAAACTCCCCGCACCGAGCTGTGACCAACTGGTCCCGTTCCATCGCGCAATGTATTGGGCCTGGCTGCTGCCCCCCGCCGCCGTCGTGAAATTGCCGCCCGCATACACCGTGCTGCCCGACACCGCCAGCGCTTTCACATAGCCGTTCATCCCCGAACCGAGGCCCGACCAAATGCTTCCATTATATTTTGCGATGCTATCAACCGCAGTGCCGCCCTGAAACGAGAAATCTCCGCCCGCATACACCGTGCTGCCCGACACCGCCAGCGCAGACACATAGGGGCCGTTCCCATCGTAGCCCTGACCATAAATCCCCGAACCGAAAGCCGACCAACTGCTCCCGTTCCATTTGGCGATGGAATTGGCCGCAATGCCGCCCGCATTCGAGAAATCGCCGCCCACATACAACGTGCTGCCTGACACCGTCAGCGCATACACATAGAGGCCTCCATCGGAGCCCGTGCCTGAAATCCCCGAACCCAGGGCCGACCAATTGCTCCCGTTCCATTGCGCGATGTTAGTGGCCGCGATGCCGCCCGCCGTCTTGAAACCGCCGCCTGCATACAACGTGCTGCCCGACACCGCCAGCGCAACCACTTGAGGCCGGATGCCACCACTCATCCCCGAACCGAGGGCCGACCAACTGCTCCCGTTCCATTGCGCGATGTCATTCGCCGCGCTACCGCCCGCCGTCGTGAAATTGCCGCCCGCATACACCGTGCTGCCTGACACCGCCAGAGCAAACACAGGGCCGCCTGGAATGCCCGAACCGACGGGCGACCAACTGCTCCCGTTCCATTGGGCGATGCTATAGGCCGACATGCCGCCCGCCGTCGCGAAATCTCCGCCCGCATACAACGTGGTGCCCGACACCGCCAGCGCATTCACATAGGGGCCGTTCCCATCAATGCCCTGACCTGAAAACCCCGAACCGAGGCCCGACCAACTGCTCCCATTCCATTGCGCGACGTAATTGGCCACATTCGTGCCCGCCGCCGTGAAGTAGCCGCCCGCATACAAAGTGCTGCCCGACACCTCCAGCGCAAACACAGTGCCGTTCATCCCCGAACTCAGCGCCGACCAACTGCTCCCGTTCCATTCGGCTACATTAGTTGCAAAAGCGTTGCCGACTATCGTGAAAGCTCCACCGATATAAAGATTGCCCGAACCATCTATCACCGCCGCGTTGACTTGGCCGTTTGCACCGGGAAGGCCGCCCATGCTGACCCAGTTAGCATCACTGAACGTCGGGTCAATTCGCACCGGATACACCGCCGCCGCATCATTTACCACCACAGCCATGCCAAGTGAAGAGGCGGAGTTTGGCTCCACTTCGATCCGCGCTGGCAGCTCTTTGCCCGTGGCATCCGTGACGCGCAGGCGGCTATAAGCAATTTTCCGAGCGGAATGATCCAGCACCAACCGCGCGCCATCCACCGCCGCTTCAACTTGAGCGCCGCTCACGGCCAGTTTCACCACCAACTCGCCTGCCGGCGGACTGGCAGGCGCTTGTTCCACGATGAAATCCTGCCGCACACCGTCCATGCTTACGGAGTATTCTTCCGTCAACCCGGGGCGGCTCAAACGCACCGTCTGGCCGCAGACAGATACTTCGCCCACACCTGCCAACGGGATGCTGGATTCTGGAGATGGGAAGTTGAAGGTGGCATTGGCCGTTGTCCGGCCCACCGCCGTCGCCGTCACCCGGAAACGGTCGCTTACCTTGTTGGTGACGGTCGAGGTCAACCACAAGCCTTCGGTTGTGGCCTCACCGTCGAGCCGCTGGAATACGCAGTGCAGGCGCGCACCGGACCCGGTCGGCGTCACGGCCAATCCGTCGCCCTGGTAATCCGCGCCGGCCTTGGCGCCGATTTCGTTCCACGGGATGGCAGCCGGGGTGTTGGTGGCAGCCAGACCGGCGGCCTGCGTCACACTTATGGCCGGCAAACCGGCCAGCAGGAATAGGGCAAGGAAACAACCGGCACGCAGACGTGCTGACAACTTTCGGGAAGGATTCAGATCATTCATAATTTTGTTTTCAAAGTTTAAATTTCATGTTCAGGGCGCGAGCCATTTGGCCCACCGTTAACCAATGCGAGATTCCGGGAACAAAGGCGCAATTTATTTTGAAGAAAATGTGCATTACCAAGAGAACCCTCAATCAGAGCGATGAGATTTGGAAAAGGCCTGTGGAATTGGCCACCGAATGCGAACCTAAGAAGAATGGGAATCGGTTCCTCAATTTGAACCAGAACTGCCTTTAACCCCGTTGCCACCAGCGATGAGAGCCTTGGCTTCGCGCTGGAGAATTTCAGCAAACATCCAGTCATTCCAAAATTGATCAAGACTCTTTATCCTGTTCGCATTCGAATCGGCCAAGACATCATACTGGGCTATGGCTGCGCGCGCTTCATCGGGGTGGTTCAACTGTTGTTGGGACGCGGCAAGTACGCCAAATGCACAGGCGGCGCAATTCGGCACTCCATTAGTAGCGTCCTGACCATACGCGACCGCTTTGGTGTAATTACCTTGTCTATATTCAAAGAGCGCAAAGAGAAAAGACTCCCAAGGCTGCGCGTTGGCCCATTGTGCCGGTGATGCCCGCACCTTGTTTACATAACGACTGATTCGAAGGATCATATCGCCATCCGTTGGGCGGAGCAATCCAAGCTGGGCAATCCGAAAGGCCATCAGATAATCTTGCGGAACCTCAGGTCGAGCCAGGGTTTTCCTGCGGAGATTCTCGTAGGCCTCGGTCTCTCCAGCTTCTAATAACAGACAACCAAACTCATCCAAATTTCTGCTCATGCTGTCCGCGTTGCCCTTGCCTAACGGCACGAGCTTAAAAAATTCGCCGAGCGCCTCCGCTGCTTCTTGCCAACGTCCGTGTGTCACATTCCAATCGGACAACACCTTAAAAACCTCGACGCTACCAACATTGGCATCGAACGAGGCCAAAGATAAGCCATCCAGAAGTTTATCGGCCTTCTGTAATTCGCCTGAATCCAAAAAGACTCTGGCTTGCCCAGCTCTTTCAACTCTTTCTCTAATTTCAAGTTCCTTGCGCAATTGAAATTCATGGTCTCGCTCCTGTTCGGCTTCATGCCGTAACCGAGTCTGCTCGCGCTCGGCACGAGTAGCGCGAACCGCTTGCCAGGTGCTCACCGCAATCCCCAGCACCAGTGCAAGGGTGACCAACGCAGCCGAAAAAAACGCGAGTTGATTCCGCTGAACCAGCTTTTGGAATCGGTAGAGATTGCCCGGCGGACACGCCACCACCGGTTCGTTGTTCAGATGCCGCTGGATGTCCGCAGCCATGCCGTTAGCCGTCTCATAACGGCGCGCGCGGTCTTTTTCCAGCGCCTTCATTACAATCCAGTCCAGGTCGCCCCGCACCAGATGAATCAACTTCGGCGGCTCCGTCTGACGTTGCCGCGCCGTTGTCGTCAATTCGCCTTCCAACATCGTACTCAGGCGCGTCGAGGGACGCGCCGGTTCCTGCTCCCGGATCGTGCGACGGATTTCATCCAGACCGGCTTGCAGCAATTCCTTGGCATCAAACGGAGTCTGGCCCGTCAGCAATTCGTAAAGCAAAACACCCAGCGAATAGATGTCACTGCGTGTATCAATGTCCAGCGCGCTCATTTCCGCCTGCTCCGGACTCATGTAAGCGGGTGTCCCGATGAATTGCTCGAAGGCGGTAAAGACCGTTTGATCCGTCAATTTGCCGTGCGTCGCCTTGGCGATGCCGAAATCAATCACCTTGGGCAAGGGCACGCCGTCGTTCATCGTCACCAAAATATTGGAAGGTTTGATGTCCCGGTGAATGATGCCTTTCTGGTGCGCGTGCTGGATGGCATGGCAGACTTGAATGAACAGATCGAGCCGTTCACGGGTGGAGAGATTGTTCTGGTCGCAGTAATCCGTGATTTTGATGCCGCGCACCAGTTCCATGACGAAATAGGGTCGGCCAGTTTCAGTTGCGCCGGCATCCAACACCTTGGCGATGTTGGGATGATCCATCAGGGCGAGTGCCTGCCGTTCCGCCTCAAACCGGGCAATGACGCTCTTGGTGTCCATGCCCAGCTTGATGACCTTGAGTGCGACCCGGCGGCGGACGGGTTCCTCCTGCTCGGCCATATACACGATGCCGCAGCCGCCTTCACCGATTTGTTGAAGCAGTTTATAGCGACCTATGCGATCACCGGGTTTCTCGGAAGGAACAACCGGAAGCCGGACGGTTCCGCCCGGTCCGACTAGGTTTGCAGCCGCGTTTTCGAGGAAGGCACCGGCTTCATCGCCGGCCTGAAGGAGTTCTTCAACACGCTGACGCAAGGCGGCGTCACCGGCGCAGGCCTGGTCAAGATACGCCGCGCGCTGACCGGACGGCAATCGCCGGGCATCACTAAAAACGATTACTTCGCGATCAGGAGGTTCAATCATGAACAGAGTTCATACTCTGTCATCCAATGCGAAAAACCAGAGCAAAAGGCGCAAAAAATCTTACGGGAAATTACTGGGACAATAATGCCAACTAAAGCCGTTGCATGACCTTCATCATTTTCACGCCACCTCAACCAGCCGCGTCACTTTCGCCGGAGCTTCGCTGAATTGCGCCTTCACTTTGGCGACGGTGTTCTCGACGGACAGGCCGTATTTCTTGCGGAGTTCGTCCTGCGTGGTGGCGTGCTCGATGAACTGGTCCGGCCAGCCGATGCGCACGACGGGAGTCGTCACATTTTTTTCGCTGAACAGTTCCAGCACCGCCGAGCCGTAGCCGCCCATCAGCACATGGTCTTCCAGCGTCACGACGACATCCGCCGCGCGCCCGAAAAATTCCGTCGTGCCCGCGTCAACCGGCTTGGTGAAGCGCGGATTGATGACGGCGACATCGAAGCCTTCCGTGGCAAGCTGCTGCGCCGCCTTGCGCGCGATGGTGTTCATCGGGCCGAGGCCGAACAGCGCGACTTTCTTTTTTCCATTGGTCGAAAAATTCTGCACGACCTGCGCCTTGCCGATTTCGAGCAGTTGCGGCTGGTCTTTGACCGGCACGCCTTCCGCCGCGCCGCGCGGATAACGGATGAATACCGGATGATTCTGGTGCGTGGCGGTGAACATCATGTCGGCGAGTTCGTCCTCATTGGCCGGAGCCATCGCAATCACATTTGGAAAACAACGCAGATACGCGATGTCGAACAGGCCGTGATGCGTCGGGCCGTCGTTCGCGGAAAGCCCGGCGCGATCCATGCAGAAAATCACCGGCAAATCCTGCAAACAAACATCGTGATGGATGCAATCGTAGGCGCGCTGTAGAAACGTGGAGTAAATCGCCACGACGGGATGAAAACCCATCGTCGCCATGCCGGCGGCGAAAATCACGGCGTGTTCCTCGGCGATGCCCACGTCAATGTAACGGTCGGGCATCGCTTTTTCCAAATGCTTCATGCCCGTGCCGGTCGGCATTGCGGCGGTGATGCCGACGAGCCGGTTATCGCGCTGGCAAAGTTTCACGAGCGTATGGCCCATCACGTCCTGATACATGGGCGGCGTGCCGGGTTTGGTCGCGGGTGTCTCGCCGGTTTTCACGTCGTAAGGTCCGAGACCGTGGAATTTTTCCGGAAATTTCAACGCAGCTTCAAATCCTTTGCCCTTTTGCGTCAGAATGTGAATGACAATCGGATGGTCGCATGTTTTGGCGAATTCGAGCGTGCTGATGAGCAGCGGCAGATTGTGTCCATCAATCGGGCCGAGATAACGCATGCCCATTTCCTCAAACAAAATCGGGTTGCCGAAACCGCCGCGACCGTCCGCGCTGAACGCGACTTCATTTTTTTGATGCATTCCGACGCTCAACGCGCCTTTGAAACCTTCCTCGGCTTTGTGCGCCAGCCGCAATGCCAGTTCGCCTTTCGGCAGACGGCGGACGAAATTTTCAAAATCCTTCGACAGTTTATTGTAGCTCGGATTCGTGATGAGCTTGTTAAGGTAGCCGGAAATCGCGCCGACATTTTTGGCGATGCTCCACTCGTTGTCGTTGAGAATGCCGATGAATTTTTTCGTCGTATGCGCGATGTTGTTCATCGCTTCGAAGGAAATACCGTTCGTCAACGCCGCGTCGCCGAAAATGCAGACGACATTTTCGTCGGTGCCCTTTTTGTCGCGCGCCGCCGCCATGCCGAGCGCGGCGGAAAGCGCCGTGCCGGCGTGACCCGCGCCGTAACAATCGTGCGGGCTTTCCGTGCGCAACGCGAAACCGTTCAAGCCGTCCGTCTGGCGAATCGTCCGAAAACGATTTTTGCGATCTGTGAGAATTTTGTGGACATAAACCTGATGGCTCACGTCCCAAACAAATTTGTCCTTGGGTGTATTAAAAACACGATGCAGCGCAATGGTCAATTCGACGATCCCAAGATTCGGACCGAGATGGCCACCACCCTTGGCGAGTCCGACGATGAGTTCTTCGCGAATTTCGCCGGCGAGTTCCTGAAGTTGCGGCAGCGTGAGTTTTTTGACGTGCTCCGGCCCGTCAACCATGTCGAGGTATGTGCTCATAAATTATTCTTCGGATAAATCAATCGGTTTCAACTTTATTTCGCCCGCCACATTTTTCTCCAACCGCTGAATCTTCAACTCCGCCTCGGCCAGTTTTTCCTGACAAATTCTCACCAGCTTCGTGCCTTCTTCATACTTGGCAAGCAATGTTTCCAACGGCAAGTCGTCGGACTCCATCGCCTCGACGAGGCCTTCAAGTTTTTTCAAGGCTTCCTCAAACGGTGGAGTTTTGGCGGGATTATTTTGCCCCGCGCTCTTTGACAGATTTGGCACCGGAAAACGCTAAAATAAAATTTCGCCCGCGTCCAGCGCGGAGTCACCCAACCATTTTTTCAACCTTGCTCAAAACTTCACCGGTCTGCACCCGCGTCTTTAAGGTTTGTCCGCGCTTTGCGTCCTTCGCACGGCGAATAATTTTGCCCGACGACGCGTCCATCGTGATCGAATAACCGCGCGACAAAACCTGCTCCGGCCCCAGCAGACGCAATCGCGATTCTGTCGCGACCAAAGCATTTTTCAAATCCTTGAACCGGATATGCGCGAGATCGCGCAAACGCTTCCGATTCGTTTTCAAAACTTCGCGCCGTTGTTTCAGCAATTGTTTTGGACGCACCAGCCTCAATCGCGTGGCCAGATTGTGGCAAGCCACGCTGCGTCGGCTCACGCCCTGCCTCGCGCAACGCAACAAGCCCATCTGCAAATCATCCAGCCGCTGCAACAATTCGTTCAGCCGATGACGCGGATGCGCTTGCATTATTCGTCGAACCAAGTTTGCGACTAATTGTCGGCTCGCAAACAAACCTTCGGTAATGATTTCCGCCGCCGCACTCGGTGTCGCCGCGCGCACGTCCGCGACAAAATCCGCAATCGTAAAATCAATCTCATGCCCGACGGCCGACACGACCGGAATCGCCGATTCAAAAATCGCCCGCGCCACAACTTCCTCGTTGAATGCCCACAAATCCTCCAGCGAACCGCCGCCGCGTGTTACCAAAATTAAATCAAGCGAACCAAGTTCATTCAGCAACCGAATCGCCGCGGCAATTTCCACCGCCGCGTCATCGCCTTGCACGCGACACGGCGCGAGGATGATTTCCAAACCCGGATTCCGCCGTTTTACGACGTGCAGCACGTCGCGGATAGCCGCGCCCGTCGGCGAAGTCACGAGACCGATGCGTTGGGGATATTTTGGCAGTGGACGTTTCCGTTCCGGCACGAACAGTCCTTCTGTCGCGAGTTTTTGTTTAAGTTTTTCGAATGCGATTTGCAGCGCGCCCACGCCTTGCAATTCCACCGCGCGCACAATGAGTTGATATTGTCCGCGTGCTTCATAAACCGTCACATCGCCTTGCAGCAAAACTTTCTGTCCGTCCGCCAGCAGATCTCGGTTCGCAATCGCCTCACCGCGAAACAAAACGCAACTCAACTGCGCGTTGGCGTCCTTGAGCGTGAAATAAATGTGGCCGGAACTTTGCGCGCGCAGATTGGTAACCTCGCCGCCCACCCAAATTGAACCGACTTGTTTTTCAAGCAGCCGTCGGATTTGTTCCGTCAATTCGCTGACGGACAAAATTTTCCGCGTTGCTTCCGTCGGAAACAATTCGCCGAAATCCCATTGCGATTTGGATTGCTTGTTCATCAAATTCAAAATGGATTAAGCCATGCTCCCCGCACCGAAGCAAGCGAAGGTGGACGCCTCCATCACCATTCTCGCCGCAAACATGCGTTTGTTGACACAAAAGAAAATGAGGGCTTGCCTTTCGTGTCATTGTACAGTTTCTTCAGGCCAACATGAACAATGGCTTGGCTTATGCCGAAAAGCAAAATTGTCCCACAGGCATCAGGACGGGCAGTGAACTCATATTGGCGACCAAACCTTATGCCGTGGATAACGCGGTGAGGAGTTGGTGGTGCATTCTTTCTACTACGGGACTGTGGCTGCTGGCGATTGCGGGAACGCTTTCGAATTTCAATCTGGCGGCGAAAATTGTCTGCAGCGTTTTCGCGGGACTACTCCTGTTGCGGCTTTTTGTCATTTATCATGACCAGCAGCATCATGCCATATTGCCAAAATCAAGACTTGCCGAGATTTTCATGCGCATTTTTGGAATTTTCGCGTTGAGTCCAAATAGCATCTGGCAAAGCTCGCACAATCATCATCACAAACATAATTCCAAAATCATGGGGTCTCACATCGGTTCGTTCCCGGTGATGACCAAGGCGCATTATTTGAAAGCATCGCGGGCGACGCGGTTTAAGTATCTGTTTGCGCGGCATCCGCTGACGATTTTGTTCGGGTATCTGTTCGTGTTCATCATCGGCATGTGCATCAAGCCGTTTCTGACCAAGCCGCGGGAACATTTCGACTGCCTTATTGCTTTGCTGGTTCATATTGGAATCGGAATCGCGCTTGTCCATTTTTTTGGCTGGCAAACATGGTTGCTTGCGCAAGTCATTCCACATTTCATCACCTATGCCATCGGAACCTACCTGTTTTATGCACAGCACAATTTCCCCGATGTTTCATTTTTCGACAAGGGCGGCTGGACTTACGAGAAGGCGGCCTTGGAATCCTCCAGCTACATGAAGACCACGCCGGTGATGGCCTGGTTCACCGCCAACATCGGCTACCATCACATCCATCATTTGAATGCGCGAATTCCATTTTATCGGCTGCCGGAGGTGTTGCGGGAAATGCCGGAGTTGCAGCAGCCCAAGACGACTTCACTGAATCCATTTGAAATCATCCGGTGCCTGCGGTTGAAAGTCTGGGATGTGGAGACACAGCGGATGGTAAGACTTTCAATTGCGGATTTCTTTCTCGTCTTCCGCAATCCGCAATCCAAAACCGCCCGGCAGTAAACCATGTTCACGGTTTCACAGATCGCGGGAAAACTCGGAGGTGAAGTTGCCGGCGATGGTTCGGTTGCCATCACCGGCATTGCCCCTGCGGATAGTGCGCGGGCGGGTGATCTTACCTTTGCTGAAAAGGAAAGCTACCTTGCCGCCGCCGAACAGAGTCAGGCCAGCGCGGTTCTGGTTCCCGCCGGGTTTGAATCTTCCAAAAAAGTTTTGATTCGCGTGAAAAATCCGCGCGTCGCCATCGCAAGGGTGTTGCCGCTTTTTTTCCCTCCCGAATCCCATCAACCGGGCGTTCACGCAAATGCGGTTATTCATTCCACGGCGCAAATTGATGCCAGCGCCCACATTGGACCTCATTGCGTCATTGGTGCAGGCGTCCATGTCGGTAAGCGCACGGTGTTAATGGGCGGCAATCACATTGGCCATGACAGCCAAATCGGCGACGACGTGTGTTTGTTTCCCAACGTCGTGATTTATGCGAAATGCCAGATCGGCAACCGTGTCGCCATTCATGCGGGCACAACGATTGGTTCAGACGGATATGGTTACGTGTTAGATCAGGGGCAACATCGCAAGATGCTGCAAGTCGGCAATGTCATCGTCCATGACGATGTCGAGATTGGCGCCAATGTTGCCATTGACCGCGGCGCGCTTGGTTCGACCGTCATCGGTCAGGGCACCAAGATAGACAACCTCGTTCACATCGCGCACAACGTCGTCATCGGACGGCACTGCCTCATCATGGGTCAGGTTGGGTTCGCTGGCAGCACGCACCTCGGCGATTATGTCGTCATCGCCTCGCAATCGGGCATTGCCGGACACCTCAAACTCGGCAACCAGTCCACCGTCGGCGCAAAATCCGGCGTCATGCGCGACATACCCGACGGCGCAACCGTGCTTGGTTATCCCGCCGCGCCGGATAAACAAGCCAAGCGCCAGTGGGTGGCTGCGGCGCAGTTGCCCAACATCATCCGCCAGTTGCGTGAATTGGAAAAAAAGGTGGAAGAATTGAGCCATCAGCAGGTTTAATCTTCATTTGCCCAAGCCGCCGGTTCATCGAACGACTTCACTGGTCAATTTAATCAATCTGCCAGTTCATTTGACGTTGCTGCCGACTCATTTGGTCAGTCTTCCCAGTCATTTTGCCCGTCTGCCAACTCGTTTAAGCCGTCTGCGGGAGCATTTGACGTCTCTGACAATTCAAATATCGCCACTTCTAACTCATTTGGAGCGTCTGCCGGCTCGTTTGGCCATTTGGAGTGTCTGTCAGTTCATTTGGGGCCCCTGAAAATCCATATTTTCAGGCATTTTCGAGCATTTTCGAGGATTTCAGTCAATTTGAGGCAAAAACCACCTGCCGAAGTCCGATTATGATTTAATTCAAGTGAATCAACTCATACCCGCCACGCCTGAAGCCGGAATTTATTGACCGCGCTGATAAACACGCACCCAGTCAATTTCGTAGCGGACGGGAAATTTCGTTTGCGATGGATCGCCCCCACTGTTGCCGCCGATGGCCTGGTTCAGGATGAAATAAACCGGCGCGTGAAACGGATTGCCTTGGTCGGCCTTGTCGGCGTCCGCAAGGTCGAGATGGTTCATCAATTTGCCGTCGAGCGACAGGTCAATTTTCCTTTCGTCCCATTCCATCGTCCAGATGTGAAATTCCTTCGACCACGCATCGCCGCCGAGTTCGGCGACAGGTTTCCTGACGGAAGACCATTTTATTTTTTCATCAAGGCCGTAGCCGATGTTGGCCAAAACTTTGCCGGTGTAAAATTCCATTATATCAACTTCACCGCATGCGGGCCAGCCGAGGCCGGGCGTTGCACCGAGCGTCCAGAACGCCGGCCAGCTTCCCAGCCGCGTGTCAATGCGCGCGCGCATCTCGAACTTTCCATATTTGAACTCGCGCAGCCCGCGCGACGTGATGCTGGCGGACGTGTAATCAATCCACTCGCGGCTCGTTTTCCAATTCGTGCTATTCGTGACGAAGTTGGGATTGCGTTTGTGTTCCGGTCGCGCCTCAATGACAAGCAGGCCGTTGGTGCAAAAGGCATTTTCCGGCTGATACCATTGCAGTTCGTTATTGCGCACGAAGCCGCGCTCGTAATTCCAGTTCGCCGGATCGGGCGGCCCGTTCGTGTCGAATTCATCGTGCCAGACCAGTTTCCAATCGTTGGTTGAATCATTCACCAGCAACTGCTCGGAATTCGTCTCGGCGCAATGCGTGACGAAGGTGGCGAATAAAATTAAAACACAAAACGATTCGGTTTGTTTGTTCATAAAATAACTTTTGGCTTTGTTAATTCGCTGCGACCAAATTGTAACGACGAACCAAAGGTAAACGTATAATGAGATTCAACACCGGCTTGTATAAAAGTTCGGTGAATGCGAAACTCTCGGCCACTGTTTAGCGCTGTAAGAAGTTGTTCCCACATGACGAAATCATTAGAGGCACCAAACTCGTTCTTGTGAGCGAGTAAATGTTTGATGAATTCGACGCAAGGTTCATGCAGACACGACAAAATAGAATTTGGCCAAGGTTTGTTTTGCAGATTCGCAAAGTGGCGTAGTCGAGCGTAAGTAAGATGAAACAAATCTTTATTGAGCCTTGTCTGATCGTCCGAAGGTCGCTGAATTATTATCGGACCGAATTTGAAATCCTCTGACACAACATCGTCTTGTTTTCTATCGGCAATGCTTGTCTCGAAAAACCAATACAGAGCGCGGGCGTGTCCCATTCGGGAAAAATTGATGTGTTCCCATGAGCAATAATCAGTTTCATCATGCGCAGAAATGCCAAAAGCGAAGAGAATTTCGTAGTAAACTGCATCGTGTAATATCAGACGTTTCTGCTCTTGGCTCGGCATAAATACTTTTTGTTTCTTTTTGCAACACATTACAGCGACGTTTCCGACACGCGCTGGATTTTCACCGCCTTGCCGCTGGCGTCATCTATTTCAATCACTGCGCCGTGAAGCAGCACACGGTTTTTCGCCACTTCAAATCGTTGCGGCATTCCGGTGAGAAACCTTTTTAGAACCGGTTCGATTTCGCGGCCTAAAACGCTTTCGTGCGGGCCGGTGAATCCCGCGTCGGTCAGATACGCCGTGCCGCCGGGGAAAATCTGCTCGTCCGCCGTCTGCACGTGCGTGTGCGTGCCCACCACCGCGCTCACCTGCCCGTCGAGAAACCGCGCGAACGCAATTTTTTCCGACGTCGCCTCCGCATGAAAATCTATGAAGATGATTTTGGTCTGCTCGCGCAGCCATTTCACTTCTTCGGCGGCGAGGAGAAACGGATTTTCCAGCGGTGGTTGCATAAAAGTGCGGCCCTGCACATTCAGCACGGCAATTTTGACCGGAGCCGGAATCTTGAATATCCGATAGGGAACTTCAAAAATCCCGCTGCCCTGCCCCGGCGTGCCAGCGGGATAATTCAGCGGACGCAAAAATCTTTTTTCGTTCGCGAGCAATTCCATGACTTCCTTTTGATCCCACAAATGGTCGCCGCTGGTGATGACGTCCACGCCCGCCGAAAAAATTTCCCCGGCGGTCCTGAATGTGATGCCGCTGCCGCCGGCGGAGTTCTCGCCGTTGGCGATGACGAAATCGAGCGCGTGCTGTTCGCGCAGTTTTGGCAGAAGGGTTTTGACGGCTTTGCGTCCGGGTTCGCCCACGATGTCGCCGATAAAAAGAATTTTCACACGACAAAATTATCCGTGCGGCGAATCGGAGCAAGATTTTTACAACGTGGCGAGCACACCGATCATCGCGGCAACCAGCCAGAGGATGAGAACGGCGCGTGTCTGGCTGAATCCCGCACGGACGAGCCGGTGCGAAAGATGATTGGTGTCACCGATCCAGAATGGTTTGCGGTTGAGCGTCCGCAAAATGACGACTTGCGCGAGGTCGGCCAGCGGCACGGCCAGCACAAGCAGCGGCGAAAGCACGGCCAGTGGGTGCGGATTTTGTTTGGTGTAAAAATGCGGAAGGATTGCCATCACCGCAAGCAGGTAGCCGACGAGATGGCTGCCGGCGTCGCCGAGAAACGCCCGTGCGTTCGGAAAATTCCACGGCAGAAATCCAATCAGCGCGCCGCAAATCAAAAAACCCGTGAGCGCGACGAGATATTCGCCGTCTGCGGCGGCGATGAGCGCGAATAAAAACGCCCCAATCGCGCCGATGCCCGCGCAAAGACCGTTCATGTTGTCCATGAAATTGAAGGCGTTGATGATCGTGAGCAGCCATAAAATCGTAATAACGTAACTGAACGCGACGCTCGGAACGAAAAGGGTGATGCGTTTGCAGGCGACGGCGACGAGCAGCGCGATGAGAAATTGCCCGGTAAATTTCGGCAGCGGCTTCAATTCATATTTGTCATCGAACCAGCCGAGGACTGAAATCGCAATTGCGCCGAAGGCGATGACGGCGAGTTCGACCGCGCGACGGTTTATGCCGTGAACGATCAAATTGGCGGAAGAGATTTTTACAATTCCAAGCTTGAGCAGAATCGCTCCGGCAGCCAGCGGCAGCAGAATTCCGGTCAGGACGGCCAGACCGCCGGCCAGCGGAATCAACGCGGCGTGGATCTTTGGCGCGTCGTAGTTTTTCCGGTCACGCGGGTCGTCCACCAGATTTGTGCGCAGACACCAATTGCGCCAGAGCGGCAGCACGAGCAGCGTCGTCAAAAACGCACCTGCAGATGCAGCGGAAAAAAAGTCGAATGGAAACGTCACAATCGAAGGCCAGGTTCGGCGGCCAGTTTCAGGTAAAGATTATATTGACCGTCCACCATTTTTTCGACGGCGAAATTTTCTTTTACAAATTGCTGGCCGCGTTTGCCGAGCCGTTCGCGCAATCCGGCATTATTGGCAAGTTCGAGCAAATGTTTTGTGACAGCGGAAACGTCGCGCGTGCGAACCAAAAAGCCGGTTTCGCCTTCAAGGCAAACTTCGTCCGCGCCGTCGAAATCGTAAGCGACAACAGGTTTGCCGGCGGCGAGCGCCTGCGGCAGCGCGCGGGAAAGCGCTTCGCGCGAGGACAAATGCGCGAGACAATCCATAATGCCGACGTAGCGCGCCACTTCATTCGGCGGGACGAGCCCGGCGAAAATGATTTTGTCGGACAGGTTCATTTCGCGCGCGCGGGTTTCCAGATGCGTTCGCAATAAACCGTCACCAACGAGCAGCAATCGTGCTCGCGGACATTGAGGCAGCAACGCCTGGAACGCGGCAAACAAATCTTCGTGGCCTTTGAGCTTGAAAAGCCGGGCAATTTTGCCGATGACAAATGCGTCGGGAGCGATTCCCAATTTTCTTCTGAACGTAAAATCATCTGCGGCTTCCAAAAACGGTTTGAGTTGGAAGCCGCTGAAAATGCGCGTAAACATCCCGGGTTTGCCGATTCCGGCGGTGAGATACAGTTTTGTCATTGCATCGGCGGAACAAATGAAATGCGTCGTGACGCGGGCGGCGTATTTCTCGGCGGAGCAAAAAATGAAATTGCTCCCGCGGTTTTGAAACGCGCCAAATGACGGACCATGAATGTGATGAATAATGATGGGAACACCCGCGCGTTTGGCGGCGAGACGTCCCAAAATTCCGGCCTTGCCACTGTGGGTGTGGACGATGTGCGGTTTTTGTTCGCGCAAAATCTGCTTGAGTTCTTGCAACGCAAGAAAATCTTTAAGCGGATGAATCGCACGAACCAGTTCGGGAACAATCGTCAGCAGGCCGGGAATCTGTTTCACTTCCGGTTCGAGCGACCCTTCGGGGCCTACGGTCGGGCCGGAGATCAATTTCGCTTCGACGCCGGATTTTTGGCACAAGCCGAGAACAGTAGCGACGGTGTTCTCCTGCGCGCCGCCGATGACAAGTCGCGTGATGATGTGGGTGACACGCATCGCGCAGTCAGGATGATTTACTTTTTAAGTTCGCGCAACCGCTGCATGATGTTGGTGGCTTCGGCGGTATTGGTGTTCGCATTGGCCAAATAAAGTTCATAATACCTGATGGCATCGTTGGTTTCGTGTTTGCGCCACGCGATTTCGCCCAAGCCGTAATCAACTTGAAATGAATTGGTGAAGGATTGCTGCAACGATTCGTAATCGGCGCGCGCGTCGTCAAGTTTGCCGCTGTCAAGGTAGGCGATGGCTCGGTTGAATCGCGCGGTCGCATTATTCGTCTGCGTGGAAAGCACCTGAGACAATGATGAAATAGCGTCGTCGTAATTTTTGATTTGAATATCAATGTAGCCCTTCATAAAAAGCCAGCCGGCGTCGTCGGGCGTGGACTGCAACTTATCGTTAATAACATCAAGCGCGTTGGTGAAAAGACCGTGCTTCGTATAAAGCTGCACGGCGGTGGCCAGCAAAATATTATTGGTCGGGCTGCGCAAAATTGTGGTTTCAATCAAGCGCGTGGCATGCGAGAAATTTGTCTTTTCCATGTATGCACTGGCTTCGATGAGCGCCAATTGCGGTTCGTTGGTTTCTGTCAGCGAAAATCGTTCCGGCTGGTTGCGGATTTCGCGGATTTCTTCTAGCGCCCTGTCGGGCAGGTGATTTGCTACGTAAAGTTCGCCCAGCATCAACCGCGCGGATAAGCTGTCCGGCGAAAGTTCACGGACGCGAGCAAAAGATTCAACCGCCTGACGTGTCAAGCCGCCTTGCACGAGCACAACGCCGTTTTCAAAGCAAAAACTCGGTTCGTCGAACGGGCCGTTGGCGTTCAGCACTTGCCCCCACGTCCGGTATTTACCCAATTGATCCAAGGTTGTTTTTGACAAATCCACCGGCGTGGTTTTTCCGGTGGACAATGTCTTGTTAAAATCCAGATTGATTTGCGCAACGACGTTGCCGGGATTTAATTTTTCCGCCGTTTGAAACTGCGCGGCGGCTTTTTCAAATTCACCGGCACGTTGCAATTGAACGCCCCAAAAATCCAAACTGCGCGAATAGAATGTTCCCGCGACAATCCCACTGGGGTTTTGCCCGCGCGAAACCTGCAAAAACGCCAGCAAATTATCCGGCCATGAAACGGGCGCGTTTGGATCCGTCGGTGCAAGCGAGCGTTGGATCGGGGCAAGAACCGTTGTTTCCGTGTTCGACCAGAACGCTTCGTTTTCGGCGATTTGGTTTTCGTCTGGCAAGGGCGGCAACAGAGTTTCATTTGGCAGCGTTTTCAATTTATAAACCAAGCCGTGCGGTTCCAGATAAAATTGCTCGAAGTAATAGCCGAAACTCGGATGCAAATAATAAAGCTCGTTCGTTTTGGCGAGCGCGGCCAAAAGCAGAATCAAATGCAACGGACTGACCTCATTGGTTTCAGCAGCGACAATGGTGTCTGGAAATTTTTGCGGATATCTCTTGTGCAAAAATTTGTGATACGCCGGCCAGACCAAGGATTTTGTATCGAGCGGCACAAAATTTTCCGCTTTGCCGTCGCAAACCAGCGCTGCCTGCACGAAAAGCAAACGCTGTGTGTCGTCAGACAATAAAATTGCGCCGCCAGCCGGCAATTTTTCCTCCACGAGCGCAGCGTATTTTTTCAACGTGTCGTCGTTGACGGCATGGATTTGCGGCGCGTTCTTGTATACTAATCCGGTCACCGCAATTAGGAAAAGCAGCCAAACCATCGCGACAATTATATAATTGAGTGCCGGAACTTGATGGGTTTTATGCCGATGGGAACGGCTTTTTTTTGTTCCAAAGACGAGCAGAAAATATCCGCTGTAATAACCGATACTCAGTGCGCCGAGATAATAAAATGTCAAAAATGACAGAGTGATACCAAATTGTCGTGGAAAAATATTTCGCGGACTAAACGACGGATCGAACGCCACCCAAACACAAACGACCAGAAAAACGCCATAGATTAGATGAAATGTGAAACGCTCCACAATTTCATTAATCCCACTGGAAACTCCACCGCCAAAAAATGATTTTGTGCGAATTGACAATGCGAGCACAGGCAGCAACGAACTTAAAGATATTAAGCCGACAGTAGCCCGCACGTCGGATCGAACAAAAAAGAATTTTATCAGGTCGGATGGCGCTGCCAGATTATATTTCAACGCCTGCCAAAAAGTGATTGGCATTTTGGCTGAAATCACCGCCAGCAGCGGCAGCAAAAGGTAAAAGGATATTCCAACGAGTCCGCACAAGGCCATGCGGCTGAGAAAACCGAAATTGAAAAAACTCACGCCGCGAATCCAAATAACCGCCGTGATGAATGGCAGGAAAAATCCGGTCATCGCCCAGTTGTCCGTCATGGCCGCGCCATAAACGAATGCAGCCAGAAACAGCCGCCATTCGCGCCCGTCAATCCGGTATTCCAGCAGCAACCAAATCACGAAGGCGAACAGCAGCAGTTCAAACATTTCCCCCGTAAAATTCGTCGCCTGTTCCCAAAACGTCATTTGCAGTCCGCACACCAGCGCGGCAAAAATTGGCGGCAGCCATGCCGCGCGAATTGTCAAAAGCGAGAAATCGCTGTGCTCGCGTTCACGCTGCGCGCGGGTGCGATCCTGCGGCAGCAGTGCGACTGACCGCGCCAGCAATCCCAATGTCAACGCCGCGCAAACGGCGGAAAATAAATTCAGCGCAAACGGAATTGACGCCGTCGGCAGCCAACGAAATGGATACGTAACAATGAAGGAAATTGGATTTATGATCTCCGGCTGCCATGTCCATCCAGAAACTTTGGCGACGTAGCCGAGATTAAATAGCGACATCCAGTGATTGATTGTCAGCGCATAAAGCACCAGTGTTCCTGCCGCCACAACCCACGGCAAAAGGCGCGCGGCAAAATTATGCGGCGCGGGAGGCTGTGCGTTATTCATCATTGGAGTAAACCAGTTGAATCCATACCTCACAAATTGGCAAGATTAGTTTATTCGACGTAAATTGGCGACGCATTCGACGTGCTGTGTCTGCGGGAACATGTCCAGCGGCTGCACGCGTGCCAGTTCAAAGACACCGTCCGCGCACAAAATGTTCAAATCCCGCGCCATCGTCGCCGGATGGCAGGAAACGTAAATGATTTGCGACGGCTTCGTTTCGCGCAATAACCTCAATGTTTCCGGCAGACAACCTTTGCGCGGCGGGTCGAGAATCACCGACGTTTTTTCCGGCGAAAATTTTTTCAGCAACGCCGGCATAACTTCCTCAACCGTCGAGGAAATGAATTCACCGTTGGAAATTTTTCTTGTCGCCGCATTTTTTCGCGCAGAATTGATTGCGAGCCAGTCATATTCTACGCCGACAAAACTTTCAACCAAATCCGCCAGCTCAATCCCGAAAAATCCCACGCCGCAATACAAGTCCACCAAATGCTTCGCGCCGCTGGATTTCAAAAAATCGCGAACCGTCTCGACGAGTTTCGGCAGCAGGAAAAAATTGTTCTGAAAAAATGAATCCGGCGGCACGTCCCAGTTTTCCGGCGGAATCCGCAGAACGATTTTTATTCCGCCCTTCGGCGGCGGATTGGCGCGGACGTTTTTAATCTGTTCGCTGATGGCCGGCTCGGCGATTTTGCATTCCTCGATGTCCTCGACGAAATTGTTGTCCGCGCGAATGAAGCCGATGACCAGTTTTTTGGCCGGGCCGTTCCACTGGCTGCGGATCATGATGCGGTTGCGATAGCCATAAGGCTGCGGACTCGCAATCACCGGCGCGATTTTGTCCGCCGGGATTTTTCCGACGCGCTCGAACAGATCCGAAATCTGCTTGTGCTTCAACCGCAACTGCGTCGCGTAGGCGATGTGCTGATACTGGCAGCCGCCGCACGCGCCGAAATAACGGCATTCCGGCGCGACGCGATCCGGCGAGGATTTTTCCACGCGCAACAATTTCGCCCGCGCAAAATTCTTTTTGACCTCGGTGATTTCGGCCTCGACCATTTCGCCCGGAAGCACGAACGGCACGAAGACGACGAAATCATCCACGCGCCCGACGCCTTCGCCACCGAACGCGATGTCGTGGATGGTCAGGGTGAGCTTGTCTCCGGTTTTGAGTGGCATTTGGAAAAATCAAACGTGTGAAATCAATTCTGAAAACTCGCGCGGAGTCACAATTTTGATGTCGTTAAATTGTTTCAGCGTCAGCAAATCGTTGTCGCCCGTGACCAGATGCGAACAATCGCCATCGTGTGCGGCGGCTAAAATTCGGTTGTCGTCCGGATCGCGGCAAACTTGGATTGTGGTCGTGACATTGACCGCGTGGGTTTGCCGCTCCACAAACAAAACCATCAAACGCGCGTGTCGTGGACTGAATTCAAACTTTTGCCGGAGTTTCTCCTCAATTTCATCAAGTATGTCCTGTGAGGCGATGACAGCACAATCGCGCCGGACCTTTTTCCACATTTGGCGGCAAAAACCGTCGGTGGTGAGAATGGCCAGCCAGACGTTGCTATCAAGAATGATGCGCACGCGGCAGGGCGAGAGTTTCTTCTTCGGTCAGGCGGATTTTTCGCGGCAGACGATCAAACACGGCCAGCAGGCGATCCAATTCGCGTTCGGCGGAAAAAAGATATTCATAAACTTCTTCCGCCTGCTCGTTGGAAAGCTGCTTTATTTTGTCAATCACTTCGCTGGTCTGCATGACGGTAATTTACCCACATTAGTTCATAATGCAAAGCCGAAAACAATCTTGAAAGCCGCCGCCGATTTTGAGAGACACGCGGCCAGTTTAGAAAATAAATGCGCGGGAAAAAGATTTTTCGCGCACATTGAAAATTATCCGACAATATGGACTATTGTGTAATTGGTAAAATCATTTCCGAAAGCTTTGTGGAGCGCTTCCCTTATCTGGTTCATTGTGTCGGTTGTCTCTAATCCCGGTGTTCCGACTAAAATCTGATGACCGTGAACCTCCACGGTTACGCCAAAGTCTTTCTGAATCTTTTGAAGCTGCGCCTTAATTTTCAACCCCGCAATCGCGGCTTTCATTTCCGCAAGGTGAACGTCGGGATTGCCCGTGTCGGTGACGTGGACGATTTTTCCGTCGAGGCCGATGAGAAAGCTCACGCGCTTGGCCATGTTTTTTCCGGCCATCCGCACGCCGTAAATGTCCGCGATCTTGCCGTCGGGATCGGCGAGCAGGGTGAAGTTCAATTTGTATTTGGCGATGAATTGCAGATGGCTGTCGGCGGAATCAAAGCTGACGCCGACGATCTCGACGTTGTTCGTGGCGAAATCCTCAAAGCCGTCGCGGAAACTGCACGCTTCCTTGGTGCAGCCGCCGGTAAAATCCTTCGGATAAAAATACAGCAGCACGATTTTCTTGCCGACGAGATCGGCGAGCTTGAAGTCCGCACCGTTTTGATCCGTGCCGGTGACGAGCGGCGCGGTATCGCCGGCTTGGGGCATGGCGGCAAAAAGAGTTGTGGCAAAAACGAACAGCGTGGCAAGCAACAGTTTCAGTTTCATATATGACTTTAATCAGATTTGTTATTTAGGAACCGGAATTTTCAGGGTTTTGAAATGTTCGGAAAATTTTGCAAAGCCTTCAACTTGCGATTTTAAACGCGCGAGCAGTTCGACGTCTTTGATTTTACCGGAGTCGTCGAGCAGGTTGTAAATCTGCGGAAGGAAAACGCGCGCGGGAAAAATATACGCATTGCGATAGCTGAATATTGCCTGGAGCTGCTCGATCGGACGCAGCGCACCCCACATTCCCGCCGACACTCCGGTGAAACAAACCGGCTTTTGCTCGAAACTTTCCGGAAATTTCAGCATATCAATAAAATATTTTAAAACGCCGGGCATGCTGCCATTGTATTCAGGCGTGATGACATGCAGCCCGGTGGATTGCAGAATGGCGGCGGCGAAAGGTTGAAACGATTTTGGTTTTTCCGCATAGGAGGTCGGCGAGAAAATTTCCGGCGGCAATTTCGCCAAATCCAAAATGTTCAGCGGAACTTTCAGCTCGGCATAAATTTCTTCGAGTTGCGCGACTACTTTGCGCGTGTTGCTGCCCGGGCGATTTGTGCCGACGATTAAAGCAATCATAAATAATTCATAATGCGTTTTTCAAAAATTTACTTGGGCGGTAAAATATATTCCACATCTCCATTTGTAGTATAACGGACTATTGTTCCTGCTGGATACGTTGTTCCACCGCGAACTAATTCTTTTGTCAAACACGCTTCCGGCGGAAGTCCGAGCGGGTTAATTTTATATTGTTCACCAGTAGTTGGATTTTCTAACCAATCCCAATTGGAATGCGCACCGCTTGAAATATAAGGCTCAATATCCTTTTCTGAAATTGGAGTATTTTGATTAGTTATACCGGTCTCTATTGCCCATTCCTGTTTAGCGCCATCAATTTGGCGAAGATTATTAAGAATGCCATTTTCCGAAGGAATATTGTAACGACGAATAAAACTGGGAATGACAATCAACAAGGCTAGAAAAATAATAACAACAAGAATGATTATTCGTTTCATAATCGTTGGCAATTATATTTGTTTCTTTGGCCGTCGGCGCAAACCATTTTGCAGCCACAGCCACCAAACCATCCAAAACGCTTCATTTACAATTCCGCCAGCCATTTTTGAATGTCCCTGCGTGCGTTCGGTGAAAATAATCGGCACTTCGACAATTTTAAATCCTTGCCGCCAAATTTTGTGCGTCATTTCAATTTGAAAACTGTAGCCGTTTGAACGGACAGCCTCTAGGTTGATGGCTTGCAACGCGCGGCGGCGAAAACACTTGTAGCCGCCGGTGGGGTCGGTGAACGGCATTCCCGTGACGAGCATCACATATTTGCCGGCGAACCGGCTCAACATCAGCCGTCCCAGCGGCCAGTTGATGACGCGGATGCCGCCGACATAACGCGAGCCAAGGACAAGGTCGGCATTTTGCGCGGCTTCGAGAAACGCCGGTATGTCGTCCGGGTTGTGTGAAAAATCTCCGTCCATCTCGAAGATAAATTCATAGCCGCGTTCGAGCGCCCATTTAAATCCGGCGATGTAGGCGCGGCCCAAACCGTTTTTTCCCACACGATGCAAAACGTGAATTTCAGAATGTTTCGCGGACAGTTCATCGGCGATTTTCCCCGTGCCGTCGGGAGAATTGTCGTCCACCACAAGCAAATCCACGGTGACCGGCAACGACAAAAGTTTTTCCGCGATGCGCGGAAGGTTTTCCCGCTCATTGTAAGTCGGCATGATGATGAGAGTCGAATTCATGGACAACGCTGCAAATTGTTAAATACAAAAGACACTGAAAACAAGCGGACAGTTCAAACAACTGGATTTTCTCTTCCGCCGCGCAACGAACTCATTCATCCTGTGCGCGTGTCAAATTTGATAGCCATTGTCGGTCGCCCGAACGTCGGCAAGTCCGCGCTGTTCAATCGCATTGTTCGAAAACGAATTGCGATTGTCCACGACCAGCCCGGCGTCACGCGCGACCGGGTCAGCGCCGAAGCCGAGTGGCAGGGGCGCACGTTCACGCTCGTGGACACCGGCGGCATCGGTTTGCTGCGCCGCGAAAAATCCGACGACGTCATCATCAAAGCCGCGATTGAACAAGTAAATCTCGCGATTGAATCGGCCAGCGCAATCATTCTCGTCGTCAACGTGCAGGATGGGATTGTTCCTTTGGACCGCGAAGTTGCGGAAAAATTGCGGCGCAGTGGCAAGCCGGTTTTGATCGCGGTCAATAAAGTGGATACAAGCCGTGCGGAAAAGGGCGCGGATGAATTTTCCGCGCTCGGCTTTGAGAAAATTTTTCCCGTCAGCGCGATTCACGGTGAAGGCATTGAAAACTTGATGAACGCCACCACGGCATTTCTACCAGTTCAAAATTCTGAACCGGAAATTCAGAGTTTAGAGCCAAAAACTCTAAATCAAGGACCCTTGAAACTTGCCATTGTTGGACGTCCGAACGTCGGCAAATCATCAATCATCAATGCACTCACAAAATCGGAGCGCGTCATTGTATCACCAATTCCGGGCACGACGCGCGACGCGATTGATGTGCCGTTCGAGGTCGAAACCGACGGTATGCGCCAGAAATATATTTTGATTGATACCGCCGGCATACGAAAAACCCGACGCGTGGACAGTTCCATTGAATTTTTCAGTGTTAAACGTTCGGAAGAATCCATCGCGCGCTGTGACATCGCGGTTTTGATTCTGGACGCGGAATCGGGCATTTTGGAACAGGATAAAAAAATCGCTGATTGCATCGTTGAAAATCGCAAAGCCTGCATCATCGTCGTCAATAAATGGGATTTGTTCGATGAAAAGGTCCGCGAAGCACGCAAAGAAGAAATTACTTCTCGCAACAAAGAGGAAAATCACGGCGCACCAAAAGTGATGACCACGCTCGGCGAATTCGGCCAATGGGTTCAGAAAAAATTATTCTTTCTCGATTATGCGCCAGTGATTTTTACCTCGGCGAAATCCGGTTTTCATCTGGACCGCCTGCTCGAAGCGGTGCGTTACGTTGCGGCACAGTTGCAGCAAAAAATTCCGACGGGAATTTTAAATCGAACGCTGCGCGACGCCGTTGACCGCCGGCAGCCGATCAGTTCAGCAGGCCATCGCCTGAAATTTTTCTACGCGACACAAGTCCGACAGTCGCCGCCGACGTTTTTGCTGTTTGTGAATCGCGATGAATTGTTTTCCGAACAATATAAAAAAAATCTTGCAAATGAATTGCGCCGTGCATTCGGCTACGAAGGCTGTCCAATTGTGCTCGTGCCAAAACCGCGTCCGAAAACCATCGAGCCGATTCGAAAGTTCAAGCCGACGCACAAAAAAACAATGGGAAAAGTTGATGCACATCGAGAGGCTCGTCATGAAAGATATTCCCGCAAGCCCAAGAAAAAACTGCGTTGAGGTTGTTCACCGTGGCGAATAAGCCGTCATATTTTCAATGCTGGCGCGGCAATTCCGTTGATTTCATTTGCGAATATCATTTGTGTAACTTTTTTGGAAAATTTTCTTGCAACCACAATATATTGGGTATAGGCTCACATTGTTGCCCACTAAATGGGGTTTCGCTTAAAAGCAAGCGGTTGGCGGAAATCCGGAAAGTAGGCCGAACAATCTAGTTTTCCCGACCGGTCTTCTGTTTTGAGACGGTCGGGTGATTTGTCTGAAAAAGAAATTTCAACCGTTTCAAAAGGAAAATCATGATTGACGCACGCGAGGATGTTTTGGCTCCGGCTTCGCACGCCGGTCGCCATCGTGCCGCAAAAAAGCCAGCGGCACGCAATGTAAAACCCAACACGACTGACGCGAAAAAGTTTTTGCGGGTCGAACGCGTTTTCAGTGACGCGAAAATCAAGCCGTTCGACCAGATTGAATGGGACAAGCGCACCGCCGAGATCACCGACGACGCGAACAAGGTCATTTTCAAGCAGGAAAATGTCGAAGTGCCGAAGTCGTGGTCGGTGCTCGCGACAAAAGTTGTCGTGTCGAAATATTTTTACGGCGAGCAAAATACTTCCGAGCGCGAAACTTCGGTACGGCAATTGATCCATCGCATTTCGCGGACGATTGCGGATTGGGGAATTGCGGACGGTTATTTCAGCAAGGTAGACGGCGAAATTTTTTACGAGGAACTGACTTGGCTGTGCTTGAACCAATATGGCGCGTTCAATTCGCCGGTGTGGTTCAACGTCGGGCTGTTCCACGAATACGGCGTTGGCAAAAAATCTGGCAAGGGCAACTGGTTTCACAACCGCAAGACTGGCGAAGCCGAGCGCGCCACCACACAATACGAATATCCGCAAGGTAGCGCGTGCTTCATCCAATCGGTCGAAGACAACATGGAAGACATTATGCGTCTTGCCTCCAGCGAAGCCATGCTTTTCAAATATGGTTCTGGCACTGGCACGGATTTGTCGCCGCTCCGTTCAAAACGGGAAAAGTTGAGCGGCGGTGGTCGTCCAAGTGGGCCAATGAGTTTTCTGAAAGTTTATGACCAGGTTGCGAACGTCGTGAAATCCGGCGGCAAAACTCGTCGCGCGGCAAAAATGAACACGCTTCGCGACTGGCATGGAGACATCGAAGAATTTATTGACGCCAAGCAAAAGGAAGAAAAAAAGGCATGGGCTCTCATTGAGCAAGGCTACGACGGCAGTTACAACGGCGACGCCTACGGCAGCGTAATGTATCAGAACGAAAATCTTTCCGTCCGCGCGAGCGACGAGTTCATGCAGGCCGCGCTCGCGGGCAAGGAATGGTGGACGCACTCAATCACAACCGGCAAGCCGCTGGAAAAAAAGGACGCGGCGAAGCTGCTCTACAAAATCGCCGAGGGTACGCACATCTGCGGCGACCCCGGAATGCAATACGACGGCGCGATCCAGAAATGGCATACTTGCAAAGGCACCGAGCCGATTCACTCCACCAATCCGTGCAGCGAATACGTCTTTATCAACAACACCGCGTGCAATCTGGCGTCGCTGAACTTGATGAAATTTAAACGCGAAGACGGCAAGTTTGACGTGGAGCGTTTCAAAGCCGCCGTGCGTGTCTTTATCACGGCACAGGAAATTCTTGTGGATAATGCGAGCTATCCGACGAAAGACATCGCGGAAAATTCCCATATCTTCCGCACGCTCGGACTTGGCTTTGCGAACCTCGGTTCGCTTTGCATGAGCTACGGTTTGCCTTACGATTCCGACGAAGGCCGAGCGCTCGCCGGTGCGATCACGTCCATCATGACCGGCCACGCTTACGAGCAGAGCGCGGAAATTGCCGCAAACATCGGCACATTCTCTGGCTACTACGACGCGCGTTGCGCGCATGTCTCGAAGCCGCTGGTGAAAGACAACGTTGAGTCCATGCTCGGCGTCATCAAATTGCACCGCGACGCCGTTGAACAAATCCAGCCCAGCGCGGAATTTAATTATCTCAAAACCGAGGCGCGCAAAACGTGGGACGGCGCGCTCGCCAAAGGCAAGCAGCACGGCTATCGCAACGCGCAAGTCACCGTGCTCGCGCCGACCGGCACGATTGCGTTTCTCATGGACTGCGATACCACCGGCGTCGAACCTGACATCGCACTGGTCAAATATAAATTACTCGCGGGCGGTGGAATGTTGAAGATTGTCAATCGCGGCGTGCCGGATGCGTTGCGTCGTCTCGGTTATGGCGAAGCCGAAATCAAGAACATCATCACGCACATCGAGAAGCACGACACGATTGAAGACGTCGAGGAAAACGGCAAAATAATTTTCAGCGGTTTGAAGCCGGGACATTTGCCCGTGTTTGATTGCGCGTTCAAGGCGCACAAAGGCAAACGCAGTATCGGCTACATGGCGCACCTCAAGATGATGGGAGCGGCGCAGCCGTTCATCAGTGGCGCTATTTCCAAAACCGTCAATATGCCAAGCGCCTGCACCGTCGAGGATGTTCGCAACACCTACGTCGAAGCTTGGAAAATGGGACTCAAGTGCGTTGCTATTTACCGTGACGGTTCAAAGCGTTCACAACCGCTTAACACTAAAAAAACCAACGACGGGGGTGAAAAAAATTCTGCTGGTGATTCTTCCGTGCTCGAAAATCGAATCAAAGAGCTTGAGGCCGAAGTCGCTAAATTGCGCGGCGAAGCTGGCAAACCGTTGCGCCGTCGCCTGACCGACACGCGCACGGCGGTCACACATAAATTCGACATCGCCGGTCATGAAGGTTATCTCACCGTCGGCCTTTTTGAAGACCACCAGCCCGGCGAATTATTCATTACGATGGCCAAGGAAGGTTCGACCATCGGCGGCCTAATGGACAGCATTGGTACGCTCACCAGCATGGCGCTGCAATACGGCGTGCCCCTGGAGGCGCTGGTCCGCAAATTCGCCCATCAGCGTTTCGAGCCGAGCGGTTTCACGAAAAATCCTGAAATACGCAATGCTTCTTCAATCACCGATTACGTTTTTCGCTGGCTCGCGCTGCAATTCGTTCCGGGCTATCGTGAAGCCATCACGCCGAACCGCGCGCAACCAGAATTGGTAATGCCCGGTTTGCTCGAAGAGGAAAAAAAAAGGTGAATCGTCCGGTGCCTGAATTGGCAATCGCCGAGGACACTGACGTATTCGACATAAAAAATGGCAACGGGAATGGCGGTCTCCATCGGGCATTGTCGTTAACCTCGATGATCACCAACCAGCAAGACGCGCCGACCTGCCCGACGTGCGGCCACGTCGCCGTGCGCAACGGCGCGTGCTACAAATGCCTGAACTGCGGCGAAAGTTTAGGTTGCTCGTAAAAAATAATTAAAACAACAAGCCGGAGAATTTATTTTCTCCGGCTTTTTTATTTTTGCCACAGAGTCACCGAGCACACAGAGAAATATCTTTGTCTGGCTCTGCGCCTCTGTGGCAATTTTTCCCGCGCTTGTTTCATTTCCCCGCCGCGTCTATCTTTCGTGCATGAGCGACAACAATTTCATCCGCGAAGACCCGTGGCGCATCTTCCGCATCATGGCCGAGTTCGTGGATTCGTTTCAGACGCTGTCCCAAGTCGGCCCGGCCGTGACGATTTTTGGCTCCGCGCGCACCAAGCCGACCGACAAATTTTATCGCGCCGCGCACGACATCGCCAAGGGCCTCGCCAAGCACAATCTCGCCGTCGTCACCGGCGGCGGCCCCGGCATCATGGAAGCCGCGAACAAAGGCGCGGAACACGCCGGCGGCAAATCCGTCGGCCTCAACATCGAACTGCCGCACGAGCAAAGCGGCAACCGCTACGCCAACATCCCGATCCATTTCCATTATTTTTTCGCGCGCAAAGTTTGTTTCGTGAAATACAGCCTAGGCTTCGTGTTCATGCCCGGCGGCTTCGGCACGCTCGACGAATTTTTTGAAGTCCTCACGCTTGTGCAGACGCAGCGCATCCCGCAATTCCCGCTCATCCTGTTCGGGCGCGAACACTGGCGCGGCCTGCTCGCCTGGATGAAAACTCGGCTGGAAAAAGACAAGTTCATCAGCCCCGGCGACCTCGACCTCGTGAAAATCACCGACGACGTGGACGAAGTCATCGCCATCATCCGCGACTACGAACGCCGCGTCGGCCCGCCCGCGATCACGCCTCGGGCGTTTGCGTAAAAAATCATGTTAATTTCTTCAAAATTAAAAATTATTTCTGTCCTGCAAATTATTGCTGCAATTGCAATGTTCCCAGTTTTTTTCGCTTGGGCACCATGGCTTGCCGCAATTCCAGCATCCGAAGCAATTAGTCTCTATGGCGAAAAAATCCCAACAACTTGGAAAGCTGTTGTCATGGATCACGGGCAAATTCACCAATGGAAATTGGGCACAATTGAACAAAATAAGATTGGCTTTACAGTTTGCAGTTTAATGTTGGCGGCCATTCTCGCCTTTATATTCTGGTCCATTTGGTATGTGCAACGCCTAACTCGAAGTTCGGGAACGCAATGAAGTTTTATGCGCCCACTGATTCAAGAAATTCAAACTGCACATACGCCGGAATCGTTCGTCGAGCAATTGCGCGGTGAAAGCGGAATTATTTTGCTGCGCAGCAATTCTTTTGATTCGCCGCAGGCGCGTTATTCATTCGTCGCCGCAAATCCATTTCTCACGTTTCGTTCCTTCGGCTCGCGCTGTGAAATTTCCAACTCCCAACTTCCAACTTCCATCTCCCAAATCCAGTTCGGCAACCCGTGGCACATTCTCGACGCGCTCATGTCGCGTTTTGAACTACTGGACGAAATTGACCTGCCGTTCCCGCTCGGCGGCGCGTTCGGCTACTGGGGCTACGACCTGAAAAATTTCACCGAGCCGAAACTGCCGCGCCGCGCCGTCAACGACTTGGAACTGCCCGACTGCCACGTCGGTTTTTACGACGCCCTCGTCGTCTTCGATCATCGCCTCGGCAAAGTGTGCGTCGTTTCGACCGGCCTGAACGCCGACGGTTCACGTAATGAAACGCGGGCAAAGGAACAATTAAAATTTTGGCAAACAAAACTGGAAGGCAATCCATCAAGCAATCTGCCATCTCACGATTTACGATTTACGATTTACGATTCACCTGTTGCCTCTAATTTTACTCGCGCCGAATTTCTCGACGCCGTCGAGCGCACGCAACGTTACATTTGCGCCGGCGACATTTATCAAGTCAACCTTTCGCAGCGATTGTCGGTGCAATGCCAAATGTCCGGCTGGGAATTTTTTGCGAAATTGAGCGCTGTTTCGCCCGCGCCATTCTCCGCATTTTTCGACTGCGGTGATTTCCAAATTGCGTCTTCCTCGCCGGAACAATTTCTGCGCCTGAGCGGCTCGCATATTCAATCACGGCCGATCAAAGGCACGCGCCCGCGTGATGCCGACCCGACGCGCGACGCCCAGCTCGCCTACGAATTACAGACCAGCGCCAAGGAACTCGCCGAACTCGTGATGATCACCGATCTGTTGCGGAATGATTTAGGCAAAGTCTGTGAATACGGTTCCGTGCAAGTGCCGGAGCTTGCCAAACTCGAAAAATTCGCGCAAGTGCAGCATCTCGTTTCCACCGTCGAAGGCCGGCTGCGAAACGACGTGACACATTTCGCCGCGTTCGCGTCGTGTTTCCCTGGCGGCAGCATCACCGGCGCGCCCAAGTTTCGTGCGATGGAAATCATTGATGAACTGGAACCAATTTCGCGCGGGACTTACTGCGGAGCAATTGGCTACCTCGGCTTCAACCGAGAAACTCAGTTAAGTATCGCAATTCGCACGGCGATTTGCGCGCAGGAAAAAATTTATTTCAACGTCGGTGCCGGTATCGTGGCGGATTCCAATCCCCAAGCCGAATACAAAGAAACACTGACGAAGGCGCTCGGATTTTTTGCAGCGTTGAATTTACAATTACCTGCTTCATTTTCCTTACAATTGGAATGCCGATAATTTTCTGCTCGCCCAGTTGCCAGACTTCAGATAATTAAACCGACATTAGGAACTAAAATTTCATGTTCGTTTTCCTCAACGGACAATTTTTACCTGAAACGGAGGCTGTCGTTCCAATCAACGACCGCGGTTTCATGTATGGCGACGGGTTGTTCGAAACAATGCGCGTCGTGGGGAAGAAACCGTTCCGCATGGCGCAACATCTCGAGCGGATGATGCGTGGCGCGGATTTTCTCAAAATAAAATGCCCGTTCACGCCGAAGGAACTGGAAAAATTCGCCACGCAACTCATCGAGCAAAATAAAATGCTCGAAGCGATTCTGCGCGTGACGCTGACGCGCGGGCCGGGCGAACGCGGTTACGCGCCCAACGGTGACGGCAAACCGACACTGCTGATGACACTGCACAACGCACCGCAATCGGATGTCAAAAATTCGAAACACTGGAGTTTGGTTACATCGTCATTTCGTGTTCCGGCCAATGATCCGATTTCCTCTTTCAAAACGACGAGCAAATTGACGCACGTCATGGCACGAATCGAAGCCCAAGAGAAAGCTGCGGACGAAGCATTGCTTTTGAACACGAATGGTGAAATCGTTGAAACCGCAGGTGGAAATATATTTTGGATTTATCGCGATAAAGTCTGCACCGTGCCGGCGGGCTGCGGGGCTTTGCCGGGAATCACTCGCGCGGTCGTGCTTGAAATTTGCCAGATGCTCGGCCTGCAAACGAACAAATGGGTTGTTAAACCCGAGGCGTTGCGAAAGGCCGAAGGCATTTTTATCACGCAAAGTGCGCTCGGCATTGTGCCGGTGGCGTCGTTTGACGGCGAGCCGGTCGCGCCGTCGCCGCTCGTGGATCAAATCGCACACGCCTACAACGAAATACTGGCGAAAGCGTGAACGTTGGTTTTCTTTCAACCGCATAAAACACTAAGGAGCATAGCCAATAATTTTAATTCTTTGTGCTCTTTGCGTTCTTTTTGCGGTTCGGTTAAAATAACCTGCGTGTCTCGCCGTCTAAAACCAAAATATCAAGTGCCCCGTGCTCGAAGAAAACGCGGGGCTAAATTCGGCTGGCTGATTTTTTTTGTTCTCATTGCCAGCGTAATTTATTTTTTTTGGTGGCACGACCGTCCCCAAAAAAATTTCCAGGCAAAAACGACGGTTTCCAAACTACAGACAAAGCCATTGGTCATTTTGCGGCAATCGCCGGTGGATTTTCCGCGCCCAGTGTTGGACGTTTTGGAAGCGCAAGTCGCATTGGCGCGGCGCGGGATTTCGCCGGGTTCGATTGACGACGCGCTGGGTTCGCAGACGCGCGCGGCGATTTCGGTTTTTCAACGAATCGAAAATCTGCCGGAAACCGGCAAGCTCGACACAAACACGCGTCCGCAACTCACGCTCGATTCTCCGATTTTGACAAACTACGTCGTGACGACGAATGATCTCGCGCGGCTGCAACCGCTCGGCAAAACGTGGCTGGAAAAATCGCAGCAGTCCGCGCTCGATTACGAAACGGAACTCGAACTCGTCGGCGAAAAAGCGCACTCGAATCCGTTGTTGATCCAAAAACTGAATCCGAATGTGAACTGGACGAATATTTTGGCGGGAACGATTTTGAAAATTCCCGACGTGAATTATCCCGTGCCAACGGACAAGGCAGCATTTGTTGTCATTCATCTTGCGGACAAATTTTTAGAGGCGTTTGATTCGGACACAAATCTGCTTGCGCATTTTCCGTGCAGCATCGCCGCGCTCGTCGAGAAAAGGCCGGTTGGAGAATTGCACGTCACCGTCATAGCGCCGAATCCGAATTACACGTTCGATCCGGAGCTTTTTCCTGAATCGCCGGAAGCACGGCAATCGGATGTGAAATTGGTTTTACCGCCGGGGCCGAAAAATCCGGTCGGCATCGCATGGATCGGCTTGGACAAAACGGGTTATGGCATTCACGGCACGCCTGCGCCGGAGCAGATCGGACGGACGGAATCGCACGGTTGTTTCCGGCTGGCGAATTGGGACGCGGAGTATTTGATGAAGCTCGCATGGGTTGGGATGCCGATTTTTGTCGAGCCGTGACGAAGATGAATTACACTTGCGTTGTGCTGATGCTTCGCTTTAGATAGGAACATCTGACCTGACGACTTCATGTGCCGGGCCATTTCTTGAAATGCAGAAGACAACAAACGAGCAAGACCTTCTCAAAAAGCTGAATGAGCTTGAGGTTTTAAACAAGCGTCTGACAGAAGAACGTCATTTGCTGCGTGCGTTGATTGACAATTACCCGGACTCCATCTATGCGAAAGATACTGCGGGGGGTAAAATCTTGGCGAATAAAGCCAATGTCAAAAATCTAGGTTTCGAGAACGAAGCCGACGTTTTGGGCAAAACTGATTTTGATCTATTTTCAGAGGAAGTCGCCGCCAAACTTTTTGAAGACGATCAGTTGGTGCTTCAGAAAGGTCAATCGCTCATTGACCGTGAAGAAAAGCTTGTCACTTCTGATGGCAGAGTTTTCTGGATGCTTACCAAAAAAATCCCGTGGCGCGACGCGGCAGGAAACATCATTGGCATCATCGGTGGCGGACGCAACATCACCAAGCAAAAGGAAGCGGAACTGAAATTGCTGGAAGAACGCAATCTGCTGCGCACGTTAATTGACAACCTGCCGGATGGCATTTACGCCAAGGATGCTGATGCGCGCAAAATACTGGCTAATCCAGCTGATTTGAAAAATTTGGGCTGTAAAACTGAAGCTGAAGCCTTGGGCAAAAACGATTTCGATTTTTTTCCAAAGGAGATTGCCGAGAAGCTATTTCAGGATGATCAATTGGTGCTTCAAAAAGGCCAGCCGCTCATCAACCGCGAAGAAAAAGTGGTTACGTCCTCCGGCGAAATTCTTTGGCTGCTCACGACCAAGGTCCCCTGGCGCGATGCTGACGGTAAAATTATCGGTCTGGTGGGCATCGGTCACGATGTTACCAAGCAAAAGGAAACCGACGTCAAACTGATGGCGGAGCGAAATTTGTTGCGCACGGTGATTGAAAATTTGCCAGATGCCATTTATGTCAAGGACGCCAATGCGCGAAAAGTGCTGGCTAATCCAGCTGATTTGAAAAATTTGGGACATAAAACCGAAGCTGAAGCCTTGGGCAAAAACGATTTCGATTTTTTTCCAAAGGAGATTGCCGAGAAGTTATTCCAGGATGATCAATTGGTGCTTCAAAAAGGCCAGTCGCTTATCAACCGCGAAGAAAAAGTGGTTACGTCCTCCGGCGAAATTCTTTGGCTGCTCACGACCAAGGTCCCCTGGCGCGATGCTGACGGTAAAATTATCGGTTCTTGTCGGCATTGGCCGCGACATCACGGACAAAAAAAATCTTGAGGTGCAGCTTCTGCGCGCCCAGCGCATGGAAAGCATCGGGCGACTGGCCACCGGCATCGCACATGACTTAAATAATATTTTGACCCCCATTTTAATTTCGTCTGCTTTATTGCGCGAAAAAGTCAATGATGAGGACGGTTTGAATATGCTGGCAACTATGGAAGCCAGCGCCAAGCGCGGCGCCGAGATAGTCAAACAAGTGCTTGCATTTGGACGGGGTGTGGAAGGTCAACAAATTCCGATTAACCTGAAGCATTTCGTCAAAGACGTCACACGCATCGCCGTTGAAACATTCAACCGTTCGATTCAAATTGAAACGCACATTGCTTCCGATATTTGGACGGTAGCAGGCGATCCCATGAATTTGCATCAAATGCTGTTGAATCTTTGCTTCAATGCCCGCGACGCCATGCCTTCTGGCGGCAAGCTGACAGTTACCATTCGCAATTTCACGGCGGACGCGGATTTCGTTGTCACTCATGTTGACGCCCGCGCGGGACGTTATGTGATTTTGGAAATCACGGACACTGGCCGCGGCATTCCCCGCGAAAATATTGACCGGATTTTTGAGCCATTTTTCACCAGCAAAGAACTCGGCAAAGGTGCCGGACTCGGATTGTCCACTGTTCTATCCACCGCTAAAAGTCACGGCGGCTTCATTCTGGTTGAAAGCGAAGTTGATAAAGGTTCGACATTTCAGATTTACTTGCCCGCCCAACCAGAACAAACTCCAGAGAGAGAAAAATTATGAAAGCATTATTTATCGTACTCATTATCCTCGTCATTCCGCTATTCTTCATCGTCGTTTTTGTCATCAGCGGCTATAACAAACTCGTAACTTTGCGCAACCGCTACAAAAACGCCTACGCGCAGATTGACGTGCAGCTCAAGCGCCGCTACGACTTGATTCCGAATCTCGTCGAGACCGCGAAAGGCTACATGGCGCACGAACGCGGCACGTTGCAGGCCGTCACTGAGGCGCGCAACATCGCCTACGAAGCTTCCAAAACGGCGGCGGCAAATCCCGGCGATTCGAGCGCGATAAAAAATCTCGCGTCGGCGGAAACCGGCCTCGGCGGCACGTTGAGCCGTTTGATGATGGTCAGCGAACAATATCCCGACCTGAAGGCGAACCAGAACATGATGCAGCTCACCGAGGAATTGACCTCGACGGAAAATAAAATTTCCTTCGCGCGTCAGGCTTACAACGATTCCGTGATGACTTACAACACCGACCGCGAAGTGTTTCCGAGCAATCTCATCGCCGGAATGTTCAACTTCGGTGCGGCGGAAATGTTCGTCGTGGACAAGCCGGAGCAGAAGGATGCGCCGAAGGTTTCATTTCAATGACGAATTACGAATGGCGAATTCCGAATAATTAAATTCGTCATTCGGAATTCAAAATTCGTAATTGCCATGGATTTCTTCGCGCAACAAGAAAAGACCCGCAAAAAAACCAAGTGGCTGGTCATCTATTTCATCCTGGCCGTCGCGGCGATGATTGCGGCCATTTACATCGCGGCGGTGGTGACTTTTTCCGGCGTCCAATTGCATCAGCATCGCGGCAATTATTACAATGACGGATCCGCGCCGCAAATTTCACTTTGGGACTCGCAGATTTTTCTCGCCGTCGCGCTCGGCACCATCGCCGTCATTTTGATCGGCAGCAGCTACAAAACCATGGCGCTCGCCGCCGGCGGCAGCGCGGTTTCGGAAATGATGGGCGCGCGGCTCGTCAGCGCGAACTCGACCGACCCCGACGAACGCAAGCTGCTCAACGTCGTCGAGGAAATGGCCATCGCGTCCGGCGTGCCCGTGCCGCAGGTCTATGTCATGGACGACGAGGACGGCATCAACGCCTTCGCCGCCGGCCACAAACCCGGCGACGCGACCGTCACCGTCACGCGCGGCTGCATGAAACTTCTGTCGCGCGACGAATTGCAAGGCGTCATCGGCCACGAGTTCAGCCACATTTTGAACGGCGACATGCGGCTGAACCTGCGCCTCATGGGAACGATTTTCGGAATTTTGTGCCTCGCGATTATCGGGCGAATACTTTTGCAAACCGCGCGCGGCGGCGGGCGCAGTCGCGGACAAAATCCGCTGCCGATTCTCGGACTCGCGTTGCTCATCATCGGCTACATCGGCGTTTTTTTTGGACGCTTGATTCAAGCCGCCGTCAGCCGCCAGCGCGAATTTCTGGCCGACGCTTCGTCCGTGCAATTCACGCGAAATCCCAGCGGCATCACCGACGCACTGAAAAAAATCGGCGGCCTCGGCGAAAACGGCTCGCGCCTCGCGCACGCGCATTCGGAAGAATTGTCGCATATGTTTTTTTCCAATGGCATCAGCGAGGCTTTTATCGGCCTGCTCGAAACGCATCCACCGCTGCCGGATCGCATTCGCGTTTTCGATCCGAATTTTGACGGAAAATTTCCTGAAGTTCGCTACGACGGACTTGACCAGCCGCCCGAAGAAATTCCCAAACCAAAACGCGCGCCGCTGCCAAATCTTTTTGGCACCGTCGTTGGCGGCGCAATTCTCGCTGCCGGCGACGACGATGAAAAACCGCCCGTCATCAAATCGCGCCACGTTTTGCCGAACATCGGCAATCCCACGCCGCTGCATCTCGAATACGCCGTTAAGCTGCGCGACGCGCTGCCGGAAAATGTGAAGGCCGCCGCGCGCGAACCGCTCGACGCCGTCGCGCTGATTTACGCGCTGCTCTTGAGCGACGATGAAAAATTGCGCGCAACGCAAATCGCCGAAATCGGAAAGCGCGCCTCGCAATCTGTTTCGGATAAAACCGCCGCGCTGTTTCCCGATGTTTCAAAAATCGCCGCGCACGTTCATCTGCCGATCATCAATCTGGTGTTGGGCGGATTGCGGCAATTGAGCGCGGAGCAATTCCAAAATTTTTCGCAGACGCTGCAATGGCTTATCGAAAGCGACGGGAAAGTTGAATTGTTTGAATTCGTTCTGCAAAAAATCGTGCTGCGGCATCTGGATTCGCAATTCAACGGGCCGCAAAAATCCGTCGTCCAGTTTTACACGATCAAACCGCTCGTGCCGGATTGCGCTATCGTGCTTTCCGCGCTGGCAAACGTCGGCAGCGACGACGCAGCGGAAATTGAAAAGGCGTTTGAAACCGGCGAGCCGTATCTGCGCGCGCCGGACAATGTGGATTTGAATTTGCTGCCGAAGGAAAAATGCGGCGTAAATGAAATTGACGCCGCACTGAACCGCCTCGCGCAAGCCGTGCCGATCATCAAAAAGAATCTAATCGAAGCCTGCGTCCACACCGTTGGCGCAGACGACATCGTTCAAGAAGGCGAAGCCGAATTGCTACGTGCCATTTCCGACACGCTCGACTGCCCGATGCCGCCGTTTGTCACGATGACGTGACGATAGCAGCGGAATCAATTTGCTTGCGGCAATCTATTTTGAAAAACTTGCGCAGTGAAACAATCAATTGTGACTTTGGATATGGAAGGCGTGTTGACGCCGGAAATCTGGATTGCCGTTGCCGAGAAAACTAAAATCCCGGAATTGCGCCGCACCACGCGCGACGAGCCGGATTACGACAATCTGATGCGCGGGCGGCTGGAAATTCTCAATCGGCACAACCTGAAACTTTCCGACATCCAGCAGGTTATTGGCACGTTAAATCCGCTTGATGGCGCGAAAGAATTTCTCGATGAACTTCGCACGCTTACGCAAGTTATGATTTTGTCCGACACCTTTGAGCAATTCGCTGCTCCGTTGATGAAACAATTGAATTGGCCGACACTTTTTTGCCATACGCTTGAAGTTAAGAACGACAGAATCGCAGGCTACAAATTGCGCGTAGCTGACCAAAAGAAAAAGGCTGTTGCTGCGTTGAAACAATTAAACTATTACGCCATTGCGGTCGGGGATTCCTTTAACGACATCGCGATGCTCATCGAGGCTGACGTTGGCTTTCTTTTTCATGCGCCGGACAATGTGAAGCAGCAATTTCCCCAATTTAAAGCCGTGGAGGCTTACGCCGATTTGATGAAGCTGATTAAAGGCGCAATGGCTTAAGCCAGCTAATCTTCCGCCTTTAATTCTCGCGCCGTCAAATCCTGTAATGCTCTGGCCGGATTTTTACCTTCGTAAAGCATCGCGAAAACTTCATCAATGATGGGTATTACAACCTTTTGCCGGTGCGCCAATTCGCAAGCCGAACGCGCTGTCGGATAGCCTTCCGCCACCGATGTCATCCCGGCAACAATTGCTTCAACTTTTTCACCACGGCCCAAACGCTCACCAAAACCGCGATTGCGACTTAATTTGGAAAAACATGTCACCATCAAATCACCCAAGCCGCTCAGGCCGGTGAAAGTATCTGCTTGCGCGCCACAGGCGACGCCGAGCCGCCGCATCTCGGAAATCGCACGGGTGACGAGCGCCGCTTTTGAGTTGTCACCAAAACCGAGGCCGTCGCAAACGCCCGCCGCAATCGCAATGACATTTTTCAACGCGCCGCCCAATTCAACGCCAAGCAAATCAGCGCTGGTATAAACGCGAAAGGCAGGCCGATGGAAAAGTTTTTGCACCGCACCGGCCGTTGCGGCGTCTTGACTGGCGGCGACAATCGCGGTTGGGATTCCGCGCGCGACTTCGAGCGCGAACGATGGTCCGGATAATGCGGCGATTCTTGCCTTTGGCGCGGTTTCCGCCAGCACACCGCACATTGTCAAGCCCGTGTGATATTCAATGCCTTTGGTCACGCTGACAACGACGCCTGAAAAATCAGCCAACGATTTTGTGACTTCGCGAAACGCTTTTGAAGGCAACGCAACGACGATTAAATCTGCGCCATTTGTCACCTGCTCCAGATTGCTTTCCAATCGCAAATCGCGCGGCAATTTGATGCCGGGCAAGTAGCGTTCGTTGCGGCCGGTCGTTCGCAAATTTTCCAGGTGCGACGCATCGTGTCCCCAAAGTGTGACGCTGTTTTCACCTTGATTCAAAAGCTGCGCGAGCGCCGTTCCCCACGCGCCCGCGCCAAGCACGGTGATTTTCATTTCGCGGCCTCCTGCGATTCAGATTTTTTGCCGAAACGACGTTCCGTGCCATTGAGCAGACGTTTGATGTTTTCCTTGTGTTTGATAATGGCAAGCAAACCAAGCGCGGTCGTGACCAGTTGTAAAGTCAAATCATCTTCTGTCAGCCAGACCGCGCCTGATAACGCAATCGCCGCAACGATGGAAGCAACCGATGCGTATCGGCTCAGTGCAAAAACAAAAATCCAAACGGCCAGCGCAACACCCGCCGCCAGCGGCGCGAGCGCAAAAAAAACTCCGGCGCTCGTCGCCACTCCTTTGCCGCCTTTGAATTTGAGCCAGCAGGTGTAATTGTGGCCGAGCACCGCGGCAACGCCCGCCAAAATTTTAAAACATTCCCATTGCGTTGCCGGCACGGAGAATTGATTGGCCCAAAAACCGGCGAGCCACGCACAGGCGGCGTAGCCTTTGAGTCCGTCAATGATCAGCACGATTGCGCCGGCGGTTTTGCCCAGCACGCGAAACACATTCGTCGCGCCCATGTTGCCACTGCCAACCGTGCGAATATCAATTCCCTTCACGCGCGCGACGAGGTAGCCGGTCGGAATTGAGCCCAGCAAATACGCCGTGACCGCCATGACAATGCAACCGGCAGCTTCGCTGAAATTCATCGTTGGAAATGATGTTAAATGAATTGTTTTTACGCACGAATAAATTTTTAAGGCAAACGATTAACTGAAAACTGGACGGGTAGCCGCAGATGTTGTAGTCTGCACCGCAATGGCTTACTCAAACCGCTCGAACAATCCAATCTCGCGGACTTCTTTCGGAAAAACTGCCGATAATGATGCTGTCGAAATTTACACGTTGCGAAACAGCCAGGGCATGGAAATGTGCCTGACGACCTACGGCGGCATTGTCGTATCACTGACCGCGCCGGATCGCAACGGCCAATTCGTTGATGTGGTTCTTGGTCACGATAATTTGGATGATTATCTCAAATATAATTTTCACTTTGGGGCGTTAATCGGGCGTTACGCAAACCGAATCGGCGGCGGAAAATTTTTTCTCAATGGAAAAACCTATTCGCTCGCGAAAAACAGCGGTGAAAATACATTGCACGGCGGCGTCAAAGGATTTGACAAGGTGGTCTGGAAAGCGAAGCCGTTGGAAACAACCGATGGTACTGCGATTGAACTCAGTTATCTGAGCAAGGACGGTGAAGAAGGCTTTCCCGGCAACCTGACGGTCAAAGCCCTTCACACGCTCACGGATGAAAATGAATTGCGAATTGATTTTGCCGCGACGACGGACGCGACGACGGTTTGCAATCTCACGAACCATTCCTACTTCAATCTCGCGGGCAAAGACGACGTGTTGAACCATGAAGTCCAAATTAACGCGGGCCATTTCACGCCGACGGATTCGGCGCTCATTGCGACAGGCGAGCTGAAGTCCGTGGTCGGCACGCCGTTTGATTTTCGCAAGCCGGCAAAAATCGGTGCGCGCATCAGTGATCCGCAATTGACATTGACGAAAGGCTACGACATCAATTTTGCTGTTGATGAACCGCTTGGGAAGCTTGGTTTACAGGCGCGCGTTTATGAGCCAGCCAGCGGACGCGTTCTGGAGGTTGTGAGCACACAACCGGGGGTGCAGTTTTTCACGGCGAATAATTTTAACGGCTCGGTCGCCGGCAAAAATGGCTGGGCTTATCAAAAACATGCGGCTTTTTGTCTGGAGGCGCAGCATTTTCCCGATTCACCAAACAAACCGCAATTTCCAAGCACTGAATTGAAGCCGGGACAAATTTATCAGAACACAATTATTTATCGTTTCTTGACGAAATAAATTTGTATGTCCGCCATTCCGCCGCTGAACCGCCTTCGCGAACTGCGTTTGCAGGAAGGCGGCCTGCTGCTGGTGATTTTCATGCTGGGAATTTTGCTGGCCGTCTTCGGCGGCTCCGTCAAGGTTCCAAAATTTGAAACCAACGCGCAGGGTGAACGCGTTCGCGCTTTCACCACCGATGCCAATGGCGACCGCGAACCGGTTTTTGTCGAAAAAAATAAATTCTTCAACGCACAGAACCTCGCGCAACTGGCCAAAGACACCAGTTTCATCGCCATCATGGCCGTCGGTGCGACGTTTGTAATTATTTCCGGCGGAATTGATTTGTCGGTTGGTGCGGTCTATGCGCTGGCGTCGGTGGTGGCCGCAATGGTTTTTGCCGCGTATGGTTCGGACGGCGCGCATTCCGGCGCATCCGCCTGGATCAGCGTGCCGCTGGGCGTGCTGACCTGTCTGGGTGTCGCAATGTTTTGCGGATTGCTCAACGGCGGAATGATTGTCGCGTTGCGAGTGCATCCATTCATCATCACGTTAGGGACAATGGCGATTTTTCGTGGCGTCGCCTTTGTCATCACCAAAGGCCAGTCCATCGGCGAATTTCCGGAGACCTTCCGCGAAATGGTTCGCTGGCAGGTCGGCGACGAAGAGCTCAGCCTGGTGCCGCTGGGCGTCATGATGCTTGTCACGTTGATCGGCGGAATTTATTTGTCGCGGCTCGCGGCGGGTCGGCGCATCTATGCGGTGGGCGGAAACGAAACGGCCAGCCGGTTCAGCGGCATTCGCGTCGGGCGTGTGAAATTGAGCGTCTATATTTTTGCCGGATTGATGGCTGGAATCGCCTCGCTGCTCTCGCTCGGTTATTACGGCGCGGCGACTTCGGGCGACGGCCAGGGTTACGAGCTCAACGTCATCGCTGCAGCGGTCGTCGGCGGCGCCAGTTTGTCCGGCGGCAAAGGTTCGGCGTTGGGCGCGTTGCTCGGTGCGCTTATCATCCAAATGATTTCCAGCGGCATCGTCATACTGAATATTGACCAAAATTACAGCCAGATCATCATTGGCTCGGTAGTCATTCTCGCGGTGCTGCTGGATCAATTGAACAACTGGCTCGCCAAACGGCGGCTTGTCAACCGGACTGCAAGTCAATAGAGTTTTCTTAAATCAAAATCTTATGAAAAATAATTTATTGCTCACCTTGGCGCTTTCATTTGGATTCATCGCACTTGCAAATGCGCAGACTCAAAAAGCCTATACCATCGGCCTCGTGGCCAAATCGCAAAGCAACCCGGTCTTTCAGGCCGCGCGCGTCGGCGCGGAAAATGCCGCGAAAGATCTAGGTGCGAAATATGGTATTCAGATCACCATTGACTGGCGCACGCCCAACGACGAGGACGCGCAGAAGCAGGCCGAGGCCATTGAGCAACTTACGCTCGCCGGCGTGGACGGCATCGCCGTCAGTTGCTCGGACGCGAACAAATTGACCGACTCCATTAATCGCGCGGTGGACAATGGCGTTCCCGTAACGACATTTGATTCCGACGCGCCCGACAGCAAACGTTTTGCGACCTACGGCATTGACGATGAAAAATGCGGCGAGCAAATCATGGAGGCATTGGCCAAGGAAATGGACGGCAAAGGCGTGGTTGCGATTTTGGCTGGAAATCAAAACGCCCCGAATCTGCAGAAACGCGTTCAAGGCATGAAAACTGTCGCGGAAAAATATCCGGACATCACCATTCGCGGTGTTTATTACCACAAAGAAACTCCGCAGGACGCCGCCGCGCGCATCGAGCAGGTCATGGAAGCCAATCCGGACATAACCGGCTGGGGATTCGTCGGCGGCTGGCCGCTATTCACCGACAACGCACTCAAATGGGAACCAGGCACGATCAAATGTGTTTCCGTGGATGCCCTGCCCGCCGAATTGCAATATATTCGCAGCGGTCACGTCCAGTTGCTGCTCGGTCAGCAATGCTATGAATGGGGTTATCAATCTGTTGTTCTTCTGATCAATAAAATTTACCTCAAGAAAGACCCCGAAAACATCAAAGTCGTCAGCGATTTGATTCCCGTAACAAAACAAAATGTGGATGACTACGCCAAGAACTGGGACAAATGGCTGCCAAAATAAGCTGAATCGCATTGTCATTCCTCGTTTTCAAAAATATCACCAAGCGCTTTCCGGGCGTCCTCGCACTAGACGGCGTGAGTTTTGAAGTCGAGCGCGGCAGTTGCCATGCGCTCATCGGCGAAAATGGGGCGGGCAAAAGCACGCTGGGAAAAGTTCTCGCCGGAGTTCACACGCCCGACGACGGTGAAATTCTTCTCGACGGGAAACCAATTCACCCGTCAAACCCGCTCGTCGCGCGCAAACTCGGCATTGCCATGGTGCATCAGGAGCTCGCGTTTTGCCCGAATCTCACCGTCGCAGAAAATCTTTGCCTCGGCGATCTGCCGCGCAATGCCGGCTGGCTTGATCGTTCCCGCATGCGCGCACAGGCGCGCGCCATGCTTCACGAAATCGAATCCGAAATGAACGTGGATTTGCCCATAAGCAAACTCACCACCGGCCAGGAACAAATGGTGCAAATCGCCGCCGCCCTCGGCACTCAAGCACAAATCATCGTCATGGACGAGCCGACCAGTTCGCTTTCCGTGCGCGAGAGCGAACACCTTTTTGCCCTGCTCGCAAAACTCAAACAACGCGGCATCACGGTCATCTATGTTTCCCACCGGCTTGAGGAACTTTTCCGGCTTTGCGATTCCATCACCGTTTTGCGCGATGGCCGCCATGTCGCCACCGAAAAGATTTCCGCAACGAGCCCCGACCGCGTCATTCAGCAAATGGTCGGGCGCGAAGTGAAGCAATACACGTCGCAACACTTGCAGCAGCCGCCCGGCGACGAATTGCTGCGCGTTGAAAATCTTTCTTCGCCGGGGAAATTCAGCAACGTCAGCTTTTCCATTCGCGCCGGGGAAATCTTGGGGTTTGCCGGACTCGTTGGCGCGGGCCGCAGTGAAATCGCGCAGGCCGTCTTTGGTCTGGACGACGCGGCGACCGGAAAAGTTTTTGTTCGCGGCAAAGAACTGCCGCCACATTCCATTGCCGCTGCGCTCAACGCAGGCATCGGGTTTTTGCCGGAGGATAGAAAACGGCTCGGCCTCGTGCTGACCATGAACTGCCGTGAAAACACGTCGCTCGCGGCCCTTCCACATCTGACCGTCGCCGGATTTGTCAAACGGCGCGCGGAAAAGTCGCTCGTGAAAAAATATGCGGAACGGCTGCGGGTAAAAACACCGACGATGGAAGAGCCCACCGCCGGTTTGAGCGGCGGCAACCAGCAAAAAATCGCGCTGGCAAAATGGCTTGCGCGCGAATGCAACATTTTGATTGTAGATGAACCGACGCGCGGTGTGGATGTCGGCGCGAAAGCCGAAATTCACCATTTACTCGATGAACTCGCGTGCAGCGGCCTGGCGCTGCTCGTCATCTCATCCGAACTGCCAGAAGTCATGAATGTCAGCCGCCGCATCGCTGTCATGCGTGAGGGGAAAATCGCCGGCGAATTGGCGCGCGAAGAATTTTCGGAAACAAATTTAATTCGCCTCATGGCTGGCGTCGAGGCCAAGGCCGCTTAAGTTGGATTTTTGGGCTGACAAATCAAAGCAAAAGCAATCCGGACGCTTCAGCGATGGTCTCGCAGGTGACGACGCGCGGCCGGTTCCGATAATGAAATGCCATAAGGATGTTGAAGCCAATGTCTTTTGACGGATCAGGAACCACCCGCACCACCAGCTCCACGCCATGCCGGTCAAGTAGCTCCATGTTTTTCCCAATTTGCTCCACGCAACCTTCGCTCATGGATTGGAGCCGCTCCAAATCCCCCAGGACGCGTAACCCGGCGGGCATATCCGCCAGCAGCGCAGCCATATCCCTGCCGCCCTGCTGAAGCTCTTTCACGCTCACATGGCCGATGAAACTGAGATGTAATAATCGCCTCGGTTTATTCGCTGTCACCAAAAACATGACGGCATTTTAAACGGGCGCGGCCTGAATTCCAAGCCTGATGAAAACGGCATTAACGCGAGATTGAACCGCGTATGTTGGGCAACTAATTTGTGGTGGGCTTGGGAAGCCAACCTCATCTGGTGTTGACTTTCAGATGGGTGACTTTTGTCATGCCATTGGCTGCCGTTTTCTCTTCATATCTGTTAAGAATTCCGTCAGCGACGGATGGAAATATTTTCAGAAAAGCGGCGGACGATTCTCCTTCTCCTTGGGGAGAAGGCCGGGATGAGGGAGGTTTCCACCGTCCATTCTGGACGGATTTGGTTTTGGACGGTGGGTGGCCGTGCGCAAGCACTGGCCGTGCGCCAGCACCCGGACACCTTGGGTCTGGCTAATTTCCGGTTGTCCCTTTGGGACCTGTAACGTCCGATTCAGTTCTAATAAATTAGCAAAAACGCCTGTAAAATCAAGGTTTATTCGCTTTAACCCGCCACTATTTTCCACTATCATTTTACTGTTTTCACTGACAGTTTCACTGACACTGCCAGTGCGCTTTTGCAAGCGATGGATTCCAAAGGTAACGACCTTTGGCGCGGGTTCGGGCTGGCGTGAAGCCCGAAAATTGAATCGCGGCAGGACTGGCAGAAGGCCAGCCGCGAGGCGCGGAAAATTAGCGGAAAATGCTTCTGGTGTGGGTCGCGTCATAGCGTCAGGCCGGCAACACGTCGGCGGGGAAGTAAGAGCGATACTTGGCGCGCGGGTCGGTGGGATGACTGCCGAGCGGGTCAAACTTGCCGCACGGATGCTGCCAGACGCCGCGCCGTTGATTCCAGTGAAAGCCCAAAGACCAAAGCAGCTTTGCCAGCATCGGCTTCCGCGCTGGCGACACGTCGAGCCAAACCCATTTGCCGACAACCTCCGCCAGTTCGTATTGCTGTGGCAACTTTGTCCGCAAGCAATTCAAGACCGCCTCCGTGGACAATCCACGGTTCATCTGATGTTTTGAAACCGACGATGGCCGGACATTCGCTGGAGCTGACGCTTCAATTGTTGAATTTGTTGTTTTCATAGCTTTTTTTTGAAACCGCTGTCCGTCACCCTGCCGTTTGCTGCTCGCTTCACAGATGGGGGAGACAGCGAGCCGTGCGCGGTAGCGCGTTCAACTGTCAGCGAAAGCTAAAACCGTGACAGTGGCGGAAAGGGCAAAAGGGAGACGCTGGCGCGGTTTTTGATCTCGCTTCCAATGTCGGCTCGGTGTCGGATCAGTGAGCAGCAAACGGAGGGGTGATGGCGGGCGTAAAAAAGGCGAAGACAAACAACCTTACTAAAATCCCATACAATTCAAACCCTGCCCGGAGTCTGCGGAAAATTGGCTTGGACGCGCCCCGGCATTTTGCGCGGGAGAGTCAACTTTCCGCAGTCTCCGTCAAATGTGGGGGCGTCGTCAGTCCGGTTGGAAATCGGAGCGGGGTCGCGGAACGGAGCAGCTTTAATTTTCGGAGTGGAAGCGATTCGCGGAGATTTTCAACCGGTCTGATGGCGTGGACATTGAAATGCGGAGTATTAGAGTTGTTAGACTACAGCTAGGGCTTCGCTCCCGGAAACCATTCCACATGCTGCTCGCCGTTGCGCCCGAAATACATCACCCGCTTGCCGCGCAGAAAAGCGAAATATCCCGCCACACCGCCCGCCATCGCTCGGCGCGTGAACTCGCGGAACGGCTGCCCGTTGCGCTGGCTGTCCAGGATGTTCGCGCGCAACGCCGCCGCGTCCAGCTCCGGCGCGACCGGCGGCAAAGCGTCGAACGCGATGGGCACCGTCACCGTCCGGCCCTCCGCGCTGTAACACGTCTTGCGCAGCCGCACATAATCCACGTGATAATACTCCACACCCGCGCCCATCAATTTGCCGACCGCATCAGGGAACGACATCGTGCCGCCGAGCGTCGCATGGCAAACTTCAAAGATGATTTCAACGTTCATAACAATTGGAAGACTTTGCAACTTGATGCCAATTTTTATTTCATGCGTGCAGAGTTAATTGCAGCAACGATGCCTTCCTTTTCTTGTTGCTCGAAATGCCACCAATTTGTGCTCCAGACGCGGTGAATTTTCCAACCTAGTTTTTCAAGAACTCGCTGCCTTGCCCTGTCGCGTGTTCTTGCGACGAGAGAACTGTGGTAAGCCGCACCGTCGCATTCGATGGCGAGAAGATTTTTGCCACGTTCTTTGACGATGATGTCGAGCCGGAATTTGCCAGCTCCATATTGACATTCGATGTCGTAGCCTTCGTTTTCCAAAAATTCGACGACTTGCTCCTCAAATGGCGATTCGCAATAAACGATGTTTGAAACACCATCATTTTTCCGCTCGAATTTTTTGCTGCCGATTCCGAACGTCCGGGCTTGTTCCGTGTTTTCCAATTCTGCGAGAAAATCTTTTAGACAATTGAAACCTCGGCTCTGTGCGCTCGACTGTTCAAGGTCTGCAACTTTCAGCGAAGAAACAATTGTCATTCCATTCCGCGAGCGAGTGATTGCAACATTCAAACGACGTTCCCCGCCGCTTTTGTTCAACGGGCCAAGCACGGATGCGTTGAATTGTCCGCTGGCATTTTTTCCGTAAGTCAGGCTCAAGATGATTCGATCCATTTCATCGCCTTGCACGGTTTCCAAATTTCGTAGAAAGAATTTTGATTCGTCAGAGCAGAAAGCGCGAACCTGCTCGGAAACAACCAGCAAAAGTTCTTCAATAAGCTCCATCTGCGAAATGTTCATCGTGACAACGCCAAGAGATTTTTCAGGATGCTCGCGGACGTGAAGTTCGATAAGTTTGACAACCTCTTTGGCTTCTGCCGGATTATTTCGCTGGCCGGATTCAGAATAAATTGCCGTTGAAATGTAATGCAACCGACGGCCAATGCCGGTGACGTGCGCTGGCGGATACATTTCAAGTTTTTCGGCATAAAACCAATCGTTGGAAAAACGAATGAGGTCAGGTGTTTCGCTGCGATAGTGGGACATCAACATTACTTGCGTTTTATCTTCCTCGAATACGCCGCCGAATTCTTCCAACAAACTTTCGCTAACTCCAAAATCTTCTGCCTCGGCTTCTGGCGTTGCGAAGCCAGCAAAGAAATCTGTTGGCGGCAATTGATTTTTATCACCGACGATAATTACTTGTTTGCCGAAAGCCATTGAGAGCAAGCCGTCCAGCACGCGAATCTGCGAAGCTTCGTCGAAAATCACCAAGTCAAAAGGAACGCCATGCTCGTCAAAAATTTTCGAGTCAATCAAGTTGGCTAAAGATGTTGGACTCATCAGCCAGCAAGGTTTCGCCGTGAGTAGATAATCCAAATGTGCATTTGCCAATTCGCGGACTGTGCCACGAATCCGCTGCAATCCGGCAAGCCGACGGAGTTCAGATTCGCTTTGGGCTGCACCATCAGCAGCCTTGTCCATCTTTCCGCGCAGGTTAGCTTTCATGTGGTCAATTATCCACGAAGCCAGTTTTTCATCGCGCTCAACGAAATTGTGAAGTGTCTGTTTGAATTCAGGACCATGTGGTTTTGCCACGGGATCACACAACCGCAGCAAATTGAAACAGAACAATCGCTGTGCTTGCTGTGGCCGCACGGTGCTTTCGAGAACCTTGTTCCACAAAGCCTTGATTTCGGGAAACGCTGAAATCTTTTCCTGCCAGTGTTTCTTTTGCAACCACAACGGATGCCGAGGCAACTCGCCCAAAATTTCAGCGATAAGTGCCGTGAGTGAATCGTAATCAGACAAGTTTGAAGTGCAGCCGTCAAAAAGATTTTCCAAACTGACATAATCTTGCTTCATCGCGGCTTGGTGACTTTCCAAACGGTCTCGCAGCTTCGCCCAAAGCGAACTATCAATGTCCAATTTTTGCTGGCCGCGCAGACGCTCAAATAAATCCCGCCACGCAATAATTTCATGCAGCCATTTCCAATCAGGCGAGGTTTGATTGTGTGGTGATAACTCTAAATATTTTGGCAACGGCGTGAGTTGCTCTTGGCAACTGGCAAATTCTTTTTGAGCGACAAATGCAGCCATGACGGAATTGTTTCTGTCGCCTTCTTGCTTTTCATAGCTTTGAATAAACTTTTGGATGCGTTGCCGTGAAGCGTCATAAAACTTCAATGCTTCTTCTAAATCGTCCGTTTGTTTTTCTGGCAAAACCAGCGTGTCCAAATCCAACAGCAGACTTTCTACACTTGCCAACAAGCTTGCGTTGACAGATTCCCAAAACGTCTGCCAATGCGTGTTGCTTACCTCGAACAAATCATTTCTTTCACGCACCTGCTCCACAATCGCGGCAACTTTCTCCAATGCGCGGACATCATCGCGCGAAAGATAATTTTCAACGTGGTCAGCGTTTTCATGCGCTACGGCGAGATAAGCAGAACTCAATTGTTTCAGAACAACGTGCGACTCTGCCGCCGTCCGCAAAGATTTAACCGTATGAAATGCAGTCGTCGCATGGAGCGTAACTTCCGGCCATTGCTTAAAACCGCGCGTCGGAATTGCGGGGAAAACTTGGCGAAGGGCATATTTACATTTGCGGTCATTTACGAAATTAAAACAATAGCTCACAAGATTGAAGCCGTGTTCTGCTTTTGACTCGACGTGTTGCCAATGAGTTCCCGCCACACGCTCCAATGCGACGAAATGCAAAGGCAGCGGGGAATTTTTGGCGTGAGTCGCACACGCTTGAAAGTGCGCTTTCCATCCGGCGACTGTTAGAACTGGTGTTGTGTCTGCTTTCCACCAAGCTCGCGGAATCGTTGTTCCGAAAGATGCAATTGATATGACAGCTTGCAATTGTGCGCGGCGAGTTTTAATTAAGGGCGAATAAACCAAGCCGATTTGATCGCAAAGTCGGCGATAGTTTTTTTGATTTGTTTCAATTTCGTTGTGCCTGTCTTTGTGAAAATTGTCGCGCTTCGATAAATCTTCCCACGACTTTGCACCTTCAGTAGCGAGCAATGCTTCCGCCTCATGTTTCACGTCTGCTGAATAAACTTCTTCGAGCGAAACAGGATGCCGAGCGGCAACAACTTTTTCGCGGCGTTTCCATTGTGAGTTTAAGTGTTCAACTTCTTTCAAGCTGACTTGCAAATTTCCAATGAGTTTTGGGTGGCAAATTGGCTTATCCAAAACCGTCATTACAAGCGCGACAACCTTTGCAACATTTTCATCGGAGTTAAGCAGAAGTTCAATCCCGACAGCCGCCGCCCATTCTTTTGCAACTTGAAGCGATTCAATCTGTGCCAAGATTTTTTGCGCCAAGATTTGCAATTCATTCGTGGCGTTTGGATTTTCGTCAAAACTTTCCGCTCGGACTTTATTCCAAATGTTTTTGTTATCCGTCAAAATTTCTGCAAGGTCAGGCCATTCGCCAAGGCAGCCGAGTAATTTCGTGAGCCGTTCTTTTGAAAGTGACTGCCAATTTGCAATCGAAATGTTGGGGACGTTTTTCAATTCTTTTTTCAACTGAATCATTCCTGCCAACGCTTCGCGTTTCATTACTTGCAACGACGAATGAACAATTTCGCGCCCAAACTTCACACGCTCATTGAGGGTCTTGCGTGCTTCTTGCAATTGAGTGAATGGATAAAAACGTGCGGTATGTCCCGCTTGAAACTTGCTCGTGGCTTGTTTCAGAAATTCTCGCTTATCCAAATCTTCGTCGTGAAGATTCAGCATCGCCGGATTCAGCCCGACATTCGACAAGCGTTCTTCGACTTGAACAATGGCCGCTTTTTTATCGCAAACCAGCAACACGTTTTTCTCCTTGTAGAGCGCATTGCTGATGATGTTGGCGATGGTCTGTGATTTGCCAGTGCCGGGAGGCCCTTCAACTTGAAGCGAATGTCCGGTGTCTGAAAGTTGAACCACTCGCAATTGACTATCATCGCAGGGCAAAGCCAGCCCAAGTTCTTCCAAACCATCATCACTGATTTCTCCAAGGTCAACGGCTGCAATTTTGTTTCCTGAAACTTTTGATTGAATGACTGGATTTTTTGCCAATGCCTGACGTAGCGGCGGATCACTCAAACGATTTTGGACAACCATTTGCTGGCTGCTGAAAAGACCAACGTAGCCGTCGCTTGTCACTTGCGATGCACGATTGCCTAATTGCGCTTTGACCCAGTTGGTTGCTAAAACCGGATTGTCCATCACAGATTCGGGAACTGTAATCGTCAATCCGCGAAGATGCGCCTGTAACACCGGATTGAATTGCCAAACGTCATCTTCGTCAACGACCGCCTTGATTCTGTCGCCGCTCGTTTGAAATGAAGCACGTTTCAGGCAAACAGGAAAAAGTTGCTTGCGTTGTTTACCGTCCGTCCCGCCAGCCACAATCATTTCCACAGAGCCAGAACAAACGAATGCACAATGTTCGCCGCGCTCGCGGATTCGTGTTAGATAATTTTTTTGAAGATTGCGAGCAATTGGTTCGGACATCGTCCCGATAATCAGCGAACCTCCATTGGCGATAGAGCTAAATTCATCCGGCTGCAAAAAGCGAAACCGTTTCACCGGCATTTTGACCAAGGGATTGGTCAATCCCTGTGCAGTGGACTGTTTAAGCCACTTTTCTAAGTATTCAGCAAATGTCGGCATACATTTCTTGGGATTTCCGCCACGTCGGTGTTGGGCTGGTGCAGGAGTTCGTCAAATTCGCGTTCGGCCTGCTGGTTCCAATGCCAGGTGTCCTCGAACGCTTCAATCTGTGCTTCTGAATAATCGGTGGTAGGGACGGCGCGCTGCGTCGTCCGGTCGTCGCAGCGCGACGACCCTACCTTTGGAGATTTGAAGAGCAGATTGTAATCACGCTTGGAATTGAACGGCGGGCCTTCGCCGCGACGGAGTGGCTTCGTCCACGCAGGCGGGTCGAGATAGATGAGGTCAACGGATTCGTCCGCAAGGTGCTCGCGGAGGACTTGGAGATTGTCGCCGTAATAGAGCTGGTTCATCCCGCGCGACAGTGTGCGCGGGAAATCTGGCGGCGTCAATTTCCGTCTCTGCGACGGAAGCGGCGTTGCGGTTCGGAAAGATCGCCTTTTGCGTCTTGGAGAAATGCAACGCCGCTTTGGTCGCACTAAAATAATCCCGGCACCAAGTCTTTTGGCCTGACGGAATCCTTGCAGTCTGGCCGGAAGTCTTGATGCCTGTCACTTGCCGTTTTGTTCCAAGTTAATTTTTGTTTCATATTTATTATTGACTGTTCGTTCTGTTCGTTTATATTCTTTCACATATGAAAAATCGCAACTCAAAATCAAAGCCTGCGGCTGCTGCGAAAGCGAAAGCTGACAAAGTGCCTGTTATGGCTGTTGTTCAATCCGATTGTCCGCTGCCGGATGTGTTGCTGGCTGAAGCCAAGAAGGAACCCGAAGCGTGTCTTACTCATGGATTTCATCGCAATCATCAACACTTTGCGCGAAGAAAAGAAATTTACGTTCCGAGCGATTGCCGATTGGTTTGAGGAAAAAGGGATTGAAACAGATCACAGTGCTGTTTACAGAGCCTACCTGTCGGCTGTTCCGCCACAAGCGCGCAATCCAGACGAAGACTGGTCTGATGTTGCGGAGTTTGACGCTGGTGATGTGAATGTTACATTGAAAAAGCAATGACGACCGAAAATCTATTAAAGAAAAAGGAGGTGGCAGCAATGCTTGCCTGCTCCTTGCGCACGGTTGATCGGCTGGTCAATACTGGTCGCCTAACGCGCGTAAAAGTTGCCGGAGTTCGTTTTCGTTTAAGCGAAGTGCAAGCAATTATGAATGGTGGTGGAATATGATAAACACAATTTTCAAACCTAAAGGCTCACGAATCTGGCGCTGGAAATTCCGCCAGCGCCCGGAAGACGGCAAAATTCAAGACGTGTCGCTCGGCACCTCGGACAAATCAGTGGCCGAAAAGAAGCGCGCCGAACTGCTCCGGGAAAAAGAACACGAACGCGCGGGATTCATTCCGCCCAAGGCCGTGCGCGATGCCGCACAACGAAAACTGACGGAACATTTGCAGGATTTTGTGGGCGATCTGGGTCGGCGTGGCAAATCTGAAAAATATCTGGCGAACATTGAATTTCGCATCGGTAAACTGATTGCCGATTGTGGCTGGAATTTTGCAAAGGATGTCACGGCGGATTCGTTTCAAGCATGGCTGCGAACGCATCGAGAATTAAAAGACAAGACGGCCAATGATTATTTGGAAGCAGCACGCTGCTTTTTTAACTGGATGATGAAGCTTGGTCGCGCCGGTTCCAATCCCCTGTTGTCGGTTGAAAAGGCCAAAACAAAAGATGGCCGGGCAGAGGAAATCCGGGCGTTAAGCGACGATGAAATGTTGCGACTGCTGGCGGTGGCCGGTGAACGCAAGCCGGTTTATTTGATGGCGGTTCACACTGGGCTGCGCAGTTCGGAACTGGCGGCGCTCACTTGGGGCGACTTGCATCTGGACGCAGTCACGCCGTTTGTGAAAGTGCGTGCGTCCACAACCAAGAATGGCAAGTCGGCGGAAATGCGCCTGCTTTCTGAATTGGTGGATGAGCTTGATAAGCTCAAAGCCTGCGGTGTTTTGGATACTGAATCGGTCTTCAAGAGTATTCCACGCATCGAACGGTTTCGCCGCGATCTGATTAAAGCAGGTATTGCGCCAAAAGATGCCATTGGCCGCAAAGCGGTGTTCCATTCGCTCCGGCATACGTTCGGAACCAATCTGGCGCGCGGTGGTGTGGCCAGCCGGGTGGCGATGTCGCTGATGCGGCACAGTGACCGGCGGCTTGACTGATAAAATTTACACGGATGAAAATTTGCTCGGCACCTGGGCTGCATTCGACACGCTGCCGAACTACGGCGAGCGAGCCTCACAAATAGCCTCACAGATTTTAGGCGCAGAGGGTCAAAACGTGACTTTGCCTGTCGCAGTGAGTGGCGGGGATAAATCAGATAAAACCATTGCAATCATTGGCGAAAGTCACGTTTTGACCCTGCCTGACGCAATGGGTCATAAACAGGAAAATGGCGGGAGTGGCGGGGCTCGAACCCGTAACCTCTGCCGTGACAGGGCAGCGCTCTAACCAATTGAGCTACACCCCCGCGATGGGGAACGTGAAGGTAAAAAAGTTTACCGGCAGCGTCAAGTTTTGGTTCGGGATTTCGTGTTTGAAAAAATCCGGGCAGCAGACGCCAAGGAGGTGGGGGTGGGGAACCCCGCTGAAGAAACGTGCTGCTACCCGAATGAAATTAATGTGACGTTTTCGCAACTTTTTGTCAACAAGTTATCGTTCGATATTGGCTGTCCGATGGCTTGGGGGCGTGTTCTTGGCTTTACGCGGCGGCTTTTTCCAATAAATTGGTTTTGTGGTCGGACTCGAATCCATCGCCCTGTTCCGCAGCCTCAACCGCGAGGAATTGCAGGCGTTGCGCTTCATCACCCAGGAACGGCGGCTGGCTCCCAGCCAGGAAATTTTCCGCGAAGGCGATCCCGGCGACGGCGTTTATTTTGTCAAGGACGGGCTCGTGGAAATTTCCGGCCTGGTCGGCGACGGCAAGCGCCATGTTTTTTCACAACTCGGCGACGGGGAAATTTTCGGCGAGATGGCCGTCATCGAACACCGCCCGCGCTCGGCCACCGCCACGGCGGTCGAGGACGCGGAAGTTTATTTCATCCCGCGCGGCGAAATGCTTTCGCTCATCGAACGCTCGCCCGTGCTGGCGTTCAATCTGCTGCAGCAGATCAGCCATCGCCTCCGCGAATTCAACCAGTTTCACCTGCGCGAAGTCATCGCAGGCCGAACGCCTCGCGCGTCGTCGGCAATTTCGCGCGCTCCATCGTCCACGATCTGAAAAATCCGTTGAGCATCATCGGCCTTTCCGCCGAGATGTTTGACATGCCCAACATCCGCCCCGAAATCCGCGCGCAGACGCAGGCGCGCATCAGAAACAGGTCGAGCGCATCAACGACATGGTCGGCGACATCCTCGATTTTCACGCGAAGGCGAACGGAAAGACCGGCAGGCCAAGCCCGCCGATTACCGCGCCTTCGTCCTTGAATTGGCCGCCGACCTCCGCGCCGAGGCCGAACTCAAAGCCGCGCGCATCGAAATTGAAAATGTTCCGCCCGCCGTTTTCATGCCGTTTGATCCGCGCCGCTTGCGCCGTGTCTTTTACAACCTCGTCCACAACGCCACCGATGTGATGCCCAACGGCGGCAAAATTTTCCTGCGCTTCAATGCCGACGAAAAAGAAATCGTCACCGAAATCGAGGACACCGGCCCCGGCATCGCGCCCGAAATCGCCGACAAACTTTTCCAGCCCTTCGCCACGCACGGCAAATCCCACGGCACCGGCCTCGGCCTTTCCATCTGCAAAAAAATCATCGAGGATCACAAAGGCCGCATCTGGACGCGCAGCGAGCCGAAGCGCGGCGCGATTTTTTGTTTCTCGCTGCCGCTGGCGAAATGACCGTTGAACCGTAGAATCGTTTCAACGTGAACCGCATCAAACTTCTTTCCGAACAAGTCGCCAACCAGATCGCCGCCGGCGAAGTGGTCGAACGTCCCGCCAGCGTCGTGAAAGAACTCGTCGAAAATTCCCTCGACGCCGACGCCAAAAAAATCACCGTCGAAATCGGCGCGGGCGGACGCAGCTTGATTCGCGTGACCGACGACGGCTTCGGCATGAGCCGCGATGACGCGCTGCTTTGTCTCGAACGCCACGCGACGAGCAAAATTCAGCGCGCGGAAGATTTGGCGTCCATCGCCACGATGGGTTTTCGCGGCGAAGCGCTGCCGAGCATCGCCAGCGTCAGCCGTTTTATTTTGACGACGCGCGAACGCGAAAGTGATTCGCCCGAAGGCACGCAAATCATCATCGCCGGCGGAAAAATTTCCGAAGTCAAAGCCGCCGGCAGCGCGACCGGCACGAGCATCGAAGTGCGGCAATTGTTTTTCAACCTGCCCGCGCGCCGAAAATTTTTGCGCACGGAAGAAACCGAGGCCGCGCACATCCAGCATTATCTCACGCTCGCCGCGCTCGCGTTTCCCGAAGTCGCGTTCACGTTCGTCAAAGATGGCCGCAACGTCTGGCAACTGCCCGCCGTCAAATCCGGCGCGGCCACTTCCAGCCGCATCGAAGCTTTGCGCGAACGCTTCCGCGCGCTGCTCGGCGACGAAAAACTTTTGCCCGTGAATTTTTCCGCGTCGCTCGAAGAAAATTTCCGGCCCGAAGAAACCGAAATTTCTTTCGAGACCGCGCTGCCGGAAAAATCCGAAATCGTAAATCGCAAATCGCAAATTCAAATTTGGGGTTTGATCGGTTCGCCCGGCGTCTCGCGCGCGACGCGCGACGGCCAGTTTGTTTTTGTGAACCGCCGGCCCGTGGAAAATCGCGGCGTCAATTACGCGCTCATCGAGGGCTATCACAACGCGCTGATGAAAGGCCGCTATCCGGTCTGCTGTCTGTTTCTGGAAATTGATCCCGCCGCCGTGGACGTGAACATCCATCCCGCCAAGCGCGAGGTGAAATTTCACCGCGAATTTGAAATCCGAAAATTCGTCGCGCAAGCCGTGAAAGAAACGTTGCTCGCGTTTCACGGGCAAGAGTCCAAAGTCCAAAGTCCGAACCAGTCAAGCAAAGTTCGCCACAGAGTCACAAGCGCACAGAGACTTCGAAACTTCAACACCGGAATTTTCCGCGCCCGCGCTGCCGAATTTTCCAGAAAAATTAAAACCGTCGCCGACAACTCCGCCGCAAATTTCTCCAGCCGCACAAACGCCTTTGAAAATGGGCTTTTCATCGGCATTGCCGCCCAAAGTTGAAACGCGAAAGCCCTCGACTGAAATTCAATCGGCAATCGGCAATCGGCAATCGGCAATCTGCAGATGCTTCCCCAACTCTCGACTCTCCGACCTCCGACTTCAGCGCGACGCCGCTGCTCAACGTCCCGCTGCGCCTCGTCGGCGTCGTCGGCAAACTTTATGTGCTGCTCGAATCGGATCGCGGACTCGTGCTTGCTCGACCAGCACGCGGCGCACGAACGGATTTTGTTCGAGCAGATGCTGAACCGCCTCGAAGCAAAACAGTTTTGCGCCGTCGCAAAAATTATTATTGCCGGAGACGATTGAACTGCCGCCGCGCGACGCGCAGTTTTTGCGCGAACAACTTGTCGCGCTGACGCAAGCTCGGCGTCGGCTTGAGCGAATTTGGCGAGCGGACGTTTCTGCTCGATGCGCTGCCGCCGTTCGTGAAGGCCGCCGACCCGCGCCGGTTTGTGTTCGACCTCGTGGACGAATTGCGCGCCGCCGGCCGCGAGGTGAATCTCGCGCGGCTCGGCGAACACACCGTGGCCAAGACCGTCTGCCGCCACGCGGTGAAGGCCAACGACCCGCTCGGCGGCGCGGAACTGGAAAATCTCGTCGAGGATTTGCGCCGCTGCGCGATGCCCTACACCTGTCCGCACGGCCGCCCGACGCTGATTGAAATGAATTACCGCGAACTGGAGAAAAAATTTGGAAGGACGCAGTAAAAAATTTCCAATTGAAAAATAAACGACCAATTAAGCCGTGTGCTTTATGTCAGTTAAAGAAACCGTTGGTTAAATCTCATATCATTCCCGATTTTTTGCTTAAGCAAGTCGAGGAGCAAATTCCAACTGGCAAACACAGCCAAAGTCAACCGCACCTGTCTCTTATTGATTGGGAAACTACCGGACGAATTTATTGCAAGCAGAAGGGCAATGTTTTGATGCAAGAAGGCTTCAAGGAATATCTGTTATGTGAAGATTGTGAGAAGATTCTTAAAGTGGGCGAAGATTATGCAAAAGAATGTTTGTATGGGCGTGGTCCGATAAGAAAGCACACCCAACCTTATAGAAGCCATCGCCGCTACCGATATGTAACACAAAGAAAACAAGTCATCAGGGAAGGACTTGATATGCGTTGGGTTGATTATGAAAAGTTAAAGCAGTTTCAAATAGGTACTATTTGGCGGGCTTGTGTCGCAAATGGAAACGCCTTCAAAAATGTGCAGGCCACTGCCGCAACGACAGAGCAAATGAGGCTCGGGCTTTTGAGCGGAAAACTTGATGAATGCCTAGTTCCCTGCGCTATGGAATTTTTGGACGGATTGACCAGTGAAAATTTTGGAGTGGTTTCTTTTCCTTTTGAGCATAACAAAATCGTTCGTTTTATTATGGGAGGCTATCAGTGGCACTTTTTTATGGACGGAAATGCTCCGACTGAAATTATACTGCGGAAGAATGGTTATATGATTATTAAAGTTTTGGACATAGCTCGTCTTTATACGCCGGACGATATGCTCCAAACATCTGCATATTGACCGAACGCAAACCGATTGAACACCACGACTTGAAAGCTAAACCCAAACAGGAAAAATTTGTGACCGACATTTGCCCCGCGCCATCGGCCAAAAATATTTCCGGCGAGCATTGGCGGTTTTGCCTGCAATGCGGGCATGAGTTGATCAACGAGAAGTGCAAGCTGCGTTGTCCGCGCTGCCATTATTTCATGAGCTGCTCGGATTTCGATTTCGCAAACTGAAGATTGGCCACAGAGGCACAGAGACACCGAGGTTAAAAATTCATTTCCATTCTCTGCGCCTCTGCGTCTCGGTGGCAAAATTCGGAATTTTTTCTTCAAAATCTGTGTTTCATCTGTGTTCAATCTGTGGCTAAATTCCCTGCCCATGAACGAATGGAACATCCAGTCCCGCGCCCACGCCTGCGAAGCCTGCGGCCAGCCATTTCGCCGACCAGCGAACTTTTCCACACGCTGCTCTTCGACGAGCGCGCGGAAGATTTGCGCCGCTCCGACATCTGCGAGGCGTGCTGGCAGAACCAGTTCAGCGACGGCGCGCGCGAACGCAAGGGTTTCATCTCGCACTGGCAGGGAATTTACGAAGCGCCCGCGCCGCAGGTGGACGCGATCCAGAAAGACACGGCGGAAACGGTGTTGCGCAAATTGATCGAGCAAAATGATCCGCGCCACGCCGCCGCCGGTTACATCCTCGCCGTGATGCTCGAACGCAAACGCATCCTCAAGGTGAAGGAACAGATCGTCCGCGACGGCCAGCGCGTGTTCATCTACGAGCAGCCGAAGACCGGCGACATCTTCACCATCGCCGACCCGAACCTGCGCCTGGATCAACTCGAAGAAGTCCAGCGCGACGTGGCGATGTTGCTGGAACAGGGAGTGAATCCGGCTGTGCCGCGCAAAGTGAAAATGTGTTGGAAGACGGTTGCGCAAACCTGCCGAAATTCCAGCGGAAAATTGCATGATTTCTGCCACAGAGCTCACAGAGGCGCAGAGAAATAAAATTAAATTTAACTCGGTGTCTCTGTGTCTCTGTGGCAAAAAATTCGCGATGTCATTGACCGCATCTTCAAAATCGTCTCGCATATAATTTTCGCGACGAAAATCTTCTTGCGCCTCGCGCTCACGCATCCGTCCGTCGCGCACGAAAGCGGCGTGGCGAGCGAACACAATCAGCGGCTGGAATTTCTCGGCGATTCGGTTTTGGGACTGGTCTTGTCGCAAAAACTTTTTGAAAAATTTCCCGACGCGGACGAAGGCGTGCTCACAAAATCACGCGCAAAACTGGTCAACGCCAGTTCGCTCGCCGAGCACGCGCGCAAGATTGAATCTCGGCGCGCATCTGATTTTGAGCCGCGGCGAAGAAACGAGCGGCGGACGCGAACGCGCCTCGGCCTTGGCGGACACGTTTGAATCGCTGCTCGGCGCGATTTTTTTGGACGGCGGATTTGACGCGGCGCGCGAATTTATTTTGCGCGAGTTCGCCGCCGATTTCAGCACGCTGGCCGAATCGTCCGGCATCGAAAATCCGAAGGGCGAGTTGCAGGAATTGTTGCAATCGCGTTCGCCGAACGCGCCGGAATATCAAACCGTTTCCGCCACCGGCCCGGATCACGACCGCGTGTTTGAATGCATCGTGCAGCACGAAGGCGTCGAACTCGCGCGCGGTCGCGGCAAAAGCAAAAAAGCCGCCGAGAGCGATGCGGCGCTGGCGGCGTTGAAAAAATTGCGGGAAGAACCAAAAAATTGATTTGCCACAGACGAGACACCGATTTGAAAAATTTATTTCCCGTTCTCTGCGTCTCTGTGACTCTGTGGCAAAATTAAATCACGCCCGGCTCTTGAGCAGGTCGCGGATTTCGGTCAGGAGTTTTTCCTGCGCGGTCGGTTCGGGCGGCAGCGTGGGCTTCGCTTCTTCATGGCGCTTGAGCGCGTTCATGCCTTTCACCAGCAGAAAAATGCAAAACGCCACGATGAGAAAATTCAGCGTGATGGTGACGAAATCGCCCCACGCGAGCACCGGCCCGGCTGTTTGCGCCAAAGTCAGCGGCAGGTGGCCGACCGGAGGTTGCCGGAGCGGCTTCGTAAGCTTCTTGCGCCTGCCGGACTTTTTCGGACAACGGAAAATAAAGGTTGGTGAAATCAATATTGCCGATGAGGGTGGCGATGGGCGGCATGATGATGTCCTTCACCAGCGAATTGACGATGTTGCCAAACGCCGCGCCGATGATGACGCCGACGGCGAGGTCGGCGACATTGCCGCGCAACGCAAACTCCCTGAACTCTTCCAGGATGGGTATTTTCACGATTGGTTTCCTTTCGTGATTAACTTTAATTGGCCTCGTCCAGAAAAGTCAACTTCACGCCGTCTTTCGGCTTGGAAAAACTGTCGAGCAGATTTGAGCCGGAATTTGGCGCGGGAGATTTTTCAATTTTCGTTTCCGCATTTTGCGGTTCGAGCGCGGAACGCAGCGCGCCTTCGACGAGCTGGGCGCAATGGATTTTCATCGGCGGCAGCGGGCCGAGTTCGCCGGCGAGTTCCTCGGTCTTGAGCGCGAGCGCTTCCTCGGCGGTTTTGCCGCGGATCAATTCCGTCGCGAGGCTGGCGACGGCGATGGCGGTTTCGCAGCCGAAGGATTGGAACGTCGCGCGGTCAATGACGCGCTTGCCGTCCTGCTGCTTGAACTTCACCCACAGCCGCAGCATCTCGCCGCAATCGGCGTTGCCGACCGTGCCGATGGAATCCGCGCCCGCCATCTCGCCCATGTTTTGCGGATTGGCGAGCGCGGCTTGAATGCGTTTTTGCAGATCGTCGGTCATGTTCTGAAAAGAAAAATCTTCGATCGTGATGTGCCGATGTCTTGAAACACGTGCGTCGCAACGCTTTTTGAGGCGAACTGACAGGACGAACGCTGAATGATCGTTATCCAATAGAGAACCTGCAATAGCTCGTCGCCAATTCCACCGGACAACGTAATTACCAGCAATTCTGCAATACTGCAAATCGAACGGATCGTTGTCGCGAAAATTTGCAGTCCGCTGCGCAGAATTCTTCTTCGCAAGATTCTTTTTGCCGTCCAATACAGTTTTTCGAACAGCGCAACATGAAACACAGCATACTAGAGAGTGATTTCAGTCATTCGAGCGCACGCATTGTGGATTGTTCAATTCGCTGTATCGGAACTGTAGATAACTGCAACTTGGCCAGCAGCTTCAATTGCTTCCAAGCTGCAGCTGTCCGTTTTGCTGGTTATCTCGCGACGGCGTGTTTCAATAAGCTCACGTTCTAGCAGAGATCTTCAATTCGCAGCTTTTCTTCTGCCGAGCAACTTACGTCACAGTTGATTCGAAACCAATGTCGCAAAACTCATAGTCCGCAGGACTTCAATACCTCGGCACGTTGCGGTCAATTTCATCCGACCACGCGTTGATGCCGCCTTTGACGCTCTTGACGTATTTGAATCCTTGTTCGCGCAGAAAACTCAACGCGGACAGCGAGCGCGACGCCGACTTTGCAGTGCAGATAATATTGCGTGTTCGGGTCAAGCTCCGTGAAACGATTTTGCAATTCGCTCATCGGCAGCAGCGGCACGCCTTCGATGTGCGCGATTTCGTATTCAAACGGCTCGCGCACGTCAATCACCTTGATGCCGAGCTTCGGATCGTCCAGCGCGCGCTTCATTTCCTGCACGGTCACTTCGTCGGGATTGCCATTGTCCACGGGCGTCGGTTCGATGCCGCAAAAAACTTCGTAATCAATCAATTCCTTGATCGTCGGATGATCGCCGCAAACGGGACACGCCGGGTCGCGGCGCAATTTCAATTCGCGGAACTTCATGTCGAGCGCGTTGAACAACAGCAAACGGCCGACGAGCAAATTTCCTTTGCCGATGGCGAGCTTCAAAATTTCCGTCGCCTGGATGCAGCCGATGATGCCGGGCAACACGCCGAGCACGCCGCCTTCCGCGCAACTCGGCACCATGCCGGGCGGCGGCGGTTCGGGATAAAGACAGCGATAACACGGTCCGCCCAGATGCGGCGCGAACACGCTCGCCTGTCCCTCGAAACGGAAAATCGAGCCATAGACATTCGGCTTTTTCAAAAGCACGCAGGCGTCGTTCGTGAGATAGCGCGTCGGGAAATTATCCGTGCCGTCCACGACGATGTCGTAAGGCCGGATGAGGTCGAGCGCGTTTTCGGACGAGATGCGCGTGTTGTGGATGACGACTTCGCAATGCGGATTGATGCCGCGGATCGTTTCCTTGGCCGACTCGGCCTTCGAGCGGCCCACGTCCGCGTCCGTGTGGAGAATCTGCCGTTGCAGGTTGGAAAAATCCACCGTGTCGAAATCCACGATGCCGATCTTGCCGATGCCGGCGGCGGCGAGATACATGGCGATGGGCGAGCCGAGACCGCCCGCGCCGATGCACAGGACGCTCGCGGCCTTGATTTTCTTTTGGCCGGCCAGACCGACTTCGGGCAGAATCAGGTGCCGCGAGTAACGGCGGATTTCGTCATTGTTCAATTCCATAATCAAAGGGAAAGTATAGTAATGCAGCGGTGAAAGAAATCAAGCGGCGCAAAATGAATAAAGAAAATGCTGTATGCCATCAATCGAACAACTTATTTCTTTTTTTAGAACCGAACTTGATTCTGAACGGGATTCAAATTGGTCACGTTTGAAGCGAATTCCAGATACGCGCGTTTGGCGTAACTTAAAATTATTCGACACACTGGAAAGTTCGGATCGAAATTCATTTCTCCACTGTGCGGCAGAATGGGCGTGTGCAGCTTATGGATTTATTCTTGATTTACCGCCTCACAATCACACTCAAAATCCTTTTTTCAACCGCTGGCAACATGCCATATCAGGTTATCTTGAGGGATATTTCGACAAACAATTTGAAAGTATTCCGTCGTTAAGAACTGCCGCTGCTCAATTCAAAATGGATGCAGCCAAAGGGAAACCACCAAGTGTCACGAGAGAGCTTTATGATTACGCCTTATCTGTTCATGGAATGAAAGCGCCGGAATTGCGCAAAGGCGTCAAACAAGCATTTACTTCAATTGGTTTACAAAAGGTCGAAAAACATGGTGGCGGAAATTATATATACCATTGTGCAATGGGGAAATCTGCTTTCAAGGTTTGGATTGATTATGGAGGGCGTCACGCTCAATTACGTTACCATGTAGCTTTGCCGGAATTTGAAAATAAATATTCACAAAACCGTTTTTCATTTGATCGGGCACTTGGGTTTGGTTTTGGAGATTGGGATTTTATTACGGAAGAAAATTTTGAAGATTCCCTGCAAATGCTTTGTGAAGCGATTTGCTATTCAATTGCTCTTCCTGACAAAATTAGAAATTACTGCGTTTGATTTGATCATAAAATGAAATTAGCCAATCCACAAACCGCCGCCGCACGACTCAAAAAAATTTCGCCGCTGCGCCCGACGCTGGCCATCGTGCTCGGCAGCGGCTTTCATCACGCGCTGGAAATCCGCATCCTTCTTGTTAGACTGCGCGCGTGACCGTCCTCGAAGCGATTCAGAAAAGCACGGAATTTCTCGCCAAAAAAGATGTCGAATCGCCGCGCCTGCAAACGGAATTGCTGCTCGCGCATCTGCTCAAAATGCCGCGCATGAAATTGTACCTGAATTTCGACCGCGTGCTTACGCCGGCGGAAACGGATGCGTTGCGCGAATCCATCAAGCGCCGCGGCCAGCGCGAACCGCTGCAGCACATCGTCGGCTCGACTTCATTTTGCGGATATGAAATCGCCGTCAATCGCCACGCGCTCGTGCCGCGACCGGAAACGGAATTGCTCGCCGAACTCGGCTGGCAATTTCTCGTCAGCTCGCTCAACTCGTCAACTCGTCAACTGCTCTCGATTTCGGCACCGGCAGCGGCTGCATCGCCATTGCGCTGGCGGCGAAATGTCCGGACGCAAAAATTGTGGCGACGGATATTTCGGCGGACGCGCTGGCTCTGGCAAGAGAAAACGCGGCGAAAAATAATGTCGCGGAACGGATTGAATTTTTGCAAGGCGACGGTTTTGCGGCGCTTGCCAGACCGATTCACAATTTGATTTGATCTCAGCAATCCGCCTTACATTCCGTCCGCGGAAATTGAAACGCTCCATCCGGAAGTCCGCGATTTTGATCCGCGCGGCGGCGCTGGATGGCGGCGCGGACGGCCTGGATTTTTACCGGATGCTGGCGGCGGAGGCGAAACCGTTTCTGAAAGCCGGACGGAAAAATCATGCTGGAATTCGGCGACGGCCAGGCGGACGCGATAAAAAAAATTTTTGAAAATGAAAAGTGGATTGTCGAAGCGGTGAAGGAAGATTACAGTCAGCGCGCCAGAATTTTAATCGCATAAACATTACCGCGATCCGATGACCGATTTTCAGAATTCGCGCGAATTTAATCAGCGATCGCGATCTGGGCAAAACAATTTCATGGAAAGTTTTTTAATCAAAGGCGGCGTGCCGTTGCACGGCGAAGTGACCATCAGCGGCAGCAAAAACGCGGCGCTGCCCATCATGGCGGCGACGCTGCTCACGGACGAACCGTGCGTCATCCGGCGGCGTGCCGGATTTGAGCGACACGCGGTTCATGGCGCAAATTCTCGAATCGCTCGGCGCGCAGGTGAAATTTGAAAACGGCACGCTGACCGTTCACGCCAAAAAAATCAAAGGCTACGCGGATTACGATCTCGTCCGCAAAATGCGCGGTTCGATTTGCATCGCGGGGCCGTTGCTGGCGCGGTTGCACAAGGCGCGGATTTCCCTGCCCGGCGGCTGCATCATCGGCGCGCGGCCCATCAATCTGCATCTGAAAGGTTTTGAGGCGCTCGGCGCAAAAATCAAAATCGAGGGCGGTTACGTTGATGCGACGGCGAAAAAACTGGTCGGCGCGTCGATGTTTCTCGGCGGGCGCGCGGGTCCGACGGTGCTGGGCACGGCGAACGTGATGATGGCGGCGACGCTGGCCGAAGGCGTGACGGTCATTGAAAGCGCGGCGTGCGAGCCGGAAGTGGTGGACCTGGCGAATTTTCTGAACGCGATGGGCGCGAACATTTCCGGCGCGGGCAGCCCGACCATCACCATCACCGGCGTGAAAAAATTGCACGGCGCGGAACATGAAGTCATTCCCGACCGCATCGAAGCGGCGACCTTTGTCGATCGCCGCCGCCGCGACGAATGGCGAAGTGACCATCAAGAGGCGCGCGCGCCGATCATTTGCGCGCGGTGCTGGACAAATTGAACGAAGCGGGCGTCTCCGTCGAACGGCAGCGGCGACGGAATTTGATCGTGCGGCGCGGAAAAAAATTGAAACGCGGCGGACGTCACGACGCTGCCGTATTCCGGTTTTCCGACGGATGTGCAGGCGCAGATGATGTCGCTGCTGGCGCTGGCGCCGGGCATCAGCATCATCACCGAACGGATTTTTGAATCGCGCTTCATGCACGTGAGCGAACTGGCGCGGCTCGGCGCGGACATTGAGATCGAAGGGCCGAGCGCGATCGTGAAAGGCGGCAGGCCGTTGAGCGGCGCGCCGGTGATGGCGAGCGATTTGCGCGCGAGCGCGGCGCTGGTGATCGCCGGACTGGCGGCCAAGGGCGCGACGCAGGTGAACCGCATTTATCATCTGGACCGCGGCTACGAAAACATGGACGGGAAATTGCGGAAGCTCGGCGCGCGGATTCAGC